>CANMSA010000002.1 GCA_947500385.1 uncultured Flavobacteriaceae bacterium | reverse complement strand
TTTGATGTTTGATGTTTGATGTTTGATGTTTGATGTTTGATGTTTGATGTTTGATGTTTGATGTTTGATGTTTGATGTTTGATGAAGAAAAATATTTCAACTTAAATATCGAACGCTGTTGCAAACGACTTTTCATCAGTTATTGATAACGCCTAATTGTTCATTGATTGCTGTTAACTGCCCATTGACTCTTGTCCCTTATCTCTCATCTCTGAAATACAAAAAAATCATAGCAACCCCATCACCGTTCACTGTTCACTGTTCACTATTAAAGATTCGTACAATTTCCCCATTGCGACGGTCTTGTATGTTTTCGGTAAGCAGGTATAACTCCCCTTCCGGGCTTTGCGCTACTTTTCGTGCGCGCTGCCGGTCATCAACAAAGAGTTCTTCCATACTTTTTACGACTTCCCCTTCTATGCGAACGCGCCAAATACTTCCTCTGGAAAGACCCGGTACGATCAAGTTATTTCTCCATCCTGGAAACGCATCCCCCGTATAAAAACAGAGTCCGGTCGGGGCTACGGTCTGCAGCCAATACCAATTGGGTGCGGTAAAACTGGTGCCATCCATCTTGGGTGGCTGGTATTCGTTACTGCGATACCCGCCCGTGGTGACTACCGGCCACCCATAATTGGCGCCTTTTTGTAGTAGGTTAATTTCATCTCCCTGCATCGTGCCATGCTCGCTGAACCACAGTTTTCCGGTAACGGGCTCCCGTGTAATTCCTTGGGCAGCTCTAATTCCTACTGCGAATATTCCCGGTATTGCATCAGGGCCAAAGTCTGGATTGTCTTCGGGTATGCTTCCGTCCGGATTCAAACGATAGATCTTACCACGGCGATCGGTTACATCTTGTGCAATTGGGATCGCCGGTTCGTCCATCTCATTAAAAAGTCGCTCACCAACGGTCACATACAATTTCCCGTCGGAACCAAAAACCATCCCGCCTCCATAATGAAACAGGCCCTCTGAAAACGGCAAGGCCAATAACAAGGGTTCAATATTGGTAAGGGAATCGTTCTGCAGTTTTGCCCGAATTACTTTGGTGGTGGATCCGCCTTCTCCACTGGCTACATAAGACACATAGAGGTGTTGATTCTGTTCGTAATTTGGATCTAGCAAAACCTCCAAAATGCCGGCGTTGTAGGTGATTTTAGTGCTGTCGGGAAGGCTTCCCGGGAAAGTACCCGGTTTGTATTTGGCTTTTTCATAAAGCAGCGAGTCAAAACGATCTTCCGGAAAGCCCTTGACAGGCACTTTCTGTTTGGTCTTCAAATTAATTCGCAGCAAATCCCCGTCTTTCTCGGAAAGCAGCACCTCATCCTCCGACAAAAAGGCCATACTCCATGGGCGCGAGAGTCCATTCACGACCACCTCTTTCGTTGGATTTTCAATAGGGACAGCAGTAGGTTTCGGTGCTGTTTGGCAACTCATACAATACAATAGGCAACCTAAAACAATATATTTCATAAGGGTCATTATTTTTTTCAAAACTGCGGTATTCAAAAGAAATCGGCTTTAATTATCATGATTTTTAAAACGGTTATGGCATGTTGGAAGTTGGATAAAAAAAATTCAAACACAAATATCAAATTCAAATACAAACGGCAAATTCAACTACGCTTACTTAATACCGACCACTGTTCACTAATCACTGTTTACTGCCTACTGAATACTGTTTACTGATCACCGTTCACTGTCTACTGTTCACTGTTTACTGATCACCGTTCACTGTTTACTGTTCAGTAAATACCGCTCACTGCGCAACAAGTAACTCAATTGCTCCTTCCGCCGGGGGAATGACCAGCAGATCAAATCGCTTTATAACATCCAAGCTTGTTTCATTTACCAAAAATTGAACTGGGGTATAGTAATAATGCTCGATCATCTTTCGCATGTCTATCACCACCCATTTATCCAATCGGCCCATGCTCAAAAAGCTATGCAACGGGTTTTTCCGAACACCCGTACCAAGTACATCGACCACCTTTTTCCCTTTGTACCGATATCGAGGAACAATGGCAATATGAAGCGATGTTGACCCGTTGTAGGCAGCCAGTTCGCTCAGTGTATTTCCTATCCCATAAAAGGCATACGGTTGGAAACCGCGGGAAAGAAAATTACGGTCCCATTTGACCAACAATTTTTCCTCATCGGTCTTAAACCCAACCCGATCGAGTTCTTGTTTGAGGTATTTTTTTTCATCTTTGATACGCAGCGCATTTTTTTCATAAAACTGTTTTTGAAGGTGCATTTTTGCCCGAACCAGGGCAGCCTTTATTGCAGCCACTAGCACCTTTGCTTCCGAAAATGCCTCCATTTCCCTTAAAAAACCCTGTACTTCGAATGATGCCTCCACCGCATTGATAAATTCGGATAAGTCGCCATCTTTAGACGCATATAATAGTTCTAAAAACTGCCGGCAAGAGAGATATCCTTCCTTTTGTTTCTTCTTTTCCGCTTCCGAAAGTTCTTGGTACAACTGATCTACCAATAACAAAAGTCCCTGCCAAGACTCATATCCAAAACCAACGACCGTCCAATCATTTTCCATGGCATTTTGTAAAAACCCGAGGTCCGATACCGTTTTCATTTCTGGCATGGGCAGCATGGTTTGATCGTTCATGTTAAAAGCGTACTGTGTGTTCAATGCTTTCAGGGACGTTGATAGGTTCGAAGACTTTTTTATCAAGGAGTCCAATAGTCTTCCGCTAGGGACACCGACCCCCAACGCCATTGTTCGATAACCGGTTGTTTGCAACAATGGGATGATTGCTGCGGTAAATTCAGCACTTGCTTTTGAATCGGGATAGTCCCCGACCAAAGTGTATTGTACCTTGCTTGTCGCCTGCCTGAACAAGTGGACGGCGGGGCCCTCCAGCACGCCATCCGAAATCGTAAACTCATGGGTCACTGGTATCAGATGTTTGGCCGACAAGGAGTCTTGGGCATTGGTTGCATAGGAAACACTTACTAACAACAAACAGATAATTTTAGAATGGGCGTTCATAGGATCGAATTAGATCGGCAACCTAAACAAGCTATTCTCAATACGCTTTAAAAATCATGATATTTAAAATGGTTTTGAGGTGTTGGATGCTGGATGCTGGATGCTGGATGCTGGATGCTGGATGCTGGATGCTGGATGCTGGATGCTGGATGCTGGATGAAGAAACAAATTCAAACGCAAATGTCAAGTTCAAACACAAACTTTTCACTGCTTACTGTTCACTGTTTACTGTTTACTTTGTACTTTGTACTGATTACTGTTTACCATTCACCGTTCACGCCTGACCCTTTTTCCGGTATTGGGAGGGAGTATGCCCAGTGGCATTTTTAAACGTAATATTAAAAGAGGTTACATTTCCAAAACCACAATCATAGGCAACTGTGGCAATTTTTTCCGTGGCATAGCTTGCATCGCGCAACAATTGCTTTGCCTTTTCAATACGATACCCATTTACGAATTCGGAAAAATTCTGCTGCTCATTTTCATTGATCGCCTGGGAAAGTATTCTTGGGGCTATTTCAAGTTGTTCCGCGGTTCTTTTTAAACTTAGATCACTCTCTAAATAGGCCTCTTCTTCGACTAAAAATGTTTTAAGTTCGGATACATACTTTTTGGAGGTAGCCTTATCCATGGTAGAGGCGGCATACTTTTCAACGGTAAAGGAAGAACGCTTCAGCAATAGGAACGAAAAGATGTAAACCAACAGTGAAAAGAAAATGGCACCGCCGATGTAGTACGGAATGATACCTGCTAAATTCCCCATATAGAAAATCCAAATCAGGACAACGCCTACCAGCAAATTGCGATACCATGACCAAGCGGACGATTTCGCATTACGGTGTTGCAACAACAAGCGTGTGGAAAGACCCAGATATATGGCCAAATGTAAAAAAACGGATAGGTAGACAACATAGCCAACCGTTCCCAAACCATTGGGTATTACTTTACATCCTAGAACAAACGCGGCAAAAGGTATTAAATGCGCATAATTTCTAGGGTTAAAGCCTTTTTTCCTTTTAAAAAGTGATAGCCCGTAAAACCAAAGAAAAGGCCCCGCCAATAGAATTCCCGACAACCCCAGGTTTCTTTGCCAAGGACCCAAATCGATATACACGCTTAAAACAGATTTTCCGATACGAATGGACAACCCAAGAAGTAATAGGGCCAAGAATATATTGGCATTTCTGTTGCCCTTTTTCAGTGTTAAAAGATATACGCACAGAAAAAGTGCTTGGACCAACCCAAGACAACTAAGTACTAGAATAATACTTTGAGAATCCACTGCCCAAAAATAGGAAGAATCTTTGGATGCTGGAGGTTTGAGGCCCGGCTCTAAAACAAAGTCAAGTTCAAATTCGAAAGACAAAAAGGACCGCTTCGCTAAAAGAACAAAGACAAAAGACTTTTAAACAACTAGCAACATATACCCTGCATACAAAATACCAAGCGTTACCAAAACACTCAAAACAAGTACACGCCGCTCTTCTCGTTTGTATTCCTTTATTTTCTTGCGAATGATTTTCATGTCCTGATCGGTAGATTCTTTTAGATCAAGTTTTGTCACCCCTTCAATACCGTAGACATCCTCCTTTTGTCGAAGCTTCCGCTTCTTCAATAGGTTTCTGTTGTTCTTGAGGCTCGTAATCGCCCCTGAAATTCCTCCTCCTGCCATAGTCGTTTCTGTATTAGTGCTATTTATGTGTAGCAAAATGAGGGCTTTTGTTACAGGTAGCTGCAAGCAAGGAATCTTGGAAAAAGAAAAACTGATCCGCCGGTATTTGATGTGCCGGTGTAGACCGCACCGGGTAACATCAGTTAATTCATCTATCCCACTACCCATTACAATCAACTCAAAATGAGCAGGAAAAAAGTAGCATGGTTGTACGAAACAATTTCATATATTTAAGCAGCGTCAATGTCTCCCCCTTAATCCATATCCGTAAATGCCTACCCAGTCAGCGAAAGAAAAGGAGTTCTTTATCATCAACACCCACACCCATATTTTTACAAAGGCCCATACGCCTAGGCATTTGGCTAAAAAGTTTGTGCCTTGGCCCTTTTATAGGTGGTTGGGTACCGATCGTGTGGTGGGTTGGTTAGAGAAATACTACACAAGAAATCCTGCTTTCTTCACCTACGAAGCCCGGAACAACCGATGGAATACGTACCGCAGGAAAATAGCCGTGCAGCGCAATCCATTGCTCCATTTCTTAAACGGTCTTTGGAAAGTGGCCATTTGGTTGGTCTTTGGCTACTACCTCCTTCAATGGGTACGCCCTGCCATTCAAAATACCTACCTTGGAAAGTGGTTGTATGCTTTTGTGAAGTGGTCGGGGATTGAAACCTATGTATATACCTTTGACAATGGTTGGAACCTCTTTTTCTTTCTCATTCTTCTTCTCTTGTTGTTTGGATATATACGGCGCGGACTATGGAAATTTGTTAAGGGGCGTTTGTTAAAGCTCCTTGGCAAGGATCGGGCCGAATTGTTGATGCGTTATTTAAATATTATCCGCTATTCCGATTATGAGGGGATGGGCACTACTTTTTCAAAATTGAAACAACAATACCCTCCCAAATCAAAATTTGTGGTATTGCCGATGGATATGGCGTATATGGAGGCAGGTCCAATTCCACACTCCTACGACCGGCAAATGCAAGATTTACTAACAATAAAGAAAAACAAACCCGATAGTTTTTACCCTTTTGTTTTTGTAGACCCCAGACGCATTGCCGAACAAGATCCCCAAGACCCATTTTGTTTATTTGACACCTCGGACCCCGACCATCTTCTATTAAAACCCTGCGCTCTAAAAAGGTACTTGGAGGCTGGTTGTATCGGTATCAAAATATATCCTGCACTGGGTTATTATCCCTTCGACAAAGAACTCTTGCCTCTTTGGCTCTACTGCTCGCAAAAAGAACTCCCGATCACCACCCACTGTTCCGTTGGTCCTATTTTTTATCGCGGCGCAAAGAAAAAGGAATGGGATCGCCATCCTATTTTAGAGGAGATTATCTCCGGGAGTGCTAAAGAAGGAAATCAGGTGCTAGAAAAAATGCGCCTTTTACAAATCAAGAACAAAGATTTTCAAGCAAACTTCACCCATCCCCTGAATTATACCTGTTTGGTTCATGAACCCCTCCTCAAAAACGTATTGGATGTGTACAATGATCCCGAATTAAATACCCTTTTTGGCTATAAAAACGGAAGCCTCGCCCGAAATCTCAACTCCTTAAAAATAAATTTAGCCCATTACGGGGGAGCAGAAAACTGGGACCGCTTTCTCGAAAAAGACCGGCAGCAAGAGGCCAATGAACTGTTGTACGACCCCACAAGGGGCTTAGGCCTGAAAGAGGAACTCTCGAACACGACAAACTTGTATAAGTTTTGGCATTATGTAGATTGGTTTTCACTTATTTCCTCCATGTTATTGGAATTTGAAAACCTCTATGCAGATGTAAGCTATACGGTACATGAAAATCAATACCTAACGCTATTGGCCGAAGTAATGCGACACCCTAAACTGCAACAGCGGGTGCTTTTTGGAACCGATTTTTACGTGGTGAGCAATCATAAGACCGAAAAACAGTTCTGGATCGATATGCAGCACTCCCTTTCAGAGGAGTACTGGTACTTATTGGCCTATGAAAATCCAAGACGATTTTTAAAGCTGTAATACACCCTTAGTAGGCGGCTAAGCGGCTGGCGAAACGATACGTTTTTCCGGCCAAGGTAACAATCAGTGTGTCGTTTCGAATAGCATTCATCACTTCCTCTCGCGATAAATGGTTCAAGTCTTTTCGAAAGTCGATTTCCCCAACCTTCGCCGATACGGCTTCAAACGGCCCCTGTTTCTTAGAAACAACATGAATCTCATTGGTTAAAAAATTGAACCCCGACGCCTTCGATACCCTTAGTAAGACCTGAATATTTTGACCATGCTCCGACCGCAAGTCATTGTACCAACACATGGCCAATAAGTCTTCATCATCAATAAAATTTATACGTTCAAAATCACCAAAATCTCCCATAAAAACCATGTCTTCCCGGACGTTATCATACGAGATACTTGAATCATAATTCCACATAGTTTTACAACCAAAAAGTACAAATATGAGTATCGAAGCACTCAAATAATGGATGGATTTTTTCATTAAAACGGTCTAGTTCACGAATACCAAGGATACCGACCGAGGTCAATTATCGCAATGGTAAAGTTAAACATCCTACTCCTAATTTTCATTTTTTTTATCATGGCCGTTTCCTTACATTTAGTACGACTAATTACAATCGAACGAAATGAAAAAATGCTACACTACGCTCGGCCTTTTTGCGCTGATATTTTTGCTACTACCCATTCACAACAATGCCCAAAGACGTAAAAAAAATACGACTGTAAAAACTGCCTATCCCGAAGCCCTATACTCGAGCTTGGAGTATCGCTCCATAGGACCGCATCGAGGCGGCCGGTCGGCTGCGGTAACCGGAGTCCCCGGAGAACCCAACCTGTTCTATTTTGGAGCGACCGGTGGTGGCGTATGGAAAACCTTGGATGGGGGTCGCAGCTGGGAAAATATTTCCGACGGCTATTTTGGCGGTAGCATTGGTGCCGTGGAGGTGGCCAAAAGTGACAACAACGTCATCTACGTAGGGGGAGGGGAAAAAACCCTGCGTGGCAATGTATCGTCGGGTTATGGTATCTGGAAAACGGAGGATGCCGGAAAAACATGGACCTCGGCCGGACTGAGAAATAGCCGGCATGTTCCTCGCATTCGAATTCATCCTACCGATCACAATACCGTGTACGCAGCGGTCCTTGGTAATATTTACAAACCGACCCAGGAACGTGGCGTATACAAAAGCACCGACGGCGGAAAAAATTGGAAGAAAACACTTTTCGTGAACGACCAAGCCGGAGCGGTTGACCTTACTTTCGACCCAAACAATCCCAGAATCTTATATGCCTCTACCTGGCGCGCCAAACGAACCCCGTACAGTCTTAGCAGCGGAGGGGATGGATCCGCGCTTTGGAAGAGTACCGATAGCGGGGAAACATGGAAAGAAATTTCAAAGAATGAAGGCTTCCCCAAAGATACTTTGGGCATTATCGGTGTTACCGTATCCCCGAAGAATTCCGATCGGGTTTGGGCAATAGTGGAAAACAAGGAAAAAGGCGGACTGTATCGCAGTGATGATGGCGGAAAAAAGTGGACCCGGATCAATGAAGAACGCAAATTGCGCCAACGAGCTTGGTATTATACCCGTGTGTATGCCGATACCGAAGACGAAGATGTGGTGTATGTGCTGAATGTTCGCTATCACAAATCAACCGATGGCGGAAAGAGTTTCAACACCTTTAACGCCCCGCATGGGGATCACCATGATCTGTGGATCGCTCCTGAAAATTCGAAACGCATGATTATTGGCGATGATGGGGGAGCCCAAATCTCTTACGATGGTGGTGAAACATGGAGCACCTATTACAATCAACCGACAGCACAGTACTACCGAGTCACAACAGACAACGCATTTCCATACCGAATATATGTAGCACAACAAGACAACTCTACCATTCGGGTAAAACACCGCAGCGATGGGTACAGTATCAGCGAAGACGATTGGGAGCCGACAGCAGGTGGCGAATCGGCCCATATTGCCATTGACCCCTCAGACAACGATATTGTCTACGGAGGTAGTTACGGAGGTTTCCTGACTCGTGTAAATCATAAAACCAATACGGTTCGTGGCATCAACGTTTGGCCCGATAACCCAATGGGATACGGAGCGGAAGGAATGAAATACCGGTTTCAATGGAACTTCCCCATCATTTTTAGCAAACACGACCCAAAAAAGCTCTATACCTTCTCGAACCATGTACATATGAGTACCAATGAAGGACAGAGTTGGCAATTGCTAAGCGATGATCTTACCCGAAACGATCCTGATAAATTGGTGTCGAGCGGTGGGCCAATCACACAAGACAACACAGGGGTTGAATACTATTGCACGATTTTCGCGGCCAATGAGAGTCCGTTGAAAGAAGGCCTGCTCTGGGTAGGAAGCGATGATGGGTTGATCCATGTATCCCAAGACGGAGGGGGTAGCTGGGCGAATGTTACCCCGAGCGGTATGCCCGAATGGAGCATGATCAATAGTGTAGAACCCTCGACCTTTGAGGAAGGTACCTGTTATGTTGCCGCTACCCGTTATAAGCTTGGGGACTTTCGACCTTATCTTTATAAAACCACCGATTACGGTAAAACATGGTCTAAAATCACCAACGGTATTCCCAATGAACATTTTACCAGAGTGGTGCGGGAAGACCCAAAGCGAAAGGGATTGCTCTATGCCGGCACGGAAACGGGCATGTACATTTCCTTTGACAATGGTGCCAACTGGAATTCGTTTCAATTGAACCTGCCCATAGTACCGATCACCGATCTGGCCATAAAGGACAATAATCTTATTGTAGCTACCCAGGGGCGCAGCCTTTGGATCATTGACGATCTTACTGTGATCCATCAACTAGATGCAAGCAAAAAGAGCCAGAACATGGTCTTGTATAAACCCAAAGACAGTTACCGCACGAAGGGAGGTGCCCGAAAAGAGCCCAGCAAGACCGAGGGGCAAAACCATCCCAATGGCGTGGTGACGCATTTTTATTTGAAAGACTTCGCGGAAAAAGATACGGTACACCTTACCTACACCAGTATGGCCGGCGATACCTTGGCCGCTTTTAGTACCCACGAAAAAAAGAAAGATAAAAAATTGACGGTAGAAAAAGGCGGCAACACCCATGTCTGGAACACCCGTGGCAAAGGCGCCGAAAAATTGAAGGGCATGATCTTGTGGTGGGCAAATCTTAATGGAGCAAAAGCGGTTCCCGGAGAATACAAGGTACACTTAAATGTAAACGGCACCTCCGTCTCGGAAACGTTTAAAATCGTTCCGGACCCAAGAGCGGAAGTGTCGGTCGCCGATATGCAAAAACAGTATGATTTTGTTAGCGATGTGAATGCCACCGTAGATAGGGCGCATCAATCTATCAAAAAAATAAAAAAGATCAATGCGCAATTAGATGCCTTTACCAAACAATACAAAGACAATGAGCAAACCAAAGAACTGGTGGAAAAGGCAAAAGCAATGAAAGAAAAGTTCGGAACGGTCGAAAAAGCATTGTACCAAACCAAAAACCGCAGCAACCAAGACCCTTTGAATTTCCCGATTCGTCTTACGAATAAACTGGGGCATTTAAATAGTCTGGTCGCCTTGGATGATTTTCCTCCAACGGATCAAGATGTAGCGGTTAAAAACGAGCTATCAGGGCAAATAAACGAGCAGTTGAAGACCTTCGACGCGCTCATTTCAGAGGAGATCAGCGCCTTCAATGCAGCCTTCAACCAACTTAAGTTAGCGTATTTGTTCGTGGAAGAAGGAGAAGAGAACTAGCGTACTAGAAGGGTATTTATTGAACCTTGCATATTTGGGGAAGCCGTTCCATTCAGATCAAAATGTGCAAGGTTCCTATTTTTCCTTTGCGTAACTTTGAACCTTCAACCTTAAACTTCGAACGGATTTGTACAACTACATCAAAGCCCTTCACCTGATTTTCGTAATTACCTGGTTTGCGGGACTGTTCTATATTCCGCGACTGTTCATCTATCATATCGAAGCCTCTAAAAAACCATCCCCGGATCGTGAGATACTAACCAAACAATTACAATTGATGACCAAACGTCTTTGGTATATCATTACTTGGCCCTCGGCCCTGCTATGTACTTTTTTTGCTATCTGGCTGCTGATCTTGATGCCCGGTTGGTTGCAACAGCCTTGGATGCATGTGAAGTTGGGCTTTGTACTATTGTTGATTTTATACCACCTCAGAAACCATCAAATCTTTACCCAACTGCAGCGAAATGAGGTGAAGTACAGCAGTAACTATATGCGCATCTGGAACGAAGGCGCTACCATTATCCTATTCGCAGTGGTCTTTTTGGTAATCCTAAGAAATGCCGTCAACTGGATTTTTGGGGTAGTTGGCATTATAGGGCTTGGTGTATTACTCATGCTCGGTATACGCCTCTATAAAAAAGTACGGGAAAAGAATCCGGAAGCCTAAAACAAGTTCAAGTGCAAGAATCAAGTTCAAATTCTGATTATTGATGTACATTGCTTGAGTTTGAAACTCTGAGGGCTTCACCAAAAAACCGATTCTTTATTTGTGGTTTAAAATTCCATCCCCATAAAAATGGTACGACAATCGCTGCTTCCAGCTCTTATAGTTTGAACTTAATTCTTGCACTTGATTCTTGCACTTGAGTTTGATTCTTCAACTTGCACTTTAAAGCCCCCGTTCTGACTGAATGGTCTCATAGGCTTTCTGTACCTGTTTGAATTTTTCTTCGGCCCCTTTCTTGATCGCTTCGTCTTGCGTATTCACACGATCGGGATGGTATTTCTTGGCCATGGTGCGGTACGCTTTTTTCACCTCATCGTCCGTCGCAGTTTTCTCGATTTCCAGAATCTTATAGGAGTTGTCCACGGTTTTTACGAACATGGCCTTAATACTCTCAAAATCACGCGCCGATACGCGCATGTACCCGGCAATCTCTTGTATTTTACTAATTTCGGGAGGGCTTGCAAAACCATCGGCTTGGGCGATTCCAAAAAGAAAATGCAAGAGCTGTAAACGTACCTCATACCGGGTACGCTGATTTAGATAGGCACAAATACGTTGGGCAGAAATCTCACGCTTTTTGTTGATTTCATTAAAGGTTCTAAAAATGGCATTCGCCTTTTCTTTCCCGTAAGTGCTCACAAAATACTGGCGCACATAATCCATCTCCGTTTGACTAATGTTGCCATCGGCCTTTATGACCAAAGAACAAAGCGAAAGCAGGTTTAACTCAAAATCGGCCGGGGAGACCCGTTGGCGGGTCATATCGCGCAAAACGGTCTTTGCGCTCCCTCCCTTGTTGCTCGCATTATCAATAAAGCTACCTAAAACAAAGCCGGCAATGGCTCCGGGATACCGAAATAAATAATAGCCAATAATGGCGGCGACCCATTTGATCATGTGGTTTTGGATTTTTTCAAAGATAGGATTTTGGGAAGAAACTAGTACTAGCGCGGGAGTCAAATTCGATAGGGTCGAAGAAGACTCCGAACAAATCATTGGAATCCCTTTTGTAAGCTTCTTGTTCTTTTGTTAAGTGCTACTAAAAAACACGACAAAATCAGTATATTTGACACCTAATAAAAAAGATAGACTATGTATCCCGCAGAATTAGTAAAACCAATGAGAGAGGACTTGGCGGTAGCCGGGTTTGAAGAATTATATACGGCCGAAGCGGTCGAAAAAGCGATCGGTCAAGAAGGTACTACCCTCGTAGTGGTCAACTCTGTTTGTGGCTGTGCCGCAGCAAATGCAAGACCTGCCGCAAAAATGAGCCTGCAAAATCCTAAAAAACCGGACCATATCGTTACGGTTTTTGCCGGGGTCGATACCGAGGCCGTTGATGCCGCTAGAAATTTAATGATTCCTTTTCCTCCTTCTTCGCCTAGTATGGCCTTGTTTAAGAACGGGGAATTGGTACATATGATCGAGCGTCACCATATTGAAGGTCGCCCGGCAGAAATGATTGCAGAAAATCTGAAAGGTGCCTTTGACGAGTTTTGTTCTTAAGGAGCCCTTTTTAGAAAAAAGACCGTTTCAAACCTGAGACGGTCTTTTTTTTACCCTTGGACCAACGGTCGGTACCCTTGCCATTTTTTTGTTCCAAACAATCGGATAGAATCTTATTTTTGTGCTATGCAAAAAGTGTTGGCCTATCCACTCAGTGTTCTGTACCTATTTTTTTTCGGTTTATGCCTTTTGGTATTTCACCCTATTCAGTGGGTATGTTTTAACCTATTTGGCTACAACGCCCACAGAGCGAGCGTTGCGTTGCTCAATCTGTGTCTCATGCGCTGCACCCATATTTTGGGCACCACCTACTCCTTTAAAAACATACACGAAATTCCCGATAGTCAACCAACTATCATGGTCTTGAACCACCAAAGCATGAACGACATTCCACCCGTAATATGGCATATGCGCAGGCAACACCCCAAATTTGTCAGTAAAAAGGAATTGGGCAAGGGTATTCCCAGCGTTTCGTATAACCTACGCCATGGCGGATCTGTTTTGATCGATCGAAAAGACAGTAAACAAGCCTTGGGAGAGATCATAAAGCTGGGCAAGTACATTGAGAAACACCATCGGGGTGCAGTGATTTTCCCAGAAGGAACACGCAGTAGAACGGGCCACCCAAAGCCCTTTAAGACAACCGGACTGAAATTGTTAATGAAAAATGCGCCTTCGGCGCTTATTCTCCCGATAAGCATCGATAATTCCTGGAAAATGTTACGGTACGGAAAGTTCCCCTTCGGTATTGGTAACCATATCAAATTCCAGGTGCACAAACCCCTCAAAATAGAAGGCAACTTAGACGTTCTATTAGACAAGGTAGAACAAACGGTTGTTTCGGGAGTAACTTCTTTTAAATGAATAATTCACAGCTTATAGACAACACAATTGCGTTCGTCAAAGATACCTTACGCGGCGCTGAAGGAGGACATGATTGGTTTCACATTTACCGGGTATATAAGAATGCGACCCACATTGCAAAAGGGGAAAAAGTAGATTCCCTGATCGTTGCCCTAGGGGCACTCTTGCACGATATTGCCGACGCCAAATTTCACGATGGGGATGAAACGGTAGGCCCACGAGTGGCAAAAGCTTTTTTAGAGGCGCAGGAAGTAGATGAAGAAATCATTGAGCATGTCGTTAAAATCATCGAGAACATTTCGTACAAGAACAGTCTTGAAAATAAAGGAACAGCGGCCTTTAACTCTATGGAACTGCAAGTAGTACAAGATGCCGATCGGTTGGATGCCATTGGCGCTATTGGGATTGCGCGTGCCTTCAATTACGGAGGGTTTAAAAATCGGGAACTCTACAACCCTGAGATAAAGCCCAATTTGAACATGGGCAAGGAAGAATATAAAAAAGCGACGGCGCCGACCATTAATCATTTTTATGAGAAATTACTGCTGTTAAAAGACAAAATGAATACGACCACCGGCAAGTTGGTCGCCGAACAAAGGCATCAATTTATGCTCGATTACCTTGAACAGTTTTACAGCGAATGGAATCCATGATTTGAAGACAAATCAACTTCCTTTTTTTTGTATCTTCCTAACTTCAATCAATTCCAAATTAACGAGATGCAAAGAAGAAAATTTATTAAGAAGACGGCTGCAGCTTCCACTGCTTTTTCAATCGTTCCCAGCTTTGTACTGGGAAAAGGTCATGTTGCCCCCAGCGACACCTTGTATGTAGGTGCCTTTGGGGTAGGTGGTAGAGGGGCCGGGGTCATGAGCGGGATGGAGCAAACCAAGAAAGTAAAGTTTGTTACGTTGTGCGATGTGGATGATCGGCGTGCGGCAGATACTTATAAAAAATATCCCAAGGCGGCAAGGTATAAAGATTTTCGAAAAGTATATGACAAGCATCTGAAGGAAATAGATGCCGTTATGGTGGCCACACCAGATCATACGCATGCACCTATCGCGTTACCTTTTATGCGGGAGAAAAAGCATGCCTATGTGGAGAAACCGCTGACCCACAACATCAACGAAGCGCGAATGATGACCACTATAGCCAAACAAAATGGTATTGTCACGCAAATGGGTAACCAGGGAGCCTCTAGCGACGGTAGTAGAGAAGCCAAGGAATGGATACAGTCGGGAGTTATCGGCAAGGTATACAAAGTAGATTGTTGGACCAACCGCCCCGTATGGCCGCAAGGAGTTCCCGTGCCACAAGGAAAGGATCCTATCCCCAAAGAACTTGATTGGGACCTATGGCTGGGCCCTGCAAAAATGCGGGATTACAACAACTCCTACCTCCCCTTTAAATGGAGGGGCTTTTGGGACTTTGGTACGGGTGCCCTGGGCGACATGGGCTGCCATATCATGGAAACACCTTTTGGGGTGCTCGATCTGGGCTACCCGACCGAGGCAGAAGCTAGTTGTACCACAAATTGGGTCGGTGATTTTGTGGAGGCCGATTACAGCGAATCGTGCCCGGCATCTTCCATTGTTCGCCTTAAGTTCAATACCGAAGAACATGGGGATATTGCCTTGAACTGGTATGACGGTGGACTCTTGCCCGATTTACCCGATGAGTTGAAAGATGGCGAAACCATTGGTGATGGCGGTGGTGGTTCCATATTCTACGGAACCCGTGGCATTTTGGTGTGTGATACCTATTCTAGAAATGCACGTTTGCTTCCTTCCGATACCATGAAGTTACTAAATGCACCCGCGCCTTACTTAAATCGAATTGCCGGTGACACCAATGGCCATCAACAAAACTTTGTAGACGGTTGTTTGAACGGAACGGAAACCTCTTCCGATTTCAAACGTTCCGGTCCGTTAACGGAGGCCGTATTAATGGGAAATTTGGCCATCAAAGCTTTTCAGTATAAAAAGCTAAAACCAGGTAAAAAAATTGGGGATTGGGATCCCTTCGCATATCCTGGAAGACGCAAAATAGTATGGGATGGTGCCAATATGAAGGTGACCAACTGGGACTTGGCCAATGAGTGGGTAAAAGGAAGCTACCGAAAAGGTTGGGAGCTGTCCTAAGAAATTGTTCATTTGAAGCGTACCTTCCTACCAAGTCGGTACGCTCCAGCTGAACACTCAACTAACTCACTCTTTAAAATCGATAGCCCGCAGAGATCTGAAATACGTTGTTCACGTTTCTAATATTCGACTCCTCGGCATTGTTTATATTCAAAATACCTTTGTTGTAACGCAAGCTGAAGAAGAGATGGTCTTTTAACTTGTAAGAGGCGCCGATACCAAAGCCTGCATCGAACGTTTTGAAATCATCTTCATTGATCCCGTCCGAAGAAATCAGAAAACCAAGCACTGGCCCGGCTTCTGCGCTAATGCCGTTCCAAATAGCATATTTACCTAAAATGGGAAGGTTTAAATAATCCAACTTAATATTGTCCACGGTCCCAAAACTCCAGTCGCTCCCTTGAGAGGAGTACAATAGTTCTGGTTGCACCGATAGTTTTTCTGAAATCGGAATTTCGGCAACACCCCCAATATGAAAGCTTACACGCGAGCCTAGACCACCAATACTTCCGATCGCATCACCTCCAATAGAGGCCAAATTGATCCCGGCCTTGACCCCGAATCCAAAATCTTGGGCATTTACTGAAGCGCCTGTAAAAAGTAGGGCCGCTAAAACAACTAATTTTCTCATAATACTTCTTTTAATTTGCATTGTTATACCCATTAATGTCAAAATCGATAAAAGGTAAACATGCGATTGTAAAAAAGTACCATCGTATTTATGAATGGGAATTCTCTAAGGCAAGCAAGCGCGATAAAGCGGGGAGGTTAGCTGGTAAGTACGTGTAATTTTCCAAGCAAGTGTTTTTCTTGTAATGGATTAGCACAGCGTTCAATGGCATTGTTCAACGCTATTTTGGCATCTTCAAGACGACCCAGATCCGTTAGGATTTCCGCCTTTATAGCATGATACAGGGTATTTTTGATAAAATGCGGAGATTTCTCAAACACCTTGATTTCTTTCAATGCTTTGTGGGCGCCATGCACTTGCAGGTAGGGGACAATTCTGTTTAGCTGTACAATGGGCGAATACTGTTGTTGTAATTGAAGATCATAGAGCTCTAAAATAGTGCCCCATTCGGTTTCTTCGAATGTTTTGGCAATACAATGGTAATACGATACCATTGCTTGCAAGTAATAGTTCGAAGGTTGGCGATCGATGGCCCCGGAGCTTCCTAGGTGGAAAATACCGATGTTTATAAGTTCTTGGTTGTATTTAGACCGATCCTGATGTGCTAGATCTACTAATTGTTCCTTATGGTCGATTCGGGCATCAAATCTTGCTACATGAAAACACATCAAAGCAATGAGCGCGTCTAAATTTTGGTGTTTACAGTACTTATTTTCTTGCAGTAACAACGCCAGCCTGATGGCCTCATAACAAACATCTTTTCGTACAATCAATTCTCCCGAATGGGGAGCATAGCCTTCAGAAAACAACAAATAAATGACCCGCATCACAACAAACAATCTGGATTGCAACCCTATCTCAATGGGAATATCCAAAGTCTTGATTTCTTCCTTGAGCTTTGCCCTGGCCCTGGTGAACGACTTCGCCACGGTCGCCTCCTTTTTTAGGAGTACCTTGGCAATTTCCCTATTCCCAAAACCACCTATAAGCTTTAGGCTAAGTACAAGTTGATATTCCACTGACAAAGACGGGTGACAGCACGCAAAGATCATTTTTAACTGACTGTCGGATATGTGCTCTTTTAATGAAAGAGTAGTAGGTTCATCTATGAGATCATCAGTAGTTTCAAAATCGTTCATCACTACTTTGGCCTCTTTTCTAAAAGCATCGATGATCTTATTGTATGCCACTTTGATCAGCCATGCCGTGGGATTCTCCGGTACCTCCTTAAACGCCCATACTTGCATAGCCTTTACCAAGGCATCTTGCACAGCATCCTCTATTTTCTCAAGATTTGATGCTCCAAACCGATTGACAAGGACGGCTATTATTTTCCCATATTCATGGCGAAAAACATTTTCCAGTATCGCTTTTCTTTCAGACATATAAAAAACACTGAAAGTCCGCTTGTTACGACGGACTTTTTAAATGATAAAGGTGTATTAGATATTCATAGATAAGATTTCCCGGACTTCTACATTTCCTTCGTGCTCAAAAATCGGACACCCTTTTGAAATCGCTACCGCTTCGGCCAAATCATCCGCACTTACAATCAAGTAACCACCGACTATCTCGGCTCCCTCTGCAAAAGGGCCGTCGGTGATCACTTCCCCTGCCTTCTCGACTACCTTTCCTTCCTTGGCCAACGGCAAACCATCTACCAATTGTCCTTTTTCACGAAGCCCTCCCATCCAAGCGCCCCATTTTTGCATATGCTTTTGCATTTCCTCCGGGGAGTCTTCCAACCAATCACTGTTACCACCCCTGAATAAGAATAAAAAATTGCTCATCTTGTTATTGCTTTTTAGATTAATAAAGTTACTATTTATCTGAATGACGATTATCGGAGGGAATTTTAGACAGTAATCAAAATAATTTTAATTGCCCGTCTTTATAGGTGGCATGTAATTCCTTGTTCAACGGAGGAAACTGCTTGTTCTTAAAATACGTACGCCTCGCCAACTGCACTAAATCATGTATTTGGGTAGCAATCTTGCCTTCACCGCGGCCGCGTATGCCAAATCTACTATCGTTTAGGGTACCATTATGGCATTCCGCTATTTGATGCAATACCTTATCGGCCTTATCGGGTAAGGTTTTTTGGATCCAATCGGTAAAGATCTGGCCTATGGCGCCATTAAGTCGCACTACGGTAAAGGCAAAAGAAAGTGCTCCGTTGTCGGAGACCGCTTTGGCAAGTTTAAGGACCTCATGACTATTGATTCCCGGAATGATAGGGGCCAGCATGGCATTCACTGGAATATTGTTTTCAGATAACATTCGAATGGTTTCCAATCGCTTTTTAATAGATACCGTTCTAGGTTCCAAAATACGCCGGGTCTTTTCTGAAAGGGAGGTGACCGAAACATTGACGCCTATGAGGTTATCGTGCGCCAACTTTTTTAAGATATCCAAATCGCGCAAGACCAGGGCATTTTTGGTAATGATCCCAACGGGGTGCCGGTATTTCAAGAACACCTCTAAGCAGGCCCTAGTAATCTGATACTTTTTTTCTGCAGGCTGGTAACAGTCCGTATTCCCCGATAGTACAATCGTCTGTGCTTGCCAACTCTTGCTTTTTAATTTGGCTTCCAATAGGCGGGGAGCGTCTTTTTTTATTAAAATTTTTCGTTCAAAATCAAGTCCGGCACTATACCCCCAAAACTCATGGGTATTTCGGGCATAGCAATAAATACACCCGTGTTCGCATCCCTGATAGGGGTTCATTGAAAAGGCCATGCCCACATCGGGGCTTTTCACCTTGTTTACGATGGTTTTTGGAAAAATCGGGAGGTATTGTGTTTTGTTGTTGTCCGCTTCCTCGCCCTCTAGCCTGCAAAACTCCAGAAAATCGGCGCGGGTTTCATAGATATGTTGCAAGAAACGATTGTGTACATTTTCTTGTGCACCCCGACCTTTAATATATTCTTTGGATTTCAATTATTGGATTTTATCCAAATTTATGGATTATTTCCAATTATTAAAGATAAATACTGTTAATTGTGTGTGGCTATTTGCGTGCTGTAAAAAGTGCCATCAAAAGTGTTGGTGAACGTTGATTACTTACTTTCCGAAGTTCCGGTATAATTCCCGAAACGTACCTTCACCAGTTGTTTTTTACTGCCGCGTTTGGCATAAAAAAGCAATTCTTCATTTTCTTTGTTGATCAGCGGTTTTGAAACCATGATGGGCAAGCGCACTTCTTTATCATCGATCAATTTCTGATAGTCCATCTCCCCTGAACCGTTTAACCGAATTACGAACATATTCGGGTTTTTGCTATACCCTTGTTTAAAAACAATGCGGTTTCTCCCCAGCTTTTGAGGGTGTTCACCTGAATTGATGAAAAAGTACATGTCGTTATCCTTTCCGAAAACGGAGTACGAAGCATACGCCTCATCTCCTCTGGTAACTTCGGTTTTATTGATATTTCGCGCCCACACCATTTCGCCATTTGCGGTCAGCTTGGCACAAACAATATCATTGTAATGGAAGTTCCGTACTTTTTTTGTACTGCTATCCCCAATGTCGTTGCCATCGGTTACGAAATACTCCTCTGCACTAAAAAGAATATCCTGGGTGTCCGTTATGTGCACATCTTTGAATATCAGATTTTTTATTTCGGCATCTACGGCCCTACCGAACTTGTCCAGCATAAATTGTGCTGAAAAAGCATTGTATTTCTTAGATCGTACCGAAAGGCTCATCGGGTCTAGTTTAAAATATACAAGACCATTGTACCGCTTGTCTTTTCGATCCGCATAAAAACCAACGGCCAAAAGGCCATCTGCGGTCAATATAGGCTTAAGCGCTTCTGGAAAACGCCCGGCATCATTAAATTCCTGTGTTTGATGACCTGTACCGGTAATCCGTACCAATTCATACTGAAAACGCCGCTCTTTAGCGTCGAATCTGCGTTTTTTGAAATAGGCTTTGCCCATAAAATAAAGCGTCTTCAAATCTTTGGAGACTGCTATGTTTTCAAATGCATAGTTCTTTTCTACTATCTGATCTGAAAAGTCATAGGTCAGTTGTTGCTTTAAATCGGTGCTGTATAAATAGATATGATATTTTTGTTTTTTTCCTTCCCGGTGATGCACGGTAATCGCGAATGCAGAACGTTCCTCATTGAAAAAAGTAGTTGTGGAGAAACCGTTTCCAAAATTGCGATTGTATTTGTTCACCGCAAGTGGATTCAGCACTTCTTTCGAAGGGATGGAAAGCAATGTACGCTCCGTGAAATTAAAATCGTGCAAGGGGCTCTGGTGCGCGATATAATCATAGGCCTGATCATCCCTATTGTACTTAAGCTCTAGCAAATACAGTTGCCCGTTTCGAACAAAAGCATCGACCATATGCCTCCCTGCATACTTGTAGTTATAGTCAACTGCAAGCTGCATCTCGGCATCGTATACCTCAATAAAGTGGCCCTTTGGGCGTAATGGCATGCCGCCATAATAAGTGCGCACCATCACCGTTCTATCCTGGTCATCGGAATTCACCGAAAGAACGGTCGAGTATTTATATCGATCGGAATAGTTTTCGCCCAAGCTATACTGCAAGGGCATTTCTTGGGCTTTTATAGTACAAAAAGCAGCAAGAAAAAGCACTAGGGCGAGGCGCTTTCGAACTGTCATAAGTAGGTTTTTGGGGATACGCTATTCGCCTGGAAAATCGGCCTTGCGTTTCTCAAGAAAGGCGGTTGTACCTTCCTTAAAGTCCGCTGTTCCAAAACAAGTACCAAAGGCCTCGATTTCGACGGCATATCCGTTACTAGTATTGTTAAAACCAGCATTTACGGCTTTTATTGCCTGTGCAATGGCAACGGATGAATTATTCGCTATCTTTTGCGCTAGCTTTTTACAGAATTCGAGCAAAGAACCTTGCGGAACCACATGGTTCACCAGACCATAGTTTACTGCATGCTCGGCATCGATCATTCCTGCGGTCATGATCAACTCCATGGCCCTGCCCTTGCCAATCAATTGGGGCAAACGCTGGGTACCACCATAGCCGGGAATCACTCCTAACGACACTTCTGGTAAGCCCATGCGCGCATTTTCGCTGGCTACTCTAAAATGGCATGCCATCGCAAGTTCCAAACCACCGCCAAGTGCAAAACCATTCATTGCGGCAATCACCGGGGTACCGAGATTTTCGACCAAGTCGAACAACAATTCCTGGCCCTTTGCCGCTAGGCTTCCCCCTTCTTCGACCGAAAAGTCGGCAAATTCTGAAATATCGGCACCCGCTACAAAGGCTTTATCACCACTACCTGTTACTACAATCGCCTTTATACGTCCATCTGCCTCCAACATCTTAAACGCCTGATGTAACTCTTGTATGGTTTCCCTATTCAGGGCGTTGAGTTTGCTAGGGCGGTTGATCGTAAGAACTGAAATCGCTTCCTGTGAGTCGATTAAGATGGTATTGAACTGCATATACAAAGGTTTTTCAAGACCGCTCACTTTTTTAGATAGTCATCCAAACGGTCCAGTTTCGTATTCCAAAAATACTCATACTTTTTTAACCAAAACTGCACTTCTTGTAATGCTTTTAGTTGCAAAAATAAAAATCGATCTCTTCCTTGTTGCTCTACTCCCACCAAACCACTATCCAAAAGTACTTTTATATGTTTGGATACTGCGGGCCTGCTCATTACAAAATTTTCCGCGATGGCATTGATGTTGATCGGTGATACAGCCACCAGGTCAATAATGCTGCGCCTTGTGGGATCTGCTATTGCTTTAAATACATCCATTATTTCTTCAAATAAGCGGTTAAGTTCTTTGTCAAAATCTTCTTCTTCCATCCGTTGCTGAGAATCTGACGTACAAAGAAACGCTCAAAGATACCTTCAAAGCCACTGTGTACAAAATTCAACTCCACGGCATCTCCTTTGTCGACCAGTTCAAAAGAAACCTTCGTATCCATCTTGCCACTGCACCAACTAAAGACCAAACGCTTTTTAGGCACCAGCTCCAATATCTTGCAATTCACAATACCGTCGAAGCCCTTTTGAGGTTTCGTCCTAAACTGAAACGTATGCCCCAGTTCGGGCACAATATCACAAGGCATAAGCCATTCGCTCATCGCTTCGGCATTTGTTAAAGCCTCCCACAACCGATCTGGCGTACAAGCATAGGTACGCTTTAGTTTGATTGAATCTCTCATCCGTTCGCTAAATAAGATGTTTTCAAAACGGCCAAGAGGTTCTGGTCTATTCCATCGATATGGGTTACCGTCGTCTGGTAGTTGATCCGAGCACTGCTTCCAAGGCTTTTTGCGGGTTCAAAACCGGGATGCGCGCTCGAAAGGTTTACCCCTATTTTAAGCGCTGCGCCATCGGCCTTGGCAATGGCAAACTGATTTTTTCTGTAGAACGGAATATAGGTCTTGCAAGGTTGTACCCGTATATCCTTCCCCATTTGTAACAAGGAGGCCTTTAGTTTGTCATATAACTGACGGGCACTATCACTTTCAAAAACTAGATTCTCAAAGGTATCTACCGCTGCATACGGATCGCTTTCGGAAAATACCTCATATACTTTTTGCGCTTGAAAATGCCCAATGCCTTGATCTACCTTCAAAAAGGCGATGATATCCTTTTTGTCGGACAATCCTTTTTCCCTGATCAACGCTATCCATTCCGTAGCATCCTTACCCGTTTTTGCTTTTAAGTTTCGGAGGACGGCCTCCCCCATCTGTTTTGGTCCTAAAGCCATATGAATATATTTATGTAACAATTTGGTTACAAATATATGTGTAACTTTTTAGTTACGCAAATAAAATTTGCGGCATGCACCGTCAAGCGATGAATTTCTCAACCAAAATCTTGGGCTAGCGTCTCTTTTTCCTTAGGAAAACGGACCGTAAAAACGGTTCCTTTGCCCAGTTGTGAAGTAAAACCGATTTCACCTTTGTACGTTTCAACAATATTTTTCACCATTCCCAAACCAAGGCCCATACCGCTCGATTTGGTCGTGAATTTAGGCTCAAAAACCTTTTCGGCAAACTCGTCGGCAATTCCCACCCCGTTATCGGCCACGGAAATTTTGATGTAAGATTCCTCAGAGGCGACCGATACCAAAATCCTGGGAGCAGCTACCTCCGGAACGGCCTGAATGGCATTTTTTACCAGATTGGTTACCACTCGTATCAACTGCGTGCGATCCAATTTGGCGATAATCTCTTCCTCATCGGAAATAAAGTGTATGTAGTCTTCATTAAAAATATCCAGTGCCAAACGCACAATTTTAACTACATTCAAGGTTTCATTCTGTTGGGCTGGCATTTCCGCAAAGTTGGAAAAGGCGGAGGCGATACTACTCATAGTATCGATTTGTTGAATTAAGGTATCGGAATACTCCGCCACTTTTTTTTCGATATCGGGATCTTCCGAATCGAACTTACGCTCAAAACTTTGTACACTCAATCGCATCGGGGTAAGCGGATTCTTGATTTCATGTGCCACCTGCTTTGCCATCTCGCGCCAAGCTTGTTCCCGCTCACTTCTGGCCAGTTTTGCGGCACTCTGTTGCAGCTCATCGATCATACTGTTGTAAGACCCCACCAATTTTCCGATTTCCTCCCCGGGTTCCTCGATAAAGATTTTCTCGTTCCGTCGCGTAAGGTCCGTTTGGCCCAACATATCCGAAATGGTCTGCAAGGAACGGGTTATGTATTTTGAGATAAAGTAGGCCAAAGCTATCGCCAAGAGCAACATTAAAAAATAGACCCCCCCCAATCGCATCAAAAACTCCTTTAACTCCCTGTCATTAAACGTATTATCCTCAAAATAGGGAAGGTTAAGAATGCCGATGGGTTTAAATCTGTGATCGGTAATATAGGTATACGACGCCTGATACTTGTCTCCCGCGGCCGAATTCTCCTCTACATACCTGTTCCTTGCACTTTGCGCAAGGTTATTAAGTACTTCGGCGTCCAAGCAATTGGAGATAGAATCGTTTTCAAACTTGGGACGGGAACTTTTGATAAGCCCGCCCTCTAAGTCGTAAATATTGAAATTTACGTTTTGCACGTCGGCAATTTCATAAATTTCATTTTGAAAAATAAGTTCTAAATAGTCAGTAGTCTGTGGATAAGTGGTTTCTTTAAGGGTATAATGAATGCTTTGTTTTATCTGATCTTCCTTACGTTCCAAACGATTGTCATGGTAGTCTCTATTCTGTTCATGATATTGATATACGGTAATCCCAGCAATCAGCACAGAGGCTATTAAAACCAGCAATATCATAGAGATGAAGATGCGCGACCGTAAAGAGAATTTTTTGAACAAACGTTTTCCTTTATGAAGTTAAAGATAGTAATAATGCCTTGGCACAGACAACTTTCCTATTTCTGAGCGTGACATTCCTTTGAAGACAGTTTTAGCAAAAACCAAGCCGTTTTAAGGGTCAATGTCTCCTTTTACCCATATTAGCAAGTCATGTAAAGTTTGGAAACCGATTTTCATAGTATCTTTGGTTCTTAAAATGGGGTGTTAGATATCATGGAAGACTTTATTTTCTACATTGAATTAGGCTTAAAACATGTCTTGGATTTAAATGCATATGACCATATTCTATTTTTGGCAGCATTGGCAATTCCCTTCACTTTTAGAGAATGGAAACCGGTTTTAGTACTTGCCACTATTTTCACGATTTCCCATTGTGCCGCCTTGGCGCTTTCTGTTTATGAGCTACTGGTAATGGATGTAGGGCTGATAGAATTCCTCATCCCCGTGACTATTTTCCTAACTGCCGTCTTTAATTTGTTATACCTTAAATCAGCGAAAGAACATAAGAGTATTCTTTTGCATGCTATTGCCACCGCTTTTTTTGGTTTGATCCACGGTTTTGGTTTTAGCAACTACTTTAAAATGTTGATGGCCGAAGAAAGTGACAAATTCTCCCCTTTACTTGGATTTGCGGTGGGCATCGAAATTTCCCAAGTGCTCATCGTACTGGGCGTACTGATGCTTGCCTATGTAATTCAGTCGATCTTAAAGGTAAAACAACCACTATTTATAGGTGTCGCATCAATTTTGATTATATTACTTACCATACCGATGCTATGGGAAACCTACCCCTTTTAGAATTTCACGTAATATTAACCAATTTTCGTTGTAGGACTTTCACAAAGCCGGTATCTTAGTGGTTTGGCAATGTTCGACCCACAGGCGAACAGGCGCATTTTTATATGAAACAGAGCAAACAGGAAAAATACGACAAGGCCTATCTGCGCATGGCGCTCGAATGGGGAAAACTCTCCTATTGCGAACGCAAGCAAGTGGGTGCCATTATCGTAAAAGATCGGATGATCATATCCGATGGATATAACGGTACTCCTACCGGTTTTGAAAATTACTGTGAAGATGAGGAAGGGTATACAAAGTGGTATGTGCTACATGCAGAGGCAAATGCCATTAGTAAAGTAGCCGCCTCAACGCAATCCTGCGAAGGGGCTACGTTATACATTACATTATCACCTTGTCGCGAATGCAGCAAACTTATTCATCAATGTGGCATAACCCGGGTGGTATACCAAACCGCTTACAAAGACGATTCGGGCCTAACCTTTTTAAAAAAGGCAGGTATTGAATTGGTTCATCTACCCATTATTGAAAATCTGGTATCCTAGTGAAAAACGGTATGAAAAAGATCAGCTACTACATATGGCCCACCATTATCGCGACCGCTTTGGGAGTTGGTATTTTCGTGGGAGGCAAGTTGAACTTTAACGATTCTCCAGAGAAGCTATTTACTACCAATTCAAAAAAAGATAAACTCAATCGCCTCATTGATTACATCGATTATGAATATGTAGATGAAATCGATACGGACAGTATTGTAGATGTCACGGTAAACAATATCCTAGAAAAACTAGACCCGCATTCGGTTTATATTCCTGAGCGAGAGATGGACAAGGTTGCAGAAAATATGAAAGGGGATTTTGTGGGAATTGGCGTGAACTTTTATCCCTATAGAGATACTATTTCAGTAATCAGAACTATTGAGAAAGGGCCCAGTTTTCTCAAGGGTATCTTACCGGGAGATCGCATTCTCATGGCGGATAATGATACGCTCTACGGGAAAAATCTAGGAAGTGAGGCCATCGTAAAACGCTTAAAAGGCAAAAAAGGTAGTTCGGTAAAACTAAAAGTATATCGCAAAGAAGAAGACTCGTTTTTTACGGTCAACGTAAAACGCGATGTTGTTCCCATCAAAAGTGTTTCGGCCTCGTATATGCTTAAGGAGGACATGGGCTATATTCAAGTAAACCGTTTTGCCGAATCTACTTTTAAGGAATTCAAGGCGGCCCTTCGGGATTTGCAACGACAGGGAGCACAGAAACTCACCTTGGATCTTAGGGATAACCCGGGCGGCTATCTGGGTATCGCCGAGCAAATGGCAGATGAATTCCTGAAAGAAGGAAAATTGATACTTTTTACCAAAAATAAAAAAGGCAAAGTAGATAAGGTATATGCCACCAATAAGGGTTCTTTCGAAAACAAACCCATTTATGTGCTGATCAATGAGCGCTCGGCGTCTGCCAGTGAAATCATCGCCGGGGCACTTCAAGACAATGACCTAGGCACCATTGTAGGAAGGCGTTCGTTTGGCAAAGGCCTGGTTCAACGGGAAATGGAATTAGGGGATGGGTCTGCAGTTCGCCTTACGGTCTCACGCTATTACACTCCCACCGGACGTTCGATACAGAAATCGTATCAAAAAGGAAACAAAGATTACTATCAAGAATTTACAGACCGATACCACAACGGAGAAATGATTTCGGTAGACAGTATTAAGGTGGCCGATTCTTTAAAGTTCATCACCCCGAAAGGCAAAGTGGTCTATGGCGGCGGCGGTATTATTCCCGATGCATTCGTGCCTATCGGAAACAATGAAGAAGAGGGGATTGATGCACTCGATAGTTCGGGCTTCTTTTCGTATTTTGTCTTCATCCATCTCGATGAGGACCGAACCCGTTATAAGGACTATACGCCGGAGTCTTTCGTACAAGATTTTAGGGCAGATGATATTTTGTTCGAACAGTTTATTGATTTTCTAATTCGAAGTAATTACCGAATGGATTATTATGCGCACGAAGAGCGCATCAAACTATACTTAAAAGCTTCCTTGGCAGAGCAGTTGTTCGACGCCGATCTGTATGCAAAGATCAAGAGTAAAGAAGATGCAATGCTCCAAAAAGTACTGGAGCTAGATAGGCCTCCCGTTTCGCAAGATGAGGCGGAAGCCATTGAAAGTCAAAATTAATCCTCGTTGATCTTTTTCTGTATTTTTTTAGAGGTCATATAAATCAGCAGCAATACGATTGCACACAAAGAGGCTACAATACCGATCAAGGCAATAATGCTATTTCCTTCCAAAAGATTTTGAAAATCCAACAGGGTAACGTTGTAAGCTATCAGCGCGATCGCTATCAAAATCAAGACAATGGTCAGTGTTTTATTCATTTTCTAATGTCTTTAACCGTACTATCACTGTGCAAAAAGTCCGTTTATATTGGTGGCAAATAGTTTTACCGCTATTGCCAATAGAATGACGCCAAAAACCTTTCGGATCACACTCACTCCGTTTTTACCTAAAAACTTTTCGATGCGTACCGAAGACTTTAATACAAGGTACACAAAAATTATATTTACGATAATGGCGACTATGATATTCTCCACATAATATTCCGCCCTCAACGAAAGTAAGGAAGTAAGCGTCCCTGCCCCTGCTATCATAGGGAATGCGATAGGAACAATAGAGGCACTTTCGGGCTCATCGTCCTTGTAGAGCGATATTCCTAAAATCATTTCAATCGCCAAAAAGAAAATAACAAATGCCCCCGCGACGGCAAACGAGTTCACATCGATTCCGATCAAGTTCAAAATCTCCTCGCCCAAAAACAAAAATGCCACCATCAAACAGGCTGAAACAATGGAAGCTTTTTCAGATTGTATATGCCCCGTTTTGCTCCTAAGGCCTATTACAATAGGGATACTTCCCAGAATATCGATCACCGCAAAAAGCACCATGGTGGCCGTCACGATTTCCCGAAAATCGAAATGAAAAGTCATCTGCTTTAAATTTTTGACAAAACTACGTTTTCCTCGGTAGTTTTTATTTCTTTTCCCAGAAATAATTCTGTTTGGAAAAGCATCAAAACGGTATCTTTGCCCCTTCAAATCAGCTGTATGTTCCAACTGGGAAAAACCATTGTATCGGAGGAAATTATCGAGCATGATTTTGTTTGCAACCTAACCGCTTGTAAAGGTGCTTGTTGCATCGATGGGAATGCGGGCGCTCCTTTAGAAGATCAAGAGACCGAAATTCTTGTGGATATCTATGCAAAGGTGAAACCCTTTCTGAGGGCCAAAGGCATTGCCGCTATCGAAGCCCAAGGGGCCTTCGTAAAGGGCGAGGATGGGGAATGGGAAACCCCATTGGTCAATGAAAGTGAATGCGCCTATGTTGTATTTTCCGAAAACGGGACTGCAAAATGTGGCTTGGAAGAAGCCTATAATGAAGGGGCGATCACATGGAAAAAACCCGTTTCCTGCCATTTATA
The DNA here is from genome assembly GCA_947500385.1 of uncultured Flavobacteriaceae bacterium. Lineage (GTDB taxonomy): Bacteria > Bacteroidota > Bacteroidia > Flavobacteriales > Flavobacteriaceae > Pelagihabitans. Next base: position 440,900 of record CANMSA010000002.1, on the reverse strand, counting down.
CCCGATTCGGGTGCGAGCCTATACCGAGCTCACCGCGGTGAACTACCATAAATGGCAAATATGTGATCCGGCCTGTAGTTTGGGTGCAGAACTGCAGGTACCGATTTATAAATTCGTGAAAGAGGCGCTGGTTCGAAAGTTCGGAAAAGCCTGGTATGAAGAGTTGGAAAAAGTGGCGGAAGAGCACCTTAGACGGTAGGAATACGCAATACCACCTTGGTACCCGAGGGGATCCCCTCTTCGTCGTGAAGATCCACAATATCTACTTCGAACGAATTTTGATAGTCTTTTGAGAAATTGGCCAAACGCTCTTTTGTGATATCGATTCCCACCGATTTACGCTTCAAAACCTTTCCATCTTTTATCTTTTGTGCCGCCACTCTGCCCACCCCATTGTCGGTAATACTAATGTAGATGTAATGCTCATCGTCCCTACTGACCCGTAAATCGATGTTTTTGACCCCTTCCTTCGAAGAGAGTCCGTGCCAGAGGGCATTCTCCAAAAAAGGTTGTAAAATCAGAGAGGGTATCTTTACCTGGTGTACGTCGATACCTTCGTCAATATTTATTTGAAAGTTGATTTCGTTCGAGAAGCGTATGTCCTCAATATTCATATATAATTCAACCGTTTCGAGCTCTTCGGCCAAGGGTATTTCCTTTAAGGAGGAAGCTTCTAAAATTTTACGCACCAATTTGGAAAATTTGTTCAAGTAGTGAACGGCATTTTTCTGTTCATTATTAATGATATAAAGCTTAATGGAATTAAGGGAATTGAACAGAAAATGTGGGTTCATTTGACTGCGCAACATGCTCTGTTCCAGCGTCAGTACCTTTTTTTCGTTTTTAAGCTGGTATTGCCTATATAGAATATAGAAAATGCCCGCTAGCAGGGCCAAGGCAATACCGCTAATGAGAATCAGTGTTTCGTTCTTACGAAGTTTTAACTTTACATTCTCATTTTCCATGGCCAACACGGCGATCTCATTCGTCTTTTTTTCGGTATCATAGCGAATAATAATATCATTTACATAGCGAAGATTACGGTCATTGGATACCTCCCGATCAAAGTGCTGCTCTTTTTTGTAATATTCCAAAGCAGTTTCGAAATCGCGCTGCTTCACCGCCAGGTCCGACAAAAAACCATACGCTTCCGACTGCGAGGCGATCAACTCGTATTTCTCGGCCAAGGCCAACCCCTTTAACAAAGCCTTCTTTGATTCTTTGTACCGGTTTAAATGAATCAATGTCCAACCCAGGTTGATATACACCGAGCTTAGCACCGACATATCGCCGATTGCCTCCGCTTTTGATAAAGCGGCTTCCAGCATTTCCAACGCCTCATCTGCCTTCCCTTGGTGTACGAATACATGGGCAATACTGTAATTGCAAATGACCCTGCCCTTGTCCGAATCGATACGCTCATTATAGCGCAAAGAAGTTTCAAAACTTTCCAAGGCTTCCGTCAACTTTCCTTGGGCCTCATAACATTCCCCCACATTTTGATGGTTGATCGCCAGGCCGAGCTCGTTGCCCAACTCTTCATCAAGTCTAATCGATTCTGTAAACTGTTCTATTGCTTTGGTATATTGCTGCAAGGTCTGATAAATGTTACCGATGGCATTCAAAGAAACATTGATACTTCTTTTTAGTCCTATAGATGGGTTTTCTACACTTTCTGCCAACTCGAGGGCTTTTTGGTTATAATCCAATGCGGCAGTAATATTATCGGTCTTGCGGTGGATGACGCTGATCATATTAAGACTATACACCTCAAACTCTATGTTTTTCGCCTCTTGCGCCACCTCATAGGCCTTGTGGTGTAATTCAAGACTACGGGAAAATTCTGAAATATCCCGGTATTTTCTACCCAATTGGTTCAATACATACGCTTGTCCGTTCAAATATTTTTGCTCTATGGCCTTGTCACAGAAAAAACGCATTAATACGGTATCGTTTCTAAAGGGTCTCAATACTGCGTCGAGCTCTTTGTAAGTGTCCGGTGCCAACTTGATTAAGCTATCGGTCTTTTTTTCAAAATCCTTAGGAACTTCTTGGCCCTGCAAGCTTTCACAAAAGTATAAAAGCGCCAAAACGGGCAGTATGCCCGTTCGAAAGTTGAAGTGTATATTTTTAAAAAGCCAAGGCATAAAAGGTTCTAGAGCATATCTAGAAAATCGGATTTTTTCTGCCTAGATACCGGGATCTTGTGATTCGACTTTAAGACAACATAGCCATCGGTCTTCAAGAATTCTTTAATCTTGGAAAGGTTGATAATATAGGAGTTGTGAATTCTGAAAAACGATTCTTCCGGTAACAGTTCATTCACTTCTTTCAATTTCTTCGTTAAAACAATTTTTTGCCCATCAGCCAAATAGACCGTGCTATAGTTTCCATCAGACTCGGCATACAAGATTTCATCGCTCTCCAGAAAAAGCAATTTCCCATCGGTATTGATGGTAATCTTCTTGTGAAGCGCATTGGCATTGAAATTCAAAAGGATTTTCTCCAAACGTTCAACAGAGAAATTCTTTGAATTATGCTTCTTGATCTTCACAATGGTATCTTTTAAATCATCGGTATCAATGGGCTTTAAAAGATAGTCAATGGCTTCATTCTTCAATGCTTTTATCGCATATTGGTTATACGCCGTGGTAATGACCACCGGAAAATTCTTATTGGTAAGTTTTTGTATAAACTGAAACCCATCCATAGTAGGCATTTCAATATCTAAAAAAAGGCAATCCGGGGTGTTCTTTTCAAGATATCCCAGTGCTTCTTTTGGATCCGTAAACGAAGCCCCGATATTAATTTCATCGCTGAAGTTCGTAAGCTCCCAAGAAAGGCTCTGTATTGCTTTTAACTCGTCATCTACTAATACCGCTTCTATCATTTTAGTATCGAATCTTTAATCTTTAAGTTACTCAAAAATAGCATTAAGTCTCATTTTTTCAAGAAAAGATGTATCAATGGGAGCATATGCCGTATGATTGGTATAAAAAAGGGCAGAAATAGAACGGTGATAGCCAATTACGCATAAAGAAAGAAAAAACCTACATAAAAACCCGGGGCGACTGTGCTCTTTTTTGCGTATTGCCATCTATACATAAAATTAAACCATTTATACATAACCGATTTTCATACCTACGTGATTCCTATACTTTTAGGCTCCAACGAAATTAAACCTTTAGCTCCCCGGCAATAACGTACATAACTTAAAGGGAACTTACGATGAAAAAATGTGTGATTATGTTTGTAGTTTTTGTTTTTATGCTTTTGATGGCGATGGTGGTCAAAAGATATGACACAAATCAGGACACTACAAATCTGGCGATTGCAGAAAATAGCGAAAGTATCGCTGAGGAAATGGAAATCAAATAATAGGGTGAAAAAGCATCATAATTTCGAAGACTTGTGTTCTAAAATTTTCGCATTGCGGTTAATTTGCGAAAATTAACAATGTGTTAACATAAAGTTTTGATTTATAAGGGGTTTTGAACGGAAAATATGTATTTTTACCTTCTGTTTCCCCCGTTAGCAGCCCTACTAAGTAATGATGGTTTTACCCTCATGCTTTTTAGAGAATTAGATTGATAAAAATATACGGTTTTTGGGTTTTCAACCGACCCATAACATTTTTATGAAACTGCCAACCAATAGGTACGGCTCTACGGTCATGTTTTAAATAAGAACGTGAATTGTCGTAAGACAAACATCCGATGAGTTTGCACCACAAGACACCATATCAATTCGTTGGTTTGGTGATTTGCTAGATGATAGGTTTCGGGGGAACTACCTTAGTCAGCATCATGTGATGTAACATCGATTTCGATACATCGGGGGGGTCGTACAGGTTTGGCGGTATCATAATTCCTTCTCTTTTGGGCTTCTTTGCCTTTTCCAAGTTTTAGTTTCAGGTACCTTTTATTTCTTTCCTTGCAAACCAAAAAGGATTGCTTACTCAAAATAAAGAAAGCAAACTATACACCAATACCTTATATATAATAGGAAGGTAGCCCTACGCAATACGAAAGAAATTGAGCAAAAGGATTACACACGGATCGCCTCTTTTCGTTGCAGTTTATATAAAAAACTCGACCAAAAATACATGATTGCCTTCCGCACATACATTTTACCACTTCAATTATTGGTCAACGAATACTTTTACCGTGTTCAACAACAGAAATGTTTACTTTTTATAAATAATGGAACCAACAACTATAAACCAAAATAGTATGAAAAATATGAACTATCTATTACTTATGGGAGCCATGTTGTTAGGAATTTCTTGTTCCGATCGCCCCACTGCAGAAAACGAATTGAACGCCGTTTCGTATAGTGTCAACGAAAATGAGGAAAACGCTTTTATGGAGCTGTTTCTTCATCAACATTCATTGGAAACGACCTTGACAGAACTAAATTGTCAAAAAGAAGTGCTTATCTCGGAGATAGAAGCAGGTAACGAAGAGTTATTACCGGAGCTCGAGGAAGTGCAATTGGGAATTGAACGGAATCGTTACTACTTTGAAGTAAACGAAGAATTACTTTTAGGGATCAAGTGCCCGACCAAAAAGTGCCCAAGACCAAAACCAAACCCTTGTGGAGATCTGAAAGATTGTGCATTAAGTTGTCCGATCAGAATGCCAGATGACCAGCTGATCATTTGGGTACCCGAAGGACAGGAAGGTGCCATCGACATTACCGTGGTAACCTTTGACGGAGCGCCATGCGGTGAAGTAGTAGATATGTACCAAGTCGAAGGTGGTGAAAATTTAATCGGAATCGTATTGGAGAGTGATGAATGTGATAACGGTTTCATTCAGGTTCAAAAAGAATACGAGTACGCCGAAGGGGGATCTATTTCGTATCGCGTTCCCATTTCTTATGACTAAGGGCGTATACCGATGAATACTAAGAAATGATATATAAGCCCCGAGGATGTTTCGGGGCTTTTAGATGATGAAAAAAAAATACCTTACACCGATTTTTTTGCTTGTTTTCCTGGGCGCGTTCTCACAAGCCGAAGAAAAACAAACTACTCTATTAAACTCCTATTTTGACCAAGCATATGAGCAAACCTATCAGAACAAGGACAGTGCCTATGTTTATTTCGAAAAAGCATTACAGCTTGCGAAACAACTAAACGATCTTCCCACCCAGCTAGATATTATTAGCTACACGATTTACGCAGCCGATTATCATTATGATTTAAGGAAGTTACAGACCGAACTTTCTAAAATTGAAAAGGTATTATTTGCAAAAAATGCCGCCAAAAACATTGAAGGTTTTGACGATTACCATGACGCATACCTTTTGGATAAAGGCAATTATTACTTCAAGACCAAAGAATACGAAAAGGCGAAAACCTATTTTCAACAGCTGTTCAACACGCTCACCCAACAGCCCGTAAAACTAAACCAAAACCAGCTAGAGACACTTTATACCGCCTATACGTTTTTAGCTACGATTTATAAAAACACCGGCAAATTTGACCTTTCCGAAGAATTTTACCTGAACGCCATTAACTTTGTAAACGAAAACAAGTCGACATTCGAAGACTACCAAGACTATATTAATAATTCAAATCGCTTGCTGGCCCAATTGTATAGCCAAACAGGGCAATATAAAAAGGCGAATACATTTCTATCCCGAGCCCGAACTACCTATCTACGGCATTTCGAACAAGACAGCAAGTTCAAAAACAACGTCATCAGCATCCATCAAAAACTGGCGGAAAACTGCTTGGCGCAGGATAGCGTATCAAAAGCGTTGGTCTGGCTTGGAGAGGGAAAGCGATATTTAGCCGAAAAAGACCCTTTTTTCAAGGAATACCTGGTACTTTATGGAGATGCATTTGCAGGTTCAAAGAGCGGCGAAAACAGTTTGCGTCAATACCAACTGGCCTTGAACGCTTATACCGACTATCATAAAGACCAACCGCATCAGGATATCGCGAAAATTCATGGCAAAGTGGCCGCTTTTCATTTAAAGCATGGCAATTTTGAAGCGGGGCTGCACGCAATCGCAGCGGCGCTTGCCAATACCGGAAAAAAAATTATCGTTGCTTCACCGGATACTCAAATACCGCCAGAAACCGTTTTTTCCAAAAGGCAGTTATTACATCTGCTCGATATAAAATTACAACTGCTACAACTTGGTTTTGAAAAAACAAAACAGTACGGGTATTTAAAATCCGCATTGAAAACAAATACGAACATTTTACAAACCTTCGATCTGCTTAAAAAAGAGTTCGACAGCAAACTCGATAAGCAATTCTTGGCCGAGACCTGCTATCCTATTTTTCACCATATGATCGCAGTAGCGCATCTTGCCTATGAACAAGAAAGAAATCCTAGTTTCATTGAATTGGCACTGAATATTTCTGAAAAAAATAAGGACTTCATACTTTTGGAAGCCCTCAGAAGCACCAGTGCCAGTAGATATGGGAACGTGCCCGAGCATATTCTCGATAAAGAATCACAATTCCGTTCAGAAATTGCGAATCTTGAAACCCGACTTTTTGACAAACCGGAAAATCATCAAGCATTTTCCATGTCTTTGTTTGAGCTCAAAAAAGAGTACTATACATTTTTAGATAGTATAGAGTTGGCCTTCCCAAAGTATCATCAACTCAAGTATGGCGCCAAATCCCTGCCGCTTACCGAGGTTAGAAGCACCCTTCTTAATGAGCAAAACGCCCTACTTTCTTTTACCGTGACAGCGGAGCACTTGTATGTTATTACGCTCAATGATACAAAAGAGGAATTTCTAAAACTTCCTTTCACCGCATCCGATAGAAGCAGTGTACGACAGTTTTACACCCTTATTTCGACCCCTTCCCTGGCAAAAGATTCCCAAATCCCTGAATTGGGAGCGTTATTATTTGAAAAAATACTTAAAAAGCCGCTCAAAGGCTTCCGCGCGGCGCAACTCACCATTATACCGGATGGCCTTTTACATTATATTCCCTTTGACATCCTTTCCGAGAACGATGCCTATCTTTTAGAAACCAAAAACATCGGCTATGGGAATTCCATTGGCTCTCTCATTTCGCTTAAAAACAATCCCGGACAAAAAAACGCAAAAGTATTGGCTTTTGCCCCTCGTTTCGAAGGTACCGATAACCGGAATAGTACAAGGCAATTTGGGCAATTGGCCTATAACGACCAGGAACTTGTCAAGGTCAATGCCTTTTTTAATACGGCCTCCTATTTGTATGAAAAAGCAACCTTGAAAAATTTTAGGGAGCAAGCACCGGCCTTCGGTATTATACATTTAGCGACACATGCATCGGCAAACGATGAGTTCCCCGACTATTCGTATTTGGCGTTTAGTCAAAATGAAAAGGAAAACATTCTATATACAAAAGATCTGTATGCAAGTACCATCAATGCCGAGATGGTCACCTTAAGTGCCTGCCAAACGGGAATAGGAACGCTTCGAAACGGGCAGGGGATGTTAAGCTTATCGAAAGGGTTTTACTATGCGGGTGCCAAGTCTTTGGTCAATACCCTTTGGAAGATCAACGATAAAAGCAGCGTGAAATTGATGGAGTTTTTCTATGAAAGCCTCTGTGAGGGAAATAGCAAGCAAGAAGCCTTGCGCGCGGCCAAACTAAAGTATTTGAAAAATACCGATGACCCCTTGTTACAGCACCCCTATTATTGGTCGGCCTTTGTGGTATCGGGAGATACCGCCCCCATTACGCGAAAAACCTGGACAAGGTATGCCGCTTTGGGAATCATGGGCCTATTCGCTGTTGGGTTCATGACCCACCGATTGGGTTTATTCTAAGGCATCCAAGATTTTTGTGGCCTCCTCGGCTTTAAAGCTCTTTTTCGCAATCACCTTTTGTAACCGTTCCCTACTTTTCTCCAATGCCCCCAACTTCAAATAACTAAGGGCCAAGTACCAGTCGACCCGGTCGCTCAGGACTCCATCTTGGGCCATATAGGACTCCAAGGAAACAACGGCTTGGTTATGGTCTCCCAATTCCATATGAATAATGGCACTATAAAATTCGATATAAGGATCACTTTGCTCCCTATTTAGTTGGTTAAAAAGTTCAAGTGCCAACGGATATTCTTTATTTTCATATGCCGTAAAAGCCCGGTCTCTTAGGTCTTCGATCTGGTTTCCGCGTTCTATGGGATGTACCACATTGTCATAAGGCTCAAAGTTGGCCTCATAAAGTTGGTTAGGATCCATAGTTCCCGAATTAAAGAAAAGCCAAGAACCCAAACCTAGGACCAAAGCTACGGAAGCGGCGGCCAGCCACGGTCGTAGCTTAAATACTTTTACCGGCTTGGAAGGTTCCTCGGTTTTAATAGCGTTGAATAATTCCTTGACGTCTTGACGCTCCTGTTTCTTTAAGGCCCCTTGCAACTCCGTCTGAAACGTCATCTCTTCATCAAATGCAGCATCTGTCGCCCTTAAACGCGCTACTTCGGCTAGTCCGTTTTCGTCGAGCGTGCCTTCGAAGTATGCATTGATCAATGATTCTTTATCCATTTTGTCGTTGTATTAGACCCCTTAATGACTTAAGACATCTCGATTTTTGACTTTTTACCACATTCTTGTTTTCATATCCTTGACGGTCCATGATTTCGGCCAACTTGAGATTTTGCAAATAGAACATCTCAAGTACTTCCCTACACTTATCGCCCAGCTTTTTAAAATTGGCCACTAGCAATTTTTGATAATCACTAGGGCCCTCATCTGCAGTAACGTCCTCTATTACAGCCTGTTCATATTCATCAAAGCTATACTCTTCATCCGTGTATACTTGTTTTTTAGTATCTCGAAAATGCTTAAAGAGCATAAATTTCCCCGTTCCAAAAAGATAGGTTTTTAAGCTACTCTTCAATTGGTCGAGCTTCCCCGCCAGGGCATTTTCATAGAGCACGATAATCGCATCTTGAAATACATCTTCGAGCAGTGAATCGTCTTTTGTATACCGAGTGGCGAATTTGAAAAACTCAACCTTATACTGCGTGTATACGCTCTTAAGAGCATTTCTGTCCCGCTTTTTTAACTGGGCAAGTAGTTGCTCGTCTTTCATTAGTGCTGGTTTCTGTCGGAGGTTAACATCATTAAATATAAAATTTTTTTAGGGAGCGAGCCGACCTTTTGAAATCCTAGGCGCAAACCATCACATAACCTTAAAAAAATACATACAAATGAAAACGAACTCCACTACAAAGATGCCATCTCTACTTTTTTTGGGGCACTTTATCTACGGAAATATTTTGGAGTGTACTCAGCGGTGCCTGATCGAAGGGAGCGGTCTATCGAATTTTTGAAGAAATAGCTTCCTTGTTCGATAGCGGTTTCCCTCGGAGCCGGAAACGTCCGAAAATGAATAAAAAATTATAGGGCATGTTTACCTTTTGAAACCTTCGGTACCAATGGGTGTAATCTTATTAAACAAAAACAATCATGGAAAAAAGAAACATATTCAAAAAACACATTGCAAAAGCGATACTCATCTGCTTTTTTGGGGTTATCTCCGCGCTCTTCAATGCCTGTTCACCAGAATCGGTCGTTGAGACCATAGACATTATTGAAGAAGGGGTAGAAACAGAAGCTACCTTGGACAACCTTAACGGGGAATGGATTCGAATAGCGAGCACCAACCCAGTTGCAGATGGTATTATCATCGACATGTCAGGTACCTCCGGTATCATTATCGACAAGGCGGGGTCTGGCTTTGCCGAGGGGGATCTCAAATGGAAAGATATCAAGGCGGTAGATACGGAAAACTTCACCCATGAAGAACTGGGCAGTGATGGTGCTTACTACCAAGCGACCATGTTACTAAAATCAGATGACACGCTGCGCATTTCGGTTGGGTCTTCCGGCGCTGGAAACGCGCAAAAATGGGTGCGTGAAGGCCAATATACCCCTATCGATAGCCAAGGGCCCGCCACGACCGAAACACTTGCCTGTAACATTGGTGAGGCCCGGACCCTTTCGAACGGTACCGCAGCGGTCGATTACTTTATAGATTGTGTGGTAGACATTACAGCGCCCTTGACCATTGAGCCAGGTACCGTTATTCAGTTCGGAGAAAATGCCGGCCTCGGTATTTATGATGGTGGCTCGTTAAACGCAAAGGGAACAGCCAATGCACCCATCGTATTTGAAGGTAAAAACATGGTAGATGGGTACTGGCGCGGCATACATATCGAAACAAGATCTTTGGACAATGTACTTGAAAATGTGCGTATCCAAGATGCTGGCAGCAATTATGTGTATTGCTGTAACGGGGTGGCAAGCTTGTTTTTAAAAGGAGCAAAAGTTGGCCTACAAAATGTTCAAATCGCCAACGGAGGCGGGCATGGCATTATGGCTATTGGAGATACCGAGTTCGAAACCTATGGCAACTTACGCATAGAGACCCACGAAGAGTATCCCTTATATATCAATGGGTCGATTGCGGACGGACTCGATGGCAGCACATCGGATTATACCGGGAATGACAAAGACTACGCATATATCACTTCTAACACTATCGCGCAACCCACCACTTGGAGCAAACTAAATGTTCCTTACTTGGTCGAAGGCGAGGTGTTGGATGTCACCAACTCTTTTAGCTTGGAGGCAGGTGTAGAAATAGTTTTTCAGGAAAATGGGGGAATCGGCGTGTACGACCAAGGGACATTTGACGTGCAAGGAACCGCTTCCGAACCGGTGACTATGAAAGGTTTTAGTACCATTCCGGGCTTTTGGCGCGGTATTCACATCGAAACAAACAGTGCCGAAAACACGCTGAACTACCTTGAAGTTTCCGAAGCGGGAAGCAATTATGTTTACTGCTGCAATGAAATAGGATCGCTGTTTCTAAAAAGCGGCACTGCAAGTGTTACCAACTCTACTTTTAGCAATGGAAAATCGTACGGAATTGTAACAAGACCCGATTTTGAGTTCAATGCCTACAACGGCAATACGATCACCACCCACCAGCAGGCCCCCATGTACATTCCTGCATCTATAATGGGCGAACTAGACGGCATAAAATCTTCCTATACCGGTAATGACAAAGACTATTTATTAGTGTATAACAGTGATGTAGATGAAGACATGACCGTGCTTCCCAACGATGTTCCCTTTCAGATTGCAAACAATACCGTTATCGATATCACCGCACGTATCAATGTAACGGCCGGGGTTGAAATAGTCTTTGAAGAGGCTTCCGGCCTAGGAGTGTACGACAACGGAATCTTCAATGCAATTGGGGACGCTTCGAATAAGATCATTTTAAGAGGTGCCCAAAATACTGTTGGCTTCTGGCGCGGAATCCACACCGAAACCAATAGTATGGACAACGTCATCCGTTTTGCGGAAATCGATAATGGAGGCGGCAACTATGTATACTGTTGTAATGAGGCAAGCAGCCTGTTCGTAAAGGAAGGCCAATTGACCATCACCGATTCGACCATTTCAAATAGTGGAGGGTGCGGTCTTAACATAGGTTCCGGAGCAACCGTTACCGAGAGCAACAACAGTTATGAAAACAACCAAGAAGGGGATGTTTGCGACTAGTTCGCAAACCCCTCCCCTCACACAAATTTCATTTTAAATAAAAACCCAATGAAAACAATACAGAATATCTTTTTAAAAACAGCACTAGGAATAAGCCTACTGGTATTGACCGTAGGCTGCGATAAAGACAATCCTTTAGACGTTTTGGACGTCTGCGGAAGTGGTGCCTGGACCGAGCAGGTACAAGCCGAATTAACGGCCTGGAGTACGGCCATTTCAAATTACGCAAGTGCGCCCAGCGCAGAAAATTGCGAAGCGTTCAAAAAAACCGGGACGGCCTACATCGATGCACTCGAGAATGTACAGGCCTGTGTAAGTGCCACCAATCAACAGGCTTATAACAAGGCGCTTGCCGAAGCAAAAATAGACATCAACGAAACGGATTGCACGGACCTATAAAAACAGAAAGAAACTAAACCTTAAAAATAGTAACAGATGAAAAAAGCATTCTATTTTGCCATCGCATTCCTATTAATGGTCACCATAAGTTCTTGTTTGGGAGAAGCGGCCGACAAGCTCAAAGAGGTAAAGGAAACGGTCTCGAATACCACAACCCTTGTAAAGGAAGCCCGTAAAGCGGAAAATAGCATCGAGCTCCTCAAAAACAAGGTTTCCTTAACCAATGAGGAACTGAAAACATGGCTGCCCAAAACCATCGGGGATCTTGAACGGAGCGGATTCAAGGTGGGTAGTACAGGCTATGCCAATGTGGCCTCGGTGGAAGGCACCTACGAATCACAAAAGCAGGGGCCTCGTTTAAAGGTAGTGGTTATGGATGGTGCGGGACCTACAGGGAGTATTATGATGACAGGGCTCGGCATGGCCAGTAAAATGGAGATGGAAGAGGAAAATGAGAACAAACATCAAAAAACGGTCACTGTGAACGGCACCAAGGCAATGCAAACCTATCATAAAAAACGATTCGAGACCGCCTTGCAATTTGTGTATGACAATCGTTTTGGTGTCATGGTCAATGGCATTCAAATGGAACCGGCCGAGACATGGTCAATGGTGGAGCAATTGAATTTGAAACAACTCTCCGAACTTGCCGAATAAACGACCCCTTATTCAAGACAAAACACCTTTCAAAAGCAAAACCGTCGTATGAACTGACCAAAAAAGTGAACTTTTAGACTACCTTTTATATCCCGCGCATAATCGCTGTAGGAAAAATCTTTGCTATCAAGTTTTAAACCAAAAAGTATAATTAGAAACATACTTTTTGGTTTATTTTTTTTGTTCAAGTTCAATGTAAATTTTATGTAAAGTGCCATTCTCTCATAAAGGCAACGTACATCACCTGCGAGCCTAGATTTCAACATTCTATGTTAAAAACTTTGTTACTTAAAAAGCCAAACACTCTAAAAATATCGTCGGTTTTTTTGAATCTTTGTCATCCCAATGCGGGGTACGATTCTCCTCATCACAACTAATATTTTTAAATTCAACGATTATGTCCACAGCCATTGAGCCTATTTTGGAAGCAAATGACGACCGTTTTGTTATCTTCCCAATTAAACATCATGATTTATGGGAGTGGTATAAAAAATGTGAAGCATGTTTCTGGACCGCTGAAGAAATAGATCTTCATGAGGACTTGAACGATTGGAATAATAAGTTGAATGATGACGAGCGCTTCTTTGTCAAACATATTCTGGCATTTTTTGCAGCTTCCGATGGCATTGTAAATGAAAATTTAGCGGAAAATTTTGTGAGCGAGGTTCAATACGCCGAAGCGAAGTTCTTCTATGGTTTTCAGATTATGATGGAAAACATTCATTCGGAAACCTACTCCCTATTGATAGATACCTATGTAAAGGACGAAAAGGAAAAAAACATTCTTTTCAAAGCACTTGAAAACTTCCCGGCGATCAAGAAGAAGGCCGATTGGGCTTTAAACTGGATCGAATCTCCTAGTTTTGCGGAGCGGTTGATCGCTTTCGCCGCAGTAGAGGGTATTTTCTTTTCCGGTGCTTTTTGCTCGATTTTCTGGTTGAAAAAAAGAGGGCTTATGCCAGGGCTTACGTTCTCTAATGAATTGATTTCGAGGGATGAAGGAATGCACTGTGACTATGCGGTACACCTTCATAACAAACATTTGATGAACAAGGTTCCCAAAGAACGCATCACTCAAATTTTGACCAATGCCTTAGACATTGAGCGAGAGTTTATTACAGAATCCCTTCCGGTGAGTTTGATCGGGATGAATTCGAAATTAATGACCCAATACCTAGAGTTTGTTACCGATCGTTTGCTAGTCGAATTGGAATGTGACAAAGTCTACAACGCGACCAATCCATTTGATTTTATGGATATGATATCCCTTCAAGGAAAAACAAACTTCTTCGAAAAACGAGTCTCTGAATACCAAAAAGCAGGGGTATTGAACAAAGAGAAAGACGAAGATGCCCAAAAAATAAGTTTCGACGCAGATTTCTAGAAACGCCGCATACCTAATACACCCCATTTTCCGCAATAAGGTGAAAAACGGGGTTTTTTTCAGCACAAACCAAAACTGTCGAAGTTTTCACAAGCTTCGACCCAACCAACGTATCACTTAAAACAAAAGTAGCCACATGTATGTAGTAAAAAGAGATGGAAGAAAAGAGCTGATCATGTTCGACAAGATCACCGCTCGAGTAAGAAAATTATGTTACGGCCTTAACGGGCTTGTAGATCCATTAAAGGTCGCGATGCGCGTCATTGAAGGACTTTATGACGGGGTAACTACCTCTGAACTTGATAATTTGGCAGCCGAGATTGCGGCGACCATGACTACTACCCATCCTGACTACGCAAAACTCGCCGCGCGGATCTCGGTATCGAATCTGCACAAAAATACCAAGAAGTCATTCTCGGAAACCATGAAGGATTTATACGAATATGTAAATCCCCGAAACGGAAAAAAAGCGCCGTTACTATCGGACGAAGTCTATAAAGTCATTTCTAAAAATGCGGAACGTCTGGATTCTACCATCATTTATAACCGTGATTTTGGCTACGACTATTTCGGTTTTAAAACCTTGGAACGATCGTATCTTTTAAAATTAAACGGAAACATTGCCGAACGTCCACAGCATATGTTGATGCGTGTGTCGGTTGGAATTCATTTAGATGACCTGGATTCGGCCATTGAGACCTATGAATTAATGTCGAAGAAGTATTTTACCCATGCCACTCCGACCTTGTTCAATTCCGGAACGCCAAAACCGCAAATGTCCTCATGCTTCCTATTGGCTATGAAAGACGACAGTATCGATGGCATTTATGACACCCTAAAAAATACGGCCAAGATTTCCCAATCTGCCGGAGGTATTGGGCTATCTATCCACAATATTCGCGCCACCGGTTCCTATATTGCCGGCACCAATGGTACCTCGAACGGAATCGTACCCATGCTGCAAGTATTTAATGATACCGCACGTTATGTAGATCAAGGAGGTGGTAAACGAAAAGGGAGCTTCGCGATTTATATGGAACCATGGCATGCCGATATCTATGAGTTTCTAGATTTGAAGAAAAATCATGGAAAAGAAGAAATGCGTGCACGGGATCTTTTTTATGCCATGTGGATTTCCGATCTCTTTATGAAACGGGTGGAAGCAAATGAAGATTGGACCCTTATGTGCCCCAACGAATGCCCCGGACTGTTCACACATCATAGCGAGGAATTCGAAAAGCTGTATTTAGGGTATGAAGCCGAGGGAAAAGGACGTAAAACCGTAAAGGCAAGAGAGCTCTGGGAAAAAATATTGGAATCACAGATCGAGACCGGCACCCCATACATGCTTTATAAAGATGCGGCAAATCGTAAGAGCAATCAAAAGAATTTAGGGACCATACGCTCATCCAATCTTTGTACCGAAATCATGGAGTATACCTCTCCAGATGAAATTGCGGTCTGTAACCTAGCTTCGATCGCCCTGCCAATGTTCATTAAAAATGGTGCGTTCGATCATAAAGAACTTTTTAAAGTAACCAAAAGGGTCACAAAGAACTTGAACAGGGTTATTGATCGAAACTATTATCCCGTGATAGAGGCCGAAAACTCCAATATGCGACACAGACCTATTGGGCTTGGTGTTCAAGGTTTGGCCGATGCTTTTATCATGCTACGCTTGCCATTTACCAGTGATGAGGCAAAAAAATTAAATCAGGAAATATTCGAAACACTTTACTTTGCCGCCGTTACCGCTTCTATGGAAGCCGCCAAGGAGGAAGGCCCCTATTCTTCATATGAAGGATCGCCCATATCAAAAGGGGAATTTCAGCACAACCTTTGGAATATTAAAGACGAGGAATTATCAGGACGTTGGGACTGGGGGAAACTTCGTAAAGATGTTAAAAAGAACGGGGTTCGCAACTCATTATTAGTAGCACCGATGCCCACCGCTTCCACCTCACAGATACTTGGAAACAATGAGTGCTTTGAACCATACACTTCCAACATTTACACAAGAAGGGTACTTTCAGGAGAATTTATAGTAGTAAACAAACACTTGTTAGAAGATTTGGTTTCTTTAGGTCTTTGGAATGAAAACATGAAGCAAGAACTGATGCGCGCCAACGGTTCTATTCAGCATATCGAAACCATCCCACGAGATATTCGGGATTTGTACAAAACGGTTTGGGAACTAAGTATGAAAGACATTATTGATATGTCTCGCCATAGAGGATATTTCATCGATCAAAGTCAATCGTTGAACCTGTTCATGGAAAATGCCAACTTTGCAAAACTTACCTCTATGCATTTCTACGCTTGGAAAAGCGGCCTAAAAACGGGAATGTATTATCTGCGAACGAAAGCGGCCGTAGACGCGATCAAGTTTACGCTCGATAATACCAAGAAAAAGGAGATGCCCACAAGCGTTGCGGCAGAAGCCGAAGTAGCGGCCGCAACCCCTCCGTCTGCAGCGGAAGCATCGGCCATGCAAGTACAGACCACCCCTGTAACCCCACAGGCAGAATTGGATATTCAACCCATGTCGCCAGAAGAAATGAAAGCAATGATCGCACGGGCCAAGGAAGGGCAAGCAGATGATGATTGCCTTATGTGTGGATCTTAGACAAAAGGTTATCGGAAAGGGTATACCCCTTAACATACTTAAAACCTCGGCACTAGTGCCGGGGTTTTTGTTTTAAATTGGGGACCCATACGATGAACGAGGTTCGCAAACCTAGTTACGATTTATACCTACAAAAAATGTGGGTACATTAGTGTGTGAGATAAGACCTATTAAGGTCGTACAAAGTTTAAACGTAAAACAAGGAAATACGACCAAGGCAAGCCACGTTGGTCTGGAGGGAACATTGCTAGAAGTACCTTTTACTTGTTAACATAAGGTCTTAAGGCCAATGCAAACGCATATGCCGCAATGTAAATCATTAGTATGACGAGATGTTTGTCCATGTACGCCCGATTGTAAAGAAATCTTTACCTATATACGGTTCAAAGTTAAAAAAAGATTACGTATATCTTATTTTTAGAACGTTTTATCGATGAAAAACGTATAAATAGTGTAGATAAAATCATTTTTCGTAAAACGAAATCAGTTTTATAGCAATTCGCATTGCTCGTACCAGAATTTATATACCAGCGTGCCGTGGACACATAGAACGACTTATCGTTTTGACAACTTCAAAGAATCCTTTAGATATTATCATAATTGATACGTCTTCTCTTATACGAACGATACGCTGCTTTTGAAACAACCAGCAAAGTGATATAACCAATAAGTAAAGATAGATAGGGGATCATATAAAGAGAACGGTGCACGTAAGCCATATCTTACATCTCTATTGTGTAGTACATCGAAAACTGCGAATAAATTCGATAAAGTGTTTTCTACCACCCGTACGCATCGATAAAGAGTAAATTATATCGATGAACTGCTTCAATGAGCAGGGTTGCCTTTGCCTTTTTTCATAATCCATAGCTCCACTTAGCGCCTACAGGCCCTCCACTGTTTTCCATACGGGCCGTTATGGCCATATAACGGTGAAACTAGCAAACGGTATTATGAAACAGCGAAAATGCACCCGAAATATTAGAATCATCAAGACAACTGTGATGTAACACTCATTTCATGAACAGTTTCCTCGAAAATACCTGTCATTTTAACAGCCTCAATCGGTTCTATCGCACCATTTCGTAAGATTTATTAATTGTTTACCAACGTAATATCTTATATATATTATCTACTTTAAGTCAAATAGTGTATTTCATCGATCATTAGTGACGTTCAACGTCTGTTTTACATCTTTCCAACGTATCTATAGTGTTGTCGTTGTAAAACGACTTCCCAATGACCACCTTTTTGGCCCCAAGCCACCAACTTGATACTTGTTTTAACCTATGACATGTATCTGCTATGCACATAATTCCCCCTTATACGGCTAGTGCTTTTGCACTAGCCTATTTGTATCCTATCTGTACATATCCTCGTAAAGAAAGTCATCTGTTGCGCATCCCAAAAATTCATTTTGGCTAGCGTCTCATACACTTGAATCAACCGTTTCCCGACCTCACAACTCCTCCACAAAACAATTTCCATACAGGTTATCCAAAGCGCATATGCGATGTTCGACGGAAATCGGCCATATGCGCCCATATTAGTTGAACCCTAAAATCTAAATCCTATGAAAGTCATTACTTTAATTTCCTCCTTCATTCTACTGGTACTTATGGGAAGTACGGTCGTTTCGTTTACCGATAAAGAAGCTTTTGAACCCGGCGAAAACATGACCTTATTTGATTCGGTCGTTGGTACCAATCAGGTTCGCATCATGAAAATTCAGGCCAATATGGTCGTTGATACAGCAGATGAATTGCTCCTCTTGGTTGACAGAGCCAAGGCCAAAGGAGCCAATACCGTGTTATTTGGGGACTCCAAACTAAACCGATTCGGTATCGGGCAGAATCCGGGGAACCGTTGGCAAACCGAAACCCAGAAATTCGTAGACGGCGTCCGAGAACGGGAAATGGAGATACTATTTATGAGTATTGCCATGGGGTTTTGCGGGTCGGTCATTTCCGATGATGCAAACCTAACTACCGGATATCCGATTGAAGATCAACCGCTAAGACTTACGAACGGGGAATTAAGGCCCATAAGTACCGCCTCTGTTCCAAATGGAGGCTTTGAAAACTATTCTGGCAACGTTCCCGATGGGTGGAATTTTCAAGATGCCGCAGGTACGCGTACTTTTGTTGACACGGTCGTAAAGCGATCAGGAAACGCTTCTTTTAGGGCCGAAGCCAAAGGGGGTGAAATGTCGCGTATTATTACCACATTTAATGTACAGCCTTTTCATCAATACACCCTGCGTTTTTGGATCAAAACGGAAAACCTATCCGCTCAAAATGTTCTTGCCATCATAAGAGATGAGAACAACAAAGCACGTAATCTTACCAACTTACGACTATCAACTCCCAAAGCCGATGGTTCACGCCAGTATTTCAATAGGCCTCAAAACTTAAACTTAGAATGGACTGAAATGCGAATTGCCTTCAACAGCCTCAATGCAACCGAGGTAAATTTAGGGCTCTCTATGTTCGGTGGAACCAATGGAAATCTCTGGTGGGACGATGTGAGTATTTTAGATACCCCAGCGCTCAATTGGCTGAATCGTGCCGATCTTCCCATTGCGGTAAAACGTCCCGACGGTACAAGGCTGAATATGGGGACCGATGTACAGGACATCGTGGACACAAAGCTGGGCCAATCGGGATTTGCAGGTAAATATGATACCCACCATATCGCACCAAAAATTCGTGTCGGTACTGGGAGTCGAATTCAAGAGGGCGAAGTAGTGACCATTAGTGGATATCATGCGCTTCCTACAGCCGATGGGCAAATTTCATGTTCGTGGAACAACCCGGAAGTGTACGCCCGTATGCGGATGATTCATGAACGCATGGCCACTACCTTTAACCCAGATGGCTACCTTCTCAACTATTCGGAGATTCGCACCGGAGGTTGGGAACCCTCAGACACTCAGTTCGGCACCTCTGGCGCCGCATTGGCCGCAAGTATTGAACAAGCATATAAAGACCTTGAAGCGGTGGCTCCCGGCGCCAAATACTATTTCTGGAACGATATGGTAGACCCTAACCACAATGCCAAGGCCGACTACTATCAAATTAACAATACCCTTGCCGAATCTTGGAGTACCTTAGATCCAAACAAAGTAGTTATCGCTACCTGGTGGGAAGGGCAAAAGATTACCGATCGAGGGCCCGCTTCGCTAAAATTCTTTGCAGATCGTGGGTTTGAGCAGGTGCTAGGGGCTTTTTACGATGCCGATGTAGCCGATAATTTCAGCCGGTGGCAAACAGCGGCCGAGGGTGTTTCCGGAATCATCGGTAATATGTATGCAACATGGAGACAAGATTATTCAAAAATCGAATCCTATGGCGATCTTTGGTGGACTACTTCCGATGGAGAGACCGAAGAAGAAACACCGATAGACTCCTTGTCCGTAACCACATCCATTCCGGAGGTAAATCCAGGAAATGCGTATTCCTTGGACATCGACTATGAGGCATCGGAAGAACGTGATATTGTGGTTCTTTTTCAACAAAACAGCGCCCCTTGGAAAGGCTATGGGTACACTAGGACCGCCGTACCTAAAGGAGCTAGTACCATTACACTTTCCATAGAAATCGACGAAGCTACCCCAATAGAAACCGATGGGTATAAATGGGTGGCTTTCATCACTCCCACCAAGCGCACATGGAAAGAGCGGCTTTACCTCCAAAGAATATCCCCCGTGAGCTGTGTGGCCGAAGCCAATGAAACAACCGATGCGGACATGGCAGACAACGAAACCCTGGAAGAGGAAATCGAAGAAGAAAACGGTCTTACGGGCGAACTGGTAGCATATCCCAATCCCGTTAAGGGCGAAGTGCTCAAACTAGGGTTCGCTAAAAAACCTTCAAAGATCGCGATTCGCATATACGACTACGACGGAAAACTGGTCAAGGTTCAAAACGAGCGTGAAAGCAAGGATTTGGAAATAGCGGTCGGAACCTTAAACTCAGGGACATATCTTCTACATGTGTACTATGATGATGCGTTTAAAGTACTAAAAGTGCTTGTAGAATAAAAAAACTAGAAAGTGTCTACCTTTTTATAGGCATCAATTACGGCTTGCTCCCCTCCTTTATCGGGCCGCGAGTTACCATGTTCCATCCCTAAAATGCCTTGAAAGCCTTTTTCATGGATGAATTTAAAAACATTGGTATAATTGATTTCTCCGGTGGTAGGCTCCTTTCTTCCCGGATTATCACCAATCTGAACATAGGCGATCTCGTCCCAACTGGCCTCCATGTTGGGAATGAGATTGCCTTCTTGTATTTGTTGATGATAAATATCGAATAAAATTTTACAGGCAGGAGAGTCTACCGCTTTACAAATCTCATAGGCTTGCGGTGATTTGGTCAAGAACAGTCCGGGGTGGTCCCGAAAGTTCAGTGGTTCCAAAACCATGGTCAAATTATGAGGTTCTAACAGTGCAGCGGCCTGCTTCAAGGATTCAACCACGTTTGCCGTTTGGTATCCCATTGAAAGACGTAAATCTACATGTCCCGGTACAACGGTCATCCATCTCGCATTCACACGCTTGGCCACGGCCACCGATTTTTGGATATCATCTAAAAATTCCGCTCTTTTATTCGAATCGCCGGAAGCGAGGTTCGGTTCTTTCCAGTAAATCTCATGTGCCACAAAAACTCCCATCTCAAGGCCACGGTCCTGCATGGTCTTGGCCATTTTTTCTTGAAGTGCCACTTCCCGGGTGCGCATACCATTGTCCTCAAAGGCCGTAAATCCTTGATCGGCCATAAAATTGAGTTGCGCGATCGGATCTTTGCCCGCATGATGCTTGAACATTCCCAAATGCGGGGCATACTTCAAATTGAACTGATGTTTCATACCATTGGTTTTGTTATGGGCATGTGAAAAGGCCCCGCCCAATGATATTGCACCACTGGTCAGGGCCGTTTTTTGTATAAAACTTCTTCTTTTCATTCGTTTGGGCCTTAGATAGACCAGTCCTTGCCTCCTGTCAATTCCTGTACGTCTCCACAGGCAATATATTCCCCAGGTATTGGAAGATAGGTGAGCACTTCTTCCCCAACATATTCAGAGGTTTTATATCCCCAAATAGTCATATTCCGAAGGTTGCTGGCAAAAGCATATCTTGCAGAAGCATCTGCTAGCGAGGCAGTGCCTCCCTCGGCCATACTTGCCATATATACTTCAATGGCTTCTTCATGACCCTCTTGTTCCTCCTTCGATATCTTAAGGGCACTTGAGAGCGCAGCTTCCAAAGCCTCGGTCCCCAAGTCGCTGGCGGTCTCAACGCCCGCATCGGCAACCGCCTTGTCGACAAATTTTCCCATGGCCATCTTCATGAATTCCTGCTGTTCTTTTTCGATGGCCTCGTTCGCAAAGCGATCTATGAACAAATGTACTTGCATTTCGGATGCCGAAGGTGTATCGGTCTGCGGGAGAATGATATCTACCAATTGATTCAGTACCATTCCTTGCTCTTTGGAAAAGAAATCGGGTGTCCATTCCAACACCTGTTCGGTCTTACAGCCTTGCATTAAACTAATCAAGGTAGGGGTAGCCACGGTATACCCCATAGCCAACCCCATATTTCTAAGTGCTTTTCTTCTATCCATTATATATTTCCTTTTTTAAGTTCGCTGGCTGCATGATTAGCGGCCCTGGCCGTAAATGCCATATAGGTCAATGAGGGGTTCACACAACTTGCCGAAGTCATAAAGGCCCCATCGGTCACATACACATTGGGAACATCGTGCAGGGCGTTGTTACCATCCACTACCGATGTTTTTCGATTTCTTCCCATTCGGGCCGTTCCCATTTCGTGAATTCCCAAACCAAGCGCTCCTGGCTCGTCAAAGGTCTCCACATCTCGTAAACCTGCTTTTGTAAGCATATCAAAAGCAGATTGTTTCATATCTTTTCGCATTTCGAGTTCGTTCTCCCGAAGCTCTGCGTCAAAGGTGACCGTTGGTAGGCCCCATTGGTCTTTTTTATCATAATCCAACGTAAAGCGATTGTCTTGATATGGTAATACCTCACCAAAACCGCCCATCCCGAAGGTCCACCCTCCCGGTTTCAACATCGCCTCTTTCAAATCCTTCCCGTAAGACATTTCGGCAACGGCCTGTTGCCAATCACCTCTTCCTGCACCCCCTTGGTATCCGAAACCACGTTTGTATTCCTTTCGGTCACTGGCACCGCCCAGGTTCCTAAATCTAGGGACGTATATTCCATTGGGCTTTCTTCCCTTGTAATATTTATCCTCAAATCCATCGAATTTACCATTCGCTCCCACCTTTAAATGATGATCCATAATGTTTCGGCCCAGTTGATCGGAGTCGTTCCCCATACCGTTCGGAAAACGATCCGATTTTGATTGCATCAAAATAGCCGTCGAAGCAATTGCCGAAGCACAAAGGAAAATAACCTTGGCCTTGAACTCAAAGGTCTCCTTGGTAAGGCGGTCTATTACTTTGACCCCTGTAGCTCTCTTGGTATCGGGGTCGTACAATACTTCGTGTACGATAGAATCGGGTCGAAGCGTCATATTACCGGTAGCCTCTGCAGCGGGCAATGTAGAGGACAAACTACTGAAATAAGCCCCAAAAGGACAACCTCGAATACAACGGTTTCTAAATTGGCATCTGGTACGGCCATCCCCATCAAATTGTTTATCACTATTGATATGGGCTACACGACCGGCGGTCATTACCCTCCCATCAAAATTTTCCGCCACTTTTTCACGTACATGTTGTTCAACGCAGTTCAGCTCCATCATGGGCTCAAATTGTCCATCTGGTAACTGAGGTAAGCCCAAGTTCTCTCCCGAAACCCCAATGTACGATTCCACTTTGTCATACCAGGGAGCAATATCCTTGTACCGAACAGGCCAGTCAACTGCAATGCCTTCCCGTAAATTTGCCGTGAAATCGATATCGCTCCAACGGTAACTGTGTCGACCCCATTGCAGCGAACGGCCACCCAAGTGGTAACCCCGCATCCAATCAAAACGTTTTGTTTCGTTGTACGGATGTTCCAAATCGTTCACAAACCACATTTTGCTGGCAGCATTTGTGGTATACCCCGTTCTTGACTGCTTTAACTGCTTTTCCTTATCGGCCACGGAAGTCTGTCCCCTTAGCGGAAAATCCCAGGCATCCAAATTAGCCGTTTCATAATCATCGCGATGCTTCACCATGCGGCCACGTTCCAAAACCAATGTCTTAAGACCGTTCTCACAAAGTTCCTTTGCAGCCCAGCCACCACTGATTCCGGTCCCTACGACAATCGCATCGTATGAATCCTGCTCCTCGTTATAATAAAATTTGCTCATGTACTGAATTGTTTAGTCCCTAAATTTATTAAATATAAATTTAATTTTCTACATTTAAACACTGTGCAGCATTGCAGAATGCTCAGGTTTTTGGCATATCCTTTAGAACATCAAAATATTCAATAGTCCTTAGACTTTTGCCCACTTTTTATAACCAACTGATTGATAAGCCGTAGCGCTTTCAAAGAATCGTAAAACAAAGAAAAAACTACCTAACGATAGCATAGATGAAACGAAGAAATTTTATTCACAATAGTTCATGTGCCGGCCTGGCCACCATACTCCTAGGAGCATATGCATGTAAGGAAAATAAGAAGGAGGCGTCAGAAAAAGAAGAAGCACCCGAAGCAGCGGAGGCAACTACCGTACCTTTCTTTGAACTTTCGCTTGCGCAATGGAGCATTCACAAAATGATTCGAGAGGATGGTTTAGATCCTTACAGTTTTGCTGAAAAAGCAAAGGCATGGGGGTTTTCTGGCTTGGAGTACGTAAGCCAACTGTACGACCCGGAGCTGAAAAAGGCAAACTATTCGCCAGAGGCGATGGCCGCTTTTGTGGAAAAATCGAATGCCGAGGCCAAAAAACATGGAATGCAAAATGTGCTGATCATGATCGACCGACAAGGAAATTTGGCAGTGACCGATGCCGAGGAGCGGCAAGCGGCGGTAGAGCAACACTATAAGTGGGTAGATGCTGCAGCGGCCATGGGCTGTCATGCAATTCGCGTCAACCTTGCCGGGAGCGATGTTCCGGAAGATTGGAAAAAAAACTCGGTAGACGGCCTTACCAAACTGGCCACCTACGCCAAGGACAAAAATATTAATGTAATTGTTGAAAATCATGGCGGACTTTCTTCCAATGGTGCCATGGTCGCAGAAGTTATGGAAATCGTAAATATGGACAATTGTGGCACCTTACCCGATTTTGGAAACTTCTGCATCAAAAGAAATGACCCGGAGGATTATAGTGCCGGTTGCGCGGATATGTACGACATTTATAAGGGAGTTGCCGAATTGATGCCCCATGCCAAAGCGGTAAGCGCCAAATCACATCGTTTTGATAGTGAAGGAAATGAAACGGAAATTGATTATGAAAAAATGCTCCAAATCGTAAAAAATGCGGAATACAAGGGCTTTATCGGAGTAGAATATGAAGGGGATGAATTAAGCGAGGAGGCGGGAATCATTGCTACCAAAAATTTGCTTTTAAAAATAGGCAAGCAGTTAAGTTAAATCCTATTTACTATTCTTAGATAATCATTCAAACCCAACTGAAGTGAAAGTCTTTTTTAACCAATTATTCGATTATAATTTTCATTGCAATAAAAAGCTGATAGAAGCTTTTAACGCTATGGACGTGGTACCGGAAAAGGTATTGAAGCGTTTTAGCCATATTCTGAATGCCCATCATATTTGGAATGCACGGGCAACCGGGAAAAAACCCGAATACAGTGTTTTTCAATTGCACGATGTCAAGGATTGGGGCGACATTCATTACGAAAACCAACGCGCTTCATTTGAAATCACGACCACTGCGGACGATTTTGAACGTCGTATCGACTACGAAAATTCGGAAAACCGTTTGTTCTCCAACACCCTGCAGGATATTCTTTTTCATATCATCAACCATTCGACACACCATCGGGGTCAACTGGCGATCGATTTTCGAGACAATAATCTGGAACCGCTTCCTTTAGACTATATTCACTACAAACGCTGATTCAACGGCTAAATTGATCATGAAGGCTAACGTACGGGCACAACTATCGGTAATGATGTTCCTAGAATTTTTTATCTGGGGAAGCTGGTTTGTGACCATGGGCATTTATCTACCCAACTCCCTAAATGCAAGTGACCCTGAAAATGCATTGGCCTATTCGACACAGTCTTGGGGAGCCATCGTAGCCCCCTTTATCATCGGACTTATCGCCGACCGGTATTTTAATGCCGAACGCATTTTAGGAGTGCTGCACCTATTGGGGGCCATTCTCATGTACTTATTGTATAGCGCCGATGATTTTTCAACATTTTATCCCATTCTTTTGGGCTATATGGTACTTTATATGTCAACACTGGCCTTGGTAAATTCAGTGGCGTTCAATCAAATGAGCGATCCCGCAAAAGAATTTTCCTTTGTTCGTGTTTTTGGTACGATCGGGTGGATTTTGGCCGGAATGCTCATCAGTTATTTTGCTTGGGATTCTCAAATGGGCATTTCTGAAGGTGCTTTGCGAAATACTTTTTTAATGGCCTCGGCCGCTTCGGCCGCATTGGGCCTCTTTAGCTTCACACTTCCAAAAACACCCCCAAGGGTAGACCGTAGCCAAAAAGTGACCATTTCCCAGATTTTGGGACTAGAAGCATTGGGGCTGCTAAAAAACAGGAATTTCCTTGTGTTTTTTGTAGCATCGGTGCTCATTTGCATTCCTTTGGCCTTTTACTATCAGCAAGCGGGGCAGTTTCTAGGAGAGGTAGGGGTGACCAACCCTGCCGGAAAAATGACCATTGGCCAATTTTCCGAAATATTGTTCATGTTATTGTTACCCTATTTCTTTAAACGTTTCGGCTTCAAAAAGACGATTCTGGTAGCCATGTTGGCTTGGGGCCTACGCTATGCATTATTTGCCTATGGCAATGCCGGCGAATTGTCGGCCTTATTATTGATCGGAATCGCATTGCATGGTATCTGCTACGACTTCTTTTTTGTATCCGGTCAGATCTACACAAATAGCAAAGCGGGAGACACCTATAAGAGTGCCGCACAAGGACTCATTACACTGGCCACATATGGTATTGGAATGTTAATAGGGTTTTGGTGTGCGGGCAGAATCAGTAATATGTACCTTCTGGCGGAAGGAGGCCACGACTGGAAGACCATTTGGCACTACCCTGCCGCTTTTGCAATTTTAGTACTTCTTTTGTTTGCAGTACTCTTCAAAAATGAAAAAATTGCCTATAAATCTTAGCTATTTTTTATAAATTGAAGTTTTGTTTTTCTTAATAGCACTAAACAACAATTTATGCCAAAAAAAATTAGACTAGGAATCTTGGGCGGGGGCGGAGATTCACTCATTGGAGTGTTACACCGTGTTGCTTCCCATATCAATGACAATTATCAAATTGTGGGGGCGGTATTCAATCCCGATTTCAAAGCAAACATGGCATTCGCCAGGGAAATAGATGTCCCTACGAATCGTATTTACAAAGACTTCGATACCATGGTCGAGGAAGAAATGAAATTGCCCGAAAACGAACGTATCCAAGTTTTTTCGGTGCTTACGCCAAACTTCCTACACTTCCCAATGGCGCTCAAACTATTGCAAAACGGCTTTCATGTGATATGTGAAAAACCGATGACCACCAGTCTAGAAGAGGCCAAAATTTTACAAAAAGCCCATAAAAAGTCGGGCAGTGTCTTTGCTTTGACCCATACCTATACGGGTTATCCCATGGTGCGCCAAATGCGGGAAATGATCAAAAAAGGGGCCTTGGGCAACATCCACAAGGTAGATGCCGTATACTATCAAGGTTGGATCAACACCATTATCCATGATAAGAAAAAACGTTCTTCCGTTTGGCGGCTAGACCCTAAAAAAGCAGGAATTAGCTCTTGCATAGGAGATATTGGTGTACACGCATTTAACATGGTCGAATATACGACCGGTTTAAAAGTGAAATCGATTTTGAGTGATTTCAACTACTTGTACAAAGACAACAAAATGGATATCGACGGCACCGTCTTGATACGTATGAGCGACACGGTTAAAGGCGTTATTCGCAGCAGCCAAGTGGCTACCGGGGAAGAGAACGGCCTTGCCATATCTATTTATGGGGAAAAAGCGGCTTTCAGATGGGAACAAGAAAATCCCAATTTCCTCTATATGTTGAGCGATACCAAGCCAACACAGGTATTTAAGCCAGGGCATGCGTACAATTCAAAATTATCGCTCGATGGCACCAAACTACCTCCTGGGCACCCCGAAGGTATCTTTGATTCTATGGCCAACATCTACCTCGGTGCTGCCAAAGCCATACGAGGAAGAAAATACAGTGATGGTGAATTCCCTACCATGACCGATGGGGTTCGCGGAATGAATTTCATCGAAGCGACCGTTGAATCACATAAAAATGGAAATACTTGGGTGAAATTGGAAAAATAAGATCGCTTAAGAAATAAAAAATGCCCTATACTTAATGATAGGGCATTTTTTTGTTGTTATTCTTTTTTAGAACACCTTCTCGAATTCTTGACAGACTACGATCATACTCTCTCTGGGCACCCTCCCGAAAGGCTCCAACTCATTCGTATAGTAGTCCCAATGGGTACGTTTCCAGTATTCCAGACTTTTATCCCCTTCCCCTTCCAAACGTGCGTAGTCACTATCAATACTAAAAAAAGGTTTCAGGCGCACGGCAGTGGTACGTACAATGCACTGTGCGGTTCCTTCCCAATCGGTCACTACCAAGAAATCGCCAATTTTGGGCAAGGGTTCGTTTCGATATTGCAATCCCAATAAGGAGGGGGATGTAGCTTTTTTGATTCCTTTTTTTACCAGCTGTGCACACTCATTGGCATCCTGTTCATTGTTGCAGAAGTAAATGGTTTTCGGCGCCTCTGCAAAGGCATGTTCTAAATGAGCATCTAAATAATCTCCCCACATGTTTCGGGCTGAAGCATTGTCCATAAATCTGGTCGTGTTTATTGATAAGTAAAAAAGTATGTGTTATGAAAATGTACCTGCTTTAAATTCCTTTGCAGCATGATTGGCCGCCCTTGCGGTAAAGGCCATATAGGTTAGGGACGGGTTTACACAACTCGACGATGCCATAAAGGCTCCATCGGTCACATATACATTGGGGACCAAATGTACTTGATTGTTTTCATTTAAGATCGATGTTTTTGCGCTGTGCCCCATTCGGGCGCCCCCCATTTCATGTATTCCCAGACCAGGCCCCGATTCCTGTTCATAGGGCTGTACATCATTGAACCCGGCCGCTTCGAACATGGCAACGATTTCTTTTTTGATGTCTTCTCGCATACGGTATTCGTTTTCTTGGAACGCCACATCAAAAGCCAATTGTGGTAGCCCCCATTTGTCTTTTTCCGTTGGGCTCAAGGTAACCCGATTGTCATCATAGGGTAAAAACTCTCCAAAACCGGTCACGCCAATTTGCCATTGCCCCGGTTTTAAAATCGCTTCCTTTAAATCGGCGCCATATCCCATTTCGGCCACGGAAGCCGACCAGTCTTGCCGGCTAGCGGTACCTTGGTATCCAAAACCTCTAAGGTACCCTTCTTTTTTGGTCTTTTCATCTAAGTTCACGAATCGCGGAATATAAAACCCATTGGCCCGGCGGCCCTTATAATACTTGTCTAAACTGCCGGTTACTTTTGCCGTGGCACCCAACTTATAGTGATGGTCCATGATACCTCTCCCCAAGGCGTCGGAATCATTTCCAAGTCCGTTGGGAAAACGATCGCTTTTTGATTGCAAAAGAATCCCCACACTGGCCATCGCCGAAGCACATAGGAAAATAACCTTTGCCTTAAAAAAAAGTTCCTCATGTGTTTCCGTGTCAATTACCTTTACCCCTGTTGCTTTTTGGGTAGCGTCATCATACACCACCTCATACACAATACTGTTAGGGCGAAGCGTCATATTTCCTGTACGTTCCGCAGCCGGCAGCGTCGAGGAATTGCTGCTAAAATAGCCTCCGAAAGGGCACCCACGCCAACAGCGGTTTCTATGCTGGCAAACGCCCCGGCCCTCTATGTCTGCCTCGGGGTCGGTAATATGCGCCACACGGCCAATGGTAACCAACCTGCCATCGTCAAAATTTTCTCTGGTCGATTTTTGAAGCTCCTCCTCTACACAATTGAGCTCCATTGGTGGCTGAAATTGCCCGTCTGGTAATTGCTTCAGGCCCAATTTTTCTCCGCTTACACCAATGTACTTTTCTACTTTATCATACCAAGGGGCGATATCTTTGTAGCGCACCGGCCAATCCACTCCGATGCCCTCTTTCTTGTTTGCTTCAAAATCAATATCGCTCCACCGATAGCTTTGCCTCCCCCAGGTCAACGAGCGCCCCCCTACTTGGTAACCGCGAATCCAATCGAAACGTTTGGTCTCTACATAAGGATGCTCCAAATCGTTGACAAAGAAGTGTTTTACATCTTCTTTAGGAGCCCAATTCACCCTATTCTGAACATGGTATTTCTTTTTATCGGCTGCCGAAAGTTCCCCTTTTAAAGGGTAATCCCAGGCATCGTCGTGCATGGTAGGGTAATCTTCAAGATGTTTTACCATTCGGCCCCGTTCCAACACCAGCGTTTTTAAGCCGTTCTCACAAAGCTCTTTCGCGGCCCAACCGCCACTAATGCCTGTGCCAACTACGATGGCATCATAAACCTCTTCCTTATTCATGCGCTTTTCCTGTATTAATTCTGATGGTTTTCCTATATTTATAACTTCCCGAAGATCTAGGTAGCCAGGGGATTATTTATGAACTAAATATAGGGTATATTCTTAAAAATACCTTGAAATAAAAGCGATTACAACAACCAATAGAAGCACATTAGATGAAAACAATCAAAGGACCAGCGGTATTCTTAGCACAATTTGTAGACAGTAAAGCACCGTTTAACACACTCGATGGCATGTGCAAATGGGCCTCCGATCTGGGATACAAAGGCATTCAAATCCCTACTTGGGAAAATTTCCTGATAGATCTCGACAAGGCGGCCGAAAGCCAAACGTATTGTGACGAACTCAAAGGAACCATTAATTCCTACGGTTTGGAGATTACCGAGCTTTCTACCCATCTTCAGGGACAACTGGTAGCGGTACATCCGGCCTACGATCTTATGTTCGATAATTTTGCCCCGGATGCTGTAAAAAACAACCCGAAAGCCCGGACCGAATGGGCGGTAGATGTAGTTAAAAAAGCAGCAACGGCCAGTAGACGTTTGGGCTTAAAAGCCCATGCCACTTTTTCAGGAGCACTTTTGTGGCATACCATGCACCCTTGGCCCCAGCGCCCTGCCGGGCTTGTAGAAATGGGCTTTGAAGAATTGGCCAATCGCTGGATGCCCATATTGAACCACTTTGATGAGGAAGGGGTCGATGTCTGTTATGAAATACATCCTGGAGAAGATTTACACGATGGGGATACCTTTGAACGTTTTCTGGCGGCTACAGGCAATCACAAGCGGGTGAACATTTTATACGACCCTAGCCATTTTGTATTACAGCAATTGGATTACATTGAGTATATAGACCACTATCATGAGTTCATTAAGTCATTTCATGTTAAGGATTCGGAATTCAACCCCACCGGTAAAAAAGGTGCTTTTGGAGGATACAATGACTGGGGCGACCGTGCCGGACGCTACCGCTCATTGGGAGATGGCCAAATTGATTTTAAAACCATCTTTTCCAAATTAACCCAGTACGGTTGCGATGTGTGGGCTGTGATGGAGTGGGAATGCTGTATCAAGAGCCCGGAACAAGGCGCACGCGAAGGGGCCGTTTTCATCCAGGACCATATCATCGAGGCAACAGAAAAGACCTTTGATGATTTTGCAGGTGCAGATATCGACAAGGAGGTCTTGAAAAAAATACTTGGTCTTTAAGACAATGTTGATTCCCAGTAAATCAAAATACATTTAAAATGAAAAAGTTATTAGTAGTGGTGGTGCTTACCGTTTTATTCGTAAACTGTAAAGAAAAAGCCCGAGAAACGGCAAAGGACACCTCTTCGGAAACGACAATGGAGACCTCCGAACAAGATGAATGGATCGTTCTTTTTGACGGTACTTCTTTTGATGGCTGGAAGGAATATGGAAAGGAAGGTATTTCTGAAAATTGGAAACTTGAGGAGGGTGCCATGGTTTTTTACCCTCCTACAGAAAGGACACAAGGAGAAAGTTACAACCTCATCTCCTCGGAACAGTTCACGGATTTTGAGCTGTCCTTGGAATGGAAAATCGCGGAAGCCGGAAATAGTGGTATTTTTTGGGGTGTCGTAGAAAATGACTCGTTGGGTCAACCCTATGAAAGTGGCCCGGAAATTCAAGTGCTCGATAATGACAAACACCCTGACGGAAAAAATGGCACCAGTCACCAAGCCGGAGCACTGTACGATATGGTTTCGCCTTCAAAGGACGTCACAAAACCGGTGGGGGAATGGAATAGCTGTGTTATCAAAATCAACCATAAAACCCACCAGGGAAGTGTTGTACTCAACGGCGAGGAAATTGTAACGTTCCCTTTAAGAAACGAAGGTTGGGACGGCATGGTCGCCAAATCCAAATTTGCCGATTGGCAGCACTTTGGCAAGTATATGACGGGAAGTATCGGCCTTCAAGACCATGGGGATCAGGTGGCATATCGCAACATCAAAATTAGAAAGCTTTAACCCATTCATATCAAATATCATTGCAATGAAAACCTTTGTAGCTATTCTACTGCTTCTCTCAATAGGCCTTGTTTCATGTCAAGAAAAAAAGGAGACTCCAAACGATGTACAAACACCTGAAACCGTTGTTCCGGAGGTAATTACACATGACGAATACTCGGGAACAGAACCCACAAAACCCCAAGAAACCGAATTCTATGAGCCAAAAGTACCCAAAGTAGGTCCTGGAAACAACGGAAAAATTCCCAGTGATGCCATTGTACTCTTTGATGGTAGTACCTTAGATGGTTGGATCAGTTCCCGAGATAGCACGGCGGCCAAATGGCATTTAAACAAGGATGGTAGCATGACCGTGGCCGATAAGACGGGAAATATTCAAACCAAACAAAATTTTGGCGACATTCAGTTACACATTGAGTGGCGCTCTCCCGCAGAAGTGCAGCGGGAAGGTCAAAATAGAGGAAACAGTGGGGTATTCCTAAATGGCATCTATGAGGTTCAGGTATTGGACAACAATGACAACGACACCTATGTAAACGGCCAGGTAGGATCTATTTACAAACAACGATCTCCCATGGCCATGGCTTCTGTGCCCTCCGGGGAGTGGAATACCTATGATATTGTGTATCATGCACCGGAGTTCAATGCCACCGGTGGTAAAATCAAATCGGGTACCTTAACCGTTTTTCACAATGGGGTGTTATTACACGACCATGTTGAAATTAAGGGAACGACCCCTTACATTGGCTGGCCAAAAAACCCGTCCCACGGAAAAGGCCCACTAATGCTCCAAGATCATGGGGATAACAGTCGCGTGAGCTATCGCAATATTTGGGTTCGGGAACTGTAGTATATCCAGATCTCCCCATCAGTTATACGTAAACGCATGAGTACTAATTTTTCAGATTTTCTACATCGTGCCGGGCAATTTTCGGAAGAAGAGCAGCAGATTCTGAAAGACGAAGTAGAACTTTGTAATTTTCCCAAAGGAAAAGAATTGTTGCCAGAGGGCAATGTATGTAGTGAAGTGTACTTTTTGATCAAAGGTGCGGTCTTTCAATCCGTGACCGATAGCGAAGGGGAGCTTCATATCATTGATTTGTACGTGGCAGAGGATTGGGTATTGAACCACCAGAGTTTCACCTCCAGAAAACCATCCAACTATTCAATTCGATGTTATGAAGACTGTACGGCCTATGTATTATCGATAGCGGCCATACATCGGCTTATTGCCACCTCCGAATCGTTTTTTCAATTGGGCAAAATATTAAGCATAACCGCTGATCGAATTCAATTTTTTGACCGAAAACACAGTCCGGATGAAAAATACCGGTCCATTTTAAAAAACAGGCCGACCCTGCTTCAATGCTTTCCACAAAAATACATTGCCTCTTACTTGAAGATGACCCCGGAGACCTTGAGCCGTGTACGTGGTAGATTCCTAGTACCTTGATCCATTTCTTGATTACAATCAAGCCATGCAACCAGGGAATCTTCGATATTTGAATTTAATTAAACATCTTTTACGAGTATTTTTATGAGCAAAGACAAAATCAAGGAAGTCTATGAAATCTTGGCAACTCCCTACAATGCCCTTATTGATCACAAGCCCCATAATGCGTATTACGATAGGCCCAATACGCTACGTCTGCTCGGAGATGTAAAGGGCAAGACGATACTCGACGCTGCCTGTGGCCCGGGGAAATACGCAGAAATATTGATCTCCCAAGGGGCCGATGTCACGGGTTTCGATATAAGTCCTAAAATGGTAACCCACGCCGGGGAACGCAACGGTAACCGCGGAAACTTCTTTGTTCATGACCTCCGTGAGCCCTTACCCATGATACCAGATACCAAGTTTCATAAAATAGTATGTGCTTTGGCGATGCACTATGTAGAAGATTGGAACAATACATTGGCAGAATTTCATAGAATGTTGAAGCCCAATGGAATTCTCGTACTTTCTATAGAACATCCTTTTTTTGAGTATCAATACTTCCAATCCGAAGCCTATTTCGAGACCGAAGCGGTGAAGTGTACTTGGAAAGGTTTTGGTACTCCTGTAGAAGTACCCAGTTTTCGAAGACCCTTGGGGGCAGTGGTGGCCCCATTGACGAACAATGGCTTCTACATTGAGCATTTAATAGAACCTAAACCGGTGCCCGAATTTGAAAAATTGGATCCCAAACATTTTAAGGAACTGAATTCCTTTCCTGCATTTATGTGCATTCGTGCAGTACGAAAAGTATGAATACCATAGAAAAGTATCTGTTCAAAAGTCGTGTACATACTACAATGCGGCGACGTTGAGAACGTCTAAATTTGGTTACCTTTGCCGAAATCAAAATGTACCCTATGATTCAATCCATGACCGGTTTCGGGAAGCATGTGATCCAACTTCCGACAAAAAAGATTACAGTAGAACTAAAATCGCTCAATAGCAAAAGTCTGGATTTGAATGCCCGTATGCCAACCGCATATCGGGAGAAAGAATTGGAACTTCGTAAACTGATCGCCAGCTCCCTTGTTCGCGGGAAGGTTGATTTTGGGCTGTATGTTGAATTTACCGGTGACGAGACTTCGACCCAGGTAAACAAAGCCGCCGTACTGCAATATATGGGGCAACTACGTGCCATTGCCCAAGGTGATGACCTGCGTCTTCTAGAAATGGCCCTGCGTATGCCCGATGCCATGAAGACGGATCGGGAAGATATAGACCCGGAGGAGTTTAAAGAAATACAGCTCGCCTTAAAGGAAGCCTTGAGTAATATAAACAGTTTTCGCTCTGAAGAGGGCAAGGTACTGGAGGCTGACTTTACCAACCGCATTTCGAACTTGAACACACTTTTACAGCAGGTCGTTGAAATGGATCCTGATCGGTTGGGGGCCGTTCGGGAACGTTTGGAAAAGGCGGTGTCAGATGTGAAAGCAGAGGTCGATGCCAACCGCTTTGAACAAGAGCTTATCTACTATCTGGAGAAGTATGATATTACCGAAGAAAAAGTACGTTTACAAAACCATCTCGATTACTTTTCGACCACGATCGGCTCTGCCGATTCCAATGGGAAGAAGCTAGGGTTTATTTCACAGGAAATAGGACGGGAAATAAACACCATTGGTTCAAAGGCAAATTATGCGCCCATGCAACAGCTGGTGGTACAGATGAAGGACGAACTAGAAAAAATCAAAGAACAAATGCTGAACGTATTGTAAATGGAAGGTGGTAAATTGATCATTTTTTCGGCCCCCTCCGGCAGCGGTAAGACCACTATTGTTCGCCACCTGTTAAAACAAGAAGATTTAAACTTGGCTTTTTCGGTATCGGCGACGTCAAGACCCGCCCGAGGAAAGGAAAAGCAAGGAGAGCATTACTATTTTATTTCCGTTTCCGAATTCAAAAAACACATTAAGAACGATGATTTTTTGGAATGGGAAGAAGTATATCGAGACAACTTTTATGGTACGCTCAAATCGGAGGTAGAACGTTTATGGGCACAAGGAAAGAATGTTATTTTTGATATTGATGTAGTGGGGGGCCTTAGGATCAAGAAAAAGTTCCCTAAGGAAACATTGGCCGTTTTTGTAAAACCTCCTAGTGTAGATGAACTTAAGATCCGATTGAAAAAAAGGAGTACTGAAAGTGAGGATAAAATTAACATGCGCATTGCCAAAGCATCGGTAGAACTGGCAACGGCCCCGCAGTTCGATGAAGTTATCAAAAACTACGATTTGGATACGGCCTTGGAGGAAGCGCATGCATTGGTGAAGCAATTTATAACTACTCCCACCCAAAAATCAATAAAATAGTACGAGTTTGAAACGCGTTGGCCTCTATTTTGGAACCTTTAATCCGATTCATGTGGGACATATGGTGATTGCCAATCATATGGCCGAATTTTCAGACTTGGATGAAGTTTGGTTCGTTGTTACCCCACAGAGCCCTTTTAAGACCAAAAAGACCTTGTTAGATAATCATCATAGATATCAAATGGTATTTGAGGCTACCAAAAATTACCCTGCGTTAAAGCCCAGCAAAATTGAGTTTGACCTACCACAACCCAATTACACGATCAATACCCTCGTGCATTTGGAAGAGCGTTACGGGAACGACTATCAATTTTGTCTTATTATGGGAGAAGACAACTTAAAAGGTTTTCACAAATGGAAAAATTACGAGGCCATTTTAGCAGGGTATGACCTATATGTGTATCCTCGTATTTCGGAAAAAGAAATAGTGCATCAATTCATAGGGCATCCCAAAATTCACAAAGTGGAGGCTCCTATCATGGAAATTTCTTCCACCTTTATACGAGCACAACATAAGATTGGTAAAAACATACGCCCAATGCTTCCCGACGGGGTCTGGATTTACTTAGATGAGATGAATTTTTACCGGTCTTAGCCCAAATCGGTCGGAAAGTACGATTTTGCCATTAATCTTTTACAATCAAGGAATCGGCCCATGCCACCGCATCTTCCAGTTTGTTGAATTTTTTAGAAGGTTTGTTCATAAACGCCTGCTCCATATCGGCAATTTCGTCGTTGATAGCATCATAGGTTACCATGGCATACCCGCGGAGATTCGGAAAAATAGGGGTTGTCTTAAAATGCGAGGTTGGGTTGAACGAATACGAATTGATCCTGTTGGTGATATAAACAAACGGGGTTGTATTCCCGTAATAACTTTTCGCCAAGTTCAGCATTTCTATTGCATTCTCATATACAACGGCCATCCCTTCCTTTATTTCGGAAATCATGAAGTGATCATAGAAATAAAAAGATCCAATTTCTATGTCATGTTTTTTAAGAAACTTGTTTTTTACCTCCAAATGCATTTTAGGACTCTTTATGAACTATAAAAGGTACGAAAATAGCTTCAAGTTACATAGCTAAAGTATGTTAAATTGAAGATTTGAACCCCTTTGCGAAACATCAAATATCCCCATTCGCTTACAAACTACTATAAAGGACCCTATCGCGCGCCAACAATTGCTCCGCCCAATCAAAAGCAGCACTTAATTCATAAAAGACCGCCGTGGGTTTAGGAATAAACAATTTTTCCAAAGACACCAACATTCTGCGATATTTATTGGTAGAAACAATGGCAAAGCCATGAAAATTTGGAAACATATTCATTGTTTTCCGGTACCCCATGGGATCCATTGAATACGAGTGAAGTCGATGTGAAACATACACTAATGGCTCATTATTCCGGTAGAGTTCCTTCGCCATTGTGATAGGTTCGATCGCATTTTCAAAAGTGACATGCACTCCTTCATAAAACTCCCCTACTATGATGTTTTCATAGTATTGAAATTTACCAATATCGAACGTATGTTCAAGAAGTAATTTCTGTTGTTTGCCCCCAATAATTTGCATTCCCAATAGTATTAAACGAGTAGCTAAGCTCGTTTTTCAATTTGACAGGATCAGGGGGAAATATTTAAACGAAAACTAAAGGAATATAGGTCGCATCTCAAAAATAACAGATGTAAGGGGGCAAAAGATCGTTTATCGGTTTACATCGAAAAGCACTACTTCATACTCATATGAAGTCATTTCTCCCGCAACCCCTACTTCCTGTAAACTCACGGTGTAAGTAGTATCTTCTTGGGCATTGGTCATGATCCCATCGGGAACCCATACAATCGTAGGATCTCCGTAATTGGGATCCAACGCTTCCACCTGAAGGGAAACTGAATTTCCGGCAGCATCCTTCATACTGATCTGCGCATTGCTAAAATCGGCGCCAGCTATGGAAAAAGACCATCGCTGATAGGCCAGTTGTTGTGGACTATATCCTTTTGGGGGCCAAGAAATAAATTCCGGCGCATCGGCTGGTCTTGAGCCGGCATTCCCAATGACCCAAATAGCATTTGCTTGGGCGGTATTACCCACCCCTATTTCTTGAAGTCGGGGCCAAAGCAACCATCTTCTATGACCAACCGGTCCATTATTACTACCGGCATCTCGCATATAGGAATCTACCGATTCTGCATTTCTTGCAGTGGTCAGTAACGATTTACCCGCTGCTTCACTGCCGTCTGCCGAGTAACATTTCCAGCTGTCTGGCGGAAAGTGATCTAACTGGTTATTGGCGTCCATCATTAACGCGGCGGCCTGTGCTTTTTCACTTTTAGTGGTATTTTCGCTGACCGTGTTGTTTAACCCGACCGCCTTTCTAAAATAGTTCAATCGGTTAAAAATCTTGTCCATCATTTCCTGCGGAACGCTCCCGGCAGTACAAGAGGGTTCATCACCTGTCCAAGCGACATCGCCGGTAACACTTCTAGAACCCAGATAATAGTCTTCATAAAGCTTTTTTGCCGCTACTCTCGCCGAATTGGTCTCTGATTCCTCTTCGGTCTCTCCTTCTTCCCCGGTCTCGCCCTCTTCCTCAATTTCATCTACAATGGCGTCAACGGTCGCATCGGTTTCACAGGACGCCAATACAAGCAGTAAACTAAAGAATAACGTCTGAAACGTGCGAGTAAGCAATTTTTGGGTTTTCATAGAAATACAAATTAGAACTATATGTCCTAACGGACCTCTTTTTAAAAACGTGTATTTTTTCGACAAGCGGTATGCATTTCATCGAAAACTTCAGAGTTGCCACCCACCAAAAAAGTCAGGTACCTCATCAGCAGACCTTGGAAAGCCCCCTCTGAAGTACCCGACAAACTACATTATACTTCTAGATCCGAATGGCTAGTATAAGGATTTTTCTTCTTGTTCATGAATCAGTTTAAGATCCCTTGTATTTTTCTGTACAGCGACCGAGGAAAAAAGGCTGAGGGTAAAAGACATTCCATAGAATCCTTTTTCACTCAGCGCCAAATCGGCGTTCCAAAGACCAATAACCAACAGCACAATAGATGCCAAAGTTGTAAACCAGCTGATGCCATAATACATATCGGTTACCTGAATCCCTTCCTGACGGTCTCGAACGCTCTTTTGCACAGACACTACCGAAAAGAGTCCAAACAATAAAATGGTAAAATAGTACCCCTTTTCGTTGAGTAACATATCGGCGTTCCATAGACCGATGCAATAAGAGACCATCCCGATCAATAAGGCCATCCAAGAAGCGGCTACAAACGCATCGGTTGGTCTAAAATCGAAATCTTCTTTTCTTCGTATCTCTTTTTTCTCATTATTGGTTGAATTTTCCATACTATGTTGTTTTAAGGTTTCAAATTCGAGGGCAAAGATGAAACTTTCCACGAGCTGCAAAAAAACAAAATAATCAAAAAACTTATGATTTAATTTATTATTTTACTTTTATAACTAGCAAATTTACTTGATAAAACTGAACATTTTACTTATGATTAAATGAATACCATACTAGCCCTTTTACAAGCGTTATCAAAAGAAGAGCAGCAAGAATTCCAGCTTTTTGTAAAACGAAAGAACCGACGTAGCGACACAAAAAACCTTTTATTGTTGAAGCTCTTAACAAGTGGCAAAACGGAGGGTTTGGATATCGCACTATATGGAAAACCGGCCAAAAATGCCTATCACGCACTTTGCAAACGCCTACAGGACAGTTTAATCGAATTTATTGCGAGCAAGGGATTGGCCCAAGAGTCTTCGGAGGAACTCGATTTACTGAAGTTGTTGTTGGCGAGCCGTATCCTATTTGAGCGCAAACAGTACAAAGTGGCCTTTAAAACCCTTGAAAAAGCGGAGAAGAATGCAAAACTGATCGATGTACATTCCATTCTAAATGAAATCTACCATACCAAAATACAGTACGCACATCAAAACCCCCGCTGGCAGCTAAACCAGATTTTACAGGCCACTGATGAAAACATGGGTCGATTGCAACAGGAACTGCAATTGAACATGGCGTATGCCAGTATTAAGCTGCAGCTAAAACAGGAAAAACACAAAGCCATAGATAAGATCATTAGCGGAGCCTTTTCAAATTTTCAAATTGAAGTAAACGAAACCATGACCTACAAGTCGTTGTTTCAGCTAATGGAAGTAACCGCTACCGCTGCAAAGCTGCAAAGCGACTACTACTCGATAGGCCCCTATATGACCACCCTTTATGACGTGATTCAAAAAAAAGGTGCGATCGCCGATAAACACCGCTACTATCACATTCGTATTCTAAACCTTATGGCCCTCAGTAGTTTTAGAAACAAGCAATTTGACCAATGCCAGCACTTTATTCAAAAGATGGAGGCCGAAATGAAGAAAGGAAGGCGTACTTTTTACAACCGGTTTCTTGAAAAACTGTTTGTCTTAAAGGCCCTGCGGTTAAATTACACGGGCCAGGCAAAAGAGGCCCTTGAGGTCTTGCAACGATTTAAGGGAGTCTCTTTCGACATTTGGTTGATTCATTTGATGTGTCTTTTTCAACAAGCGCATTTCCAGGAGGCCTATACCCATTTGCAAGCACTCGCCCATACCGACGACTGGTTTGAAAAAAAAGTTGGGTGGCAGTGGGTTTTGAAGAAAGGTCTTATCGAAATCCTGTTGCTGATCGAATTGGATAAATTAGACTTGGTTCTTCTGAAGGTGCAACGTTTCAAGCGAAGGTTTACAAAAACCCTGCGCCAAGTAGGAGAGGAAAGGGTACTTACCTTTATGGGGCTTATTCTGCAATACTACGAACAGCCTAAACTGGGACACTCAGAACACTTTAAATCAATTGTTGAAAGTTCTTTTACCTGGATCGGCAGGGAAAAAGAAGATGTTTTCGTAATGAGCTTTTATGCCTGGTTAAAGTCAAAGATGGAACGTAAAAACCTCTATACCACAACGCTCGAGCTTGTAAAGACACCCTAGTCCAACGTACTTCCCGAACCTAACCGATCCGTACCCAAATAGGTATCATCTTTGTTGTAGTACCAAGCGCGGATCTTTGGCATTTTTATAGGGCCCACTTGCTCCATTCCTGTTAAAAGAATATACTCTCCGTCATTTTTAGCCTCTTCGTGAAAGAACTGATAGACCTCCATAGCATAGGTTTCTGGATCAAAGTAAAAGTACCAAGTGTCCTTACCGACTTCCTCGTCATAGGCTACCTTTAACACCAAATATTCCTTTCCCTTAAAAGTACGTTTTGATACCTTATCATGTATCTGTGTTCCAGAATCTTTGAGTTTCATCGGTAGCCCATACAAATAGGTATAATAATTCTTCATCATACCACCTCTTTCGCAGTTTAATCGATTCTTCTCGGCCTCTTCCTCTGAAAAAGTACGACTGCCATTAAGCGTGAGCTCGCAAGTCTCTTTGTCCAGAATATAGCTTAACTCAGTACCTTCTTTTGACGATTTTAGCTCAAAATACTCCTCCCGCAAATCAATCTTGATGTCGCTCACCCGTTCTTTTTGATCCGGTGTGCTCATACTAATGGAAAGACGACCTCTAAAGGTATCCCAAGCACCGGACGGGTCATGATATTGAATTGATTTATCCAATAATTCCAATCCGCTTACTTCTTGGGAAAGTCCCATAGCCGCTGAGAAAAGTATCACACAAAAAGGCAGATGTCTTAGGAAATTGGCCGCTGGTTGCCCGTAAAAATTCCTAAACTGCATGTTGGTCATAGGTTTCAAGAAGGTTCATGGTCGCAACCAAAAGATCCTTGGTTTCTAAAAGTAGACTAAAATATAAGGCCGTATTCTTGGGACTGGATTCGTCGGTTCTGGTACGTTCTACCTGCTTTTGTATTTTCAATTCTACCTTGTCAAAAATTTCTTGTTTACTGGTAATCAATTCTGTGAGGCGCGGAAAATCTTTTTCCCCGAACAACTGCTCAATGTCCAATAAAAACCGCTCAATATAGGTGTCGGTTTCCTTGAGGTCCTTAATCTGGTTAAAACGCAGTTTTTTGTGGTTATTATTTACATGTTTGAAACTGGCCTTTGAGATGTACTCCAAGGACTGGGTCATATCCTGCAAATAACTGAGCGCTGTAATATAAAAATTACTGGTCCCCACACTAGACTCGTCCAAGTTTTTAATAAAGTAGAAGATATTATCCCGCAAGCCTTCTACCTCATCGTTTAATTTTTGAATGCCTTTTCGGCTCTTTTTCAATTTTTTGGCATCATGTTTTGCCAACCCATCAATGGTCTGGGTGTAAATTTTGTTCGCGCGTCGTATGGCCATTGAAATATTACTGGAGCTTTCCTCCATGACCCCTATAATGGAGTTGCTTTCGGCCTTTTGTAGTTTTTCCTCAAGCTTGGTCTCTTTCATCTTCTTGTTATGTGAAAGATAGTTTTTACCAATTAAGAAGAAGGCAATGACCAACAGCACTACTATGGCAACAAACCCACCCAAATGGATCACATAGGCAATGGTCGCCGCGGCGATAAAGGCGCTAATCGCGGTAAAAAACCATCCTCCTATGACATTTAATACCCCCGCTACCCTATACACGGCACTTTCAGGACCCCATGCGCGATCCGCCAGGGATGTGCCCATGGCGACCATAAAGGTAACATAAGTGGTAGACAGAGGTAATTTCATACTTGTGGCAATTGAAATCAACACGCTCGCCACCATGAGGTTTACCGAAGCACGTACATAATCAAAAGCGGGCAAATCCTGTGCTTTGCTTTTAGGAATATACACATAGGGTTTCTCGAACTGTGCATCTATTTTCTTTGAGATATTTTGCGGGATGATACCGGCAAAATTCTCGGAGGCCTTTATCGTGAACTTTACAATTTGCCTCGAGAGAAAATTGGGTTGAAAACGTTCCTCTCCCTCATCCTGTCTCGAAAGGTCTACACTGGTCTTTACGACCGCCTTGGCCTTGGAAGAAAACCACAACGTAATCACCATGATTACCCCTGAGGCCAGAAGAAGATAGGTGGGGGTGCGTACGGCCGCAGAAAGGCCTTCCATCGTAAAATTTTGTGCCAATTCGCCTGAGGCACTCCAAGAATTAAACGATTCAAGAGCGGCCAATGGCACGCCTATAAAGTTGACCAAATCGTTTCCGGCGAATGCCATGGCAAGGGCAAACGTTCCTAAAACAATGATAATTTTATAAACACTGATTTTAAATAAGGAGGTAACCGCCCAAGATAGCAAGGTCC
This sequence comes from uncultured Flavobacteriaceae bacterium, assembly GCA_947500385.1. Taxonomy (GTDB): domain Bacteria; phylum Bacteroidota; class Bacteroidia; order Flavobacteriales; family Flavobacteriaceae; genus Pelagihabitans. The sequence continues at coordinate 397,465 of CANMSA010000002.1, read as the reverse complement.
ATAAGAACACATTGGCCAGTAAAAAGAGTTCCTGATTTTCAGTTATGACGGTACTAATTTCGCCGCTAATGATAGAAGCACTTTTAAGCCCTTTTACCAAAATAAAGTAGATAATGGCCGTAATGGCAAAACCTCCAAAGATGCCTCCGACCCATTTTGGCTTTTCCTCAAATTTAAAGGAAATCAACAGGCGACTGACAAACTGGACCACGGCACCTATAGAGAAGGCCACCACTACAGAAAGCAAAATTCCCAAGATAATCTGGGTAGCCTTATCGGTATTAATATAATTGGACAGCTCATCAAAACCACCCCCACTACCATAAATCTTCACCAACGAAATGGCCACTGCCGCCCCAAGAAGTTCAAACACTATCGACACGGTAGTAGAGGTCGGCATACCAAGCGTATTAAAAAAATCAAGGAGCAATATATCGGTAATCATGACGGCCATAAAAATGATCATAATCTCGGCAAAAACGAACTCACTAGGGTTAAAAATACCCTTTCGGGCTACCTCCATCATGCCGCTTGAGGACATAGCGCCAAATGCTATTCCCACACTGGCAACAATCATGATGGTTCTAAAAGAAATGGCTTTGGAACCGATGGCCGAATTTAAGAAGTTAACCGCATCGTTACTTACACCTACCACCAAATCAGTAATAGCTAGGATCGCCAAAGCGACAATCATAAACAAATAAAGGTTTTCGCCCATTATAATTCAAATAAGCACAAAAGTGCCATTATAATTTAGGAAGTATGTTAACTTAAGGTTATGAAAATTTGACTTAAAATACAGGGTTTAAAGTTAGCACCAGCTCCCAAACCCTGCTTTTCTTTATAACCAGGTAATATTTGACCAAAAAACACTCCCCTAATTTGTGCACCCATCCTTTCTATAGGAACGTTTTTGAGTATTGGTCTTGCCAAATTTCAGCATTTTACCCAAAAAACAGGGAGTTTAGCACAATAATCTTTGTTTATTTCCGTTTGCAATGTAAATTTAATGTAAACAAATAGTTTTTTTACTGTAAATTTTAATACCTTTGAATCATACTTAAGCACATCACCATGAAAAAAAATATCCTATTTATAGCAGTCTTATTGGTCACTTCTTTCGGTTATTCACAAAAAGAGAAAGAAGTTAAGTTAAATAAGGAAACGAACTTAATCGAAGTAACTTACTTTCACGATTCCGGAGAGATAAGCCAACAAGGAACTTTTGACCGTGCCGGTAAATTGCACGGGGAGTGGGTCAGTTTCGACACAAAAGGAGAAAAGGTTTCCTTAGGCACCTACGAAAAAGGTGTTCGAACCGGTAAATGGTTTTTCTGGACGGATGGAAATGTAAAAGAGGTGGAATTTTCGAATAATGCAATCGCTAGTGTTATCAATACCGAAAGAAAATCCCCCGTTGTCGTAAAAGACTAACAAACATACTTAACAAAAAAAGCCGCTACAACATGTTGTAGCGGCTTTTTTTTATGACAACTCGTTTATCGATTTTCTCTTTCCGCGGTAACCGTTTCCTTCACAGGGGTTTCTTCGACTGTTTCAAAGATGCTCCCCATGTCCAAGGTCTCTGCCTGCATCCCAATGTGCAATCGTGCGATAGCATCTCCGGTAACTTCCAAAACCATCTCCCTGGTTTCATACCCTAGATAACTAACACGTAAGGTGTACGTACCAGGAGCTACTCCTGAGAGTTCAAAATTACCCTTAAAGTTCGTTTGCGCCTTCCAATCCGTATTCTTCAATTGTACATCGGCAAGTAGCATTGGCTCATTGTACGACTCTAGGTCGACAACGGTGCCTTTTAAGGTCACATTTTGTTGCGCGTAGACCCCAAGACAGGTAAAAAACGCTACAACCAAAAGTACTTTTTTCATGCGATTCAATTTTCTTCTGCAAAGAAAATTACCCCACGTTAAGTAATGGTTAAGACCAGATTACCAATACGTATGCTAAAGGTTAAATCATGTGTCACCAACGACTCAAAAACTGGTGCTTTATATCCCGAAAAATGTATCTTGCACTTCCATAAATCATATTCAATGAACTGGGAACAATTACTCTCTTTAAAGCGCTATGGCGACGTGCATAAAAGACTTCGAAAAGAACAGGACGAGACGCGCTTAGGGTTCGAGGTCGACTATGACCGCATCATCTTTTCCTCAGCTTTTCGAAGCTTACAAGATAAGACCCAGGTAATTCCGCTTTCTGAAACCGATTTTGTTCACACCCGCTTAACCCATAGCTTGGAAGTATCGGTGGTGGGTCGAAGTCTTGGAAGAAGGGCCGGCAAAAAGCTATTGGAAAAACACCCCCATTTGTCCGAGGTGCATGGGTATAAGTTCAATGATTTTGGGGCTATCGTTGCTGCCGCAGCGCTAGCGCACGATATTGGAAACCCTCCGTTTGGGCACAGTGGGGAAAAAGCCATTGGGGAGTATTTCAAAACGGGCAACGGAGTTAAATACCGATCGGTTTTATCTAATAAAGAGTATCAAGACATTATTGATTTTGAGGGAAATGCCAATGGATTTAAGTTGTTGACCGAGTCTCGTGCAGGGGTAGATGGCGGTCTTCGCTTAAGCTATGCTACCTTGGGGGCCTTTATGAAGTACCCCAAAGAATCACTTCCCAAAAAGCCCACCAAGCATATTTCGGATAAGAAATTTGGTTTTTTCCAGTCCGAAAAAGCGTCTTTTCAAACAATTGCGGAAGAGCTGGGCCTGCTACAGACCCGTACGGGAAAAGACTGCTCTTTTGCACGTCATCCGCTTACTTTTTTGGTAGAAGCCGCCGATGATATCTGCTACACCATCATTGATTTCGAAGATGGTATTAATCTTGGTTTGATTTCAGAGGATTTCGCATTGGAATACCTCATTAAACTTGTCAAAGACAGTATCAATACCAAGAAATACAATGCCTTGGCCTATAAAGAAGACCGTCTAAGTTACCTCAGGGCCCTAGCGATTAATACGCTCATCAATGACGCGATACAAATTTTCCTTGAAAACGAAGAGGCGCTTTTAGAGGGTTCTTTTTCCGAGTCCCTTATGGATCTAAGTAGTTACAAGGCCCAGATCAAGGATATTATTTCGTTAAGCGTTCAGAAAATATACCAGTCACAGGAGGTTATTGAGAAAGAAATCGCCGGGTACAAGATCATATCGGATATCTTGGAAGTATACACTACTGCCCTGATCCGCACGAAAGAAGGAAATGCATCGAATTACGATGTGCTCATGCTGCGAACCCTTCCGGAGTTCTACCGTCAAACGGACGCTTCTCACTATACCATACTGCTGAATACCTGCTGCTATGTGGCAAGCCTATCGGACTGTGCCGCCGTGCATATCCACAACAAAATTATGGGTAAGCAGCTTTGATTTTTTAAAGGATTCTTTCAAGGCAATCTACAGTGCTCATTAGAAGTTATAAGAAACCCCTACCCCCAATAACTGCTTAAATTGTAACCGCGGCTCTCCCGGATCGGTAATGACACCTTCCTCATTCCGTATCTCATCAAAAAGGATATCGTCGTCATAAATTAAATGCGTTCCCAAAGAGGTCACGATGTACTCGTTCACGCGCAGTTCTACATTTAGTTCCCAATCGATATCAATATTTCCGAATTGCCTTAGGTAGTCGGTATACAAACTGAGACGATGCTTGACTCCCATATTTTTATATACCTGCGACTCCCAACTGTTGGTAATGAGAAATCCCAATTCCAAAAACAAGTTCTTCCCTGATTCGATTACATTCCCATCGGCATCCAAAATGGCTTTCTCTACCCCGAAAGCACCTTTATCGGCCAATGCTTGATCTAAAACAAAGGTTGCTTTTTGAGTAATCGGCGATAGGTAAAAATTAAAGCGGCGTTCCTTGGAAATATAGCTGGTACCCGCGCCAAGAAAGAAATAGCCGGGAGCCATAAATCTCGACACGGGGGTAGTACGATCTGGATACTTAAATCCATTTGAAAATTGCGTATTAAAATTCGCCTTTGCAGAATAATACCAGTTACTTATGGTGTCTCTACGATATCCGAAGGTAGAACCGACCCGTATGGCATCGTCCGATTTTCGAAGTTTTTGATTGTCCTGAAGGTTGAGACCATAGCGCATCTCCAAATAATTTCCCCATTGCACATATCGGAACTTATAATTGCGTTCAAAACGGGTATTGGCCAAGGCCGAAATGGAGTTGTTTCCTCCTGCATTCCAATTAACAAAGGCGGCCTCACTAAAATTTACGCCGAGCAGATTGATTTTTTGCCAAAAAGAAGGTACTTGAAATTTGGAGTATCCTTTATCTAGCGGTTTGGTTTTTTTAAAGGATATGACCGTCGTATTAAGGGTAACCCCTTTCTTCACATTATCGATTCGTTGTTGCGGCCTACGTATGACCAAGGTATCTACAATCATGGTATCGATTGCAATACTATCTATTTTAGGCTTTATCAGGGTCGTATCGGTCTTTACAGAATCTACTTTCCGCTGTGGCGGCGGGATGGTGTCTTGCGCCATTAACGGCACCGTACTCATGGCAAGAAGAAGAAAAAGACCTATCTGTTTCCGAAAACTGTTACGCATTTAGTAGTTTGTTTAAATGTTCAAGAATCCCTACCGAATCGATTTTTGACAAGGCATGCAGCTCTGAAATGCTTCCTTGCGGTACAAATGCATCATCGATCCCCAAAACATCCACTTTTTTCCCTGCTTCAATTTCATTGGCAAATTCCAACACAGCAGTGCCAAAACCGCCTATTTTGCACCCGTCCTCGACCGTAACGATGTGATTGTATTCTTGAAAAATTTTACGAAGTTCCTGTTGATCCAAAGGTTTTACATAACGCATGTTGAAATGCCCCACCTTCTGCGGATTCTGTAAACCTTCTATTACCTTAGTAACCGTGTTCCCGATATGCCCTATGGAAAGCACCGCAATTTCTGACCCTTTTTTCAACTCTTGGGAAACCCCGATAGGGATTTTCTCAAAAGGAGTATCCCATTTGAGTTGTACTCCCCTTCCCCTAGGATACCGTATTGCGATAGGATGTTCAAGACCCAACTGGGCAGTGAACATCACATTCCGAAGTTCGGTTTCGTTCATGGGCGCCACGATGATCATATTGGGAATACAGCGTAAATATGCCATATCGAAAACCCCGTGATGTGTTGCGCCATCTTCCCCCACAATTCCGGCACGATCCAAACAAAAAACAACGGGAAGGTCTTGCAAGGCCACATCATGAATCACTTGGTCATAGGCCCTTTGAAGAAAGGTAGAATAGATATTACAAAAGGGAACCATCCCCTCCGTGGCAAAGCCGGCCGCCAAGGTTACGGCATGTTGTTCAGCAATTCCCACATCAAAAGCCCGATCGGGAAATAATTCCATCATATATTTCAGGGAGCTACCTGTGGGCATTGCCGGCGTAATCCCTACGATCTTATCATTGTTCCTCGCCAATTCTACGATGGAATACCCAAAAACATCTTGGTATTTGGGGGGTTGTTCCACCGGTTTTGAGCGCTGCAAATCTCCCGTGTGTTTGTCAAACTTTCCAGGAGCATGGTAGGTTACTTGCTGTTCTTCCGCTTGCCGCAATCCCTTGCCTTTGGTGGTAATAACATGAAGCAACCTGGGGCCTTTGACCGACTTTAATCGTGTTAATTCGCTTAACAAGGCATCAAAATCATGCCCGTCAATAGGGCCCGAATAGTCGAAGTTCAGGCACTCAAAAATATTTTCATCCTTTGCCGTACCTTTTTTTACATTGGTAAGGTACTTTTTGAGCGCACCCACACTGGGATCGATTCCGATTGCATTGTCATTTAAGATCACCAACACGTTGGCTTTGGTAACACCCATATGGTTAAGGCCTTCGAAGGCCATTCCGCTGGCAATTGAAGCATCCCCGATTACGGCGATATGCTCACGATCGTGGTCCCCCTTGAGGCGGGAGGCCATGGCCATTCCTAAAATTGCGGAAATCGATGTAGAGCTATGCCCGGTACCAAACGTATCGTATACACTCTCACTTCTTTTAGGAAAACCGCTGATACCCCCAAACTGGCGATTGGTATTAAAAACCGTCTTCCTCCCCGTTAAAATTTTATGGCCATAGGCTTGGTGCCCAACATCCCAGATAAGGCGATCAAAAGGGGTATTGAAAGTATAATGGACCGCAATGGTCAACTCTACCACCCCCAGACTTGCCCCTAAATGCCCTTCTTTTGTGGCAACAATCTCTATGATAAAATCACGCAGCTCGCGAGCAAGCGCTGGTAAATCCCCTACAGTTAGTTGGCGAAGGTCCTCCGGGGTGCTTATATTTTCAAGAAATGTGGCAGACACTGTTGCAGTTTGAAGCTACAAAACTACGCATTTTAAGAGTTTATGCCGCGAATGCAGTCTTTCACAACAAAGTAAGGAATTCACGTACGATACGTAAGAAAATAGGCGTTTAAGGTTGTATTGAACAAAAACGTAAAAATCATCCCAAACATGAAAATTATCTTTAGATCAGCTGCATTGGCAGCCTTAATTATCACCACCTCTTGTGGAAAAGACACGGTAGAAGCCATTGTTGACGAAATCGACGAGCAGACCGAGCAATTAGAGCAAACCCCATTGGCTGCAAATACGGTGGCCGATAATGTAGTCATCGCCGGAGCAACAAAGGAAGAAGGGGAACCACCTGCCCCAAATGGCGCAATTTCAATTGATGTCTCGAAGGCCGAGAAAACAGCCTTCCTAAATGAAGGATTTGATGTACCCGTAAGCTCAGATGGAGATATCGTTGGTGCCTATCTGCAGTTCAAAGCGAACGACGGCACGGTATCCGACAGTTATTATGATATTGAGGTGAGTGCCAACACTTTTTCCAAAAAAGCACTTCGAAAAACCATTTTCAATAAAAAAGCGTTCAACCAAACCGCAAAGGTCGATGAGGCGAATTTTGATGTAGATTTTAATACCCAAATAGAACCAGGTACTTTTTGTTATGTAATATGCGTGTATGATGGCGAAGGAAACATCAGTAACCCCAGTGAAGTATGTGTTACCGTTGAAAGTTGGGGCGGTAGCAATGCCGTTGTCGGAAAATGGGCCCTGGTAAAAGAAGAAAGCATCGAAGATGGCGAAACTTCGGTTTACCAGCTAGGTGAGCCAGACTGCGATGAATGGACCGCCACCTGCAACAACCAAGAAGAAATAGACTTCTCTATTTGCTATACGCAAGAATACGGTATTTTGGAACTGAAATCAGATGGTTCTTTCGGAATCGATTTTAAAGGCAGTGATGAGAATTATGATTACGATGCTTCGATCGCGGACTGCGAAACGGTTTATACCGCTAGCACCGTATACCGGTATCAGAGCACAGGTAACTGGGCCTATGTGGCAGATGAAGATCGACTTACATTGGTAGAATACGGTTATACCGTTGAAGAAGATGGCGAAACTGAATCTGAAACGGTAGCAAACGGAGAAGCAGAGCTAATTTATGATGGCAAGGTAGAAATAAACGGAAGCAGCTTTATTTTAATCGAAGTTGCGGATTACGATGGCGACGGCGCCTCCGATGGTACGTATAAATACTACTTTGAAAAATAAATACTTGCAAAATTGTGTATACAAAACCTCGGCACCTAAAGTCGGGGTTTTTTTGTGCCCAATGATTTTATTTGCTAGTATTGTTCCCTAATTTTTAACCATGGTCTTACCTTTCGACGATACGTACTATATGAAAAAAGCGCTGCAAGAAGCGGAGGCTGCTTTTGAAAAAGGGGAAGTGCCTATTGGGGCCGTCATCGTTGTTCAAGACCGGATCATTGCCCGGGCGCACAACCTTACCGAGCAGTTGAACGATGTGACCGCCCATGCCGAAATGCAGGCGATTACGGCAGCTGCTAATTTTTTAGGCGGTAAATACCTAAAAGGCTGCACACTTTATGTTACACTGGAACCCTGTCAAATGTGTGCCGGAGCGTTGTATTGGAGCCAAATCAGCAAAATTGTGTATGCCGCAAAAGACATAGAGCGCGGTTGTGGGGCGATGGGTACCAAATTGCATCCTAAAACAAAAATCGTTGGCGGCATTCTGGAAGAAGAAGCGTCGAACCTTTTGAAGCGGTTCTTTATTCAGCGCCGAAACTTGAATTAAACCCCGGTATGCATACCGACAGTGGGTACCGACCCCTGCTCAATGGAACACAAAAAACCCCGACGTGGATGTCAGGGTTTTTTATAGTTCAAGAGTACCAAATAATCACCCGACCACTTGTACTTGAGCTGCGACAATCCCTTTTCTTCCTTCTTCCTCTTCATACTCTACCTTGTCGCCTTCGTTCAACTGCGTGCCATTCAAAGCAGTCGCATGTACAAAGATGTCCTTTCCGGTCTCGTCGTTGGTAATGAACCCATATCCCTTGGACTCATTAAAGAATTTTACAGTTCCATTCATGCCAATTAAAGATTAAATAATAAAAAGTTTGCCTTACTAATTTATAATTTTTTACGATTGAATGATAGCAAAACATCCTTTTTTTTGGCCGAAATTATTGATTATCAGCATTTTCACGATCCTTTCCCTGCATTTTCCGAACGTTTTCTTCCGTCAACATATAGTCTTTCATCTTTTTTCCTTTGCTTTCTTTGTACAAAAAAAGGGGCATTGCTATCAGAAAAAGTGCCACCACCCCTGAGCCGATATACTTGTTCGCCAACAACTCTTGGGACGCATCTAACGAATAGCCATATCCTATAGACCCCAAAGATCCCAAAACGACCAGCACTACTACATGTTTTAACTTCATATCAATTCACTTTACCCTTGCATTGTAAAACACCACCCCGCCAATCCCATACGCAAAGGTATTATACACCTAGTATCTATTTTTGCAAAACGGTGGTTTTAACTTTTTCGAAAATACCCCCGATATTAAAATCCCTTTACGTTCTCCATAAAATAGCGATCATCACCCCACTCATTATGGTTGATCTTATACTCCTATGCGGTAAAGTTGATCAATTCCCTGCGATAGGCCGTTAACAATTTTGATTTGGACACAAAACCTTCATACCTCCCATCTTTGACGACCGGCAAGTTCCAAGCACCGCTTTCTTGAAATTTTTGCATAACCTTTTGCATACTGTCCTTTCCGTAGAAGATATGCTCGGGAGCATTATGCATAAAGGTCTCTACCTTGGTGCTCTTGTAGAGCGAAGTATCGAACATAAATTCTCTGATATCATCTAACAATACGATTCCTACCAGCACCCGGTTCTCATCTACCACTGGAAAGATATTACGGGTAGACTTCGCAACCGATTTATGCAACATATCGCCCAAGGCCATATTGGGATGCACCATCTTGAAATCTTTTTCTATCACATCTTCCAATTCCATTAATGTCAGTACGCGTTGGTCCTTATTATGGGTCAACAAAGCCCCACTTTCTGCCAATTCTCTCGTATAAATGGTATGGTCTATAGCATTTTTAGTGATGAGATACGAGATAGAAGCGGTAATCATCAAAGGAACAAAGAGGGCATAGCCCCCGGTAATTTCGGCAATTAGGAAAATAGCGGTCAGGGGGGCGTGCAATACCCCGGCGATTAGCCCGGCCATCCCGATCAAGGTAAAATTACTTTCCGAAACGGCAAATCCCAAACCCGCATTGTTAATGACCTTTGCTACGGCATTGCCCAAGGCACTTCCCATCACCATGGTAGGGATAAAGGTTCCTCCGGCGCCTCCGGCAGCCAAGGTAGCAGTCATGGCCACTGCCTTGAAAATTGTTATTCCGACAAGCAATGCAATCACTACCCATATATTTTCTATAAATGCATCAAAAGGTGTTTTCCCCAAGGCCGCGGCATGATCCCCGTCTAACAGGTTGTTGATAAAGCCAAAGCCCTCTCCATAGAGCGGCGGAATAAAATACAGCATAACCCCGATTGCCAAACCCCCGACCAATAGTCGGTATTTGGGACTCTTCAAGGGTTTGAAAAGGGTGTTTATTCGAAAGTACATTTTCGTAAAATAGATAGATGCAAAGCCGGTACCTACTCCAAGAACGATATAGAAAAGCGTATCCTTAATCTCAAAATCTTCGGTAATCGAAAAATTAAAAAGCACCTCGTTCCCCATAAAAAAATAGGAAGTCAGTACCCCCGATATCGAAGCCAGTAAAAGAGGAAGCACCGACAAGAGGGTCAAATCCATACTAAAGACTTCTACCGCGAAAATAATAGCGGCAATCGGAGATTGAAAGATAGACGCAATGGCACCGGCCGAGGCACAAGCGATCAGGAGGGAACGCGTCTTGGCGTTGATCCTAAAGAACCTTCCCAGGTTTGAACTAATGGCCGAGCCGGTTGCCACGGCAGGTCCCAAAAGACCCACAGAACCTCCAAAGCCCACGGTCAGCGGAGCGGTAATCAACTGTGTATAAATCTGTTTGGGGTCAATGATTCCCCTCTTTTTGGAAAGGGAAAACATAATAGAGGAGATTGCATGTCGTAGCTTCTCTTTGTGTACGAATTTCACATAGAGGTATACCAAGGTAAGCCCTAGTATAGGAAGCACAAAATAAAGGCCGTTCGAGATTAAAATTCCCTTATTGACCAAAGATTGAATAAAATAGGTGATGTTTTTAAGCGTCACAGAAGCCAAACCTGCAAGCAAGCCTACACAAACGCTTAGGATATGAATAAACGTTTTGTTGGAAATATGCTTGTAACGCCAAATTAGGAAGCGCTTAAAGATGGTTTTCTTTTCGGTTGGCATGTGCTTTGCCTTTTAACCGATTCAATCTGCGCTAGAACCCAATAGAATGGATTCCTCTGTTGATTAAATCGATACTAGCAAAGTAAAGGTATTAATTCTGTTGAAGAATTGCTTGTTTTAAACCGGTTAGGTCTTCCCAATAAATTTGCCGCAAGGCCTCCACATAATCCCTATTGTTATAAAACCCGGCTTTAAAATCGATCATGGCACTCTCGATAAAATCCAACGCCGATTGCTTGTCACCCGCTTCGAGGCTCAACTTCGCCTTGTAATATTTGGCATCTGCCGATTGCTTAAAATAGTGTACCACCTTATCAAAATTAAACAATGCTTGCGTTTTGTTCCCCGATTCATAATAAGCGATCCCTCGATATAAAAAGGCATTGATTTCTACCCAATCCTCTCCGGTATCTTCGGTTTCTTTTTGGATGTGCTTGTCCCAATAGGCGATTGAATTTTTATAATCCTTTAACCCCAAATAGGCAATGCCCCGCCAATAATCAACACTATGCCCTTGCGGATGGTCAATGAAATTAGGGGTCAAGGTATCAGAAGCGTTAAAATCGGCAATAGCCTTCTTATAGTCTCGGTAAAACATGAGATAGAGATATCCCCGCCAAGGTTGCCAGGTCTTGGCATCGTGTTTTACCGCTTTATCGAACTGCGGTTTCCATTTATGTGGCATACCCCGTTTTAAATAGGCCACCGAAAGCTCACGAATTGCCTCGGCATAGGTGGTATCCAACGCAATAGCCTTTTCAATTCGGGTCATACTTTCTGGAGAACCTTGCAATAGGTGAGATCCTTCTTCATACACTTGCACCGCCAATTCCTTATTTTGAACTTGCTGTGCTTGCACCGGTTTTTTTTCGGCACATGAAAAAACCACTGCCACCGCCAAAAAGTTAAGGTAAAATTTCAACGACTTTTCCATTTTCCAGTTTAAAGATGATATACATGTAGAGGTCCCTCGGCTCTTTCTTTTCCAGGGAAGCCCAGTTCGTGGACTGCATGGTCAAAGCAACCAATTGATCGACCATTCCATCCGAAAGGTCGGTCAATTCCAAATCGGCATTGAGTTCATTCACTTCCAAATCGCCCAAATCGCCTTCGCAGTCGATTAGAAATCGCAGGTTTAGGTATCCGGTATCCGAAAACCCAGTGCTCTTATAATTGTTATCGATATGTCTTTTGAAGGTCGGCTTTCCATTTTTGTATATATGGGGCGCCGTACTATGGTAAAATCCGATGGGCAGTTGATCGCTACAGCGCTGAAAGTCTTCGGAAAAGTCTCTGTTTTCAGGGGAAAGATAGCCAATATGGTGTGGGTACTTTTCCGCATCGATCTCGAACTTCCCCTTTAACTGATAATACAATAGTCCGAAGCCAGAAACGCCTAGAAGTACTATTCCAAACAAAACATATAGCCCGAATCGTAGGATGCCATTTTTCGTCATTCTTAAAACTAACGATAAAATCCGAAAAGGCCCTTTGGAGATTCCTGCTACCGCTCTAAAAATATACAAACGGTATACTTGGCTATTTCAACGGCAGGTTCAATTGAAGACTAAGCTCTTTCAACTGCTCCTCATCAATAGGAGCCGGTGCGTCGATCATGACATCGCGACCACTATTATTTTTTGGAAAAGCAATAAAATCCCGGATGGTCTCTTGCCCGCCTAAAATGGCGACCAAACGGTCCAAACCAAAGGCAATACCGCCATGCGGGGGAGCACCGTATTGAAAGGCATCCATTAAAAATCCAAACTGGGCTTTGGCCTCCTCTGGTGTAAACCCGAGATGTTTGAACATCGTTGCCTGCATCGCTTTGTCATGGATACGAATAGATCCACCTCCTATTTCATTTCCATTTAACACCAAATCATAGGCATTGGCCCGTACAGCCCCGGGATCCGTTTCCAAGAGGGCCAACTGGCCGGGCTTGGGAGCGGTAAAGGGATGGTGCATCGCATGATAATGACCGGTTTCCTCATCCAATTCCAACAAAGGAAAATCAATCACCCAAAGCGGTGCAAATTCCTTGGGGTCTCTTAGTCCCAAGCGTTCGGCTAGTTCCATCCGCAAGGCGCTCAATTGCGTACGCACTTTATTTGCGTCACCAGAGAGTACACAAATAAGATCACCGGGCTTTGCGCCAGTAGCTTCTGCCCATTTCCCCAAATCTTCTTGGTCGTAAAATTTATCGACAGAAGATTTAAAGCTTCCATCTTCATTACAGCGACAGTAGACCATGCCCAAAGCCCCTACCTGGGGTCTTCGAACCCAATCGGTTAATTTGTCAATTTCTTTTCGCGTATAACTATTGCCGCCGGGAACCGCAATACCCACGACCAGTTCCGCTTGGTTAAAGACATTGAATTCCTTGTGCTGTGCCACCCCATTGAGTTCCCCGAATTCCATTCCGAATCGAATATCAGGTTTGTCATTTCCATATTTTTTCATGGCCTCATCATAGGTCATCCTTGGGAATCGTTCTATTTCAAAACCATTGATTTCCTTTAAAAGGTGCTTGGTGAGCCCTTCAAAAGCGGCTAAAATATCCTCTTGCTCCACAAAAGCCATTTCACAGTCGATTTGTGTAAATTCTGGCTGCCTATCGGCCCGCAGATCTTCATCTCTAAAACACTTTACAATCTGGAAGTATTTATCCAAACCACCGACCATTAACAGTTGCTTAAAGGTTTGAGGCGATTGGGGAAGTGCGTAGAATTGCCCTTCGTTCATGCGGCTCGGTACCACAAAATCGCGCGCACCCTCCGGAGTGGATTTAATCAAATACGGGGTTTCTACTTCGATAAAGCCCCCTTCCGATAAATATTTTCGCACCTCCATGGTTACCTTACTGCGAAAAATGAGATTTTCTTTTACAGGGTTTCTACGAATATCCAAATAGCGGTATTTCATACGTAGATCCTCTCCCCCATCGGTTTCATTCTCGATGGTAAAAGGTGGGGTTTTACTTTCGTTCAACACCTTTAGTGCTTCGACCAACACTTCGATATTTCCGGTAGGGATATTCGGGTTTTTCGAAGCCCGTTCGATCACCTGGCCCTGCACTTGTATCACAAATTCGCGTCCTAGGTTGCGTGCTTGCTCCAACAATTCGGAAGAAGTACGATCTTCATCGAATACCAACTGTGTAATCCCATAGCGATCTCGCAGGTCTACCCAAGCAACAAAACCCTTATCCCTTGTTTTTTGCACCCATCCTGAAAGGGTTACCTTTTTATCGATATCCGATTCCCGTAATTCTCCGCAGTTATGGCTTCTGTACATACTACCTTCTATTTTAAGCCGCAAATTTAAGAAGTAATTGCCGTTAGAAGGTCTTTTAACTCCGATTTTGTACAAGAAGTCCTCAATATCACCTTTAGGGTCACTTAAATTTCATTTTGAAATACCAATTCCCCTCCAATTTACGTTGAAGTACTATTACTGTCGCCTTTCTGAAATACGACGAACATACAATCTACATGCCCTTTACCGCTTCACACCCCGCACTGATTCTGGTACTGCTTAAAAAGCGGTGGCTATCCGCTTCGGGATTGTTAATGGGAAGTATGGTCCCCGATTTTGAGTTTTTTTTGCGAATGAAAGCGGAAGGGCCTTACGGCCATACCCTCTTGGGTATGTTTTGGTTGAACATACCGCTCGCTATCGCCTTTATGTTCATATACCATGGTTTTGTTCGAAACTCCCTTATAAAAAGCTTGCCCGCCTATTTTGAGCGCCGTATGCGCTTGTTTCTTACATTTGATTGGAACGCCTACTTTGCGGCGAACTACGGGAAGGTAGTTTTATCTATACTACTGGGGAACCTGAGTCACCTTGCCTGGGATGCTTTTACGCATTTTGATGGTTTTTTTGTCACGAAAATGTCATTTTTGAATACTCCTATTTGGTCGATTCCTTTGTATGACCTCTTACAATATGGATGCAGTTTGCTCGGCGCCTTCGTCATATGGTACTATATAGACAAATTACCCATGGGGAGATCAAAGCCCTCCGAAAATAATAAATGGGTCTACTGGCTATTGGTTGGTGTTGCCTGTACGGTCGTAATGGGGGTGCGTTTTTGGAATACCCCTGTCTTTCATTTTGGAGACCGGATCGTTTCGTTGTTGTTTTCGTTTATGGCCGGGCTATTGGTTGCTTCTTTATGGCGTTTTTATCATAGCAGGCCAGCGGTAAAAAAAGCGCGTAAACGCAGTCCGTAACAAAAAAAGCCCTGACAAAAATGCCAGGGCCCTGAAAAAACATCTTTTGTTTTAGGCAGCCTCCTCTATCACCGTAGCAGGAACCTCCACTTCTTTTGGCGCTCGCCATCTTCTGAGGGTTGTCTTTATTCGATACGTAATATTGAATAGCACCGGAACCACGATCAGCGTTAAAAAGGTTGCCACAATTAGCCCGAAAATCACGGTCCAAGCCAACGGACCCCAGAAAATAACGTTGTCGCCCCCAATATAAATTTTTGGATTCCCTGTTGAGAACAAGGAAAAGAAATCGATATTCAACCCAATAGCCAACGGAATCAATCCCAGTACCGTCGTAATCGCGGTCAGGATTACGGGGCGCAACCTTGCTTTCCCTGCTTTGGTAATCACTTTGGTAACATCTTTCATAGAAAGAAGGTCCTTATCGTCCAAGTCCAATTTAACCTTCTTCCGATCGATCAAAATCTGTGTATAGTCTAAGAGTACTACCCCGTTATTTACCACAATACCTGCCAGGGAAATAATCCCCATCATCGTCATCATGATCACAAACGACCAACCGGTAAGCATCAATCCGCCAAAGACCCCAATAAAACTTAAGAAGATGGCAATCATGATGATCAAAGGCTTTGAGATACCTCCGAATTGGAAGATCAAAATCAACATAATCAATCCAAGGCCGGAAAAGAAAGCACCTACCAAAAATTGTTGTTGCTTATTTTGCTCTTCAATCTGCCCGGTAAAATCAATTCTCACCTCTTCGGATAAGCCTTTATAGCCTTCCATTTCTTTTTCGATTTGGGCTACGATAGCCCCGGCATCGCTAAAGCCGGGTTTTAATTGAGAATACACCGTAACGATTCGTTTCTTGTCTTTATGCTTAATTGCACTAAAGCCAGAGGAATTTCGTTGCTTGGCAACCGCTGATACGGGCACCTCCTTAATTTGACCGGAGGCTTGGTCCCGAAAGATGATATTTTGATTGAACAGGGCATTCCGATTGTATCGAATGTCCTCATTAAAGCGAACGTTGATATCATAATCCTCCCCGTCAATTTTATAAACACCCGCCTTTTCTCCAAACAAGGAACGCCGAAGCTGCTGCCCAACCTGCCCAACAGAAACCCCTAATTCCCCTGCTTTTTCGCGATCTACAACCACCTGCATCGAGGGTTTACTTTTGTTTACATCAATTTTCAACTCTTCAATTCCCGCAATGTTCTTGGTATTGATAAAGTTCCGAATGTCTTCGGCGGTATTGATCAACTGGGTATAGTCTTTCCCCTCCAATTCTATATTGATGGGATAGCCCGCTGGCGGACCGTTATAATCCTTCTCAACAGAAATGGCAACCCCTGGATATACTCCGGTCAATTCCTCTTGAATTTCTTTGCGAAGCTCTTCGGTATCCCTACCATCGCGATATTTAAACTCGCGCATAGAAACCGTGACCTTGCCACGATGGGGCATTTCAGCGGAAGAACCACCATCGGTCTGTGGATTTCCGGCACCTTCTCCCACTTGGGAGACGGCCGATTCTACCAAATAGTTAAAATCTCCATCAACATATTTTGGACGCTGGGTGACAGCATAGACCCTTTCCTCGATGTCTTTGGTAAGCTCGTTCGTTTTTTCGATCGAAGTACCTTGAGGATACTCTATGTAGGCATAAATCTCATTTGGGGTATTGTCGGGGAAGAATTCTATTTTAGTTCTACCGCTACCCACCGACATTCCAAATAACATAAATACCGCTATGAGCATGAAAAAGGTAATTCCAAAATACCAATACACGTTATTTCCGCGCAAGGCAT
Organism: uncultured Flavobacteriaceae bacterium; assembly: GCA_947500385.1. Lineage (GTDB taxonomy): Bacteria > Bacteroidota > Bacteroidia > Flavobacteriales > Flavobacteriaceae > Pelagihabitans. The sequence goes on along the minus strand of CANMSA010000002.1, from coordinate 380,597 downwards.
GCTTAATTCGGCGTTCGTACCAATTTTCGAACCGTACCATCGCCTTGGTCTGAAAGCTGATCGCCCACTTCTTGAGTACATACTTGTAGACCCAAAACATGATGGCCGTGATGATCATAACACTTCCCAACCCACGCATGGCTCCTCCAAAAATTAAAATAAACAACCCAAAACCACCTAGTATAACACTGATTCTTATCAACTGTTTTACTTTCAGTTCTTTCTCCCCGATCTCCATAAATTGCGATACCAACATGGAGTTCATAAAGATTGCAACGAATAGGGAGGACCCTAATACCACTGATAAGGTGATGGGAAAATAAATCATAAACTGCCCAAAAATACCCGGCCAGAGCCCTAGGGGTACAAAGGCCGCCACAGTGGTCAAAGTAGATATTATAATAGGAAAAGCAATCTCACCGATTCCCTTTTTAGCGGCTTCGGTGCGAGACATGCCTTCGCTCATTAACCGATATACATTTTCAACGACCACAATACCGTTGTCGACCATCATTCCCAATCCCATGATCATCCCAAAGAGAATCATGGTATTCAACGTATATCCCAAATTATTCAGGATCATAAAGGACATGAACATCGACATTGGAATAGCAAACCCTACGAATAACGCATTTCTAAATCCTAAGAAGAACATCAAGACCGTTACTACCAGTATAATCCCGAAGATGATATTGTTCACCAAATCGTCTACTTGGTTTAAGGTTCTTCCCGAAGAGTCATTGGCAATGGTGATGTTAAGATCGGCGGGGTAGTAGTTTTCCTGTGCTTCCTTTACCAGCTCACGCACCTTCGTAGTGGCTTCGATCATATTTTTACCAGAACGTTTCTTAATATCGAGCATCACCACACTTTCACCAAATTCCCGGGCAAAGGTGGTGCGTTCTTCCTCGTCAAAAGATACCTTGGCAATATCTTTTAAATACACCGCTCCATTCTCGGATTTTACCACGAATTCATTCAACTGTTTGGGGTCTTTGATTTCTCCCAAGATTCGAATGGTACGTCGTTGCCCTCCAGATTGGATATTCCCGGCCGACATGGTGGTATTCCCATTGCTCACGGCTCCTATAACATCTTGAAAGCTAATTTTGGCAGCCATCATTTTATAGACATCCACGGCAATCTCCACTTCTTTTTCCTGTGCCCCCCGAATATTCACTTCCTTGATTTGGGGAAGGTCTTCCACCTCGTCTTGCATATATTCGGCAAACTCCTTGAGTTTTTCCACAGGATAATCTCCCGTGAAATTGACGTTCATAATGGGAAAAGACTCTGAAAGGTTCAGATCAAACACATTCGGTTCAACCTTCGCATTGTTGAAGGTGGGCCAATCTTCACTAGCTTTCTCACCGTCTACCTCGTCTTTTACCTTTTGCTTGGCTTGCTCCACGGTCAAATCTTCATCGAACTCAATGGTAATAATTGAGTAATCTTCTTGGGATGTAGACGTTACCTTGACCACATTGCTCACATTCTTAAGCCGGTCTTCTAAGGGATCCGTGATCAAACGCTCCACATCTTCAGCCGTGTTTCCCGGATAGGGGGTGCTTACATACACCTTCGTCTCCACAATTTCGGGAAAATCTTCTCTGGGCATGGCGAAGTACGACTTCAACCCAAACCATAGAAACAGGGCGATCATTACATAGATTACCGAAGGGTTATCTATTGCCCATGAAGACAATCTAAACTCCTTATTGGCATTTTTTTTCTGTTTACTACTGCTCATAAGGCTTCCTCTTTTTTGATTTCAACTTTTTGGCCGTCTTTAACGCTTCTCGCTCCTTCACTTACCAACTGATCCCCGTCCGAGATACCTGAAAGCACCTCGACCATACTCCCTTGGTTTCTTCCCGTAGCGATGATCGATTTTTGAACAATGGCTTTACCATCATCCGCATCGGCTGCAATGTAGACATATTGTTGCCCCTTGGCGTTTTCCGAAATAATACTTTGCGGAATTACAATGGCCTTTTCACTGGTATAATCATTGATGTTTACCTTGGCGGTCAGATTCGGTTTGATACTTCCTTTTCCATTTGGCACTGGAATTTCCACGGTAAAGGCCCGATTACTTGGGTTAATGAAATTTCCGGTTTGCCGGATCTTGGTCGTCACCGTGTCACCCAAAACCGGAAAGTACACCTTTGCTTCCTTACCCTTTTTGATATCCCCGAGATAACTTTCGGGAACATCGACCTCAATATACATATCGGAAAGGTTTACAATCCGAAAAACCTCGGCTCCGGGCCCTGGAGAAACCACGGTACCCTGATCTTTGATTACATCGTCTATAATTCCGGAAAAAGGTGCTCTAATGGTTGATTTTCCCAACTGACTTTGCACCTGTTTTACGGCATTTTCATTGGCCTCATAGGAAGCCTTTGCCTGAAGGTATTGAATCTCAGAACCAATTTTTTGCTCCCAAAGTCGTTTTTGTCGTTCAAAGGTAGTCTTGGCCAATTCCGTTTGTGTTTTTAACTGTGCCAATTGACTGCCCATGCCCCCGTCATCAATGGAAGCCAATACCTGACCCTTGCTTACGCGCTGCCCCTCTTTCACGTATACACGCTGTAAGGTTCCCGACATTTCAGGATAGATCAGTACATTTTGTTTGGTTTTTACATCGCCTTGAAGTTCCAAATAGTGGTCGAACTTCTGAACTTCCGCCGCGAAGGTCGTGACCAATGGGAGCTTTTCGTTTCCGGCAAAAGTGGCAATGGCAGAATCCAATTGCTGTAACTGGCTCTCCAAGTTCTTTTGCTCGCTAGAGATTTCACTTTTTTTGGCCCTGATCGCTTCCAAATCGCCTTGGGCGATCAAATCTTCGATAGATGCCGCGCTTTTATCTCCACAAGAGGAAAGCACCATGGCGGCTGTGAGTACGTAGCATATTTTTCTCATTTTTACTGCTTTTTGTTGTTCGTTGGGTGTTTATTTTATTCGTTCAATATGACTTCTAGTTCCGTTTTCTTGTTAATTACCGATACCATTGATTGCAGGTATTCTTGTTGGGCACTGTACAACTGTGTTTGCGCCTGTCGTAATTCAAAACTGCTTGCGATGCCTTCGCCATATTTTACTTGGTTTTTGTTTTCAATGCGTTCTGATAAACGTAGGTTTTCCTTGGACGTCTCATATTGTTCTATGGCCAGGGTAAAGTCGCTTTTCGCCCTTTCTAACTGAAGCCGTATTTGAGACTCGGCCTCTAACAACTGCGTTTTTGCTTTCTCCAAGGCAATTTTTGCCCGTTGGGTAGAGGCACTGCGGCCTAGTGAGCTAAAAATGGGGATGCTCAAATCGAAGCCCAGTACCGAAGAATCGAACCACTGTTGGTCACCTCCCAAAAAACTGAAATCATCTGAAAAAGCCGAGCTGCCGTAATTCACAAAGGCGTTAAGGGAAGGAAGGGCCTTGCTCTTTGCCAATTTCCATTCAAAAAAGCGTTGCTCGTTCAAATTTATCGCCAATTTATAGTCAACGTTGTTTCCGATATCAAAAGGGGTGTCTACCAAGCCCTTGATCATTTGCTGCTGCGCCAAATCATCGAGTTCCTCCGTCAGTTTTGTTGGTGCATCAATATCGATTCCCATCACCAAATTCAATATTTGAAGGGTAATTTTCTCTAAGCGGACGGCATTTCGAAGTTGGCTCTCTACATTGGCCAATGTAATTTGCAACTGCTCTACACTTTCTTCATCCCCCAGGCCGTTTTCAAATATTTTGGTGGTCTCGAACAAGTTCTTTTCCAAATTTTCTTTGTTTTTTTCAAATATGGCGCTGCTTTCCCGTGCCAAGAGTACATTGCCATAGGCTTCGGTGACCGCCTTGCGGACTTCCAATTGTGTCTTCTCCTTGTTGTTATCGCCATAACTTAAGAACGATTTGGTGGCCTGCACCCCCACGATATAGGAACCGTCAAAAATTTGTTGCCGCAAGGTAGCGGTCGCGGTCACAGATTGGGGCTGACCAAAAACAATTGGGACAAACGTTCCAGGATCCCCGCCGGCAAACTCAGCCGGGATCAGTGAAATAGGCTGCTTCAACTGATTCTGGTAACTCACCGCACCCGAAATCTGCGGTAATCCGGAAGCGATTACTTCCCACTTTTGTTTTTGGGCGTCGATCACATCCCTATCGGCATTGATGGCACTATAGTTGTTCTGTAAGGCGAAAGCGATCGCTTCCTCCAAAGTAAAACTGCTGGTATTTTCCTGTGCGAATACTGCAGTAAATGAACATACGGTTAGGATACTTACTAAAAAACTGCGCATTAGTCTTGATTTGAATTGATGATTCTGTTTAATATTTTTCTTCCCTTGGGGGTAACGATACCTCTCAAATGATATTCTAAAAAATAATCCTCTAAATCGGCCATTTTAAATTTGGTATTGGGAAACAAACTGTTATCCTTGATCGCAAATACCCCCGAATAATAAATGATCGATACAAACTCTACATCTATATTGTCCCTATAAATGCCCAGCGCTAACCCTCTTTTAACATTGTCTACTACACATTCAAACATTAATTCGTATTCCTTCTCCTTTAGATTCTCGTAAATAGCAGGGTAGTATTTTTGCATTTGGTAGGTCGGGGAGGATTTTTCATCTTTCAAATGCCCCATAACGAACTTCTTGATTTCGTACAATTCCTCAATCGGATTTTTCTTGAATTCGATGATCTGATTTATCCCGTCGGCAATTAAATCGAAGAGGTTAAAGGTGCTTTCCTGTACCAAATGTGTTTTATTCTCAAAATGAGCATAAATCGTCTTCTTGGAAATACCCATGGTATTGGCAATATCGTCCATTGTAACGCTCTTAAAGCCATAACTCAAGAACATATCGGTTGCCTTTAAAAGTATTTTTTCCTTCATATCGGGAACAAATATAAAACAGGAAACTTAAAACACAGTAAAAGTTTCCTAAGTTTTACATTTTTTTAACATTGCAAAAAATCAATTTGCGCAGTTATCTGTCAGCCCAGGCTGTTCAGCTCGAAAATAAAAGGCTTACCCGATATCGCCAAGGGGAAAACTTCGGACTGTCATTTTGAGGTGTTGAAGTGTTCCAGCCGAAACTGAATCGATTTCGCCTCCACACTTTTTTACTTTTATAAGGCCGTGTCATCTTCTTGCGTATTGTTCTCCCTTACACGTTCCACATAGGCGTCAAAGGCCTTTTTACCCTCTTCTTCCCAGTACTGGTCATAAAACTTCCATTTGGAAAAGTCTTTTTTGCCCCCATAACATTCTCTTTTTTTCTTTTTGCGATATTTTCCCTTTGAGTGACCGCCGCCCAAGCCTCCGAAAAGAATTCTTGCCAAAGCCAAGAGCCCTACTGCCTGCCAAAAACCAATGTGTCTAAACCCGAACAATTCGGGCATTAACCAATTCCAAAGCCACATGATCCCATACCCCATCAAAATTGCAAAGGCAATTGCGAAAAGTATTCCGAAGAATATTTTGAAGGCCATTTTAACATGGTTCTTGACCTTCCCTTTTAACCTATGTTCTACATACTGTGTCATATTTGTCTTTTTTAATTCGTATTTTCTTTCTTTTGTTCGAGTTCTTTATATAAAATCGCCAAGGCCCGGTGTCTTCGTGACATAAGGGTGCCTTCAGAAATCCCTGTTTCCAACGCCACCTCTTTATAGCTATTCCCTTCGAAATCGATTTTAATAAGCACTTCTTGGTAAAAAGGTTTTAAACGCCCGATGGCAAGCTTCAGCTCCACAATCATCCGTTCCGAATAGTTGTTGGAAATATCTCCATAAAAGAGTTCGATAAATTCGGCAAACCGCGCTTCTATATTTTCATCTGGCTGCGGTTCCTCCTTTTTTGTGCGCAACACATCAATGATCCTGTTCTTAATAGCATGGTATACATACCCGGCCACATTATTAATGGGCAACAGATCATCTGCGCGCGAAAACATCTTCAAGGCCACATCTTGAATAACATCTTCGGCCTCTCGATCGGCAGCGCTGTTGATCCTAGCGTTCACGTAGGCCTTTAAGGAATGATATTCATCCTTAAAAAAAGATTGCAGCTTTTTCTGATTGTCCGTTTCCGAAACCATTTAATGGGTATTTAAACGCCTCTTCAATTATAAAGACGCGTAAACTAGATTCCATTGCGTTTTCAGAGAAAAAAATTACAGGAACTCATCAAATCGCAGTTGCTTTATTAAAATAGGACGTATTTTTGAAAAAAACGTTTCAATGCATTCTGTTGAAAACTATCGGGAGGCTTTTATCTCCTATTTAGAATCAAGTATCCAAACCAAGGAACCCTTCAACCTTTATAAGCCTATCATCTATATCTTAGGTCTGGGCGGAAAACGATTGCGTCCTGTACTTACTTTGATGGCGACCGAAATTTTCGGAACCGAGTATACCAAAGCTTTGGATGCCGCCTTGGCCATAGAAGTCTTTCATAACTTTTCGTTGGTACATGATGATATTATGGACGATGCTCCCCTTCGTCGTGGGAAGACTACCGTACATGAAAAATGGGACATCAATACCGGTATCCTATCGGGAGATGCGATGCTTATAAATGCCTACCAGCTTTTTGAAAGCTACGAGGGAGAATTGTTTCGAAGTCTCGCAAAGCTGTTTAGTAAAACCGCCATCGAAGTATGCGAGGGGCAACAGTATGACGTAGATTTTGAGACCCGCGATGACGTGACCATCCCGGAATACCTAAAGATGATCGAGTACAAAACCGCCGTACTGGTAGGGGCTGCCTTAAAAATGGGTGCTATCGTGGCCAAAGCATCCTTGGCCGATCAAAATGGCATTTATGAATTTGGGCGCAACCTTGGCATTGCCTTTCAGTTAAAAGATGACTATCTAGATGCCTTCGGTGATCCCAAAACCTTTGGAAAACAGGTCGGCGGTGATATTATTGAAAATAAAAAGACCTATCTGTACTTAAAGGCCCTTGAAATGGGAACGAGGGACCAACGAAAAGAGCTTACCGATCTTTTCTCCATACAACCCGAAGACCCATCCGAAAAGGTAAGTGCAATCAAAGAAATTTTTATTGAAAGTGGTGGGGCACAAAGTACCAAAGAAGCCATCGAAGCGTATACCAAAAAAGCGTTGGGAGTGCTCGAAAAACTAGATATCTCCGAAGACAAAAAAATCCTTCTTAAGGGATTTGGAAACAACTTGATGCAACGAAACGTTTAGAAAAGTCTTTTGAACAAAGCTTTGGTGAATGGCAACCAAGGGGCTCCTGCCATATACTTTACATCCTCTAAAAAGTTGGTTTCTTCATCCAAAAATTTAAAGATAAGCTGCGGCGTACGGTTTTTAAACAAGGTCTCAAAAATGATTCGGCCCTCTGCATTATTATGCGTCAGCACATCTAGTAGTAATAGATCGTAATACCAAAATTTATTTTTGAACCGAAGCTCTTTCAAGGGTTTGCCCGTCTTCAAATGATTGATCAAAACAGGGATTTTTTTGGCGGTACTCATAAAGGTATAGCCCGTACTGGGTTTTGCCCAACCACCGGCCGTACCAATAAAACGAACATTGTTCGTATGGTGCTCCTGAAAATCATAACAGGTCATGGGGATGCTGCCCTTTTCATTCTCCAGAATCTCGAACTTCGCGCTGCCCAAACGATCTTGAAGATAGTGCGTAAGTTCCTCTTTATACGCTTCCAACGGAAGTAAGTCTTTGGAAAACAACGTATACTCTACCAAGGCCTCGGTTTTCGAAAAGGGTAGCACATACATAAACCGGGTATTCCCTTTCTGGGGAACGGAGAAATCCATATAGGTGGCTACATCGTTATCAAAGATCGGTTTTTCAGTTTTAACGAACCATCCCAACCAATGCTGCTGTAAAACTGGATACTTTTTTTGATGCGTGGCCATCTCATATTTAAACATACTATTAAAAGCCTGTTTTGCGCTGTAGGTGGTCTCGTTTGTAACAACCTCTACAAAAGTGCCTTTATCCGCCACTTGTAACACTTCTGAAACTTTAAATGTAATATTTGGGCGTTGCGTAGTTCTTGTAAGCACATCTTCATAAAAATCTATTCCTCGGATCATCTTGTATTGGTATGGGGCAATTTCAAAATGTTGGGAAAATGCTTGCCCCCCGAAATAAATATTTTTCCATGAGGTATGCAGTAGGGCATCGAACATCCCCGGTCCTTTTTCCCAAAAACACCACGTGCGGTCATTGTTCTTTTTGGCATCTTTATCGAGTAGGAGCACGGTCTTGTCATCAAAAAAAGGATCCTTGCACATGGCATCCGCCAACATGAGGCCCGCGGCCCCCGCCCCCACGATAATATAATCAAACGTTGTTTTGTTCCCCAAAAGAAGATTAGATTAACAAAGTGTTTTAAACCACTTCAAGGGCTAAAAATAAGGATTTCCTATGTTACGGACGGCGACGGACTTAAACCAGCGAATTTTCTTAATTGATCCGGTAACGAAGCCCTAGAAATCCGCGTATTCCCTGGTTAGGACCATATACATATGAAGGGTCGAAAGTAAGGGCATTGGGGTTGTCGGCAGTGGCCACAACATCGCCGCCTGCATCAAAAACTACGTTCTTATCAAATGGGTCATTGGCCCGGGCAATGATAAAGGGGTTTCCGCGATTAGGGGTCCAGTTCAACAGGTTTTTGACTCCTGCATATACCTCAAAATCTTTTAGTCCTTTATAGGTAAATTGTATATTCTGTATACTCCATACGGGGGAATAATCGCTCCTTGGGTCATTTTCACCTAAGGTTGGCAAACGCATAGGGCCATACAGATTTCCCGTATAATCAACACTGAGGGCAATATCACGGAAGGTATATCCAAGGTTCCAGGTACCCGTATAGCTCTCTGTAAGTATTTGGCGCCTTTTTATGCCGTTCTCGGTTTGGCTCACATCCTGAAAAGTGGCCCCGAGCAAGAATTTAAATCCGGAAGGGAAAACAGCATCGATGTTGGCACTTACCCCCTGGGAAACCGATTTTCCGTTTAGGTTATCATAAATAATCTGATTGGGGTCTGTGTCATAGTCGGGCAGAATCGCATTGCTGAAATTGGTATAAAATGCAGCAGCCTCTATATTGGCAAAGGTGCCATTGTCGGCATATATTTTTTTAAGATAGTTGAGGTTGAAGTTGAACGACTGTTCCGGTTCCAATGCTTCCGTCACAACCACATCGCGGGCACCTGTAAGGGCCGCATGGTCTTCCGTAAATAGATTTACGACCCGAAAACCCGTGCCGGCGTTCAAACGCACTATATCGGTATCGGTCATCTTCCATCTATAGGCCATTCTGGGTGTATAGATATTACCATGTCTGGTATCATAATCGTACCGTACGCCGAGTAATAAAGAGTGTTTTTCGGCAAGTCCAATTTCATCTTGTACGAACAGGCTTGGTATCACCACTTCGTCGGCCGCTACCGTGGCGGTGGTATTATCATCATAGAAGTTATAGCGCACGGCACTCCCGAACAACAGATCGTGCTTCCCCACTTTTTTATCCCAAGTAAGCTGCCCAAAACCGATACGCTGGTCGGCCAGATAGGGAGTATTCCCATAAACCGAATTTTGGTTATGGTCGTTATAAGAGAATGACAAGAGCATCTTTTCCTTTACAGGAAGTTGGTATTTTCCCAGCACCTCCCAACGGCGGGTGTAAATACTTTCCCCATAGATTTCATTACCACCTCGAAACTCCGGGGTCCATTGCAATTCCCCTCCCCACCGGTCTTCATAAAAGAAACGCCCTGCCAATGAAAAAATACGATTGTCCTTGCGCTGAAAATTCCATTTTTGAAAAACAGAGATTCTATCTTGAAGGGTCAAGTCTGTAAAATTATCCCCGTTGTTATCAATGAGTTCATCATAATTGAAGTAATTGATCCCTAGCAACATATTTGTCTTTTTACCTACATTGATTTTGGCGCCTACGTCCAAATTATACTCTCCCCAACCTGTTACGAAGGCATCGGCAAAAAAGTTAGGGGCTTCAAGGGCATTCTTGGTAATAATATTGATCAACCCGCCTACGGCTTCACTTCCATACAAACTGGAGGCCGGCCCCTTAACAATCTCAATTTGTTCGATCAGGGAATTGGGTATTCCAGAGAGTCCGTACACGGTACCAAGGCCACTTACAATAGGCATTCCGTCAATCAGCACCAGCGTGTACGGCCCTTCGAGACCATTGATATGAATATCGCCCGTATTACAAACGTTGCAATTGATCTGCGGTCGCACCCCGTTCACGTTCTGAAGTGCCTCGAAAATACTGGCAGTCGGATTTTGTTTTAAAAAAGTAGGGCTATAGACCTCAACAGGAACCGGACTTTCGGAACGGCTCACCGCTTTTAATGTTCCGGAAACGACCATTTCATCCAATTGTTCAGAAGCGGCGACCAGTGTGACCGCTATGTTGCGTTTATCATTGGGGCCTATCAATATATTCTTCGAAAAAGGGCGGTATCCCAATACGGTGACTTTGAGTTTATAACTGCCTGGGGCAACGTTCTTCAACACATAACTTCCATTTTCATCGGAAGAAGTTCCCAGAGAAGTACCTTCTAAGTATATATTGGCAAATGGCACAGTCGACCCCTCATCGGAAACAATCCCTCGAATTTCCGATTTCTGTGAATGGGCAAAAAAACCGAACAAGCAGAGGAATACCAACCATATCAATGATTTCTTTCCGCGAGCCGGATTTTCTTTTTTGAGCATTATAAATTATATTTTAGACAAAACTAAAAATTTGTTTTTACATATAAAAATGTAATTTAGCATAAAATCTAAAAAATGACCCTTTCCGAAGAGGACTATATCAAAGCCATTTACCACTTGGGCAAAGGGGAGCAGGCCCTTGTATCGACCAATGCAGTGGCCGAAAAGATGGATACAAAGCCTTCTTCCGTGACCGATATGATTAAAAAGTTGTCAGAGAAGGGTGTCGTAAACTATCGGCGCTATAAAGGAGTGCGTTTAACGGACTACGGTCGCAAGATTGCGCTATCCATCGTTCGGAAACACCGTTTATGGGAGGTGTTCCTAGTAGAAAAACTACATTTTTCATGGGATGAGGTGCACGAGGTTGCCGAACAACTTGAGCACGTTAAAAGTGAAAAACTGATTGACGAACTCGACAAACATCTAGGTTTTCCCAAAGTGGACCCACATGGCGATCCTATCCCTTCGAAGGAGGGTGAATTTAAAAAAGCAGTTAAAAAACTGCTGAGTGAAGCGCTTACCGGGACCAACGGGGTTTGCGTAGGAGTAAAAGATTCCTCACCACCTTTTCTTAAGTTTTTGGACAAAAATAAGATTGCGCTGGGCGACCCCATACTCGTCTTGGACAAAGAGGAGTTCGATGGCTCATTGACCATAAAGATTAACAATAAGGAAATGCGGATTTCCGAACGGATCGCCTCTAATTTGTTTGTAGAAATTATTGACTAATTCAATGCCGCTTTTAAAACACATACAAAATGATCGAACAAGTAGTCACCTATTTTGAATCTATCAATCCCGTACTGGCGGCGCTGTATGCAACCTTGTTTACCTGGGGACTTACAGCAGCCGGTGCTGCCTTGGTATTTTTGTTTAAATCGATGAACCGCGCCCTGTTGGATGGTATGTTAGGATTCACGGGAGGTGTAATGGTCGCGGCCAGTTTTTGGAGCCTACTGGCCCCGGGAATAGAAATGAGCCCCGGTGAGGGGTTTGTAAAAGTGATTCCTGCCGCAGTAGGCTTTTTACTCGGTTCCCTGTTCATCTTTGGGCTGGACAAAGTACTACCTCACTTGCATATCAACTTTAAGGAAAGTGAAAAGGAAGGTCTCAAAACTCCTTGGCATAAAACTACCTTGTTAACTTTGGCCATTACACTCCATAATATTCCGGAAGGGCTGGCCGTAGGGGTGCTTTTTGGAGGAGTCGCCGCCGGTTTTGACGGCGCTACCATTGGGGGGGCCGTTGCATTGGCGATGGGAATCGGTTTGCAAAATTTCCCAGAGGGGTTCGCTGTCGCCATGCCGCTGCGAAGGCAAGGACTGAGTCGTACCAGGAGTTTTATGTACGGCCAGGCGTCGGCCATCGTTGAGCCCATCGCCGCTGTTTTAGGGGCTTGGGCAGTGCTTACTTTTGAACCCATATTGCCCTATGCACTGTCATTTGCTGCCGGGGCCATGATCTTTGTGGTTGTAGAGGAGGTGATTCCCGAAACCCAACAAGACAAATACACCGATATTGCCACCATGGGGTTCATTGGTGGGTTTATCGTAATGATGACCTTGGATGTGGGCTTAGGTTAACCCTTGTGATCACTTAAAAACTAGGACATGAAAAGAAGTATGCTGTTTGCGGTATTGTTTGCTATGAGTTCCTCCCTGCAGGCACAGACCGATGTATCGCTTGTTCAAAATGAAATAAACACCCTTGTTTGGAAAAAATTCGTAATGGCCTTTGAAACCCTTGACGCCAAAGCCCTAAATGAATTGTATATCGACAATGCCCTACGGGTTACCCCCGGCGGAATCGACACGGAAAATACCTTCAAAAAAGGAAACGTTTCCCGTTTCGAAGACAATAAAAAAGAAGGAATCGAGATTTCCCTAGACTTTTGGTTCGATAGTAGACATACAAATGCAACTACTTCCTACGAAGTTGGCTTTTACCGTATTGGAGCCACAAAAAACGATTCCACTAGCTATCGTTACGGGCAATCTCATATCGTACTCAAGAAACTAAATGGGCAATGGAAAATTACACAAGACTGGGATACGGTCTCTATGAACGGAAAGACCATCGACGCTACAGATTTTTCCCGGCAACAGCCCATGTCTTTTTAAGCTGCAATTTTTAGTATTCCGCCCTTATCTTGGGAAGCGTAACGCACCCTATTTTACAACTTAATAGAAAACAAATTTCATTTACTTTTCAAAAAATCATACTTTTCGATCAGTATTGGTTCCCCCTAAACCCCAATTCTGCAATGATAATACGACCATTTACCTATACGGCAGCGTTCCTTTTTTCACTAGTGTTGAGTTGTAACAGTGCTCAAGATACAACGGCCCAAACAGCTTCTGCAGCCGAACAGCCTACATTGGATACCCGCGATTTTAGAAACGATATGCGCAGTTTTGTGATACGTCTTAGTGCGTATGCAAAAGCCATAAATTCCGATTTTGCCATAATTCCACAGAACGGTATTGAGTTGGTCACAGATACCGGCTATGCCGACGGTATACCCATGATGGGGTACTTAGACGCCATTGACGCAAACGGACAAGAAAATCTCCACTATGGGTATCATGGTGATAACAGACCAACTCCTAAAAACAGCGGGGACTATATGAATAGTCTTCTCAAAATTTCTCAGCAAAAGGGTAACTCCATATTTGTAATAGACTATTGCGATACTGAAAGAAAAATAGCGGATGCGCACGCAAAGTCATACGAAAAAAACTTTATCCCTTTTGTGGCCACCGAACGAAATTTAACAGTAATTCCTGAAATTTCCACTGGTCTGAATAAGTTGAATTCGCAAGATGTCGAAGCAATCAAAACCGCAAAAAACTTCCTTTTTTTCCTGAACTATGAAAATTTTAATACAAAAAGCAAGCTGCTCGATGCCATTGCCGATACCGACTACGATGTTGTTTTCATCGATTTGTTTTTCAACGATGGCTCGCCATTTACCCCCAATGAAATTAACCGCCTAAAAACGAAGGCAAATGGTGCCAAACGGCTGGTTTGTTGCTATATGTCCATCGGGGAGGCAGAGGACTACCGATTCTATTGGCAAAAAGAATGGAGCAATACCAAACCTTCCTGGTTGGACGCCGAGAATAAAAATTGGCCTGGAAATTACAAAGTGAAATATTGGGATACAAACTGGCAAAACATTATCTTGGGCAACGAAAATGCGTATTTAGATAGAATTCTAGCCGCAAATTTCGATGGTGTTTATTTGGATATTATCGACGCATTTGAATATTTTGAAGCTGATTAATCGAGGCCCCCGCATCGTACCTTTACTACCGTTTATCCCTATCTGTCGCACCTAATAGATAAAATGCACACGTTGGGCTAATAAAAATTAACATTTCATTGCTATTGGTTTTCTTTATCCGTTGAATCAAAACTTGGACAAGAGGAAAAAAAACTACGTAGCATTGGAAAATAAAATTAAAGTACTTCTAATTACTGAAGGCACCTACCCCTTCAACACCGGAGGTGTGTCTACTTGGGCACATGATCTATGCTCTAGGATTTCCAATTCCGAATTTTACCTGTACGCTATAAATGCCGATGTAGAACTTGCTCCTAAATACCCTTTGGGACCGGCCGTTAAAAAGGTGATTCAAGTGCCGATGTGGTCTCCGGAAGAACCCATTGATTGTGTAGACTATGATATCAAATATTCAGATGTTCTAAAAGCACGCGAGTACACATCGGAAGATTTGATTCGCGAAAGATTCGCACCCAACTTCAAAAGATTCATTCAGATAATCTATTCGGAAAACCAGTCGATTTTAGAATTAAACGACTGTTTTTATAATATGTGGTCTTTTTTTCAACAGTACGACTATAAAGTAACCATGACCAGCGAGACGGTCTGGGACGTGTTTTGCAATACCTTACGCGAAGTACTTCCCGACGAAGAACTTGCTGAAATGTTGCTAGAAGATATTACTACGGCCATGCGCTGGATCTACCGGTTTTTGATTCCCATTGCCATTGACGTGCCAAAGGCAGACCTATCGCATGTAACCATTTCCGGAATTGCAGTGCTTCCTGCATTATCGCTAAAATACAAGCACAATACCCCGATTCTAGTAACCGAACATGGGGTTTTTATACGGGAACGACTTATAGCGATCAGTGCTGCGGATTACTCCTATTTTCTTAAAAAAATGCTGATCAATTTTTCGGAATGTATTACCCGTTTGGTGTATCACCATGCCTCGGAAATATCCACCGTAAGTAAATTCAATATGGCGTGGGAGCGCTCATACGGCGCCGATATGGATAAAATACAAGTAATATATAACGGGGTAGACCACCACATTTTTAAACCCCTTCCAAAACCAACGGCACATGCAGGCATTCCAACTGTTGTAGCCGCCGCAAGAATTTTCGATTTAAAAGACATATTGACCATGATTCGCACCTGTGCAGAGGTGCAAAAGACCATTCCCAATGTGCAGTTCCTAGTCTTTGGAAATAAAGATGCCGTTCCCGAATATACCAAAGAATGTGAACTCTTGATCGCGGAACTTCATCAAACTAAAAACTTCTTTTTAAAAGGGTTTCACAATAGGCCTGAACAAATTTATGCAGAGGGAGACATTTCTATATTGACTTCCATTTCAGAGGGTTTTCCGTACACTGTTATCGAATCTATGAGCTGTGGCGTTCCCGTCATTGCTACCGATGTAGGTGGTGTATCAGAGGCGTTGGATGATACCTGTGGGTTCATTTGTAAACCCAGGAATCATGTGGAAATAGCGGAAAAAGTGGTAAAACTGCTTCAAAACGAGCAATTGCGAAATTGGATGGGAGAAAACGCACGAAACAAAGTAATTGCAAATTTTACAATCGAAAATTTCATCGATGCTTTTGAAAAAACATATGAAAACTTACGTCAAAAAAAGAACATAATCCCTAAAAAATACGCATAGACCCATATTTCGACCGGTTCCAAACTCCTACCCCCGATGGATCAAACAAAAAAGAACAAACATCTTGTGACCCAACAGGTTATCCAAAAAATTGGTAACCCGGTAAGCCCCATGGTCGTGCTGGCTACATTGGAGTCTTTTGGAATACGGGAAAAAGATGTTTCTCAAGACTATGGCCTCCCTACTAAAATGGCCCTTGCCAAAGAGCTTTATCAAACGCTCAAGGCAATGGATAAGACCAAGCTTAAAAATGATAATGAACAAAAGAAACGTAGCAGAACGGCTTCCATTCCCGTATCCGGATACTTATGGATGAAGGCAAAACTGTTTACGCAATTCTATCCCTTGGGCATTTTTCACCTACTCCCTATTTTTCTTCAAGTGGCGGCGATTATTTTCTTTGGCTATTCATTATGGACTTTTATTGGTTTCAATGTGGTTCAGTCGACCTCAGTGGTTCTTGGTGTGATTTTAGGCCTTATTATTTCGGGCGGGTATGTACAGGTAATGGGACGACAGGCCTCGTTTTACTGGCACCATGGGGAATACTCAAAGGCAAAAATGGTTATCGACAAATTGATTCGTTCAGGAATCAAGGGAATACTAGCTACTTTCCTCATCTTAGGGCTTTTGAACTTTTTCTTTAACCTGTACCCTTTTACCTTCGTTTTGATTACCCTAATGTATGCCTTGCTCATTGGGTTGCTGCTATTGGTGATGGCACCTTTTCATACCATTAAAAAGCGATGGGCCATTTCCGTCGCCATCCTGATTGCCACCGGCTTGGCTCTTTTCTTGCACTTTAACTCCCAATTGAACGTATACCTCACCCATTGGATCGGGATATCCGCGGCAATAATAGTTTCCAGATTGTTGCTAGATCTGTTTTTTAGAAGAAAAGGGGCCGAATCACTACATCAAACGATAAAACCTAAAAAGTTAATGGTGATATACAAAAACTACCACTACTTTTTTTATGGTGCATTGATCTATGTCTTTGTGTTCATCGATCGTATTTTGGCATGGTCTGCCGATATTCAGTTTACTAGGCAGTTTTTCCTCTTATATGAAAAAGACTATGAAATAGGCATGGACCTAGCCATTTTAATGTTCTTTATGCTCGCAGGTGTCATGGAATATGGCATTGCCGCTTTTAGCAAATTTATGGATGTGCGGCAACATCAAACTCCATTTTTAAAAAAACAGGATTTTAATAGGCATTTGGGCAGGATGTATTGGGGGCATGTATTGCTCTTATTGGGCACCGCCTTGGCCACCACTGTATTGATCTATCTACTTATAACCCAATCTTGGGGGTATGAGGCACATTTTGGAGAACAGTTAAATGTGCTGAGCGTTAAAGTATGTATCATTGGAGGTATAGGATACTTCATGCTTACTTGGGGCATGTTGAACAGCCTATACCTGTTCACTTTAAATCGTCCTAGAGGAGCCTTGAAAGCTCTTTTTATAGCTTGTATCATAAATTTTGGGGTAGGCTTTGTCCTGAGCAGAACCGTCGGATACGAATACAGTGTGGTAGGCATGTTGATCGGCGCGTTCATCTTTACCGCCCTTACTCTAAAGGAAAACATTCAATTTTTTAATCGCTTAGACTATCATTATTATGCGGCTTACTAGTGTCATCTACTTTTTATTGCCTCTCCTAACGGAAAGCCTGCCTGCGACGGAATGTAACAGGGATAGATCTCCCTTATTCGTTTGCTATGGGAGAATTGAGCCCAGTTTATTAGTAGGGAACGAGTTGCTTATCATCGAGTCACAGCATTATACCAAAGCGGAAATTGACCTTATAAAAAGGCAAAATACCAAAGTACTGGCCTATCTCAGCCTTACAGAGGTACATGAGACCACCTTCTTTTACGCTCAAATAGAACCTTATATTCTTGGCAAAAACACCCATTGGAATAGTGGATACATTGATATCGCCAACCAAAATGCGCAAAAAATTCTATTAACGGCGGCGGAAACTATTCTCTCAAAGAATTTTGACGGACTTTTCCTAGATAATTTGGACAATGTGGGGCAATGGGGAAGCCTTTCTGGAAATGAGAGCGCTCTGGTGGCCTTGATAGGACAGCTAAGAACAAGGGCTCCAAAAAAGGTTTTGATCCAAAATTCAGGTCTTTTCTTGGTAGAACAACTGAAGCACCATATTGATGCAGTGGTGCTAGAATCGTTGGTAACGCGTTACGATTTCGAGGCAAAGACATATGGGTTACGAGATACGGAAACAAGAAAAACGCTTACCAAAAAAATTGAAAAAACAATAAAGAAAATCGGGAAACCCTTGTATATCGTCGAATATGCGGACGATTTTCTGTTAAAGAAAAAAGCCGAGAAGCTGTTGAAGCCATTAGGATATCCTTATTTCATAGCCAATATCGACTTACTGACCAAACCAACATTTAAAGGCCCACAAAACTAGATGTTCCTATTCGACAAAATATTATTGGGGCCTTTGCGCATCCTACTCCTTTTTTTAGGAGTGCTCTTTATACATCAGTTGATCGTACGACAACCCCTGAGCAATTATGGAATGGACTACCTTTTAAAAAGAATGGTCTTCATGGGTAGTATTCTTGTGTTGTCAATTTTTGTCTTGGTTCAAGTGAACATGTATGATATTTTCTCAATCCTTGCCTTTTTCTTAATGGCAATAGTCCTTCGATATCTAGACATACGATCTTCAAGGAATATTTCAAAAACATTTTCAGAGAAAAAAAGGAATTTTTTATTGTCGTTCTTCCAGTTTATGGAAAGAAAACTAAGTCTGAATACGCTGATAGGTTCAAATTCTGCCTTCTTTTATTCAAAAAAGATAAACCATGTCCTTTTTGCGGCCTTATTGGTATCGTCGGCCACGTTCGTTTCCCGTTTCCTTTTTCTCAAAAATGACTTGTACACCCTATCGAGCCTATGGATCAAGAAACTGGAAGTCGTAAAGAGTTTTAATTCCAATATCTGGTTTACGGGCAGCGCCGATCTTTTAGGGGAATTGGCGCTTATAAATTTCTACGCTAAAATTACCGGGATCAGTGAAGAAATGGCCATGCATTCTTTCGGATTACTCGAAAGTTTTAGCCTCTCGATGGTTCTTTATTGGATTATTCTAAAACTTACCGAAGACCGATTCATTGCACCGATGATAGGCGTTTTATTTTTTGGTTTCTTCTATAAGTATATGCCCATCAACGTAAACTTGTTATTGGAGCACAACTCGTTATACCTTGCCTCAGGACTTGCGTTGCCGGCACTGCTGTTTACTTGTATGCCCAAGCTAATAACCCTTCGGAAGAATACGTATGTTCTTTTTCTATCGATCGTTTTTGCAGCGGTTACCTTTACCAACTTTTTTGTGGCACTCATTATAGTGCCTGTGTTTTTAGTAGTTGCTATGATTTTGGCCACCCGTACGAATCGATCGTACGCTATGCTCGGTATTGCCTCCTATATCATAGGAGCCGGAGGCACCTTGATCCTACATGCCATTGGTTGTCTTGCAAACAACCGATCCTTCTTGGAGTTTATGCGATCATCGATGATATTGGTAGATTCTTACACCTACTTTCCACAACTGGTACTTCCCCCCAGTCAATTGACCATGCTATTCTATGCCTTTTGTATGATATCAATTCTGTTATTACTTCCGTTGCTTTCAAAAAACAACCAAAAATGGAGACCTGCGCTCATATTTTTAGTGTTTGTGTATTTGGTCGTAACCCTTCGATATCTTCAACTGACTTGGTTGGACATGGACCTGTACTATGAGTCTTTGAGTCCGTTAATGGTCATTGTGGCGGGCATTTTTATAGGCATGCTCGTGCATTATTTAAAAGTTGAGCTGCCAAAAAATGACAGTCTGAAAGTTACCGCTATCGGTTCTTTGTTTGCAATAATGGTTCTGTTCGCCTATGCGACCAATGGTTTTTTCAATCATGACTATAAAGAAATAGATGAACTAAAGGCAGACATTTTAGAGGTGTACGATGACTTGTCTAGCAATAACATGCCTTTTTCGTATGCTATTGTAAATCAAAATTATGGGCAATATCTAAGTAAAAATGAACATCACTTTATCAATTATTCAGATTTCATCCAGAAGTATCCGGTTCGGGATTCAGTATACCAATTAAAAAAAGATGACAAACAATTTTTGGAGAGAAACCCCGACTACATCCTTCCTGAAAGTGTTTTTGTCTTTATTACTAAAACCGCCGAAGCTAAAAACAAGTACAACCTCGCCACCTCTGAGGCAATTTCCAAAAAAGTGCGAAATCAACTAAACATCTTACAAGGAAAAGGGAGAGAGGTCAGTATTTTTTATGAGGATGCGTACTTATTGGTATACGAGATAGTGAACAAAAAAAATGCGTCGAATCTAAATGACTTAATCTTCAATTTATGATCGACAAACGATATAGCGTTCTTGTATGCCTTGTTCTATTTATAATGGGATGTCAAAGGGATATCTATAACTTCACCAACGGGTTCGAAGTGCCGCAGGTGAGTAAAGAGCCGCCCTTGGTCCAGTTTGTGGTAGATGAGCAAATTCCGGATAACCTGGAGGAAGCCTCAAATCTTCAAAAACTAACCGATTATACAAAGCTGCCCTATCAACCTATCCCCTTTTATGATTTCAAGGATGGGTTTAAAGTGGCTCCTTCAACCCGCATTCTATGCATTTACCAAACCTCTGGTATGAAAGATGCGGTTATAGATTCACTACAACGTTTTGTGGCCAAAGGCGGCACCCTCCTGTTTACGAAAACTGTTCGCGACGAACGGTTGGCATTTCTGCTGGGCCTCGATCCAAGCAGTACTCTGGAAACTGATAGCATTGCCCTCGGTTTTGACCTAAAGCGGCCTATGTTGCCGGGGATGGGCAACTTTAAATACGAGGGTGATAAAAGTGAGCATAATGGTTTGGCCAAAGACAATTTCTCAGAAGAGGTAACTATTTATGCAAGTGCCGCAAACGCCCCCGATTATCCTTTGATCATTGAAAACAAAGTAGGAAAAGGACGCGTCATTCATTATAACTCTACCCTTCTTCTAGATAGGGGTATGCGCGGGCTACTGTTCGCACAAGTGCTTTTTGGCTTGGAGGGCATTCCCTATCCCATCGCCAATACCTCCACCATTTTTCTAGACGATTTCCCGTCACCCTTATACAATATATACAAGGCACCTGTGGCAGAAGAGATGAAGAAAAATGTGGCCCAGTACGTAACCGACGTCTGGTGGCCCGATATGAAAGCGTATGCGAAAGAGCAAAACATAAGCTATACGGCCTATGTGACATTCGATTACAATGCCTATGTGACGCCTCCTTTTACTTTTAAGGAATGGGATAAAAATAGCTTTAAAAAAGATGGTATAGAACAAGAAAAGAGCAGCTGGTTGGGCAGGGATGTTTATCAAAGTGGTCACGAGTTAGGCTTTCATGGCTACAACCATGTGTCGCTCTTACAATCTGACTGGAAAGAAGAACAGTACATTGTTACCGCCTTGAATGCGGCCAGTAAAAAATGGAAGACCCTCGATTTTAAAGAGCTGCCGATTTCCTATGTCCCACCCTCAAACTACATCGATAGTGTTGGCCTTGCCAAACTGAAGGAAGGAATGCCCAGTGTCAAATACATCCAAAGCCTTTACTTGGGAAATCTTCATGAAGGCGGTGCTCGGGAGTTCGACCCGGATCCTTTCAACGACAAATTTTTTGATTACCCAAGAATTACCAGTGGCTACCAATTGAACAACACCAACCTTTGGGCCCTGGAATCGCTGTATCTGTTCACGGGTATATGGACCCATTTTGTACACCCTGATGATGTTTTCCAAATACCTGACAAATCGAACGAAGCTACCAGTGGTCATTTTGCTTATAGGAATCCGGCCGCGCTCAATTGGCATTCGTATGGCGACAAAAAGGGCCTTTTTGATTTGTTCAAAGACGATATCAAAAGTTTTAAGGAGCGCCATCCGTTGGTTCGTTTTCAGAATGCTACCCGATCGTCCGATATTGTCAGGGATTGGCGTTATGCCTATTTCAACCATGTAAAAGAAGAAGGGGATTATATCGTTGAAAGCGATTTTAAAATTGGTAACGAGGCAAAACAGTATTGGTTCCTATATGCAAGCGCTGAAAATGAATCTCTTGTCGAGGATGCCCTTGATACGGCTTCCAAAGTGAAGAAAACCCCGTTCCTAGATGGCACCCTCTATTCCATAGAAACCAAAGAAGCCTTTGTTAAGATTCCCGATTTAAAAATTAAGGGCAAAGGAACACTTACTACAGATGCACAGGCCCTATATCAAGTTCACAAAGCGCAACAGGCGTACTATGGGAATCGAAACGTCTTGGCTCCTTTAAATCAGCAAGTAGCTGCTTTGATCGCAGAAGATAAGCTTAAAGAAGCGACCGATTTATTGGAGACAAATCTTGAAAACGGAGCTCCCTTTGGCCGAAAGCAGTGGGTAGACTTTGCCACCTATCTCGGGTGGCAAGATCGCAATACCCATATATGGAAAGTGCTTGAAAAACAATATCTAAAAAAAGAATCAAAGAAACTTGCGAATATTTCGAGAAAGGTTTCAGAGAAAGTTGACTATCCCAATGATCAAGTTCGTGAAACATGGCTCTCGCGCCAAATTTTATGGGGTACCGATGACATTGGGGTACTGAAAGAATATTACACCTACTTCAATACCCTTGAACGAAAAAGCACGGTATTAAAAGCATTGCGACAATTACACCTGCTCGAACCCACGAACGAAAATTCCAAAAACTACATACGTCATTTGATCCATAACGAATTTGATGGGGTAGTCCCTGAATTGAACAATATAGCCCCTTGTGATCCTTTTTATACCGATATGTCTACCGCCATCGCTTGGGCCTATGCGGACAGACTCCGTTTTGATCGCGCCTTGTTATGGGAAAAATGCAGTAATGAAATTGATCAGGAAACCAAAAATAGTTGGCTGGTGAACACCCACTCTTTTGAGGAACTCAAGGAAACCGATTACCAGTTTTATCTACAGGTGTTGCTTGCCAATGATGAGAAAAAAGCGTTGCGGGAAATCAGAAGTAAAAAGCCTTGTTCACCCCAATTGAGGGAACATTCCAAAGAGATTGCATTTGCATACGCCAATTTTAAACTATATCGTGAGGCCTTGGCATGGGGGCATTGTAGCAAAGCGGTACCTATGACCTCCAAACTATCTTGGTTGTATGAGTTAAAGGAATATCAAAAAGCAAACAGGGTGTATGAAGCTTATATATCCAAATACCCGGAAGATTACCCTACAAAACTACATATGGCCACCTTGCTACTACAGCAAGGGGATATCAAGGGATCTGCCTCCATTTCATCTGGGCTGCCAAAGGAGGTTGAAACCGGAATGCTACGGGCAGAAATCAACAAACAGATTAAAAGTATAAGCAGCATTGAAAAGAGGGCAATCGTGGACGCCTACAGCAACGTGCTGTATTCAGAAACCCGAAAGGATGTGCTAAGTGCCTTGCGTATGGAGGAGGGCAATTCAATCAGTACCAATACCATGGCCATTAACGACCAACTAGATCCCAATACCATATCCAGCAGTATCAGCTATAGTATTTACGATGACAATTTTAATGTACACAGTTTCTCGGGTACCCAAAGTTTTATGTACCCTATTAATTTTATTCCCGAAGATGAAATCAATGGTTCACGAACACTGTATGGAATTGAATATCGCTTTAAACAACCCGCTTCCAAGAAAGTGGCATTCTTGGGAAGGGCCCGATTGGAAAGGGATATACAGAGCAAGGTATACTACCAAATCGGCGCCGGGATAAATTTATCGGGAGAAAAGAGATACAATTCGATGATTTTAGAGCATTTCCCCGTTCGAAGTGGTCCGGGTCATATTTTGGGGATCTATAGGACCCAATTGACCAGTTATAACGAATACCAAGTTACCGACAAAACCAAGCAAATCATATCGTTCGAAGGCAATCACTACTCGGATAGTGAGTCAGACGCCATTATGATCGGTCGTACGGAGTATCAAGTATATAAAAATAATTGGTGCTCCCTGTCCCCAATGATAGAGCTTTCGTATGCCCGCGGTACCACGGATCGGCGCGATGGCTTCCCTTACTGGATGGCAGCCGATAGGGTGTATGGCGGTGGCGGAATAGCCTTTATGCTCGGTTCGGAGCAAAGCGCTTTTCACTTAATGGCCGATGCCTCTCTTTTTGCAGAAAGTAACCAGCCCAACTTTCAACGGTATACCGGAAACCTATCGTACAAAATAAAGGACTTTGCCCGTGTGTTGGCAGGTTTCGAAGTATATACCATTGAAAACTTTAATAGTAATGTATTTCAATTAGGGCTAGTTTATAATTTTAAATAAGCTGCGGTTTTTAAAGACACGGCCTCCCGGAAAAGGGTTTGTGGAACTCTGTCGTAATACGTAAGTTTAGCGTAAAAATCCGTGATGCGATATTCCTTGCTGTTTGCCGTTGTTCTTAGCCTCTTTTTCGATCAATCGTCCCAGGCCCAAAAGATACCCTTTTCATACCTCGATATTTTTGACTTGGAATACGTTTCGGATCCTCAAATCGCTCCGAATGGAGAGTGGGTGGTGTATCGTAGAATGGAGTTCGATATTATGAAAGATGCCGTAATAGGAACGCTATGGATGGTCAGGACCGATGGCTCACAACATCAAAAGTTAAGTTTAAGGGAAGTATCGGAATCGAGCCCACGCTGGTCCCCCAATGGGGATCGTCTTGCATTTACCAGCAGCACCGACGCAGGTTCGGAAATATATATGTACTGGCTGAAGACCGGAAAAATAGCGAGAATAAGCCAGCTCCCTTTCAGTCCAAGTGCCATTACTTGGTCTCCCGATGGCACGCAGCTGGCCTTCTCGATGAAGGTGTCAAAATCGGCACCCGTGCTGGCGAAAATGCCTAAAAAGCCCAAAGGTGCCAAATGGGCCGATACACCCCGCATCACCGACCGATTGTATCATGAAGCCGATGGTAGTGGATACATAAAGCCCGGTTTCAACCACATTTTTACCATTCCCTCAGACGGTGGGGCGCCCAGGCAGCTGACTTCGGGTGACTATCACCACAGAGGTACACTTTCATGGGCCGCCGATGGCAGTAGTATTTATTTTTCAGGGAACAGAACAACAGATTGGGAATATGATTTTCGAAATAGCGAAATCTATTCAGTGGAAGTGACCTCCGGCAATATCAAGGTGCTTACGACTAGAAACGGGCCCGATAGCAACCCTTTAGTGTCTCCCGATGGAAAATACATCGCCTATCTCGGTTTTGAAGATAAGGTGCAGGCCTATCAAGTACGTCGATTACATATCATGAACAGTGATGGTAGCAACCAAAAAGTACTTTCAAACACGCTCGACCGCAGTGTGAACACTGTTCGCTGGGACGCAAAAAGCAATGGTATTTATTTTTCCTATGATGATAAGGGGAATACAAAAATTGCCCATATCTCCCTGGCGGGAAAAGTCAGTAACATAGCGGATAATATGGGAGGCACTTCTATTGGAAGACCGTATGCCGGGGGATCGTTTAGCGTAGCCAAAAACGGTACTATTGCCTTTACGCAAACCCGTCCCACTTACCCGTCGGCCCTGGCTATCTTGAATGCAAAGACCAAAAAAGCCACCAAAATAACCCATTTGAACAAAGCCCTATTCGACTATAGAAAACTAGGCAAGGTACAGGAGGTATGGTATAAATCTACCTTTGATGCGCGTGACCTACAGGGATGGGTCGTTTTTCCACCTGATTTTGATTCCGCTAAAAAATATCCTTTTTTGGTTGAAAACCATGGGGGGCCAATTCTGAATTACGGAGACCGTTTCTCGGCTGAAATACAACTGTATGCGGCGGCCGGTTACATTGTATTTTATCCCAATCCACGTGGAAGCACTAGCTATGGGGAGGCCTTTGGCAATTTACTTTATAACAACTATCCCGGGGAGGATTATATAGATGTAATGGACGGGGTAGACTATTGTATTGCACAAGGTTGGGCACATGAAGACAAGCTTTATGTAACGGGTGGGAGTGCAGGAGGGATCATGTCTGCATGGATGATTGGAAAAAACAATCGTTTTGAGGCTGCCGTTGTTGCAAAACCGGTCATGAACTGGATCAGTAAAACTTTGGTGGCCGACAATTATTTCTACTACGCCAATAGCAGGTATCCGGGACAGCCATGGGAAAACTTTGAAGGTTATTGGAAATTTTCTCCGCTTTCGCTCGTTGGTACTATAGAGACCCCAACCATGGTTCTCGTAGGTATGAACGATTTGAGAACCCCGCCCAGCGAGGCCAAACAACTATACCACGCACTGAAACTAAGAAAAATCCCGACGGTACTCGTTGAGATTCCCGGTGCCAGCCATGGTATTGCGAACAGGCCAAGCAATTTGATCACCAAAATTGCGCATACATTGGCTTGGTTGGAAAAATACGGTGGGGCCAAATTAGTAAAAGAATAACATCCCATGTCTTCAAGACAGGGCTGCAAGCGACCGATCAAACGAACACTATGAAGAAAAAAAGGCACTGGTTTTGGAACCTTCTTCTGGTCCTGACCATTATCGTATGCATTTTGGCTTTTATCGCCCATTTTAAAAATTGGACCAAAATAGAGGATGGAAAATTGCAGCTACTTTCGGGATTTTATTATAAGGAACTGCAGTTGTCTGAACTCGATAGCGTAAAATGGGTCGAGCGACTCCCGCCTATGCAACGGTTAAGCGGCTTTTCCGCTTTTGATAAGGGGAAAGGCATCTATCAGGAATTTAAGGATTCCCTTACGGACGAAGAAGTTCATGTATATATCGACAATTTCTCGAACCGAAAAATTAAACTGGTGTATAACGACTCTTTGTTGCTGTATATGAATATGAAAGATTCCCTTGATACCGACGCACTTTTCCTTTTCTTGGAAGAACAACTGGCTACAAAGGTTGAAGCCCCCAATTAATTCTGGCAAGATAATTGTACTTTGGGACCCAAAATATATACAATGATAAAATGGTTATTACTGCTACTGCCAACCCTTTGTTTTGCGCAGGGAACACTCACCATTCATGTAGAAGGGGTTGCCTCCTCTAAAGGAAATATTAGTATCGGGCTCTACAAGGATGCGGAGGGGTTCCTAAAACCGGATAAAGTGTTCAAAGGGCTATTTCAGAAAGCTACAGAAGGTACGACTACCGCACAAATAGAAAATCTTCCGGAGGGAACTTACGCTATTGCCGTATTTCATGATGAAAATGCAAACCAGGAACTGGACACCAATTTTTTTGGTATCCCAAAAGAAGCGCTTGGTTTTTCCAAGGGAAAGTTAAAGACTTTTGGACCACCGGATTTCGAAGAATGTACCTTGGTTTTCCCAAAGGAGCAGCGCATCACCATTAAAATAAAGTAGTTCGAATATCAAGTGGACCAACATTGCGCGATTGCGCACTATTTTGTAATTTACCTCTTCATTTATAAAACATCGATCATGAAAACAGATGAAATAGCCGCAAAATTGGTAAAATGGTGCAACGAAGGTGATTACGAAACTCCCTACAAGCACCTGTACAGCGAAAATATTGTAAGTATTGAAAATGATGGGTCCGGTGAAGGGGGACATGTTCAAGGTTTCGAGGCCATTGCCAAAAAAGGGGAATGGTGGCGTGAAAATTTTGAGATGCATAGCAGTACAATTTCAGAGCCCATTGTGGCCGATAATTGGTTCTCCGTAAAAATCGAAATGGATACGACCCATAAACCTAGCGGGCACCGTTCAACCATGTCGGAAATAGCTGTATACGAAGTAAAGGACGGTAAAATAGTGAAAGAGCAATTCTTTTACGATGAAGCAAAATAAAAATGGGCCGATGCCGCTCTATAAAAAACCACCGATTAAAATCGGTGGTTTTTTTGTAACAAGCAACAAAGCGGAGCACCAAGAATTCCCAATGTTGCGTTAAAGTTTTTATGAAACGATTGTTTCAATATATATTTGTTCAAGTTTGTAGGCCATGGCACGAATAGAAGAGTTTGATCGCGAGCAAGTACTCAAAAATGCAATGAACGTATTTTGGGAGAAAGGCTACAACGGTGCTTCTATGCAAGAATTGGTCGAGGCGACAGGGCTTAATCGTTCTAGTATCTATAATTCTTTTGGTTCCAAACTCGAATTGTATCAGGATACCCTTTCTTACTATCAAAAGGAATCGGGAGGGCAATTTCAAAGAGCGCTTGTGAGAGCCAAAAATCCGTTGCAAGCGATACGGTTTATATTCGAAGGTTTTTTGCCTGAAATGATAGGATGTGAAAAAGGCAGAGGATGTTTTTCCATGAATTGCAAGATAGAAATGGGAAACCAGGACACCGGCATCCGAAAATGGCTTTTAGACAGTCAGGAAAACACCTTGTCGCTCTTCCAAGATTTAATAGCGGATGGGCAGGAACAAGGAATCATAAATAAAAATGAAGATTGTAGAAACTATGCCTATATTATTTTCAACGCCTTTCAGGGATTTCGCATGACTGGTATTTTAATAAAAGAAAAAAAGGTTCTTCAAAAGATAATAGACAATACAATTAAGATAATCGAGTAAATTTTTTTAATCATTTTTGAAACGTTCGTTTCATTATAATACATTTAACAATGAGTAAATTCAACAACAAAGTAGTAGTAGTTTCCGGAGGGAACTCCGGCATAGGTTTGGAAACCGTAAAAGGGTTTTTAAAGGAAGGCGCCAAGGTGGTCTTCTCTGGCAGAAGACAAGAAGCTTTGGATCAAGTGGCCAGCGAATTATCTGGAGAATTCACTGCCGTCCTTGCGGATCAGGCCAAGGTAGCCGATAATCAAAAACTTATTGATACGGCGGTCAACACCTACGGTAAAATCGATGTTCTGTTCGCAAACGCCGGGGTGGCTTATTTTACCCCGGCCGATCAAATAGACGAAGACCACTTTGACACCCAATTCAACATCAATATCAAGGGACCGGCCTTTTTGGTAAAAAGCGCGGTTCCGAATTTAAATCAGGGGGCATCGATTATATTCAACACCTCAATCGTGCATCAAAAAGGGTTCGATAGTGCGGCCGTATACAGTGCTACAAAAGGTGCTCTTAGAGCCTATGCCCGGGTACTGACTACCGAACTTGCACCAAAAGGCATTCGGGTAAACTCAATTGCCCCGGGGCCGATAGGCACTCCTATTTACGACAAAATGGGCATGTCGGAAGAGCAGATCAACGAGCTGGGCGCAGGATTTGCCGCCTCCGTGCCATTGCAACGTTTTGGCGAACCCAAAGAAATTGCAGATACCGTATTGTTCCTGGCATCTGACGAGGCCAGCTATGTGAATGGTATAGAACTATCTGTAGATGGTGGTTTGAGCCAGATTTGACCTCCTTTTTAAACCGTTTCAAAACCTCATTGGGAACTTCTTCCCAATGGGGTTTTATTAGATAGCATTCCTACTTTCCCGACTTAGTGGTTATTTTGATGACACCACTTCCTCCCCGGGCACCATAAAAGGAAGCATCGGCACTTTTAATCACCTCGATAGATCGTACGTCGGAAGAGTTCACCACGTCTTCTACCTCAGAAAAGGAGTTCCCTACAATAAAATTGTCCACGACATATAAAGGTTCAGAAGACCCTTGAAAGGAATTGGTACCACTAGCTAAGAACGGGATACCACTCTCTACTAGAATTCCCAACTTTCTTCGTATTTGATTCAGTAGGGATACGGTAGTTTGATCTTCGGCACGCACTTCCCCACCCTTGACGAACTCACTTTTTGCATTTTTATTCGCGCTACAGCCGCCTAAGAAAACAACAAATAACAGCAATAATAGTACCTTGTTCATATTCTTTGTTTTTCCTTAAAGATATTCCTTTCTACATAAAAAGTGTCGATCCACGTCGGCAAATCCCCTATTTGGGCTTTGCGGCACGTTGCTGTCTTCTTAATTATAGACCACAATGATTTGGAACTATTGGGTATCTTTGCCCACAATTATCTTCTTATGGTTCTTTTCGCACAATTTTTTGGGGCACTCTTTGGTCTTTTGGCTATTGTTTTTGGTGCCTTTGGTGCCCACGCCCTCAAAAAGTCCTTTTCGGCCGAGCAACTGACAAGCTTCGAAACCGGAGTCAAGTATCAAATGTACCATGCCCTGATTTTGCTGATCGTCAGTTTTAACCTGAACCTTGAAACTTCCTTGGAGCAATACGTGATCTACTGTTTTGTACTGGGTACCTTTTTATTTTCCTTTAGTATCTACGGGTTGTGTATCAGCGCTTCGAAAGGGAACAAATGGCGCATTCTTGGCCCGATTACACCGCTAGGCGGACTTCTTCTGACTGTCGGCTGGAGCCTTTTATTATACCATTTTATAAAAGGCTTTGTCTAGCTTGTTCTGCTTACAGAATGAAACGGTAGGTCGCCTTGAGCAAAAAGATGTTCTGCGGTTTTTCATTCCCGAATATGGTATTGTCCAGGCTTTCGAAAAGGCCATTATCCGGGTTTCCCGAATTCGAAATATCTTGGGACCAAACCAAAAATATTTCGGAACCGGGAATATACTCCCATCGAACAACCAAATTAGATCTAAATTGCACAAAGGAAAAATCGGGGTCGTCAAAACTAAAATCGGGCAAGCCATCGTCATTCCTGTCAACAGCATATGAACCCTCCGAAAAGGAGATCTGCGCATCGCTATAGGATAAGATACGGTCCGAAAAACGTTTGGCCATCGGATCGGTAACTTCTTTGAAATTAGCATACCGGCCACGAGATATGAATGGTTGTCCCCAATACTGTACCGTTAAGTTGGGGTTGATCGTATAATTTAAACGAAGCGACATGCTTAACGTACGTTGCGCAATGGTACCGTTCAAATAGGTGGTTGCATTCCCCGTGTCGATATTATCAATAAACTGTAGCTGATCGTTGTTGATGCGATAGGCCGGTCTGGCCGAAATACTCAACGCATCAAAGGGTTGGTACCGCACCCCAAATTCAATACTATAGGAATTATAGGAATTGTCGGTCCCTTTTCGACCATTATGAAATACATTGAAACGCACCTTCTTTCGGTCATCGGTATTATACCCGTTCCAAAAACCGATTTCGGGCGAAAGCCGCAACCTAGGGCCGCCTCTTAGCGCAAAATTCGAGTATTGAATGGGCTCATAATTAAATCCTACGTTGGTAAACCAGTTATTATCCCAATTCTGCCAGCTGTTGGTATTGAACCGCAAGCTATTGTGGTTCCCACCAAAATCCCAAACGCTCCAATGGTTGTAGTTGATCCCTACCCTTCGGAAGGTCTTATCGGGCTTCAAGGTTTGATATCCGATCCACGTATAGTGTCGAATATCATCTGCTTGCCTTTGAAAACCAATGTCGTTCAACTCCAATTCGGGCGAGCGCCATGTACCTCCCGTTTCAAACTTCCAATACCCGTTTCCTGCTTTCCCCAATTGCAGATTCCCTCCTGTACCGGAAAGGGAGGTTCTATCGGCATCTACCGCTACATGATCGGCACCGACCCGCTGAAACAAGTGCGTAATCGATTCTTGCGTGCCCTGTATGGCTTCGGCGCTACCGCGAACATAGCTCCATAAAAAATTACCGCCGGCATACCAATCCCGATTGTTCCATTGGTGCTTGAAATCGAGCCCTCCCGAATACGCGGCCCGATGTAAGAAATCAACATTGTCGCTTAAGGCGTCCCTATTGGTAGCGGTAAACATGCCGCCAACAAAGGTTTGCTGGTTATTGAAGTCTTTTTGTAAGCGCCCTACAAAATAGTTGGTCAAAGGTTCTACCACCTCTTTTCGCGTTTCCTCGTTCCCGTGTATCTCGGCATATTTTTTTGCGGTAATACTTTCCAATATTCCTATAGACCAGCCGTCTTTGGTCTTTCCACTAAACTTTGCGGCTCCCAAAATATTGGTATTCTCCGGTTGATCTACAAATTCTCCATCCTCCGTATTGGGATACCCCTGCGGACTTCTACCGATTCTTCTCGAGTAAAAAAGATTATCGGCACCAAAGGTATTCCCGGCTTGGGACCTAGAAACGCGGTAATCAAAAATATTCTTATTTTCTACAAAAAAAGGCCGCTGCTCTCGAAAGAAAATTTGAAAACCATCCAAAGCAATGGCTGAAGGATCTGCTTCTACCTGCCCAAAATCGGGATTAATGGTAAGGTCTAAAGTCAAATCATTGGTGATGCCTATTTTGGCATCCAATCCTCCGGTAATTTCGCCATCGCTACCATCCCGAAAAGGATTCCCATCTTCGGCCTCGTAGGTCTCCAATTTGGTTACAGCATAGGGTTGTATCTCCAACTGTTTTTGCGGTTCAAGGTCCAATAGACCGTTTAGAAGACCAAATTCACTAACAAAACCAGGGGTGTCTTGAGGTAGACGCTGCCATACCGACCGTTCTTCTTGTCGAAAAAGCTTGCGCATGAACTGCAATCCCCAGACCTGCTCTCCCGACTTGCCAAATTTTAACTGGCTCAAAGGTATTTTCATTTCAACGGTCCATCCTTCGGCATCTATATTGCTCTTAGTGTACCAAATAGGGTTCCAACTTTCATCTTCATCACCACCGTTGTTGGTATTGAAGACATCGGCCTTTACCCCTGCCGCGGTGGTTATAAAACCAAAAGCGGTGCGTTCATCATGGTAACTATCTATAAATATGGCCACCCAGTCTCCTTGAAAACCATCACGTCTAGAAAGGCGTTTTACAATTTTATCAGGCTCCGTATCATGGCACCGTATCCCTACATAAAGGAATTTTTGATCGTATATGATTTTAAATCGGGTCTGATGGTCGGGTGCCGTATTTTCATCGGGACGCTGCTCGACAAAATCGCTGTCCCATTCAACGATATTCCAGATCGTATCGTCCAAGCGACCGTCTATTTCGGGAGATTCCCCATTGGTAATGGCTTTGGTGGTATATACTCTTTTTGGAATTGTCTCCGTTGCGATAGGGTCTTGTGCAACTAAGACCGTTTGCGCAGTGATGAGTGCGCAAACGGCATACAAGGTAGTCTTCATGTAGTCGTTTTTTGATTGGATTTGCCCTCGGGCAATTTGATTGATGTGACTTAAAGACTTCTAAAAAGAAAAATGGTTACAGTTATTTACACTTTTTTTAAAACTTGGAAAGTCTGTTGCTTTAAAGACGTAAATACATATTCCCGTTGATGGTATTTAATCGAAGGCTGCTAGTAGCATTGGCCGTGCTACCACTTATTTTTTGGCCCACGTGTTGATTGGTGGTTTTAAAATCGAGTTTTTCGTCGGCATAGATATCCCCATGTATGGTCGCGGCCCGCAGGCTGGTATTTACCATACGAAGATCAATTTCCCCATTAATGGTCGATAAATTCAAATCCCCTGTATATTTGGCGATTTCAATATCTCCGTTGATCAGGTCGGCCTCAAACTCGCCGACGATGCCTTTTGATCTTAAATCACCATTGATACTGCTCACCTTGAACCTCGCTTTTTTAGGTACATACAGTACATACGTGAATTCGTACCAATCGCCAGAATTATAGTAACGCCTCTTTTTGTCAGGGTTGTTCCGATGCCATTCTTCTTGGAATTTTTCAAAGACGCCCTCCGCCTCCGTAGTAATTGAAATCGTACTGGAATTTTCATTGATGTCCAACTTGAAGTAGTCTTGAAACTTCCCTTCTTTCGTATCGATCGTAGCTTTAAAATATACTTGATTTTTATCCCAGGTCGCCACCTCGATATCCGAAGCAAATTTTACATCCAAATCAATATACCGTTCTTTGTAATCGATCGTTTTCTCTATTACTTTTTGAGCATTTAGCTGTAAGCCGATCAGGCCTACCAACAAAATGATTCCTACTTTTTTCATGATTGTTCGTTTTTTGATTATTGTTTTCTTAGATAGATGTTCCCGTTGATGGTTCTTAGTTTAAACTTCACTCCACCGCCGTTGATAGCTTGTTGTATTTTCTGTGTGGAAACCGATTTTAATCCGTTTTTCTCAGGAAACTTCAGGTCAAAATTGGTATATATTTCCCCGTTCATGGTACTCATCGCAAGGTCTGCAGGG
The DNA here is from genome assembly GCA_947500385.1 of uncultured Flavobacteriaceae bacterium. Taxonomy (GTDB): domain Bacteria; phylum Bacteroidota; class Bacteroidia; order Flavobacteriales; family Flavobacteriaceae; genus Pelagihabitans. The sequence continues at coordinate 346,675 of CANMSA010000002.1, read as the reverse complement.
GTGCTTGCCGGTAAATTAACATCCAAGGCGCCGTTGGTAGAGTAAATAGAGATGGGAGAATCCTGGCTGATCTTTGAGAATGACACGTCGATACCACCATTGAGGGTGCTTACGGTCAACGGCCCGGACACCTCTTCCAGTTTCATGCCCCCGTTGATTTCTACGGTAGCTTCGACTTCCCCTTTAAATCCGGACACGACAATGTCGCCATTACTGGTACCTTTGGTCCGTATCGAAACATTTTGAGCGGCCGGCAAATAAATGACGGTATTGCCATTATTGTTTCTTTGTAGGTTCCGTACGATCAGATCACTTCCTTCTTTGATTACATAATACCCCACATTGGTGTTATCGGTACCCCCTTCTCCTACTAATTTCAGTCCTTTGGCCCTTTCTGGCTTACGGCTCATTTTCCCTCCTTTTATCAGTAGTTCCTTTCCACTGTGTGCCTTTACGACCACCTTGCCCCGCGATTCGATCTTCACCCATTCTACCCCATCCAAAGATTTGGTATAATCGTCCTGTGCTTGTAGCCCCCTACAAAAAAGGCCTACTAAAAAAATAATTGCAAATTGTTTCATGACTGCTTGTTTTTTGATGTTTATATAAATGTTGGTAATAATGATTCTATTTGTTCTTTTACAAAGGGTTGCGTATCCTCGCGTTCCAATAGCTTTTTCATGGGAGCTACCGCTTTTTTCTCCTGAATTCTTACAAGAATGGCAATAATGGCGATCTGTATTCCCGAATCTTTTTCCGTTTTTAACGCTGCGATATACGCCTCTTTTACCCGTTCGGAATTTGTAAACTTATCAAGGGCCTCTACCGCCGTCATACGCACATTGGCATTTTCATCGTTCTGCATACGATCTGCCAAAGCCTGCACGATCGACTCGTCGGGGTTGGCAAACCCATCAATATACCCCACGCCTTTAATACGTTTGCTGGCCGACTGATTTTCCATAAGGGATAGCATCGCCGTTTGTTTGGCCTCCAAGCCTTCACTTTCGAGGGCCGCAATGGTCACGTTTGCCGTCTCTTGCTGTTGGTACTTCCCAAACTGAAACGCTCCTATAATGATCGCCACACTTGCTGCTACTTTAAACATCGTAGCCCAAGGGAAGCGTCTCTCCGCTGATTTCGCATGGAAGGTTATCACGTCTTCCTCTCCAAGTTTTTCTTCTTCCAGCTGTTCTAGAAACCTTGTTCTTAGTTTTTCGCTGGGAACGGTTACAGGTTCCGCTTCTTCAAACGCCTTGAACAAGATCTTCAGTTGCGCCAACTCCTCGGTACAACTGCTGCATTCCTGAAGGTGTTTGGTCACCTCTTGCATTTGAGATTCGTTCAAGGTTTTGTCTAAATAGTCTGAAAGTAAATCAACCACATGTCTCGTTTCCATCCTTATAAATTTTCGAAATAAACTACTTTTAATTTTTTTAAGGCCCTACTAACCTTGGTCTTCACCGCTCCTTCGGTACTCCCTACAATCCCTGCCAATTCTGCGTATTTAATGCCCTGAAATCGGTTGAGAACTATGAGTTCCTTATCCGAGTTATCCAACCGTTCCAATGCCTGGTGCAAATGGGCGTACTCTTCTTTTTCTCCACTGGGCTCATGAACCAACCGACCTTCCAGGGCCGCAATATCGCTATGGTTTTCTTTATTTCTTCTAAAATGGGTGTTCAAACTGTTTCTTGCGATCGTAAACATCCACGAAACAAAATTGCCATTGTTATAGGAACTCCGGTATTTCATTACCTTGTAAAAAACTTCTTGTGCAAGATCTTCGCTCAGCATTTGATCCCTCGACATTTTAAAAAGAAAGTTATACACGTGCTTATGATGACGTTCAAACAATTCTTTGAGCGGGTCCAGGTCCCCATTTGCCACTTGGCGCATTAGATTTTCATCTGTAAGCTCTTTCAAAAGACAGTTTTAGTTGGTGTTCAAAAGTATATAGTCGGGAATTTACAAAAGGTTACACCAAGGGGACCCTTTTTTTCTTGATAATCGAGACTTGACCCTAGTTGGGATCAACAAGGTTCAGGCAGGCATGCCCATACGGCTTGTATAAAGCAAAAAAATCGCGCCAATAGGGAATTGACACGATCCTTTCCGTTGCTAGAACAACAGCTTATTCTGTCTCTTGGTCTATGGAAGTAAACTCCTTGATCGCCTGGTTCGGTTCAATGATATTGTACCCTTTCCAAAACTCGGGATCATAGTTGGCCATATAGGTCGGCAATACCTTGTTGTGCTCTTTGAAAGCCTCATATTGCGATGTACTAATGGGGGTGTCATCAAAAACCACGAGCTCATATCGATTTCGATTTCCGAAAGCCGCATCGACCTTTAAAGACAGTTCGTTCTGCTTTCTGCGGCCTTTTACATTTTTGTTCTTTTCAATAATCTTGAGAGGTCTTTTAATACCCGCACGGAGGCCTTTCTCGATATTATAATAGCCAAGACTATATTTCTCATCTTTGCCCTTTGTAAAGATAATTTGCCCTTTTGCCAGGTATTCTTTTAGCGAAATTCCCAAGAGCCCAAAATTTCGAAGGTTTTTTACGTTTTCGAATTCCATTCGCACCAAAGCAAAATCATCTGAATTAATATAGAGTTTGCCTTTGTAATCCTCAGACCGTTTGGGCGTGAAACTTATGACGTACACGGCAGCGTCTCCTAAATACGTAAAATCCTCTAACACGAGGTCGTAGCGACCGGTCTTAAAAAGTACGTTAAAGTCGGTTTTCTTAAAAATAGGCAAGTTCCCATACAAGTTTCCAAGGGTTTGTCTTTTGTACTTTGCAAAGAATTTTTTGCGATCTTCCTTGGCCTTTTTCTCGTCTTCCAATTTTTTATTCAAGGCCGCCACATCGGTAGAATCCACATCGGCTTCAAACAGCTCATCACCCTCCACTTTGGTACCGAAAAGGCCCGATTTTATTTTAAAATAAGAATCGGTCTTTACATTTTCCTTGATGATTTTATTGAATTTCTCCTCTAAATCCTCATAGTTAACCTCCAAGCTTTTGTCGTACAACTCGGAAGCCTTGATCAGATCAAGTTTCTGTTCCTCCGAGTCATCCCCTCCGTATAAGTCTCCCAACACCTCGGTATAATAGGTATTGCTTTTGGGTATTTCCCGAATAAGATTGTCTATGAACGCTTTATTGAATTCTTTGATGGTCGATTTCTTCAGTACATAGTCTGTCTTTATAATATTATTATAATAGGTTTCCCTAAGAAAGATGCGCTTTTTGGCAAACCCGGTATGGTAATTTTTACCAATATTTTTTTCGACCTCTTCCAGAATTTCTTCGGGGGTATAATTTTTGTTCGTTACGATCACCGGGTTCAGCTCAATGGCTTTGGCGGCCAATAAAATCACCCCTTCGGTAAACTCGTTTAAGGGTTTCCCTATAGATCCATAACCGATACAGGAAATCAGTAAAGAATCGGTTTCCTTAATAGTGTTGTCCAACTGAAAAGAAAAACGCCCTTCTTCGTTGGAGACCGTCCACCTATTATTCAGTTGCAGGGTTACATAGGGCACCGGCTTCTGCGTGGCCGAATCAAGAATAATGGAGTTCAAGGTCTGTGCCTGCAAACAGCATCCGAAGAAGATAACTATTGGAAAGACTACTACTAGTAAAGTTCGAGACATATCTTTTAATTGCTATAGACTTCAAAAAAAAGGATAGCATTTAAACAAACCCTCCTTTTTTTGATTTCCTTAGTATTGATTTATTGTTTTTTTAACGAAACTGATTGTTTCATTCAAGGGGTAGACTGCTCTGTAGCTTTTTTGTTACGATCTACCACGGATTTGAGAAAACTTTAAGAACTCAATGACAGCCACAATCTTCTTGGCCACATGCCTTACCGCCATTCTTTTTTGCACCTTTAGGGGCAAAGAGCGTCTTGGGGAGAAAGAATTTTTTAAGAATATACCCTACGGCCATTGCCACCGTACAATATACCAATACCGTTTGTAGAAGCTCCATATTATTTCAATATCTGATAAGCAATTAAGGCGACAATATACGCAAAAAGGCTCATAAAGACCAGTTGTGTAGCGGGCCATTTCCAGCTATTGGTTTCTCTTTTCACAACGGCCAGCGTACTCATGCATTGCATGGCAAAGGCATAAAACAATAACAGGGAAATACCGGATGCCAAGTTAAACAACGGTTTTTTGGTCTCGGTATTTACCTCTGCGGCCATGCGTTCGGTAATGGTCTCGGTATTTTCCTCGGCACTATCCACACTATAAATGGTGGCCAAGGTTCCTACAAAAACTTCCCTAGCTGCAAAGGAGGTCAACACGGCAATTCCTATTTTCCAATCGTAGCCTAATGGCTTTACTACCGGTTCGATGACCTTGCCCATATGGCCCATATAGGAATTTTCGAGTTTAAAACTAGAAATCTCTTGGCTTTGGTATTGCGTAAAAAGCGTAGCTTTTCGAAGTTGCAACGAATCTGCTAAATTAAGGTGTTCTTTCTGATAGATTCCTTTCTGAACGCTATCGATCAATCCGTTCTCATAACGTAGGATACTATCGTTCAATGCCGTTTGGTTGAAAGGCAAAAGCCCTTTTTCGGCAATCCTTTTCGCTACGATTGCATCTGCATTTTTGAAGTTATCCGAAAGGCCATGCGATCCCAAAAACCAAAGAATAATCGAAATGGCCAAGATAATCTTCCCGGCACCCAAAACAAAACTCTTGGTCTTTTCCCAAACGGTATACGCAACATTCTTTACCAAAGGCACTTTATAACTAGGCATTTCTACAACAAAGAACGATCTACTTTTAATTTTTAAGATCTTATTCAAGGTCATGGCCGCTAAAATCGCAGCGCCAAATCCAATTAGGTACAACAGCATCAGCGTCAAGGCCTGATAGCTCAACCCAAGAAAACGTCCCTCTGGAATCACCAGCGCTATGATAATCAAATACACCGGTAATCGAGCGGAACAAGTCGTAAACGGGGTTACCAGAATGGTAATAAGCCGTTCTTTCCAATTTTCAATGGTTCGCGTCGCCATTACCGCCGGTATGGCGCAGGCGGTACCCGAAATAAGGGGCACAACGCTTTTTCCGCTAAGTCCGAAAGGACGCATTACCTTATCCATCAAAAAAACGACCCGGCTCATATAACCGGTTTCTTCTAAGAGTGCTATGAATAAAAAGAGGAAAGCAATTTGCGGTATAAAAATTACAATGCCCCCAATTCCCGATAAAATCCCTTCGGCCAATAAATCGGTAAACATTCCGGGGGGGAGCGTGTTTTTTACCCAGCCGCTTGCCATAGCGAACATACTTTCTATCAAATCTTGCGGGTAACCGCTCCAATCATAAATTGCTTGGAACATGGCCAACAAAATGGCCATAAAGATTAGGTAACCGAATACCTTATGGGTCAAAACCCGGTCAAGGCGTGCCCTGAGACCAGTGGCAGCATTCGAATCTACCCGGTAGCTACTTTTGAGTACCCGGTTGATGAATTGATATCGAAGGATCGTCTCTTTTTGTTGCAAGCGCTTTAAATCGCTTCTAGACTTGGTACTAAAAGTAGATGCATCCTCGATCATTGCCTTGTTGATCGGCATAAAATTGACATCCTGGGTAATGACCAACCACAATTTGTACAGATCTTGCTTCGGAAAAGCATCCTTTAAACTGTCAAAATAGGGTTTGTCAATAATGGCAGTATCGACATTCGGTTTCTTTGAAAGCGCTCGATAATCAGAGATCAGTTCTTTTAATGTATCGATTCCGGTGCCCTTTCGGGTACTTACCAGCGCTACTTTTGTATCGAGTTCTTCCTCTAATAAAGGTATGTGAACGGTGATACCATTCGGTTTCATGCGATCGGCCATATTGATGACCAAAATGGTGGGTATTCGAAGGTCTTTGATCTGGGTAAACAACAGCAAATTGCGCTTCAAGTTTTCCACATCACTAACAACTACCACTACATCCGGGTGGTCTTTGTCGTTCTTGTTCAGCAATAATTCTACGGCCACACTCTCATCCAACGAAGTCGTATTGAGACTATAAGTCCCAGGCAAATCCAAAATATGTGCTCTAACACCTCTTGGGAGTTTACAGATTCCTTCTTTCTTCTCTACGGTAATGCCGGGATAGTTCCCTACCTTTTGCTTCAGCCCGGTTAACTGATTAAAAACGGAGGTTTTCCCGGTATTGGGATTCCCTATGAGCGCCACCTTGATCTGTTTGCTCATATTCTTGAAGAATCTTGTACCAGCTCTAATTCGATCAAGCTCGCCATTGAACGCCTAATGGCTATATGCGAACCATCTACGTTAATATAGATCGGGTCTTTGAGGGGGGCTACTTGTACCAGCGATACCTCATTTCCTGGCAAACACCCCATTTCCAACAATTTAATAGGTGGTATATTGCTGGAAAACTCTTTGATGATTCCCTTCTCGCCTGGTTTAAGATTTGCTACCGTAGTCCCCAATATTATTTAGATTGATTTTAAGTAAGGGCAAAAATAGGCAAATTGACGGGGTTTATGAGCAAAAATTCAAAAAAACACTTGGAAATCGTAGGGTGCTGCTGTGTTGCTATGGAAGTGAATCTTGATAAAAGTGAAAAATCCCTTTCAAAAAAGTCTTTCCTTATTCATAGGAGGTTTGTAAAATAGCCAAATCGTTCAGCAAACGCGTTATTTCTTCTGGATTGGTCCCATCGTAAAAACCGCGTACTTGCCGTTCTTTGTCTACCAAAATAAAGTTCTCGGTATGGATCATATCGAAGGGGCCACCGTCGCCATCGGTCTTAACCGCCATATACGACTTCCGCGCCAACTCGTAGATATGCTTTTTATCTCCTGTGACCAGATTCCATTTTGAATCGTTCACTCCTTTTTCGAGCGCATATTTCTTCAGTTGTGCGACCGAATCTATCTCGGGGGTAACCGAATGGGACAACAACATTACTTCGTGCTCGTTCATAATTTGTTCCTGTATGGCCGCCATGTTCTTGGTCATGATAGGGCATATGGTCGGGCAGGTCGTAAAGAAAAAGTCGGCAATGTATATCTTTCCTGTATAATCTTCCTGGGTTATGGTAGTGCCATTTTGATTCGTGAGGGAAAAGTCGGCGATGCGATGGTATTTTTTTTTGTATTGCAAGGTGCTGTCGACCAAGTCTGAATTTACCATGTTGGGTTGATACACGGGGAGTTTTTTGGGCGGTTGCAGCGCATTGTAAAAGAGGGAAACAATCACTGCGGAAAGAACGAAAAGTACAATTCCGAACAATTTATACTTCGCAAAGAAAGACAGCATACTCTTTTTGGCAAAGATACGTTATGCCAAGAGGGCTTTCAAACATTTGCCGCAGGCGAGGTACTAAAACTTTCTTAAATACCTTGCCGCAGAATTACTTTCTTTTTTTAAGAGACCGTAAAGCCTTACTTTTGTGCGTTTTTAAGAGATAAAATAACAGATGACATTAGCGATACAAATCATACAATTTATTATCATCATCTCCATTTTGGTGATTCTTCACGAATTTGGCCATTTTTTACCGGCTCGCTGGTTCAAGACCAAAGTAGAGAAGTTTTACCTTTTCTTCGATTGGAAATTCTCGCTTTTTAAAAAGAAAATCGGCGAAACGGAATATGGCATTGGGTGGCTGCCTTTGGGCGGTTATGTAAAAATTGCCGGAATGATCGATGAGAGTATGGATACCGAACAAATGAACCAAGAACCACAACCTTGGGAATTTCGGAGCAAACCGGCTTGGCAGCGCTTGATCATTATGTTGGGCGGGGTGACCGTAAACTTCTTCTTGGCATGGTTTATTTATTCGATGCTTTTGTTCAGTAATGGGGACACCTATATTCCTGCCGATAGCCTCAAGTATGGTATTCTGGTAGACTCGGTAGGCCAGCAATTGGGACTGGAAACCGGAGATCAGATTTTAGCGGTCGACGGTAAAAAAACCAAAAAGTTCAACGATGCCCTGCTCCAGATAATTCTGGGAGATGATGTAACAGTGCGCCGAGATGGAAAAGAGATTACGGTGCCGCTGTCGGATGAAGGCAAAGCGACCGTTTTTGAGCAAAAGGGACGAAACTTTTTAAGCTATCGTTCCAAACCGATCATTGAGGTCGTGAGTCCTGAATCGATCGCAGAAAAAGCAGGCATGCTGCCCGGGGATGAAATAACGATGGTAGGAACAGAAAAAATTGCGTTCTGGGACCAGTTTCGTGAAAAGATAGGGACCTCCTCTGGCGAAACTATTTCCATTACCGTTCTTCGGAAAGGGCAAACTAAAAACCTCTCCCTTAAAGTTCCTAAAGAAGGCATGATCGGCGTTCAACTCGATTTTCAAGACTTAAGGGTCACTGATGAATATGGGTTTTTAGCCTCGATTCCTGGTGGATTCAAACGAACCATCAAAGTGCTTACGGATCAAGTGCGTCAATTCAAAGTTATTTTCAACGCTAAAACCGGGGCTTATAAACAGGTGAAAGGGCCTATTGGTATCGTAGAGATGATGTCCCCTACCTGGGATTGGAACTTTTTCTGGAATTTTCTAGCCATGTTTTCGGTATGGTTGGCCTTTGTAAACTTATTGCCGATTCCTGCATTGGATGGTGGCCACGTAATGTTTCTGCTCTATGAGATTGTTTCGGGAAGACCACCCAGCCAAAAGGTCTTGGAAACAGGACAGATTATTGGTTTTGTTATTATTATGGGACTAATGGCCGTTATTTTTGGAAACGACATCTGGAACATTATCAAGCGTTTTATAGGGTAGTTTTGAAGCTAACTTGGATGAAGGTTTAAATCACCCCTTATTTTGTTTGGGGAAATTGAAAAAAAAATTATATTTGCACCCGCCTTCAAAACGGATAAATTGTTTTTACGGCTGGATAGGCCAGTAAAGCCTATGACATATTCCTCCTTAGCTCAGTTGGTCCTGACGAACAGCGTCGCTGTTATCAGGATGCTGACAAGCGATAGCTTCGTCAGCATTAGAGCTGGGAAATAGTAGTGAAATAAGTAACATAGGAAAATAATATTCCTCCTTAGCTCAGTTGGTTAGAGCATCTGACTGTTAATCAGAGGGTCCTTGGTTCGAGCCCAAGAGGGGGAGCAGTAGTAGCAAGGCTTCAGAGAGTTTAACTCCTGAAGCCTTTTTTATTTGCACGTGATTTGCACATAAAGTCGAATGTTTTTACCCTAATTCTTATTATTGTTATTTAACATTAAATGACGGTAATTCTTGCAATTGAAGACTTACCCGTTTTGAAGGCTTCCCTGTTTTTTTTGGGAAGCCTTCACCTTCACGTGCACAATCATGATATTTTGATATACCGTTTGGAAATCGATGGGCAAAAGGGCTATTTCCGGGTAGATCGGTTAATTTTCAAGGCTTTTGCAACGGTTACCGTTGTTGGCCAGTAGTTTTTTATTTAATTCTATCTCCATAAGGCAGTTTTTTGATAATTCCTTCCATAAGTTTCCAATCAGGAACATATCCACTTTCAGAATAATCTTTTTCTTTATCAATAATAGTTTCATTCCCTTTTTTTAAGACAGGAAGTTTAATTGTAAAATCTTTCCTTATATGAGAGTTTAATTCTCGACCAAATGCTAAGTATTTAATTTTACATTCATTACGAATTAGAGAAGAAATAAAAAGTTTAGTATGAAGTGAAAGAGATTCTTTTTCTTGTAAGACTGCTACATTTTGAGCTGTATAAAAAGGTTTTTTTTGAATAAAACAAGACCCTAAAAAGCTACCGCCTAAAGAAACAGACATTACACCTGCTGGGAATGGGTTTTCGCCATTTATTTCATCTACGACTGCAACAACACCGTTTCCGTTACTATCTCTCGATACATAGTTGTATTTTGGGTCAAAATTAGTAGTTTTATTAGCATCAATTCCATTACCCATTGTGATGTTAAAAAGCTTATGTAAATAAAATTCTTTCCAATTATTTGTTTCAAACGAAGCTTTATTGTTTCGGTTTTTCGTTTTTAATGAGTTCCCAATTGGACTATTGTTTACTTTATTTTCAATAATTATTTCCATTAATTTAAAATCAGGAACATAACCTTTAGGATTGAATTTCTTTTCAATATCAATTATAGGATTATGATTTTTATCAAATGAAATCGGCAGTTTTATAACAATTTTTTTACTGTCACCTACACGACATTGTCTACCGTAAGTCCATTTATAATTCTCAGAAAAATTTATGATAGATGTAATAAATACACCTATTTTAGAACTCATCTTAAACTTACTCGCTCTAAAAATATTAACATCACTCGAAGCACAAAAGTCTTCTATTTGATAAAATGCTGTGCAACCAACTTTTCCTGTTGTTATGGCATTTCCTTTAAAATCAGCTTTTAAGCTAATTCTCTGTGCTATGCCATTATTATTCGCTGAAGCTGTAACATAAGGTGTTATACCTTCATTGTATTCATCTTTACTGTGGTATTTACCAGGACCAATATCGAATAAATCATTCAAACAAAACTCTTCCCAACTATCTGTATTAAGCATTTTCCCCACCATCTTTAATTATATATGAATAATAATCTCTTATAGTTTTTTCAAAATCATCAGATTCAAGACTACTATAATCAGTTTCCATATATGCTTCCGCCAACCATTCATCTTTCCAATTAACTTTTCTCATAACAGATAAACCTGGTACTTTCTTTTTGTTTTTATATAAATCAAGCCATAATTCTTCTGTTTTTGCCCATAAACTATTTCCTTTTTCATCAGTCATTTCAACTCTACCAAGTCCTTTCCTTTTCGTGAATTTATCATCTCGGTAATATCCAAAAAATGTTTCTTTATTAGCTTTAATATGTTTTTGCGAAAGGTCAAAAACCATACATACAGCAACTGCTGCTGCTCCAGGATAAAATACTTCTACGGGTAAAGAAAATACAGCTTCTAAAGTATAGTTGTCAAGCATTTTTTTCTTAAACTCTTTAACGTCTCTACTATTACCTATAGCTGCCTGCATTGGTAGTAACACAGCCATCTTAGTCAATGGTGAAACGTGTCTTGCTACCCATTCAACAAAATGAAACCCTTTTGAAGGGTCTTCTTTTTTCTTACTATCCCAGTTTTTTGTATAATCAGTATTGCAAAACTTTTTTGTTGCATTATATGGTGGATTCATTAATACTACATTAATATCATTATTTTCAATCCACTTGCCTTTATTGAATAATGAATCTTGGACTACATTAGAGTTTCCATCTCCGTGAATTAACATATTTGTAGATGATAATCCAAAAGCACCTGCTTCATATTCAATACCATAAATTTGTTCTTGCTTAACTTTTTCTCTTTCATCTTCACTTTCACAATCATCCATTGAGTCTGTCATTGCTCTAACAAGAAAAGCACCACTACCACAACAAGGGTCTAAAACTCTTGAATGTTTATTAACACCAACTACCTTACTCATAAAGCCACAAATATGGTCTGGTGTAAATGCTTGGTTCTTATCAGATTTGCCAACATATTTATTAAATGTTGTAAAAAAGAGATTTAGCAAATCCTGACCAGCAGTATTTTTATCGTTTATGTATGGAACTATATTTGTGTCAATATACTTTAAAATATCGGTCAATTCTTTGTATGTAAGGCTTTGTACATCTTGGTCATCTAAAACCTTGTTATTAAGAATTGCTAATTTACTAGCCTTGTTTATGCTTCCACTTTTCGTTAACAAACCTTCTAAAATATCTTTGATATTATTGATTACGACAATTTCTGCTTTTAGAGGTTTGCCAGTTTTAGGGTTGATTGTTTCCTTAATGTTTTCGTATACTAGACCATTTTTTAACGCTAGAAGACAAGTACCTACAAATTGACTTCTTAATTTTTCATTTACACCATCTGAATGTAGTTTTTCATTAAGGGTTTTAATAGAATCAATTACTTTAATTTTGTCATTAACTTTACCAAAACATATTTCTTCATACTCTTCTAAAGTTTTAAGTTTAGTTTCTTCAAGTACTTTATGCTCATTATCTATAATTACCGATTGACCATACCAAACCCAAATATCATCACCTTCTGTTTCGGCAAGAATTGCTACAATTCTTTTGTCGGAATAAGCTTTTTCAAAACGAACATAATCTTGTAATTGTTTCTCAATTTTTTCTTTATTCCATTTACTAAACTTATTTTTCGTTTCTATTAAAATACAAAGTCGTTCATTTTCAAATCTTATATCTAAATATTGATGGTTTGTTCCTGTATCGCCTTTTTGAAAATTCTTAATGTCTTTCCCTATTGATTTAAGTGCAGATGAATAACTAAATTCTCCAGATTCTGTATTTCCAATTTGGTATTGAGCACCAATTTTGTTTATTATTTCAATTCTATTCACTCTTTTTTAGGTGTTTTATTTTTAGTTAGTTATTATTTTTCTCAAATTAATTACAACGTTTAGTATAAGAATAATAGCCGACTGCGTAGCACTTTCCTGTCAAATTACAGAAAAGCTGAAGCGGGCTAAAACCCTTGAATTCACTACTATTTCGGCTATTATTTTTATACATTGTTGTATGCCGTTATTTCATCAATCATTTCATCTGATATATAATCACTTGAAAGGAATTTTGATGCAACTCTAAACCTTTCAAATCCATCAATACCCTCTGCAGGTTTTGCAATCCTTTTCAGCTCATTAAATTCTGGAAAAGAGTCATTTTTATCTGCGATTTCCTCAAACCATTCTTCGTCTGCATTAAAAAATGGTGGAAGTCGAAATGCATTAGTTGAAAAACAATTGATTCTCTTTAATTCAGTTTTAGCTTTGTTAAACAACTTTTCCCCTTTTACCGAAACTGGAAAAATATGCAGAATCCAAAGTAAGTTCGACACCTTATATTCTTCTTTTGATTTGTCAATGATTTTAAAAAGTTCTTTTGCAAAATATAGTCTCATATCCTCATTGTCATAAAAAAGGAAAGATAATAGTCCAAACAAACCACCTGAGCCCCAAATCAAAAACTCATCATAATCTTGTGATAATCCGAAATGTGGTCCAATCATTGTCATGTATGAATTTTTCTCTTGCCAATATTTTAATTGCTTTACAATCTTCTCTCTTTTATATAAATCATCGATTGAAGAGTAAATCATTCCAAGATGGATTGGAAAACACCAACTATTTCCTAAATACGTTTTATAGTTTACTCTATTTAAGTTTGAAAAGAAATCAATATGTATATTCTCAAGCAAGTTTAAAGAAAGAGGTATAAATGACTTGTTAATACTTGATAAAACAATAAAAGAACTTAACAAATCTCCACTATTTTTCTCAAATTCAAGTAATACGATATGATTTGACACTTCTTCTATATCAATGTCAATCCAGTTTGCATCAACTAAGTAGTTTGCCAAATTAATAATATTAAGTTCCTGTGTTAACCTTCGATGTTGCTCTAAAACATCAAGAATCATTTTTTTTTCTTCAAATTTTGATGTTCGATAAATTCGGTAGTTGTAGTTCCCAAAAGAGTTCTTCAAATCTTCAACTCTTGATGAATCTTGTCCTCCCTTTAATAAGATTTGAAAAAAGAAAAGAGGCTTCTCAAATTGCTCATTTTTCTTTGAAAAAACTTTCAAAGGATTGTAAACCATCCCATTTGAAGCTGAACTTTCAATTTCAAATATAAATAATGGAAACTTTTGATTTTCTTCTTTGTACCAAGCAATATCAACAGCAGGTGAATTATCCTTTTCTGGCGATACTGGAGTTTCTAATTCAACGTGATACCCCAAAAGATTGCCTAAATCTTTAATTCCATTTATAAAATCAATTCCTTTATTCAGTTTATGTTCAGGCATATTGGGATGTTCTTATTAATGGCATACAACTTGTGTACATAGATGTAAAATACATCTTTATACCTCCCATTTGGAACAATACCGATTAGGACAGTCACTGTTTATTTTTAACCATTTAAATAGCTAGCTCCGATTTGTCCCCTCTCTTGTGTAAAATCACCAGCCGAAATCGGTTAATTTTTTCCATAGGCATTCGGTCCAGCAACTTTACAGAGTAACAAGGCATCCAGTTAGTAATGTGGTCCACTTCTTCTTAATCGCTGGGCTTAAAAAACAGCAGAAAACAATGAAATGTTTCGGGTGTATTATGGCTTCCTTTTTTGATTTGGTATTCGTTACTGGTCTGTTCAAATTTTTTAAGCAAAAGTCAGGGGAAGAATGACTTTTATGTTAATGCGTTAAAAGTAAGTAAAAAATTAAACTTTCAATGATGGCATTTCTTGCAAAAAAAGGACTTTGTTTATAGGGTAACCGAAGGCAGGTATTTATCTAATTTTATCCCGTCGATGAATTCATTTTTGAAAAGGGCGGTGCCTAAAACCTTGTCAAATACAACCTCCACAAAGAAGCCATGCAGACCGTACAATAGATAATCGTACTCGATACTCGAGGCTTCGACCAGCTCAATTCCAACTTCGTGCAATGTATCCCATTGTCTCTCTTCCGATAGCATTAAATAATCCAATAAATCCATTAGTAGTCGATTTCAATTTCTTCGTACGCTATCTGTTCTATAATATTTGACCGATCACCTTCCCCGTTTCGCTTGTAGAGGTCTTTGCTTATCGGGTAGGCATTTAGTTCAGCATCGGGCATATCATCGTCGATGACATTTTGCACGTCCTCCTCGGTCAGGGTAGCGTCAAGCCACACATCAATGTCCTCGTCATTTAGTATGACAGGGCGTCTGAACTTTTTGTTATGAATTTTAGCAAACAAAGGAGTTGCAGCCTTGGTCAAAATCGTAAAGGTGACCATCTTGTCAGCTGTGACGGCGTAAATGCCTGCAAGGTTTACTGGATCGTCATTCTTACGATGAAAGTAAAACGGAATCGAAAAGGGTTTCTTAACGTTCTCGATCCGATGCGGTTCGTAGAATCCATCCACGGGGATGATACAGCGTCGGGTCAGCGCGCTCTTTTTATAATTTTTTGAATCGAACAGTTTTTCTGATTTGGCGTTGAGGCCAGAACCAAACCGTATTGTTTCTTTATAATACTCGGCCGCATCCGCTCCCAATTTATAATGTGGAATCAGGCCCCATTTCACAGGAATCAGATTCCCCGGTTTTTCTTGGGGGATGATCCACATATTGGGATGAACAAATCCATGGGCGTGGTTGTAGATGAGTTCCTTGTCGGGCTCCATATCACCATAGAGGCGGTTTACATTGTAATACAATTCCAGCTGTTCGGCGTTTCTGACAACCCTTGTACCGTAACACATAGGCAGTTTGGTTTGGTTGTATCCAATTTACAGAATAATTGTTAAAATCTAAAAAAGGTGTTTTTTAATCTGCTATATTTGGATATAATCCAAATATACGTAAATATTCCATATTTTAACTATGCGTAATGTAGTCTATAGAAATACGGACAAATTTGTCATCTCCAAACTGCTTCAGGAAATTGGAAGACATACGCTTCGGAAGGAATGTGAGCTTTTACGATTGCCCTTTCCCAAGCGGATTCGCTTGTTCTATTTAGAGAGCAACGCGGACTGCATCTTTTTAAAGTATAAATATCAAATGGGCGATAGAGCTGTGATGAAGCTTGACCGTTATGAACTACCGGAAAGCGGATGGGTACGGGTGAAGCTTCAAGATAAATGATAGGATGATGCCATCTTATCTTATGAACATAGGGATCGCACCTCCTTATGATCGGCCTTGATTCAGTTTTCTAATTTTATCAGCGATGTTATCGATTCCTTCTCGCTCTCCCGTCTCAATATACCTTGCGGCAATAGTGTTGCATTCGCTACACCAACCTTTCAGGGTAATATCGTTCAGTTCGTTCAGGTAGCACTTAAAATTTGTCAAAGTTCTGGGCTGGAACCCACAGTCGCAAAAGAAGGTTTCAGTAAAAAGTGCCAATTCTTCCTCCCAATCATCTCCGAGCATCAAACGAAGCTGCAAAGGTCCGATTTCGATTTCGTCCGAATAAATACTATGCTCTTTTCGGTTCTTTATCAATTTCCAGTAGTTCTTTTTCAATATAAGCACTTTAGTTCATATACCGCTCAGAAAGCCGAAGGGACGTATCCTTCCTGATTGGCCGGTTCCAGTGCTATAATCAATGCCTCCAATCGTGCCGAGTCGAACGGTTGCTCGAACGGTTTCATGGCCTCAAACTCCAAAACCTTTCGTAGTTCCTCACGTACCACTTCACTTCCCTGATCGGCAAGAAGATTGCCCATGGCGTGGGCGAACAGTCGTTTTCCATGGTGGAACGAAATGGCCTCATATTCTTTTTGTTCTTTGGTCATCTTGTTGGAGTAGTTTTATAAATGTAGGGTAAATATAAAAATAGAATCAGTTATTTCCTTCAAAATTAAATATCAAATAATTTTTTCGCAGTTCACGTTAGAAGTTCAAGGTGCTTTACTTTTATAGAAAAACCTTGTTTAGTCCTACCTTTAAACATCATCTTTAGGCTTTTTTCGCTTTGCAGCTTCCTTTTCAAAAAGTTGCTGCACTTCCCGATGAATTCGGGCAAAGTTCTTTTTCATTTTCTTATCGCTAAAATTCTTTGGCGGCGCGGTCAATGACTTTTCAATGATGGGCTCCTTAAAGCGTACCCTTCTATCCTTACCGTCCGCAAAGACGACGAACTCCCCTTGTTTCAGCCCGTAGAATGCATCGGCCCGGGTCTTGGCCACTTCCTTTTCCCCGATGGTCACCCGTGAGTCGAAGTCCAGTCCACCGCTCTTGTGATAACTTCGGGTTTTTTTCTTGACAATCTCAAAGAATCGTTCATAGTACTGGGCGGTATCCGGGTCGTTCACCTTTCCAAAGAATTGATAGGAAAGATTGCTCAGGATGGCCTTGCCCATTTTGTCTCCGTACATGATATCGTTCTGAATTTTATCCTGCATGACATATACGGTAACAATGTCATAACTGCGCAGGGTGGCAGGTACCCGGTGCATGTTCAGTAAGCGCAGGGTCGGGGCCTCTTCCAGCATCAAAAAAGAGGAGGGGCGATTGCGTACGCTCATCTGCTTTGTAATGGCATGCACGATCATTGCGATCACAGGAGAAAGAGTCGTCTCATAGAACGGGTCGTTCACCACACAAATGACCCCGGATTTCTTTAGATCGTTGTTGATATCCAATGGCGTATCATCCTTGGAGAGGGCCATAAAGATTTTTTTTGTGCCAATCTTTAAAAAGGCATTCCCGAGGGTACTTTTGACCCCGGCCATCTGCCGATCCGAATCCTTTCCGTTGACAAAGGCGTCCGCCATGGCTCGTGAGGTGCGGTCCCTAGATAGGAAATCGATGAGCTGCTCGGTGGATAGGCGCTGGTATAGCGCGATCAAATGTGGGACGGTACAACATTTTGGATAATCCGTTCGCAACCGCCATATAAGCCCACAGACCAACCCTTGGGCAGCATCGTTAAAGAACTTGGAGGTTCCCTGCGAACCGCTTTCCCTTAGTTCCAATAAATTTTCCACCAGTACCCTTGAAATTTCGAATACGCTCTCTTCATCGGGAAGGTATTTCGGGGCAATGGGGTTGACCCTGTTATAGATCGGATTAAAAGAGACGATGTAAAAAGGGATGCCCTGTTTGGCGAAAATAGGCTGTGCAATCTCCGCCAGTTCAAAATGTTTGTAGTCGTGGATTACCCCTAAGAATTGGTGTTTGGCAAAATGCTTTAAAAAATGATAGACGACACTTTCGGTCTTTCCACTTCCGGCACTTCCGATAATGGACACTCCCCGTTTGATATTGTCCAATTTCAAGGTGCCATTCCGCACTGGAAAACGGGCCCTATATTTTTCAGCAGCCGGTTTCCCAGAAGAAAACGCTCCTCTTAGGGCAAAGGCTATTAAACTAACGACTGCAATCGGGAGCAGCACATAGAAACTCCGGTCGAAGAAAACATACTTTCCCGCAAACATATAAATAGCAAAACCGACACAGCAAATGAACCCCAGATTGATGGCAAAACCAAAGCGCCATTTTTGGGTGGACCAACTACTTAAAAGGCTTCCGATTAAGAGCAATCCCAAGTAAATTATCGTTTTATTCTCCATGAGTTCTAATTTTAAACAATTTATATTTCGATGGAGCCGGCGCTTAGTCCACGTTCCAGGCCTCGTTTCAGTTTCTTAAAGGTGCTTACCGCCAGTTGTACGGAGTTGGTCGGCACATAGGGCAGCTTTACACCTGTCTCCCGAAGCAACCGAAAAGCCAGTGCCTTTTCATTTGCCGGAAGCCCTAGCAACTTTTTATAGAACCTTCGCTGGTCTTTTTTAAAAGTTTTTCGACCGGTATAGCTTTCCACATAGTTTCGCTTGTATCCCGAAATCCTATCAAAGGTCTTTTCCGCTTTTTCAAAAAAGGCGTCCCGATCAAAACCTCTCTTTTCGACCTTTCCGTTAAGCTCGGCCTGGGAAGCTTTGTAGATGGAACCTGGAGACAAGCTATATCGATTGGTGGCATCTTTTCTGGAGACGATGATATGCACATGGGTCTGGTTTCCCGGTTTCTTTATCCCGGCTACTATTGGCACATCATTAATGGAATGAGGAACGGCCGCTTCTAGTTTGTTGAGTTGGTTTTCAAGTTTTTGAATGTTGCCCTGTAGCGCTCCGCGTTCCACTTTTCGGATTTGATTCTTCACGGCCGCAATTTTTTTGGTAAAGGGACCGTTCTCTTTTACCTGTTTGTCAAATTCCCGAAAATTTCGACCGTACTCGATTTTTGCATAATATTTTAAATCGTCGACTGTCACCGTTCGGTCGCGGTTGAAACTGGCGGCGTAGTCCTTCATCACCTCCCGGACATAGCCTCGTAATTTTTCAGGGTCGTTGCCAATGGCCTTGAGTTCCCGTTGGGTCGGGTTGATGGTAATCGAATAGAACTTGGGTTCCTTTTTTTTCAGCTTGGCGGTATTCCCGTCGATTTCCTTGATTACTTTTTCCGGTGCTACCCGGTCATTGTACTGATCAAAAAAGTGCTCCGCTTCCTCTGGAAGCTTTTCAGTGTTTTCCTTTTCCAGATACGAAACAAAGTCCGCCACGCTCGAACTGAAAGTGGCGCCCATTGCCTGTTTTGTAATCGAAACATACATACTATTCCTCTTTTAAGTTCGCAAGGATGCGATTGAATTCAGAAAGGGAGATCTCCATTTTTAGGTAGTCTTTTCCAAAACTGTTCTTAACGGGCAATACCTTTTCCATCACATATAGGAATTCTTCCTTGACCTCTTTTAGTTCGGTTTTTGTGCGTTGGTATTTTACCTTTGGAACAGGTTTATCCTTGAACTTCTTTTGACGTCCTTGGGAATTGGCAAATTTCTTTTCGACCAGTTTGGGAGTTTCCCGTTGTTTGGGCTGGCCTTCAAAGAGTAGGTCCATTTGAATCGAGAGCGGTTTAGTCTGGGTCTTTTCGATGTCCCGAAGGATTGCAATGTTCGCCTCGGTGCGCTTGCGGTTTTTAAGGATTTCCTGCATCAGGCTTTTCTCGAAACGTTGGTTCGGGCGAAAGCCGTGCCACTCAAAAAAATCCATCATCAGGTCGATTCCCTCGGAGTAGCTTTTGGCGAACCGCTTCGAGAACTTCTTAAATCGCTGAGCCGTATTTCTACGGAACCGTATGGTGAAAAATTTGTCCATATCTTCCTCTTTTTCCCTTTATTGGGTCATTTTTTTTCAATGTTTTCGGGCCTTCCCGGGCCGTTTGACCCATTCTTTCTATTTCCCTAAACCGCTCAAAAAAATCATAAATACCTTATTTTCAAGTAGTTGAAAATAAATCAAACCCCGCAACACCGCATTCGCGTGTTGCCCTCTTGCTATTCCTTTTGACCCCGCAGGGGCCAATCAGAATACCTTTCCTTTAAGGTACTTCCAGATGCACTTGAAGCTGCTGTTCCCAGTCGACTTTAAGACTGTTTTAAGCTGATTTTTGAGGATATGGAAAGGCTTTTAAAAAAACCTTGCATTTCTTTCAATGGATTTCTAAATCGGAAGCAAGGGGAGAAAAACAAGAATGCGCCCTATTTCAATTTTATGAAACGCTTATCTTTCCGAACACTATAAAATGGAAACAGGTTCCAAGCGCGGTCAAGTTATGGTACGATTTGGGGAAAGCGGAAAATGGGTATTTGATTTATTGCATAAAAAAAGACGGCCAAAAATGACCGTCTATTGTTAAAATTATAAAGGTGCCTAGATACCAAAAGAGAATTTGTAGGAGTACAATTTTCGGATTGTTTCTTCTTCCAGAACGGTTTCATAATCAAGCCCGTTTTCGTTGGCATAGGTAATCAAGGATTCCTTATGCCGTTCTTCGATTTCCTGTCTTGCTTGCTCCGACAACCGTTGTTGGGTTTCGCTATCGAGATTGTTATAGTTCAAAAAAATCATCGCTTCAATTTTCGAATTAGAGGATTCCCTCATCTGCAAAACTGAAGTATTCCCCATTGGGAACAATGATCAAATGATCCAATACCCGAATGTCCAACAGCTTGGCGGCCTGTTTGATTTTTTGGGTGATTTCACGATCCGACCCACTGGGCCGTAAACTACCGCTAGGGTGGTTATGGACCAGAATAATGGCAGGGGCCAGACATTTCAGAATGACCGAGAACAATAACCGTATATCTACCAAGGTGCCCGTTATCCCTCCTTGTGAAATTTGATAGACCCCTTTGACCTTGTTGGCATTGTTCAGCAATACTATCTTAAAGGATTCGTGTAGGCCTATGGTATCTTGATCCCAAAGACTATATAACATTTCTGCGGCATCCTTGGAACTTTTTATTTTTTTCCAAAAGGCGGAAGGTGTCCGCTCTTTGTAGCTTACTTTGATTTCGTTAACTTTATACTTCATTGCTTTTAATTTAATCGTTGATAGTGATGAAATAAGAGGGCAGAACTTTTGCGAGAGATGCCCTCTTTACTTTTTAAAAACCTAAGGATTAGGATTTATTCGATTCCTTGTGGTTTCCCAACAGGACCAATTCGCTGACGTTGACCTCGGTGATGTAGCGTTGTACCCCCTGTTTGTCCTCATAGCTTCTTGAGGTCAGTTTTCCCTCGATGGCGATCTGTTGGCCCTTTGCTGCATAGCGTTGGATGATCTCCGCGTTTCGGCCCCAGACTACGAGGTTGTGCCAATCCGTTTTTTGGGTCTTTTCCCCGTTCTTGGCCTTAAAGACCTCATTGGTGGCCAACGAAAATCGGCATACTTTTTTACCATTGTCCAAATTGGTCAATTCCGGGGTTTGACCTACATTTCCGATCAACTGTACTTTGTTTCTGATACTACTCATAATTGAAAAAATTTAAATTAAAAATGGTACTGCCCGACGCTCGGGCAGCTATTAAAATGATTTGCGATCTATATCCGGAGCGTTTTCCTTCTTTTGTTGGGTCGTGGTTTTTTTCCCTTATTGCCGTTTTTGGAGGTGTCCGTTGATTTCATATCCGATGTTTTTGATTTGCATACCATAGCGCCTTCGCTGTTACCTTCTTTTTGTTGCTTTTCCCGCTACAATGTTTCCAAACGGGCGGACTTATAAAAAAGAGGGGCAGGGCCGCCTGGCTTTATGCAGTGGGACCGTTTGGAAATGTTGTTTTTTCGCTATCCAAAAGAAGGGGGCGGCGGAGGTTCAAAAGGGAAATCAAAAACGGATATGAAATGGGAAGCGGGCACCGGAACGGCGGAAAGGGAATTGTATTGACTTTTCTATTAGATCTTCCCGGAATTGGAATCAGATCGAGGAAACTACCTTTTTCGAAAGGTTGGTGTTATTCGATAAAACCATGTGGTCACCGATATAAAGTTCCAAAAAACTACACTATTTACCAACAGGATAGTTTGCCGATCTGTCTGGCTTTTGGCCATTATTATCGCGGCAGAAAAAATTAACAAAGGGTTTCTATTCCCTTTTTGTTGAGGCTTGATAGATGCATACCGGCTTAGCTGATTATTTAGATATGGCTCTATTTATCGTACAAATAATCGCGTTGTGTAATGCCGTCTTTTATAAGAACCCGGGAATATTCTATGGGCTTTAGCGACTACAACCAATCTGGATTCGGTGTGTGAGTTTGTCTCTACAATAATACTTTATATCGCCCTGCCAAGCGCATTGTGCCTAATTGCATTTGCCATCGTTAAGCTTTTTGAAGTGAGCCACCAGATTTAGCTCTTTGTACTCGGGAAAGACCAACCTTCCCTTTTTATCTCGACAAGGTGCTTCATTGAGAAGTTGCTGCTGATAAAAGTTGTTTTCTTTGGCAAAATCATGCCCCATGTAGTAAGATGGTCTGGGTATGAAATATCGCTTGTATAGCAAAGGAATAATCACCCCGTCTTTGTTATCCATAAAAAACTTGATATTATCATTAAATCTACTCTTATAAAGGCGAAGCTTACCGTCGACCAATACTTGAAGATACAGCTTCCTTTTTTCAAGATAGAAGAACTTGTTATTGCTTTTCTCTCCTCGGTTGTCCAGTTTTTGGTAGTTGTTGGTAGAGTTGTCGAATTCGGCCTCGGTTATGATGAAGGTTTTCTTTTTGTATTGGATATTAGCGATTGAATCCAGTTCCAACGTCCGAGGTTTAAGTTGTTTGTTCATGTAGCACACGATATTTTGTGGTTCACTATTGAACTTTAGGTTTCGGGCACTACATTGTAGTTGACTACCGTCAATTTTGTTAACTGTAATTTTTTTTCGTCCTACCTGTGCAATGGCAAAGGATGTGCAAAACAGTAATCAGAGAATCAATGGTTTTTTTAGTATCAAATTCATTGGTTAGTGCTTAGTAAGATTTAAACAGGCGGCAAAAATAAGGTTTAGGGCGACATTTCGCTTCAATATTATAGTAGAATGTTTTGCGATTTGATGCTAAGGAATAGTTGAGGTAGTAAATTGAAACCCACAAAGAACCTTGAAAAATTGCATAAGTAGGGAAGAACTCAGTCATTACAAGTCACTTTTGGCACCATACCAATGAGGGAAATGACGGGAACTTCCAAAAAAGAAGACTATGAGGTTAAATTAGGTCCTTTTTGGTCATGTAGGTACGTTTTCAACCTAGTTTGTCTTTGCAGTACCTTCAAAGTAGGCGTTGTACCGTTCAATAATACCAACAAAATCTTCTTTTGCAGGCGGCATGGTATCCACTTCCTCCAAAGAATCAGGATTGTCCTTGAACCACCACCGAATCGTTTTATAGGTTTTCTCCGTTGCAAAGTTTCCCTTGGACCCTCCACCGCGTAAAAGGTTGAGCTGACCGTCCCCTTTTTTGGCTGCGATCAGATAGGTGATATCATGTTTGTTAAACAGGTTCTGGTCGGGACGTTTGCCCTTGTAGCGTCCTGCGTAATATACTTTAACGGTTCCATGGGTTAGGCGTTCCAAAAAAATCCGCTCCTTATATTCCAACCATAGGAAGGGGGATTTCATAAGCTCGAAATACTGGTTTTTTGCCGCGAGGTAGCAACCAAGTAATTCATTATCCTTTGCTTTGAATTTCTGATTTCCGAACCGAACTTTTTTCATGCTCAAAACTACATTTCCATACAGGGTATCCCCATTTTTTTTGACAATATAGTCACTTTGGGCACTGCAAGTAAGAGATAGCGACAAAGCAGGTGTCAAAAGAAAAAGAAAGGTTCGTTTATACATAGAAAACACTAAATGGTTTTTGCAAAGATACTCTTGGTGTTACCAATTTGGACAATATGGTTGTCAAATTGGTGAATAGACAGGTCGGGTAGTTATTGGCGAACAGTTAATCCAATTTCCCTACTACCCTTATCCTCCCTCAATAGTACGACGAATTTCTCTGAATCTCCTAAGGTATTTTTTTCATAGACCCTTACAAACCGTGCGGTATCCCCATGTCGTACCTTTTCCGGCATTCCATGGGTATAGATCGGTTCCATGGTGCTTTGTTGGTAGGAGGATTTCTTTCTATTGCTTCCCTGTACTTTGCTAAATTCCATGGAATCGATGTCAAAGTCGATTCCGGACTTATTGGTAATCTCATATTGAACGAATAGCAAATCCTCATAGTACACTCGATTGGCAACTGCCAGAGTCATGCCTTTTTTACGTTTGGTTTTTCTCATTCGTTCCGGCCCGGCCAGCATCGAGTTGCAGGACTTGGTCAAAAAGTCCTTGGATACCGACTCCTTTTCCGCGGTAGGTATTTCCAAAGAATCATTTTCATCAAGTTTATCGTACACAGAATCTTTTTCAACAATCCCGGCGGATGGCATCCGCCCGTTTTCATTGCCGATACTTTCCGCCAAGGAAATAAAGCGGTTGAGCTCCGACAACTTTTCGGCATAGCGCACAATATAGGAATAGACCTTCCCGTCCACGGTGATGACCAACAAATTGCTGGCTTCGCCCTTGACCGCCTTGAGCAATCCCAAGGATTGGCCCTTTTCCCTATTATATGTAAAGGCAAAATCTTCCGATCCGACGATACCCTGACGTATTTCCGAAGGAAAGAAAAGGGCCAGGTTCATTTGCTCATTGGCATAGAGGGTATCCAATACCTTTGGCTGTCCTGCCGATAGGGAGCTGATGGAAACAAAAAAGAACAATACTAACTTCACGGATATTTTCATGATACTAAATTTTAAGAATGAATATTTATTTTGAGATCAACAACAGCCGATAGTTGTTGTTGACGGTCACCTTGACATTGCGGTGGTTGCGCTGAAAGACTTTTTTAATACCGCCCACTTGTGGTACCCCAGGAATATTGATGTCCTCCGCCACATCTCCCAACACCTCCCGGAAAGCCTGTTCCCGCACACTGTTGCGGATATAGATGCCCTCCAGACCATCGGCCAGGTCGAATGCCATCAGCTTGACGGGGCGATGCTCGATATTGGTGACCTCCAAAACGACCCGATTGGGCCGAAACTTAACGATTCCATAGAGAATGGTATTCTTGGAAACAGGGATTCCATTGATTTTACAGTCCGCGCTGGACCGCATGCGGAGGCGGTCATTGACCCTTACCGTTTGCTCCCCGTCCACGAGCACCTCCAACCGATTCCCGGAGGCAAGCGCATCGACCTGTGGGCTGACCGCAAAAAAGAGCTGCTGTTCCAAGGCCATCTTTTTTAAAGAATCCCCCTGTTGCCCTTTTTCTTCCCGATCCGTTGTATCGATCCGTATGTTCGGGACTACTTTTTTGCGAGGTGTAATTTCAGCAGAGTAGCTGCTATCGGAGTAGTCGATTCGTCCCATGCGGTAGATACTGTCCACCATCCGTTGCTTTTTCTTGTCCATCAAGTCGGGGTCAAAACGCCCCAAGGAATCCAACAGCCGGTCGTCGTATACACTCGGGGCGATCCGCTCCCGTTTGTCCTCGATGGCATCGACTGCGTCCTTCTTACTGGAAAAGGTCTTCACATCCTTATCCGACAACATCGGGACGGTCACTTCATGTAACAGATTCTCGGTTTCATCCTCCCTGCCAAGTACCAAAAAGGAATAACCCGCGATAAAGGCGACGATCAATATAATGGCCCCGATAAAGACAATCTTTTTTTTATCCGTTTTCATATTTTTTCAGTTTAAATCCAACAAATTTTACATAGATATTTTAACAATTAATTCAAGCTTAGCTTGCGGAGGGAGTTTTCGAAGAAGTTGGTAATCAGCAGCCCATGGGTATTGTGGGGGTAGTTCCGATCTACGGTCATCAGCTTTCCCGAGCTGACCAGCTCATAGCGGTCGATGACCGCACCACGATTGATCTCGAATACGGTGACCGTCCGAAAAGAATAGGGAGCTTTTCCCATATCCAAAGTGGATTCCACCGAAATGATTTTCTGTACCAGGGAGTATTGCAACAGCCGGTTATAGACCCCGTCGGTTTTCTTTTGACGGTATACATTGTCCACGGAAGCGTTGCCCAACCAAAGCGCCTTTTCAAGGTTCGATTCGTAGTTACTGGCATCGATTCCATAGAAATAGGTATGAAAAAGTTCCAAATGCGCCAGGGCCTCTACTTGTAGGTTCTCCTTTTGGCTTACCAGTTTCAGCGGAATGACGGACCCATCGGTATTGACCGCAAAGGCGCTGTCCATGGCCCGCTCGTACATCCGAAAGACCATGACCCCGGAAAAGAGGCTTGACAAGAGCGCGGTGACCGTCACGATAATGGTCACGAAACGGTTCAGTTTCAACACCTCGTAAATGCTTTTATAGTGGGTTTTACCTTTCGTCGGGGCCATTGGGGTCATTGACCCTTTTTTATTTTTAAAGATTTTATCTAACATTTCAAAACAGTTTTATATTCACAGACAAGCTAAATAATTACCTCCGGGTGTTACCCGGCGGTGAAGAGGCGCAGGGTAAAGCGGATGGCCCGTTTATAGAGCTTGAACTTCAAAAAGACGATAAACCCGATGGTGGCCGCCTCGATCAATATCCGAATGGTCGCATTGGAGGTGGGCCCGCCCCATAGATTTGTCCAGAAGTTGGCATTGATCTCGGTGTAGAGTTGGTTGACGAAAATATTCACCAGGAAAAAAGCGGGCACCAACATATAGACCGCGGCATAAAGCTTAAAAAAGTTATAGGCCAATTCCCGGAACTTCTCAAAGACCGATAAGCTGATGACCAAGGGAAAAAAGGCCTGCATGATTCCCAGCAGGAAATACCGTTCCGCCAAAAACAAGGGGTAGAGAAATAGATCTACCATCCAGAGTACCAGCCCGATAAAAAAGCTGAACATCTTGATCCCGAACACCGGGGTGACCAAGGCCTCGTACAAAAGGGCAAAAGCCTGTTTGGCCGCATCAAAGGCCCCCACATCCTCTTCGATGGGAATATCCTGCAGCTGCAGGGGAATCAAGGGCGGTGCCGTTCCACGGTATTGTCCTTCGATCGCCACCAATATCCCATCGAAGAACCCGAGGATCTGGGTGGAAAAAATGACCAACAGGACGATGGCGAAATTCTTGGCCAGCTCCCCGGGGGACAGTCCCCAGGAATACCCGTCCCTATCGGCCACGCCCTCATTGTATTTTTTAAGGATGTTCACCAAGAAAAAGAGCACCCCCAAGGCCTTGATCCCAACAATGGTATAGCCAGAGAAATCGGTCGCCTTGATGGTCTGGAAGACCGCGTCCACATATTCGAGCCCGATGCCCAATTGGATGACAAGTTCCATCTGCTAGTAGTTTGTTTCCCGATTATTGATGCGGTCCTGTAGTTCCCGAAAAGCAATGATATCCCGATACCGTTGGGTCTTGCGTTCGATTTCCGTGACCATTTCCCGGGAACGGGCCTCCCGCTCGTTGATGGCCTTCATCCGGTCCGCATCCGAAAGCTTTAAATGCCCACTGGAAAGCAATTCGTTGATGGTCTCCAGATCGGACATGGAATTTTCGATGATCCGGTTAAAACTTTGGGAGACCCGATCTACCTCCTCGGGTCGGATATAAGGAGAATTCAGGATCGATCTTAGGTCCTCCCGTACCATGTTGTACAACCGTTCGTTGTTACGGATCATATTGCGTACCGTCTTCAACTGTTCGATGGCCTTGCTGACCTTTTCGATGTTTTCCTTCTGCTGTTTGAGGAACTTCATCGTCTTGATGATGTTCGAGGTCTGTTTCCCCGCTTCCAAGAGTTGCTTGGCAAAGGATATAAAGTTCACATTATCATAAACAGGCATCCCCTGGGCCGCAGCGCGGCCGCTTAGCATGAGCGTCGTTGCGCATATCAGTACTATTTTAAGGTATTTCTTTTTTGACTTCATGATGTTACATTTTGTGATACGGCCAGCAACTGACCGTCCGTATCCGGTTCGACTTTATTTGATAATCGGTCATTGGTCGGTCAGTTATTTTTAATAAAAGGGTCGGTGACCCCCTTAGCATGCAGGAATTGGGTGATTGCGGATTCCATATCACCACATTTATCATAAATGGCCATTATGGCCTCGGAGGCGGGACCGTCGGTGAGATAGGCCGCGAACACCTCTGGCGGCACTTCAAGACGAAAGATGTTACTCTCTTTTCCGATCTTGATGAACATCTCGGTGTACTTGCGTTCCCCGGTCAGGTCGTTTCGAATGGACTTGAGCTGGTTCAGGTCATGAGAACTCAGGTTGAGCCGTTTGACCAGTTCGTCATAGCCCTTTTCATTATTGAGGCTATAGATGACCTGGGTATTTTCAAGGATGCTCGCCGAGGTGGAATTGTTGGGCAGTTGGTTAATGGATTGCAAGATGATCCCGATGGCCCCTTCCTGCTTGCGGATGGCCTGGTAATAGAACTCCACGCTTTCCAGGACGTTGGGAAACTTTAGCTGCTTGGCGAACTCATCGAAAAGGATGATTCCCTTCTCGCCCTTGTTGCGCCAAATGGTCCGTTGGATAGCCGTCTTGATGAGCTTGAGCATGACCGATAGGATTTCCTTGTTGTCCCGGACCTCGTCGAGTTCAAAAATGATCAGGCGTTTGTCCTCGATTCGGAACGACTGGTCCTCACGGACTTCGAACAGGAAACTGTAGAGTCCCCCATCCACATATTCCGAGAGGATGTGCAGAAAATTGGGGATATTGAAATAGGGAGGATCGATCCCCAGCTTTTGTAAAAGGGTTTCGCGGGCATCCCTGATAAAGTGATAGAAATGTTCGAGGGAATGTGCGGCCCCGTCATTTTCGGCGTAATAATGCGATAAGATCTTTTTGAGGGATACCGACTGGGCCTTGGTGACCTTTAGGTCGGAGGCCAATAGCTCAAAAAGAAAGACCGCCAGTTCCTCCAATCGCTCCGCCCCCACATCGTGGGGTTTTGTTATGAAAAAAGGATTGATACCCAAGCTTTTGCCGGGTTCATAGCGAAGCACGGTGTACTGCTCTGGATAGAGTTGGGCGAATTTGGTGTAGGAACCGCCCAGGTCGATGATCACCAGCCGTACCCCCATTTCGAAATACTGGCGCAGGATGTTGTTGGCCAAAAAGGACTTCCCTTCCCCGGTAGGGGCGAATATGGCAAAGTTCCGCGCCTTGATCCGTTTTTTTTGTTCATCCCATACATCCTTTAAGACCGGAATGTTGTGCTGGCGGTCGTTGAATAGGATGCCCTGCTTGTCCGAGCGGTAGTTGGTGTTGTTCAATAACAGGCAAAGCGAATGCTTCAGGTCGGTTACATACAGGTCCGTGTTGGAGAAGTTGGCCGAGAAGCAGGCATAGCTGTTCAAGAAATAGCTTTTGCGTTCTTCGGAATTGGGATAGTAGGGAACCATATCCATTTCCTTGAACTCGGTCTTGATCTTGGCGGCAATATGCTCCAAGCGTTCGGCCTCGGAAGACCAATAGAGTACATTGAGATGTCCGCGTACGACCCGGGCACTGTCATCCGAATTGATCTGGTCAAGAATACGCTGGATTTTTTTTAGGACGACCTTGTTCTGGGAACCGAAATTGGCGCTTTTGTGGAGCTCTTCGACCTTTTTATCCAGGATCTTGCGCCATTTCTGTTTGTCGTCCAGATAGATGATCTGGTTGACGATATGGTTTTCGTCCAGGGAAAGTCCCAATCCATCGATCTGGCCCTGATGAAAGACAAAATCATCCGTGGTAAAACGCTCGTTGACCTTGCTGGTCTTGACCGTTTCTCCAAAGCAAGCTTCGTTGTTGATCGCCAGCACATCGAAATGGTGCTTACCGATCTGGATACCGCTCTTGGATAATTCAGTACTGCAGTCAAAACCGTCATTGAACCCGTTGAAGTAGGCGTGGGTACGATCCAAGATATCTTCAGGGGCCATGGGGGCCACCTGTATCTGGCGGCCGTTATTGATAAAGGAGACCGCATCGTTGACCGCTGCTTTGAAACGATCAAGGTTTTCGTCCAAGAGCTTTGGGACCTGTTCCCCGATCTTTTTAAAGGGGTTGACGTATTTGGGATTATTGAGCTGCCGGTTCTTGGTAAGGGTAAAGAACAAATGGGAAGTATGCTCCATATAAACACGACCTGCAAAGTGTTCCCGGGTGGCCCGGGCCAAAAAAGTACCGTTCGGTAGATTATAGCCTGAATAGGCCTTTTTGATGTATACGTCCTGCTTGTGGACGACCGTTCCGACGGGCAATGATTTCAACGCTTGGAACCAGCAGCTGTGCAGGTCCTCGAAGTCCTTTTCAGATAGGGTATACACTTCTGGCAAGCGTAGTTTGTAGCAGGCCGTTACATTCCCATTACTGGAAAATACCAAGTGGTCTTTAATATCCGCTATCGGATGATGTGTAGCAAGTTCAATAGTCGACATAGTGCAATATTTTAACTTGTTTGTTATTGATATTCTTGGGAAATGGAGTCCCCAATTGGAAGCTGCGGTTGCTCTGTCGCCATTTGACCAGTCCTACAAAGAGTCCCCCGTTCCAAAGGAAAAGGCCTAGCACCGTCAGCAGGCTAAAGGAGAAGATGATGACCAAAAGGGAGCAGATGACCGATGCCATCAGAAGGGCGAAGAGCGATATGGGGAGCCCCCATATCACCGCCCCTTTTCGAATGTTCCGATATACCTGATAGCTTCTCATTAGACCACGATTCCGATGAGATAGGTAAAGATGCCGACTACGGCGCCTGCAATCAAGACAAATACGAGTACCCGGGTCATCCCTTTTTTGATATCGGCATTCTCCCCGAAGAAGTGTCCGGCATTGAATAGGAAACCCACTAGGAAAATGACCCCAAGAATGATGGGGAAAATGGATCTAATGGTATCCGATACGTCGTTGACGGAATCCTCGATCCCGCCGATCTGTGCGAAAGTGGAAAGGCTCGATAGGAGCATTGCCACGGTAAGCAATTTTACTTTTTTCATATGACTGATTTTTAGGATGCGGTAATGGTTTTGGCATCCGGTTAATACTTCCTTGTTTGTTAGGACTTTATGGCTAATCTAGAAGTGAAATCGATGTTTCATTGAAATATTCGTAATATTTAACACCGAAATGAGTTAAAAAATGAATATTATTCAACGTTATTGTTTTTTTATTGCAGATTGTTCGATACGAAACCAGTAAAATGAAATCGAAATGAAAATGAAATGGGTGTGTTTTGGGTTCCTATGGATAATTTGTGTAGACTGCGGGTTTCCGCAAGGACAAGACAGTAATAAACCGGTAATTGTGATAGATCCTGGGCACGGTGGAGCGGATAGCGGGGCGGTTTCCGCTGATGGGCTTATGGAGAAGGAGGTGGTGTTGAATGTTGCTTTTGGTATTTTGTATTGGAACAAGGTATTGTTCGATGATCGATATGATATCTATCTCACCAGGTACAAGGACAGCCTGGTTTCCTTATCGGATAGAGGGAAGCTGGTAAAGGCGATCAAGCCCGATATCTTTATATCATTGCACTGCAATCATTCAGATAATCCGAGGGCCAAGGGTGTGGAAGTATATGTCTATGATTCTGAAGAAAAGAAGAATCTGTATTTATTGGATTCGATTCGAATGGGTGAGGAACTTTTAAAGAGTTTGACAGATAATTTGGGTTTTGTATCACGTGGGGTGAAAAGGGGTGATTTTCAGGTTTTAAGAGATACTAAAGACGTTGGTCCTGGAGTTTTATTGGAGATGGGGTTTCTGTCTGGGAAAGAGGAGTCGGCCTACTTAATTAAAGAAACTAAGAGGGTTTCTTTGGCCATTACAATTTTGAACGTTATGACATTCTTGCTTAAATGACTAATGACAACGGTTGGTAAGGAAACTGTAAAAAAATTACAGTTTTAATCACCTCCATTTAGAAAGCCGTTTATAACTTTATGGCTTGATAAATGGTATTTTATGTAATACATCGAACAAATTATTATATCGGTAAGAGTTAAATTAACTTCGGCATTTGTACGTAAAATAGCACCAATATTCAAGGTGTTAATACTTTATGTATAAGTGTTTTATGTGTTTATAGATAAATTTTGATGAATAGGTAGCTTTATAGAAGTATTAATAATTAATATTTCTTTTATGAAAACTACCAAAGTATTTATCATGGCATTGGCCCTTGTTACCGGGGCACTTTTTATTTCATCATGTACTGATTCGTCTGAAGATGAAGCGAAACTTTATGAAAATGAGCAAAGCGTGGATTATACAAATGTTCAACGGCCAAAGTAAGGCAAAAGAGACTCTTGACCAAACAAATATTTCGTCAAGAGTCTTTGCATCTCTGCTTATCGGGTTATCCGGTTTTGTGCTATACGCGGACAAATTGTTTAACTATTTTAACTATCAATTCCCAATACCTCTTAAGTTCTCAGATGCCGGAATGACCTTCGAAACCTTTGTATGGCTCTGGGCACAAACGCTTTCCCCTTTATTGCTGATTATTGGGGCTCTATTAAAACCATATCGATATGTTTATTTAATTCCATTATTTTGTTATTTGCTCCAGGCATATACCTTGGCCTTTGATTCACAGGATTTCACCTACACAAGTATCTATGCAATAGGCACCACCCTTTTGGTATTCGTTATAATAGAAATGCTAAAAAAATATTTTAGATCTTCTCTCCAAAGAGAATTGGAAGAAATGAAAGAAGAGGTCTTAGAAAATATCAAGGATGTACGTTAGCAAATTTAAAAAAGTCTCGCTGTTGCTAAAATCGGCCAAGAACCTTTATCAAAAAGGAGAGATTACTCAAAAAGAGTATTTGATTTTTTTAGATCATGTGGAGGCAGAATATCTAAAAGTGGTGAATCGGATGGAGAACGAGGAACTATCCGATATCATTCACGACTTGGTAATCAATGTTTCTTAATTTTTTTTTCAGTACCCTCCCTTGCAGCTTCCAATTGACGTCTGATGTCTTCTTTTTCTAACAGGAACAATAATTTTTCATGTAAGGTTGAATGTACCTCAAATTGAGGTTTTAATTTATTTGCAACTAGTTCCGATATCAAAGTCAAAAAATCGTCCATCGTAGAGGCTTTGTCAACCCCCTTACCAAATAAGATGTAATTAAGGTCCATCCCTTGGGCATGTACAAATTCAAGTATCAATTTGAAATCCAAAGTATCCCTGGACCGCCAAGATGAGAAGGTAGTTTGCTTTACACCTAGCTCTTCGCATAGCTGTAAATCCCTTGTTATTCCTCGCAATTTCTTAATTCTCTCTAGAACTAAATTTACATTTATTGATGTATTATCCTTCAAAATACGATTTTTGTAATATATTTGAATTATTATCCGCAATATGTAGTATTCATATTATGGAGAGGCAAAACACTAACCTTGATCTATATTAAACAGCCAAAAATGCAATTTAATCAGAAATATATTATCTACGGTAGCCATGAAAGTATAAAAAACTTCAGATGCTCATTGGATGACCTTATTGGGCATTCCCCAATATTAGATTATATCGTTGTAAGATATAACTTTTCAGGCAGGTCAACTTGGAGGCATATTCTTAACGATGCAATTCGCTACGAAGATTATGCTTTTATATCACATGAAGAATATTTAAGAATTCATCAGTTTTTATGTGAAAAGGCAAGAGAGACCATATTGAACTGTTAAAAAAATTCCGAAGACCCAAGTTGTTATGAATCCATATCGTGCGCTTATTATTGACGATCATACTGTCACATGTAAAGGTTATAAATATTTTTTTGAAAATGCCGAAAATGCCGGATCCATCCCTTCCTTCGACCTTACATTCGCACATGATTGCGAAAGTGCTTTTAAGTTGATCAATGGTATAAACAAACAAAAAGCCGTTTTTGATCTTATTTTTTTGGATATCCAGCTACCGTCCTATCCAATGGAACGAATTTTTTCGGGGGAAGATATAGGATTATTGGTGAGGTCTTTTAGTCCCTTAAGCAAGATAATCGTACAGACCTCGATAAGCGATAACCATTTGCTCTATAATATTTTCAAGAATCTTAATCCAGAGGCAATCATTATCAAGGGTGATTTGGTCGAAGAGAATTTTGTAACCTGCATTAAAGAGGTATTAAACGATGTTCCCTTTTACACAAAGACCTTTTCAAAACTACTTCGAAATCAGTTTTCGCAAAGTTATATTCTAGACCAAGACGATAGAGAATTGCTTCATCTTCTCAACACAGGAGTGCCTTCAAAGGAAATCGCTCATCGTTTAATATGGTCATCCTCGAAAGTTGAAAAACGGAAGAGACTGCTGCGCGAAAAATTTGGTGTGGACGACAAGAATGTTCAATCACTTTTAAATGCCGCACGTAGAAGTGGATTTTTATAATTTTTAGAGCAAACTGTATGATTTTTACGGTTTTTATCCCTGTTTTTTATTCTTTGATCAATAGTTTTGACTTGTAATCAAATGGGTGTTTTCGAATTTGATTTAAAACGAACACCGACACTAAAAGTCCAAAAATTCTATAGAAGTTAAATTCCCCACTTGGAAATTCTTCTAGTCTAAACGATGTCAAAAAACGAACCTTTTATATATAAACCAACAACCTTGAATTATGATTAAACAACCCAATAGTTTTTATAAGCGGTGTCCAGCCCAAAACCGGACATTTCGGGCAAAGGTTTTATATCAACGATAAACCGTAAAATCGCTCCGGCTTCCCCCGAACCAAAACCGACAGGTTTTAAGGTAGTTCGCCCGAGAACGGCCCCCTTTGAACGAAAAAACGGGGCCTCGGGCAAAAACCCTAATTTTTCTATAGTTTTTGTGTAAAAGGGCAATAAAAGGGGGCACTATATTACATGCGCGAAAACAGAAAAAAGCTTCCCTGCACATTTTTTGCAGGGAACAAGATTACATTAGCAACCTGGATAAAGTCGAGGTAAGACAACATTCAGAAAAATCTAAAAACAGAAAACAAATTATAAACCCTATGTCCCAAAACATACAATTTTAGAATAACCGATACTTCCCCAAGAGTAGACCTACAAAACACGAACAGATAATTTTCTATACCGCTCTACCCCCAGTAATGGATAGGCCCGAGCGACGCTGAAAATCAACGAATCAATAATCACTGAATCCCACAAAAAAAATGAAAAAAGCACTCCTTTTTCTACTGGCATTCCTAGCTACGGGCATTTCCATTTATGCCCAAGGAAATCTACAACCTGTTAATGTAACGGCAACCAATGTCGATGGTACGAACGTTCCCGAACACCTCTTCGATGGGGACCCGAATACCCGTTGGAGCGCCCTTGGGAATCCTGAATGGGTCATCATCGATCTGGGATCGGCCAAAAGCTTTGATGAGATACAGATATCCTATTTCAAGGGGGACCAACGACAGGCCTATTTTGACCTGCAGCAATCCAACGATGGGAACAATTGGACCAATATAAAAACCAATCTGAGCAGTGCTGGTACCTCATGGGCCTTGGAGTCCTTTACCTTTACCACTGCCACGGCCCGTTACATCCGGTATTACGGAAAAGGGAACTCCTTGAACAATTGGAACAGTTTGACAGAAATGGTGATCAAGGGGGTAAGTACGGGAGGAGAGACCCAACATATCCCCATTAATGCCACCGCTAGCAATGTGGATGGGACCAATGTGCCCACTAACCTATATGATGGCAGCCCGAATACCCGTTGGAGTTCTTTCGGAAATCCACAATATGCGGTCTTGGACTTGGGGGGAATCAAAAGTTTCAACAAACTGAAGATCGCTTTTTACAAGGGGGACAGGAGACAGACCTATTTCGATATCCAAAAATCGAACAATGGCACCAGTTGGACCAATGTAAAGACGGGACTGAGTAGTGCGGGGGATTCCTGGGATCTAGAGACCTTCAGCTTTTCCCTTCAAGAAGCCCGCTACATCCGTTATTACGGAAAGGGCAATAGCAGCAACGCTTGGAACAGTATCATAGAAATAGAGGTGTACGGACCGAACGGAGGTTCGGAAACGCTGCACCAACCTATAAACGTAACTGCGACCATTACAGACGGCGCGAACGTGGCCGGCAATATGTTCGATGGGAATTTGACCACCCGATGGAGCGGGTTCGGGAACCCGCAATCCGCGACCATTGATCTTGGAAGTCCTAAAAGCTTCAACGAACTGCGCATCTCTTTTTTCAAAGGGACCCTACGACAGGCCTATTTCGATATCCAGAAATCGGACAATGGCAGTACATGGACGAACGTTCAAACGGGACTGAGCGGTAGCGGTACCACAACGGAATTGGAATCCTTTCCGTTCTCGAACCAGACGGCTCGGTATATACGCTATTATGGTAAGGGCAATAGCAGTAATGGCTGGAACAGTGTCAATGAGATTCAGATCGTGGGCTCCGATGGCGGGAATCCCGACCCCGACCCGGATCCCGACCCTGGAAACGTTACGAAGTTGGTATTCCTTTTTGATACGGCGGGCAATCAGATCGTACGCAAGCCCCCTTCGGAGTCCACTGCCTTAAAAACGAAGCTGCCTCCACAGCAAGTATTCGGGGAGCCTTCAGAAGGACCTGAAGAAAGCGATCCCTTGGATGATAGCATCGCTATTTTTCCGAACCCGACCAAGGGCGACCTCGCGGTCACCTGGAACGGGGAGTACAACAACCTGATCGAAAAGATTACGGTGACCGATATCGCAGGGAGGGCCATCCCGGTAAAATTCGACCAGGAGAGGGTCGAGGCCAAGGTAGACCTGCGAAACCATCCCACCGGGGTGTATCTGGTGAGCTTCCACCTGACCACGGGACGTACCATCGGAAAAAAAATACTCAAGGACTAATCAGCATTCAAAAAATTACAGCATGAAATTGTTAAAACATATATCGACCAATCTAAAAAAGACTGTATTGCCATCGTTCCTTGTTGCAAGTTTCTGGGGGCTTGCCCAGACCGATTATCAGGAAGTACCGTTGGAAAGTACGCCCATAACGGTAACAGAACGAATAGAAAATGGACCAAGTCCTTCGTCCAATAACGAAGCGGATACATCGATTCCACCGGCATCCGCATCCTCAGGGGCCGGAAATGGCTCCGGGATAACGGAAACACAAGGATTCTTGTCCGTATCCCTCACCGGAGGAGCAAATTATACCATCCCTATCATGGTCCCGCCAGGGATCAATGGGGTGGTCCCGCAGATTGCCATTTCGTACGATAGCCAGAACGGGAACGGGGTGGCAGGCTATGGATGGAACCTCTCGGGCGTTTCTACCATTACAAGAATCCCCTCTACCAAATACCATGATGGTATCATCGACCCAGTGGATTTTGACCTTCTAGATCGTTTTGCCTTGGATGGGCAGCGGTTGGTGCTCAAGTCGGGCACCTACGGAAAAAATGGGGCTGTTTATCAAACGGAGAACTACTCCAATATCAAGATCGTTTCCTATGGGACCTCTCCTTATGGAGCTGCATATGGACCTGAAAAATTTAAAGTGTCCTATCCCGACGGATCGGTTGCATGGTACGGAAGTACTGCGAACAGTCGTTCAAGAAAGGACTATGCGATTACCTTTTGGCAGAATCCGCAAGGGGTGCTTATGGAGTATAGCTATAGCACTTCCGACAATACGCTAAGTATAGCATCTATCAAATATGGGCACAGGACCGGAACTACCGCTCCCAACAGTATCAACTTTCAATACCTGACCCGGAAAAGACCTGAACAGGCATACATCGGGGGAATCGATTTCCGCAGAAAGAACATTCTCTCCCAGATCAATGTAAAGACCGGTGCTACAGGCTATCGCAACTATGTATTGAGCCATGAAGACAACGATCTTGGGTACCAAAGGGTATCTAGTATTGTAGAAAAATCCGGGGACAATAGTCTAAGCCATAGTCGTATTTATTTTGACTATGAGGACACCGGAAACGATATAATAAGCCAAAATCAAATAGAAACCTCCTTGAACGTTGCCGGAATCGAACAAAGGAATGCTTCGGTCATCCCTCTTGACTATACCGGGAACGGTAAAATGGATTTCATTGTGTCTCCCAAGGATAAGGCGGACCGTACAAAGGTATGGATCTTTAGAGATCTGCAGAGCGGAAGCTCCAATATTGGAGCCGAAGTAACTACTACTAGATTTGAAAAAATATTTCCGGTCAGCTATCTGAACGCTGTGAACCAGCTGGACGCGGCTCAGGGTTTCGGGTTGATTACCCACTCGGGTTCCAATCAGGTTACCTTTCGTGTCAATGGGCGAAGCGGTACTAATATTGCCACCCAGCACTATGCAAAAAGTTGGTCGGCACCTAGTTATAGTGTGGCCGATTATTGCGGTGCCACTCCCTATACCTACAGAGTTTCGATGGAATATGTTTCCGGGGATTTTAATGGGGACGGGCTCAGTGATGTCCTGGCCATTAGCAGGCCCTACTCCTATACGAATTGTAGAAAAGTGACCCCGCCCCCCGGAGAGAATTGTGACGGGGACGACGGTGATCCGCCGCAACCGATCGCCGACGAGCAGACGATCACCTATAATACACTTCCAAGTGGGGATTGCTGTGAATGTACCACCACCTCCCGTACCAGCTCCACGGCCTACTTTGTAGATCTGGACCGCAGGAAATCGACCAATTTCGTCAATACAGCCGGGGGCCTCTCCGTTCCATTGAGCCCAAACCATAAGCTGTATACCGCCGATGTCGATGGGGACGGAAAGACCGACCTGTTACAGGTAACGCCAGGAAAGGTCTATGTATATTCGACAACCGCCAATAATACCCTTCAGTTGCTTTGGAGCACTACGGATTCCAGGATCAAAACGGAGTACCGACCAATGTTCGGGGACTATAACGGGGATGGAAAAACAGATTTTCTTTTACCCACCGCTACGAACAGTACCACTTTTGCCTTGTTCCGGTCTACAGGAAAGCAATTTACAAAGACCGAAAGTGTGTATCCTTTTCGCTATAAACTTTCGTCCACCACCACCAGTCCTGCCACCACCTATAATTTGGTGCCAACGGATGTGAACAATGATGGACGAACGGACATACTTGAGTATAAGACCGTTACCAATAATAGCGGTCAGAACGGTTCGCAAACCATAGGAATGTATTTCAATACCTTCTCCACTGCGACCACTGTCACCCCAAAGTTCCAGTATATCCGGGAAATGGTCCTGAACAGTTATCTGAATCATTTTCCCATCCCTGTTTTTCTCACCTCGGTAGATGGCGAAAACGAAAACCTTGATTTTGCCACCATTAGTAACAATAGGGTCTTTTCATTCAGTTTTGAAAAGGATAACCGAAAGGAACTGTTGTTGCGAAAAGTGACCAACAATGGAGTGAATTATGAAATTGGTTATGTGGATATGGACGAGGATGCCCGTGGTATCGATAACGATCAAATCTATTTCCCAAAAACCGGACTCACCTATCCGTATGTGGATATTGCAGTGGCCTTGGGCACCAAAATAGTGTCCCATATTACCCGACAGAGGTCCGGCACCCCGATAATCAAACAACGCTATTCCTATCAAGGAGGGGTCGGCCACGCCGAGGGGCTCGGATTTATAGGCTTTAAAGGCAGGGCCGGTACGGACTGGCATACCGGCAATTCGGACCGTATCTGGAACATCAGCAAACATGATATGGCAAAACGGGGGGCGATGACCCTATCGTATAGTATTCCCTATACCTTGAACTTTAATTCCGTGCCCTCGGACTATATCAGTAGGACCGACTATAGTTATGGGAGTTCGTTGGCGTCCAACAAGGTCTATAAACTATGGAATACCTCAAGTACCGCTCAAAATCGATTGAACGGTACCACCATCACGACCAGTTATCTATATGATGCTTATAACAATCCGACAAGGATTTCTACGGATTACAACGGGGACGGTAGCAGCGTAATCAACTACACCTATTATAATAATGGGGGTGCCGCTTATGTATTTGGAAGGCCTTTGACACGCAAGGAAACGGTGATAATAGGCACGGATAGCTTTAGTAGCGAAGAGCAATATACTTATACAGGGTATCTTCTTACAACCAAAAAGACCAAAGGGAATGGCACGGCCTGGGATACGGAGACCTTTACCTATGATGTCTTTGGGAATGTAAAAACTACTACCGGTACCCCCAATGGAGCCACCGCAAGGCAGCAACGCTTCGATTACGATCCCTCGGGCCGTTATTTGATCAAAAGTTATGATGTGGAGGGGCGCACAACGGAATATCAATACAATACCACTACCGGAACGACCAAGAAGGAAATCGATTCCTACGGATTGGTCACGGAGTTTTTTTATGACAAATGGGACCGGTTGATACGAATGAAAGATTATTTGGGAAAGGAGGCCAATACCATATATACAGAATCGGGAAATTCGTATACAGTGGCCCTGATTCCCTCCGATGGCGGTAGTATGGTCACAGTCTATGATCCACTGAAACGGATCGTTAAGGAAAGCAGTAAAAATGTATTAGGGGAATGGGTCCATAAAAGTTATGAATACGACAAGTTTGATCGGGTCTCCCGGGAAAGCCAGCCTTATAAGGGAAATGCCCCCAATCAGTGGAGTTCTACGGAGTTTGATTTTTACGGTCGCCCTAAAACCGTCACCGACCATACCGGTCGAGTGACATCCATGAACTATTCGGGGCTATCGGTCACCGTAAATGATGGTACCAAGACCATGACCACCACCAAGGACGCCATGGGGAACGTGATACGGTCTACCGACCCCGGGGGCACCATCGACTATACCTACTATGGTAATGGGGCCCTAAAACGCTCCAACTTTGGGGGAGTGGTGCTTAACATGGAACAGGACGGCTGGGGCCGCAAGACCAAATTGATAGATCCTTCCGCGGGCACCTATACCTATGAGTACAACGGTTTTGGGGAGATTACAAGGGAAACTACTCCCAAAGGGGCTACGGAATATACCTATTCCACAGCAGGGAGGATGACCCAGAAAAAGATTACCGGGGATGCGGGTACCAATATGACCATGGCCTATAGCTATAACTCCGATAAACTGTTGAGCACGGTCACCTTGACCAATGCCGATGGCAACAACGGCAGTACCACCTACAGCTATGATTCTAAAAAACGGCTGACCACCATAGTCGAGGCCAACCCCTATGCGAGGTTTACCAAGCGTATCACCTATGACGGTTTTGGAAGGGTAAACTCCGAGGAGAACGAGGCACAGTTGCTTTCGAACAATAAAACGAGTAAGACCAAGATCAAGAATACCTACGCCTATGGGCAATTGCTAAATGTCAATGATTATACCACCGGGGAGGAACTTTGGAAGATCACCGGGACCAATGACCGTGGGCAGGTAACCACCTCCACGATGGGTAACGGGCTACGGCGGACCAATAAACACGACTCCTATGGATACCTTACCGAGGTCCTGGCACAAAAAAATGTCAATGCCAGTCCCTCGCAGCTGATGAAACTCACCTATGAGTTCGATGCCAAGAAAGGAACCTTGAAAAACCGCTCCAATAGTCTTTTTAATTGGAACGAGACCTTTACCTACGACGATCTGGACAGGTTGGTCACTTTTAATGACAACGATGGGGCAAAGGATCAGGGGTATGACGGCAAGGGCAGAATCAGTACGATGTCGCAATTGGGTACCTTTAGTTATAGCGGTAACAGCTTCCAACCCACCGAGGTCGACTTCAATACGGCCGGGCAAGCGAACTACACAAACTACACCCAACAGAATGTGACTTATAATGCTTTTAAGAGCCCTGTAGAAATAAAGGAAACGGGCAAGGAGCATATCAGCTTTCAATACAATGCCGATGAAAACAGGGCCCATACCTTTTATGGGGATACCAACGAGGATGTCCTACAACGAAGGTTCCGTAGGCACTACTCCGCGGACGGAAGTATGGAAATCTCTTGGGACAAAAATACGGGTAAGACCAGCTTTGTTACCTATATCGGCGGGGATGCCTATTCGGCCCCGGCCATAAGGAATGCGGAGCATAATGGAAGCAATGTCACTGAGCAGTACCTGTACCTGCACCGGGACTAT
This sequence comes from uncultured Flavobacteriaceae bacterium, assembly GCA_947500385.1. Taxonomy (GTDB): domain Bacteria; phylum Bacteroidota; class Bacteroidia; order Flavobacteriales; family Flavobacteriaceae; genus Pelagihabitans. The sequence goes on along the minus strand of CANMSA010000002.1, from coordinate 304,605 downwards.
TTGGGCAGTATCTTGGCCATTACCGATACGAACGGAAACTTTAAGGAGAAACGGCATTTCGATGCTTGGGGGAATATTGTCAAATGGACCGATGGCAGCAACAATAATATTTCCAAAGGCTTCGCAAGTGGTGGCATATTGGACCGGGGCTATACGGGACACGAACACCTGTTCGGGTTGAATTTGGTGCATATGAACGGGCGTTTGTACGACCCAATGCTACATCGGTTCTTGATGCCGGACAATTTTGTGCAGGACCCCTTCAATACTCAAAACTACAATCGGTATAGTTATGTTCTCAATAATCCTTTGCGGTATGTCGATCCGAGCGGGGAGTATGGCGCAGAACTTGGTATTGGATTGGCAATTGCGCTGTATACCGTAATTGGTGCGGCGGCGGCTGTTGGTATCTACGCCATTTTGGACAGCTATATAGACGCTCCAAGCGGTGCGGAACCTGCCAACAAGGCTCCAACACCCTCAAGTGGTCAAAAAAGTTCTGAAAATATTGCTTCGAGTATGGGGCCGCCCGAGGGACAAATTCATAACTTAGAGGTGCCTTTGGGCGTTGAATCGAATTTTTCATTATCCACATTTAACAATTCTTTAAGTTTTTGCCCAAAGTGTGATATGGAATTCATTTTTAGTTATGCAGTAGTAATGGGAGCTCAAAATGCAGCGACAAAGGAGTTTGAAAGAATGATTGCGGTTGCCACTGGGAGGAGAGGTAATCAAGATTTCCTGCCTTCCAGCGATGTCTATTCTATTGGTTCAGTTCTAAAATTTGGAAATGGGTTTCCAACTCATCCTAAAGGTGGACGGAGTAGGTTGGATATAGTTTATGAATTTTCACAGGATTTTGTTGTAGATGCGGATGGAAATACTGTTGTTTCAGGAATTAATAAAATATTTGTAGAAGCTAATTCTGAACTGAATAATATTACGCATTTCGAACGCATTAGGCATGATACTAACAATACGGGAGGCAACAGACCCGAAGGTCTTCTCAGATTTTACAATTCGGCGGGCAGGGTTAATGTAAACCTGAATTTTCCAAGGGAGAGCAGCGCAATAAAGTTCTGGGACTTCTACTTTACGCAGGTTTATTCAAGTACTCTTGAAGGCCTATTAAAGAAATATGACAGAGAAAATGGAACAAATCATTCAAATAAATACTAAATCATGCGAATAATTAAGTTAGGCCAGTTAATCTGCATTGTAGTTATTATATGTCTCAGTTACTCATGTAAAAAACAAACAGATATTACAGGGTTGTGGGTAGGCGCCTATAATTTGAAGAATGACTCAACTATTAGTGTACCCTCGGTAAAGCCCTTAGTTTCAATTGTTGATCAGTCTTTAACCTATCGAACCATTGGAAAGCTGGATGGAATTTTGGAAACTACTGATAGTTTGACTACGGATTATTTATTAAAAAACAATGTTTTGTCATTAGATAAGTTTAGGAAAGACATTTCAATCAGTTTTTATTCCAAAGACAGCATTGTTGCATCCTACGTGAACGAGACTAAGAATAAAGTGATTTTTAAAAGGATAATAGAAAAGAATGATATCAAAACTTGGAACCCAATTGGAAATCAATATGAATATATCGGAAACAATGGTAAAGCTAATAGAATTTTCTTCAAAAATGACTCCCAATGTATTGAATTTAATAGTGAGAAAAAGTCTTTTAGAGTTAAAGAATGGGAAGGGATAAATTTTAAACAACAACAATTTTTAACTATTAATAATGGAATATCTTCGGTAATAATGCACTTAGACTCCACAGAAACATCCACGGCCTATCTTTCTGAATATAGTGGAGCAAGGAGCTATGGATTTAAAAAAGTACTTGAAGATTCAAATAATGATTCTAATTTATATGGTGTATGGCATTTAAATGAAGTTAATAGTGCTGAATCTGTAAAGGGTTTTCTGAACATGAAAACACCGCAAAAAATCAAAATACAACGGGATTCCTTAGAATTTGGGGAAAATGATGATCTGACAGAATCAAAGTATGTAATATCAGGTTTCAATAATTTAATTATTCTTTTACCAACTGAAAAAATTCTTGGATTGCCCGATGTCTGGATGATAAATGAATTAACTAAAAACGAATTGGTTTTAGAGTTTTATTCGGAATATGGTATTTCAATTCATAAAATAAAATATTCACGGGGCCATTAACCATTTCCAAATCTAACGTTGCTTCTGTTTTGAGTTCATTTAGTTAACTAGTGTTACTTTATCAATCTAACCCTATAAGAACTCTGACAGATTGAATATCTGCGTGGTCGCGGGCTCCATAAATTATGTAAAGAGCGAATGTAACTTTTTCAAGGGACTAGCGACCGGAGAAAGTTGGGCTCCATTGGGTCAAGGTATGCTAGATTTGGCGGACATGGCTAACTTTTGGTCGGCCAGGGGAACCATGCTTAGAGGCCAATTGGCGCAATCCGCAAGTACTTTTATCAGGAGAATTCCTGATATGAAGGCGGAGGAAATGGCATTTCATGGTGCAGGGATAGCCGGTAACATCGCCGGGGGCATAGTTGGAAGTAAAGGGTCTTGGATTGGTCAAGAATGTGGCCAAAGGAACTAGAGCTGTAGCGGCTGCTTCTAATACTAGTAGATATCTTACAAATTATGATTTAGTATTAGAGGCAGGTAGAAGAGCGGAAAGAGCAATAGGTGGCACTGGAAGATTTGCGGGGACATCCAAACATACATATGCGACTACTTTATTGGATAGATATCAGGGACTATATGGTAGTAGAGGTATCCAAACTAATACCTATTTTAATGGACGATTTGGGAGAGGTTTCTTGGATGTCTTAGATAATACCAATGGAATTATTTATGATTATAAATTTGGATCACTACAAATGGGGTTACCACAATTTAATAAATACTCTGGCCATTGGAATATGCCAATAATGCTTATTGACGGCTTTGGTAATGGGTTAGGGAAAATAAGATAATAGAATAACTAGATAAAAAATGGAAGATTTATGATTAAACAGTGGCTAAATGAATATGAGGGATTGACCAAATTCAAAAATGACAAACTTTATTGCATTACTGGTCCTTTTGTACTAGGCATTGAACTTGTTAAACTTCCTAGGGTTCAAAAGTATAGACCTCACTTTGTTATATATTCTTTGTATGGACTTCCATCAGGTACCACATTAAAAGAATGTATGAGTTATCCGGTAATTATGTTCGAGTTGTTTAACACAAGGAATTTACAGTTTTCTCTAAATTTTGAAGAAGAAATTACAGAAGTAAAGGATTCGTTGAATAATTTTTTGACTTTTAGGATAGGAGAGAATATTTCGTTTGAGTGTTTTCTAAACTGGTTGGATGAAGCAATTGATAATCCTAACCTAAAATCAAGAATTAGGTTGCCTGAAATTTGGGAGGTACGCTATAATCTAGCTCTTTACTTTTCAAATAAAATAGCAGATCAAGTATTGGAGGAAATTAATAGTAGTATTGAAAAACTTGATGAAGAGAGATGTTTTAAGAATTATGGCGGGAGGGAAAAATGGTATAGGAAGCTCATAGAAAGAGATAGAACTGAACATCTACGAATAGTTGAGAAAAACAAGAATAATAAAGAATTGAAAAGCCTTAGTTGCTTTAATTTTGTTTAGTGAGGCTTTACTGCTAAAGTAGGTATAAAGCTGCTAACCCAAAAAACAAAAGCACTTCGCGAACATCATGTATTACCTCAACAGTATAGAAAGTGGTTTGCTTCACTGGGAATAAATAACATAGATTATTTAGCATGCAGATTAGTTAGTAAAACATTTGTCGAGAATTTGGAAATATGATTAAGAACGGGTGTCTTAACTAAAATTCTATACCAGTAAGAAATGCCTAAATTGATTGAAAAAATTCTTGGATTCAATAAAAATATCAAAAATGACTCCAAAGTAGCCAGTAGGAAACCGCTTTTGAATACATATTCCAAAATAATGGATTTCAGCAACCAAAAAGTAATCAAGAAGGAGTTGAAAGGGGGAAGCTACATAGGCCCCAAATTTCGAAATGCTTGGATAGAAAATTGTCTATTCGATAACTGTATGTTTGAGAAAGCCGATTTTTCGCATATAGCAGACCACGGAAACATTTTTAACAACACATCCTTCAAAACCTGTAAGTTTCAGCGAGCAGCTATAGGCTATAAGGGTACTCGATACGATTCGTGTACTTTTGAAAATTGTAATTTTACCGGTGCAATATTCATCAGGGGAGAATTCAATAATTGCCATTTTTTAAATTGCAAGCTAAATGGACTGGACTTCAATGCTTGTTCCTTTGAATATTGCCTTTTCGAAGGAAAGTTGGTTGATGTTTGGTTTAGAGGAGGTTACGGTTATTCTTATGGAGATAAAGAATTTGGTATTGCAAAAAGGAATCAAATGCTGAACGTTTCTTTTGAAAAAGCCGTCTTAGAAGATCTTACTTTTAGTAATGAATGTGATTTATCAACTATTAAGTTACCGCAGTCAGGGAGCTATTTGTTGTTTGATAATTGGATGAAAAGATTGACCTATCTTCAGAGTTACCCTTCTATTCTGAAAGGGGAGGATGAAAAGGAGACGGAGATATTTATTAATAGTTGCTTGGTCCACGCCCCTACCCAACATTGGTATCTTTTAAACGAAATGGAATTAAAAAATGAGTTTGGAAGTATAGCTGCCGATTGGATTATTGAAGGACTCAAGGCGTATGATGATCAGTCTTAGGAGGTATTCATCTCCTTTTGAAAGGGACTTCCGTGACATTAGAACCAAGTTTGGCTGCAAGTACGATGCTGCCGTAGAGCAGGCAGGTCGGTACCCCATTCAAGAGGAAATGTTTAAATAGATTTTGTGAAGAATACATTGAGACCCTTCGAAGGAGTTAACAATTTTTCTTTCGGAACAGAAAGAAATGACCTTAGAATAGCAATTCAGGAAGATTATGTAACAATTAAAAGAAATGAATATGCTGAGAATACTTCTGATTATTATGAAGAACTTGGTTTTTTAATTGAGTATTCAAAAGATAATGTTTGTGAAGCATTTGAATTTACAAATACTTCAAACTTATATTATAATGAACAAAACTTGTTTGAATTGAAGTTTTCAGTTCTTAAAAACAAATATGGAAGGCTAAGTTCTAACATCGAATTAGAAGATGAAATAGGAGTTACATACCATGATTTAGGCTTTGGTGTTAGTTGTGAATATGGGACAGATGTTATTGAATCTATACTAGTATTCTCTAGTAACTACTGGTAAGGGTGATTCATTATTGTCTTTCTGAGCCCTAGATTTAGCATTTCTCAAAAAGAATCCATAAGAACTGTCAGCATATTTGGGAATACAAATTGTTTTTTCATAAGCTACAAACAAAAATAGATATGATTAAAAAAATTGCTGGTTATGTATTAATTGTGTTCAGTGCGGTACTTTTCATTTTCCTAATACTTGGTATTCCCAATTCAATTAACACGATAATGGCAGGGCTCAATAAGTCGGATTGGGCCTTTAGCTTGGGATTCGTGGCCGGTCAGATTTTTTTTAAATTGGTTTTGTTTGTAATGGCATTTTTGCTTTTCAGATTTGGAAGGAAGTTGATTAAAAAAGAGGAAGCTGTTGAACCTTAAAGATCACTATTTCACCTACAGTTTCTTGTTTAATTGAAATGAAAAATGCCAGAATATAAAAACTGAGTAAACCTTACACGTTGTAAATTCACGTTGAAATTTCAAACCACAGGCAAGGCCGTACATGGTTTAGTGTCCGTTCGGCCTTTTCGATATAGTTTGGTAAGCTATCCTTGGACCTTGGAACAGCCGGGACACAATACATTCCGGTGGTCTTGATGGTGGATAGATGTTTCTGTAAAGTCAAAACATAATCCTGTTGCCGCATTGGTATCCCACAGCCGTATCCCCCTAAAGAATCATATTCTTTGTGGATCAGGCCTCCAAGATTTGATGAAAAACGATTCAAGTCGTTCAGCTTTACAAGACCAAGCTTTTCCAAAAAACCTTTCAAGTTGTTCGAATAGTTGGGAACGTTCAAGCTACCCATCAAAAAAGAAGTCCCATTCCCATTATGAAGATATAACCGCATCATTTCGGCCAGCGATTCCATTTCAACATCCGAAAAACTTGCCCAGTCTTTATGGAGATCTGGGGTTAGAAAAACGTTCAACAGGTCCAATGTTGTCTTAGTATCGTTTTCCAAAAGGTAACGTTGTATATATCCCTTGGTGCTGGTATACGATGATAGCAAAGGAGGCCCGGCCATCGAATTCAGGGATTTCAGCCGTATGCCGGATTTTAACATTAGTCCCATCCCTCGGCCGCTAAGGTCCCCAGTCGCACCGAAATATACCCCTTGGTACATCCCTTCCAAAAAGTGGATGTTGAACAGCTGTAGCGCCTCTTGGCCTTCCACCTCCTGCAGCACCAATACGTCTGCATCCACTTTTTGTATCAGGGTCGCTTTGCTGCTGATGTCCTGCATCGCAACAAGACAGAGTGTGGGTTCTTCGATTAGCCCATAAACAAACCTGCCCAGCTCCGGCCTGTCCTTCAAAAAGCGGGAATTGGAAAGCAGGTACAGCTCATACTCGGCAAAGGCCCTGAGTCGTTCCCTTTTGCCGTTTTGACCTTCGATACGCCCCCATAGTTCACGCATCCGTTCATAGTCCATAGTCGACTTGTGCTCTTTGTATATCAACCCATCAAGGTCAGCGGTCAACGAGGCCTTGTCCTCGAGGGTATGGCCCAACAGGTCCCGATGCCTTGCAAAGAGATTTTCGATATTGAAAGAGGCCACTTTCATAACACACCGTTTTGGTTGGACGATTCGTTTTCCCTTAGAATGGAATCTATCTTGGCCTGATCATAGAACAATATCCCCCCCAATTTCGAAAAGGGCAGGGTACCGTTGACCCGAAAGTTCTGTAAGGTTCCTGGGCTGATACCCAATTGGTCCATCACCTCTGCGGACTTGATCCAATGATCAATGGAGATGGTCTTGTGCTTTGTGAGCAGTTCCGTTAATTCTTTCAATAGGGATTCCCGGAAGCGTCCCAGGTCCTCAGAAGTGACAATGTTTACCGACATAACGATTGCAATTTGTTGAAGGACGAAGTTGCTCCAATAGGGAGCCCTATTTACGTCCACCGTAAAATTGCAAGCTATCCACTGATTTTTTTCCCAAGTACCCCACAGGTCCGGTGAAAATTTAACAGTTTTTGGGTCAAAAGTCGTCGTCTTCCATGGCGGAAAGTAGTCCAATGGAAAGTTCGTCCAAGAACTTGGTACGGCTCTTCTTGCGAATTTTTATCTCAGAAAAGGTCTTGTAGGGGTCGCCGACCTGAAAATTGAAGGCCCGCTCAAGGGCGTTTATGATTTCACGGATACTCGCATCCCCGAAATTTATAGAGCCATTCTTCTTCAGGGAATAGGCAAGTTCTGTCATATCCGTTCTGGAGGAAGTCCATTGAAGGGAATTCGCGTTAGTGGAGAGGCTAGGAAGCGTGTTGGTTTCCAATCCATCCCTTCGTTTTCTTAAATATATGGCCAGGCGTTTGTTGACTTTCAGCTTGGCCAAGAGTATCTCATGGGACGTGCTGAACTCCGGATCCCGGTAGTAGCTCATGGAGTGGCTGATATTGGATTCCCCAAAATATTCCCGGGTGAAGTACTTGTCATCCAAGTAAGTCTTTCCTTGTTCTATGTACTGAACAAAATCTACGTTCCTAGAAAAGAAACTATCTAGTTTCTTGAGCTTTTTACGAATCGATTTGCCTTGGAGTTCCTTACTATTCTTTGGAAAATTCACCTCAAAAGATTTGAGCTCAAAATGATAGATCAAGTTTTCCAGTGGCACTTGTTTGATAGATTTGAAAAAGGTAATCTCGGATTCCAGGGAGTCGAACCCCTGTTGTCTTACAAGATATCTGAAATCGGTAAGCAAGTTTCGGCAAAGTTCAATGGCCAAATGACATTGCTTGACGATGTTATTGGTCACCGAATAGATTCCCCTTAGTTCGTGTTCGAGTTCCTCCGCTAGTCTTCGATACTCCATTTGCTGATTTTTGGGCGTTAAAAATTAGTGCGGTCAGCCGCATGGAAATTCGGGGGCGGGGAAGAATTTCGGATTTTGGAAAGGTGGTATGATATTAATAAAACATTGCAATTATCATGCCTTTCAAATTGTTAATTAGAAAAGTTATAACATAAATGTTTAATGGAAAAGTAGGAATTAGGGATCAATGCTTCGCGGCGAGTTAATTCGTACAGCGGCCCAAAAAGTTACAAAAGGCATTTATTCAAATCAATTTTCTCCATTTGGAATCAAAAAAAAGAAGCAAAATGTTAAATTTTGAAAAGTGAGCAAAAAGTGAGCAAATTTCAAAATTAAAAAAGCCTCCAATTCCTTGAAGGCCCTTATTTACTTGGTGGAGAATACCGCCCCGAAGCGTCGGGGGAACCGGTGACCTCTTGCCTTCCAGGTACTATAATAGGTTCAACTATTCTTGATAACTATTAAAAACCTTATTCGGATAACTAAATAAGCTTGTACCTCACATAGTAGTCTACATGGCAAGTACGGTGGAACTCCTTAAAGAAAAACAATTATTGACCCGTTTGATATCTATCTAGTAGTGACTTTTCAAAAGTAAATACAACAAATAGTTAATATACTTTCAATAATCATCTTTTTCCTGCACTAACTGTTCAGTAAAAAAATATAATTTTGACAAAATATTACAACATATTAGAAATAATTAAGAATATTATTCGTAAGAAATAAATTCAATTTTAACACCTATGAAAGTAAAAAAAGTAAACGGCACAGTAAAGACGGTAATTGCAACCTTGGCATTGATGTTCTTTTTTATCAATTTTTCAAGCTCAATTTTAGCGCAGTGCTCACCCGCAGATTTACGTACTGAATATCGCATAGATGGACAGTGGTTAAGCGGTCAAAATGCTATTACCGTTGAGCAAGGCGCAAGTATTATGCTGAGCGGATTGCCCAATGATGTCATTACTGTGTCTATCATAACGCCATCTGGCGTGACCCGGAACGACAACTATTCGTTTATCGCAGCGCCTGACAATATGGGAATCTATACCATCACTTCCAATGAGGGGTGTTCCGTGAACCTTACTATTCAACTAGCAGGAGGCGCAGACGCGCAAAATCCGAGTGCCCCATCGAATCTAACAGCAAACTCCATTACTCAAAATAGTATTGCTTTAAGCTGGACCGCCGCTACTGACAATGTAGGCGTTACAGGCTATCGATTGTTTACCAATGGCGGCAACCCGATCGATTTGGGAAATGGAACCTCCCATCAAATCAACAACCTACTACCTAGTACTACCTATACTTTTACAGTCAGGGCATTGGATGCTGCCGGCAATACAAGTGCCGATAGCGGAAATTTGTCTGTAACGACAGCAAGCGAAGGGACCGTTACCAACCTTGCATTGAACAAACCGGCAACACAGTCGAGCACTTATGGCTCCGTTACTTTTGGAAGGGCCTCAAATGCCGTAGATGGTAATACTGATGGTGACCGCGATAGTGGCTCTACTACCCATACCGATGACGACGAACCTCAAAAATGGTGGCGCGTAGATTTAGGAGCTGTCTACAATATTTCAGAGATTAAGATATTCAATCGAACCGACTGTTGTGGTAGTCGCTTAAACGGAGCCAAAGTGTATGTTGGTAGCATTGATTCCAGTAATCCCGACGACTATACCGATTTAGGTATTACGTTGAACGCTAATAGTACCCAACCCTTTCCGGGACTTGCCGTAAACGGGCGATACGTTATGGTGCACCTTGTTAGTGGTCAAAGCGGCTTCCTTTCTCTAGCGGAAGTGGAGGTGTATGGTAGCACTGGTGGTACAGGCTCTGGGGGTAGCTCCCCTTGGAACGTAAGTTCCAACGGTATCGACTTTGGCGCGGCCAATACGGCAGCAGGCAATGTGGGTATCGGTACTAGTGCACAGGCCAACTATCGTTTGGCGGTCGACGGTACCGTTCATGCACGGGAAGTGGTGGTGGACAACGATAGCTGGCCCGATTACGTATTCCGACCAGACCATACCCTGCCAACCTTGGAAGAAGTACAAGCACATATCGACACTAAAGGGCATTTAATAAACGTGCCCTCTGAAGCGGAGGTAAGGGCCAGCGGGGTGCGCCTGGGCGAGATGAACAAAATATTACTGGAAAAAATCGAGGAACTCACACTCTATATGTTGCAGCAAAACGAATTACAAAAAAAATTGGAGGAAGAACTTCACAAGTTTGAAAACGAACAATAAAAACTGTAGAGCATGAAAAAGTTACTGACAGCAATACTTCTATTAACTGGTCTTGGCCTATCAGGACAGAACTACTGGATCCGCAATGGGGAAAACATATCCTATAGTTCCGATAATGTAGGCGTAGGCACCAATGCCCAACCAAATTACCGTTTGGCGGTCGAAGGGATTGTTCGCGCCAGGGAAGCGCACCTGAATAGCGACAACTGGCCCGATTATGTCTTCGACCAGCAATACCCATTGCCTACACTAGAGGACGTACAACAGCATATTGCCACCCATGGCCATTTAATCAACATCCCTTCTGCAGAGGAGGTAGCCCAAGAAGGAGTCACATTATTAAAAATGAACAAGCTTTTACTGGAAAAAGTAGAGGAGTTGACACGGTATATCTTGATACATGATCAAAAACGCCAAGAGCTAGAAAAGCGTATAGCGCTCCTAAAAAAGAAACGAAGGAAAAATAATACTTCTGAGGCCGCTATTACTGAACACAAAGACTAAAATCACCTAAATAAGAGAATTTATGTGCAATACCAACTATAATAAATACACAAAGCCATTCAAGGCGTTTGTTACCACCTCATTGCTGCTATTATACGTCATGCAAGGGTTGGCCCAAAACGATCAACCAGAATTTCCAAAACTGGCTCCTCCCACCCCAAATGCAGTCGCTATGCACACATATGGTAACAATTCTGTAAGTTATTATTCAGGGCGTATTGATATCTCCATACCGATTTATACAATTACTGAGGGAGATTTGGAACTACCTATTTCGTTAAGCTACAACGGAGGCAACGGCATTAAAATAGAAGAGCAAGCAAGCTGGGTCGGCCTCGGGTGGACCTTAAATGCCGGCGGCGCGGTATCACGTACAAAAAGGGGGGTTGCGGACGAAGCTGCCAACGGTAGAGGGTTTTTAAGTTATACCGAAGTCCCAGAGGAAAAAAAAAATGCTTCTGGAAGTGTTACCAATATCGATTTTTTAAACGAAATCGCCTCTGGCAGAAAAGATGGAGAGCCTGACAAGTTTGTTTACACTACCCCCACCGGATCTGGCTCATTTTTTATCAATTATGACGCAAGTATACATCAAAAACCCTATAAAAATGTAGCTATCGCCTACGGTATTGGAACAGGTCAATATCAAGACCCCAATGGTCCTAACTGTAACGAAGCAGGTACTATGAATGCCTTCTTCATCACCGATGAATATGGCACCTCTTATGAGTTTCAAGAAAAAGAACGTAGTAACTCCCGCAACATCGGAGGTAACTTCTATGACAAAAGCTGCTACCCTACCAGTTGGCTCCTTACAAAAATGAAAAGCTCCCAAGGGAATCGGGAGATTGGTTTTGAATATGACGGATTATTCTATAGCAATACACGATTGACCGCTACAGTAACGGGCACAAATGAAACCGAAGGCTACATAGAAGATTACTTCCTTGCCAAAAACCTAAGGAAAATTACATTCTCAGAAGGTTCAGTAGAGTTTATAACATCTCAGAACATTCGAAAAGACCTTGAAAACAATCGCGCATTGGAACGCATCTTGGTAAAAGACAAAAATGACAACATCATCAAAGAGTTTGAATTCAACTACAACTATTTTACTAAAAATGCATTGATATCAGATTCTAGCGCATTGAGTTTAAGTAATGAAAACAGGCTCGCCCTAATCTCAGTACAAGAAATTGGATCAGAATCTGATATAATACCACCTTATCGGTTCATCTATAACACCGACTACCTGCTTCCAGAAACGTTTAGTAAGGCAAAAGATCATTGGGGGTTTTATAATGGCAGAAACAATACCAAGTTTCAAGCGGCACAGGTAGCTACTTGGTTCAATGGGCTCACCGGACAATGGGTTACTACCAATATTGGAAGTGCGGATCGCAATCCCAGACCATTTTATGCACAGGCGAATATCTTAAAACGAATGGTATATCCTTCCGGCGGGTATACCGATTTTGAATATGAGGGCAATAAAGCCATAGAAACTGAATTACAAAATTCAACTTTGGAGAGTAAATCCCAGGTGCTTTCAATACCCGATGCAATTGAGAATATTGACGTAATTCTCAACTCTACTTTTAATACAGCCGTGAATATAGAGATGAGGGCCATACAATACCCGAATCAGTGCACACCCATCGTACGCTTGGTAAATACTGCTACCAACGCCGTTCAGGAATTCTCTTTTGAATTCTCGGAAGTAAATGGCCTTACGCTAGATATGGAGCATCTCATAACCCCAGGTAATTATAATGTATCCTTTTATATGCAGGAGAACCAAATCACCTGTAACCCTGACCCGGAGGATTTCGACTATTTTATTATGCTCAATTGGAAAAACGAGGTCGGTGGTTCTGAACAACAGGTCGAGACCGATGTTGGAGGTTTACGAATCAAAAAAATTACGGACACCCCGTTGCAGGGTATTCCCTTGGTACGTAATTTTATTTATGAGAATGACCAAGGGAAGCCTTCCGGTCATGTTGTCTCCATACCACGGTATTGGTTTCAGAATTACACTTACTACCCTGGTACGCAAACACCACTGCCATTAAGTTTGGCAAACAGAAGCGCATCTTCTCAATATCCCATGGTCCTTACCGCAGGGAATACGGTAGGGTATAGCAAAGTTACCGTCATTAAAGAAAATGGGGAAAACGGTAAGACCGATTATCATTTCTCTTCTCCAAAAGAACATCCCGATAAGCGCATCGGTTATATTCAACACAATCGGGAGCGGGACGACTTTATGTTTCAAGGGCAACTTATAAGAACCTATCCGGTAGTTACCGAAAACTCTCGGGAATATCTTAGAGGAAAGCTTTTAAAACAGGTAGATTATGAGCGTAATGGCGTCGGCTATAGACCTATTTCTAAAATCGAGAACTTTTATAAAAGTATGACTTACAATCCGGATAGTCCTGGGCAGGAATTTGCAGCCAATAAATCGCTATTGGTCAAGGGTGTCAATATTGTGCCTTCAGGATTGCTACAAACAGTAAATAACATTAAAGAATACGAAATCCATTCAGGATATATACAATTGGAAAAAACGGTGACGACTAAATATTATGGCACTACTACCACCACTACTGAGACAAAATATAGCTATCCCGAAGATGATGACGGGGCATTGACCCATATGTTGCCTGTTATTATCCAGACACAGCTTAATGATGATGAGCTTCGTGTTATCGAGAATTTCTACGCATTCAATGCCCTATCGAACCCCGATAGGCTGCCATCGCAAAACAGTCTCATAAATGCCTTACAAGGTCAAAATAGGGTGTATGAATCGGTACAAGTAAATGTATCCCAGAAAAAGGCAGACGGATCCACCTTCTTATTAGGCAAGAGGCAAAATCTGTTCAAACAGCGGAGCAATGGTGCTATCGTAACTGAAGTCATTAAAACGGGGAAGGCGGGTGAAATCCTTCAAGAACGCCTTCGATTTGTTTCTTATGACAACAAAGGGAACCTTTTAGAAGCCGCCAGAATCGACGGTCCTAATACCAGTTATGTGTGGGGGTATGATAGTAATCTGCTAATTGCTAAAATAGAAAACGCCAGTTACAACACCATGAGCAATCAGCAGACTGAAGCTATAAACGAGGCTATATCGGCCTCCGATTTAGATGCGGGCGGTTCACAAGAAGCGCTTTTACAACAAAAGCTGGCACGGTTAAAGGCTATTTTCCCTAATGCGATGGTCACCAGTTATACTTACGACCCGTTGGTCGGGGTTACCAGTACCACAGACCCAAGAGGCTATACTATGTACTATAAGTATGATGGTCTCAATAGACTTCAAGAAGTTCGGGACGCCTCAGGAGACCTAGTTACCGATTATGAATACGGTCACAAGCAAGAATTGCCCAACTAAGACACCAAAACATGAGAAAGTATATAATATTTTTAAGCATATCTCTTTGCGTCGGTATTTGTAGCGCACAGGTAAGCCCAGAGGAAAAGGCGGCGCTATTGGATTTTTATAACGCGACCGGCGGCCCCAGTTGGATCAGCGAAAACGATGATGACCCCAATAATAATTGGGACTTTAGCGGACCGGTTACCTCGGATTGGGAGGGCATTTCCCTCTTTGGCGGGCACGTTGATGTCATAGATTTAAGATATAATAACTTGTCAGGTACCCTACCCACTACCATCGGAAACCTCATTCACTTGACAAGTTTAGTCATATCTTCAAACCGTTTAACCGGTCCCATACCCTCCGAAATTGGAAATTTATCTAAACTCTTTGTACTTTATTTGACAGACTCGGGTCTTACCGGCGAAATTCCGAAAATTCTTGGTTCCTTAACCAACCTGCATGTTCTTCGATTGTATCTAAATCAGCTGGAGGGTGAAATTCCCGAAGAACTAGGGAACCTCATAAATTTGAGAAAGTTAAGTCTTTCTGGCAATAATTTTACCGGCAGTATTCCAAGTACCTTTAGTAACTTCACCGAACTTGAATTTATTACCTTCCAAAACAACCGGCTGAGCGGCACCATACCTGACTTTAGCAATAATCTTAATATAACAAACATTCCTATTTTTAATAATTACTATCAACATGGTGATTTTGAAAATCAAATAGGACTTGCTACGGAAGCAGCTTTAAGCTACTCTCATCAACTAAATGTCCCCACCATACGAGCTGCTGATTCAAATACAATCCAATTATCGGTAATGGTAAAGGGAAGTCAAAATAACTATCAATGGTATAAAAATGGCACTGAAATCAATAGTGATGCTACCAACGATGTGTATACCTTACCGAATGGACCGGAAGCTTCGGGCAACTACTTTTGTAAGATAACAAGCGATATTGTACCTGATTTAATCATTGAAAGCGAACCGGTTTCAATTGAAACTACTTCTGATGGCACACCACTTTTTTTAAGTGGCGACAACTATGTTTATCAACGTACTTATCAAACCAAGTACATCAACACACCAGATCAAAAATTTAGGAAAGATGATGGCTACGTACAAGAAATCGATTATTTCGATGGTCTCGGGAGGCTTGTTCAAAAAAATGCAATTCGGCAGTCTCCAAACAGAAAAGACATCGTTTCCCACACCGATTATGATGCTTTCGGTAGAGTTGATAAAGAATGGCTTCCCATCCCAAAAGATGGAGAAATAAATGGGATATTTCGTCATGGTGATTGGAAAAGCAAAAGCAAAAATTTCTACAAGGAGAAATACCCCCAGGACTTTGACGGAATCCCTGTAACTGAAATCAACCCCTACTCGGAAAAACTTTTTGAGCCTTCTCCTTTGAACCGTATCAAAAAGCAAGGAGCTCCTGGTAAGGACTGGAAAATTAGTAATACGGAAGATGATCATAGCATCGAATTTGATTACCAGACCAATACGGCGAACGAAGTACGGCTTTTTCGTGTTAGGTTCAATGCAAACGGCAATGGAGTGGCAGGTACGGAAAGTCCCATTTTGGCCGAAGGAAGCACCTTCTATTATGGCTCAAAAGAACTAACAAAAAGAGTCGTAAAAGATGAAAATCATACAGGCAATACTAAAAACCATACTACTGAAGAATTTACAGACAGGCAAGGCCGTATTGTTCTAAAACGCACCTATTCCGATATCCAAGAAGCGGATGGTTCAGTGGTGCAAGCAGCACCACATGACACCTACTATGTATACGACGATTTTGGCAACCTTACCTATGTAATGCCGCCGTTAATGGAGGCAAATACGACCTCTCTTACCAATTTGGAAGCTGCCATGCCACATCTGGGATACCAGTACAGTTATGATAATCGGAACAGGGTCGTTCAAAAATGGATACCCGGCAAAGAAGATTGGGACTACGTGGTATACAATACACTAGACCAACCCATACTTTCCCAAGACCCTAACCTTAGAATCAAAAACCAATGGTTGTTTACCAAATATGATGTCTTTGGGCGTGTTAGCTATACCGGATTGGTCTCTACCACTAAAAGCAGGCTACAGCTACAAGAAGATGCCAATGCGCAAGCAGGGCCTTTATGGGAATCCCGTACCGATTCGCCAATATCGTTGGGAGATGGCGACCTATACTATACGAATGCCACCTTACCCAGCACCAACATTATAGCAATACATACCGTCCACTATTTTGATCATTATGACAATTTAGCCCTGCCTTCCAATCTACCATCAAACATTACGGTGTTTGGTTCCAACCCCTCTGAGGCGCCGACTTTAGAAACACATGGCTTGCCAACCTATACGCAAGTGAGGGTGCTTGATGTATCGGGACCTAATAATTGGATTCATTCTCTTACCTACTATGATAAAAAAGGGAGGGCCGTATACGGGTATACTCAAAATGATTATTTGGGCACCATTGATATTATCGAAAGTGAACTTGACTTTCTTGGAAAACCTTTGAAGACTAAAAACAGCCATATACGCAATGGCAACACTATTGTTACGATTGATAA
This sequence comes from uncultured Flavobacteriaceae bacterium, assembly GCA_947500385.1. Classification (GTDB taxonomy): domain Bacteria; phylum Bacteroidota; class Bacteroidia; order Flavobacteriales; family Flavobacteriaceae; genus Pelagihabitans. The sequence goes on along the minus strand of CANMSA010000002.1, from coordinate 287,757 downwards.
TTTCACCTATGATCACGTTGGCCGGTTGTTATCCCAAACCCAATGTATCGGGGATGAAACCCTAGGGAATTCCTGTGCTTCCCAAAGCACTGATGGAGGCACAGTTCAAAACCTGATTATTGATGGGGAAATAATAAACAATTTACGTACTGCCGGAAATCGCATTCAGGCGAGCAATTCGAATATTATTGCTGGTGGCCGATTGCGAATTGACGGTGGAAGTACAGGTACGGGCAGTGCAGAGGAACTCATTGCGGAGAATACTTATGATGCTCTCGGTCAACTGGTGTTGAAAAAAGTAGGGGGTGCCACTACTGGAAATGGCCTACAACAAGTGGACTACACCTACAATGTGCGCGGGTGGTTGAAAGCCATCAACGATGTGAATACTACTGATAAATTGTTTAATTTTAAAATAATCTACAACGACCCTAGTAACGGGGCAACGCCCTTATTCAACGGGAATATATCCGAAACGCAATGGCGAACAGCCAATAGCGATAATAGTTCTTTGAAATACTACAACTACGCCTACGATGCGCTCAACCGAATTATAAATGCAATCGATAATACTGGAGACCTAAGATACAGTCTGACCAATATTACCTATGACAAGAACGGGAACATCCAGAAACTCAAAAGGAACGGGCATCTGGTGGATATGCCTAACGGTTCAGACGACTTTGGTGTCATGGACGACCTAACTTACTCTTATACGGGAAATCAATTGAAAACGGTAGACGACGATATCGCCTCAAGCGCAGCTCAGGGTTTTGTGGACGGCGTGGAACTGGCGATCGAGTACACCTATGACGACAACGGCAATATGATATCCGATGCCAATAAAGAAATAGCGGACATCGAATACAATTACCTGAATTTGCCGACCCGGGTGGAAATTGGCGCAGGGGTCATCCGATACATGTACGATGCCACTGGCACGAAGTTAAAGAAGATTGTAAGCACGGGCACCATAACAGATTATGCAGGAGGCTACATCTATGAGAACGGTACTTTGCAGTTCTTCAACCATGCCGCAGGCTATGTAAACGTTCAAAACGGGCCCTATGAGTACGTGTACCAATACAGTGACCACTTGGGGAACGTACGGTTGTCCTATGCCGATGCCGATGGTGACGGTTCCATAGACGCTGCAACAGAAATCATAGAGGAGAATAATTATTATCCTTTCGGGCTGTCCCTCAAGGGGTACAACAACCATGTGTCGCCCCTTGGTAATTCCACTGCCCAAAAGTGGAAGTACAACGGGATGGAGCATGACGAGTCTCTTGGGCTGGAGATTTATGACTTCGGGGCCAGGAACTACGACCCAGCCCTTGGTCGTTGGATGAACCTCGATCCGTTGGCCGAGATGATGCGAAGGCACTCGCCATATAGCTATGCGTTCGATAATCCGGTTTTCTTTATCGATCCGGACGGAATGATGCCGCAAAATAATAATGCTGTCGCCAACGATCCTGAATATGATGTTACGGATGAATATGGGAACGAGGCCAGAATGGGACGATCAGAACTCTTGGATTACATATCGGCGAATGGAACAACTGACGATTTTGATTGGAGCAGTATGTTCTATGAACTCAACGAAAAATATGGTGATGGAGGCTGTTGTGGAAAGAAAAAAAGCAAAACTAAGTATCCTGTAAGTATAGATACGGACGATATAATGGAGGCATCCATGGCTATTGCCGCTTCTATTTCTAAAGTTGATGGTTCGCTGAAGTATGCCGACGGGGTAGCGGGAGCATACCTTGTTAATACTTTATTGGGAATTGTATTAGCAAAATGGACTGCTGACCAGCTGAACGATGGACAGGATGCTATCCTTATGGCTTATGATGCCAATTGGCTATACGCCAAACAGGAAAGAGATATCCAAAGGTTGTTGACGAAGGAAGGGGGGCCTCCTGGGTTTACCTATGCACTAACTGTGAATGTTTCAGGAACTTACCAAAGCGTTAGAGGAGATTTAGTGGAATTAAAGGCGGGAGATGTTTGGAAGTACGGAAAGACAACTATGGACAATCGATATACACAAAAGGAATTAACAAATAAGATTCCAGGAGGCGTTACAGTAAGACCTCTTTTCTTTGGAAACAACATCCAAATAAGGATTCAGGAAAAGATTATGATTTATGGGCATGCATTGTCTACAGGTAAACTTCCTCCTGGGAACCATAGATTTTACTAATTAAAAATAGAAAAATGATTTTTAGTATTGGCTCACAGTTTTCAAAGGAATTCAGTTTTGAAGAATCTTCTATAACGATGCGGTTAGGCGAAAAAGTGAATTCTTATTTTGAGAACAAGAAATATGGAAATAGAATTGAAAAAATTTATATAAGTGTCATTTGTGTTTCAAAAGGTTTTGAACAATTTTTTAAGGTAAGACCTATGAAAATTTATAGAGCAGAGCATTCTTTGGAGTATGAATTAAAACTAGATTTTGGAACTTTTAAATCTTCTACTGAAGAGCAAAGAACAAGATTATTAGTTGGAGAAATTCTAAGGACTACCAAAAAAGTTTTAATAGAAAAGACAATAAATGGTTTTGAAAAGGAAGAATTTATAAGGGATCTGGAAGCCTACTTTAAGCAACATGGATATTTGGAAGAAACGATAATTTGATTATCTGAATTCCCCGGCTGCCGCTAGAGTAATCGCTACCGTCCGTTTTTAACGAGTGGCCTGGATGGGTAAAAAACAAAAGATGGATACCGACAACGGCAGGTATTTCGTGTTTTTCTATGCTTTTAAGTCAGCGCACGTTTTTATTGGTAAAGAAACCACTTCGACATTTCGGAGGAACCATTGACCTCCTACCGATCAGGCATTATAAAAGGTTCAGTTCCTCTTGATAACTGTCCAGAATGTTGCTCGGCAGGGACTTGAGATACACTTGGGTTGTACTTAATTTACTGTGACCCAGCATAGCCGATATGGCGGCCAAGGGTATGTTCTTGAACAGCGCATGGGTAGCAAAGCTATGTCGGGATACATAGGAAGTCAGCTGTTCCTTAATGCCGCATAGGTCAGCTATTTCCTTCAATCCTTTATTGTAACGTTTCAAGGCCCACTGTTCATCCTTGTACTGAAGGTCCAATCGATCTCGTTTGATAATAGGGAACACAAAATCGTCGGCGGACTTTTCTTTCAGATAAAAGCTAAGAAGTTCTTTCAATTGTTCCGTAATCTTAATATCATATAGTTTAGAGGTTTTTTTGCGTTGGAACTTGATTCGTCCGTCAACTAAGTTCGATACTCTTAGAAAGGCCATGTCGATAAAGGACATTCCCATGAACATATAGGACAACAAAAAATAGTTTCTGTAATGAAAAAGTGAATTTTCCTTGGTCAATTCCAATGCCATTATTTTCTTTATTAAATCTACCTTGATAGCTCGCTTTTTCGTGGGTATCGTCCTTATTTTGTATTTATGAAAAGGATATGAATCCCTTTCTACCAATTCCTCTTTGATACCTTTGTTGTATATGGCCTTTATGGTACGCATATAGGAAGCTAGTCCGTTTAGGGCATTGCCAGGTTTAGAAAGATGAAAACGCTCGAACTTTCTAAGAAATTCGTAGTTGACCTGATTGAACTTGAGATCGACCTCCTTGGTGAAAACCCTAAGAATTCCTAACACACCTTTGTAAGCCCTAGCGGAACCATATCTATTGGCAGCTTCCATTTGCCTTACCAATGAATCCCCAAAATCATAAAAGGAATCGTAGGTGGTCTTGCCCACTATGCGGTTCTTTAACTGGGGAAGGGAAATATAATCAAGTTCTCCTTTGATACGAAGCTTGTTGATCACCCCTAGGGCATTGGCCTTTTGCAGTTCCAAAAGTCGGTTTAGGTCCAAAGCAGACACGGCGCCTTTGTACCCACGCCTAACTTTTTCCTTGGCCGAATCCCAGTCCGATGCCCCAACAGATTGGCCGGTTGAAATGGAGGTGGTCCTTTGGAAATGGCTTAACCTTAAGATAATGGGATAGCTGCCGTCTTTTCGTTTTCTACGCTTGTCGAGACTAAGCTTGAGACTTGTTTTCATACTTAAAGCTACAAAAAAATTTGCACATAATTTGCACATAGAATAGTGCATTCAAATGATATCATAACTAGTCGTATATTATTAAAACATTGGTTATCAATATAATATGAAAAATAATATTTTGAACTATGATAAAATCGCACAACTGTTAATCAGAGGGTCCTTGGTTCGAGCCCAAGAGGGGGAGCAAAAAGCCGGTCAGTTGACCGGCTTTTTTGTTTCAATATTTTTGCCATGGTCCATTATGCATACGTCCTGTACTCTAGAAAATTAACGCGTTTCTATACCGGCGAAACCGCTGACCTCGATACCAGAATGGACTTCCATGCCAATTCGACTGCCAATAAATTCACCGGTAAAGCCAATGACTGGATATTGTTCCTTAAAATTGAGTGTGCTAGCAAAAAGCAAGCAATGGACATTGAAGCGCATATCAAAAGAATGAAAAGCAGCACATATATTAAAAACCTGAAAAAATATCCTGAAATGGTAACCAAACTTCTTATTTCGTACAACCCATAATCAGAGCCCCGATTGCTATCGGGGTTGGTTCGAGCCCATTGCTTGTCCCGATTACTATCGGGAAGAGGGAGCAAAAGCCTGTCAAATGACCGGTTTTTTGTTTTAAAGATTATTGGCATGCGGCATTATGTATACATTTTGTACTCCCCTAAGCTAAATAGGTTCTATACAGGTGAAACCGCTGATCTTGAAACCAGAATGGACTTTTGTGCCAAAGCTAAAAGAACCCGAGTCCTTTCACCGGTCCTTTCATCCAAACTTGTGCGGTCATACTTGTTTAACAGCGGTTTTTAGGTTCCCTACCAAGTCAAATAAATTAATGAAGCTTTTTCTTGAATCTGACAAAGGCATACCAAATAACAAGCAATACGATAAGCCCTCCAATGATAAAATACCACAGCTTGTTCGAGGGCTTCACCGCAATAGGTGCGTTATCACCTAACAGATAAAAACTACCCCAATAAAAAGGGTTCACCCTGTTAGAGGAAGCTCCTTCTAAATAGGCAAGTTTTGCTTGTTGTAGGGCCTTCGCTTTAGACACTCCATTTTCAAGATTGCGATAAAACTGTCCCATTAGTTCAGGGGCCGCACCGTCTGCAAGCTCCCATTTAGACAATAATAAGCTTTTGGTACCCGCGTATTGAAACGCATTGCCCAAACTCATAATGCCTTCGCCCGAGGCAATTTTACCCGACCCGGTGTTGCAAGCGCTCAAAACGGCCAATTCTGCGGGGAGATTTAGGGAGAAAAGTTCATGGGCGTACAAAAAGTTATCCTCCATATCGTCCTTGGCCTCGGTGAAGAACAAGCGGGAATCATTGGGTTTTTCATCATTGACCTCGCCATGCAATGCGAGGTGTAATATGGGGTAGTTTGGCGCAAGCAGCTTAAAGTTGTGCTCGCTAGCTAATGCGCCATAGTAGTAATCTCCCTCAAGCACTTCGGCGATTTGCGAAATTTCCCTTCTGGTCCCGGGCAGATCTACATTTGAATTTCTTAAAACGGATAAACGCATGCTACTTTCCTCTTCTACAACGTCTTGACCCGTGTATGAAAAAGCCAAGCACTCCCCAGTAGCGGTGCTTTTTTCTTGGCTTTGTGCGGCGGAAAATGCGGTCGCCGAGTTCGCATACCCAATTGTAAAATCTCTTAGTAAATAAGAAAAGACCTTAGGATTGTTGGTAGCATCTGCCTTACTCAGCAAAAGATCAAAGTTAATATTCCACATAGGTCCATCGGGTATGATTATTAATTCCTCCCCTTTCAGTTTATCGGCAATAGGCGCCATCAGTTCTTGATACAATTTATGCGACTTTTCTTTGAATAACGCTGTTTCTTTGTTTAAGATGCTCTTTTGAAAAGTAGCGATATCATCTTCTAAATTGGGAACATTCAGCTTGTGAACAAAGCTGTTATCTTTTGATAGGATGAACACATATCCCATGCCATTTAAATAATGGTATTCCAGCACTGTTGTTCCTGGACCAATATTCTTTTGAAGTCCCTTCAGGTCAATCACCTCGTTTTTATACTTTAACACATGGTAATTTGGATATTGCTTTTCAAGTGCCTTCCTCAATGAATCTTGTGCTCTATTTGTTTTAAACAATTGGTTTTCGATTTCGGCTATTTCTCCAGAATCTTGTGACTTGGATGATTTGGAATTGGCTAATCCAGACTGGTAGTAAGCCTTATCGATTGCCAGCTGTTTTTCCAAGGTAACGACTTCATGGGGAAGATCTAAAAATCTATTTACCTCTGATTCTTGAAGCGCTTGCCGTAACATGGTGGCCCTGCTCTTTTCTGAAAATTGAAACGCCTGTTCAAGATCCAGAGCGTTTTTTGATTTTTCATATTCGTTCAAAAACGTCTCCATTGCACCAAAATATATTTTATGGTATTTTCTCGAATAGGAAATCTTATCATTGGTGTTATGTATATCTTGTCTAAAATGGTCTATGATACTATCAACCTTTTTGTATTGCAAGCGGGCCAATTTTAAATCCTTGAAGCTGTTGCTTTGTTTGAACGCTTCCAAATAGCTAGCTGCCAAGTCAGATGAGTTTAGTAGGTACATCTCAATATCACTGGTGTTATGATTTCCATTGACATCTTTAAAAGTAATGGCGTCCAAGGCATTTTTAAAGTATGTTCCTGCACGTTTATATTTTTTCTGCTTTCTTAGTTTGCCCCCTATTATTTGAAAAGTACTGGCGATCGCGCCACTTTTTTCACCAAAGAGTTCTTTTTCTATTGCAGCCCTTCGTACATAAAAAGAATGTGCTTTCTCGTATGCTCCTTGCGCCGCATAAAACTCCCCAAAAAAACCAAAAAGATGTGCGGTTCTGTTATGTATTTCACCAAAAGCGTTCAGATATATTTTTTTGGTTTTTTCTAAATAATGTTTTGCCTTATCAAATGCTCTTTTATTGATATAAGCAATACTCATAAGCTCATAGGTCTGGGCCAAGTCCGCATTGTCTTCACCCATCATAGGTACTCCCATCACCAGAATTCTATTCAGGTATTCCAGCGCTTCGTCATTTCTATTTTCGATTACAAGACTATTGGCAATGCTATAATAACTAACCAAAAAACGAAAACCTTCCGGGTTCTTTGCACGTTGCAGTGCTCTCAGTGATTCTTCAAAATACTCCCGCGCTTTTGCCGTTAAACTAAGGTTTACGTACACATTGCCGGTGCTGATATAAAACATATGGGGAATTTCAACCCCGGCTCTCTTGTACTGTTGCTCGGCCTTATTAATAAAAACGAGCGCTTTTCTAATGTCACCCTTCTCTACTAAGATCACTGACATGGAGCGGTTTAGTTCGGCCAAAACGGCCTGGGGCACAGTCGTGTCGGCTTCAGAAGCGGACAATAGTGCTAACAATAACTTTTCGGAGCCGTAAAAATCACCATGGTAAAAAAACGGTTCTATACAGTCGTTCCCCAATTTAAAGATATAATCGTTGCGTTCCAATTCGCCTTCCTCAAAGGCCTTTCTATCCTTTTGTAGTGCAGTAAAAACCTTTTTGGGGCCTAAAATTTCGAACTTTTGAAGAAGTTCGTCACTAATTGTTACAACACCCTCATGGGTTTTATGTTGTTGGGCATGGGCCATAAACGAAAGGCCTAGAAAGCACATTGCTGCCAGGAGGGAAATACGCATGGTTGGTTGTAATTATGGTTACTTGTTAAAATACGATTTTATACCCTTTCTGCCCCTATTTTTTCGATGAAATGTGATTCTGGGGAATACGACATAGCTATTGTTTTAGTGAAACAAAAAGCCATCACTATTGTCATGGTTTGTTGTTTATTTTTTTTATCCATCAAAAACTAGTATTATTAGAGATAAGCGTTCGATTTTAAAGTGTATTGATTTAGCTTAGCAGTCTGTTTTTTCATGACACTAGTGACGCTCTTACCTGCTTAGGGTTGTTAGATAATTTCTCTCTTGCAAGCCCCATGTCGGAAACGAAGGGGGGGGCGAGCTGGGCAGAAGTACATAAACCAGGGCCAGCAATTGAATACGCAGTTGCAAACTTCGTAGAGCAGGGGGTGCACTTAAAACCGTACCTCAGTATTAGGAGTGATATAAAAACTTATTTACAGTAAATGGAGGTTAGCGATATTGTTCAAGTTTTTGGGATTTTATTTTTAATTATCGGATGCTTTTTTGGGATAATAACATTGATACTATTCAAATCAAATAAAAAAACCCAATCTTGGGGAATTGCCAGGGGAAAAATATTAGAGTCTAAATTGGAGGAAATAATCGAAGTGTATGCTCACGATACCGATGAATTCAATAATACGAATAGCACTACATACAATTCTAAAATCAAGTACTCATATAGTTACAAAGGAAAAGATTATGAATCCAGTAAAGTTTATCCATTGAGCCTAAGTAAACTTATTCTTAGAGACAGCACAAAAAAAAAGAATATCAAAAATAATCCTGTTGGTAAACAAGTTCAGGTATTCGTTAACCCTATTGACCCTTCAAAATCTGCTTTAATCAATCAAATCCCTATTGTTGGATCTGTACTATTCTCAACAATATTCGTATCAATAGGCATTTTTATTATTTTATTCAAAACAAGTTTGTATAAGTTTTTTTAACATTAGTAGTCAAAAGATAAATTAGTTGTGTGAACTAACTCTTCTTCCACATTAAAATCATAATTAAAGTTTTGAATTTGCCAAGTATCTTCAGGCTTGTATAATACAAAAACAAACCTTATTGGTTGCCTTTCATATTTAGCTAAACAACTTACCACTTTATAGCTATCACCAACAATAGATGTTTTTATTATTTCATACCCTTTATAATCGCCCAGTTCGCTTACGGCCCATAAAAGATTATTATTTAATGAATCCTTAACTTCTTTGTTAATCGAATCAATCCATTGATTATTTGAAAATACGTAATTAACAGCTCTTTCAGTTGTTTTATATGTTCTATACAAGTTAAAAAACTCAGTTATCAATTCAGGCTCTTTCTGCTCAAGTGTAACCTCCGCTTTTTCCAAACTTTTGTTACAGCCGTAGAGAACGAGCATGATAACTAGAACTAGTTCTAAGGGAAATTTCAATGCCATTTTATTTAACTACTTATGTCCATTTAAATCTTCTTCTGAAGGACCAGTTTTTGCCCCATTAACCAACAAATCAGTAAGAAAATTAAAGAAATTTGAAATCGCATTTCCAGCATTCTCTTTATCAACCGACACAGCAGCGGATGCCGGTCCTACTGCAACACCAACTCCGATAGAATCACCGTCTAGAGTGCTATTAAATGATCCCGCTTTTTGCTTTACCTTTGTCCCAGTAAATGTTCCATTCTTTTCTGAATCCGAACTAACTAAAGTAAAACCATCGGAAATTGAAGTGCCATTTTTCGTCTTTCCGAATGCAGTTCCTTTAACTAAAGATGCATCCAATTTAAAACCATCATGCTCATTCTGCGAAGCACTTACTTCACCCACACTTAAATCTAACTGTGATTCTCCAAAAGGAGATGCAAAACCTGCGCTAGCGTTTAATATCTTTGCTTTACCTTTCACAGTTATACCATCTTTATTAGTTACTGTTGCACTCCCCTCCAAAATGGATACATTCACAGTAGCTTTGGATTTTTTTCCAAAGGATAGGCCTCCTTTCAAACTTGGACCCAATTTACCCCTCAAGGTGGCTGAAGCGGAAAATACCTGACCTTGAGGTTTGAAAGTTGGTGTAAATGAAGAAAATGCTTTTTTCTTCTCAAAATTGTTACCATTAGATTTTACTCTTTGAAGACCATATAAATCTATACTACCAACGGGTTCGTTCTCTGCGTAATTATATGTCGATACATGAGGGAAGTTGTCCGCAATGGGGTCAATACTAGGGAACCTACCAATGGCTGGGTCGTACAGTCTAAATCCATAATGATATAAGTTTAGCCCTAAATCTTTATCCAACTCTTTACCATTGTATTTAAAATTCTGACCGACATTGGTAGAGGTGATTAAGTTGTTATAACCCTTATGCTCCATACCGAAAGGGTAGTAGTTTTTCTCGCTTATTATCTCGCTTGAAATATCGATTGCCCCATCCTTGTTGCTATCTGCATAGGATAGACGAACGTTGCCCAAATGGTCTCTATATTGGTAAACATAATCAAAACCTTGATTTAAATCATTTGTATTCTTTGGTTCCACATACCCTTCAGGTGTACTAAAAAACTGCAAACTACTATTTTCGTAAATAAACTTACCCTTATAATCGGTTGTGGTCGTTACGCCACCCTGTGTCTTTCTCTTCTGAAGTTTAATACCATTTGCAGCATAGACATAGTCAACGACACCATTATTCATACCCGCATTGCTAACGGTTATCTTAGTCGGCATGTTCAAGAAGTTGTACTCGATACCATTGGCCGCTATCCCTTTATTGACATCGGATATCAGGTTGCCGTTTTGATCATATTGGTATTCTATTCCACTTCCATTAACATCCTTAAAACCATAGGTGTCGCTAGCATTATTATCCGCAACATTGATCAACTTATTGCCGTTTTCATAACTATAGACCAGATTGTCCATGGTCCCAAAACCGCTATTGGTAGCCAAAGAGGGGTTTTCTACAATCCAACCTTCCCGAACCAGTGTTTTAATGTTGCCATTTTTGTCATAGCTTACGCCAGAAAGACTATATTTATTAGTGTTATCCATTGCGGTGACTAACCTGTTTAAAGCATCATAGGTATACTCATATTGTTTTAGACTGGCATCCGTATTTAGGGTCTGCGATTGAGTAATCGCTATATTACCATTGTACAAGGCATTCGCCCCTTCGTTATACCCTATTCTATAGGCAAAGAGTTTGTTTGCCCCCGTAGTGAGGGTAACATCCGAATCGTCTGTGTCATTAATACCCGTTAACCAGCCTCGTACATTATAGGTATAATCCACCGTTTGTAACCCTCCTGCATCTATTGCTCCCCCTACATTTTTACTCGTTAGTTGGCCTACCTCATCATAGGTATTGCTCACAATTAATTCTTGTCCGTTACCACCACCGGTGGCATTCGGATCAACACCTAAAGTGGCGGTACCGCTAATGGTGGTAACGGGTTTTGTTGTAATACTATTTGTTGCGACACGGTCGCTTGTTATGGTCTCATTTTCAATAACCAAATCGGCCGGGGCGGCCCCGGCACCATTTGTGCAGTTATCCCCCATGGTCTCATCCCCTATACATTGGGTCTGTGTCAGCAAACGCCCAACATGATCATAACTAAAATTATCGATGGTAACAATCGTGTTTCCATTACGAATATGGGTTGTTTTTACCTTCAGTGGCCTGCCTACAAAATCGAGTTGCGACGCTATCGCATCCACCGTACTTAGATAGGTATTCTCGCTATGGGTATAGATCGTACGTGCCTTATCATCGTAGTAATTCACCGTATTGATCCATTGTGCAGGGGTCACATCCAATACGCGTACCCTAGACACCGTCGCCAACCCCTGAACGTCAGTCGTGTTATTTTGCGAAGGACTACTCCCCAAAATCGATACCGTACTCGGGGCGCCCGCGGGGATGTTTTGATAATTATCATAATAGTTTACCGTGTGCAAGGCGCTATTTGCATTGCTCAAAGAATTTGATGGAAATGCATCGTTGCTATAATATACCGCTTCACCATCCAATATACTGGCGGTTGTCTGAGCGTTTTCAAATTGTATTGCAGTGGCATTCGCATTTACTTGTAGACTTTCCCTAGATGATGGCACATAAATAATCCCGGTATATACCACCCTGCCAAAGGCATCATACTTCGTAAAAAGCCACTGTCCTTTCGCCTGCAGGTTCGCATCCTGGGTCATTATCGGCTGATTCAATTTATTATAAACGATGGACTCTTTTCCTTTCCCGGGGATTTGCTTTTCCACTAGTCTGTTTCGTTGGTCGTAGGTATATTGATAGCAAAGTTCGGAGAGTTCGGTAGGGGAGACACCATCACTAATTTCTACTTTTGGGGGCAGTACATAGCTAAGGTTCCCAAAATCATCATACACATAATACGTATCATGTGCTACCGCCGTTTGGCCATCTACATCTGCATAGGTTCTTTTTAAAATTACCTGGCCTTCTTTGTTTGCAAATTCTTCGGTAGAATGGTTTTTACCACTTGTATGGTTTTCATCATAAGTGATGTTTTTATACAACTCCCCTTCAAGATAAGTTCCATTCTCGTTGAAGGTGGTTTCATAGGTCAGCACTCCATTATTCTCTACCAGATTAGTGGTAGCATCAAATAGGGAAACATTATCACTGGATACATTGGTTCGATACGCTAGCTCAATTTCATGGCCTTGCCCTAAGGCCCAGTCGTTGCCTGGCGCTCCTTGTTGCTTTACGCGATTTAAAGGTGCAATTTCATAGGCTTTTTCTGAATACGGGTTTTGGGTATCCTCATATTTGGGTTGGTTGTAGTATCCCAATGTTCCAGATTTTGGACTGAGTCGTAAAGTAGCCAAATTACCATCTGTAGTTGGATAGGGCAACCATTCCCTATTCATCCTCCCAAGGCCATCATACTCCATTAAAGTGACAACATCATTCTTTTGAGGAGATTGGTCAATGGCTATTTGCTGCAAGGGGCGACCCAAGCCATCAAAATAGGTAATGTCTTGAATGAGGTTGTCATTTTCAGTAAAGAATTCTTCGTCAATCGTACTGGTACTTTGTTCTTGGTAGGCACGGGTATAGATATAGTTTTGATCTAACGGATCGGATGAACAAGTATTACTTGGAGAATAAATCTCAGGACATATGTCATTGCTATTCCCTACATAGCCTTGTGGTTGTGTACAACTAGGCGCACTTGGATTCGCCGGGTCGCCCTGGCCATCTTGGTCTTCATCTAAATACCAGACAATCTCTTGGGAACGAACGGCAAAAATGGCTCTTCTAAAATTAGAGGTGCACCCATAGGTGGTGTTTACCCCTTCTACATAATAGGTCGTAGTCTCATTAATGCTAGGTGTGGTAAAGGTGGTTCCTGTTCCAAGGATTGTACCATCGCCTGTTTGAACATCGTACCATCGTATTTCATCAACACTTGATGGCTGCGTTACCGTTAAGGTGACCGGCCCTTCTTCACAAAAATAGACGCTTTGTCCGGAAGGTGCCGTGGGAGTCTCACCAGCTAAAACAGTTGCCTGTATCTCGGTTCTTATTGCTGAAGTACAGCCGGTAGCGCTATTGTAACTTTCTACATAGTAGGATGTAGTGCCATTCACAACGGTATTTACGCGATAGAAAGTACCTTCATCTAAAGGGGTTCCTCCACTAGGTACATCATACCAATAAATGGTATCGGCATTGGGGTCCATAGTAGCAAATAAATCATACGGATCATTACCACATTGGGTATGGTCATTTGCCGCAGGGGCGTTGGGTACCAATTTCACTTGAAGATCTACTTCGATTGCAGGCCCCCAACAATCCGTAAACTCTACTCTGCTTCTCAAAAATAAGGGTTCGTCCGCGGTAAACGTGCGTATTTGTTCCACTGATCCCGATTGATTGGTACCGTCTACTGTACTTTGCCAATGCCATACCTCACCATCCGGAACATCATCCATAGTGACAATGGTACTACCGCAATTTTCAACAACACTTTGTATCGATGGCGTGGATAAATTGGCAAAAACAATTTCAATGAATCTAGTCTGCGATGCACCGCAATCCCGGGTTCCTGTAAGAAAATAAGTGTCGGAAGTGGTCACCTCTAGCGTTGTTCCCGAACCTAAAAGATTACCGGTTTCGCTCCCTTGGCGCCATTGGTAATTGCTACCGCCTTGGGCCAACAAAGTAACAGAGCTAGTACAATATTGGGGTTGTGCCCCACCACTTACGCCGATGGTAATATTGGGCGCGCTGGTAACGGTAAAGGTAACTGCTGTTCGTGTGCTACTTTCTTGTCCGTTACAAACAGCGGCCACAAAGTACGTTTCGGTCTGGGTGAATGTCTTGGTCAATGTAGAGATATAACTACCACTTCCTGGTGCCGTATCTTGGGCTATTCCTGAAATGGGCGAACCCCCAGAGGCATTGTTGTACCAACGATGTTCGGTAACATCTGGTGAGGTAGAACGTGCAGAAATTGGTCCGGATTCTCCGGAACAACCTGAGCCTGATACTTCTTGCGGGGCTGCAGGAGCTCCTACGCTCGCCTGCACGGCAAGCCTTGATGACGAGGCACATTGCGTAGTACCATTATAGGTTTCCGCATAATAAGTGGTTGTTTGGTTTATGGTGCGCGTTAAACTCAAACCGGTATCTAAGACGCTACCACCGGAAGAAGCCGTATACCATCGAATGGTATTCCCCCCACTACCGGGAGTTGCCGATACCGTAACACTTCCCGAGCCACAGCGACTATCTCCTGTCGCATTTGTGGGCGTATTGGGTACTGCATCTATCGAATAGTTTACCGTACGCGCGGGACCCCAACATTCTGTACTATTGTTGCGCGCCCGTAGGTAGTAGACCGATCCGCCGGTACGTGTTATAGACTGGGCAGCAGCGGAACCTGAGGTAGCGGTACCACTGGCCGTACTTTGCCAGTAATAGGTAAACCCCGATGGAGCACTTGCTTTCGTTAATACCGTATTCCCACAATTATTGGTAATTGTTGGTGGTGTCGGAGTTGCGGGAGCCTGAAAAGAAATGGCTATCGATCTCGTTTGTGTTGAACCACAACTTCTTGTTCCCGTTAAATAATACGTATCCGAGGCGGTAACCCCGAAAGAAGTCGACGTACTCAGCACCGTGCTTGTTGCACTCCCTCTGCGCCATTCATAGTTACTACCCCCTTGCGCTAACAGGGTAACCGTTTCTCCGGGACAATACGAGGTTTGTGCCCCACCACTTACCCCAATGGTAATCTGTGGCGCATTGTCTAACGTAAAGGTTACCGCTCTGCGCGAACTACTCTCCAATCCGTTGCAGACTGCGGCGACATAATAGGTTGTTGTAGCGGTAATTGTCCGGGTCAATGATGAAATGTAATACCCGGAACCAGGCGCCGTATTTTGGGCTACCCCGGAAACGGTACTACCTCCGCTCGCTGCCGTATACCAAATATGGGATGTTACTCCGTCTGAGTTTAATGATTGTGCCGAACCTGTTCCACTAGCGCCACTACACGCCGATGGTGCATTCCCTAACAAAGGCGTGGGAGGTGTGGTCACCTGTGCCAATACGGCAACTCGACCAGAATATAATTGTGTAGTGGTATTGTAACTTGCGGCATAATAATTTCTTGTAGCGCTAATTGTTCTGGTCAAACTTGTACTGGTACCAATGACTGAACCACCGGAGCTATTCTCATACCAACGTATCGCGTTACCACCACTTCCTGGACTCGCAGTTAATGTAACACTACCAGCCCCACAACGACTGTCTCCGGTAACCGAGGGTGTTCCAGGGGGCACAGCATTGGTTGCTTGACTTACGCTAATATTCGAAGTACTTCCGGAATTGACCGTGATCGTAACTGTACCGCTACGAACCCCACCAGAATTACTTGCTGCAACCAGGCGCAAGGTATTTCTGTTTAGAAATGTAGCAGTGGTAATCCATGAAGGTTTATTGCTGATTCCCTGTTCGCACTGGGTCGTACTATATTGCACATTAATATCGATTGTACCACCACTTGCGGAAAAGTTATGGGAATTGGGAGACGTAAATACAATCTGACAGTTTTGACCAACTAAATGGTTCGCCATAAACAAAATCAATACGAGTATATATATTTTTTTCATAATGGTCTTTCTTAGTTGGTTTGGCCTTTATAGTGGTACTTGTAATCTGAAACAATATGGTCTTGCCCATCTTTTACTTCAATTAGCCTGTTTAAACTATCATAGCGATATTTCATAGTATATCCACGAGCATCGGTAACGGTAGACAACCCAACTAAAGGTTCATAGGTATAGGTCGTTAGCATTGATTTGGTAAGACTGGTACGAAGGCCGGAAATGGTACTTAAATCGTTTTCGTCAAATCCCTTTAATGCGGCAATACTAATGCCCAATGCGGTTGCGATTTCTTGATAGGTAGCATTTTCAATCTTGGCTATCACATATTTTTTATTATAGCCCCAGATGTAGGATGTAACAGCACCATTTTCCTGAGAAAATTCCAATGGATTGCCAAACGCATCAAAATCATAAGCGAACAATTGGTTTTGAAGTGTATTTTCAGCAGACAGTTCTCCTTTTAGGCTTTGTTGGCTATTTGGCTCATAAATACCTCCTCCCCAGTCTACATAGTTGGTTCGTTGAAGCAACTTTTGGCCATTATTTATGGAGAGTGTTTGAATGGCTTGCCCGACTCTGGGGTAGATACCCGCTTTTTTAAAGGCATTGATTGCCGTATAATCCTGAAATGGGCCGCCATCAATATTTGCAGTTTGGTCAATATCATCTGCATACCAGGTTTGCGTTGCTACTGTATTTCCCTCACTATCTGTTGTTTGCGTACGGGTTGGCCTGTAATGTACCGGGTTGTCGTAAAAAATTTGTTGTGTTGTGATTAGTGGGTTTAAGCCACTTTCATCATAGGCAGTGTCCGTTTGTCCAACCTGCTCTACCCTATTAGAAAAATAAGGGTAAAACTGAAACTTTAAGCGAAAACACTCGAAAAGAATACCTCCTCCGGCTTGTTGAAAAGGTTGATTATACTCTTTGATCCCGCTTAATATGTAATCTGGATTTAGAAACAAATCATATAACTCATAGTTGGAAGCGGCACTACCATTAATTTCATGCTGGTTGGCTGTTTTTCGAAGTAAAATATAGTCTCCGGTTTGATTTCTGCTATACTCTTCTTGAGTTGTTAAAAGTCCGTTGTGCGGCAATCGAACGGGGGGATACTTATAAAAATCGTCTATATTCTCAATACTGCTTGCCGAATAGATATCGAACAGATCTTGAAAATTATAGAATTGATAAACTGTTTTTCCGTTGTCTTCCCCATCAAAACCTTCATTGGTCATTTCGACTTGATCATAGCCTACATAACTGCCCATATCCTTGGAAAAAGAGTTTTTAGAAGATGCACTAGCTACAATTTGTGCTTGTTTTTCTGGAACCCAGATGGCATTGTCACTCAATTTTGCAATGTCTACCCATTTGTAAATAGCAGACTTGTCAATATCATAATTTGGTAATGTCTTGATTTTTCCATAGGATTTTTCAACCTCGACTCCATCAACCATTTCCTTATAATGGTAGTGGTAGTTTCTTTTGGTAGCTCGTATTCCATCTGAGGTATAATCGGTAATGGATTTTATGCGTAAGCCACCGCCAATAGAAAAGTCTTTGGGGTTGGCGGCTGTTCCCGTTTCCTTTTCCTCTTGCCAGGTCATCACAAGTTGTGCCTGGCCGAAATAGGTATTGTCATAGTCATTGAAATACGCCCGTAAAATGTAATTGTCCACTTCCGGATGTCTGCTGGTATCTATTGACCAATCAAAAAAGGCCATACCTGTCTGTTGAAATTGGAGGGAAGCTTCTTCCGAGTTATATGTTCGCCAGAATAGTTCTTGCCCCGTATCGGCATTTACCAGGGCTAAACGCGCATCTTGCTGAAAGTTAAATGGGCCAGGCGGGTAAAGCCCGGTAACGGGGTTGCGTTCCAAGCTGGTACCGTAAATGGCAAACTGAAAATCGAGGGTCATCTTACCGATAGGATCTGGATCAAAAGGTGCAGATTCAAAAGATTCTGTTTGATTATCAGCTCTGCCTACCGCATCCAACTCTACGGTGGCCGGCACCGGTAAGTTTATAGATCCTTCCGCCGTGAATGTATTCAGCTCATAGTCAAATTCGGTAAATCCACCTGTGGGATATTTAAACCGTTTTAAGCTAAATAGTTTGGCACTGGAAGCAGATGATAGTCTGTTGGCAGTATTTTCTATCGGAATTTGAGGTAACGCATCACTTCTTGGAATAAAGTAGTAACTATTTCTTGCCCCATTATGAAAACCCCAATAATCCTGCGCCATACTAGTCTTGTTAGGAACAGTATTGGGCGCATAATACTGGAATTCATTTTCGAGTATTCCATCCTGTACAATTTTATCTAATCGCAATCTTAAATTAAGCGATGGGTTATTGCCATTTATTGGTAATGCAGATGAAAAATCACCGGTTTCCAAAGAGCCACTGCCCGCCCCTTGATTACCAAAATATGAATACTGCAAATTGAAATTTCGTATTTCTTTGGTAGTATTTGAAATCGATATATTTTTAAGGAAGTACGCAGTTGGAATATCCAGTCGTTCCCCTTGGTTCGAATATTGAAAATCTACCGTACCATTTGGAAAACTGATGGTCGTCAAATACACCCCATCCACTTCTGATTGTGGTCCTGGATAGTTTCGATATCCATTACCGTTACAGTTAATTTCGGGTAGTTGAATACAGATGTCATCAGCTTCTGTCTCCGTGTCATAAAAGTCTTGAATGAACGTTTTTAACGGATAAATTTTTTCTCTGATTTCATAGTTGAATGCAATACTTCGTTGGTTTTTGGTAATTATCTCACTCAAATACCAGCTAGAATCATAGTTTGTATTATTTTCATAGGTAGTTTGAGTGGTCCCTATAAAGTCAAAATGATACTCCGTACCATTTTCACCAATAATTTTGAAAGTCACATTCTTTTTATTTCCAGTGGCACCATTAAATTCGGGTATGATAATGACACCATCTTTTTCTTTTTTAAAAATGGACCCGTCCCTTTTAAAATAAAAAGAGCCCGACATACCCGCTACATTGTACATAAATTCATCAGGCATATGGTCTATTTGTGGCAGCCCAGGTTCCGGAAAACTGTATTGCCTTGGGGTACCACCGGCATAAAAATTACAATCGTTATCCGCATCAATAAATCTCAAAGCTCCATCATACGCAACTGCCCCTCCACTGATGGCATAGTCCGGTAAGGGTTCAGTATGATTTAAATACCCTCTGGTATCGGTTGTAAAATCATCTGTTCCATTTACTGATCTAGATATCATTCCACCGGCTTGCAAGGACCAGCCCAAGCCTACATTTCCAGATTCTTCCCCTAGTTGTATTCCTCCAGAGTGATAATCAATAGAAATGGGCACAACTGCGCCATCTTCCTCAATAACATACACCGGCACCCCTACATTTGGAATTCCGGCATACTCGGTAACCGGTGTTACTACGGGTTTCATGATGGCCGCTACATCTGGATTTGGGGGTACCATTTCATTGAAGTTCAATTGTGCCTTTACTCCAAAAGACACGAGCAGTACTAGTATAAATTGAATTTTTTTCATGCTGTTGATTCTGAAGGTTAGTTATTTTGCGAAGCCGCCTTTTCGAGCTGAGAAATACGATGCTCTTGTTCAATAAGGTATAAAGTCAATTGCTCGATTTTTTCAAGCAGAAGCTTGTTCATCTCGCCTAGTTCTAAACCATTCGCTTCTACCTCTTTTGCGGAAGGCATCCCGGGCAAATACCCGTTTTTATCAATATGTTTTTGAATTTCTTCTAGGGAAGGGAGATGATATTCTTTGGTAAATACATAGTCTGGCCAAGTATCTTGGTCTACCCGCATTTCTCGCGCTCTTACGAAACCATCCACCGCCAACGCGTACCCATTGGGCACCGTTGTTCTTCCAATAGCTACGCTTCCGGTATTATAGTAAATAGCATTTCCGTTAGTAGACCATACGGAGCTACCGCCGGTGGGTGGCACGGGAACACCATCGGTATTATTAAAAACCGGACCGTTAAAAATGCCCCCGTCAAAATTATTAGGTCCTAAATCGTCTACAGCGCCATTGTCGAAAGTATAATAGGCGAACAAACCCGTTTCGCTCCCATTAAGGGTCCCCGGAAACTTATTGGCATCTAATTCTACTGCATCGAGTGCACGGTTCCAGATGCGAACCTCCGAAATATCGCCATCATAAAAAATATTGTTTTTGCCGGCATTATAACTGGCAGCTTCAGACCCATCACCAATAAATCCAAAACGGGTAGTGGATTTACCTAAGGCATTCCCTCCATGGGGATTTGCGATAGAAGTATCAAGAACACCATCTACATAAATATGTTTATCTACCCCATCATATACGGCCGCAATATGGTGCCATTGTCCGTCGTTAACAGAAATGTTGCCATAAAAATCATTGATGGCCCCGGTAGCGGAATAGGTGCTAAACCCTACCCTTCCATCATCGCCTCTCACAAACAAATCGTAAAAATCACTACGATCAAAGTCAACAATAGCCCAGTTAGAATTGTACCCGGAACCTGTAAAACTGGTTCTTACCCAAGCTTCAACACTAACTGCAGGAACTGCATTTACACCATTATAGGATATGGGCAAAGCAACATAATCATTTGTTCCATCAAAGGTGAGGTATTCATCCTGTGCTTTTACCTGTACCCCTACTAACAAAGCAAATAGAAATAGTGACATAAAAGGCCTTTTTCTAAGAGTTGCCATGAATTGGTTTGATTTTAATTTTTTATTGTTCATCGTCTTAGTTTAGGTCTTCTTTTAGCTTTTGCACTTCTTCGTTAAGTTGAATAATATGAAGTGTTAGTTCTTCGATTTTTTCCAGCAACAATTTATTCATTTCACCCAACTCAATTCCATTGGCTTGAACTTCCACTGCGGAAGGGATATTAGGCAAGTGCCCTTTTTCCTTAATATGTTTTTGAATCTGCTCAAGGGATGCCAGGTTATACGCTTCTTTGAAGACATAGTCGGGCCAGGTGTCTTGGTCAACCCGGACTTCCCGGGTCCGAATTTTACCCTCAACAGCCAATTTAAACCCTGCAGGGACCGCGTTTGTACCAATTGCCACCTCCCCATTATAACTGGCCGTTGTATTATCTTCTGACCAAACCGAGGTGCCGGATTCAGTGCTTGAGTTAGGACCGTCCAACAGTTCTTGAATGCTAGGCTCTTGACCATCAACCTCATAAATAGCAGGATTCCAATGGTACTGCCTATCCCCAACATTGGTATCTTTCCAGAGCAGGGCCCTATTTCTCAAGGTGCTTGATCCTGGTCCAAACTTATAATCATTGATACTGATTCCAGTAACCGCAGCCCCGGTTTCGGCATCATAAATGGCGGCTTGGGAAGCCCCGGAATAACCAGTGGGGTGCACAAAGGCAACCAACAGGTACCACTTGTCCAATTGCGGTAATTGTTTATTCGACATAAAATAGGGGTTTGAATTAATGGATCCACCAAAACTTTGTGCTGAATGCGCCCCTTGGGAGTCCTTGATATGCAACCCAAAATAGGAACCTCCAACATTGGACCCCGTTTTTTTCATCCATATAGATACCCGATACGTTTTTGTGGGCTCAATGCTTACATAAGGACTGTATACCCCCCCATCTTGGAAACCATCTCCACTGGGTATACCAGCCCATAGGACACTAGTATTATTGTGTGGATCTATACCGTTGAGCCGTTCATTTTCCGCTGATGGACCGTAAATGGAGTACCCATCAATGTTCCCCTGGCCAACAGTCCAATTAGAGGTGTCCAATAAGTTGTTTTGCGAAAAAGTGGTCAAGGAAATAGTCATTGCCACCACGAAGCATGCACTTTTCATTCTCATTTGGTTGGATTTAGTGTTCTAGATTAAGGCAATCCGTATTTTTTAATTGCGACGGAGTTAAGCCTTTGTATAATGTTGATGTAATATGAAAGAAAAGTGTTACCTAAAAAATGAAAGTATTTTAACTACAATGTTTAAAAGCGCTTGGATACAGGGGCTGTAAGTCTTATAAATTGCTCCTTAACTGGAATCAATTTTTACCCGCTGATGTAAAACACCCTTCAAATTGGCAACATGTCGTTTTTGACTTTTTGGTTAAAAGTGGGGTAACTATTTCGTGCCTGGAAACATCGGTAGAGAAGCAAAAACAAAGCGACTGAAATTTTACAGAGGGTTTTTATCGCGAAAGGCACAAGACGTTATTGTGTAGGTGACGGCGGCATATCATTCCTTAGAAATATTGGGAAAACATACTTGGATCTTCCCATCAAAATACGCTCCTATTTCAGGCGAAGCATGTCCGTGAGGTTCCTGCTACTACCTCGATACGGGTATTATCGTAGGTCAACTCCCATAAATGGCATTTAAAAAGATAGTGGCCGCAATGCCAAAACCGCCCCCGGAAACAAACAAATTCCACTTAAAATGAGCACCACCTATGAATCTTGTATATACCCAAAGCGACAGCATAAATAGGAGTACAATAAAGAGCTGTCCCACTTCTATACCCAGGTTAAATAGAAATAGCGGCATGAGAATACTATCTTGAAACAACATAAACTTAAAATTACTGGCGAAGGCCAATCCATGAATCAGCCCGAACACCAGTGCAATTCCATATTTTATCCTAGCGCTCGAAAACTTGCCCAACCGGTCGTATTCTATCACATTGGCTACAGCGGTAAGCATTATGGTAAAGGGGATGAGCGTATCGATCAGTTTCGCATTGGCGGGAATGATGTCCAAAGCACTTAGCACGAGCGTGGCGCTATGCCCAATGGTAAATGCAGTTATAATGACCAACACCTGTTTCCATTGTCCCAATTTGAAGGCGGCGCACAAGGTCATGACGAATAAAAGATGGTCGTAAGCCCGGATATCCACAATGTGGTCCCAACCATTGAGAAAAAAGGAATTCAAATCGTTCATAGCAGTATGTTTTAAAAATGAATCGGCAAGGAATAATCGTCGTGTTTGGCTTCAAAATAGTTTTCTCGCACGAAGGGAGGTATACGAACCGTGGTCATATTGGTTTGAAGAAACTCAAAATCCCGAAAGAAAAGCCTATTTTCAATACAGAATACATCCCCTTTTTTAAGGGGGGAAACAGCTGCCGAAAATTTAAGCGAAAGTACATTTTGCTTTTCCAACACCTCAGAAGACTTATATTTTAAGACGCAATTCAGGTCATTTACCATGATGGTAAAATACCGATCAAAATAGGCTTCAATAAGTTCCTTATCTTGTTTCGATAGAGTTGAAATATTGATTTCCTTGGAAAAGGAACGTTGTATACTATTCTCAAAATCATCTATAAAGACCCTACACTCCATAAGTACATGGGTCTTTTTGGCGTTGTATTCAATCAAAGAGGAGGTCATTTTTAACGGATGTGGTGTGTAAAAGGCCGTAGAAACAAGTAGGGCACAGGCAAGAAACAGTACGTTAGGGGCTTTTTTCATTTTTGACATTTTTAAATAGTTCAACGATCGGGGCAGGCGTGCCCTTGAGTTACTTACAAAAAGTTTAGGGGTTGATGGTATAGTCCCAAAATCTTTCCCTTGATGGAACGAATTCTGTTGACCAAGCTGGTACTTGGCGCACAATTAGGGCCTATTTTGGGCAATATGACAATAAATAACGGAGCGGAAGTTTGCTCTTAAACCTGACAGATTGGTGGAGGTTTGTTGTGAATTTGTCCGGGTAGTGTACTGCAGTTGGGAGAAGATTCGCCCCCAAAAACAAGCGTGATTGTTTCAATATCGATCGGCTGTTTGGATTTTTCTTTACCAAAAAAGCAATCCAAAGTACAAGCCAGTTCATTTGTACTGGCACTCACTATGCATAATTCGCAATGGGATTCGTCATCTACATCGGAAAAATGTGAAAATGCATGTGCATCAACTGTTCCCAGGAACAGAAAAGCCACCAGAAAAAATATCGAAATACTATTATTTCTTTTCTGAAGTCTCATGATATGAAGATACTAAAACATGGAACACTTAAAAAATATGAATTGTAAAAACGTCCAAATTCTTATGATGATACTGTATCTTTACGTTGAAAATCACTTCTTTTAATGCCATTTTTTCTGATTTCATAGATATGAAACGTTCTCTCTTTCTTAAGAATCTAATGGGTTTTTCACTGGTACCTTTTTGGAGTTGCCAACCCGGCACTAAAAAAACCGAACCGGTGGTTTTCAATACCGGTTCAAAACAAGGTGATGAACAAAGACCTATGCAACAGCTACGCCAACAACTGCTTTCAGCTTGGCTGCGATCAGAAACGATGACCCTTGCCAATGTAGAACAGATGCCACCCGAATTTTTCACCTTTAAATATACCCCCGAGGCTATGAGTTTTGCAGAGCAATGGCGGCATTGCGTAATCTACACTTGTGGGCAATTGGCCGGGCGTGCAGGGATTGAAAACCCTTATGAAAATGTAAAACTTCCGATTCAAATGACGAAAGACCATGTGTTGGAAGAGCTTAAAAAAATGTATGCCTTCGTACGCAAATCCATTCAAGAGTTATCCAAAGAGCGACTCATGGCCGACTGCGACTTTGCTGGAGACACCATTCCGGTTTGGCGGCTGTTCTACGCTATGGAGAGCCACATTGTACACCATCGCGGACAATGCGTAGTATACCTACGATTAAATGGGGTGGTTCCCAAAGGCTACTATGGTTGGTAGCCAACATTTTTTCCAGTCCTAACACCTTTGGCACTTCAGCGGTGTCCATGTCTCGTAATGCAGAACAATTCCCTTTTTAAATAGATGGCATAGCACCCGTTACGCCATACAGTTTTCACAGGTTCCCTGCAGCAATACCTGAGATACCGCCACCTCACGGTCGGGTATCTTTGGAATGGGTACCGATACCGGTATACAATCTACTTTACCACAATTCAAACATTGAAAATGAGGGTGGGTATCTTGATGGCCGGCCGCGGAACAATCGGTACATTTCGCATACCACTTGAGCCCGTTTTTTCCAAGAAATGAATGTAATACCCCATCTTCCTCTAGCTTATCCAAAACCCTGTAAATGGTCGTTTTATTAAACCTCGAATCAAGACGTTCGATCAAAGCGATTACCGAAATGGCGCCCGCACTTTCGCCAAACTCATTGAGCAATACATCAACTGACTTTGTTCTTCTGATAATTCCCACATAACAAATATAGCGCAACTCGGTTGCAATAACAAGTATTGTTCTTTACATTTGCAACTCAGTTGTATTAATAGATTTTAATGATATCGATTTCCCGCACCCCGGATACTTTTGGAGCATTGGCAAGTTCATTGTGCCTCGTACATTGTATTGCCACTCCTTTTCTTTTTATTGCACAGTCTTCCTCTTTGGCTCGTCATGTTCACCCCCCGTCTTGGTGGTCATTTCTGGACTATGCATTCCTGCTTGTTTCATTCTTAGCGGTGTATCGGTCTACGCAAACCACTTCCATCGCCTGGATAAAACCCTCATTGTGGTTTAGCTGGGCCGCTTTGTTCATCGTAATATGGAATGAAAAGATAGGGTTGTTAGCGCTTCCCGAAGTCCTGACCTACATTCCCACCCTTGCCTTAGTAGCCCTGCATGTTTACAATAAAAAATACTGTGATTGCAATAAGAACGAATGTTGTACAAATGAAAATTCATAACAAAGAACAAATTGAACTGCTTGGTGATCATCACTTTTCAACGACCATCAAAACCCCTTTACGCGATGATGCATTTAAAAAATGTGATGACGAAAAAATCGAAAACATAGCCCATTACTTTGAAAAAATTATGGAGGAAATCGGCTTGGATTTAACAGACGACAGTTTATCCGGCACTCCTTATCGCGTTGCGAAAATGTAAAGTCGGCTAGGCTTTAACTGTTAGATAAAAGTTAAAAAGCGTAATTCAGCTTAAAAAATTACCTTACATTAGCATTTGTGAAAAAGAACTCCCAAATAGCGACAGGCGCCTTGGCAATGTACATTTTGTTCTTGCCCGCTATGTTGTTTTTTCACTCCCAGACACATACAGAAAATACCGGAGTACTTCACAAAAGTGATAATGCCCATGTAATCGTTGCCGACACCGACACTACAGACTGCCAGATCTGTAGCTTTTATTTTGATCAACAACTATATGTTCAAAATTCTTTTGCATACGAATTAGATTCTTTTACCTTTTACTTCTTTCAAAGCGTTGTAGAAACGCCAAGCGTTGTTTCTCAACAGCAACCTAATTTGCGAGGGCCTCCCATCGTTTAAACTCATTTCCTCTTACATGATTGAATAGTTGGTTTCCTAAAGTGACCAATATATTCTTTGGTATGCAATCGTTTTCAAGGTTGTGTACACTGATTTATCAATCACACTTACATAGTTTAAGATGTTAGAAGCAATCAATCTTACAAAAAGATATGGTGGGCACGAAGCATTGAGCGACTTTAATCTTTCGGTAGCTCAGGGTGAAATATTCTGTTTGCTAGGGCAAAATGGTGCTGGCAAAACCACTACCATAAATTTATTCCTAGGCCTTATCGCCGCTACTAGTGGCAAGGCGCTCATAAATGGTATCGAGGTACGACCCAATAGCAGTGCCACCTCAAAAATGATTGCCTATATCCCTGAAGTAGTTCAGTTATATGGGAATCTTTCCGGCGTAGAAAATCTAGATTTCTTTAGCCGAATCGCTGGTTTTCGCTATTCAAGAGCAGAGCTAACCGCATTCTTGTTAAAGGCCGGTCTTCAGGAAAGTGCGCACTTGAATTCCTTGAACTCCTATTCAAAGGGAATGCGCCAAAAGGTCGGGATCGCGATTGCCTTGTCAAAAAATGCCGATGTCTTGTTTATGGATGAGCCCATCTCGGGTCTAGATCCCAAGGCCGCTATGGAATTTACCGCTATTTGTAAGGAATTGAGTCAAATGGGGAAATCGATTTTTATGGCCACCCATGACATTTTTAACGCTGTAAATGTCGGTACCAAAATCGGTATTATGAAAGAAGGCAGCTTGGTGTATTCATCCGAAACCAACGCTATTGATGCAAACCAACTACAAAACCTTTACTTAAAGACTATTTAAAAAACCATCAACAGAGGCCGGTCAAAATGGTTGTTGCCCCTCCTGCACAAGCGCACTTTTTGACCTTGACACCTCACGATTGAAATAATACAACGACACCTATGAAAATTACAACTATTTTACTCACATTATTCCTTTTTACGTTCGTCGGGACGGTCTATTCACAAGTGACGGTAACAGGTTCGGTCACCGATGAACAAAACAATTCGGTTTTCGGAGCAACGGTTTCTTTGACCAATTCAGACAATACCTATGGGGTCCTCACAGATGGGAAAGGTGCATTCCAATTAAACGTACCTCCGGGCACATACGAGTTCGAGGTTCGCTTTCTAGGCTATGCCTCACAACGCAGATCTCTTGATATCAACTCCTCTGAGACCGTTGATCTAGGAGGAATCGTGTTAATAGAAGCAGCGGAAAAATTACAAAGCGTTGAAGTCATTGGTAGAGCCAGAACCGACTACAACAGTGATTATTCCTTTTCAGCGACCAAAGTGGCCATCAAAAATAAAGAGCTGCCCCAGGCAATTACCTCCGTCACCAAAGAACTAATAGCCGACCGTTTGGCCTTTCAATTGCCAGATGCCGTAAAGACGGTGAGTAATGTTACGGTCACCGGTTTATACAACCACTACAATATTCGCGGAATAACGCAGGGCGATGACGGGCAAGTATTAAACGGAATGCGTACCCGCCAATATTATTTTCTACAGCCAATTACCTCTCACCTAGAGCGTGTTGAGGTGATAAAGGGACCCTCATCGGTAACCTTCTCAAGTGCGGATCCAGGAGGTACCGTAAATATGGTAACTAAAAAACCATTAGCCGAAAAGAGGAGTGAAGTGTCTTTGACAACGGGTAGTTTTGGCACATTACGGGCCACCGCCGATTTTACAGGACCCTTGAACGAATCAAAAACCTTGCTATATCGCTTTAATGCCGCTTTTCAAGAGGCAGATTCATTTAGGGATGTCGTAAACAACAACGCTATTTTGATTTCGCCGTCTTTGAGTTATATCCCGAACGCCCGTACATCACTAAATGTGGAAATGATCTATAGCGACGCCGAAGGCAATTTGGATAGAGGGCAGCCGATTTTTGGTGCTATAAACGGGGAATTTGATTTGAACAGCACACCAATTACAAGAAATGTGGGAGCATCAAGCGACCATTATAAAAACAAGGAGTTTATTTTCATGGCCAACTTTAGCAAAAAGTTTGGGGACAACTTTGGTTTCAATGCGCAGTTCATGAAACAGACTTGGGATGAAGATTTGGCCGAACATAGAGTTGGTGGTTCGGTCGTCGATATTGAGGGCAATGTGATTCCTACCCTGGCTAGGCTGCGTTATGATGAAAGACAACAATTTTGGGAAACAGACAATTTCAGCACCTATTTTACATATGATATCAAAAGCGATAAGGTTACCAATAAAATATTAGTTGGATATGATGGTACGCGTTGGGAGCGGAAAATCGGAGCCGGATTTCTACGGGCCAGAAGATATTTAACGGTCGATGGTGGTCAGTCTAATTTTGACCCTGCCAATGCCGATAATTTTCAACAAATCGTTGTTGACGGTGTTACCATACCAAAACCCGCTGCAGCATTTTTTAATTTGGAAGACCCTTTTAATGGCGCTAGAGACGTTAGTGATTACGGTCTTTCTGAATTAAGAATACCTGCCAATTTAACCTCTTCAAGTGGTATTTATCTTCAAAACCAATTTAAGCTTGGAAAATTTTCCGCCTTGGTGAACTTACGATATGAATGGTTCACAGATATTTTTAACTACAAAGCAGATGAAGAAGAGTTTAAAACCAATGCCTTTGTACCTAGAATAGGTTTAACCTATGAAGTTTCGAATAGCATTAGTGCCTATGCCACCTATCTAGAAGGGTTTCAACCACATACCAATACCGTTTCGCTATCACCCACTGCCGAAGGGTTCTTTTGGTCTGCTTCACCAAGCCGATTCGATCCTTTAGAAAGTAGTCTTACCGAAGTTGGTGCCAAAGGGGAGTTCTTAAACGGGAAAATATTTGCCAACCTTGCTATTTTCAATATTACCCAAAAGAACATCTTACTTGGAGATACGTACGATTTGGAGTCCCTAACAACAAGGGGTGAGCAAAGAAGTACCGGTTTTGAAATGGATGTTTCCGGTTACCTATCACCAAACTTTCAACTTACCGCATCTTACGGTTTTGCAGATGCTGAAATTGTAGAAGATGCCATCGAAGAATTTATTGGGGAACCTATTGGAGGAGCTCCAAAGCATACGGCAAATTTTTGGGGGCGGTACGATTTTATGAATACGACCCTAAAAGGCATTGGAATCGGTTTTGGCGCTCAATATGTAGCCGAAAGATTTACGTGGTACAACCCTACGTACGATACGAATCGGGTACTACTACCACAATATACCGTGTTTGATGCTGCCGTGTATTACAGACCCAATAATACGGGCATCCAATTGACACTTAAGTTGAACAACTTGTTTGATGAGACCTATTGGTTAGGGGGGTTGAACCCTTCAAGATTGGGTCCGGGAGCTCCCAGAAATGTTTTGCTAAATGCAACCTATAAATTTTAATAGTAATGAAGAAAATCAGCATTGGATTGTTTGGCCGGTATTTTATAAAAAATATCATGCAAACCAAGGTGATTTATGTTTTATTAGTCATGTTTGTGCTACTGACCGTTTTTTCAGCGGTCGGTGGCATAAATAACTATTCCGAACAAAATACTATTCGGCAACAACACCAAGAAAAAGCACGTCAAAGCTGGGAGGCGAATCCTGATAAACACCCGCATCGTATGGCACATTTTGGGTCGTTTGCCTTTCGCAAGAAGCACCCGTTGAGCATGTTCGACTTCGGGATAGAGCGTTTTACCGGGAATGCCGTTTTTTTGGAGGCCCATAGACAGAACAGCCATAATTTTTCGGATGCCGGATTTTCGACCGGCACTTTGCGCTTTGGAGAACTAAGCATGGCCATGCTTTTACAATTGGTACTCCCACTGATTGTTTTTTTCCTGGGTTTTTCCGCCATTGTCTCCGAACGGGAAAATGGCACGTTAAAAATACTATTGTCACAAGGTGCCCATTGGAAAGAAATTCTCCTAGGAAAATCCTTGGGATTGTTTGCCATAGCAATGCTATTTTTTGCTCCCATTGCACTGGCAACCGTCTTATTCATAGCTTTTTCCGAAAGCATTACGGACCCTACCGATGTTTGGCACAGGTTTCTCCTATTGTTCGTTGGATATGCCCTTTTTTTGCTTCTAATCTGCGTCATAACCGTAGCCGTATCCACAACAGCGCGCTCCTCAAAAAATGCCTTGCTTACCCTATTGGGAATTTGGTTGTTGATGGTAGTGCTCGTCCCCAAGACCTCGCAGGCAATTGGGAATGCACTATACCCCACCCCTTCTAAGCTGAGTTTCCAAGCAGCCGTTGAACGAGATGTCATTGAAGAAGGGGATAGTCATGACCCAAACGACCCGCACTTTCAAAATATGAAAGACTCGGTTCTGGCCGCAAACGGCGTGTCTTCCGTAACGGAACTTCCTTTTAATTATGGAGGTTTTGTAATGCGAGAGGGGGAAAAAACAAGTGCCAGACTCTACAAAAAACACCATAATCGCCTTATTGAAGTGTATAAAAAACAGAACAACGTCAGCAAGTTTTCCGCAGTGCTTAATCCGTTTACGGCCATTAAAAATATTTCAATGGCCTTTAGCGGCACCAATTTTAACGGGTATATCGACTTTCAACAACAGGCTGAAACCTATCGCTACGAATTGGCCCAAGAAATGAACGAACTTCAGATGAAATATATCAGTTCAAAAGTAAATAGTTCCGAAGGTAAAAAAAATGTGGTGGGACACGAACACTGGGAGGAGTTTCCAGATTTTAAACACCAGATGCAGCCCTTTTCAAACGCTTGGAACACGGCCTCCTTTAGTATTTTCTCATTGCTGGCCTGGGTACTTTTATCGTTTCTAGGAATGGGATATCTTTCAAATAAAGCAAAAGCCGTTTAGCCATGTATAGACTCTTTTTTCTACAGTTCATACGATCTAGGGCGGTCTTGGCCAGTTTGGCGCTCATTATCCTTCTAGGTGGTATCAGCATCGGAATAGGCCAGCAGTTTCTAACACAAAAGAAGGCCGCAATTGATCAGGTTGAGCAGTATCAAAAAAAGCATCTTGAGCGAAACGTATCATTGCATAAAGACGATCTAGGCCTCCTGTTGTATTACGTAAAGTTTGCTTTTGTAAAGAGCCCCACGAATCTAACCGGGCTGTCCATCGGTCAGAGCGATATAAATCCGAATGTACAAAGAATCACCATCAAAAATTTGGAAGGGCAACGCTATGATACAGATTTGGTGAACCCAACGAACTTGCAATCGGGCAACCTTGACTTGTCGTTCGTGCTGATCTATTTGTTTCCACTGTTGGCCATTGTTTTCACGTTCAATTTGCTATCGGAAGAGACCGAAACGGGCACATGGCGATTGGTAGCTGTGCAGGCACCCTCAAAAACAAAGTATCTGTTAGCAAAACTCTCCATCAGGGTGCTGCTCATTTATCTCGTTTTAGTATTTCTTTTTATCATGGCAAAAGTGGTCTTGTCTATCCCCTTGGATGTTCATTTCATGATGGTATTACTACTGTCCTTATTGTATGTGGCCTTTTGGTTCACACTTTGCTTTTTTGTAATCAGCTTTCGAAAGAATTCGGGCTTTAATGCCCTGTTATTGTTATCCATTTGGTTGCTATTACTTATTCTATTACCAGCGGGCATTAACGTCTATCTTTCGAATCGGTATCCCGTACCCGAAGCATTGACCACAATGATCAGCCAGCGTGACGGCTATCATACCAAATGGGATACCGATAAAACCGAGACTTTGCAAAAATTCTACGACCATTATCCCCAATTCAAGGAATTTGGATATCCTACCGAAGGGTTTAATTGGACATGGTATTACGCCATGCAACAAATGGGAGATGATGAATCGGCCAAGGATACTAGGGCGTTACGACAAAAAATAAAGGAACGGGAGGCAGCCAGCAAACGATTCTCCGCGTTGCTGCCCAATATGCAACTACAGCTGACCTTCAACCAATTGGCCAAAACAAGTCTGGCCCAACATTTGAATTTCTTGGACGCCACCAGTGCGTTCCACGAAGAACTACGATTGTTTTTTTATCCGTTGATATTTAAGGGAGAATCTGCCGATGCTATTGCTTGGGAAGACTTTGAACCGGAATATTTTGTGTCTCAGCGTACCGGGTATAAGGGCTTATGGCGGTTACTGGTTCCTATGTTGGTTGCCTGCCTACTGATGTCCCTGTGCTGTATGGTGAAAGTACGGCGATTGTGATAGCGAGCGTACAACATTTTTTCAAACACAGGGGCCTACAGATTAGGCCTAACATTCATCAAGATTTCCACTAGATTAACAGGCCGATTTTCTATCATACATAGCATAATGCCCCTAGCATATTTGGTATCTTTTGATTTTTTCCGGAAGCATCCGTAATCCAACCTATTCTTTTCTCCTTTGAAAACCCTGTGCCCTATCTTTTACCAATGCTCAGGATACCCTTACGATGACTCTTAAAGACGGCTCTTTTGGTAAGAGTTGTTGGGGGCTTAACAGCCACCTTTTTTAAGGGAAGACTCCTAAAAAAACTTGGTATTTCATTACATCCAGTTCTTGTTGAAAGCGCACGCATTCCATAAAAATAGCCATATAAAGACAACAACTAATGTGGCCATTCTATCTATCCGATGTATTTTACCGCAAAAATTGTAAAGTCATGTGCAAAAAATGTAAGTACGGTTAAGGTCATTTTAATACCTTTACAAAGCGAATAAAGGAACACAATACACCAATAGGTGCAATCCTTATCGTGAAGTGACAAAAAGCAATTCTAGGTAGTTTTCCGATTATACCAAACATTTCCACTCATTAAAGCCGACTAACAGAAAACTACCGACACATTTCCAATAAAGGAAACATGAAAGAGTTCAGTGTAGTGGTAGCTTATGAAGATCCCTTGAAAAGACTAGGGATCTATACTATGTTAAAATCCCAGAACGAGTACAGATTCACTTTGTTCGACCATCACGAAACCCTAAGTGATATCAAGAAAATCGTAACCGACAAAAAGCCGGATTTTATCATAATAGACGCCCATTTAAACTCTGACAACTCAGGAATACTACTGGCGAAGTACACAAGGTTGCACGCTACAAAGACCAAGGTAATCATGATGGCTTTTACTATGGAAAATTCGTTGATAAAACAATTGAAAGAACTTAACATTAAGTGGCTGGTCCTCAAGACCGAAAACTTATTGAGCTTTAAAAAATGTGCTTCGAGAGCGCTAAAAAATGAGCCCTACATAAGCAAGTCCTTTAGAAACGCTTGGAATGGCGAAAAAGCAAGTTTGTTTCCACATTTCCGTCAGGGGCTACTTCAGAAATTATCCAAGCAAGAAATAGAGGTTCTCAACCAAGTGGCGCTAGGGAAAACAAACACCGAGATCTCACAACAACTTTTTATTAGCGAGAAAACCATAAAGAACCATCGCTATAATATCTGCAAAAAATTACATCTACAAGGCAACAACGCACTTTTTAAGTATACCATAAAGTTAAGAAACGCCCTAAAGCACTCCTAAGGGGGTTGTTTTGGACTCGTTCTATTCCATACTCCTGATTGAAAAAGAACCTAGCGGACCTATGGAATGTAGCACCTACCTTGCAATCGATTTTTTACATCAATTTCGGACTTCCCTAGTTCGCAAGCGTAGGAGTTTAGAGCGATTTCCATAACCCATGTCTTTTTTTGTAAGAATTGGGTACTTATACCCACGATATTAACCTGTCTTGTCCAGTAATTTTGCCGTGAATTTAATTTAAAGCATTACATATGAACCATTTACTAAAATTTTATGCATTATTAATAGTAGGGGTTATCTTACTATTGACTTCTTGTGAAAAATATGAAGTCCTTGACGAACAAGAGCTATTTAATCAACCAGAAATAGGGGTACAGGCTCCTGGGGAATATGTTCAAATAAGCTATTATGGGAAAAAAATAACGGTGAAAAAGTGGGGGGATGACTATCTTTTGGGTGATATGAGTTTGACTCCCGACAACGAACTTCCCAAGGCCGATCCTGGCGCCGCGAAGGGCCCTAGCGTTGACCCAATAAGAGGAGCACACTTTTTATGGCCCAATGGCGAAATACCTTACGTAATTGATCCAGAACTTATTAGAAGCGATAATTTTGTAGGTACTCCAGGGGATAGGACAAACAAAATCATGCAGGCAATCCAAATTCTGGAAGAAAAAACAAACGTACGATTTAAAGAAAGATCTACCGAACGCAATTACGTACGATTTTATCCATCGATTTTTGCCCAATCAAAGATAGGCAGACAGCCTCTTATAAGGAATGGGCAAAAAGTACATTTAACCTTGGGTATTCCATTAAGAACCGTTATTCACGAGATTGGCCATGCCTTGGGACTACATCATGAACAAAACGCTTCTGGGAGGGATTCGGATATCATCATTCATTATGATAACCTACCTTCGGACACCCACGACCAATATGCGGAAATAAGCAGTAGTTTTCATAGCAATGCCAGTACCAATTTTGATTATGAGAGCATCATGCTATACCCTTCCTTTGCCTCATTTGCCATCGACACCTCCAAGCCCGTTATGACCAGACTGAACGGTAGTACATGGGACGTAAATCATAGTCTCTCAGCAGGGGATATTGCAGCTATCAATAGAATGTATCCAGGCAATACCGGTGGGTATGACGGCGGTGGAATACCGTCCAATATTAACGATATTGCCGGTCATTGGGCAGTGAAAGAAATAAGTCACATGGTTAACAACGGTTTAATGGCCGGAACCGGAAACAATCTTTTTGAACCAAATAAGGCCGTTACTAGGGCAGAATTCGCCGTAATGATCAGCAATGTTATCGACCCGCCCCCTTCCAGTGATCCAGCCGTTAGCAATCGTAACTTCCAAGATCTGGGTACCGTTGCCTGGGCACGGGAACGAATCCTGAAAGTGGCCAGGGCAGGGTATTTGGCAGGTGACGGAAATGGAAATTTCAGACCCTTGGACAAGATTACAAAACTAGAGATAACACTTGCTATTTCAAATGGCCTGGGGCTCAATGGCGGTACCTCCGGATCGCTCAACGTTTTTACCGATCGCGGGCAGATTCCAAATTGGGCGATCTCTTCCATAGCCAATGCCACACACAATGGTTTTATTGCGAACTATCCTAACATATCAACCTTCGTACCTGGAAGAGACGCAACTAGAGCAGATGCAACGGTAACTATGTATCAAGCATTGCGGCATCTGGGGCGGGCCGTAAGAATAGAAAATAGCTACGTTGTTAATCCACAGTAGGCCCCTTACTTAGAATACTATTTGGTACGTGCCTATCCTTTCAAACTAAAGAATCCCTTTGCTGTAAGTACGACAAAGGGATTCTTTTTATTTTCCAAGCGATAATCCCATGGATTTGTTTCCAAATGTATAGTGGATTCTGAATTTCCACCGAGGTAGGAGGAAAAGCCTGGAATAGCCAACTGAACATTCCCCATTCAATACCCTCTAAGGTTGCAGCGCTCCCGCTGCTGGCCTATTGTTTAAAATACAAAAGCGACCGCATTGGATGCGATCGCTTTTTACCGACGGGATTCCCCAAAAAGGAAAATTGGTTTTCAGGAACTATTCCTTCACTACTTTAAGGGTCTTTAATTTAGTCCCGTTGAGTCGTACGGTATAGAAATACACGCCTTGATGTCCCATTTCACTTGCCTTGACCGGAATGGTTTGATTGCCTGCTTGGGTATCTTCACTAAAAACCGTTTTAGACTGTCCGAGTAAGGTCGCAACGGATACTTCCAACAAACCGTTTTCTGTGGTAGTTACGTATAACAGGGCATTTTCCTTGATAGGGTTTGGAACAATCAGTGTTTCATAATTCTCTGCGGAAGTCTTCTGGATGTCAACCAAACTTTCCCCGATTCCTCCATTTGTTCCTTTGCTAGATGCGCAATTGGAAGGGCAATTGGCAGACCATATACCGCTTCTTTGATTGCTGCTACCGCCCGTTATGGTAAACCAACCATCGGTTCCCCGATTTAGGTCGACCGTTTGTTGGCCATTTCCATTGTTAAAAACGATCCCAATGGCATTGGTCGTTACGCCGCTTGGTACGGTAAAGGAGGTTCGGCACCAGGCAGTACCGTTGATCTTTGACATCGGTTCCCCGGGCCAACCGGCAGTCCCCGAAAGCGTGCTGTTGGTCGCCGTATTGAACAAATACACATTGGTGGTATTTCCCCAGCCCCCCGGTCTTCTAAACTGTAAGGTTACATCGGAAGTCGTTGAGGCACCGGTACAATTGCTTGGACAGGTGGCAGACCAACTACCGTCTTTGAACCAACCATCGGTACTTCGCTGTAAATTAGCCGTTTGATTATCGCCATCGTTAAAAATAACCCGGATGTTGTTTGCCGCGACCCCTGCCGGGGGCGTAATGGTATAGGAATACCAATCGGTACCAGATATAGGCGTCATATTTTGTCCGGGCCATCCCGCGGTTCCTGGAATGGTCGTATTGGTGCCAGCATCAAATAAATAGGCATTAACAGGGCCTCCCCAGGTATTGGGTTTATAAAAATTGACCGTAAAGGGCGCCACAGTTCCTCCCGCATCGGTATCTCCTCCTTGGGTCCAAACGGCATAGTCGTTCCCTGAGGTTCGCAAGGTCCATCCGCTTCCGAACGGGGACCAACTGCCCGAGCCGAGCTTCATCGCCAAGGTGCCAGACTTGCCGTCGATATAGGCCGCGTAGAGATCACTCCTAGCTTCTACAATATTAATGGTAGATCCTGCGAAAAGGCGCACACTTTTTCTTGCAGAAATCAAATCTTTGATGGCATTTCGTACCCCCGCACCCGTATCAAAGAAATGGGTCCAGAAAACCATCGGATTTCCGGGATGGGTCAAGATATAGGCATACCCTTTTCGCAGGTTTGTTTCCCCGCCCGGGAATACATAGTTAGATCCACAACATTGCTGGGCAGCCCCGGTATCATGGTTGTCCAAAAAGGTAACCGACTTGGAAGGGTTGATCCCGATCATCCCGGAAGGATTTCCATTCCCATCTCTCAAATAAGACAGGTTATTATCTCTCAAGGCATCTTGTAAGGATACCTTGGTATTGAAGTCAAAGGCCGAGGAAGAGCCCTGTGTCCAGTTCACAAAATTATTGGTCTGTACCCGACTGCTTTCCAACAACTCGCCTACGGCAAAATAAGGATTGGTGGCATCGTTGTACTCTTTGTTATAAATAGGATCGTAACCATGTACAAAATCGTACCGCCACCCGTCAAAGCCAAGGTCGTCCTGCAACTTCTTCATCCATTTGATGATTTCTGCCCGCACTGCAGGGTTCTTATGGTCGATGTCCCGTGCAGCGGCAAAACCCCCACCTGAGCCGTCGGATTTTAGGGCAAAACCCGGAATAAAATCACCGTTGATACTGAAATCGACCGGGCCATCCACAAAATTGCGCCCTTCGTCATCGGCCACGATATAGAAGGTGGGCCAAGCGGGGTCGGTAAAGGTAACGGCATCCGCCGTGCCCACACGATGATTGATCACAATATCGCTGATAACCTTCATTCCCAAATCATGGTACTGGTCGATGAGTGTTTTTAGTTGATCGGCCGTGCCGTACGCGCTGTTAAAATCATTGATCTTTCTTGGCAGGTAGCCCTGGGGCGCAGCCGAATTGCTCGGCGGGGGCATCCATATCAAATCAATGCCGGCATCGCCGATCGTATTTCTATTCGCAGATACAACATCGTACCAAGTTTGCCCTGCAGGTTGGTTTTGTACATTCCAATCAAATGCTTGGAACAAAACATCTTCGTCTTGTGCTTGCAGCCCTATTAGGCATAGGAAACACAGTAAGCTCATTAAAATGGGGTGTTTTTTCATTTTTTTAAATTTTAATCCCTGAAAAAGGGTGGTTAATGTTCAAAGAAGTTCAAAAGGCTTAAAAAGTACCTGCGAAAATGAAATGTCCGTTACCCAAGGCCTCATATTTTCATAAATAAAAGGCTATCAATCCCTTAAAGACCAAACATGGTGTTTAAAACATGGCAAAATGCACAACCACTTTTTTGAGCATTCTGTAAATTATTATAAAAAATCTTACAAATAATTGAAGCCTTTCGTTACAACGTTTTCATGTTGATAAATTTCCGCTGTTTTTCAAAAACATTTTTCAGGTGAAGAAAATAGGCCCGGTACGATTCGATAAATGGCCAATCTTAGAATTTGGAAGGTTTTATGGCGTACGGCTTTCCAACCATGCATAAAAATCGAAGTGTTATTCAAAAAAATGATTGCAATGAAGCTTCAACACTTTAGTTGACATGGGTCGCCAAAATCCTGTTTTTCTCCGCGACCACTGCAGGGTGCTTTTTATGCCCCCATATTTTGTCTCTTGCCAGTTTTGAGCTGGTTTTTAAATCTACGATAGGTAAAGGATAGTCAGCACCAATGACTACCCCACAAAACTCTTGTTCCATGGGAGTCATTATCCACGGCGCATGTATAAAATTCGGTGGTACCTTATTCAGTTCTGGCACCCATTTTTTGATGAAAGTGCCATTTGGGTCATGTTCCTCCGAATTCTTGACGGGGTTATAAAG
Organism: uncultured Flavobacteriaceae bacterium; assembly: GCA_947500385.1. Lineage (GTDB taxonomy): Bacteria > Bacteroidota > Bacteroidia > Flavobacteriales > Flavobacteriaceae > Pelagihabitans. Next base: position 248,924 of record CANMSA010000002.1, on the reverse strand, counting down.
TCGTATCGTGTTCACCCCGGTAGTTCCTGCTTGCATCTGAAATTGAGGATAATGGATACCAGGCTCATAGTCCAAGAAAAGCCTTGCCAAATGGTACACCCCATCGCGCCAATCCTGATCTAGATTCAGGGCTAAAAAAGATACCAACATTGCGCGCATTCTAAAATTGATCCATCCTGTTTGGGTCACGGCGCGCATGCAGGCATCAAGGAGGGGATATCCAGTTTTTCCTTCCTTCCATGCGCTGAGAAACCGATTGTTCTTGTCATGTTCCAATAACTCATACCCTCTATTGATACAATGGGTTTCATAGGTACATTCTACTTCAAATTTTTGAATGAAATGGCAGTGCCAGTGCAAACGTGTCAACATTCCAGAAAAGGCACGATCATGTGTTGTGCCATTGGGATGTGTACCAACAAAGTGAAACACTTGTTTGATACTGATATTTCCCCATGCCAAATAGGGTGATAATCTGCTACAGGCCGTTCTACTTTCCGTAGGTTTAGAGATATGTCGGTGATAATTGAATCCCCTTTTTTTGGTGAAAGACATCAAGTAACGCCAAGCATTTACTTCACCGGCCGGCTGGTAGTGTTCGGGATACACAGATAACTGTATCCTCAATTCTTTGGGTAATGGATAGGGATGTTCAAACCTAGGCAGGTTCGAATAAGTATACTTGTTTTTAGTGATGGGCCTATGCATGGTTTGGTGCCAGCGTTTGTTCCAGTCATGTCTGTTTCTTAATCCTCGAATGATACCATCTCGTTGGCATTCTGTCCAGGAAATTTCATGTTCACGACAAAACACTTTTATCTCTTTATCCCGACACCAAGTGGTTTTAGTACCACTCTCCTGGTAACTGAAGAGTTGCGAAATAGTGTTATTTTGATGTAGAAAAGAAAATACCTCTATAGCTTCCCCATACAATATTTCTACCTGCCTATTGTACTGCTTTAGTTGTTTGTTCAGTACTTCAATCGAATTAAAAATAAACTGTAAGTGCCGAAGACTGGTATCGGGATAGGTAATGATACTTGGCTCAAAAATATAAATGATGCGATAGGGAGTCCCTGCCTTCTCGGCAAGGTGCAAAGGCACTTGATCTTGGGAACGAAGATCACGTTTTAACCATACGATATTCAGGGGTTTCGAATTCAATTTATTTCAGTAAAGACTGTCGAAGAACCACAATCATTCCTTGTAAAAATATAAATTGTTTAACTAATTTATATTTTTATTCCACAAAATAGTTTTTTAAAAGCGTCTGTGTTGTAGGGTTCAGCTACTTTGCGATATGCCCTACCTTCTTAACATACACTGTGACGACTACTCTTTCGAAAATACCATACAGTGTTGCCATGGGAGGTTCTCAATATTACGGTCTAGCTTCAAACCGACCGCTTTCATTTCCTTTACGGCCTGTGCTTCGGTCATTTTATGTAACCGTTTAATGGGAACGCTGGCGTCTTCCCCTCTATATTCTATTAAATATACCTTTCCGTCGGCGCGCAACGCTTTTTTTATGGCGGTCATCATCTCTATAGGAAAACTAAACTCATGATATACATCTACCAACAAAACTTTGTCCATTGAATTCTCGGGAAGACCTATTTTTTGCTCTTCTCCTTTTACCACCTTTACGTTCAGTACATTCCGGGCTATCTTTTTTTTTCGGAGGGCCGCCAACATCTCTTCCTGAATATCTACTGCATATACCGCGCCTTCCGTCGCCATTTTAGCCATCTTGAATACATGGTAGCCCGATCCCGCACCAATATCGGCAATGGTATCGGTTGCTTTGATTTCCATATTACGAAGCAGCTTAGAGGTGTTCTCTTCTTTTTCGCGTTCGCCCCTTTCCAACCAACGCATGCCTTGAAAGCCCATAACAAGCGCAATTTCCCGACCCATATACCATTTTCCGATTCCCGAGGGGTCGCCCTGTTTGAAGGTATACCCTTCCGAAGTACTAGTTTTCTGCCCAATGCATGGGGAACAGGGTGTGATCAAGATCAAAAACAAAACGGGCAAGATTATCTTTTTCATGGCAAAAGGAACTTTATGAACCACTGATAATGTAGGCAAAAATGGGCATTGACCCAAACCACTTTTAAACAAAACAGGATTGGAAGCCTTTGATACAATCCTGATGTAAGTAGAATCTATAACATATAGCCCAGTACCAAATAAAAGATGGCACTCAGTGCACCACACGCCAAGGTATAGGGTAACTGTGTAAGGGCATGTGAAATATTATTGCAGCCCGTGGCACTAGCACTCAGTACTGTAGAATCCCCATAAAAACAGGCATGGGAACCAAATGCGCCTGCACTTATGACGGCACCGACGGCCAAAAAAGTATTCACACCCATACTTTCGGAAAGGGGTATCATAATAGGCAGTGAAATGGCGTACACCCCCCAAAAAGACCCCGTAGAAAAAGTAACCAATGCCAGGGAAACGAAGGCTACTGCAGGCAATAGTTCTTTGCTTAAAATCGGTGATACCGATTCTACAATATAGGTGGTCAGCCCCAAGGAATCGTTCACATCTTTCAACACAAATGACATTACGACGATGGCCAGGGCATAGATCATACTTTTAAAGCCTGAAAAAACGCCCTCCATTGAATCAATAAAACTACTGACTTTCGCGATCGCATAGTACACAACCGTAAATACCAATGCGAAGATGATTCCCTTTAAGGCATCGATTTCAAAGAAGATCGTTGCAGCGATCAAAACGATGATCGGGAGCGCAAAATGCTTCATCTTTGGGTGTTCGTTTGTAACCTCCGGGGCATTCATCGCGATAGAAACTGAGTTTGGGGGAATCAATATTCCCATTTTTGCACGTTTCTCCGCTTTTTTCATCGCACCCAAGGCGGGAATCCATCCCAAGGCTACAAAAGGCACCATGATGGCGGCAATCCACCCATATAAGATAAAGGGAATCGCTTGTATATAAGCGATCATGCCCTCACCCGAGGCCGCAACACCTTCACTCTCTAAAAGTCCTGCCACGTAAATGGCCCACGTAGATAAGGGTATCAACACACAGATGGGGGCAGCTGTAGAGTCGACAATGTAAGCAAGCATTTCCCTTGGTACCTTGAATTTATCGGTGACTTTTTTCATTGATGCCCCTACCGTAAGGGCATTTAAATAATCGTCAATAAAAATCAACAACCCCATCGCCCAAGTAACCAACAGCGCACTTCTTCTTCCCTTTACATAACGCAAGAGGTAGTCAGAAAAGGCCTTGGTACCTCCTGAGGAAGTTAATAAATGTACCAAGGAACCAAAGAGACCGCACACCAATACGATCCAGGCGATGGTAGCATCTTGCAATACTTCTAGCAAAGTGTTCGTAAAACTGGTAAAAAAGTCAAGCGGGGATAAAATAAGAAATCCTACAAGGCTGCCTCCCAAAAGGGCCTCAAAGGTTCTTTTGGTAAAGAGCGCTAATAACACCACGATCAAAGTGGGTACCAAACTTATTACACCGTACTCTTGCATTGTTACTTCTTATTTTCAGATTCCAAATGAACAAGAAATGGGTATGCCTTTTTAAAAACGGCTTCTTCTACCCCATAAAACGAGGTTTCTTTTCCATAGGTATAGGGTTGCTTGCTTCCGTTCGTAATAAAAACAATCCCTGTTTTGGTCAGTGGGTCAAAATAGAGGTCGCTTAAAAGCCCGTAGGCAATCCCCGGATGGCCGATCATTTTTCGATCAGGAAAAATAACATCTCCGTTCGGCTTGTTCAAAATACAATGCACCCCTAGCCCATATGCATTAAAAAAACTTTCCCATGTATCTCCGTTTTTTTCATCAAATATCCATTGGGGGGTTTGCATTGTTTTGATACTTTCCCGACTCAAAATGCGCACCCCTTTGTATGTTCCATGGTTAAAGAACAGTTGTGCAAAAGCTATCAAATCCTTGGTGGAAGCACGAAGACTGCCTTGCGGACCGAACAGCAATCCATTTTGACCTACCACATAGGAACTAAAGCGACGTTCGACCCGTTCTCCATCTCCATAGTCATCTACCTGTGCTTTCCACTCATCCGCTTCAAATCTATACAATGCTGCCAATTCTTTGGTACTTTGCAATTGTGTTACATTAAAAGTGGCGGTCAACTTCATTGGGTCAAAAATGTATTTCTGACAATACACATCGAAATACGATCCGCTTACCTTCTCGATGATCGAGGCGACCAGCCCCCAACTACAATTGGTATAGGTAAAGAAGGCTCCCGGCGGATGATCTGCAAACAAATCTTCCGTAAAATAAGCACCTTCGGGTAAAAACAATTCTTTAATCGAAAGTTCCCCGGCAACCATTTCCCTTGAAAAATCAAAATATCCGCCGCCATCGCGTAGGCTACTGGTATGGCTCATCAACTGCCGCAAGGTAATAGGGGTATCAGGATAATTAGGGTTTCTTACCTTCCACCCTAAATAGGTGCCGATATCGGTATCTAAGTTCAGTTTCCCTTGTTCTTGCAATTGCATGACCGCTAGGGCCGTAATTGTTTTGGAAATAGAGGCAATGCGGTACTTGGTATTCCCATCTATCTTGGTACCCTTCCCAACATTGGCCTTCCCATAATGCCCTTGCCAGCCAACAGCTCCCTCATGGATCAGCGCAACCGACATCCCCACAAGACCGAACTCGTCAACGACCTTTTTCAGCTGCTTGTCAAGAGCATTCCCTTTGCTATTTGGTTCTGAGGATTCCAGTGATTTTATCCCCTGTTGTCTACATCCCAAAAAAATGGTCGTAAAATATGCAAGTATTGCCAATGCAAACCCCAAACGTAGACGGTAATTATTCATTATTTCTTGGGTTGGTGCATTGAGATACAGTGTACGCCACCGCCACCCAAGTTAACAGCCAAGGCATCGATCATAACTACCTCCTTTTTTGGAAACAACCTTTTTAAGGTACTTTCCGCCTTGCGATCCAATTCCCGGGCCCGTTCGGAACAGTCTGTTGTACAATATTTCTGTCCCATGATCAGCTTATTGGTTATAATAAAATTCAGATAGCTTGCCGCCGCGATGACCCGGATTTCTTCTCCCTTGGGAAAGTTGCTAGCAGCCTCACTATAATCCAAGGTCTTGATGTATTCATATACCTCATCTCCCGGTCCCATAGTGCTATAAATGGGATCTGGCATTGGGAATCGAACAATATGGAAGCGGGTACCATCGGTATTGGTCGCTTCTTTTAAGATTTCGAAGTTTTCTTCTAACCGTCGGTGATTTTCCAAGGCTATGGGGTCACCCGAATGCAGTTGTACACTATCAACGGCCGCCAAAAGAATGGTTGAGTCGTTCACAAAACGGGCAAACTCGTCAACGTGTCCGTTCGTGGTTACCACGGTATAGGCCTTAAAATCTTCCCCCGTTTCCAAAGGCCCCAAAAAAGTGTGTTCGTCTTCCTTTAGACCTTCCTTTAACCAAATGGTTTTTTGTACGCCTAGCATTCTTGCATACTCCGCTTCCATTTCCGCTCTGCTCATGGAAGGGTTCCTTCCTTTTTCCACGGTCTCTACTGTCAACAATACGCCATTGGTATTCACTTCCCTATTACCGCCTTCGCTGATCATTTTTGAACTGACCACGGGCATTTTCAAGTGCTTGGCGGCCAATCTATCAAAAGCTTCTTCTATTTGATTGTCCGGGTCATCGACCGGCGCATATCCCCAGGAATTAAAATTGAAATCGGCCACCGCCAATTCCCCGTTCTTGAGCCTTACAAAAGAAGGCCCCATGTCACGTGCCCAGAACTGTACGGATGGGATAGTGACAACCTGCACATTGGAAGCGTCCATCAAGGTTTGGGGCAGCTGCGCCATCGCATCTTTATAGGCCGAAGAATCGGCTACGGCAAGCACCACTTTTTGATATTTTGAGACGGTCGTTACCAGCTCTTTCACCACCGCCGCATTGGATGCCCCTTCTTTATGGTCAAACGGGTTCCATATCAACCAAAGTGCTTCTTGTGCTTCATATTCCGCAGGTTGTTGCCATACTGCGACAGAATCCATTTTATTTGTTGGTTGTTCCTCTTTAACCGCTTTTTGGGAATCCTCGCAACTGATACTTAGTAGAAGTAACAACAAAGCAATACGTTGAGGATACCACCTATGCCCCTGATCGCTCATATGCCCATTTCTTTTAGTTCGAGAAGTACCTGCTCTATGGCCCTGCTAAGAATTTCCACGAGTAAATCAATGGCTTCCCGGTCGAAGGTCAACGGGGGCGACAATACCACGACCGGTCCTACGGGGCGCACAATTGCACCTAGGTTTTTACAATGTTTAAAAATGCGATCCGTAACGTCAAAAACATCCGGGTCAAAGGCGGTTTTCGTTTTTTTGTCGACTACGAATTCGATTCCCAACATAAAATGGCTTCCTCGAACTTCCGCCACGATGGGATATTTTTCTAAAACCCGCAAACGCTCCTCAAAATAGGGGCCGTGTTCCCGCACATGTTGGCAAAAACCTTCCCGTTCCATGATTTCAATATTTTTAAGGCCCACTGCACATGACAATGCATGCCCTGAATATGTAAAACCGTGCGTAAAATAGGGATTTGCATCTTTTGGGGCGCTGATTACCTCGTAGATAGTATCCGATATCATCGTTGCGCCCAAGGGAACATATCCCGAAGAGATTCCCTTGGCGAGCACCAGGATATCCGGAACAACACCAAAGACCGCCTCGGAAGCGATCATATGTCCCAGCCTACCAAAAGCGGTAACTACCTCATCTGCGATATAAAGCACCTCATACTTCTTGCAGAGCTCCCAAGTTCGTTTGTTATACAATTCCGGTGGAACAATCACTCCCCCGGCACCCATAATGGGTTCGGCAATGAAAGCAGCAACATTTTCGGCACCCAGCTCCAGGATCGTCCGCTCAAGCTCATTCACTAGAAAATCACAAAAATCAATCCCTTCCGCAGCTGGTGGTTTCCTGTAGGGGTAGGGCGCCGACACATGATGTATAAGTCCCTCTATGGGCAAGTCAAAACCAATATGGGTCGATTCAATCCCGGTAAGGGCATGTGCTAAGTAGGTACTGCCATGGTACCCTAGGTTTCGCGAGATGATTTTCTTTTTGGTTGTTTTTCCAAGCTGGTTAAAGTAGTAGTGGGCAATCTTAATGGCCGTATCATTGGCCATGGACCCTCCAGTGCCAAAAAAGGTCTTGTTCAATGTAGCCGGTGCTATTGCCGCTAGTTTCTCCGCCAACCGGGCGGCCGGAGGGGAAGAGGCACCTCCAAAAGTGTTGTAGTAGGCCAGTTTTGCCGCCTGCTCTGCTATATGGTCGGCCATCTCTTTGTTTCCATGACCGATGTTTACGCACCATAGGCCCGCGATACCGTCCAAATACCGGGTACCATCCTCATCATAAATGAAATGATCTTTTCCGCTGGAATAAATGGTAGACCCTTGGGAATCAAATTTGCTGAAATCGGTATAGGGATGAAAAAAGTGATCTTTGTCCTTGCGCCAAAGCTCGGTTTTCTTGTCAGTATCGGTAGATGAATTTAAACTCATGATGCTATATGCTGCTTGCCTTGTTCCTGTGAAATGTGATTGATTACGGAAGATTTTTCAATGTACGAATTAAATCAAAAATATTTCAATTGCATGTCACATTTCAAAAATAATTTAATATTCTTTGGTAGATTTACAAAATATTGCAATTATTGCCATTTATTTTGAAAAATTCTAAGTATTCCTTTTTTGGCAAAAACTCGTTTGAGGGGTTTTCAAGGCTCCATCTAAAGACCAACCATATTTATGAAACTTCTTCGTATTAATGAAAATCGCTTATGGGACCGAATTCATACCATGGCCCAAATAGGTGCTACCCAAAAAGGAGGTGTATGCCGCGTAGCATTAACGGACGAGGATAAAAAAGGGAGGGATCTTTTCATAGAATGGTGTGAAGCAATTGGTTGCACGATACGGGTGGATCTATTGGGCAATATTTTTGCGCGGCGAGCAGGTGTTCAAGAGCATTTACCACCGCTGTTAATTGGAAGCCATTTAGATAGCCAACCTACGGGAGGTAAATATGACGGCGCCTATGGGGTGTTGGCCGGTTTGGAAATTTTCCAAACCCTGAATGACCATGAAATTACGACTCAATTCCCTATTGAGCTGGTCTCATGGACAAATGAGGAAGGTGCCCGTTTTGCCCCCGCAATGCTTTCCTCAGGCGTGTTTGCCGGTGTGTTCGACCTCGCATATGCCTATGGAAGAACCGACAAGGAAGGGAAAACAGTCGAGCAAGAACTAGAGAGAATCGGCTATAAAGGCCAAGAACCAATAGCCAAAAACACTTACTTCGCCTCCTTCGAATTGCATATAGAACAAGGACCTATTCTGGAAGCAGCGCAGAAATCGGTAGGCGTCGTTACAGGAGTGCAAGGCATACGTTGGTATGATTTAATCGTTACGGGGGTAGAGACCCATGCCGGTCCCTGTCCGATGGAACTGCGGAAAGATCCAGTTCAAAAGGCAATCGGCCTGCTACAAGAGGTTTATGAACTAGTAACAATTTTTGGCAATGATACCCGGGTCACGATAGGTGATATCAATGCCGTACCGGGGGTTCGGAATACCGTCCCTAGCAAGGTAATCGTAACCGTAGATGTTCGCCACCCAGACCCGGAGATCCTTGAAAAGATGCACAATCAACTGCAAATCATCACCTCACAGGCACATGAAACCGATGGTATTTCAGTTGCTTTGGAGGAGGTATGGCATTCCCCTCCGGTTCAATTCAGTACCCATTGTATCAATGCAGTGCGCGCCGCCGTAAAAACCTTGGAAGTCCCCTCTTTGGAAATGGTCAGCGGCGCGGGTCATGATGCGGTGTACCTTTCTAAAATAATGCCGACCAGTATGATTTTTATTCCCTGTAAAGACGGCATAAGCCATAACGAAAGTGAGTCGATTACCAAGGAGGATGCCGTAAATGGGACCAATGTGCTGTTACAGGCCATCTTGAATTTAAACAGCGATTTTAACCATTAACCCTTATAAGATGAAACTCCCTTCGAACGTCTCGTTACACCAAAAGACTTTGGATTTCCTTAAGACGCCCCAAAAAATGTTCCTCGACGGGGAATGGGTCTCTTCTATAAAAGGAAACACTTTTGACAGTATAGACCCCTCGAATGGAAGTATCCTGACCGAAATTCCCTTGGCGGACGAAACCGATGTTGATAGGGCAGTTACCGCCGCTCAAAATGCTTTTGATACTGCATGGAAAACACTCGCGGCAGCCGATAAATCCATATTGATTTGGCGGTTGGCCGATCTTATAGAACGTGATATTCAGGTATTCATGGAGCTGGAGACCCTTGATAATGGCAAACCCATTGGCAAGGCCGAATACGATGTAAAATCAACAATCAATCATTTTCGGTACTATGCCGGCTGGGCCACCAAAATAGCCGGTAGTACCCTTCCCTCATCACAAGACCGATTGGTATATACTAAAAAGGAGCCTCTTGGGGTCGTTGGCCTGATCATTCCTTGGAACTTTCCATTAATGATGTGCGCGTGGAAACTGGCACCTGCCCTGGCATGTGGTAATTGTTGTATTCTAAAGCCCGCAGAGCAAACCTCGTTAACCGCACTCTACCTTGGTCATTTAATTGCAGAAGCGGGGTTTCCCAAAGGAGTAGTGAACATTGTTACCGGTCCAGGCCACCCTACTGGAGAAGCTTTGGTGGCACATCAAAACGTGCACAAAATAAGTTTTACCGGTTCTACCGCGGTAGGCAAACGTATCATGGAAAAGGCGGCACAAAGCAACCTTAAAAGTGTTTCCTTGGAACTGGGAGGCAAATCTCCCAATGTTATTTTTGCCGACGCCCCTATGAACAAGGTGCTACAAGCCCTCCATTGGAGTAGCTTTTACAACTCAGGGCAAGAATGCACTTTGGGCTCGCGAATTTACATCGAAAAAAAAGCCTATCAACAAGTCGTGGACACCCTGCTTGAAAACACCAAAAAACTAAGCATAGATTCAGGCTTGGCGAACCCCGACCTGGGCCCTTTGATCAGTCAACAACAAATGAATAGGGTACAGCATTCCATAGCGGCGGGACAAAAAGAAGGGGGTGAAATTATACTTGGTGGTACACGTTGTGCGGCAGCCCACCTGCATGATGGTTACTTTCTTGAACCCACCATTTTCAGCCATGACAACGACCGACTAACAATAGTACAAGAAGAAATCTTTGGCCCTGTCGTCGTGGTGTCGGCTTTTGAAGACTTTGATGAGGTAGTAGCCCGGGCGAACGATTCCAATTATGGCCTCGCGGCCGCGGTATGGACCAAAGATAGCGGAAAAGCACTTCGATTTGCCGACCGGATGGATGCTGGGACCGTTTGGATCAATGGGTATGATCAGTTCGATCCCTCCGTGCCCTTCGGAGGTTTTAAACAAAGTGGTATCGGCAAAGAAATGGGCGAGAGCGCGTTGGAACTCTATACAAAAGAAAAGGCCGTTTGGTTCAACTATTAAAAAAGACGAAATGAAAGAGCTGGCAGCGCATACGATTGAATTACTTTCCAGTGTATGGACCCACTTGACACAAATACAACCCGTGCGCGGAAAAGGAATTTACCTGTATGATTCCGAGAATCAGGAATATATTGACTTTACTTCGGGCATTGGGGTCATTAATACGGGGCACTGCCATCCAAAAGTGGTAAAAGCGATTCAGGAACAGGCACAAAATCTACTCTTTGCCCAGATGAATTGTGTTATTCCACAACCCACCGTTCGTTTAGCGGAAAAGCTCAACAATGTTACCCCGGAACATTTAAACCGGTTCTTCTTTTCCAATAGCGGGGCAGAAGCCACCGAAGCCAGTATCAAATTGGCAAAAGCAGCTACCGGAAGAACCAACGTAATTGTTTTTCAAGGAAGCTTTCACGGAAGAACACATTTGACCATGGCTATGACCACCTCAAAAACCATCTACCGGGAGGGGTTTCAACCACTACCCACGGGTATCTTTGTTGCGCCCTTTCCCCACAGCCATTTCTACGGTTGGGAAGAAGCGCAAACAGTTGATTTTTGCTTGAAACAATTAGATTATTTGTTACAAGGGCAAACAGCGCCACACGAAACCGCAGCGATTATTATAGAACCCGTGTTGGGAGAAGGTGGGTACGTACCCGCACCAATTTCCTTTTTGAAGCAGCTTCGAACATTATGCGATGAACATGGCATCCTATTGATCATCGATGAAGTACAAAGTGGTTTTGGAAGAACAGGTACGTTTTTCTGTTTTGAGCAAGCACAAATAAAGCCCGATATACTGGTAATGGCCAAAGGTTTAGGAAGTGGCCTGCCCATTTCCGCCATCGCAGCCTCAGAGACCTTAATGAGTCGTTGGAAGCCCGGCACCCATGGTGGTACCTATGGCGGCGGTAGTCTTATAGCCGCGGCGGCGGCAATTGCCACCATTGAAACCATCCAAGAAGAAGGCCTGGTAGAAAAGGCGAAAAAACAGGGGGATTATCTCCTCCAAGCATTGAAAAAGCTCCAAACGAACTACCCTAAGATTACGGATGTTCGAGGCACTGGTTTAATGATCGGGGTAGAATTTTTGGATTCCACCACGACCCAAAAAGTACTGACCAAGTGTTTGGAGCAGCGCTTGTTGCTACTTAGCTGTGGAACCTACAAAAATGTAGTTCGCTTTATTCCTCCCTTGGTCGTTTCCGAAGAGCAATTACAGCATGCCTTGTCCATTTTCGAAGGGGCATTGAAGGGTATTGATGCTTAACAAGTGCTCCTATAGAAACGACTCTCCATTCAAGAAAAAAGTGAACTTCCAAAAATTTCACTTCTCAAAATAAAGAATTGCTAGTAAAATTGTAATTTTTTTAATAAAATCGAATTAATGTAAAAATTATTCGATTTAATAATTGTATTTAACAAATTTATTCATTTATTGAGCTTCAAACCAAAATTTTTACAAAACACTATGTCTCTAAACGATTTTGACCACAAACTGGTAGATCTATTAAAAAAAGATGGTAGAATGTCTTTTACAGAAGTTGCCTCCAAACTGGGAGTATCCGTTTCAACCGTGAGCAATCGCTACAACAAACTGGTTGAAGATGGCCTACTTCATATTTTAGGATGGGTAGATCCTACCAAAACCGGCTACAATGCGTATAACCGTGTAACACTGGAGGTAAGTCCTTCGAGCTTGTTGGATAATGTGGTCGAGGAGCTTTCCAAAGTTGAGGAAGTCTCTTTTTTGGCACTTACTTCTGGCCCTACCGATGTAGAGATCAACCTTATCTGTAGAAACAACAGTCATTTACTTGAAGTGATGCGCAAAAAAATCTTCACGATCAATGGAGTAAAAAACACAAGCTCCACTATATACTATAGCGTATATAAATGGGCTTCACACGATGTAAGCAACTTAAAACAAGAACAAAAAATAATCGAAGATGAGCTGGGGTAGCTCCTCAGTAGTCCGGTCATACCACCATGGACGTTCTAACAAAAATTTAAAATTAGTTATTAACTCTTAATTACAGTGCTATGCTAAAATTACCAACCAAAATTCTCATGTATGCCCTACTGCTGTTGTTTACGGCAGTAGGTTATGCACAACAGGTGTCCGGTACCGTGACCGATAACGACAACTTGCCCCTTCCGGGAGTGAATGTGGTCGTTAAAGGAACTACGGTAGGGACACAAACCGATTTTGATGGTAACTATACCATCAATGCCAACAACGGAGATGCCCTTATTTTCTCCTATTTGGGGCAGAAGACGGTAGAAGTAACCGTTGGGGCCTCCCAGACCGTCAATGTTAAAATGGAAGCAGATGCCCAGGCACTTGAAGAAGTAGTCGTTGTGGGATACGGTAGCCAAAAGAAGCGTGACCTCACCGGGTCGGTGGCCAGTGTAAAGGGTAGTGAAATTGCCCGTCTGCCCGTAGCTAGTGTCGACAATGCCTTACAAGGGCGTGCGGCCGGTGCTTTTGTAAGCTCTCCCTCAGGAACACCGGGGGCCGGGATGACCATACAAATACGGGGAAATTCATCGTTGACCGCAAGCAGTGAACCCTTATACGTTATTGATGGTATCCCAATGATACCGGAAGACCTATCGGACCTTTTTAGTGGTGGGCAACGAACCAACTCCATTGCCGATATAAATCCATCCGATATCGAATCGATTGAAATATTGAAAGATGCCTCTGCTACCGCGATTTACGGTTCTAGGGGTGCCAACGGGGTAGTATTGATAACTACAAAAAGAGGGAAGACCGGCGATCCAAAAGTGGAAATAAACTCTTATTACGGATTTCAAAATGTTACCAATACAATCGATATGCTCAGCTCAAGAGAACAATTAGAGCTGATGAACGACGCGGCCGCACAAGACAATCGGGACCTGGGTACCAGCTATGCCGAGAACTATGTTTCGGACCTCTGGGGATTTGACCCCAACGACCCCGAACTTCGAAATACCGATTGGTATGGTGAAATCTTCAGGACGGCGGCCATTCAAAGCCATGACGTTTCGATCTCAGGAGGAAACGAGCGTACACAGTACTATACCTCCTTGGCCTATTTTAATCAGGAAGGGGTACAACTAGGCACTGGTTTTGAAAGAATCAGCGGGCGGGTCAATCTCGATACCCAAGTAAAAGACTGGTTGAAAATTGGCGCCAATGTCTCTATCAATAGAACCATTCAGGACCGAACCATCAACGATAACTCCTTATACGGGGTAGTCATCAATACGATTGCGGGAGACCCTTTGATGCCCGTACGGGAAGAAGATGGTACCTATGCCGATCCCTTTAATTATTTTGGATGGTGGATGTTGGACAATCCCGTGTTGATTGCCAACGAATACAGCAGGTTCACCAGAAATACCAGAGGTCTTGCCAGCGTGTTTGCCGATGTGCAGCTATTCAAAGGGTTGTCCTTTAGAAGTGCAACCTCTATTGATTATACCAACCTGACCGACGAGTCGTATACCCCGATCATTTCCAGGGAATCTTCCAATGCAAATGCCAATGGATTAGGCGTGTACGGAAGTACGGAGGATTTTACTTGGATCACTGAAAACTACTTTACATTCGCCCCGGATCTAGGGGATAACAACAATCTAAATTTAGTTTTGGGAACATCGTATCAAGCCTCTAAAAGAAATTTCAGCAGTATCAATGCTCAAGGCTTCCCTAGTGATCAATTCACCAAATTGGCGGCCGCTGCGGAAGTCACCAGTGCTTCTACAAGTGGTACAGAGTGGGGATTGGCTTCTTACTATTTTAGGGCCAACTACGGCCTGGCCGACAAATACTTATTCACCCTAACCGGCAGGGCCGATGGTTCCTCTCGTTTTGGTAGCGAAAATCGATTTGGTTTCTTTCCATCCGGTTCGGTCGCTTGGAGGGTAAGTCAAGAGAACTTTCTGAAAGAGGTTGATGGCTTGTCCGATCTTAAGTTCCGTGCCAGTTACGGTATCACAGGAAATCAGGACGGCATCGGTAATTTTGCCTCTCGTGGCCTTTTCGGCGTAGGCAACTACAGAGCGGGAGCTACTTTGATTCCTACGCAATTGAGCAATCAAAATCTGAGTTGGGAAAATACCTCCCAATTCAACGTTGGTGTTGACCTTGGGTTATGGAACAACAGACTCACCATGACCGCCGACTACTTCTTAAAACAGACCGATGATCTGCTCCTAAACCGCGTAATTCCCGGCATATCCGGTTTCGGAACCGTGATAGACAATATCGGGGAAGTGGAAAACAAGGGATTTGAGTTCTCCATTAATGGTGCCATTCTAACGGGCGACTTGAAATGGAATTCTTCCTTCAATATTTCGTTCATCGACAATGAGGTCAAGAAACTGGCCGTAGACGAACAGGTGATTTCAGATTCCCATATATTAGCGGAAGGCAACCCGATCGGAACGTTCTTCCTGATCGACCAGGACGGGGTTGATCCCCAGACAGGAAATATTATTTGGGACGACCTTAACAACGATGGAATCATCAACTCCGGTGATCGGCAAATCGTTGGGAATGCACAGGCCGATTACTTCGGAGGGTGGAACAACAGTTTTAGCTTTAAAGGATTCGATTTGAGCTTTTTGTTCCAGTTTTCGGTAGGAAACGAAATTTTTAATCACAGTAGGGCCTCCTATGAAAATCTTGGTTGGAGCCGCATCGGCACCGGCTTTCCCTTGCCGGACGGAAATAACCATGCGCTTGCCAACAATCGATGGCAACAACCGGGAGATATAACCGATATTCCAAGAGCTTCGTTGGAAAACCTCAACTGGAGGGAGTATTCGACCCGTTGGTTGGAAGACGGTTCTTTCCTTCGCCTTAAAACCCTCAATATTGGTTACAATTTCTCAGATAAGGTCACCTCTCGAGTCGGAATCGATAAACTGCGCTTCTACGTACAAGCTCAAAACTTGTTAACGTTTACCGATTATACCGGATTGGATCCCGAAGTAAGCCAAAACTCACGAGATCCCAGACAAGCAGGATCCGACTTTGGAACCCTGCCACAATCGAAGAGTTTTGCACTTGGAATTAACATCGGACTTTAAAAAATAGATATCATGAAAAATTTAAAATTACTACTCGCCTGTTTGTTGATAGTATCATGCGACGTTCTAGAGCCCGAACCACAGACCTCCCTGAACACCGATGGGGCCTTGGTAGATGCCACCTCTGTACAAGGGGTATTGTTGGGCGCTTATTCACTCATGCAAGACCAAGATTATTATGGATTGCAATATACGTTGAATCCGGACCTGTTGGCCGATAACTCGGTATTCGAAGGCTTTTTTGATTCGCAATTGGAACTGGATCAGAAAGCAGTACCCATTACCAATCTTTGGATCGGAAACTGTTGGCCCGATATTTACATTGTTATCAATACCGCCAATTTATTGATTAGCGGCGTAGATGCCGTTGATGATGCCAATTTGGATAAAGATGCCGTATTAGCGGAAGCCTATGCGATACGCGCATTGGCGTATTTTGATCTGCTTCGCATTTTTGGGGAGTATTATGATGACAGTTCCCAATTTGGGCTCCCGCTGCTAGTAGATTTGATTCCCGATAACGACTTTAACCAAATTCCGGATTTGGCCAGAAGCACGGTGGCACAAACCTATGATCAAATACTACAGGATCTTGACACAGCGGTAAGCCTATCGGATGGAAGTGCCGATGCCGGTCGAATGAACTTTTTCGCTGCCTTGAGTCTGCGGGCCCGTGTAAATCTATATCGTAAAAACTATGCGGCGGCCTTTGCAGATGCAGACCGCGTTATCAATGAGGGCGGCTATGCACTGGAAGCAGATCTAAACAATGTGTATGATACGACAGACCCTTCTTCCGAATCGATTTTTGAGGTGGTATTCAATGAACAGGACCAAAGTTCGTATAACACCTTTACCATTCGGAGAGATGAATACAATGCAGACCCCGATGTGTTGGCATTTTTCGAGGATGGCGATGCAAGAAGTACCCTTTTTACAGAAGCCCGAGGGCGTGATCGTACAGCCAAGTATCCAGACAATACCAATGCCAACAATGCAAAGGTCATTCGCTTGGCAGAAGTATATCTGATCCGTTCGGAAGCAGCCGTATTCGCAAACAACGACCCGGACGCAGGCACCGCCGACCTGAATACCATTCGCAACAGGGCAGGGCTTGGAGATTTAGGAGCTTTTGCCGATACCGATGCCTATTTGGATGCTTTGCTATACGAACGCAGAGCGGAACTGAATTTCGAGGGACATCGATTTTTCGATTTGGTGCGGACCGGTAGGGCCGAAACCGTTCTTGCGTTGGAAGCATTCAGACGGGTACTGCCCATTCCAAGAAGTGAGCTACAAGTGTCGGATAACTTGACCCAAAACCCCGGATATCCCGAAGACTAAAAACAATAGTGTATTTCGAGTTAGTTTGAGTTAGTCCAAAAGGGCTTGTCACCGTTGGTGCAAGCCCTTTTATCTGTGCTCCTATTTGGAAAGCTTTGCCTTTTGAAGGTTTGTCCGGAATATCGTTAGATTAGAATCGTCTTTTTCCGTTGCCAATACAATGCCTTTTCATGCCGGCCGACCGCTAAAGGCCACGCCTGAACCAGTGCTTTTTCCTTTTCTATCGAAACATTTGCGATAATCCCAACTCCTCAAGGTATGATTTGGCATACGGGTTTTCCCATAAACAACCTCAAGCACGTGGGTTTGGATAATTATCCGATTGGTCTTCGATGGTTTCATCCATACAAACAAAATCCTTCTCTAACAAGAGGGCCAGTTCCTTCCCATCGTCCAATGGCATGGTATGCCGAAAACCAACTTGCGCACTATTGGCCCAACCCTTGCAAGCCGCCTCATCCAGAAAGAGCGTTATTCCCGAGTCTTCGAAAATGGCCTTCATTAATTCCCCGCCCGCACTGGTTGCGATCGCATAGGTGAATGTCCGATCCCCAAATGCCGTTGTTTCCTTAAAGAATCCTGTTTCACAGAAGGTTTGCACCTCACTTTTTGTAAGCCTATAGCGCACCGAATTTCCTTTTATTCTAATTTTCATCTTGCTCTTTCTTTTGTACCAACCCTTTTGTAAACTCGTTCAAGGTCTCTACTTTTTCTTCAAAATCTCCTTTGATCGTTTTTCTGAACTCGTTCAAATTCTGTACCAAATCATCGATGTTATCGGGAATTACATCTTCAAAAAACTGCCGCAATCGTTTTGCGGTAGTCGGCGATTTCCCGTTGGTGGAAATAGCTACTTTTACATTTCCTTTGGTGACGATTCCTCCCATATAAAAGTCACAGAACGGAGGGTTGTCCGCCACATTCACCAAAATGGTACGCGCCCTACAATCATGATACACCTGTTCGTTCACGGGAACATTGTCGGTTGTGGCGACTACCATATGCTTTCCTTCCAAATAATCGGCCTTGTAAGCATCGATATGCATTTTAATGCCAAATTTTTCCGCAAGGGCGATTGTCTCTTCCCGAAACATTAAAGAAACCATCTCTACTTTGGCATTTGGACTCGATTTTAGCAAAAATGTAAGTTTTTCCAAGGCTACATTGCCCCCACCCACAATCAGTACATTCAGTTGGGACACTTTTAAAAACACAGGATACAGTTCGTTACGCTCCATTTAATTCGTTCTTTTTTCAGTTTTATAATTGATGGTGACACGAGTACCCTTGCCCGGTTCGGAATGAATGAACAAACGCCCATTGATATAACTGATGCGTTCTTTCATATAAAAAAGACCCATACCGCCTTCACTGTTGTTTTTGGGAACTTCTTCTAGGATATTCGCATCAAAGCCCTTCCCATCATCATCTATAAGCACACTTAAAATCGCATCTTTATAGTTGATGGTGACTAAGATATAATTCGCATGCGAATACTTGATCGCATTGTTCACAGCTTCTTGGGTAACCCTATAAATATTTGTTTCCGCAAGGGAATCAAAACGGATGTTTTCGGCGGTCTTGTTTTCAAATAGAATTGTTTTTCCGGTCAGTTTCGACAATTCTACGGTCATTTTATGAAGTGCCGGGAAAATGCCGTGATCGCTTAGTTCGGGCGGGGTCAAATTGAAAGTCGCTGTGCGAACCCCTTTGATCAAATCGGAAGTAAGCTCCTTTAGATATGCTATTTTCTCGGTGGTTTTTTCAGTATTACCCGGATCAATGGATTCGATATTAAACTTTAAGGCGGTAAGCATCTGGCCGATGCCGTCATGAATATCCTTGGCGATGCGTTTTCGTTCTTCTTCTTGCCCTTCTACAATTTGACTCGCTTGCAGCTTTTTCTGTAGCATGCGTTCTTCAAAATTCTGTTGGGTAAGCTGCTCCACTTTCAACAAATTTCTTTTTCGTTCGGTACTATCGGAGCAGAGAATTAAGATACTCTGCTCTCGACTAGATTGATGGATGGGTACGATAGACATATCCAACCAAAACTCCGCTCCCGAAACAGCCGTGACCTTTATTTCTTCGGTACGTATTACGTTCTTTCGATTGGCTCTTAATACTTCCTTGAGATACGCTTGCTGCCCCTCATCGATAGTGAGTACTTCGGATAGTTTTTTGGATAGATCTTCTTCCGACAATCCGAGCAGGGTCATAAACTTTTTGCTCATAAATACAATGCTCCCGTCTTTCCGGGCGCTGGCAAATAGCGCTGCATTGTCTATCACAAAGTTTAGCTCCTGAAGTTCCTTTAAGGATTTCTCTTTTTCGGTAAACAGTTCTTGAATCTCATTGGCATGGGCATCCGACTTTAAGCGACTGCGCATTAAATCGGTAATCGTATTGCGTATTTGAATCGCCAAAGGCCTAAAAATGAAAAGCATTTCGAGCAACAGCAGTAACAATGAAAATGCCAACAACCAATATTCCTTCTGTTTTAAATTTTGTAATTGTTCCTTACTACGGATGTCATACTCGTTCACTATGGTATCCATCAACCGTAGAAACGGCCGCTCATTCGACAAAAGCACGGAGACATACGAATCAAAGGCTTCTTCGGGCATGTTGCTGCCGGAATCTTCCCCATTCAAGAGCTGTTCCCCCGCTGCGACCATTGCTGAATGATGGGGCTCCAGGGCCGTAAACAAACTTAAAATAATGGCATCGTCCTCAACGGGCAGGTTTAAACTATCGGCGCCAAATTGAAGTCCTTCGTGCGAGGCTTTCCAAACAGTAAGCGTTTTACGAATTTCAGCGATTACCATGCTACGTTCATCACTGTTGGTTGTTTTTCGCAGCAATAAGGCCTCCTTAACCAGTTTTTGGCTATATGCCCGTTGCCGTCCCGCTACATTAATGACCCGGGAGTCGTTCAATTGGGAATTTAGATGTAACTGGATCAATACTTGGGCAATGATGATGGTCAACGCAATCGCGGCCAATGCCCAAAGGTACCATTTACGGATCCTTAAAAAGGTGGCCGTATCGAGTGATCCGTTATGTTTCCCGTTGGTCATTGATCTGATCGTATCCCTAATAATTCCCTAGTTGCTCAAAGCACGTTTCACAAGGTCGGTCGCTTTTTCCGATAGTGGAAGTGCCAAAGCCGCCCGCTGTCCTTTTTCAGACATTTTGCGCCACGTTTTTTGTAAAATAGCAATGGTCTTGTCATCGGGATGCTTTGCTGCGAACGCTTCAAAATAATACTCAAGGAAAACCAAGCATATTACATCTTCCAAAGTCTGCGTTTCTTGATTTTTTTTAAGCTGTTTCTTGGAAAGCAAAAAGGCAACCTGATCAATTGTTTCGTTGTCGTAGCCCACTTCGGTCAACAAGGCTGTGGCTTTTGATACATGAAACTTTTTTAGGTCTTGGCGCCATCGCAGATATCCTTCCCGATTCATAGGGTACGAATCG
Source organism: uncultured Flavobacteriaceae bacterium (assembly GCA_947500385.1). Taxonomy (GTDB): domain Bacteria; phylum Bacteroidota; class Bacteroidia; order Flavobacteriales; family Flavobacteriaceae; genus Pelagihabitans. The sequence continues at coordinate 228,437 of CANMSA010000002.1, read as the reverse complement.
CGCGGAATTTCCCAACGACGAATATGTTGACAGCGTGCGGTTAGTTGCAAGGCCACCGAGGCCTCTGGGGCAAATGAATCCAATTGTTCGGTCATCCGTTGGGCGTAGAGTAATTCTTTGGAATACATTGTTCCCAAATATTCCTCTTTGTTAGGGTCTTTTTCATTTGCCTTGTCAAAGAGGTAAAATGCCTTTTGCAATAATTCGGAGGATGCCATACGCTTCGTTTCTTTTTTCAAAGATACTAAGAGACTGTTTTGAAATGGATTTATTCTTTTTTTATGTCCCCTTATCCTGAAATTTCAATCAGAAAAACCGACCCATACGTACCCATCCTCAATTTTAACGGGAAAGGTGGTAATGGCATCGCAGGCGCCCGTGAGCGATTCCCCGGTCGTTAGTGAAAAGGTGTTCTTATGCAGTGGGCAAGCTACTTTCGGGACACCGTTCTCCTCTCCGATCATTCCGCGGGAGAGTACCATTTCCATCTTATGCGGACACAGGTTTTGACAGGCAAACCACTTGTTTTCACGGGTGAAATTAAACACCGCAACCTGTTGGTCTTTATATTTTATGCAGGCCCCGGCATTCTTTGGGAACTTTTCTGTAGGTGCTGCTTTGAACCAGGTTTTTACAGCTACTTCTTCTATGGGTTCCTGAGTGTTCATTTGAAATACGATTAGAGTGTTAGTTCTTTCCTTCTACTTTTCCGAGGATTGCTTTTAGGCCCATTCCTTGGGCATCTTTTGTTCTCGTAAGGAGACAAATTCGATGGAATCATCAGGGGCATCCGAGTTTACAAAGTGCGCGTAACGCGCTCGTATTTCCGGAGTTTCTACCGCTTCCTTCCATTCACATTTATAGGAATCTACCAACGCTTGCATTTCAGCATCCAAAGATGCTGCGATCCCAAGTGAATCGTTGATGACCACATTCTGCAAATAGGTAATACCGCCTTCCAACTTTTCCAACCACGCGGCTGTTCGCGTAAGGGGTTGTGCAGTTTTTATGTAGTACATAATGTAACGGTCAATATATTTAATGGCCGTTTCCTTATCGACCTTCTCGGCAAGTAATTCGGCATGTTTGGGATTGGCCCCGCCGTTCCCGGCAACATAGACGTTCCACCCACCTTCTACAGCAATAAAACCAAAGTCCTTGCAACGGGCTTCCGCGCATTCCCGAATGCAACCGGAAACACCCCCCTTAAACTTGTGAGGAGAGCGTATACCCTTATACCGGTGCTCGATTTCCACGGCAAAGCTCACACTTTCATCCATCCCGTAACGGCACCAAGTAGACCCCACACAGCTTTTCACGGTACGCAAAGATTTTCCATAGGCTTGGCCCGTTTCAAAACCTTCTGCAATCAACTCTTCCCATATCAAAGGGAGTTCGTGCAACTGCGCCCCGAACATATCAATGCGCTGCCCCCCCGTAATTTTCGTATATAGATCAAATTTTTGCGCTATGCGTCCCAAAGCCATCAACTGTTTCGGGGTAATCTCGCCGCCCGCAACTCGGGGCACTACCGAATAGGTCCCATTTCGTTGTATGTTGGCCAAATAGCGATCATTGGTGTCCTGAATAGCCGGTTGTTTATTGGCCGTTTCATTGTAAATACTTGCAAAAATAGCGGCAACGGCAGGTTTACATACCTCGCAGCCATGTCCTTTTCCCACCAAATCGAGCAATTCATCATAGTCCTGAATATCTTTCAGTTTCACAATATCAAAAAGCTCTTGTCTGGAGTATTCAAAATGCTCGCAGAGCTGCACTTTTACCGTTTTGCCCAAACTCTTGAGACTTTCGGTTACCAAATCTACCACCATGGGTTTGCAACCACCACACCCTGTAGTTGCCTTGGTCGCTTTGGAAACCGCCTTTACACTTTCGTTTCCATCTTCCAGCACCGAGCAGCAAATGTCGCCCTTGGTAACGGCTTCACAAGAACATACCACAGCCGTATCGGGCAGGTCCATTACACTTCCAAAAGCAGGGGCACCTCCTCCACGACTTCCCAGAATCAGGTCCTCGGGGTTTTCGGGCAATGCCATTTCGTTTTGATACAGCTGTAACAACATATTGTAGTCCGTGGCATCCCCCACCAAAATACCCCCTAACAACTTTTTCCCATCATGGGTAACATTGATCCTTTTATAAAGACTCTCGGTCTTATTTTCAAAAATGATGGAGTGGCCTTTTTCCGCCGGCATAAAAGGCGTTCCAAAACTGGCCACGTCGACCCCGATCAATTTCAACTTGGTAGACATGTCTATCTCGGCAGCCATTCGAGAAGCTGTTTTCCCAAGAATTTGGTCCACGGCGACCTGCGCCATCTCATAGCCAGGAGCTACCAAACCGTATATCATTTGATTGTATAGTGCCACTTCCCCGATTGCCATAATATTCGGGTCGGAGGTCCGCATTTGATCGTTCACCACAATTCCTCCGCGAGTACCCATTTCAAGACCTGCATTTTTGCCCAGTTCATCCCGCGGGCGAATACCCGCCGAAACGACCAGCATAACTACATCGAGTATATCATCCTCGCCGAATTCCATCCCCGTGATAGCGCCGTTACCTAAAATTTGATTGGTCGCCTTACTCAGATGCACATTGATTCCCATCGATTCAAGTTTCACTTGCAGTACCTTACTACTTCTCGTATCCAATTGGCGGGGCATTAACTTGGGAGCAAACTCCACCACATGGGGTTCCAATCCCATATCCATGACCGCCTTTGCGGCTTCTAGACCCAAAAGTCCGCCTCCTAAGATGGCCGCCTTACCACCTTTAACCGTCTCGGCGTAGGCCAAGGTCTCTTCCAAATCCTCGATGGTCCGGTACACAAAAACGCCCTTTTTCTCAACCCCCCGTATGGGCGGTACAAACGGGACGGACCCAGTGGCCAAAATCAGCGTATCGTATTGGTAGTTGACACCTTTAGAGGTACTAATAGTCTTGGTACTACGATCTATATCGGTCACCTGTTCCTGAATATGCAATTGAATACCATTGGTTTCGTACCAGGTTTTGGGCGCCAATAACAATCGTTCTGCATCGCCATCTTCAAAGAATTCACTTAAATGTACCCGATCATAGGCGACCCTAGGTTCCTCTCCAAATACCACCAATTGATAGTCCTCCTTGGGTGCCTGTGCTACAAATTTCTCACAAAACTTATACCCGACCATTCCATTTCCAACGACAATAATAGTTTTCATACACTTTTATTAAATCTACAAAGCAATATTACGTATTTATACGTATTTTATTAGTAATTATATCGGAATAATTACGTATTCTTGTTGTGGATTTGGTAAAATATGACCCTAACGATTGATACTATGAAAGCAGCATTAGAACCAAAAGTTACTTTAATCGGTGCCGGACCTGGAAGCCATGATCTTATTACCATTAGGGGTTTGCGTGCTTTACAAGCATCAAAAGCGGTCCTTTACGATGCGTTGGTGAGTCCTCAACTTCTAAATGAAATAGACACCTCTATTAAGAAAATATACGTAGGCAAACGTTGTGACAGACACTCTCGAACACAGGACGAGATCAATCGGCTTTTGATACAGACTGCATTCCAATATGGTCCTGTAGCACGCTTAAAAGGCGGCGATCCATTGGTATTCGGCAGGGCTTCGGAAGAAATCAACTATGTGGAATCTTTTGGGATTCCGGTCACAGTGGTTCCAGGGGTTTCAAGTGCCATTGCCGTTCCGGCAAGCCAAGGAATTCCTATGACCAGCCGTGGTATTAGCAGCAGCTTTTGGGTAATGACCGCTACGAAAAGAGATGGTTCCTTTTCAAACGACCTGGAGCATGCGGCCAGATCGTCGGCCACCATGGTGATTTTAATGGGGGTGAGGAAACTACGGGAGATTGCTATAGAAGTGAGTAAGTATCGAGGTTCCCACACACCTATTGCTCTTATTCAAAATGGTACCATGGCCAATGAAAAGTGTGCCATTGCTACCCTTGATACGATGGTTTCCTCACCTCCATCGATTACTACTTCCGAGCCGGGCATTATTGTTATAGGAAATGTAGTCGCGGAACATCCAACATTTTTCGAAGAAGAGGTACAGCGTGTGGTACATTCCTATTTATAGGATACCCTGACGACCGGCGATATGCCATTTTCAAAAATTGAATTCCCAAAAAACAAACCTCTTTTTTCGAAATCCTCGATTTTTTACCGTTCAATTTTAGAATGTCCTAAAAAAAGTAGATTTCTCATCTTTACTACGTATTACTACGTATTTTAATACGTATGTTTGATGTATCGAAGCAAAAATTATGAAGACTACTAATGCCCAAAAGGCAACCTCCTTAAAATTATTGGATTTCAAAAGTATGCCGATCCGTACGTTCTGGATTACTTCCATCGCGTTCTTTATCTGCTTCTTTGCCTGGTTTGGCATTGTCCCTTTCATGCCCGATGTGGTAAAAGATTTAGGCCTTAGTCCGGCCCAAAAATGGAATTCCATTATATTGGCGGTAACGGGCACTGTCTTTGCACGTTTGGCCATTGGAAAATTATGTGATCGGTATGGCCCACGCCTTTGCTACACTTACTTATTGATACTCGGAGCAGTTCCTGTAATCCTGATCGGTTTTGTACAGACACCTTTACAGTTTTTGATTTGTAGATTGTTTATTGGATTTATTGGGGCTTCATTTGTTATTACCCAGTTCCATACGTCCATTATGTTTGCCCCCAACATCGTTGGAACCGCAAATGCCACCTCGGCAGGATGGGGCAACCTTGGTGGTGGTGCCAATCGCTTGGGCATGCCTTTGATTGCAGCGGCCGTCGTAAGCTTTGGAGTAGCCGATGAAGTCGCCTGGAGGTATTCGATGATCATTGCCGGTATGGTGGCCATGCTGATGGGGCTTGTGTATTATTTCTTTACCCAAGATACCCCCGAAGGGAATTTTGCAGAGCTCAAAAAATCTGGAAAAATGCCCACTCTAAAGAAAGACGAGGTGGCCTTCGCAACTGTTTTAAAAGATTACCGCGTTTGGATACTTTTCTTAGTCTATGCCGCTTGTTTCGGAATGGAACTGACCGTTTACGGAACCATGGACGACTATTTACAGAACACTTTTGGCCTAAGCCGATCAACGGCGGGGAACTTGGTACTCTCTTTTGCCCTGATGAACATCTTCGCCAGAACTCTTGGGGGATTTTTCGGTGACCGGTTTGGTAAGCTAAAAGGCCTTAGGGGCAGGGTATTGTTTTTAGCGTTGATTTTATCCATAGAAGGTGTGGTGTTGACCATTTTTTCTACTACGACCAGTGTTGCGATCGGTATCTTATTCCTGATAGCATTCAGTCTTTCGGTGCAAATGGCCGAGGGGGCCACTTTTTCAGTCGTTCCCTTTATCAATAAAAAAGCCATCGGGTCTATTTCCGGAATCGTAGGAGCCGGTGGTAATGTGGGCGCCTTTTTAGCAGCGATGCTGTTAAAATCACAAGCGGCGGTTGCAGAGACCAATGCCTTGGCAAACAATGCCTTATTAGGGGAAGAAGCCATGAAAGCCGCACAATCCGCAGCAGCTGCAAGTGCCGTTTCAGGCGGATATTTCGCCATTGGCCTTTTTGTGGTTTTTGCCGCCCTCATTTCCTTGACCATTCGATTTTCACCTGCAGAGGAACATGCATCGATACAAGAAACCAAAAAACCGCTCACACCTCAAATGGCCTTTGATAAATAATCCTAGTATTTGCAGTGATATCATCCTATTCAAATAGCGCCTCGATCGATCAACGGGAAACCTCTTTGATTACCACTGCATGTACCAGTTGCACAAACAAGAAATGTTTGATCAACAAAAACCTTCCTTCACCCGTAGTTAGGATCTTTACAAAACACCGAAAAGAAATACGCTGTAAAAAGGGGCAGCAATTCATTATGGAAGGGGCGCCGGTCACAGGGCTTTTCTTTTTGTTAAAGGGTACGGTAAAAGTATTACGCACCGGGTTACATGGTAAGGAACAAATTGTACGCTTCGCCAAAGAGGGGGAGGTAATCGGCCATCGCGGTTTTGGCACAGAAGAATCTTATCCTATCGGGGCCATTGCCCTGGAAGACTCCTTACTTTGCTACTTCTCAAAAGATCTACTCCAAGAAGTGCTGCATACTGCCCCGACCTTTACCTATGATCTTATGCTCTTTTATGCCAATGAACTAAACAAAAGCGAAGCCAAGGTAAAATCACTTTCGCAAATGACCGTTCGCGAGCGGGTCATCGACACCTTATTGTATGTTAACCGAAAGTTTGGGCAACAGAACGGCTTTATTGCCCTGGTCTTGAGCAGACGAGAATATGCCGATTATGCCGGTACCACCGAGGAGCAGGTAATTCGGGTTTTATCGGCGCTAAAAAAAGAACAACTGATTACTACAAAGGGCAAACGTATCGGTATTGTACACCTTGCTTTGCTCAAAAAAGAAATTTCCGAACACAATTTCTACCTCGATAGTTAGGCGCTTTCCCCTACTTACTTTTTCAATTTGGTCTCAAGGAACATACTCCACACACAGGGTTTGCAATATTGCTGTTTCCCAAACTGTTAAAACCTGATTATTCATAGGAACTTCTATGGAAAAAAGAGCTTTAACGCCTGCGTTAACCCATAAAAGATAGTTAGACGTGTCCCTATATTTGCTTCCATAAATAAGTATTTATACTTAGTCAAAACATCATTTCGTCCAATCTTAAATCTAAAACACTATGGAACAGACCACCATTGACCTTGTTCAGAAATCCTTTGAAAAAGTAAAACCGATCGCACCTACGGCAGCTAAAATATTTTATAGCAAACTTTTTGAATTAGACCCTTCTTTAGAGGCGCTGTTTCCTTCAGGGGACGAAGCCATGGCTTCACAGGGAAACAAACTCATGAGCATGTTGGCCAGTGCAGTGGCCGGATTAAACGATTTGGACATGTTGGTCCCGGTTCTGGAAAGTCTAGGAAAACGCCATGTGGAATACAAGGTGGAGCCTTCGCATTATGCAACTGTGGGGGCCGCTCTTTTAGGCACCTTGGAAACCGGATTGGGAGATGATTTTACTTTAGAAGTTAAAGAAGCATGGACCCAGGTATACGGAACCATGTCCTCGGTAATGATAGGCGCTGCAAATTAACCCATTGTTCAACTTAAAAATCTATCGCTTATGAAAAGTCTGGAGAAAAAACCTATAATCACCATTACCGTACTTGTACTTAGCTACTTACTTCTAAACGCTTGTGGAGGGGTCCCCGAGGAGACCTCTGAAAACAACATGGCAGAAGAAAATGTATTTTCAGTAGCCGAAGTGCTCGAAATGGTGGCCAAGGAAAATGATGTTACTCGAACTTTATATACAAAGGCCATCGTGGGGAAAGGAAAGCTTCAAGGCATGAAGTTCGATGAGGACTGGCGGAAAGACGAAGTGGAAGCCGGACCTCTGCCGGCACTTTTCCTAAGAGGAGTAGCTACGAGCATTCGAAAAAGCCCGGTGCCCTTGGGGTTGTATCTGGGTTCCGATTTCCCAATTAACAATGCCAATAAATTTGAAGGGCAACAAGCCGAGCTCTTCTCGGAAATCAAAGAAACGGAAGAACCACAATTCTTTTTTGACGATTCCCAAAAACTGCATACCGCCATGTTCGCCGACCTTGCAAGTGCTCAAGCGTGTGTAACCTGCCACAACGAGCATCCGCAAACTGCAAAGTCAGATTGGAAGCTCGGTGATGTCATGGGGGCGACCACTTGGCAATACCCCAAGGACTCTCTCACTTATAAAGCGACGGTAGAAGTGTTAAATGCTTATGCCAAAGGTACCGTAGATATCTATATGGCCTATTTAGATGAGATAGCGGCTTTTAAAACTGCTAAAAAACCCAGTATAGGTGATAAATGGCCCGCGGAGGGGAATTACCTTCCTTCTCCTGAAGTATTTCTAGACAGTGTTCGCAAACTATCTTCCTATGAGACGATGAAAGCCTTGGTAGCCGGCAAATAGGCGCGCCGAGGCCATACATTAACCCTTAAAGCGACCGCTGTGAAAAATACGAAGCTAACCTCCCTCATCGGGTTGATTTTAATGGCCCTCTTTTTAGCACAGTATTTCTTCCAATGGGAATGGTCATGGTTATGGTTCTTACAACAAGAAGAATCATATAAAAGATGGTCAGGTTTATTGCTAGCCCTCTTTATTTGCTTTCAATGGGTTTTAAGTATGAGCAGGGTAGTAAAAAAACTAAGGCGGCATGCACTAAAAATGAACCAAATGCATAAATGGGCAGGCGCTTTAAGTCCGCTTCTTTTTTACCTCCATAGTATGGGCCTTGGATATGGATATCTGGCATTATTGGCATATCTATTTCTCACGAATACCCTCTTGGGATATATAAATCTTGACCTCATCAAAAATGAGAAAGAATGGTTGTTCAAAGGATGGATGATTGCCCACGTCGCTTTTTCCGCAGTGATCACCATCTTAGTATTCTTCCACGTTGGAACGGTATTTTACTATAAATAAACAGCGCTATGAAATTAGTCATCAAAGATATCATAAGGGAGACGGCAGATACGGTTAGTGTCTGTTTTAAGAATGGCCGTCTGTTCAAGAAACTGAGCTATAAACCCGGTCAGTTCATGACCTTCGATTTTAACATTGCTGGGCAGGTGCACAAAAGGGCGTACTCTTTTAGCAGCAACCCATTTACAGATAAGGACCTAAAAATTACCGTTAAAAGGGTCGAAAAAGGACTCGTGTCCAACTATATTCATGACGAACTTAAAATAGGGGACTCACTTTTGGTAGCGCGGCCAAATGGAAGTTTCTTTATTGAACCTGCAAAAAAACAACAACGTGAATATAAGTTCTTTGCGGGGGGTAGTGGCATAACTCCCATATTTTCGATTATTAATTCGATCCTAACAAGGGAGCCCAAATCAAAGATTACCCTCATTTATGCCAACCATAATCTCGAAGCCATTATTTTCAGAAAGGAATTGCAGGCACTGGAGGCAAAATATAAGGGTAGCCTGCGAGTTGCACATCTGCTCTCCCATAGCACCATGAGCGGCACCAACTACTTCAAGGGTTTTATTACCGATGCACTTGTCGAAGAGCTCTTCACGGAATATGGCCTCACTTTCGATGATGGTTTGTATATGATTTGCGGTCCATTTGGTTTTATGGAAGCGGTAAAAAGCATACTTCATGTGAACGGGGTCTCCCCAAATAAAATTAAGGTGGAACTTTTCAAACGCCCTACCCTCGTAAAAAGTGGTAAAAAACCCTTGAGTCAGGTAGAGATTCGACTGAAGGGCAACAACCATCAACTACAAATTGCAGGGAACAAATCTATTCTTCAGGCGGCCATGGCCAAGAACGTAGCACTTCCCTATTCGTGCAGGTCTGGCATGTGTGCTGCCTGCAAGGCTACATGCCTCTCGGGAGAAATAACAATGACCGAAGGACATTTGTTATCGGAAGAAGAGGTAGATGCCGGTAAAATACTTACCTGTGTGAGTTATCCGGCAAGTGAACATATTGTTATTGCCGTTTAATCAACTGATAGTGATGTTTAAGGTAAATCCATTACGCAAAAGACAATTCTGGGGAGGTATGATCGGCGGCTTTGTAGGGCTTGTTCTTTTCGGACTGCTGTCCTTGGATTCTTCTGAGCAATATGTTTCACTGGGACCTCTGAATACAGGGCATGAAGAGCTATCATGTGTTGCCTGTCATGTCGATGCAAAGGGGAATCTATCACAACAGCTACAATCCAATTTGGCACATACCTTAGGTATGCGTAAAAACCCTGTTGATTTCGGAACACAGGACGTTACGGTGGCCAACTGCCTTGCCTGTCATGACCGACCTAACGATCGTCACCCTACCTACCGGTTTTCGGAGCCCCGATTCAAAGAAGCCATCCGGGTGGTAAATGCAACCACCTGTATTACGTGTCATACCGAACACAAAGAGAAGCGCGTTACGATCTACCCTATCGACTACTGCATGAACTGTCATCAAGATCTTCAAATCGAGGACGACCCCCTTGATGTATCCCATGTACAACTTGTTGCCCAAAACCAGTGGTCTACTTGTATTCAATGCCATGATTTTCATGGAAATCATACCTACGATGTTCCTAAAAATCTTAAAGACACTATTCCACTTCGTACAATTCAAGTGTATCTTGACGGGGGGAAAGACCCCTTCGGGACCAACAAAAAATACCTTGGACTTTCTGAACCTGAATGGATAAAAACACTACAAAAACAGTAGTTCCAAAAAACAACTTCTTTCAACATACGAAAACCCAAAAACCCTCACGGAACATGGCGATTGTTACTACTACGTAGTTCTAAGTGTTTTGGGTAACATCGCGATAAACCAAATAACAATCTGACTTTCAAACACCTACACACAAAAACTGTTTTATAGCAGGTTTTAATATGCATTGTGGAAGTTACTTCCATGGTGTAAAAGCCTACTTCTTCATGGTGAATTCCATAAACCGCTAGTCGCATTACGTATACATTTGCTTAAAATAAGTATAAATACGTAGTTAATTAAAAACCACTCAAAAATGAAGACAACCTTGACAAAAGCGACCATGATAGCCTTGCTAGCGATGACGTTATTCGCTTGCGGAGGGAAAGAGGCCAAAAAGGCCGAAGCCACAGAAGAAACCACGGAAAGTACCTCACAGACCGCCACCTTGGATATCGAAAAACCACAACTCTCGTTCGGGTTCATCAAATTAACGGACATGGCCCCCTTGGCCATTGCGAAAGAAAAAGGGTTCTTCGAAGAGGAAGGGCTGTTTGTTTCCGTAGAAGCACAATCCAACTGGAAAAATGTGTTAGACCGTGTTATTGATGGTCAATTAGATGGTTCGCACATGCTAGCCGGGCAGCCCATTGCCGCTGGTGCCGGATTTGGAAGACAAGCCGAGCTGGTGACTCCCTTCTCTATGGATCTAAACGGAAACGGTATTACGGTTTCCAACGATGTTTGGTCTAAAATGAAGCCAAATGTTCCCAAGGACGATGCAGGTAAGCCCATACACCCTATTAAAGCAGATGCCTTAAAACCAGTAATTACTAGCTACAAAAATAGCGGGAAGCCTTTTAAAATGGGAATGGTATTCCCTGTTTCCACGCACAACTATGAAATACGATACTGGTTGGCGGCCGCCGGTATTCATCCCGGGATGTATACGGCCGAAAATGTACAGGGTCAAATAGATGCCGAAGTATTGCTATCGGTAACCCCGCCACCCCAAATGCCGGCCACCTTGGAATCTGGAACCATTTATGGGTATTGTGTAGGTGAGCCTTGGAACCAGCAAGCGGTATTCAAAGGAATCGGGGTGCCGGTGACCACCAACTACGACATCTGGAAAAACAATCCAGAAAAAGTATTTGTCATGACCAAGAAATTTGTAGAAGACAACCCAAATACCGCCATTGCCGTAACCAAGGCTTTGATTCGTGCAGGGAAATGGTTAGACGATCCCGCGAACCGCCCCGAGGCAGTTAAAATCCTGTCAATGTCTCAATACGTAGGTGCTCCCGAAGAAGTATTGGCCAATTCAATGACCGGTACCTTCGAATTTGAAAAAGGGGACAAGCGATCTATGCCGGATTTCAATGTTTTTTATAAGTACAACGCCACATATCCGTTCTACTCCGATGGTATCTGGTTCCTTACCCAAATGCGTCGGTGGGGGCAAATCCCAGAAACCAAAACGGCCGAATGGTACAGCGAGACCATCAAGGACATTTACCGACCCGACATCTGGAAAAAAGCTGCCGACCTATTGGTCGCCGAAGGGCAAATCCCGGCAAGCGATATTCCAGATACCGATGGATATAAGCCTGCAACAACCGACTTTATAGACGGTACCGCCTATGACGCCAAAGACCCTATCGGGTACATCAACAGTTTCACCATCGGAAACAAGGATTAAAAAAGTACAAATCGAAGCAAAAAAATAACATCATGGAGCAAGAAATCATCTTAAAAAAAGACCGTCAACCCTTTTCGTTCGTAAAGCCACTGGTGGCAAAGCTCACGCCAAAATTCAATCGAGGCGACCTATTGGGGTCTTTAAAGAAAACCGGTATCACCGTTATTTCAATTCTACTATTCATAGGCCTTTGGCACTGGGGCGCAAAAGCGCTCTACGATGTGGAGGCCGATTATAAGATTGAAAAAGCATTGACCGAGCGAGGAGCCGAGGCCGCTGCCGCCGAACGGGCCTGTATCGCGTCGGGAGATAGTAGTTGCCAGCCAAATACCTTGCCTTCCCCTTCACAGGTATGGGCCTCACTGCAATCGCTGATTGCGGACCATAAAATCATCAAAGCGGACAAGGCTGCTTTTGTAGAAAAAATGGCCGCTACCAATGCCAAGCTTACGGCCAAGGGGAAAGACCCCATCGTCTACACCGGTAGGGCCTCCTTTATCGACATTGTTTTCACCAGTATTAGAACCGTTTTTGCAGGCTTTTTACTGGCATTGCTAATAGCAGTACCGATTGGTATAATCATTGGACTGAGTGCTCCACTACGAAGTGCGTTCAACTGGTTTATTCAAGTGTTCAAACCCGTATCGCCCGTGGTTTGGTATTTGTTGGTTTTCATGATCGTAAAAACCCTGTATATCGGGGACAGCACGGACAATGCCTTTGTCATTTCCTTTATCAGCGTTGGGTTGTGCGCTATGTGGGCCACCTTGGTAAACACTGCAATGGGCGTATCCTCGGTAGACAAAGACTATATCAACGTTGCCAAAGTGTTAAAGCTAGGGACATTTCAAAAAGTTTTTAAGGTGATTCTTCCCTCCTCCCTGCCCTTGATCTTTACAGGATTGCGCATTACGCTTTCGGTTGCATGGATGGTATTGATCGCCATTGAACTCTTGGCGCAAAGCCAAGGTTTGGGATTGTTTGTATGGGAAGAGTTTCAAAACGGCGCCAACGATTCAAACTCAAAAATTATCGTGGCCATGTTTGTCATCGGTATCATTGGTTTCTTGTTAGACAGATTCATGTTAACCGTTCAGAATATGGTATCGTTCAACAAAAATGAGGCCGTTTAAAATGAGCAATTGAGCCCCTGTGCCTTCAAACAGGACTGGCGAACACAGTATGAGGCTTAAAAAAGACTTTGCAACATTCAAAAACAAAACAGCATGGCATATTTAGAGCTTAACAATGTTTATAAAACCTATGGGGAAGGAACAGATAGTACCGAAGTACTATCAAATATAAACCTCACAATCGAAGAAGGCGAATTTGTAGCAATTGTCGGCTTTACCGGCAGTGGAAAAACGACCTTGGTAAATCTTATCAACGGCCTCTTAAAACCCACCAGCGGAGAGGTACTGTTTAAAGGAAAGCCGGTCATTGACACCAGTCACGAACGGGGGGTCATTTTCCAAAATTACTCCCTCTTGCCCTGGCTTACGGTGGGCCAAAATGTGTATATGGCAGTAAAAGAGGCCTTTCCCAAAGAGAAAAAAAGTGTTTTGAACCAACGGGTAAGAGACTATGTCGACATGGTGAACCTCACTCCTGCCTTCAACAAAAGGCCCAAAGAGTTATCCGGGGGTATGCGCCAACGAGTCGCGGTCGCAAGGGCGCTCGCCATGGACCCCGAGATGATCATTATGGACGAACCGCTAGGCGCCTTGGATGCCTTGACAAGGGGTAATCTACAGGATGAAATCTTGCACATCTGGAGCAAGGACAAACGCACCGCCCTGCTCATTACCAACGATGTGGATGAGGGTATTTATATGGCAGATCGTATCATCCCCTTGAAACCAGGGCCAAATGCCACTTTAGGGCCCGAATTCAAGATAGCTATTGATCGCCCCAGGGACAAGACCGCCCTGAACGACAACCCGAACTATAAAAAAACACGAAACGCCATTATCGCGTATTTGATGGATATCGGAGAAGAGCGAAAATCGGTCAGCGCCACAGAATACGTATTGCCCGAGATTGCCCCCAAAAGCTTTGTAGCCTAACCCTAAAAGAAAACAAGATGAATACAGCAACTATCGATACGGCCCGGGGAACTTCGGAAAATGGCATTTTGTATCCTTCCAAAGTAATGTTGGATCTTTCTAAACTTAAAAAAGTATACCCCACCCCTAAGGGAGACTATGTCGTCCTCGAAGACTTGGATCTTCAAATCATGAAGGAAGAATTTGTGACCATTATTGGGCATTCGGGCTGTGGAAAAACTACGATGCTATCCATGATTGCCGGTTTAAATCCGATTTCCGGGGGCAATATCGCCGTCCTGGGAAATCCCGTGAAAGGGCCAGGACCCGATAGAGGGGTTATCTTTCAATCACCTAGTCTAATGCCCTGGATGACGGCACTTCAGAACGTACTATTGGGAGTTAACCAGGTGTTCTCCCATGCAACCAAAGCACAACGAAAAGATATTGCCAAATACTACCTACATAAGGTAGGCTTGGATGGGGCTTTTAATAAAAAGGCTTCTGAACTTTCCCAAGGAATGCAACAGCGTGTTGGGATCGCTCGAGCCTTTGCTATTAAACCAAAAGTACTGTTGCTAGACGAGCCTTTTGGGATGCTCGATTCATTGACAAGGGGCGAATTACAGGACATCCTTATCGAAATCTGGAACAAAGAGAAGATAACGGCCGTGATGATTACCCATGACGTTGATGAAGCTATTTTTCTTGCCGATCGCGTGGTCATGATGACCAGTGGCCCAAGGGCTAAAATAGGGGATATCCTAAACATTGATTTCCAAAGACCCCGAACAAGAAAATCGGTCTTGGACCACCCCGATTACTATACCTATCGAAAACACCTAATTGACTTCTTAGAACACTAAGCATTTACTAAATCCTAACTCTTAAATTAAAACAAACGATGAAAAAGCAATACATACTATTTACCCTGCTAATGGCAGGAATACAATTTGCCCAATCCCAATTTACCTTAGATGGGCAGTTTAGACCAAGAACCGAATACCGCCACGGTTTCGGAAGTATCATTCCCGATGCCGCCGACGCCGGATATGCCATTTCTACCCGAATGCGCTTGAATACGGGTTACAAATTCGATTCTTATGAGTTTTATGTGAGTTTACAAGACGTATTGGTCTGGGGAGAAAACAGGCAAGTACGCCCTGATGATGAAAACAATTCTTTCGCCGTTTTTGAGGCATGGGCCAAATTGAATCTCGGTAAAGGCTGGTCTACCAAACTGGGGAGGCAGGTTATTTCATATGACGATCAACGTATTTTTGGAGGTTTGGATTGGGCTCAGCAAGGTCGTAACCACGATGCCGGTTTGCTGAGATATGCCAACGAAAAATTCATGATGGATGTTGGCCTCGCCTTTAGTCAGGATTTCGACAATCCTACTGGCTTTCAATCCGTGGGAACCGCTTTCAATACTGCTGGTTTCTTTACATACAAAACCATGCAATACCTTTATTTAAAGCAAAAATGGAACAGCTTTTCCGGAAGTTTGTTGCTGTTAAACAATGGGTTTCAAAACTTCACGGGAGAAGCAGATGCCCGCGTGGCAGATGGTGTTAGCAACTTACAAACCGTGGGAACACACCTCAACTATAAAAAAGGAGGCTTTGGAGCAAGTTTGAACGCATTTTTACAAACAGGGGAGCGTCAAAACAGCGTGGAAGTGAGCAGTGCCTACCTACTTGGTCTGGAACTTTCTTTCAAAGCTACCGATAAAATCGGCCTGGGCATCGGTACCGAACTGATTAGCGGGAACAAGGCCGATACGACCGATAAAACGGAGGCTTTCTTCCCTCTTTATGGTACCAATCATAAGTTTAACGGATTCATGGACTATTTCTACGTGGGCAACCATGCGAACTCTATAGGCTTGTTCGATATACACGCAAGCGCCAATTTTAAACTGGGCGAAAAATCGAGCCTGCTCGTCAAAGTATTGAACTTTAGCGGTGAACAAGAACTGCCTAGCGGGGAGAAGTCACTTGGTACTGAAATTGACTTGGTGTTTTCCAAATCATTCAAGGGATATGGACTTAAGATTGGTTACTCCCAATTGTTTGCCAGCGATGGTATGTACGAACTAAAAGGTGTTTCGGAAGCAGATGCGGCAAGCAGTCAAAACTGGGCTTGGGCCATGTTGGTGATCAAGCCAAAGTTTTTAAATACCGCAAAAGAGTAAAGAAATTCAACGAAGCTTCGATGAGGGCTATCATGACCGTTTTTTGGTTGTGGTAGCTCTTTTATAATAGACCCGCGTACCGTTTGAGGGCAAACAATACCTTTTTAAAGGGTATGAACGACTCGTCTGTTTCCGTAGGATCCATGTTACTTACAAAAGTGATTCCCAGCCGTGTAGTCGGGTTGAACTTCATGATTGCGATTACCCCCGTATCACCGCCATTGTGCCCCATAAAGCCATCATCATTTTGCCACCAAAAAAGACCGTTCTTCGTGCCTTTATGGTTGCCTTGCTTTTCTTCATATTGTACTTTCATTATTTCTTGGAACGAGGCTGCGGAAATAATCCCATTTTCACCTTCATACCCTTTCATCAATACCATTAAGTACCTTCCGAGGTCTTTCGAATTCAAATAGATACCGCTATCGGGGTAGGTAATTAGGTTGTATTGTGGTAACGGCAAATTACCGGTTGCATAGCCAGTGGCTTGTTTTTGCATACTGATGGTATCTGATCCCCAGCCGGCACTTTTCAGCTGTAACGGCGCTAGAATACGTCTCTCCACAAAAGTGTTATACGGTGTACCGCTTACCAACTCAACGATATAGGCCGCCAATGTTGCGCCTACATTTGAGTATAACCACTCCTCGCCGGGGGCGCGTTTTAAAAAGTTCTTTTTCTTATACCATTTGCCTTCTCTGGTCAACATACTGGTGAGGAATGCGGCCATGGTCATGTCTTCATTTTCACCTGCCAATTTTATTAGTTTTTGAATTTCTTTTGAATACTTGGTTTTTTCTACAGGAAGGCTTCCTTTTAAAGTGCCAGCTTTGGTATAATAAATGGGGAAATCGTTGATCGTGCTTGTATGCGTCGCCAAATGGCGTATGGTAATCTTTTTTTCCGGAAAGTACGGATTCGTGACCTCAAAAGGCAATACATCGTTGATTGCCGAATCCAGGGTGAGCTTTCCCTCCTCGACCAACATCATCAATGAAATGCCAATGAAGGTCTTTGAGATCGACGCGATGTTTTGAACCGTTTCAGGCGTGTAGGGTGTTTTGTTTTCCACGCGAGCATAGCCTTTGGCATTCGTATAGAGTAGGGTATCCGTGCCAACGATCCCCACCGCGAAACCGGGCAAGGTGCTCCGATCTTTCAAGGTCTGCAATACCTGATTTAAGTGTTCGCGAATGTCCCGATTAACGGCGATAAGTTGAATTTCATAGGCCCCCTTCTTATTCTTTTTCCGTTCTCCCAAGGGGGTAATCGCAAGACGATATTTTCCATCCCTCTTGGCATCTATTAATACCAATTCATCTCCTACACTGCCATTTAATGAATCGAACTCCTCTATTTCAGTACCCTCTGGGTCGTACGTACCTATTTTCACATCCATTTTCCGTTGTGCCACATTCAGTAACGCAAATTCCCCTTTCTCAAGTTCAATAGAGTAATCGTGCTTGTCGTTTAACGCGATGGTTTTGATAACTTTTTTACCAATCGCTAATTGGAACTCATCTTGCGAAAAGCTGGGCATGTGAGTCAAAAAAGTCAATATTATAGGAATCAAGCATCTATTCATACCCAAGTTTAGTTTAAAAGTCATTGAAATTATTGTTGGGAACCGTTATGGTTCAAGAGGGTCTTCCCCGACGATGGCACCGATAACAAAAAAGCATATGCGAAACCAGTGCACAAGCATTAAAACAGTGTCAGTGGCTCCCTTTTACTATAGTGCTATGGCATTATTTTACGGCAAACGCAATGGTTTTGGTGTAGCTATTATTATCGTTGTCAGTCAAGGTAACATAGATGATTTTTGATACATTGGAATCAATTTCATTTATGGTAAATGATTGATATACCTTTTGACTCGAAACGCTTGTATCGGAATTGATAAGAACATCGATGTTCAATGCAGGAATTTCAATTTGTATGGAAGCAATACCATCTCTATCGAATACGCTTATTTCCACATCTAAATTACCTCCAAGCGAAAGGGTGCCGTCCGAATTGCTTCCGATAGCATTTGCAGTTATTTTGCCCTGTTCATCTTCGTCATCAATATCAACTGTCAATGAACACGCGTTCAAAAAAAACAGGATACTTGCCAGCCACCAAATTTTAACTATTTTCATGATTTTTACTTTTTTGATTGTTTATTATTTTTTTATTGTTTCACTTTTACCCTAAAACCCGGTCCCACACCATTTATTACTGTCCAACGCCCCTGGCTTGCCTCTCTATAGATTACAGGACTTCCTAAAAACCCGATGGAAAATCGAAGGTCACCGGCTCCAAAATCCTCAATCCACTCCAACGAAACAAAGAAATCCTCTTCCATAACAATGTCGTACCTTCTGAGATCTACGGATAGTATTCCACTTGCAAGGGTACTGGTTACGATAATATTCTCCTTCAGGATGTTCTGATAAGGAAGACCGTTTTTTAAGTTGTAAAAATTGAGCCGGAATTTTAATTCTTTGTGCTCATTTTTGGCAACAGACGCATGAAAACTTTGAACATAGGTGGGGCTCTTTTTAATACGGATCACCAAGCCGGCTTCGTTACCCAATTGGTCAGAATCAAAACCGTCGCTAAGAATTTTGGAGGTAGTTCTATTGCCTAGTGTACGATTTTTTAATTTTCTGTTCACCAGCACCACCTCTTCCAATTCCAACACTTTTTCGCTTAAGTAAACAACCTTTTCTTTCTCCAATAGCTGTATAAAATCTTGGACTAGAAAAGTCTTACTCCTAAAACCGATCATAGAGATCTTTAAGGAATCTTGATAGTACTTTTTTCTGATATCCATACGAAACGACCCATTTTCATTTGAAACGGTGCCAACGCCCGCTCCCAATATTCCGATGTTGACATAGGCCAAAGCTTCTTTCGATACGGCCGTCTTTATGGTTCCGGAAATGGATGTTTGACCCTTTAGTCCTAAGACTGTTAGGCCCAGCAAAACAACTAGTGCCTTCATTAATTGATTGAATAAACTCCGTGCAAATCACCGGATTTTGTGAAGACCAAACGCTCCTTTGGATGCAGTGGAACGCAGTTTATTAAAAAAATCAGTGGTTTTTTTTATACTCGGAAGGGGAAAGACCGGTTTCACGTTTGAATATCCGATTAAAACTGGTCTTTGATTTAAAACCACTTTCAAAGGCAATCCCCAACAACGTAAGGTTCTCTGCGTCATTTGACGCTAATTTTGCCTTTACTTCACGAACCCTATATTTATTAATGAGGTCATAAAATGTAGTATTCATTCGTTGATTCAGCAGCGCCGACAGCTTCTTATCGGTAGTATCGACCAGGTCTGCCAATTTACCTAGGGTCAGCTGTTCATCTAAATACGGTTTCTTCGCAAGCAGCACGTGTTCCAATCTTGTTTTCAGTTCTTCGATTTCAGGTTGGGTGTAATTGGAAAGGGGGTCTATTTTTCCCTTTGACTTAACCGTTAAAGGTGTAGTCTGAATTAAAAAATCTGGCAAAAGAACTTTGGACTGATTGATTCCGTAATATCCTAAGTACCAAATTAACACAATTACCGACACCAACGTTATGTATTGGGTATCCCATTCCAGCGCTTGGTAAAACAATTCGTAAAAGCTTACCAATTGATCGATACAAGAAACTAGCAAGGTACCCAGAAGCATTCTTTTCACCCATTTGACATCACCTTCTTCAATGGTAGAAAAATTTCCCAACATCGCTCTTCGATATTTACGAAACAACTTTAAAGACAGCAACAAATAGCAAATCAAATAAAACATCAGCACACAAACAGCTATTTCACTATTCTCATTTAAGACTCTTAGATAGTCAAACCAATACCTATCAATAAAAATCGAGACGATAAACGGAATGGATATAAAACCCGCGTACAAAAGAACAGGTATAAAATGAAACCAGTTCTTTTTGATTAGTGTCCGATGCTCCTCGAACAATGATTTCAAGTACAGCAAAATAATGGGGCCTAAAAAGATTTCAATACAATCGCTGGTAAGAAAGGTAAGTACATACAGTGCGGAAATATCATGAATGTCCGCATAGCTGTTAAGTAAAAAAGAAACCAATATCCCAAAAAAAAGAATAAGAAGTTTTTGAGGGAGTTTCTTCTTTTTTGCTTTGAATAAAAGAAACAGAATAAGCAGTGTTACGAAAATCCCACCAACTAAGACAAAGTCAACAAATAGGGTCATTGAAAATCTTTAAACTTAAATATGGTATTCCCTTTTTATAAGAGATGCTAAAAATAGATAAGTTGTTACCAATAAAAAGCAATATACCTCATAATTCAACACTATTTACTTTTAAGTATTGTCGGCTGGTTTTTTTGGAGTTCAGGTAAAAGACGCTCCCATTATTGAAACATACGCCATAAAACCAACATGTATTCTGAACAAAGTATCAAGAAGAGTGCCTTTGTCATGGATACCTTAAAAAACAGGTATGTAGCGACCCATAGGAAACTCCCTTATTTCACTTTGTACTTCCTGTTCAGAAGTTTATATTTGTACGTATAACTACGCATATTTTGAACCAAATAACCACTATTGTATTAGCAGACGATCATTCCTTAGTACGGGATGGCATTCGGGCACTTTTAGAGACGGAAGGCGACCTTGAAGTGATTGGGGAAGCCGCCAACGGCAAGGAAGCCATTGCCTTGGTTCATGAAAAAAAACCTGATTTGCTTATCATCGATATCCGGATGCCCGAAATGAACGGTATTGATGCCGTACAAGCCTTAAATAGTGCGGGAACCGCGGTCAAAACCATCATTCTTTCGATGCATGACTCGGAAGAATATATCTTAAAATCGGTCAGTGCTGGGGCCAATGGATATCTTTTAAAGGACACCGATAAAACCGAATTTTTAAAGGCCATACATACCGTTATACAAGGCGGCAAGTATTTCAGCGGGGATATTTCGAACGTTTTGGTCAACAATTTGCTGAACCCCACCAAAGAAGTACAAGTAGACGGTAAACAGAAATCGATTGGGGCGCACCCGTTCGATCTAACCAACAAAGAACTGCAGGTGCTAGAATTGGTGCTTTCAGGGCTTACCAATAAGCAAATCTCGGAAAAACTGGCCAACAGCAAACGCACTATTGAAACCCATCGCTTTAATTTGATGCGTAAGATGGAGGTCAAAAACCTGATGGATCTTTCTAGAAAGGCACAAGAATTTAAGCTGGTATAGGCCTCGACACACCTCGTACGTCACTACAAAGGTTTTACCATTTATTTCGTTGCCATAAAAAAGATACTTTCCGAATAAAAGTGCGGTATGTAGAAAGTAATTATCCGGGATATCTATTCGTTATGCCTCCAAAAAAGAGAAGCAAAATAGAACGTACAACAAAGGGCAACATTTTTTAGGATTGCCATAAAACAGCAGGGACCAATAAAAATTAAGTGAAAAAAACTATCTTTAGAATCGTTTGCATCCAAACATCGGGGTCTAGAACGACTTACAGACACGAACCTTGGCCCGACCATTTCTGAAACATGCATAAACTGCCTGTACTATTGATAATCCTTACTTTGAATGCTTGTTTTATGTTTGAAGAAAAAGGAATTGAAATGAAGATCAAAAATGAATCAACCCAAGCGATAACCAGTGTGGAATTTACGACTACCGAAAAGCTGGAAAAATAAAAATCGGCCGAATCGAACCAAATGAAACCGTTACTGAATTCTTATCGATGCGGAGCAATAAAGTTGACGGGGCCTATACACTAACATTTCCACGTGCGAACGGACAGAAAGAATTAAACGAAAGTGGATATTATACGAACGGAGGTACTCTTGAACAAAGAGTTGACTATGTGGTGGAAAAGGATACCACTATTGTGAAATTCGATCGTCCTACTTACTGAAAAAATATCATGGGCAACCTTGCCTAATGTTTCGCCGAGCTAAAAAAACGTATTGAGAAAAATAGTTTTCCTTTTGTCAATTTTATTCCTCTTGAACAGCTGTAATAATGATGCTGCTACGGCAGAAACTATTGTAGTTGAATCTTTTGACTTTTTTGAAAATAGAACCATTATTGTAGAAACTGGCGATGACATGCAGTTCCCAACTATTCAAAATGGGGAAAACCTGGTGTTTGAGTACGGGGTTTTCACTAAATCTTCCGATGAATTGGTTGTAGATGACGAAACTTCAACCCGCCTTATTTTTGAAATAGGCCCTATGTTAGATTCTTTTGAATTTACAAACCAAGAACTAGAGAACATCAACTGCTATTTTTTTACCAGTAATTCCGAATTCTCGATAATGGAAAAAGTAAATCGAGGCGCTATATCGGGAACTCAAATTAGCAATGCTTCCTGGAACATCCTAATCAACGTTGTTCTTGATACTCGAATGGTGGAAGTAGGCGGAGTATTCAATCTGAGGGGACAAAATTGAACCTCATTGGTACTGTCAATGGAAGAAAAGAACCACTCAAATAGAAAGGGGTACATTCGTGACTTTTGATGTATCTTTATAAATGAAGTTGTCCTTTACACCATATCACAAAGGTAGTCAGACAAAAAACGACGTTCTAAAAACCCCCTAAAAAGTTACAATACAGAAGATTTTGACATCAAAAAAACGCAAAATTGATTGGTTGAACCACGCTTTGGAATTTAGTGTTGTACTAATCGGCATTCTTATTGCTTTTCAATTAAACAAGTGCTCTTCTGAAAAAGAACAACGTTCTATCATCGATATTCATACCGCCGAAATTATCAAAGAAACCAATTACAATAAAAAGGCGTTCGAAGATGCCATCAAGTACGATGAGTTGAATCTTTCCAAGATGGATACGCTCTTTACGCTTATAGAAGCAAAAGAGGACTTTTCAAAAATTAATCAACTATCATTTACACTGTTAAGTCTTGGGGGCGTTTACATCCGAAAAAATGCCTACCAAACACTAATAGAAACGGGAGATATTCGTTTTATCAAAAACTATGAGGAAAAGCAACGCATTGTCAACTTATACGAGTACTACGCTTGGGTAGAGGCCTTTAACGAGATATCGATGAATCTTTACAACAGCGACTACTATCCTTACTTACGGGACAACTTTGATCTTTTGAACAGTACTATTCAGGAAGAGGAAATATATACCGCCAAGAAGTTCCATAATATTTTAGGCGCCTACTATCGTACCAGCCAAAACAGGGTTCAAAAATATAGAGACTGCCTAGTAGAAATAAACCAATATCTAGAGAGTAAAAAATAACGCGACCACCAACACTTTACGATCATTGGCAAAAAAAATCGAACAACATTCAACATTTTGTTGTTTTTAATTATAGCACAACTTTGTGCTCGCTATAAAATGAAGCAAACCGATTAGATTATAGAAAAATGGCGAAGAAATACAATCCGGTGGTTTATTTTGAAATTCCAGTGACCAATATGGACCGCGCCATTAAATTTTATACTAACGTATTTAACTTTGTATTTGAAAGAACTGTAATTGACCGTATCGAAATGGCAATATTTCCCTTAGTAGCAGAAAATGAAGGAATTTCAGGAGCATTGGCAAAGGGAGAAATCTACAAACCAACCAATGAAGGTGTCATCGTTTATTTTAATACGGAAGATATAGACAGGACCTTACGAATGGCGGGCGACAATGGAGGGCAAACGTTGTACCCCAAAACATCCAATGGGGATTTGGGGTATGTAGCAGAATTCGAGGACAGTGAAGGAAATAGAATTGCCCTGCATCAAACGTTGGGTTAAGGTTTTTATTCCATTCTTCTTCCGCTCTCATCCCTTTTTGCGATGGGGTAATACTTCCATGTTATATTAGTGTAATGCCTGCATTAATGCGTCCCTTATGAAAAAATGTATAAATTGGGGTGAAGTAGAAGTAGTGAATTAAATGCTGACAACAATACTTTGCAAGAGTAGATAAACATCCCAAAATTACATTCATAATGCTATCTTTGTTAAATACATGGCAAGTTCCTAGTGCTATTTTTACGTCATTAAAATTATCTTACTTCCAGATTGTTCTTGGCGCTTGCTTTGATTCTAATTTATGCTAGAAATACGTAATTCTGGCCACTAACTTTTTTAAAATATGAAAGCGACTACCGGCATTTCAATTGTATTTTTGTTGTTGTTTGGATGCAAAAGTGATAACGTGGCGATCAATACGGATTCCTATTCCCCCTACTCCTTTTTTGTTGCTGGCCATACCTATGGTAAACCCGTTATAGATAATATCGGAGTTCACCCGCCTTTTAAAAATAAATTCGATTTCATTAGGAATCAAGAGATTATAGAATTTGGTGTTTTTACCGGTGATATAGTCCTTACTGGAACGGAAAAAAATTGGGATGAAATTGATGCAGATGTAGCGCTAATCAGCCGCCCAATATATTTTGCGGCCGGTAATCATGATATGACAAACAGAGATTTATTTGAATCAAGATATGGTAAAACCTACAGCAGTTTTATACACAATTCTGATCTATTTATAATCCTAGACCCTAACATAGATAATTGGAATATTTCGGGTAATCAATTGCAATTTCTTGAAAGTGTTTTAGATAACAACCACCAAGAAGTGGAAAATATATTTGTGTTCTTTCACCAGCTGTTATGGTGGAGTCCTGACAATGCCTACAAAAACTTCACCTTGAATTCACTTTCCGGCAGAGCTGATTCTATTAACTTTTGGGATGAGGTTGAACCATTGTTTAGAGCTATCCCCAACAATACATACATGTTTGCGGGGGATGTGGGTGCTTTCCCAAATGGATTTGAATTTATGTATCATACCTATGAGAACATTACATTTATAGCCAGTGGAATGGGAGGGGAAAGCCGAGATAATATTGTAATTGCCGATGTAATGGAAGACAAGACCGTTTCCTTTAGATTAATAGCGCTTAACGGGGATGACATCAATGCTTTGGGAAAACTGGAAGACTATGTGCTCCCGTAAGTATTAGAATTCGAGAACTTCAGATGGCACCTTTATGAGTAGTAAGCGTCTATAGTACATGGAATAGACCCGGTTATTCTTAAAAAACAAGTGCCATGCAACAACACTGTCATACAATTTGAAGCTTGTACCCAATAACCATACTACGAACGCCCCATTCCATTAATCCCAATGAGAGTCCCTCTAAATTACCAATACCCCAAAAAAAGCCCTAACTATTACCATATTTACACTACGTATTTATACGTAATTTTCTAATTTGCTTGTTCTAATTTGATGATGCTCCATCAAACAGACCAGTTATGCAGAAAACAGAAAAAACAGTATGCTCCTATTGCGGTGTGGGATGCGGTATTTTGGTATCCAAAGATACCAAGGGCACGCTTTCGGTAGAAGGGGATCCCGACTATCCCACCAACCAAGGGATGTTATGTTCCAAAGGGAAAAACCTCAACTACGTAGCGCAAGACACCAGCGACCGTATATTACATCCTCAAATGCGTTGGAGCAGAAACCACCCGCGCCAAAAAGTATCATGGGATACTGCCCTGGAGCGCGCTGCGGCGGTGTTCAAAAGCATTATTGCAAAACATGGTCCGGACAGCGTTGGTTTCTACGTATCCGGGCAGTGCCTTACCGAGGAATATTACTTGGTAAACAAATTGACCAAAGGTTTTATTGGTACCAATAACATCGATACAAATTCACGCCTTTGCATGAGTTCGGCCGTAGTGGGCTATAAAAAAACCTTGGGAGAAGATTCGGTGCCCATCTCCTACGAAGATATTGAACTAGCCGATTGTTTTTTGATCGCAGGCGCCAACCCTGCCTGGTGTCATCCAATCCTATATCGACGTCTGGAAAAACGCAAGGAAACCAACCCCAACGTAAAAATTATCGTGGTAGACCCTAGAAAAACACAGAGTTGTGCTTCTGCCGATCTTCACCTGCAAATTTTACCGGGGACCGATGTGATTCTCTTTAATGCTATCGCCCGATGGTTGATCGAGAAGCGAAAAGTTGACAAACGCTTTATAAAAAAACATACGTCCAATTTTGAAGCATGCAAGGAAAGTGCTTTTAGCCTATCCATCCGACAGGCTGCCGACAGGTGCGGAATAAAGGCCGCGGCAATTCGAAAAGCAGCGGATTACATCGGGAATGCCAGCAAGTTCATTAGCATGTGGACCATGGGACTCAACCAAAGTGTCATCGGTGTTTCTAAAAACGTTTCGCTCCTAAACCTATCACTTCTCACAGGGCAAATAGGGAAACCAGGTGCTGGTCCGTTTTCCTTGACCGGCCAACCGAACGCCATGGGAGGAAGGGAAGTGGGCGGTATGGCCAGCTTATTGGCCGCTCATAAAGACCTTGGTAATCCCGATCACCGAAAAGAAGTTTCAGACTTTTGGGGCGGCGGCCCTATCAAGGCGACCCCGGGGTATACCGCAACAGAAATGTTCGATGCATTGGAAAATGGTAAACTAAAGGCCATTTGGATTATCTGTACCAATCCTGCGGTGAGCATGCCCAACGCCCATAAGATAGACAAGGCCCTGAAAAATGCTGCTTTTGTGGTGGTTCAGGATATTTCGCATCATTCGGAAACCACGCAGTTCGCAGACCTGCTCTTGCCAGCCGCCGGCTGGCTCGAGAAAGAGGGTACCATGACCAATTCTGAACGTAGGATCAGTTACCTGCCCAAAGTAATCGACGCCCCCGGAACAGCATTGCCCGATGTTGAAATTTTATGGCGTTTTGCACAAAAAATGGGTTTCAAAGGTTTCGACTATCGTAACGCAGGCGAGGTATACGAGGAACATTGTTTGCTTACCAAGGGCACGAATATTGATATTTCGGGCCTCTCCTATGATCGGCTGAAAAAGGAAGGAAGTTTTCAATGGCCGGTACCACATAAAGATCACCCGGGTACGGCTCGTCTTTTCACGGACCTCCAGTTTTACACGGCGGATCAAAAAGCACATTTTAATGCCCCTACCAGTACCTACAATGAATCGGAAAAAACCGATGTTGATTTTCCGCTAATACTGAATACCGGTCGTGTGCGGGATCAGTGGCACACCCGTACCAAGACTGGAAAAGTGAAACGGTTGCTTACCCACATACCCATGCCTTATCTAGAAATAACCAAAGTGGATGCCTATCTACGAAAGTTAAAAGAAGGGGATGTGGCCGTGATTCGAAGTCGTCGGGGAAAAGTACAGGTGAAAGTGAAAATTAGCACAGAGATTCGAGATGGGGTCGTGTTTTTACCCATGCATTGGGGCAAAATTTTGAACAGCAACTTTGCACGAGCCAATAACATTACCAATGATCTGGTAGATCCCATTTCCAAAGAACCCGATTTTAAATATTGCGCGGTTCAGGTCGAAAAATATGTAAAGCCTGCCCAGAAAATAGTGATCATCGGGGCCGGGGCCGCGGCCTATCGCTTTGTCCAAACCTATCGTGAAACGAACAAGAAAGATCCCATTCTTGTTTTCTCCAAAGAAAAAGACCCTTTTTACAATCGGGTTCTGCTTCCAGAATATGTGAGCAACGAGCTCTCTTGGGAAGCATTGAAAAAGCTCAAAAAAGGAGCGCTTGAAAAGCTGCAGATTACCCTGCATGCGGGAATTGGGATTACGAAGGTAGACGCTGCGGCCAAAAAAGTAACCGATACCGCGGGAAACCAGCATGCCTACGACCTTTTGGTCATGGCAACGGGAAGCAGTGCCTTTGTACCTAGCGAAGTTCAGATGAAGTTACCAGGGCGTTTCACTATGCGGGAACGGGGCGATGCCGATCGTTTAAGACAGTATTTGGAAGCCACTGAATTGCCCGCACCTTCACAGCATGTCGTAATTGTAGGCGGCGGACTTTTAGGGCTGGAACTGGCTGCCGCCCTCAAAAAAATAAACATTAACATCAGCATAGTACAGCGTGCACCACGACTCATGGAACGGCAATTGGATCAGGTGGCCAGTAGGCTTTTGGCCGAGGATGTGACCGAGCGTGGAATCCAAATTTATTTTGACAATGAGGTCAGTACGGTTTTCGAGGAAAGGGATACTCCCCACTCTTTACTGGTAAATCTCAAAACAGGCCGTACACTTCAATGCAACGCCATTGTTTATGCCATTGGCACCAAACCCAATATTGCCTTGGCGCAAGAATCGAATCTGGAAACAAGGCGTGGTGTCATCGTAAACCCCTATCTACAGACCAGCGATCCGAACATTTTTGCCCTCGGAGAGATTGCCGAATTCAAGAATCAGCTTTTCGGTATTACCTCGGCCGCCGAACAACAGGCCGATAGCGCTGCGCGCTTTATTCTTGGTGATCTTAGTAGTATATACAATGGTTCGGTACTCATGAACATCTTAAAGTTCGAAAACCTAGACCTCTGTAGCATCGGCATGGTGAACACCCCTGCCAATGACCACAGTTATGAAGAGATTATTTTGATGGATGTAAGCCAGCGTTTTTACAAAAAATGCATTGTAAAAGACGATACTTTGAAAGGAGCCATTCTTATAGGGGA
Source organism: uncultured Flavobacteriaceae bacterium (assembly GCA_947500385.1). Lineage (GTDB taxonomy): Bacteria > Bacteroidota > Bacteroidia > Flavobacteriales > Flavobacteriaceae > Pelagihabitans. Next base: position 199,670 of record CANMSA010000002.1, on the reverse strand, counting down.
TAAAAATGAGTTCGCAGAATTCAAACGCTTGATAGAGGAAGAAATCGAACTTTCGGAAAAAAGAAACGAATTGCTTCGGGGGGCCACCAATACTACGCCCTTAAAGGGTAGGTTGATCTGTTCCTGCAGTCAGGTAGGCGAAGGCAACGTCTTGGAAGCCATTGCAGGTGGCTGTTCCGAATTTAACGCTCTGTGCTCCCAAACCGGCGCCGGCTTGGGGTGCGGTAGTTGCAAGCCGGAAGTAAAAGAACTGTTAAACCAACAACTAAAGCCCGCCTAATGAACGATATTGATCTGTATAGAATACTCATCAAAGGAGGGGTCACATCTCCCGGGGAACTTAAGGATATTATTTCGATGCTCGAAGCTGCGGGCCTCAAGGAAGTATACTTTGGTTCCAGACAGGACTTATTGTTTCCGCTGAAAGATAGCGATGAAGAACAGCTCGAGAACATATCAAAATTCAATACTGATATTATTGGGCAACGCTCCTATCAAAACATTGTATGCTCCTACGTCTGCGCGGATATATTTGACATGACCCATTGGCTAAAGGGCTCTACCTATCTATATATTTTGGAAGGTTTCGATTACCTCCCACAGCTGAAGATCAATATCACCGACCCCAAACAGCGCTTGGTGCCTATTTTTAGTGGCAACCTTAATTTTATAGCCTCGAACAGCGAAGATTACTGGTATTTGAACATTCAATTGCCGCATTGGTCAGAATCGGCCTATTACCCTGTCTTGATCTATAGCTGGGATATCATGACTATTTCAAAGGCGATCGAAGACATCTATGATGACATTCAAGATATCGAGGAGCTTTTTTTTGTTTTAAACAAGCAACTTACTACGAACAACAAGACCTTTGAAACGGCGTTGCAGGTGCCATATACCACCTTTCCCTATTACGAGGGCATGAACCGTATGGGTTTGGATCAGTATTGGTTGGGGCTATACTGGAGAAACAACCGCTACGACCTCGACTTTCTAAAAGAATTCTGTGGTTTCTGTCTGGACAATAGCATTGGAAAAATTTGTATCACACCTTGGAAGTCCTTTATAGTAAAAGGAATCAAACAGCAAAGTAGGCCGCTATTGGAACGGTTTTTAGGACAATGGGGCATTAATGTACGGCACTCACAACTTGAGATGAACTGGCATATACCCGTCGATGACATCGAGGCCTTGGAGTTGAAAAAATTTCTCGTGCGGAGTTTTGATCAAAATGATATTAGCACCTACGGGCTCACATTTGGCATCAGCAACGATGTTGGGAAACGTGCGCATTTCGCCTCAGTAATCATAGAGAAGAACCATGCGCCCACTATTGTAAAAGACTTCGAGGTGCGGCCTACTTTTAATGTATTGCACTTCAAAGCCTTCGACCCCAATACGCAGCAATATGAAGCCTACGCCCAAGATGTAGATAAGATCGAACTGCCCGGGCTTCTAATGGAGCTGAGCAAAAAGTACTTCGAAGGTCTCGGGCATGAAAGAGTGGAAAAAAAAGTGAAAAAGCGGAATTCCCAGAACACCGTTCAGGAAGTATATCAATGTGGTGACTGTCTCACAATCTATGATGAGGCCTACGGTGATATGGTACACGACATTCCAAAGCAAACACCTTTTGATTCCCTTCCAAATACCTACACCTGTCCTGTATGCGAAGCTCCGAAAAGCCGTTTTGAAAAAGTCTCGTTGCAATTGAAGCATTAGCCATTCCGTTAGGTAGGTGAGTGGAGTTAATAGTGGTCATTCCTCTAAATTTGGCTACTTTTAGCAAAACACATTCAATAACTCTATGGTTCCCACATCCTGTTTCATTATCGAAGATGATGTCCTAGCGCTAAATTGGCTCGTGAAAAATGTCGTCAAAGAATGCCCTTGGATAGAGATTGTTGGTACCGCTACCAACGTAGAAGATGCCGTGGTGGGTATCAACAATACAAAACCGGCACTTTTATTGACCGATATTGAACTAGATCCGGGCTCTTCCTTCGAAGTGTTGGACCAACTGGAGTCCTATGAGTTCGGTATCATTTTTATTACCTCCTTTGAACAGTACGCCCTGAAGGCCATAAAGTTAAGTGCCTTGGACTACATTAGTAAACCAGTGGATATGGACGAACTAAAAGGGGCCATCGAAAAATTCACCAAAAACCGACAACAACAACATCAGATACAGAATATTCTGGCGCATTTAAACTTCAATCGGCAACCTAAAAAGTTGGCCATTCCCACAGAACAGTTTGTAGAATTGGTAGATGTAACGTCTATTCTATACTTCAAGGCAGAAGTGAACTATTGTCGTATTTTTTTCGAAGATCAAAAACCAATTCTGGTATCAAAAACCTTGAAAGAGTACGATACACTGCTATCAAACGATACGAACTTTGTTCGCATTCATAAATCACACTTGATCAATAAGAACAAAGTGAAAAAAATTATCAAAGCACGCTTACCACAGGTAATGATGTATAATGGCGATGTATTGGATGTATCCCGTGCGAAAAAAAGCACCTTTGAAGCGGCTATATTTGGCTAACCAAAATAAGGGAAATAACCATAAAAGCACGGGCCATCGACACTTTGCAGTATGATGGCCCTCCCAAGCACCAGGTCACTACAACCAAGCGCATTTTTTTGAACAGCACTCCACAGAACTGCGCAAAATTTGAATAATTAACACCATAAATAAAGGGATAGTAGCGCGCTCAAACAAGAAGCAACTATTCAACCGCGTGGTTTGGACATTTTTCGGTAAACCAGGTTTATTTATCGGAACCGCACACCTTTAGCTTTTGAAGAGCAAGCGAGTAGCATAGGTATTGTTCCGTTGCACAAACTCAAAGTCGATCTTAAGACGGTCGCACAGGGCTTTGATGATCTTATTTCCCAAGCCAAAACTATGACTCGTCTTTTTAGCATCGATCTTTTGGGACAACAACTGGTTTTGAAGTTGCTTCGAAAACGAATTCTCTATTTCCATTAGTATCCCTTCCGGGGTTTGGCTCAAACGAAGATTTACTATATTCCCTGGAAGACCATACTTCTTAATGTTTTCAAACAAATTATCGAAAATAATCGCCAGAGATTCTGAATTGTTTTCGGTACACAAAGTTGTATCCACTTCAAAATTAAAACGCAAATTGGCATTATTGAAGTACGGTTCAAAAAAATGAAGTCGTTCCTTGATCAAATTATAAATGTTCACCTTGGAGGTGGTAATGGCGATATCCTCGATTCTACATCTGATCAGGGTTAAAATTATCTTGATGCGATTGGATAGTTCTTCTGTGTTGTTCGAAACCGTAGAGAGAATCAAATCGAGTTCGGCATCCTCTAAGACTCTTGTTTTATCAATAATTTCCGAAAAACTATAATGAAGGTGGTTGACCGGTTTTTTTACTTGATGCCCCAAAATCATTAATAGATCCTCATACTCTTTCCCATAGTGTTGCAAGCTCAAGTTTTTAGCCAGTACTACCTTGTTCAATTTTTTGATCTTATCGCGATCTTTGAAGATTTTCCATAAAAGTCCACTAATAACCAATAGCACCACCAGCATAATCAACACAACATTGGTAATGAAATCGTTGGTCTTTTTCTCTTGGGCGATGATATCCTCTTTTTCATTTAGGAGCAACTTGCCCTCCTCGATACGCTTGTTAAAGCTCTTATTGTTTACATAAACGTAATTGTCTACAATGGTTTGCTTATTTCGTTTTTCTACCGTTAGCAATGAATCTATTGTTTCCTGTATTTCGTTTTTCCGATAAAATAGGCGCCCATCATTGGTCTCTTTCAACCTATTCAGCAACCACAGTTGATAAGATGGGCTGAGCGCTTGATTATCGGACATAAAGGCAAATGCCCGGTCAATCGCGTGTCGCTTGCCCTGGATTGTGGCCTCATTGGAAACCAGCACCAATTGTATCATCTTGCCTAACGCTGTCTCTACAAATCCCTTGCCTACCAAACCATTTTCTATAAAATCCTCAAGGTACCTCGCATGCCAGTTGTCCCTGTCAATAGGAAACAGACATCGAAGCACATTTTCCTGTAATTTTTTATCGGAATAGATGGTCAGTGCCTTCAAAAAATATTTTTTAGCGGCATCATCGAACCCTTCTTTCTGTAAAAGCACGCCTTCATAAAAGGTATAATACCCGACAACTTTTTTGTCATACTTTTCAGGGTTTTCCAAAACAATGGTCAAAATCTCCCGGGCCTTTTCATAGCTTTCCATATCAATATGTACAGAAATCACATTAAAAAGCGCATACATGGTTACTTGGTTTTCGAACCCAGGGTCATTTAGAACAACTTCCCATAAATCCTCCATACCCAGGCGAAACCGGTCATTTTTGAAGTACAGGTTCGCTCTTCGTAAACGAACGGCGCCATTCGAAGAATCAATAGCAATACACTGAGAAAGATACTCTTTGGTATTTTCATATTCATTACGGGAATCGCTAAGTGCCGCCAAGCCAAGGGCAGCGTGCAGGGTCCAAAAACGATCCTCTGCCATTTTAGCAAACGCATAGGCCTTTAGAAGGTAGGTTTCTTGAATATCCGGGTTTTTGAAGTGTTTATGAAACATCGATATCCCAAAATGACCGATCGCCAAATTTCTATAATCCTTCTTTCCGGTAAGGCTCAGTGCTTTTTCATAATGTCCTTTTGAGGCTTTAAAATCCAAAAGTTTTTGGGAAAAACCGCCCTTGAACAAATAGTAACGAATTCGATTTTGGGAATCGGCCAGATGTAAGTTCGCAGCAATCACCGAATCAATCTGATACAAACGCTCATGCCCGTTCTTGCTCAATAACTCCTCTCCTTTTTCAAGTAGTTTCTCAATGTCTTTCGAGGAACCGATTTGATCGTTCGTTGTCGCGGCAAGTGTATTGACCACTAGCAAACAAAACCCTAGTAAAAAACGATTTAGTAGCCGTAAATGGCAATTGTGTGGCCGCATGATTTGAAGAACAAATAATGATTAGAGACCATGGAAGGTAGCAAAAAACTGTAAGTTTTTGAAAATTCCCTACCGATTTTCGACATACCGTCCCAAAAACCAGTTTCAATATTTAACAAACTCCTTGCCGGTCATGCCCGTTTATCCAATTCTTTAAAAGCGGTATACTACATCCGGATCTTGAGCGTTATGATATTCCCAAGCACGGCGCATATTGTACAATGCAAATGGTCCCGACCCATGACAAAGTATTTATATGCCCTTTTTCTTTCGTTGCTGTTCACTTGCCACTCAATCGCCCAAAATGAGGTGCTGATTCTTACCGTGGACAGTGATTTTTCAGATAGTTTTCAATTCGAAAATGTTCAGGAGCTATACGGAACCGTTGCCAATTTTTCGGTTTGCCGACTTGATAGATCTCTCCCAACGAATGTTGCTCCGGCGTCTTGTATGATGAATCTTTCCAACTATGACCTCGTGATGGTTCAAGGGCTGTATTCGGCATTCAACAATGCGTTCATTACAAGCTTGACCGATTATATCAAAGAAGGGGGCAGCCTTTTTTTTGAGGTCGATCCGGCCACCGTAGGCATCCCCAACTTAGAAACTTTTCAAGAAGACAACATCAATCAGTTACTATCGTCAGTTGGGCAGCCAAGTATCGAAATGACCCTCTTCAATCAAACCATCATAGATACTGCTCCTTCCATTCTTGTGAATGGTTCACTTTCAAATTGTATTCCAGAACGCGTCTCGTTTGCCACCGGAGGGGCAATTACAGGCGATGCACTAAGCAATGCCCTGTCCCTTTCCATAGGGGTGGGAGTATATCAAGCATATTGGGATACTGGTTTTGGTGGTCGTTTGGGAATCGCCACGGAGTACTATACTTCAGGCTATACAACACCTGCATCGAACTCTAATCGGGGTGCTGCCCAAATGCTTTGGGAATTTATGCGCTCAAATCCCAGTTGTTTGGTCAACGGCGACTGTAATGGTCCGGAATTGGTACAAAATTTTGATTTCGAAAGCTTTGTAACGTGCCCGGACGATTCGGGACAACTAAACAACGCCCTCGGTTGGGGGGCTCCCGCCGTAGTTCCCGGCAGCACACCTGACTACTTCAATTCCTGTGCACCCTTTCTAATAGGGTCAGATTTCGTGAACACGGGAGGAAATTATAGAGGCGGGCGCTACGCTTATTCGGGTGAGGGGTATGCGGGGGTGCATACCTATACCTCGGGCGCTGAAAACAATAGAGAGTACTTGATAACAGAACTGACCACCCCTTTAATAACCGGACGATCATATCAAATTTCCTTTGTCTATAGTCTTGCGAATACGGCAGCCTTTGCTTCTGACGAATTGGGAATGTTCTTGACAACGACAGAACCTAACAATTATGCCCCTGGCGACACCTATTTAGCGGCAACTCCTCAACTTGTTACTCCTACCGGAAACTATCTCAACAACAAGGAAAGTTGGGGTTTGGCAACCAGCACTTTCACCGCAAACGGAGGTGAGCGTTTTGTAGTTATTGGAGCTTTCCACAATAACGGTCCACAACAAATATCCAATTCCTTGGACAATTACGCCTACTACTTTATAGACGATGTATCAGTAAGGGAATTGCAAACCAACGCAACCTTAGATATCGGAGTCGACGTTACCATTAATGCCGGTGATAGCACGTCTTTACAAGCAATCACGACAGGAGGCACCCCGATTTCGTATAGTTGGACCCCGGCATTAGGTCTTAACAATACCACTATTGCCAACCCCATTGCAAATCCTGCAACCACCACTACCTACACCGCAACCGTCTATTTTGGAGATGGCTGTATGAGTAGCGATACGGTAACCGTTACCGTCAATAACCCCGAAGATTCGAACTTTCAAAACTGCTCAGGAATAAACAACAATTGGTATTTCGGAACAAATGCCGGGTTAACCTTCAATAATGGCGCAGTTACCGTACTTACGGATGGCCAATTATCCACCGATGAAGGCACCGCCACCATCAGCAATGAAAATGGAGAAATCTTATTTTACACTGATGGTATCAGGGCGTATAATCGCAATGGCAGCATCATGCCAAACGCCACCGACCTAAAAGGAGGGAGTAGCAGCGCACAAAGTGCCATCATATTTCAAAAACCAGGCAGTACCGACCGGTATTATATTTTCACCTCTGAGGAGGCCGGTAATTTTAACGGGCTTCAATACTCTGAAGTGGATATGGGTTTAGAGGGAGGTTTAGGGGATGTTACTTCGGTCAAAAATGTACAACTGGTAGCTAAGATAACCGAAAAGCTTATCGCGATACCACATGCGAATGGCAGCGATATTTGGATACTGGTGCATCGTTGGCAATCCAACGAGTTTTTAAGTTTTTTGGTCACTGCAACGGGTGTCAGCACTACCCCCATAACCAGCACCGTGGGCGAAACTCTCAATATTTTGGGAAAATACGGTACGATGAAAGTCAATTCTGAGGGAAGCCGTATCGCGAATACCCTCATTGAAACCGGAAACGTTCAACTGTTCGATTTCGATAATACCAATGGCCAGCTGGCAAACCCCCAAACCCTTACCGGACTGTTTAAACCCTATGGTGTAGAATTTTCTCCCAATGACAGGTTTCTGTATGTAGGGGAAAGTGGATCCATAGCCGACGGTAGTCGTGTATTTCAATATGATCTAGACGCCGGAGGTATGGCACAAATACAAAGTTCACAAGTAGTTCTTAGTAACACTCCAAGGTCTGGAGGAGCCCTTCAAATAGGACCTGACGGAAGAATATACCACTCGGTTTACAATCAAGATGCCTTGGGTGTCATCGAAAATCCGAATCTCGGGGGCCTCGCTGCAGGTTACCTGCCAGACGCTATAGATTTGGGTGGCAATCTTGCCAAATTGGGATTGCCTCCCTCGGTACTTTGCATCGATTCTTGTACCGATATTGTATTGGATGACACCAATTTGGAAATACAAAAGGCTACTTGCGATAACGTAACGGGTGCCATCGAAGGAATTTTGGTAACAGGGATCACGACTGACGCCTTGTATGAATGGACCAATTCGGAAGGCACTGTCGTAGGCACTTCAATCAATTTAATGGAAGTAGAAGCGGGAAGCTATTCACTCCGCGTCAGTGATGAAGATTGCGAAAATAGCATTGGGCCCTTTACGATAGCGCTACCCGAAAATTGTGAGGAAGCCATTGATTCTCGACTTCCCATAAGAATTGCGAACACCATGACCCCAAATGGAGATGGTGCCAATGACATGTTTTTCATTGAAGGTATAGAAAGCTATCCAAATAGCAATTTGATCATCTATAACCGTTGGGGAAGTACAGTATACGAAACCAATAATTATCAAAATGATTGGTATGGTACCAGCCAAGGAAATCCGTTGCCTGTAGCTACCTACTATTACCTCCTCCATTTGGGCGATTCCGAAAACACAAGCTTCAAAGGAGCCATTACCCTTTTAAAATAAGAAAATGTACCATCAAAGACCTGTTATGATATCCGATCGCTTTCAACCCGTACTTCTTGCACTATTTGTAGGTTGTTTGGCCAGTCTTGCCGCACCACTATTTGGGCAGCAAAACCCGCAGTTCTCACAATACCTTCAAAATCCGTTTGTCGTGAATCCGGGAATGACAGGCGTAGAATCCTATCTCGAACTTACCGCAGCCTATCGCAATCAATGGACGGGTTTCGAAGGTGCCCCAAAAACGGCTACCTTTAGCTTCAACACCCCCACATATTTACTATCCTCAAAATCATCGGTACGCGAAGACGATACCCATCAAGGCGTAGGCGCCTTTGTATACACCGATGATACCGGCCCGATAAAAAGAGGTGGTTTCTATGGCAGTTATGCTTATCATTTAAAAGTTTCAGATCAGTGGCTGGTTTCCCTGGGTACATTTATCGGGGCCACACAATTTAAGTACGATGCTAGTGAAGCGGTATTAGTGCAAAACCCAACCGATATTTTAATTCAAACGGTCTCGAGCATCGATTTGGATATGAGTCTAGGGGTCTACCTATACTCCGATTACCTTTTCGCGGGCATTGCGGCAAACCACATCCTGAACAATGAAATCCCCTATGAGGTGACCAATAACACCTTGACTACAACGGGGCGTTTCAACAGAAATTTCAACCTGCTTCTGGGCAGCAGGATCCCCCTGAACGATCTTTGGGAAATAGTCCCGTCTACCTTCTTGAAGGCGGTATCCAATGCCCCTATACAATGGGATATCAATTCAAAACTCGTATACGACGAAAAATTCTGGGGAGGGCTTTCGTACCGCAACCAGGATGCCATAGTGGTCATGGCAGGATTGAATCTGGGAAATAATTTTTTGTTGAGTTACTCTTATGATTGGTCCTTATCCGATTTTAGCGGACAACAATCCGGAACACACGAAATAGTGCTCGGATATCGGTTTCAGTTCGGAAATCAAAAATGCGGATGCCCACAGTACTCTATGTAATCCTCCAAGAAAATCTTTCACATATCCAACAACCGGAATCCATGAAAATAACATCCCCACAAAATGTTCTCCTAATTTTTATGCTTGGGGTCATACTAATACCCGTCTGCGGTACAGGCCAATGCAACCCTAACTTAGTGCCCAATCCCGGTTTTGAAACGGGAAGGTGCGGTATTCCCGCGGGAACCCCTTTGGAATTATATTCCGTTCACAACATTAGTCAATCTCCCACGCTTGACAATTGGTACAACCCTACCAATGCCACGCCCGACTGGTACAATTCCTGCACAGGTTCCGTAAGTTACACCCCTCCCGTTACCTCGGCCGGCGGTACTTACAATGTTCAGGACGTTAGGATCGGAAGTACGGCCCATGCCGGTTTTTTAAGCTATGGCGATTCGGACCCACAAGACAATATAAAGGCCGACTACCGGGAATACATGCAGGTACAATTAACGGCTCCATTGGTCGCCGGAACGCGGTACCATGTTAGTTTTTATGTAAATCTAGCCGCCTTTGAGCCTGCCGAAGTGGTCTACACTTCCAATACCGCTTATTTTAATTACAATTTCCGGATTTTTGGAACCGATAAAATCGGGGCATACTTTTCCAACGGCCCAATGACCGACTATACATTGGATCCCTTAAATACGGTTATTGACGTGGAACCCCAAATTGAATATATAGGCGCGCCCATTACCGAAGCCGAGGATTGGGTTCTGATCAGCGGTTCCTTTATTGCCGCAGGGGGAGAAGAATATATGACCATAGGAAATTTCAGGTACAACAACGAGACGAATTTTGAATTGGTACGCAACGCCAGTACGGATTTCTCCAGATATCCCGATCAAGTGGTGGAACCCATTTTTCAAATTACGGAATACGCCTATTACATGCTCGATGATGTTTCTGTGGTAGAAGAACCCATTGTAAATACTGTAGATGCCGGCCCGGATAGCACCCTTAACGAAGGGGACAGTTATGCCATTCCTACAAGTACAACAGGGACGTCTCCCGTGTCCTATGTTTGGACTCCCGCTAACTCATTGGATGATCCTACCCTCCCCTCGCCAACTGCCTCTCCAACGGAAACAACTACGTATACGGTAACCGTTGACTTTGGGGATGGTTGTCCTGTTACTGATCAGATTACCATCACCGTCAACCCTTGTAGCTTAACTATTGATATCACCAATGCCACCAGTGGTTTTATAGACTGTAACTTGGCGCAAACCGATATTACAGGAATCGTTGTGAACAACGCTAGCCCGTCGGCTACCTACACCTGGACCGATATTTATGGGAACGTCGTAGGCAATCAGCTTATTCTCAATAATGTGGGTATCGGTGGTTATGATTTGGTGGTATCCGATGGCCCCAATTGCGAGGAACGCATTTCTTGGGGTGTGGATGGAGACCAAGGCCTTTCTTTTCTAGAGGGCGTTTTACAACAGTCGTGCCCTACTTCGGGAAATAACGATGGGTATATTTCCGGTATTACCGGATTCCCTATTGGGGGAACCTATGTATGGACCGATGAGTCGGGAACCATTTTGGGCAACGGCGGCGGAATTAACAATCTGGGAGCTGGAATATATACCGTAACCTACACGAATGGTACGTCGGGATTTTGCAGTATAAGTAGAACCTTTGATTTAACCGAAAACGGAATATGTAGCGACAATTGTCCAGGCCTTATAACCGTAGAACCGTATGCAAATAACGACCGGGACAATGTGGGTACGTTTGTAATCGATTTAGGGGATACCGTATCGTTATATGCCGGGGTAAGTTCCTCCGTATCCCTTGCGAATGCCGATTATGCATGGAGTACCTCAGGGAACCCCGACTTTCATCTGTTCCAAATACTTTCGAACATTTCTCCTACAGCAACGACCACCTACACGGTAGAAGTTGATTTCGGTAACGGATGTATCAGATCCGGTAGTATTACGGTGATTGTAAACGACCCCGCCTGTCCCATACAACTCCTCGATGGTACCGTAGTAGATTCAGGCTGCGGCAGTAACGACGGTGGGGTAGAGAATATTACGGTACTCAATGGTATTGCTGGCGAAACCTACACTTGGACCGACGGTAATGGTATGTTGGTAGGCAATAGCCTGGTGCTTTCCAATGTTCCGCAAGGGGAATATACACTCACCGTAGATCAGGGAGGAGGATGCCAGCGTTCAAGAACCTGGACTGTCGGGACTACTAACGGTTTTTCTATTAATGCCGGTGCAGATGTAAACCTCAACTCCGGTGCCAGTGTCTCATTGGCGGCAACTCCTACTGGCACCCCAATAAGTTATAGTTGGACCCCGGCCACGGGATTAGACGATGCCACGCTGGCCAACCCTACAGCCAGCCCCACGGTTACTACGACGTATACGGTAACTGCCGATTTTGGTGGTGGATGTATAGCTACGGACATGGTTACGGTATCGGTGAATAACCCTCCCGTGAATTGCTCAGGGACCAACCTGGTTATGAATCCAAGTTTCGAAAATTTAAATGACTGTCCTTTGGGAAGCTCTCTAGGGCCCGGTTGTCATCCATCAGATCCAACTTGGGAATATCATAACAATTTGTGTTTTGCAGAAGGATGGATCAATGCGACCCCCGCCACCCCTGATATTATTAGCGCCCCTTGCGCCGCCGCCTCTACCTTGATGACTCCGGTCGGAGAGGAGTATCGGTTGGCCAACAGTGTACAAGCGTCCAGGACGGGAACAAACCACGCCGGAATATACACTTACGCTTCCTTGTCCTATGACCCGGGAATAGATAACTATTCTGAATATATCACCATACAACTGGCAAACCCATTGACCGCTAACCTGGAGTACACCGTGCGCTTTTATGTCAACTTAAGTGATATCTCTCAGGTAGCCACTTCTTTGGGGGCCTATTTTTCATCCGCTCAGGTCCAAGGAACGGGATTTTCCATGATCCAAGTTACACCGAATATTGAAACAACGATCAATATCACTGAGATGAACGATTGGATCGAGGTAACAGGAACTTTTGTTGCTTCAGGAGGCGAAGCGTTTTTGACGATAGGGCGTTTCAATAGTGGAACGATTGACGACACACAACAGGTTACCCAGCAAACACCCGGAACTAACAATGATGTTATCAGCTATTATTTCATTGACGATGTTTCGGTAACGGAAACGCTTGGAACACTGGCCGTAAATGCGGGTCCCGATGTTACCATCAACGCGGGGGAGAGCACCCAATTGGAAGCATTGCCAACCGGTGGTACTCCGGTTACTTACAGCTGGACTCCTACCACTGGTTTGGATGATGCTACCATAGCGAATCCTATGGCCAGTCCTACAATGACCACCTTGTATACCGTTACTACCGATTTTGGTGGTGGATGTACTGCGACCGATGCGGTAATGATTACAGTGGTCGACCCCAACTGCCCGTTAATGCTATCGGGAGGAAGTATCACTGATGCCACCTGCCAGCTCAATGACGGCGGCATTACGGGCATAACGGTTACCGGAAGTAGTGGTAATGAAAGCTATGTTTGGACAAATGGCAACGGCATGGTCATCGGTATGCAGCTAGATTTGCCAAATGTGGGCTTGGGTAGTTATACGCTCACGGTAACAGAAGATACGAGCTGCGAACGTGCGCTGACCTTTATGGTGAACGAATCAGGGCCACCGGACCTGGACGACACGGGTCTTGAACTCACCAATACGACCTGTGAGGGTAGAACTGGCAGCATTTCGGGAATCGCTTACATTGGAGAAGAGGTCGCAGCGGTTTTCAGCTGGACGGATGCACTGGGCACAACAGTAGGTGACACATTGGCCCTAGATGGGGTGGGCGCAGGCACATACACCTTGCAGGTCATCGATGCCTTTGGATGTGGAGCCATAGCAGGGCCCTATGTAATCGGGAGCCCTGCAGATTGTCAGGAAGGGCTTCCCGAAGAAGGTCCTGTGCGCATCGCCAATACTATGACGCCCAATGGGGATGGGGCCAATGACATGTTTTACATAGAAGGTATTGAAGCCTATCCGAACTGTCGTTTGATTATTTACAACCGCTGGGGAAGTAAAGTATATGAAACCAATAATTATCAAAACAATTGGTATGGCTCTAACCAAGGAAATCCGTTGCCGGTAGCCACCTATTACTACCTGCTCAATTTAGGTGATGCTGAAAATACTAGCTTCAAAGGTGCTATCACCATATTAAAATAAAAAGATGTACGGTCAAAAACCTGCCCAAAATGCTCAGTACAGTGCATTGGAAGCAACGCCTCGGACATATTCAATGACAACCGATACTATCCTTTAAACGACCCGCCCTAAATCTTCACTTTGGAAGAATGGTTTTGTTTAATCATTTTCAAAAAACAATTAAACAATTGAAAACAAAGGGTTTACAGGGAAAGCGGAAACTGACATTATTTTATCATTCTTTTCTTTAAAATTGTGTTTTCGACAAAATACACCCCTCAAATTGTGGAAATGTCAAATAAGTGCTTAGTTTTATAACAAATAATTAACACTTCCAAAGCGGCCAGATCCACAGCAGCTTTTTTTAGCTTCCCAAGCCCACTTTACATTCCTAGTGTCTCAAGGCAGAAAATTGAAAAATTTTCAATCGCCAAACATCAATTCGTTTAACCTTAACACACAGAATGACTATGAGACGATTTTTACAATGCTTTATTGGGCTTTTATTTTATGCCGGTTTTGCCCAGACAGGAACTTTACAAAAATACATTGTGGTAGACCAGTTCGGCTACAGGCCCGGAGATGACAAAGTAGCGGTTATCGCAGATCCTCAAGAGGGTTTTAATTCGAACGACTCCTTTAGCCCGGGAAACAACTATCAAGTACGCCGCCTTTCAGATGATGCGGTTATGCTGTCTGGCAGTCCTGTTCAATGGAACAACGGTGCCACTGATTCCGACAATGGAGATCGCGGTTGGTGGTTCGATTTCTCTTTGTTGGATCAAATCGGGGACTATTATATCTACGATGTACAACGAAATAGGCGTTCACACGTTTTCCATGTGAGCGAAAATGTATATGAAGACGTACTAAAGGCCGCCATGCGAACTTTTTATTACCAACGCCTTTCGAACACAGGAAACAACATTACCAAATCGTTTGGCGACGATCCATGGAAATTTAGCGGAAGATTTCGCAAGCAAGATAACAATGCTATTGATGTAAACAACCAGGTCGCAAGTACATCGCGCGACATGAGCGGAGGCTGGATGGACGCCGGTGACAGTAATAAATATGTCACTTTTGCAGAAGTAACTGTTCATCAGTTGTTAACCTCCTACACAGAAAACAAAAATCTTTGGGACAATCTGGACCTCGATATTCCCGAAAGCAACAACAGTACTCCGGACATTTTGGACGAGGTCAAGTTTGAACTGGATTGGTTGTTGAAAATGCAGGACAACGATGGGGGGGTGTTCATTAAAATAGGCCAAGTAGGCTTTAACCATCCTGATGTGATGAACGATAACTCCGGAGCGTTTTATGAGAAAAAATGTTCTTCTTCCACCTTGGCAGCGGCAGGAATGTATGCCCACGGCAGTATGGTCTTTCAAAGCATCGGGATGAATTCCTATGCCAATACTTTAAGGCAAGCGGCCATCGATGCTTGGGATTGGTTTGCCAATAGCAGCAAAAACAACCGACAAATACAAACGGATTGCGACCCAAAAGCGGTGCGTTCCGGAGATGCGGATAGGGGCGTTACAACTCAGAATGGCGAAGCGGCCACTGCGGCACTATACCTTTGGGTCATTACAGGAAACAACTCATACCACACCGAATTCCTAAACTATTACCAGTCTGGAATCTATATCGGTGAAAAAACAACAGAATGGGGTATGTACGAAGCACAGGTGGCAGATGCCTTCGAATTATACCTAACATTGCCAAACAACAATGGAACGGCGGTTTCCAATATTTTATCGGCCCGAAACGATGCGGTCAATGACGCAAAGTTTGTGATTACCAGTAATGAACACCTTTACCGTGCCGACAATACCCAAGATCATTGGGGAAATACCAAACCAAGGGCCAACATCGGAAATGTTGCCTTGAAGTTTAGGGAAACCAACGCAAATAGTTCCAAAAGTAAGGTGTACAAAAAAAGAGCCTTGAACATTCTGCACGGGTTCCATGGCGTAAATGCACTGCAAATGTCTTACCTAACAAATATGGGGTCTTCCAGCAGAATTCGCTGGGGTGCCGAAAGTTCGGCGAATGCCTTGTTCCATACCATGTTCAAAGATGGTAGCGACTTCGACAATGCCCAGGAAAACAATGGTCCTGCCCCTGGATATGTAGTGGGTGGTCCCAATAGTCAATGGACCTCGCTGGTAAACAACCCGGATCCCTACAATGTACAAATCGGTACCACCGTGTACAATTCAAAAATGAAAGATCAGCCAAAGGACAAATTGTACACCGAAAACTTAGATGCCTATGACGAGAGTCTAAGCCAACTAACGTTTCCTTATGCATTGACCGAAAACTCGATTACCTATCAAAGTGCCTACGTTAAGCTATTGGCGAATTTTGTTGGAAAAGACTCAGGTGATCCAGAGCCCGATGATGAAGATTTAGGTACTTCCAATGACATAAGCACCACTCTTCCTGCTACGATAGAGCGAGGAAAATCCACCTCCATTTCGATCAATTATACCGTTAATGAAACGGGAAACATCTTCATCAGCCTTTTAGATAGTAGCACCGACCCCTATTCCGACGTAGGAGACGGGGTAAACGCTTCCTCAAACGTTTCGGCAGGAAGTGGTACGGTAACCTTGCAATTAGACGTGCCGGCAAACACAGCACTGGGAACTACCTATGCGGTGTATTTGAACATGTTTAACAGCGATTACAGCGGCAACTTGGCAACCTTCCCGACGACAGCTATTGAAGTTGTGGAAAATACGGGTGGCGAGGAACCAGACAACAACAACATCAATGCAACCATTCCAGCGCAAGTAAGCCCCGGGGAAACGGTCACTTTGAATGTGAGTTACACCGCGAATGCCAGCGCCAATATTTTTGCTCAGTTGTTCGATACCAGTGGTACTGAGTGGATAAGCCATGGCGATGGTGCTTCCCAGGCAGTAAGCGCCGGGTCAGGGAATGTAACCCTATTGGTCGACATCCCGGCGAATACCCCGATTGGAACTGGTTACATCCTATATCTGAACATGTTCAACCAAGATTGGAGCAGCACCCTCGCTTCCTTTCCGAATACCGCGGTAAGCGTTGTAGGAGACGACCCTGATCCAGGAAATGGTGACATCGTTATTCGCGCGCGCGGCACCTGCGGCTCTGAAACCATGGAATTAAGGGTCGATGGTAGTACTGTGCAAACCTGGAACAACATAGGAACCAGTTTTACCAACTACACCTATACTGGTTTCTCTGGCGGAGCAGTCGAAGTCGCCTTTACCAACGATGCCAATGACAATGGTTGTGACCGTAACTTGGCCATTGATCGCATCACTGTGTGCGATGAAGTATATGAAACGGAGGATACCGCTACTCGTGGCCCTGGTTGTGGTGATGATGACAATCTCTGGTGTACCGGTTATTTCAATTATGGAACCCTCTCCTGCAATGGTGGAAACAATAACAACGACACCACCTATTATTATATCCGCAACAAACAACTGGGAGATTACCTTCGACCCGCAAGTGCGGCCGACAACGCGCAGATATTGGTACAGGATAAAGACAATTCCGACTGGTTCCTTTGGGAAAAAGTCGCTACGAGTAACGGTCATTTCTATTTGAAGAACAAGGAATCTGGCAAATACTTTAGACCAGCGGACAACGCAGATGTGAAGACCGATGGCTCGGTGATGGCTCAAAAATCAACGGGCTGGAGTGGGAGTTATACACAATGGACAGAAGTGGATAGCGGGGATGGTACCTATGTGCACCTGGCCAACAGACAGACCGGACTTTACTTTAGAGCCTTGAGTAATACGGATCGATACTTGGTGGCAAGACCAACATCTTGGAGCGGTAGTTGGACCCGTTGGGTATTTGAGCCGACGGCAACCAGTTTAAAGGCCAGTTTACCAGATGGGGAAGTACGCATGCTATTGTATCCCAACCCCGCAAAGAATTCCATAGTCTTAACACATTCAAAAACAGAGGCTCCATACGCCATCTACGATCTTTCGGGCAGAACCGTAAAAACAGGGAACCTATCCGATGGCGCCCAGACAGATATTGATATTACGACGCTTGAATCGGGAATGTACCTGTTGCGTACCTCGCAAAAAACATTCAAGTTCATTAAAGAGTAATACTGGAAATATCCTTCTTGTTAGTTGCAAAATTACCTCTCTCCTTTTGGAGAGGGGTGATTTTACCCTTGGCCCTTGATCAGACTTATACGGCTAAAAGATATCGTGACAAGGCGGTAGCATCCCTTCCATTTAAAAAACATCATAAACAAAAAAATGAAAAAAATACTATTTCTAGCATGCTTGCTTGTAAATGGCGCCTTATTATTACAGGCACAACAGGGCACACTTCAAAAATATATCACGGTTGATCAGTTCGGATATCGAACCGGTGATACAAAGTATGCGGTAATCGCGGATCCACAAATAGGGTACAATTCCGATGATTCCTTCGTTCCGGGAAGCACCTACGAAGTTCGAAAATGGGATACCAATGAAACGGTCTACTCAGGAAGTCCAGAAGTTTGGAACCAAGGGGCTACGCACGAAAATTCGGGAGACCGCGGCTGGTGGTTCACGTTCTCCGACCTACAAGAAAATGGGGATTATTATGTTTACGATGTGGAAAACGATGTACGATCCTATAAATTCCATATCGGGGACGCTGTATACAAAGATGTTCTACGTGCCGCAGTGCGCATGTTCTATTACAATCGCTCCGGTATTAAGAAAGAAGCCCCTTATGCAGAAAGCAATTGGGTGGTCAATGAAGTCTTTAACAAGGAAGACGAACATTCCTATTTCGTGGACGACCTTGAAAACGAGTCCTTAGTCAAGGACTTGAGCGGAGGGTGGATGGATGCGGGTGATTCCAACAAATATGTCACTTTTGCCTCCCCTCCCGTACATTCATTATTGACCTCTTATACCGAAAATAAGAGCATGTGGAATACCTTGGACCTAAACATTCCGGAATCGGGCAATGAAGTCCCAGATTTGTTGGACGAACTAAAATGGGAACTCGACTGGATCATGAAAATGCAAGATTTGGACGATGGCGGGGTACATATTAAATCCGGGGTACGTGGATTTGGCGAGGTGCCTTGGGAAGATGAACGCAGACGCTATTATGAACAAAAATGTTCTTCCTCTACGATTGCAGCGGCGGCCATGTTTGCCCATGCCTATTTGGTTTTTAAGGATGTTGGATGCCTAAATGGTTATGCGGAAGAACTTAAGATGCGGGCAGAACTGGCATGGAGCAACTTTGCCGATTTGAACGGAGGCACTTTTGAGACGGGATGCGACCCGCAATTCGATCCGAACAAAGCCTACCAAGTGGATGCCGATGGAAGCGGTATATGCTGCGGAGATGCGGATCGGGAAGTGAACTACCAAAAAGGAGAAGCTTCTGTAGCGGCCGCTTACCTATATGCGGCTACCGGGGATGAAAAATACAATGAGGCCTTTTTGGAGTACTACGAAAGCAACAACAACTTTATCGCCTTTAACGCTTGGGGGCGCTACAATGCCTTTATGGGAGACGCCCTTACTTTTTATGCTTCCCTCCCTAATGCCGATGCCACTGCAAGGGCCAATATAATCAACAACAAAACTTCCGGAAGCAACAATGCAGCGGTTTATATGTTCAACCGGGAAGACGACCTATACGGCGCCAATTTTGATGCTTATCACTGGGGAAGTGCCTATGTGCGCAGCAATTTGGCCGATGCTTCCTATGACTTTTTCCGAACAGGCGTCAATGTTGGAAACAACGCCAAATACAAAGAAAAAGCACAAAATGTATTGCATCATTTTCATGGGGTAAATCCTTTCTCCATGGTGTATTTGACCAATATGAAAGAATCGCCCATGATCCAATATGGGGCCGAGTTCTCGACCACTGAAATTTTTCATACCTGGTTCGAAGAGGGCACCGAATATGACAATGCCCTTGACAATCAATATGGGCCGGCACCCGGTTTCCTCCCTGGAGGGCCCAATCAAAATTATAACGACAATTTGCCATATGGGGTTAAGCTCGGGAATACACTCTATGCCGGTGAAGTTCGAAATCAACCTGCGGAAAAGTCATTTTCCGTAGAAAACCTTGGTTGGGACGACCAATTGCAACAAATCACCGAAAGTTGGACCTTAAACGAGCCTGCTATCTACTACCAAGCGGCCTACGTAAAATTATTGGCCCATTTTGTGGGAAAGGATTCGAAAGACGACACGATTGATGTGGGGAATCCTTCCAACTTCGTCGCAGCCACGTTGGTAGATGAAATTGAACAAGGAGAGACGTTCTCTGCTTCCATCAACTACACCTCAGACCAAGATGCCATCGTGGTAATGCGGTTATTCGACAATTCCTCTACTGAAACGGTGGAAATGTTGGCTGTTTCTAGTGAAGTGGTACCCGGAACCGGTGAGGTCAACCTCTCCTTTGAAATTCCAAATGACTTGCCCGCAGGGGATTTTTATACTGTGGACATCCAATTATTGGCCACAGACCTTTCTACTGAACTTGCCATTTATCCCGGGCAGCCCTTAACCGTGTATTTGTCAGGTGAAAAACCGGTAAGACATACCGTATCGGCAGAAATCCCATCTTTTATACCGCCCGGTACAACGCTGGAGTTCGATGTGGACTATACCACGGCCGACGATGGCAATCTATTTATCAATATATTCGAAACCTCCACTGGAGAATGGGTGCAACTGGCCGATGGGAAATCCGTCCCAATAGTGGCGGATACCTCGGGCACCGAGACCTTTACCTATGACATTCCGGCCGATGTAGATGTGGAGGGTAGTTATTTTGTATGGCTAACGATCTTCGATGTAGGCTGGTCCGAGATTCTAGCAAGAGAACAGGTAAACATCACCTTTAAAGAGGACGACACTACTCCGGCGACCGAAAACAGTATCAATGCAGTGATTCCCGATAGCTTTGCCCCGGGAAGCGTCACTCCAATAGAAATCGAGTACAGTGCCCTAGAGGATGGCAACATTTTTCTGAACATCTTCGATACCTCCTCAGGAGAATGGGTAGAGCTCAACAGCGGGTCCTCACAAAGCGTTATCGCCAATACCACTGGTACCGTCTCTTTGGATATCACCGTACCAGCGTACGCAAGAGAAGGAGATGACTATCTGGTATTTTTAAATCTCTTCAACGTGGATTACAGTGGTACCCTTGCCTCATTTCCACAGACCATGGTCAGTGTCGGCGAGGGCAGCACGGTACCCAGCGAGAACAGCATCTCGGCCAGCATTCCCGAGAGCTTCGCCCCAGGTAGCGTCACCCCAATAGAAATCGAGTACAGCGCCCTGGAGGATGCCAACATCTTTATCAATATTTTCGATACCTCCTCGGGGGAATGGGTAGAACTTAACAGCGGGGCATCCACACCGGTAACGGGCAATACCAGCGGGACCGTCTCTTTGGACATCACCGTGCCCGAAGGTACGGCAGAAGGGGATACCTATATTGTGTTCCTCAACCTGTTCAACGGCGACTATAGTGGCACTCTGGCCTCCTTTCCCAATACCAATGTCAGTATAGGGGAAAACACTACCGTACCGACCGAGAATAGCATTTCGGCCGCCATCCCGGAGAATTTTGCCCCTGGGAGTGTTACCCCGATCGAAATAGCCTACAGCGCCCTGGAGGACGGGAATATCTTTATCAATATTTTTGATACCGCCTCGGGGGAATGGGTAGAGCTCAATAGCGGGGCCTCCACCCCGGTGGCCGGCAATACCAGTGGCACCGTATCCTTGGACATCACCGTGCCCGAAGATGCGGCTGAAGGGGATGCGTACCTCGTTTTCCTCAACCTGTTCAACGGCGACTATAGCGGTACCCTGGCCAGCTTCCCCAATACCAATGTCAGCGTGGGGGCGGGCGACCCGGGGCCTACAGAAAACAGCATCTCGGCCAGCATTCCCGAGACCTTCGCCCCAGGTAGCATCACCCCAATAGAAATCGAGTATAGCGCCCTGGAGGACGGGAATATCTTTATCAATATTTTTGACACCGCATCGGGGGAATGGGTAGAACTCAACAGCGGGGCATCCACACCGGTAACGGGCAATACCAGTGGGACCGTATCCTTGGACATCACTGTGCCCGAAGATGCGGCTGAAGGGGATGCGTACCTCGTTTTCCTCAACCTGTTCAACGGGGACTATAGTGGCACCTTGGCCTCCTTTCCCAACACCAATGTCAGCGTAGGAGACGATACTCCAGTACCTATTGAAAACCTCCTACTGACTTCCATGTGTTCAGATGATCCGAGTGCTACTAGAAACTGGCGGGTTCGAAATCCGAACGATTTTGACGTGCCGCTGCAGTGGGAGGTGTATGGCACCGATCAAACAGGATCTTTGACCGTTCCAAACGGAGATAGTTTTTTTGAGACCATCACGGTAAACGGTGCCAATACAACCAAGATATACTGGTCGGATGAAAACGGAACCGAAAAATCGACCACCAAAGCTTCAGGAGGCACCGCCTGTGAAACGGCCACGGCTTACTTTTACATCAAAAACAAGCAGCTTGGCGCCTATATAAGACCGTATACAAATGCCGTAGACTCCCCTATTTTAGTCACTGAAAACGATAATACCGATTGGTTTAAATGGGAGAAAATAACAACAGAATCCGGGTACTTTATCTTAAAGAACAAAAAGACCGGCATGCATTTTAGGCCAGCTACGAATACCAATGGTGCTGAGATACAGCAGAAACCTGCGAGTTGGTCGGGATCTTGGGTGCAATGGTCCACCATACCTGCACCAGACGGGATTCATTCCTATTTGGTCAATAAAAGTACCGGCAAATATGTTCGCGCCTTAAATGAGCAAAATCGGACCTTGGTCCTAAGACCCAATTCTTGGACCGGAAATTGGACACAATGGCTATTTGAAAGTACGGATACGACCGCAGCCGCGGCCTCGTCTCAACTGGAAACAGGGAAAGATAATTTCTTACTATATCCAAATCCCGTATTGGATTCTTTTGTCCTTGAAAACAAGGAGTTCGAGGGCAACTACTACTTATATGACTTCACCGGGCGCCTGGTGGATCAAGGCAAGGTTCAAAAAAGCATTCCCAAGGCTATTCATATGGCAAACCTGCCCACCGGCATCTATTTTCTTAAACTTGGGAACCAAAGCTTAAAAGTTATAAAACGTTAGCACAAATGACTTTTCCTTATTAGGGGATTACCATGCAATTTATAAAAACCATCTAGCAGTTAATTTGACGTCTAGATGGTTTTTTGGCATTCCCCTTTTTGGAGAAAATACCGCTATCTTTGACCTATTGAATTCTGCCCTACTATGGAGATAAAAGATCGGTTTTACCAATACATTCAAAATCTACAGAATACTATTACCGCCGAATTGGAAAGAGTCGATGGTACCGCTCAATTCAAAGAAGACCTTTGGGAGCGACCCGAAGGTGGTGGTGGCCGGTCAAGAATTATTGAAAATGGCGGGGTATTCGAAAAAGGTGGAGTTAACATTTCGGCCGTTCACGGGGCACTCCCCCAAAGCATGCAGACCTATTTTGGGGTGCAGGATGCGGATTTTTTCGCATGCGGATTGAGTCTGGTACTCCATCCGAAGAATCCGATGGTCCCTACGGTGCATGCCAACTGGCGGTATTTTGAAATGTATGATACAAAAGGGCAGTTAGTGGATCAATGGTTCGGAGGCGGACAAGATCTTACCCCCTACTATTTATTCGAGGAAGATGCCCTGCATTTTCATACTATCTGCAAAAGGGCATGTGATCGGCACAATTCCGACTTTTACACCGTTTACAAAAAAAAGTGTGACGACTATTTTTGGAATGCACATCGCAACGAGGCAAGGGGTGTTGGAGGACTCTTTTTCGATTATTGTAAGGCCACTGAAAGCATGTCGATGCAGCATTGGTACAACTTCGTCACCGAAGTAGGAAATAGTTTTTTAGAAGCTTATATACCAATTGTTACAAAAAGAAAAAGTACTGCATACACCGACAAACAGAGAGATTGGCAAGAAATAAGGCGTGGGCGTTATGTAGAATTCAATCTAGTACATGACAAGGGAACCCTTTTCGGCTTAAAGACCAATGGCCGAATCGAAAGTATTTTGATGAGCCTTCCACCACAGGTGCAATGGGTGTACGATCATACCCCCGATCCCGGTAGCAAAGAAGAACGATTGTTGAGGGTACTACAGCATCCCAAAGAATGGATTCCTTCACCCTGAAAGCCCATCGTGCCAGCACCCATCATTTCCTGAGAATACGCCGCAACACATTAGCTTCGAACCGAAGAAATCTTGATATTTGTAAATTAGAGCGAAAAGAAATAATCAAGACAAGTTCTTTATACATACACTATGCTAGAAAGTCTTTTGGAAGCCTTGAAACAATCTCCGAACAACCTTCCTTTGAAATTCCAAATTGCCAAATTGTACATGCAAAACGTGCAATATGAAGAAGCGGAAAAACATCTTATAGAAATCATTCATATTGACAGCACCCATTTCGATGCCAAGTTTGAGTTGGCCAATTGCTTTTACAAACAAAACAAACCGGCGGCGGCAGAAATCTTGCTGGAAGAAATGATTCAACAGCAAAAAGAGGTAAAATATCTGGTGCTTTTATGTTATTGCCAATTACAACAAAATAGTTTGGCAGATGCGCAAGCAAGCTATCAAGAAATCTTGATTCTTGACCCTTCTTACAGAAATGAAGATTTCGATGCGCACTTAAAAGTACCTTCTTCGGCTGTAGAAGAAGAGTTTACCGATGACGATGCCATCTCCTTTATGAAAAAACCGGACATTGGCTTTAAAGACATTGGCGGAATGGACGAAGTAAAAAAGGAAATTTCCCTTAAAATAATCAAACCCTTGGAACATAAAGAACTCTACAAGGCGTATGGAAAAAAAATTGGTGGTGGTATTCTTTTGTACGGCCCGCCGGGATGCGGGAAAACCCATCTTGCAAAGGCGACCGCCGGGGAAATCAATGCAAATTTCCTAAATGTTGGTATCAATGAAATTCTAGATATGTGGGTGGGCAGCTCCGAAAGAAACCTACATCAAATCTTTGAGACCGCAAGAAAAAACAAACCCTGCGTTATTTTTATAGATGAAGTAGATGCCCTCGGTGCCAATAGAAATGACGTGAACAAGGCGGCGGGCCGCACCGTTATCAACCAATTTCTAGCCGAATTGGATGGTATCGATTCCGAAAATGACGGCATTCTTATTATTGGTGCTACCAATGCTCCTTGGTATCTAGATCCCGCATTTCGCCGCCCCGGCAGGTTTGATCGTATTATTTTTGTTTCGCCGCCCGATATGGAGGCAAGGAATGCCATTTTTGACATTCAATTAAGGGATAAACCTACCGAAAACATCAATTATGAGACCTTGGCCAAAAACTCCAAAACATTTTCCGGTGCCGATATCAAAGCCGTAATCGATGTAGCAATCGAGCAAAAATTGGAAAAAGCGTTTTTAGACGGCATTCCTAAACCCCTTACGACCAAGGACCTGGCCGCAGCCATAAAAAAGGTAAAGCCTAGCACAAAAGAATGGTTTTCGTCAGCCAAGAACTACGCCTTGTATTCGAACGACGGTGGACTTTATGATGATATTCTATCTTACCTAAACATTAAAAAATAATGGAGTCCAAAAATCTTGCACGCGGTTTGAGCCTTTTTGAAATGGGGCGAAATAAAGAGGCGATTCCTTTTTTCCAAAAAGCCATCTCGGAAAATGCCGATGATTGGTCGGCAAAGTACTATTTGGCACATTGCTTTTACGATACACAGGCCTTCGAAAAAGCAGCTGTTTTGGCCGATAGCCTGTTGCACGAGCATCCCAACCATCCTGATATTTTTTTTCTCAAGGCCCGTATAGCCATGCAGCAAGATCGTGACAAGGAGGCACGGTCTTTTATAGAGGAAGCCATTGCAATAAACCCAAACGACCCGGATTACTTGGGCTTTAAAGCAGCGCTACTACTTCATAAAAAAAATTATGAAGAAGCCTTGGCGATTGTCAACGATGGGCTACGAATAGCTCCCAAAAATTCGTATTGTCTTAATTTAAGAGCGCAAATATTGACCAAGCTTGATCGGGTCGAGGAAGCAGATGAAACGGTCGAGAATATTCTATACGATAATCCTGAAGACAGCTATTCACATGCCAATGTTGGCTGGGTAGCGCTTGAAAACGGAAATCACAAGCAGGCACTAGAGCACTTTCGACAGGCGCTGCAGTTTGACCCTAATTTTGACTATGCCCGTGAAGGGATGACTACTGCTTTAAAAAGCAAAAACATTTTCTATCGGTGGTATCTAAAGTATGCCTTTTGGATCGGGAAAAAATCTTCTCAAAACCAATGGGTGTTTATTATAGGCATTTATATCGCATATCGGGTGGCAGTGAAACTGTTGAGCGCCACGGGAATGACCTATGCCGCGGTTCCCTTAATGGGTGCCTATTTGCTTTTCGCATTGGGAGGCTGGATCATGGAGCCCCTATCGAACACCATTCTTAATTTTGACCGCTACGGAAAATACCTCCTGGGAAAAGCGGAAAAAACCAGCGGGTATTTTTTTGGAGGCCTATTATTGTTGGGATTGACGAGTATGTTGGTGTTTTATATCACCGATATGGAATTTGCATTAACACTGGGGGTAACCTTTATTTGCACCTTGTTACCACTACCGCGTTCCTTTTTGCTATCGACCAAAAAAGGGCGTAGTTTGGCTGCCGCTTATGGGTTGGGAATGCTTGCTACCGGTTGTATCGCTCCCTTTTTCACTTCCTACGTAACTGCCGGGCTTATTGTATTTGGTTTGATGGTGTTGTATACATGGATAGGCAATTTCATTGAATCTTAATGTATCTAAAATACTACATATTAGTCTTCTTTCTTGCTATATTGGCCAGCTGTGAACATAAAAAAGCGAAAAGCGATATCGAGCTTGTTTTCACCCCGGACACCCTCAATGTCGGGTATACGTATTGGTGGTCGGAATCGGGTCCTTTTATAGGAATGTGTGGGGAAGAACTTTCACTGGTACTGGTAGGAAGCCTCACCCAGCTGAAGGAACCAACGAACGACCCAGGACCCTTGTACACTTCTCAAGAAGGGCTCATAAAAATTGAAAAGGTCTTTAAAATAAAAGCGCTGGGGGCGAAGACCTATAAAGGGCAACAATACCTTCGTACTGATTGTTTTTATGAACAGGATATTACCATTGGTGACCGTGTATTGGTTTTTTGCTACGATTACGAAGACGATTACAGTATTCCTGGAAACCGGTCTATCCTCAAAATTCAGGGTATTGACGATCCGGCAGTAGCCGCCATCAGACGCTATATCGATGCGGACGAAGATCCCCTAAAAATCCAGGAAGATATTGGATTATGGGCTACGCATAATCAAGGACGGGCCTTACAGCGAATTTCGAAATGTAGAAAAGAACTTGCGACCACAACGGAAGACGCCCCGCTTCAATAGCCCCGGCTCTCCAACAGTACTGCCTACTTCCACGTGATAGCTTTTTTCGAGACTTCCTTAAACTGATATACAATATGGGAAAAGCGGGCCTTTAATAGCGCTTTGCGGCCTTTTACGGAACGTACATAGAGTAGTTTTGAACGGTCTACATGTGTACGCCAAAAACGATGGAAATGTTGGGCATCCTGCTTTCTTTTGCCAAACAAAGAAGGTACCACATAATAGGCATGGCGCCCCCATAAACGTCTTAACCAATGCCGATACACCAACAAATATCGAGGGTTTTCAATAGGCGCGATTATTTCGGCCAGTAGGTTGACAAACAGACTGCTCTCAGCATTTGTCGCCCCTTTTAAATAACATACGAAACTACCATCTACATGTTGCTCGGCCACTAAGGAGACCGCCTCGTTAGACGTTTGTATTTTTCCGGTATCGAGAAGGGCCTCTAAGAGTGCTTTGGCTATTTTCTTTGTCTTTTTATAGGTATTGCCAAACATAAAATACAGTTGAACTGCTTTGAATGTCTTTGGGGCGAAACCCACAAAAACGGCCGCCAAAAGCACATACAAAAACTGAAAAACGCCTTTCCCCAATAAAACATCGAGATGTTTGGCCAAAAATTCGGGAAAAAACAAGGTGACCCCAGTAAGTACCTCTAACAGCAAAAATTTAGAGGCATTGCCCCAACGCAATTTCTTAGTCTCTTCAGGTGGCAAATCATCCAAATAGGGTACTTTGACTTCCCGAATAAGGACACTCCCTTTCGAAATAGCATCAAACCAACGCGTTTTTAGACTTGCACGGTCATTGGCCAACTGCATCATTCGCGCATTCAAGTCTTGAAGATCCATATCTGGGGAAAACTTTGTGGGAAGCTGAAGGCGTTCCAAGCCATTTTCAATATACGTGGTTCCGGCGGCGGACACCCCGGAAAACGCCTCAAATCTTCTTTGTAATTTTTCTAGGTCCTTACCACCATCTTCACGGGTCGGGTCAAGACAGGCCAAGTGCCAAATATTACCTGTTTTATGTGCAGCGTTCGTGTCTCTACGAATGGCCCTGCCTCGCATTTGGTTCGATGAAACGAAAGACCCGACATAGGAGGCCAATATAAGGGTATTCATGGCCGGGGCATCCCATCCCTCTCCCAACAATGATTTTGTACCAATCAGTATTTTAATATCCCCGGCCTGGAACAATGCCGTAACGGCCGCTACCAAATGGTTTTTAACACTTCCTCGAGCCTCGACCACCAGAAAGTTGCCATCGGAAGGTAAGGGTACTCCCTGAAAATGGGCACCTCTAAGTTGTTCCTTAAACGCCGGTAACACACCAATGTGTAAGATGATCAGTGAACCTGTAAGGACTGCCAAATCCCCTTCAAAAGAACCTTGAACGCGCAATGTCTGAAAAATCGAGACCACTCCGAGTTTATTCAGCAGGGTTCTATCATCCCCCTTAAAATCCAGGAACTCTTTTCGAATAAAATCGGTTAAGACCACCGCTTTTAAATCAGGTCCAAGTTGCTTTGCTTCCGCTTCAAGAATCGTATGAATGCTCTGAAGCTTGGAAGGGCTGTTCGCCAAACTACGGTACAATTGTTCGTCCCCTACAAAATTGACCCGCTTTTTTTCAAATACACCTATTTTCGCCAGCTGTTTTTCAAGGGAAGAAAGCAAGGGTTCATAAGCAAACAATTCCGTTCTTTGCACCACCAGAAGTTCTTGCAGCAATCGCTCGAGCCATTCATAGTTTAAATTGGGAAAATCAACGCTTTTTCCTTCAAACCCCAATACGCGTAACTTTCTTGAATCAATCGCACATCCCGCGGCTTTCAGAAAAATCAGGATGGCCGAAAAAAAATGGGGCTTTTCATAAAGCGCCTCCAACGAATTGTCGGTGTCGGCATACAAAGGGTGTTGCAGAAGCAACTGCTGAAACTCGTTATTTCGCAATAGGCTGTTCATAAATGCCAGTATTTGCTCCCTGTAGGTAATGATATATTTGATCTGCGCCTTATCGGGTTTTGAAAAAAAGACGAAGTCTTGATGCGGACACAAATCTTCATTTTGTATCAAATCGGGTACTGCGATCTCCTCGTCGATCGGGCCGCATAACTGAAAATATTTTGCCAATTCTTGGGCGCTACTATCGTAAGGAGGGGTTGCAGTGAGCGAAATCACGGTGAGGTTTTCGATTTCTTTTAAGGCCATCAAGTTTTTCCACCATTCGTTTTTAAGGTGGTGTGCCTCGTCTAGTACCACAGCCTGTATCCCCTGTTTCTCAATAAAAAGCTTCAGTGCATCTTCTTTCCCGGGAAGGCTTTTGCCCAGTGCGTGCAGCGATTGGTACGTAGAAAAAGTAAGTGTTTTGGGGTTTTTAATATCTAAGGTATACCCGTCAAAGGAACCATTGTTCAAAAAGAAGGTCTCTAGCCTGCTCTGCCATTGATTGCGTATGGTCAAGGTTGGTGCCAGCACCAGCGTGGGTTTTCCTACTTGTCGCAACATCTCAAGGCCTAAAATGGTTTTCCCAGAACCGGGCGGGGCAACTACATGCAGGTGATTGTCCAGAATATGTTCCTGAAAATGGTCTAAAAAGCGCTGCTGATAGCTCCGCCAGGTAAATTTGAACTTCAGTTGCTGAAAGCGTGCGGCCAAGACTTTTGTGATTTGCTAGATGGTAAATGGATTATAAGTAACTTTGATTTCTCAAAAATAGGAGATTTCATGTACCCTTTAAGAAGAAACCGTAGATTAAGAACTAACGACGCCGTTAGACATTTAGTACGCGAAACCATATTGACCCCCAGTGATTTTTTAGTGCCCTTGTTTGTAGTAGAGGGAAAAGGGATCAAGGAAGAAATTACCTCTATGCCCGATTATTATCGGCTTAGTCTTGATAACCTGGAAAAGGAAGTGAAGGAATTATGGAGTATGGGATTGTGCGCCGTACTGCTTTTCGCAAAGGTTCCCGATGCCTTAAAAGATAATAAAGGTGTAGAAGCGTTGAACCCTGATGGCTTAATGCAACGGGCCATCAAAACGGTTAAAAATGCATGCCCCGAAATGGTGGTCATGACCGATGTGGCAATGGACCCTTATTCTTCATACGGCCATGACGGGATTGTTGAAGACGGCATTGTCTTAAACGATGAAACCGTTGAACTCTTGGCAGATATGAGCGTTTCCCATGCCCAAGCCGGGGCCGATTTTGTAGCCCCTAGCGATATGATGGACGGTCGTATTCTTAGCATTCGAGAAGCATTGGAGGAAGTGGAACTTTTTCATACCGGAATCATGAGCTATAGTGCCAAATATGCCAGTGCGTTCTACGGTCCTTTCCGGGATGCACTCGATTCGGCTCCCGTGGACCTCAAAAATGTTCCAAAGGACAAAAAAACCTATCAGATGGACTCGGCCAACCGTTTCGAAGCCATTACCGAAACCCAGGCCGATATCGATGAAGGGGCCGATATTGTAATGGTCAAACCCGGACTCTGTTATTTGGATATTGTACGCGAAATACGCAATGAGGTCGATGTTCCGGTGGCTGTGTACCAAGTGAGTGGGGAGTATGCCATGCTAAAAGCCGCCGCGGAAAAAGGATGGCTGGATCACGATGCCGTTATGATGGAGCAATTGATTGCTTTTAAAAGAGCCGGTGCAAATATCATCGCCAGTTACTTTGCCAAAGATGCGGTGAAATTGATGGGATAGCAGCGTCATGTTCGAAAAAAATGGGACAAATTCCCCATGAAAAGGGTCATACCATGAAAAATGTACTTTTCTTTTTGTTGACGGGCCTTTTTGTTTGCTGTTTAAATGCCCAGAACGACCAGGAGACATCGGACCCGGAAACAGTGGTAAATAAGGGCTCTCAAGGCTCGCATATCGCATCAAACCTCGATTATGCCAAAGCCCACCGGCAAGTCGATTCTATTATAACTACCGGTATAAAAAACAAGGCTTTTCCCGGGGCACAGGTGCTGGTGGCCAAGCAAGGAAAAATCTTGTTTCACAAAACGTATGGCTTTCATACCTACGATAGCCTCCAAGCCGTGACCCGGGAAGATATGTATGATCTTGCTTCCGTTACCAAAATAACGGCCGCTTTACCGGCCCTTATGAAATTGGTCGATGAAAAACGCATAGATCTTGACAAGCCTTTTAGTACCTATTGGTCGCGTTGGAAAAATATCAAGGACAAGAAGGATCTAACGCTTCGGGAGATCTTGGCACACCAAGCAGGATTAACCCCGTATATTGTATTTCTGAAGGAAGTGTTCCGCAAAAATGGAACACTAAAAAAGCGCTACATACGTTCGAAAGCCAGTGCGCGTTATTCGCTACAGGCATATGACGATATCTTTGTCAACAACCGTTTTCAACGAAAAATATACCGAATGATCGACCGATCTACGGTTTCGGAAGAAAAAAAATATAGGTATTCCGGTCTTCTCTTTTTGATTGTTCCCCAACTAGTAGAGCAGCTCACAGGTGTTGCGTATGAGACCTATCTGCAAAGACACTTTTACCAACCATTGGGTACCAAAACCATGGGTTTTCGACCAAAAACTAAAAATTTTACCAACCCAATGGTTCCAACGGAATATGATAGCCTGTTCCGAAAACGGGTAACGCAAGGGTGGGTGCATGACGAAAACGCTGCACTCATGGGTGGCATTTCCGGAAATGCCGGCCTCTTCGCTACGGCCAAAGATCTGGGAAAAATAATGCAGTTGTACGTACAGTTTGGCCAATATGAGGGTAAAAGGTATTTCTCGGAAGCGACCCTTAAAGAATTTAGCGCCGTACAATATCCCGAAAATAAGAACCGAAGGGGGTTGGGATTTGACAAACCGTTATTAAATAATGCTGAACGCGCTTTTTCACAAGCGTACCCCGCACCGGAAGTAAGTGCTCAAAGCTTTGGACACAGCGGTTTTACGGGTACCTTCGTGTGGGCCGATCCAAAAAACCAATTGGTATATATTTTTTTGTCGAACCGTGTACATCCAACCCGCAAGCACCGTGGCCTCTATGATTTAAAGATTAGAGAAGCGGTTCAACGTGTTTTTTATCAGACGACCGCTACGACCCAAGATTGATTTCAATTTAATTGGTATCTTCGTTTCCATATTTTCGACGTATGGGTCTCCTTATTTTTTATGCCGTAATCTCTATTTTCTTTTCGTTTCTATGTTCCATTCTAGAAGCGGTCTTACTGAGTATCAATCCGACCTTCATTAACTTGAAGAAAAAAGAAGGGAAGGCCTATGCCGACACCTTGGAAGTACTTAAGAAAGATGTCGACAAACCGTTGATAGCAATTCTCACCCTAAATACCGTTGCACATACGGTGGGCGCCATTTTGGTAGGTGTACAGGCCAAAGCGGCCTATGCACAACTCTATGGCACTTCACAACGGAGCTTTTTGGGAATCGAGTTTACGGAAGATTTGATGGTAGGGGTAGTATCGACCATCATGACTATTTTGATTCTCGTCGCCTCTGAAATTATTCCCAAGACCATTGGGGCCACCTATTGGAAACAGTTGGCCAATTTTACTGCCAAATCGTTGAAGATTATGGTACTCATCCTAAAATGGACAGGTCTTTTATGGATATTACAGTTATTTACAAAGTTGGTCGGTGCCAAAAGTCATCATGGGAGCGTCCTCAGCAGGGAAGATTTTACCGCCATGACCGATATTGCTCACGAAGAAGGTGTTTTCGAAAAATCGGAATCGACCATCATTAAAAATTTACTGCGGTTTGATGAAGTGCAGGCAAAAGATATCATGACCCCACGAACGGTCCTTAAAATGGCGTCGGAAGACCTTTCTATCGCAGCGTTTTTCGAGGAAAATCAGAAGATGCGCTTTTCTAGGATTCCGGTATATGGCGATAACGCCGATCATATTACCGGGTTTGTTCTGAAAGATAACATCTTGGAAGAACTGGTAAATGAAAATGGAGATGTTGCCCTTTCGGAAATACGTCGGGATATTCTAATGGTGGAACGAAATGCCCCTATTCCGCAACTATTCGAAACACTTATTGCAAAACGGCAGCATATCGCCTTGGTGGTGGATGAGTATGGCTCTGTTAGTGGTTTGGTTACCATGGAAGACGTTATTGAGACCCTATTGGGGCTTGAGATTATGGACGAGAGCGACAATGTGGCCGACTTACAACAACTAGCTCGAAAAAACTGGGAACACCGCGCTAAAAAAACGGGGATTATCGAAAAAAGCGACAACTCGGACTAATGGAAATTGCGTTGATACAAACGCCCCTGGGCATTGCCCGTTTAGCTGGCGACAAAGAGGGCCTTGCGTCGATTTCAGTGCTGAACAGCGAAGAAGTTCCCGCTACCATTATACCCGAAGTATTAGAGGACAGTGTATATCAATTGAGGGAGTATTTTGAAGGAACACGAAAAGTCTTCGATTTGAATTTAAATCCTCAAGGAACCGATTTTCAAAAAAGAGTATGGGAGGCGCTTCTAAAGATTCCGTATGGGAAAACCGTATCTTATCTAACGCTCTCCAAAACCTTGGGCGATGCAAAGGCAATCCGTGCCGTAGCGGCCGCGAATGGTAAGAATCCTCTGTGGATCGTAGTGCCCTGCCATAGGGTTATCGGCAGTGACGGATCACTCACTGGATATGCAGGGGGATTGTATCGAAAAAAGTGGCTAATAGACCATGAAAGTCCTGTAACCCAACAAAGTTTGTTTTAATAGTTACCGACCGCTCGGTCGGTTTTACCGGCCAATATTCCATCAAACGCTCCAAAAGCGTTATTCAACGAATGTTTCTGGCTCTAAATGGATGGCATGGCAATAAGGCGATGGGGAGTACTTATTCATTATAGACCGGCGGGTCGGTTTTGTAGGCTTTCTTTTAAGGGAGCTATCGCCAAAAAAACAAATCAAAAAAGTCTTGTATTCGATTTAGTGTAATCGAATACAAGACTTTTAATTATTGGGTAACCGTATAAAATCGTTTCCGAAAAATCAGTATAAAAATAGGACCATTTTATTATTTTAATCCTCACAACTAATAGCACTCAAGGCCAGGGTTTCAGCTTCAATATCGGCTTTTGAATACGTATCATTGAACAGGGCAAACTTATCAATACCATGGCCTGAAGATCGGGCCGAAATTTCCATGGTATAGATTCCTGCTTGATCAAACCGTACAAACACGTCGTGACCATTGTTGTCAAAAGTAGAAGACTGCCATTTAAAATCTAGATCGTTGCCACTTCTGTAAATCTTAAACCAACCATCTTTGGAAGCCCCCTCGGGATTTGGTGTTTTTCCGGTATCTCTTGGATAGACTACGCTTTCTCCTTTCTGTCCGTAAAAGTCGCTCGCATCGGCAAAACGAAGCCATGTATCATTGTGGTCGGTACCGCTATTCCCCATTTTTACCGCTGATTTCCATATAAATCTATAAACACCTGTGTTTTCAATCTTAATTCTAAACGAAGTAGCGCCCAAACCAGGATTGCCCAGCGATTGCTCCCCGGTCCATACCATATATCCTTTTCCGGAAAGGGCATCCCCGTCTGTACTCAATTTCCAATCGGCATCAAAAACCGCCTCTTCGAACTGTACATTCACCAAGCCATCCTTTTCAACAAAAATATAATCGGCCTTGTCGGTACAATCACCGGTTTTCGGTGCTTCTTCTTCCGACGGAGGTCCTATTTGCTCTTCATCAATTGGCACATCTGTAGTTTCCTTACTGCACGATACGGAAATCATTACCATCACGGCACAGAAAAGATAGCTCGAAAAAAACAAGGAAGAATTTGAAGTTTTTATGCGTTTCATAAGATTTGGGGTCTTTTGTGTTCCTTCATAAAACGACTTGTGCGCAAAAAAATTGGTTTTGACCATTGCATTTCGATGAACTACCTATCTTCTGAAAACAACTATTTTGAAGAATACCTGTTTTCTGGGTGTTTTCGTACGCACTAGATGCGTAGCTTTATAGTATTTAAATTGAAAACCAAGTGTCATGAATTTATTCTCGATAGCAGAAATTAGTGGAAAAGCGCAAAATGCCTTCAAAAGATTTCCCGTTACCTTGGTTTGGGCCATTTTAGGAACCTTTTATTGTATGGTGCTCCTCGATGATAATAGCGGGGACCTGTTTGATCAAAACTTAGACGTGGTCCTTACCCTTATTCTAGGGGTAAGTTGGTTCATCGCTACCCAGTTCTTTATCGAGCAACAGCAAAAACCACAAAAATGGTTGGTTCTAAAAGGCGCCTTGTTGGTATTGCTTTTTCTGTTTTGCTGGTATTACCCGGACGGCTTTCCCCAAAGCGAATCTCCTGGCTTTCTACTGCGATTCTTTCTTTTCTTGATAGCCGGGCATTTGTTTGTGTTCTTTGCACCTTTTATAAAGTCATGGAATAAGGAAGCCTACTGGTCCTATTTAAAATCGGTCGCAACCGCCATACTGCGAAGTAGTTTCTTTTCTGGCGTATTATATGTTGGCCTTGCCTTGGCATTGGTCGCAATAGACGCCTTGTTCGATGCCAATATACATGGCAGGCGCTATGGACAGTTGTTTTTCTTCTGTTTGGGAATTGTGAACACTTGGATCTACTTGTCCGATTTCCCCAAAGACGTTCGCTCTAACACGACCATCCATTTTCAAAAGGCGTTGGAAGTCTTTGTGAAATTCATCTTGATCCCACTGGTCGTATTGTACCTAGTGATTTTATATGCCTATAGCGCAAAAATCCTTGTTGAATGGGAATTGCCCAAAGGATGGGTTTCCTATTTGGTCACCGTACTGGCCTTTTTAGGCTTTATAGTTCAGGTAATCATAAATCCTGTTCAAAAAAGCATCAAAGCATGGACCGTGAACAAATTTTATCCTTGGTTCTACCTCCTATTGCTACCGTTGTTGGTCTTACTTTTTACTGCCATCATACGGCGTGTAAACGACTATGGCATCACCGAAAACAGGTACTTTGTTCTTGTACTGGCCTGTTGGATTTTAGCCATGGCCCTATACCTATTATTCGCAAAAAGCAAACGCTTGATCCTACTGCCTATTACCCTGTTTATTCTGGCCGTTTTATCCTCATTTGGCCCTTGGGGTGCAATGGGCATTTCAAAACGCAGCCAATTGGCACAATTTGAAAAGGTATATGCCGCGGTCACGGCCAACGATAAAACTGCGAATACCAAACAGTATAATCAGTTAAAATCGATCTTAAATTATTTTGATGACCGCCGATCGCTTTCCGAATTAGACCCGATTACCGGTATCGCCATGGTTGCCGCATTTAAAGACACCATCAATGGTGATGAATCCTATCGCTATAATTATTCCTGGTTGGATACCCAAAAGGTAATGGACTCTATGGGCATTTTCCTGAATCCCAAAGATGCCGCCGCCAATAATCTATATGGAAAATCATACAACTACTATGGAACCCATTTGTTCAATGACAAATCGGTCGCAATTGATGCCTACGATTATTTTTCCCCTATACAAATGAACAGCTACACTGAAAAAAAAGGAGAAATAGGGGATTTTTATGTGTCTTACGACACGGAAAATGTAGCGATACTTATTGAATCAAAGACCGATAGTTCGGAATACTATAGCATTGCATTAGAGGAAAAACTCATGGCCTTGGCCAAATACAATTCATCGCTCCCCGAAAATCGTGCAAGTGAAATGGTGCTAGATTTTGAAAAGGAACGTATTTTAGGAAAGTTGATTTTCACAGATCTGGGCTACAACGTAAAGGATGATGAACTAGTCTTGAATCATTCCAGCGCCTATCTGTTTCTTAAACAAGCACCCTATGCTACAGAAAATTAATCTCGAGAACATCCTTTTTTTGGATATAGAAACCGTTCCCGAAAGGGAACATTTTGAGCAACTCGATACTGCCAAAAAAGAATTGTGGGAACAAAAATCAAAGTACCAGCGCAAGGAGGATTTTTCGGCAGCGGAATTTTATGATCGTGCGGGTATTTGGGCCGAATTCGGAAAAATAATTTGTATTTCGGTTGGTTACGTATCCTATAAAGGGAGTACCCGTTCGTTCCGAACGACTAGTTTTTATGGAGACGAACCAAAACTGTTGAAAGAGTTTAAAAACTTGGTGGCGACCCATTTTAGCGAATCTAAACACTTACTTTGTGGCCATAATGCAAAAGAATTCGATATCCCCTATATCGCAAGGCGCATGATTATACACGGAATTGAACTTCCTTACAAACTAAACCTTTTCGGTAAAAAACCTTGGGAAGTTCCTCATTTGGATACAATGGAATTATGGAAATTTGGGGATTACAAACACTTTACTTCATTAAAGCTATTGACCAACATTTTAGGAATTCCTTCCCCCAAGCAAGATATAGATGGCAGTATGGTTTACAAAGTCTACTATGAGGAGAACGACATAGATCGGATTATAACCTACTGTGAACTAGATGTAGTGGCTACCGCCCAGGTATTTCTAAGAATGCGGAACGAAGAATTATTGGCCGAAAATGAAATTAAAAGTATCTAAGGCGTACCGATAACCTTTCGTTCAAGTTGAATACACTCTTTAAACATTGAACTTCAATTGGATATAGACCGGGAAGTGGTCACTATAACCTCCGATGTATTTTCGCCCTGCATAGGTTCGATATGGGGTTCCTTGATACTTGCCCTTGAACTCGGTTAAAAAGGCCTCATCAAATATATTGGCGTGGGCAAAGCTATGGGTACCCTTCTCATAGTTCAGAAAATTATGTGAAAAAATAATCTGATCGAACATGCTCCAATTTTTTCGATAGTTTGCCGTACCACGGTATTTGGACATTAATTTTTCAGAAGGGTTATATAAGGTATTCATTTCTAACAACGTTTGAATACTTTTGGAATCCGGGTTGTCGTTAAAATCTCCCATGATGATATAATTGGCATTGGGGGTTTCAACTTCAATCTTTTCGATAAAACTTTTAAGGGTTTCGGCCGCCTTGATACGCTTGTAATCGGTTTCCATTTCCCCATCTCTTCTCGAAGGCCAGTGATTTACGAAGATGTTGACCGTTTCGCCGTTGAGTTTTCCAAGCACATATAAAATATCGCGGGTAGTGTCTCGACGACCATCGGGATTGTTGACATACAACGTAATGGGTTCTGAATGTAGTACTTCAAAATACTTCTTATGATAAATCAACGCCGCATCGATTCCCCGTTCATCAGGGGAGTCATAATGTACAAACCCATAATCGATTCCTCGTAAGGGTTCTGCATCGATTAAATCTTGCATTACATGTTCGTTCTCGACTTCGGCCACACCCACCAAGACAGGAACATTCTCAGTAGTCACTGCGCCGATTTCCGAAATGGTCTTAGCCAACTTATATAACTTACGCTTATAGCGCTTCATAGACCACTTTTTTTCACCTTCAGGTGTAAACTCGTCGTCCATAGTATCTGGATCATCGATCGTGTCGAAAAGGTTTTCAAGATTGTAGAAAGCAATGCTATGAAGATTCCCTTTCGGGTTTTTCTTTACAAAAGATAAAGACATGATGTTTTTCGTTGGGGAGTTAAATTTACAAAAATAGCATGGGAAGTAATGCGCAACCCTGCCTTTTTAATTGAATACGGAGAATGAACGTTAAAAGAGCCCAGCTAGTATTCTCAAAAAACCTTTTTCGACCTTTCTATCCTTACAATCTCAAAAAGAACTCAAATTAAGAGGCAAAACACGAAATTCGCAAGCAAAAGAAAAACATAGGAACAAATTCATTGATTAGATTTGTACTCTAAATTCCCATATGCTAGAAAAGAAAACGACAAAATATGAAAAGACGGTCCTGATCGGGGTCATCAACCAGCAGCAGAACGAGCAAAAAGTGACCGAGTATTTAGATGAACTTGCCTTTTTAACCTTTACCGCCGGCGGAGAGGTATGCAAGCGTTTTGTTCAACGCGTGAACGTTCCGAATCCCAAGACCATGATCGGTAGTGGTAAGATGCAAGAAATAGAGGCATATGTTGAAGAAAACGAAATTGGTTCTGTAATTTTTGATGATGAACTGAGTCCTGCCCAGCAACGAAACATTGAAAAACAGTTGCGCTGTAAAATTTTGGATCGCACCGGTCTGATTCTTGATATTTTTGCCCAACGGGCGCAGACCAGTTACTCAAGAACCCAAGTAGAGTTGGCACAGTACGAGTATCTATTGCCACGGCTAACCGGTTTGTGGACGCATTTGGAACGTCAAAAAGGGGGTATTGGAATGCGTGGCCCAGGGGAGACCGAAATTGAAACGGATCGGCGTATTGTGCGCGACCGCATTACCCTGCTGAAAAAGAAGTTATTGAAAATAGACCGGCAAATGGAGACCCAGCGCGGCAATCGCGGCGCTTTGGTCCGGGTGGCCCTAGTAGGGTATACGAACGTTGGTAAGTCTACTTTAATGAATGTAGTGAGCAAAAGTGATGTCTTTGCCGAGAATAAATTATTCGCCACCTTAGATACTACCGTTCGAAAAGTCGTGATCGGGAACCTGCCGTTCTTGTTGAGCGACACCGTAGGTTTTATACGAAAACTTCCCACACAGTTGGTAGAAAGTTTTAAAAGTACCTTGGACGAGGTACGTGAAGCCGATTTATTGTTACATGTGGTAGATATTTCACATGAACAATTCGAAGAACATATTGATTCGGTGAACAAAATTCTGGATGAAATAGATAGCGCTGATAAGAATACGATCATGGTCTTTAATAAAATAGATCAATACCTTCCGGAAACCATTGCCGAGGACGACCTTATCACCGAAAAAACAGCAATACACTTTACGCTAGAAGACTGGAAACGAACATGGATGCAACGTGTCGGCGACAATGCTTTGTTTATTTCTGCCTTGAACAAAGAGAATCTTGACGATTTTAGAAAGCGGGTTTATTCAGAGGTACGTGATATACATGTGACCCGTTTCCCGTATAATAACTTCCTGTATCCTGAAAACTTAGATCAATATTGATTGAGAGCATTGTTCTGTGTAAGATGTATCGATGTCATTGTTCAAAATCAACAAGATGACCGTCGCTCTCTTGATTTCTAGCCGGGAGTTCCTTCAAAAGCTACGCCTTTAAAGACTACCATTTATCGATTATTTTGAACCTCTTGTATTTTTCACAACAAAAAAGGGCCTGTTCACAACAATAGTGTATCCCTATCGGAAAATCGGAAATATATTTACAGTGTTATAAAGCGTTAGCCTTTTTTCCCAAAACAAATCGCTTGAACTTAACCGAAACAGCTTTTAAAAAATTAAATGCGCATGTAACAAACCTACTTTAAAAAATCACCTCGGCTCCCCAGCCGGGGTTTTTTTATACCACCCCTGTGCGTTTTAAAAAAAACGAGGGGCATTAAAGCGTGTTTTTCCGTTCTTAAAGTCATACCGAATCAAGATTTCGTGCGTGCCGAAATTATAGCCTTTCAACTCTTTGTTGTTTAGGTTATACGAATATCCTATATGAATGCTAGGGACTATCTGTACCCCTAGCAATGCGGCAATCGAGTCGCCAAGACGATAGGCGAGGCCTACATTCAACGTTTCTTTGAACAAGGCGCTTAGCGCAATATCGGCCACCCAATCATTATTCGTTTCCCATTTTGAGAAAATTGAAGGTTTCAGCAGCACCTCTTTGTTCCATTCAAAAACCGTCCCTGCGA
The DNA here is from genome assembly GCA_947500385.1 of uncultured Flavobacteriaceae bacterium. GTDB lineage: Bacteria > Bacteroidota > Bacteroidia > Flavobacteriales > Flavobacteriaceae > Pelagihabitans. Next base: position 158,670 of record CANMSA010000002.1, on the reverse strand, counting down.
TCAAAAAGAAATGCAAGCGCGCCACATCTATCTCTTGTTCTAACGGATCATAGTATTCTTGGGTAAAGAAATTGGGTACCGATAAACCCACATAGGTCTTTTCGGATCTATAATAGACTCCGGCACCGATACTACCCAAAAACTTATTTTGAATATTCGTTTGAAAAGCAATGTCCTCGTTCTCTGCAAGCCCTTTGGAAAAATCCACATCGAACACACGCGCCCCGGCCCTTAACCCGAAAGAGAGTTTCTTGTTTTTATGATGTAACGGAACCGTATGCGAAAAATTAGCATCGAATACCAAATTGTTCACAGGCCCCAAAGCTTCATTGGAAATCCCGATACCCCAGCCCACGGTGCTTTCTGTAGGCCCATGCAGGCTAACAAATTGGGTGGTCGGAGCGCCGTTTACCCCTACCCATTGCGAACGATGCATCCCAATTGCCGATAAGTATTCTTTTGACCCGGCATAGGCAGGGTTTACGGTCATCGTATTATAGGTGTATTGAGCGAAATGTGGTTCTTGCTGCGCGGTAAGCACGAAGATGTTAAGCAGGACTAGCACTAGCAGTATTGATAGAAAAAAATTTTTCATAAGAGTTGGTTTGGGCTTTCAGGAATCCACTTTTTTAATGTTTTAAGTAAAGCCAATCTACAATGGGCTTGGAACCATCTCCCAAATCAAGGGAATAATAATAGGTACCTTCGGGAAGCCTTTCCCCCGCATTTACGGTCGCATTTACTTCAGAAATTCCCTGCCAATTATTCTGGTAGTCTTTCGCCTCATACAGTTTTTTCCCCCAACGGTCAAAAATGGTAAGCACACTATTGGGATAATCCGAGAGACAATCAATTTTAAAGAAATCGTTGATACCGTCCCCGTTCGGAGAAAACTTGTTATACACCAGCAAACATCGGGGAACGAGGTTTGCCGTTGCGCTATTGTTGGTGTCGTTTAAATCAATTTGATCCAAATAAACCAATTGCACCTCATTGAGATAGGTTCCCGTCTTCAATACTTCAACGGTAAGTTCTAAGGTAGCATTCTTGCCGGCCTCTAGTAACGGGATACTCCAGAAATTTGAAACCCCATCATAACTACCTTCCGTCGATTGGGCATTTACAAAGCGGTATCCCGAGGGAAGTAGTTCCTCAATACCTATGGTACTTGCATCTGTATCACCCAAATTTGAAACGGTAATGGAAAACACCACCGCTTCCCCGATTCCGGGGTTCGCGTTGTCCACACTTTTGGTTAGGCCTAGGTCGGTAGATGGAAAACGAACTTCAAAGCGTGCTTCATCGTCCTCATTTAATGCTTCCGTACCATTGTTGGGCGTACTATCGGGGTCTAAAAGGTCACTTGCAATAATCTCCGCTCTATTCAAATATTCGTTCTCGCCCCCTGTATAGGCCTGTACTATCGCATCGAAACTCAGTTCGATCGATTCGCCCGGTAGTACTGTCAACCCCGTCCACACGACCCTATCACTTTCTGTGAGTACCCCTAGGTCGCTAATGTTGGTTACAGTGGCAAAACCAATGGGAAGCATGTCTTGCACCCCTACCCCGGTGGCAATCTCATCTCCATCATTGGTGACCGTAAGAATAAATGTAACCGTATCCGCTGCAACGGCTTCGGAGCTACTGGCCGTTTTTTCCAAACTCAAGTCAGCCGTTAACACACTGGCAGTATCTTGGTCATCTTCCCCAATAAGATCATTCCCGGGATCGGAGTCCCTATCTTCTTGGTCAGAGGCAACTACAGCAGCAGAATTCGTATAGATTCCCCCTACGTTAACGATTGCTTCAAAACTAAGTTCAAAGGTGGCGCCATTGGCAATTTCGAGGTTCGACCAAATAATGGATTCGTCTTGATTATGCATTCCATTCGCACTGATACTTTCTGGTAAAACCAGGTATCCGGACGGCACCATGTCAACAATTGAAACTCCTGTAGCATCTGCAGAACCATTCGTTTCATTATTGTAGACCGAGATGGTAAACCGTACCGTATCTCCTGCCTGTGCTTGCTCGGGAGTTACTTCTTTCGTAAGTTCTAAGTCGGCATTCCCCTCGAATGTTATGGTAACACGGTCCGATATAGGGTTGCAGGTTCCGTTGGTAATAGTCCATTCAAACACGTATACGCCAACCGCGGTTCCCAAAACCGGGGTGGTCGGGTCATTTGCAGCGATAAAATTTGCAGGTGTGGGCCCCGAAACTTGGCTCCAACTTCCTTCTCCAATCATGGTAGGTGCTGCGTTCAACTGCACAATATCGAACTCCCCCAATGTCTGATCGGCGCCGGCTTCCACCGAATTTGCCTGGTCAAAAACCATGATGGTCACGGCGTCGGAAAACGAACATCCTCCATTACTACTCGTCCAAACAAACTCATAGGTACCCGCCTCTAAATTGGTAATCCGCGTTTTAGGGTCATCTATCGTAGCAATCGTCGCCAACGCACCTGGCACTGTTATTCCAGGGCCCGAGATTTGCGACCAGGTTCCGGTTCCCACCGACAAAGGCATAGCATCCAAGCTTGTTTGATCTAGACTGCACAATGCTTGATCCAACCCAGCTTCTGGCATATCGGGCGCTTCCCCGGTGAACGTAATGGCAACACGGTCCGTAGCATTTGCACAACTTCCCGAGGTAAAGGCTCCGTTGGTGACGGTCCATTCAAAGACATAGGTTCCCAACGCAGTCACATTTGATAGACTTGAAGTAGGGGAATTGGGGCTTTCTATTACAATGGCCCCACCCGAAGGATCCGTAACAAGACGCCATTCTCCAATTCCCAAGGGTGGCGCAACAGCATTTAGATTTACGGAGGCCGGGCAGGCATTCGGCTGATCTGGTCCTGCAATAGCATCGTAGGGTTCAAAAACCTCTATTCGAACTACGTCGGCCTCATCGGTACAATTTTGGGCGGAAAAGTTCCATTCCAAAATATAGATTCCCGGAGTAACAAGATTCGTAAGCGTCGTGTTATGTATGGTAGGGTCGGTGATAGTGGCAATACTCCCTTCGGGTTCACTGGCAAACCGCCAATAAGCTTCGTTCCCGGGGATAGTGGTATCAAAACCAGCGATAATAGGGTCATTGCCGTCTAGGGTTACCGAGGTATTCCCTGCGGCATTACAAATCACTTGATTTTCTCCGGCATCGGGACTTGCACTAGACGAATTACTTGTTGAAATTACCACCTGATCGCTGGTTGATGCACAAGTTGTATAATCAGTGGTAAACTCGAACACGTACTCCGAACCGGTGGTAAGCGTTACCTCGGCACGCGGACCATTTACCGGATTTTGTAAAATAGTCGCGGGTATTCCCGGGTTTCCATTCACTCCGGGTCCATCAATCTGAAGCCAAGTTCCCGTAGAACCCTGGGTCGCTTGTAATATGGTGTTCTCAGATTCACATAATTGCTGGTCTACGCCGGCGTCGGCCACCACAAAAACCTCGTAGGTACTATCGGAGAAGGAGGGGGCACAAAAATCGACTCCGGTAATCGTCCATCGAAACGTATAAATACCCGAAACGAGATTGGTCACCCCGGAAATCGGGTCATTGACATTTGCAATAGTAGGGGTATTCGGAGCTCCGCTAAGCAGGGTCCAATAACCGGTTTCTACATTGGTATCGTATGCATTCCCATTGAGTACCAGCGAATTGCTATTACAAATAGTTTGATTTGCGCCGGTACTTGCCACGGTAGGGGGAACCCCTATATTTACCTGAACCGTATCCGAGGTTTCCGAACAACTCCCTTTACGCACGGTCCATTGATAAACATATTCTCCCGAATAGGTAAATGTAAAAGTTGCAGTGGGGCTATTTATATCATCGATGGTCACCCCGCCAAGGCCCGAAACCAATGTCCATTCCCCTAATCCGCTAGTGGTACTTGCTGCCATGGTCAATTGGTCGGAGCAGCTTGAGCGATCGGGGCCAGCGTCAGCATCTATGCCGTCAAGAACCGTAATTTCCACCTCATCCGAACTGGTTTGACATTTGTCGAGCGTCCAAGTGAGTACATAGGTGCCTGGGCTCGAGATCGTCCCCATAGTATTGAATTGGGTATGGTCGGCAAATGAAAAACCCACGCTAGGAGTTACCGACCATGCGCCTGTTTCATCTGCCGCTGGTGCATTTGCCATAAGGGCAACGGAGGTGGTTCCTGCCGGCAGGCATTGGTCTGGCCCCGCATTGGCAAAAGAGGGGCCCTCGGTTGAATTGGTACGAATTACTACGGTATCTTCCCTAGGGGCTGGGCAATTAGGGTTGTTCGGATCTCGTATGGTCCACTTTAATATATAGGTCTCACTTGGGTCGTTAAAACCAGATACAATGGTGTTCGGGTCGTTGACGTCGCCAAAAGATAAATTTGTACCAATTGGAGCACTGTTCACACTCCAGATACCTTCAAGGGTAGATACCGATGGCGTGTTTGCATTCAATTGTACCTGGGAGCCAAAACAGATGGTTTGATCGGTTCCGGCATCGCTATCGACAATCGCCGAGGAGGAGACGATGATTTGCACGTCTGATTGGGCAGGGGTACATTGTTGTCCGCCCGATACGCTATATCGAAAGGTATAGGTTCCTGATTCTAAGTCGCTTATTTGTGTTGTTCGGGCATAAGGATCCGTAATGTTCGCTGTACTCGGACCGCTTATTTGGGACCACAGCGAGGTCCCTGAAGAAATGACATTTCCCGTTAAGGATGTTTGGGTAAGGTTGCAAGGGAGGTTTTGACCGGTACCGGCATTTGCAGGTGTTGGAATAGATGAAATATGCACGTTTACCGAAGCAGTCGCTTCCTGACAGCCTTGCTGTAGGGATCCATTTACCTTTCTTCGAAAGAGTATGGTATACGTTCCTTCAACATCAAAATCGAGTGACAAGGGAGTACTTGCAATCGCCTCGAAATCATCTGAATCTACCATTCTGGAACCTGGAGGTCCGCTGACGATACTGTAAGAAGTTGCGGCATCCCCGGAAGTGGTAAACGGAATGGATACTTTGGTTTCCCCACATGGTGGAACAATGTCATTTCCATCATTTACCTCAATTGCGATAGGTTCTATCGAGTAGGCAATCGTTACAGTACTGGTATCTGAACAACCGGTTGCATTATTGGCAATTGTATACGAGAAAACATAGGTGCTTTCACCATCGAGATTGGAAACCTGGGTGGCACTGTTAGTTGGGTTGCTGATAGAAGCAGGAGCCCCGGCGGTGGTAACTCCGGGACCTTCGACTTGCAACCATTGTACGGTTTCACCGGTATATATTGGAAGTGCCCCTAACAGGGTAGTGGTCGTAAACGAACTATCGCAAAAACGAAGACTTTGATGTTCGGTGGTAGCACTTGTTACGTCTTGTGAAGCCTCGTCAACGGTGATGGTCATTGTATCGGAACCGGTAACACAGGGGCCATCTACCGTCCATAGTAATACGTACGTGCCTTCTATCAAATTAGAAACCTGGGTCGTATTACTATTTGCATCTTCAAAAACGGGGGTGCTCGGCCCGGTTACCAATGACCAGGTGCCTTGTTGCCCATTAATATTGCTCCCCCCGAAATACGCATTTAGTCCGGTACTCTGGGAAACTGAATAGCAATTATTCAAACTTTGGTCGGGACCCGCATTGACAATAGCCCTACCCCCATAGTTGGTGACAAGCATTTCAGAATACGATTCGCAGTACTGCCCTAATGCATCCGAAGGACCACGAATGGTCCATCGTAAGGTGGTCGTACCGGCATATACTTCCAATAAACTAATAGTAGTAGTGGGTGAATTGGGTTCGTGGATGATCACTCCTGCATTGTTATTGCCCTCAAAAGTCCAAGTACCTACTTCTCCAGAGTTTTCCGGAGGATTCCCATATACTTCTATAGTTCCTGATCTATCCGGGCAGGAAAACAAATCGTTACTGGTTTCTGCAATCGTAATGGGTGCCACCGTAAGTTCGATATCTTGAAACTGGGTACTACCATCGAAACAGTTAGCGCTTAGTCTAAAGGTGTAACTATTGCCCCCTTGCATTCCAAAAATAGCACTGTTCAAATCGGAAGGATCTTGTAAGAGAACCGGTGGGCCGGCAACTTGTGACCAAAGTGGGTCTCCTTGCACTTGCCCGGTTACGGAGCCCGATAACGTATAGTTAAGGTTGTTTTGGCAGATAGTTTCGGGTATCCCTGCGTTTACCGAACAATCTTGCCCTTGTAGTTTTTGTAAGAAAAAAAACGAAACCAACACTCCCAACATCAAGACGGAGCGGCGCTTTAATTTCCTTTTTTTGCCTATTTTAAAAGCACTTACATTACTTTCGTATAATCTTTTTCGCCCCATAAAAATTGGTGTGGTCAGTCGTAGTCTCAAATAAATACCACATACAATCGTAGTATTTTTCTTTCAAATTTATATGAATAAATGAGGGAGGCCCTGTGTTTGTTGTGTATCATCGATAAACTGTTGTGTGTAATCGGGAAACAGTTGTAAGACAAATTGGGAACGCTCGTTTCAATCATCTTTCAAAACAGCGTACCCATCGGTAGAAAAGAGCAAAGCCATTGGCAAGTTCCGCTTGGCTACTTATCTTACCCCGATCGTTTTTTTCCAAACCATTCGGAGCCGTTCATGTATGGAAAGATTCTCCAGGCAAAGTGCAGATCTCATTGTATTTCGTCGATCAATTTACACCCTTGCTACGGTTCACCACAGAATGTGCTTGGTTCACAACAATAATTTAGACAAACGCTCTTTCAATTCTATATTTGACCTGTATCAATAGTATACCAAAAGCCTTTTATTTGCTTTTAAAAGAGTGAATCGAGATAAACAGAAAAACACCAATTAACCTACTTTATATAACCATTTAAAAGTACTGCATGTAACAAACCTACTTTAAAAGAATAGCCTCGATCCCCATCGGGGCTTTTTTTATGAAACTATATTCCGAATCCGTACCGAAAAAGATAGAAACCTTCTAGTCCGAAAGGTCATTCATCCGAGAAAAAGAACCGTTCATAAGACACACAACACCCCACGATTGTTTGACAACAATAATTGTACTTTTTTTAGCGGCTCCCTCTATATTTACAATGTAATTAAGTGATAGTGTCGACCCCAAATCACACTGGAACTAACCTACAACCAGTGCTTTGATTTCCCCAAATCAGCACTGAACCTACAACGCTTGTTACCAAATCTTTAAAGACCTACTTGCAAAAAACCCTGACGTTGATGTCAGGGTTTTTTTTGTTATCTGTTTTTTCGTTTTGCCTCCCGTTTGAGCCGTTCTGCTTCTCTTTGGAGGCGCTCTGCTTCCCTCATTTTTTGATCAGCCTGCCGTTCGAGCCTTTCCGCTTCCCTTTTTATTTTTTCGTCTTCTCTTTTTTGTTGTGCTGCCGTCCGTTCTTCGCTCGACCTTCCCGAAGTATAGTCCTTTATATTTCGAGTGATGGTCTTGAATTTTTTCACCATTCCATTTGACAATAGCTCTTTGTCAAGATAAATTTTCAAAGCGCCGTTACTCAACTTTACCTCATAGCCCGTATCACCGGCGTACGAACGTTTCCATTTATACTTATTGCCCATCGTATTTAAGTATTCATCCCCTAATTCTTCTAGCAGATACGACCGTATTTTATCTGTCTTACTCTCATGGAATTCTGAACGTACCTTGTAGCTATCATCAGAATCGCTGATTGAAAAGTAGGTTCTTCCCTTTTGTTCGTAATCTACGTTACCGCCATCGACCGAGATAGAGACGCTAGAGGTGGAGGCCGTTGTAGTCGTAGTCGTTTCTTGGCTATGGCCCGTTAAGATTCCTAAAATGATACTTAATACTAAATAAATGATGATTCTCATGATTGTTGTTTTTAATTATTGATTTCTTTTAAAAATGCTTTTCCCAATTCATTGATCTCGGCAAACCCTGCTACATCTATTTGTTTGCGAAATACCGTGATTTTTAGCTTTTTGTCTTCTACCTTTACTTCATGCATGGTTTTGCCATTTTCGGCTGTTTTTTTCCAACTCATTTGTTCGAAACCACTGGTGGCTTCCCCATTGCCCATAACACTGGATACCAGTTTTTGAACCGCTTCTCGCTGGTCCTGGTCAAAAAACAGTGCCACTTTATACACCTTGTTCGTAATTTTAAGGGTATAGTCATCCTCAAACTGATATTCGAAACGAGACCCTTTGGTGTCGGCTTCAAATCCATAAACATTCACCATATCCGCGCTTAGATAAAATAGGTTTTCGGTTGTATGATCGTCTTGGGCAAAAACACCGATCATCGAGCCAAAAACAACCATTATTGTAATTGCTATGTGTTTCATTCTTTATAATTTTTATCGTTATTGACCGCTTTTTGATAGGTTCGTATGGCATTCCAACACGCCTGCACTTGTTTTGCCGCAACCGGGTTGTCTATTACATTCGTATTGGTAAAGAACACGGCTCCCATTTTTATGTCCTTGTAGTAGTACATAAGGGTTAAAATACCCGGGTCGCCGCCATTATGTCCCACTACCACATCTCTATTGTACTCCCAGAAATATCCATAACTATCTGTTTCTTCTTCATCTCCGTATTGCTCGGGACTCACCTGGGCTTGGATCATTTCCTTACAAAGATCGGAGCGTAATAGGGTATTGTTTCCTTCATACGATCGTACAATGGCCTGTATATATTTCGTTAGACTCTCAATACTGGTTCTCAAACCACCATCGGGATATGTATTCAAGGAATAGGGCGGCAATGCTTGCCCATTATTGGCATATGTTTGTGCATGTTTTTCCCGGTCTATGGCATCGTACGACCAGCCCGTATCCTCCATTCCGATGGGGTCAAAAATATAACGCTGGGTAAAGGCCGGAAAGGTTAACCCCGTGGCAACTTCGATGCAGTAGGCCGCAAGTGCCGAACCAACATTGGAGTATTCGTAGCGCTCTCCCGGGGCTGTTTTTAAAAAGTTCTTTTTATGGAACAAGTTGCCCTTGGGGGTTAAATAAGCCTGCAAATAGGTGCCCAATGGCACGGCTTTATTGTCCTTTATTTGCTTTAAATACTTCGCCATTTCGGTTCCATAAATTGCCGGTGTAACCGTACTGGGATCCTCTAACACATAACTATGATCGTATCCCTTTTCAAAATCGAATATCCCGGAGGTATGGGTAGCTAGGTGGTGAATGGTTATCTCACTTTCAGGAAACTTGGGGTGCACTACCTTGAAAGGTAAGATATCGTTCACAGGAGTATTCATGGTAAACGTTCCCAATGCTACCGCCTTCATTAAAGAAACACCTATGAATGTCTTGGAAATAGAACCTATATTTTGAATCGTATTGGGGTGGTACGCTTTATTTTGTTTTACATCGGCATACCCGTACCCTTCTTGAAAATAAAGGGAGTCAGCAGAAAAGATGGATACTCCAAACCCGCTAAGGTCTTTGTGTTGTGAAATACTATCAAGTTGATATCGCAAACGCTCCTCAGCTGTCTGCGCTTTTAAATGGCCCACCATTCCGGTGATCAGTAAAAGTGTAAGTGCAAATTGTCGCATATTATTAGTATTTGTTTTGATTGATTAATTGATGAAATAAACTCCGTTATTGGTCTACCTTAAAGGTGAGTCCTACGCCACGAACACTTTCTATTGCAATTGATGAGTCTTGCTTAAAGTACTTTCGCAGTCTGCTAATAAATACATCCATACTTCTTCCTGAGAAAAAGTCGTCGTTGCCCCAAACGTCTTTGAGGAGGTCGTCTCTTTTTACCATGGTATTTTTATGCTCGTACAAGTATTGAATGAGCACGGTTTCTTTTTCGGTAAGCCTTTGTTCGCTTTCTTGAAACAGCAATTTGTGATTGATCGAATCAAATTCATACCCCCCAATGCGATGTAGCTTTTCTTTTTTGGGCTGAATGCGTTGTGTTCTTTTAAGAATGTTTCGCAACCGGAGTACTAAAATATCGGCTTCAAAAGGTTTTACGATATAGTCGTCGGCACCTAATTTCAGTCCTTGAATACGATCTTCCTTCAGTTTTTTGGCGGTCAGGAACACAAAGGGTACTCCAGGATCTATGTCGACCACTTTTTCGGCCAAGCTAAAGCCGTCGAGCTTCGGCATCATTACATCAAAAACACAGATGTCAAAGTTGTTTTTGGTAAATAGTTCCAATGCTTCCTTCCCATCTTTGGCCCAGGTAACTTGGTATTCATGTATTTCCAAATATTGCTTTAGAATGCTTCCAAAATCAAAATCATCTTCTGCCAATAGTACGTTTGTCATGTTTTCTTAGTTTACTGGTATGGTTATAATAAATGTACTTCCTTGACCCAACTCACTTTCAATTTCAATGGTTCCTTGGTGTGCATCCACCACCTGTTTCGTGTAATAGAGGCCAAGGCCCAATCCTTTCACATTGTGCACATTCCCTGAGGAGATACGATAAAACTTATCGAAAACAGTATCGAGGTCTTTTGGGGCGATTCCGATTCCGTTATCTGCAATTATAATCTCATAATGGTTGTTCTTCAACCGGGTCGAGATGGTGACCATTACTTTCTCCTTACCGTACTTTACAGCATTTTCAAGGATATTGAACAAGGCGGTGGTAAACATAAAAGTATCGATACGCAGCATTACCTCTGCTGTTTCAATGGCGCGCTCAATGGTCAAGTCTTTACTTTGAACCGACAGGGTAAAATCATCTATCAAATGCTTGAGGTAGATATGATCCACTACCTGCTCTTTATGCAGTACCAAATCTTCCGAACCCAAACTATTGGTCATGACCTGATCGATCAATTTCTGCAACCGATCGTTCTGGCGATCTAAAATGCCCAGGGTGCTTTCAAAAGCTATCGGGGAAGCCAGGATTTCTTTCTTTTTTAGACTTTTGGAGGCAATACTCAAGGTGGCCAGAGGGGTCTTAAGCTCATGGGTAATGTTATTGATAAAATCGGTCTTTACATCGGCTACCTTCTTTTGTTTGATCAGGTTTTTAATGGAATAGTAGAAGAGTCCGACCACAAAAATCAATAGGAGAATTGATCCTGCCAAAAGCGCCGACATTCTTCCTAAAACAATGCGTTTCCATTCAGAAATGTTCATTCGATCTTCGGTCCGGACCAAAAACTCCAATGCTTTTTCCTCTCCATTTTCTTGTTGTATATAATCAGATTGCCAAAGGGCTTTGCTTACATTGTACCCTTCACTCTCCTGAAAATCCTCTCCAAATTTTAAGATCCGATCATGACCCTTAAATGGAAACACCGTGTCATGGCGAATAGTATCGAACAAGATTACGGTATGGATATTCTTTTTGAACTTGATGTCAAAACCCAAATTGGTCTTCTTTAGTTCTTCGGCATACAGTTTATTGTAGGTGTCGTTCAACGAGTCCGTTTGCTTTTTCAACTCATTCAAAAGTGTTTCTTTCGAAAGGTTCTTAAATCGGTATTCCCATAATAGCTGCATAAAACGCTGATCCCAAAGATCATCGATCTCTACAATGGCCTCCGTTTCATCATCAATTCTGCCGATGGCCGTTCGAGTCTCATTTAAAAAAGCATCTCTCTTAAGTTCATAGGTATTGTAAATCAAATAGGTTTGAATACTTACCAAGGCGAGCAATGTTGCAATCGCCGTGACTATCAGTATGTTTATTTTTTGTTGCATAATGGCTTGGTCGTTATTCTTCAACACCTCAAAAGTATTATAAAGCCTTCTGCTCGCCCAACAATTGGGGGCCGTTAACCCACCGTTAACGTTAACAAGCTTGGAAAGTCCCATTAAATGGAGCTTTTGTCGGTTATGTTAATGCGCTTTACTCTTTCCCAAAAAGTACATTAACCTGTCTTTAACCCCCATTTAACCTGCTTATCCGGCAGGTCGGCAGATATTTGAATTGTTCAAAACAACGCTTGTCTACAAATAACCTTAAACCCAAACAGATGAAAACATTTTCAAAAACCGGCTTATTCATAGTGCTCGTTTTTTATAGCATTCCAAGTCAGTATCTAAAGGCACAGGATAGTCTACAACACATTAATATTCACCATAAAACAGGGACCATTAAAGTAGACGGCCTATTAAATGAAGGGGATTGGGAATCGGAATTGCGCCCTTTTACCTTTGTACAATCTGCCCCAAACAATGGCGAACAGGCATCTCAAAAAACGGAAGTCGCCGTCCTTTATGACAACACCTACCTTTATATTGCGGCCAAGCTGCATGTATCTGACCGATCTCAAATCAATACCATTTTAACCGCCCGTGATGATTTGGGCAACAGTGATTTTTTTGGATTGGGGTTAGATCCCTTTGGTCTTTCACAAGATGGTTATGAATTTTTGGTGACCAGTGCGGGTGTGCAGTTCGATCAAAAAATTTCAAACGATGACAGCTATCCAAATTTCAATGTAGTATGGGAAAGTAAGGTCGTTATTGAAGATACCCAATGGACGGTGGAAATGAAAATACCCTTTAACAGTATTCGTTTCCCTAAGGAAGAACTAAGCAATGTACGTGTGAACTTTCAGCGGTTTTCGGCGTTTAATAATGAAGATACGTATTGGAATCATATCGACATCGAACAAGACGGTTTCTTAAATCAATTTGGTCGCGCTACCGGCATGTCAAAAATACAACCGCCTTTGAACCTTTCATTTATTCCTTTTACCTCGGTATTTACAGAAAGTAACCCTTTCACCGATGGGCAAACCACCCAATTGAACGCAGGCATGGATATGAAATATGTTTATGACAACTCATATACCTTGGATGTTTCCCTAATTCCCGATTTTAGTCAAGCGCCCTCCGATAATCAAGTACTCAATCTTTCTCCTTTTGAGATTCAGTTCAACGAGAACAGACAGTTTTTTGTTGAAGGCACGGAGCTATTCGATAAAGGCGGCTATTTTTACTCAAGAAGAATTGGTGGGAGACCCCTAAAAAGTGGTTCAGTGGCAGAACAACTAGAAGAAGGAGAGGAAATCATAGAAAACCCCATCTCATCGAACATTCTTAATCTTATCAAATTTACCGGCAAATCTGAAAACGGTTTCTCCATTGGAGTGCTTAATGGTATTACGAACAGGACTTATGCCACTGTAGAAAATACCGATACTGGCGAACTTAGGGAAGTACAGACCGATCCCTTATCAAATTACAACGCCCTTGTTGTAGATCAAACTTTGAAAAACAACTCCTCCATCAGCTTTTTAAACAATTCTGTTTTGCGGGAGGGCAATGACTATGATGCCAACCTCAGTGCCCTGCTATTTACCGGTTTCAATAAAAAGCGAAGCTACTCCCTTAAGTTAAGGGCGGCGCTCTCCCAGCAGTATAGCTCCAAAGAGGAGAACAGCTTTGGACAAAACTACTATGCCGCTTTAGAGAAAATAAGTGGCACTTGGAATATGGGGATTCGGGCCGAATTACATGACGATACCTTTGATTCAAATGATTTTGGGTTTTTACCAAGGAACAATCGATTGAATCTCACCAACTATGTTATCTACAAAAAATTCAACCCGGAAAAAACCTTTAACTATTACCAATTGAGAGGACTCTTTTTAAAGCAATATTACTATTCATTGATGGAAGAGGAAGCTACCTTGTACGACGTGGAGTTTTTCGGGCAATTAAAAAACAACATGAACCTCATTGCGGGGGTCCAGTATCGTGAGCCCAGCACTAGTTTTTTTGAAGCTCGCACACCGGACCAACCTTTTAACAGACCCGCATTCTTACAGACCTTTTGTGAAGTACAGACCAATTCGAACAAACCCATTTACTTTGCATCGTATCTAGAAACGCGTAATTATATGAATTCGGATACCTTCACATATAGTATTGATTGGGGATATGGTTTAACCGCTAACCTAGGACAACATTTAAGTATTAAGCTAGACCAAAGCTTGGAGTATATGGATGCCAATCACGGCTACATGACCCGTTTGGATAGCCAAGTGCTTATAGGAAAACGCAGCATTCAGGAATGGAGCAATCAATTACAAATTTCATATGTGCTCAACCCTAAGCTAAGTACTAATCTGCGTTTACGGCATTACTGGAGCCAGGTAAATTATATGGGGCAATTTTCTTTGTCCCCTATTGGAAACCTGCAAGAGAACGATTTGACAATTGAAGTCGATGCCTTTGACACCAACTACAATAATTTCCTTGGAGAGCTTTCTGCCCGGTGGCAGTTTGCCCCTGCGAGCGAACTGCGTTTCTTTTGGAGGTATGGTAGTGAAAGCTTTACCGATTCCTTGAACTACAATTATGGCAGCAACCTTGGCAATAGCTTGCGAGCGGAAAATAGTAGTACCATCTCCTTAAAAATGACTTATTTCTTAGATTTTAACAGCTTGCGTTCGAAAAAAGGATGAACAGAATGCCTAGCTACAGAAATGCTCGACGTGCAGTTCATCGAACATTTAAGACCTTTGGTAGTATACACAACACTTTCCACTTGACACACAACAATAATTTAAATTTCATTGAAAGTGGTAGTAAATTTACACTGTAATAAAGCGAAAGACTAGATTCCCAAATCAAAGCTTAGCCAAAATAAAAGACCAAACCAAATTAGACCAAACCTACTTAGTAAAAGCCCTGGGTAACACCAGGGCTTTTAAATGTACTTTTCGCAATACACCCCTATTTTCAAGTGTATTTCATCGATGAAACAACGCATTTTAACTTGTTTCACAACATCTTTGGTTGTATTCACAACAAAAATTTAGCGCACCCTCTATTTGCTCCTACATTCGTTATGTATTTAAGATTTAGTGTTTGTAATACCTTTTTAGGTATTTGGATTTGCCCAAATCTGCATAAGACTTTATTAGTTCGATTTTTATTGACTGTGCAACCTAATGTAACGAATCCTACTTAACAAAAAAACGCCCCGAGACTGTCGGGGCGTTTTACTTTTTGGCGTCTTACTGCCTATCCTATGATTCCTTAAAACGCATAGTTCAAACCGAACATCCAATAGCTTTGTGTAGGGTTATCAACGTTGTCAAAGGTTGGAGGCGTATCTCCTTCGGGCGTATTGGCGATTCCTGCGGCCAATGCTTCTTGCTTGTTACCTCTTAAGCCGAATTCAAAACCGACTCCGATTCCTTTCCATAAAGTGTATCCAAAAGAGTTGATCCACGTCCAGTTACTCAAATCTCCATTTTCATAGCTTTGGAAGGTAGAGAAGTTTGTTTTGAAATTTACCGCTCCCAACTGCTTGGTGTAATCAACCACGATCTTGGCACCTGCAGACGATTCGTATACTGCGTCGTTATCTGCAAATACAAAGTTATAGTTCAACGGATGAATCACTACTACCATATCGGTAATCGGTGTCCAGGTAGCACCCACACCAATATCGAGATACCCTGGATCGTTAAAGTTGTTGATGATAGACGTTCTGTATTCTCCCAAAGCGGAGATCGCGAACTTTTCACTCAACTTATATCCATATAAAGAGGTAATATTGAATACATCTGTTGTACCATCGAAACTATCACTATCGGTATCAACATCCTTATTATCCAATTTCACCCATTGTAAATTTACATTTCCAGAGTTTCTCCAGAAAAACTTCTCACGGTCTAAGTTGGCAAAACCATTCACCGTTACCCCGATATTTCCAGAATTGTTGTTTGGGGTACCCTGCAAATACCAATTGCTAAAACTAGAAATATTGGCACCGATCGTACCGAAAGCGCCGGTCTTCCATCCAGGAAAGGCGTCAATCTGCCCCTGAAGTGCATCAACTCTTGCTTGAATGGCGGCTACAGAGTCTTTTTTTGCAGCCTGTTCAGCCTTCAACTCCTCGATTGTTTGTCCAAAGGAGATTGTCATGGTAAACAATGCAATCGCCATTGTCGTAAGTCTTTTCATACTTTAAAATATTAAATGTTAGTGTTTATAGTTTATTTCCTATGTAGTATAAGACACACAAAAGTAATAATTGTCACCAAGTTGGCGAATATATCTGGCTTATTTTCTTTTGAATAGCGGTACGGAAGAACACGCTTCCCCGTACATGAGTGACTTTACCACTCCTTGTAGCTTGGCGCTAACCCATATATAGGCATTGGGCGGAACCGGTTTTTTACTGCATCCTTTAACAATTACGAGCTTGTCTTGATACTCGGAGACATCCAATTTTTCAATGATTTCTTGGTAAAGCGCGGTTTCCAACAATTCCATAGAACCTTGAACCGTTTTTAGCGCAAAAGGGGTCAATTTGGCCGTCAATAACATATACGCCCAGCCCGGTACAATGGCATCGGTAGAGCAGTCAACACATACATACGCGTCATGGTACCTGCTCCAATCATGTGCTGCAACAAAAGCCCGAAATTCTTTTTCCCTTAGGATAAGGCCTTCGTAGAGCCAATCCTTAATATCAAGAACCATCCGTTTGCCTTCCGGATAATAGGCCTCAAGGTCAAAAGTTACCAATTTGCTCTCCGCGACGCGATTTACAATTTCTCCTGACATATCAATTAATTAGGTAGTTTTGGATAAAAGCCGGTATGGGATCAAAGCAGCCCCAACTCCAATTTGGCTTCTTCGCTCATAAGATCTTGTGTCCAAGGTGGGTCAAATGTAATTTCGACTTCGGCGTCTTTTACCAAATTCAATGACTTCACCTTTTCCTCGACCTCCACCGGCAAGGTCTCGGCCACCGGACAGTTGGGCGAGGTCAAAGTCATCAGTATTTTTACATCGTTATCCTCATTGACCAATACATCATATATCAACCCCAATTCATAGATGTCTACGGGAATTTCAGGGTCGTAAATAGTCTTCAATACCTTTACGATTTTCTCCCCTAACTCTCTGGTATCTACTTCCGCTGTTTCTTCGCTCATTTTGCTCCTATTAATTCAATTGTGTTTGGTAGGCCACGGCATACAACTTCAACTGCTTGATCATGCTTACCAACCCATTTGCCCTGGTGGGGCTTAAGTGTTCTTTCAATCCTATTTCGTCTATAAACGCGGTATCCGCATCTATAATATCTTGTGGTTTTTGATTGCTGAACGCACGAATCAAAATGGCAATAATACCTTTTGTGATAATCGCATCGCTGTCGGCCGTAAAAACCAATTTATCCTCGGCCAATTCCGCATGTACCCATACCTTGCTTTGGCAGCCTTTGATGATATTATCATCGGTCTTATATTGTTCGTTGATCAAAGGCAATGATTTCCCTAAATCGATCATGTATTCGTAGCGCTGCATCCAATCATCGAACATCGAAAACTCCTCTACGATTTCTTCCTGTATCTCCTTGATCACCATTCTTAAATTTTACACAAAAATACGACAAGTTCAATTGGTTTTCAACCCTTTAAAGGAATGCTTAACACTGTTCCCTTAGGCCAGCATATTCCTAGCTCGCTTTACACAAGCAACCAATACATCCACTTCTTCCTTAGTGTTGTAAAAGCTAAAGCTCGCCCGTACCGTTCCAGGTATTTTGTAGAAGTCCATAATAGGCTGTGCGCAATGATGTCCTGTTCGTACGGCAACTCCGAGCTTATCAAGGATGCTTCCGATATCATAGGGGTGCATCCCCTCTATATTAAAGGAAATAACCGAGGTTTTATTTTCGGAAGTACCGTAGATCTTTAACCCTTCGATCTTCAGAAGTTCGGCCGTAGCATATGCCAAAAGATCGTTTTCATAGGCCGCAATATTCGTCAACCCTATGGCATTGATATAGTCTAGCGCCGCACCAAAAGCAATTCCGCCACAAATATTGGGCGTTCCCGCCTCGAATTTATGCGGCAGATCGGCATAGGTCGTTTTTTCAAAGGTTACCTCGGCAATCATTTCGCCGCCACCTTGATACGGGGGTAATTTTCCGAGCCATTCTTCTTTTCCATAGAGCATTCCAACGCCGGTGGGACCGCAAATTTTATGTGCGGAAACCGTATAGAAATCAACATCGAGTTGCTGCATATCGGCCTTGATGTGTGGTGCCGCCTGCGCCCCGTCGACCAAGACCGCAGCTCCCACTTCATGGGCTTCTTGGATAATTTCTTCAATGGGATTAATGGTTCCCAAAGCATTCGAAATATGATTGCAAAAAACGAGTCTGGTGCTATCGGAAAGTAATTCACGGTACAGGCCCATATCCAATTCACCCTGTTCGTTCATGGGAATTACCTTGAGTACCGCTCCGGTTCGCTCGCAAAGCATTTGCCAGGGAACGATATTGGAATGGTGTTCCATTGCGGAAACAAGCAGTTCGTCTCCTTTCTCCAATAAACTTGTAAAGCCACTTGCCACGATATTGATGCTATGGGTAGTCCCGGAAGTTAGGATTACTTCTTGGGCCTTGGCAATATTAAAGTGATGTTGCACTTTGGCACGGGCTTGTTCATACGCATCGGTCGCTTCTTGAGAAAGGGTATGCACCCCTCTATGGATATTTGCGTTGTACTTTGAATAGTAATCAACGATAACATCGATTACCGGTGTCGGCGTTTGGGAAGTGGCCGCATTGTCGAGATACACAAGGGGTTTCCCATTCACTTCTCTCGATAGTATGGGAAAGTCTTTCCTAATTTTTGCAACATCGATCATAGGATGAATTTGAATTTACAAAGATACCTACTACACCCTAATTATGAGATATAATACGATCTAAATACTTATCGGAAGAGGTAGTTTACCGAAAGCTGAATGGAAGTATTATAATTTTGAAGATCGCCCAAACTTCCGTTAAGCCGATTTCGTATACCTTGATAAATGCGTCCGGAAAGGGCCCATTGGTCCGTAAGTTTGTAGGCGACCCCTGCGGCAACTCCGTAGTCGAGTTGAAACCTCCCATTAACGACCTGGCGATCGTCCAAATCTGTGCTATCTACACCATCAAAATTTTTAAGTTTTGTCACCTGGTTTAGCAGAAAACCAAATTGTGGCCCTACTTGAATCGAAAGGTGCTCGAGAATGGCGAAATCGGCCAAAATAGGAACCGTGAGGTAGTTCAACTGCACAGCCGTCTTAAAGTCCGCACCTCCGAGGGTCGGATCTTGCCGATCGATTACGAATAAATCGGTATTGAATTGAAAGCCTTGAGAGGAATATACCACCTCAGGTTGAAAAGCGAATCGATCTGAAAAGCGAATCTCGGCAAAAACCCCAAGATGACCCGACAATCGTGGATTGATACCTTCTGTTTGATCTCCTATGATCGTGCTGTAGTTTAGCCCCGTTTTGATTCCGTAACGGGTTTCTTGCCCCAGAAGACCGTATGTGGCGAATAGCAAAAAAAAGACAAAACAGTACTTCATACAACCAAATCTACAGGCAACTATAGCAACAGCCACCTTGTTTAAAAGTACTTATAAATCAAAGCCCAAGTTTACTCCCAACTTTTTCGCAATCAATTTATTGATCCTCGTTTTCAACTCCGGGATGCGAACACTCTCCAGGACATTGTTGGCAAAGGCGTACATCATTAAGGCTCTGGCTTCTTTTTTTGGAATACCCCTGGTTTGCAGATAAAAAAGGGCATCATCATCTAATTGCCCTATGGTACAACCATGCGAACATTTGACATCATCTGCGAATATTTCTAACTGTGGCTTTGTATTAATGGTTGCCTTATCACTTACCAAAATGTTATTATTCTGTTGAAAAGCGTTCGTTTTTTGGGCAATTTTATCTACGATGATCTTTCCGTTGAAAACGCCTGTGGCGTTTTCCCCATAAATACCTTTGTAATCTTGGTGGCTCTCACAATTCGGTTGAATGTGATGCACAAGGGTATGATGATCTACATGTTGTTTTTCGCCCAAAATGGTAACACCCTTCATAATAGAGTCTATATGCTCTCCGTTTTGATAAAAGTTAAGGTTGTTTCGTGTGAGCTTACCGCCAAAGGAGAAGGTATGCACGTTTACCACACTATCGTCTTTTTGGTTGACATAGGTATTGTCTATCAAAGAAGCGGTAGACAAATCGTTCTGAACCTTATAATAATCAACAATGGCGTTCTTAGCGGCAAAGATTTCGGTGACCGAATTCGTCAACACTTCATTTTCCGTTAAACTTTGATGCCGCTCGATTACCTGCAATTCCGCATTTTCCTCTACGATGATCAGATTTCTGGGTTGCAACAATAAGGAAGCTTCATTTCCGGTAGAAAAATGCACGATTTCAATCGGTTTCTTGGGCATTTTACTCTTCGGAATATAAATATAGGCCCCCTCTCTGCTAAAAGCGGTATTCAAGGTCGTGAGCGATTCGTCTTTTGAGGCGATTTTATTGAAATACACGTCAATGACCTGCTTGTACATTGGCTTGGTCAATGCCGAACTCATTAAACAGATATCAACACCATCGTGCGTAGTTTCCGAAAGGAAAGAGCTATAGATACCGTCGACAAAAACAATTTTATACGTGTCGATCTCATTGATAAAATAGCGTTTCACATCCTTGTAATCGAGGGCATTCGCCTCTTTTGGAAAAATACTGAAGTCTATCTTTTGAAGGCTCTTAAGCGAAGTATACTTCCAGGCTTCCTCTTTTTTACTTGGAAATCCTTTTTCCTCAAAATTCTTGATCGCATCACTGCGCTCATCATGCACGGCGCTATCAATATCGACGTTGTTCTCGAACGCCATGAAAGAAGAAATTAGCTTGTCTTTTAAATCCATCTCTGCCTCTTACTTTTATTTCCGTCTTCCCGGAAATCTTTTCTATTTATTTTCAGGGTATTCCAATAGATTCCCACCTTCGTGGGAAAGAAATACAATTTAGGTTAAACCACCGCCTCGTTTTTGATCCAGTCGTACCCTTTTTCCTCTAACTCCAGCGCCAGCTCCTTGCCGCCAGACTTTACGATTTTTCCGTTATGCAAAACATGTACAAAATCGGGAACAATATATTCCAATAGTCTTTGATAGTGGGTAATGACCACTACCGCATTGTCCTTACTTTTTAGCTTATTCACCCCGTTTGCCACGATTCGTAGCGCATCGATATCAAGGCCGGAATCTGTTTCATCTAAAATGGCGAGCCTAGGTTCGAGCATGGCCATTTGAAAAATTTCATTTCGTTTCTTCTCACCACCTGAAAACCCTTCGTTCAAAGAACGGGATAAGAACTTTCTGTCGATTTCGAGCATCTCCGACTTTTCACGAATTAATTTGAGCATCTCCTTTGCAGGCATTTCCTCTAACCCTCTCGCTTTTCTAGATTCGTTAATAGCGGTTTTCATAAAGTTCGTAACCGAAACTCCTGGAATTTCCACAGGGTATTGAAACGATAGGAAAATTCCTTTGTGGGCTCTGTCCTCGGGGGCTTCATCTTCCAAGTCTTCCCCGTCTAGAACAACGCTCCCTTGGGTTACTTCGAATTCTTCTTTGCCAGCGATTACAGAGGCCAACGTACTTTTACCGGAACCATTTGGGCCCATAATGGCATGAACCTCCCCTGCATTCACCTCAAGGTTGATTCCCTTTAAAATATCTTTATCTTCTACTCTTGCGTGTAGATCATTGATTTTCAACATCTTTCTTAATTTAAATAATTGGGTGCCTTTGGCATTTCATTAAAGTCTTCTTTTTGATATTGTGCATGAATCTGTTTATCCTACGGACCCTTCCAAACTAATCTCCAACAATTTTTGCGCTTCTACGGCAAACTCCATAGGTAATTTGTTCAATACTTCTTTACTAAAACCGTTGACGATCAACGCAATTGCCTTCTCGGTATCGATGCCTCTTTGATTGCAATAAAATATCTGGTCTTCCCCAATTTTACTGGTAGTGGCCTCATGCTCTATTTGGGCCGTTTTATTTTTGACTTCAATATATGGGAAGGTATGGGCCCCGCAATCATTCCCCATTAGGAGCGAATCGCATTGTGAAAAGTTTCGTGCATTTTTGGCTCGGCTATTCACCTGCACCAGCCCGCGATAACTATTCTGCGATTTCCCTGCGGATATTCCCTTGGATATAATCGTACTTCGGGTATTCTTACCGAGGTGGATCATCTTGGTTCCTGTATCTGCTTGCTGGTAGTTGTTGGTCACGGCAATCGAATAAAATTCCCCGATCGAATTATCGCCTTTTAAAACACAGGAAGGATACTTCCAGGTGACGGCCGAACCGGTTTCGACCTGTGTCCAAGAAATCTTGGCATTTTTCTCACACAAGCCTCTTTTGGTAACAAAATTGAAGACCCCGCCTACCCCATCTTTACCACCAGGGAACCAGTTTTGCACGGTCGAATATTTAATCTCGGCATCGTCTAATGCAATAAGCTCTACTACCGCTGCGTGTAATTGATTTTCATCACGTGAGGGAGCGGTACATCCTTCCAAATAACTTACATAACTTCCTTCATCGGCAATGACCAAGGTTCGTTCAAACTGCCCTGTACCGGCCTGGTTGATTCTAAAATAGGTAGACAACTCCATGGGGCAACGAACCCCTTTTGGAATGTAACAGAAACTTCCATCGGAGAATACCGCTGAGTTTAAAGCTGCATAAAAATTGTCTTTTTGGGGTACGATCGATCCAATGTATTTCTTAACCAATTCGGGATGTTCCTTGATCGCTTCTGAAATGGAGCAAAAAATAATTCCTTTTTCCGCCAAGGTTTTTTTAAAGGTGGTTGCTACAGAAACCGAATCCATTACGATATCTACGGCAACCCCGGCCAGTTTCTTTTGTTCGTCCAACGAAATACCCAATCGCTTAAAAGTATCCAACAACTCCGGATCTACTTCATCCAAACTGTCGTACTTGGGTTTGCTGTTCGGCGCAGAATAGTATGAAATTGCTTGAAAGTCGGGTTTGGAATATTGTACATTGGCCCACTCCGGTTCTTCCATTTCCTTCCAAACTCTATAGGCTTCCAATCGCCATTGGGTCATCCACTCCGGCTCCTCTTTCTTTTTAGAGATGGCCACTACAATATCTTCGTTTAAACCTACCGGAAAGGTCTCCGATTCAATATCGGTGTAAAAACCATACTCATACTCTTTGGTTTCGAGTTCTTTTTTTAATTCCTCTTCAGTATATGCCATGTGTTCTGGTTAACAAGGGAAAAGCGATTGTTTCCTTAATTCTCTTCCTTAAAAATTTTATATAATTCGCCCATTTTCTTAAAACGATCAAAGGTTTGGCGCAACTAATTCTTACTTATTTTTCACTCAAACTGTTAAAGTGAGAAACTTTCTCCACACCCACAGGTGCGTTGTGCGTTGGGATTGTTGAACACAAACCCTTTGCCGTTGAGTCCGCCCGAATATTCCAAAACGGTACCCACTAGGTACAGAAAGCTTTTTTTATCTACAATAATGCGTACATCATTATCTTCAAAAACTTTATCGGACGCTTCCATCTTATTGTCAAAGTTCAATTCATATGACAATCCGCTACATCCACCACTTTTTACGCCGACCCTTACATAGTCGGTAGTAGCATCATAGCCTTCTTCGGTCATTAAATGAACGACCTTTTGTTTTGCTGTTTCGGAAACCTGTATCATTATTTATTACGATTCTAAATAGTTTACAAAGATAACCCATTAGTAGGTTTTTAACCTAATAACTAACATTATAATAACAAATTTGGAAATAGGGGTTTTCTATGGTCCAAAAACCCTTAACGCTAGGGAATATTATTTAATCTTAATGACCATGAGATCGGTCATTCCTTTTAGCGTCGTATTTGGAGCGTCTTCACTGCCAAGTTGGCCTACCAATAGCACGCTATGATCCTCATTTTCAATAGCATCGAAACCAAAGTCAAGACCCGAACCCCCGAACGATTTTTGCCATACCGGAGCCCCTTTGGAATCTGTTTTTACCAGCCATATGTCGTTCTCGCCGGCATTGGCATTTGCGTCTAAATCTGCACTTTTAGAGTTTCCTGAAATTAGAAAGCCCCCGTCCGCACTCAAGGTAATTCCCTGGGCATCTTCAAACCCGCTCCCACCTATGGTTTGCTCCCATAGCAGATTGCCTGCGTCATCTACCTTGATCAACCAAATATCGGACTCTCCATTATTCTTAGAAATATCAAGATCGGTGCTAAAGGTATTGCCTGCAATTACGTACGCCCCATCATCGGTTTTGGCAATGTCCTTCGAAATTTCAATACCGGAACCCCCATAGGAACGTTCCCATACCAATTCGCCTTCTTGGCTAATCTTAAGTACCCAAAAATCATAACTACCCCGGCTATTTTTGATATCAAAATCACTGCTTTCCGAAAAACCGGTCATTACAAAGCCCCCATCATCGGACTGGACCACCGCATGTGCCCGGTCGTTATTGGTGCCTCCAAAGTACCTACGCCATTCCATAGCCCCCCGGGCGCTGATCTTGGTCGCCCAAAACTCCCCAACTCCATGGCGGGTCAATGAATTTCCTTTTTCTTCAAAACCATCTTCACGGGCAGAAGTAACATCTAAAAACCCAACAAAAAAGAACCCGCCATCTGCCGTTTGCAGGATGTCGTAGGAATGGTCGTGCCCCGAAAAACCAAAACTTTTTTCCCATTCAATTGTCCCCGAAGCATCTAGTTTTAGAATCCAATTGTCGTGAAATCCTTCATTATTGCTGCCATCGCCGTCACTGCTCATCGCATACCCTGTTACGGCATACCCTCCATCATTGGTTTGGATCACACTTTGCCCTCGATCGTCCTTACTGCCCCCATAGGTTTTGCTCCATTGTAGTTCTCCTTCCGCGTTTAGTTTCAACAACCAATAATCATTTACGGCAAGTGTTTTCCCCATTAAATCGCCATCGGTACTATTTGAAAAGCCTAAAACGGCATATCCGCCGTCGTTCGTTTTAATCACCGATTGCGCCGTTTCTTCTCCAGTACCCCCAAAGTTTTTGACCCAATCTACTTCTCCAAGAAACTGTGCCGACGGTTCCATAACGGGGTCGGTACCATTATCATCATTTGAACAAGCATAGCACAGAAGGGCCATACAAACACATACGATATAAACCTCAAAGTTCTTTTTTAACATAGCCATTTCCCGAGTCAATAATGTACTTAATTCGACTTTCGAATTACAAACAAGCCGCGACTAATATCACTGACAACGATTTTACCACTGGCAAAGTAGGGATACACACTCCACACCCCACTAAACTGGGCCACATCAGTTTCAGGATGCGTGTCGAAAAACGCTTTTTCCGTAATGTTCTTTCCATCGATTTGAGAAATGTCGATAACCCGAACACCCGCCGTGTAGTTGGCCAAAAAGAATTCGTCGCCTTTTACATACCCATTGTGGTCGATTGCACTTGTGGGCCCCAAATAGGTATAATGCAAGGAAGGCATATCCAAATCGTTGAAATCGAATATCAAAGTCCTTGATTTGAAACCTACCTGTTGTTCATCTAGTTCGTCCCCCAAAATAAAATACCGTTGATCTTCGGTAAACCAGCCTTGATGCGTATAACCAATGTTGGAGTAGGTAATTGTGGAAATCTCGGTCGGATTCGCTTTATCGGTCACATCTACGATGGCAATAAGATCTTCGTTGGCACCAATATAAATTTCCCTTCCGGCATAGTCGGCATCCGGACCGTTATAGGTCACCACTTGGGCATCATGGGTATAGGCATTGGCCGAATGCCCCCCCGCCGCAATAGGGTTTTTAGGGTCCCTCACATCTATAAAATGACCGCCTCCACTAAAGGTTGTCGTACCTACCGCATAGGCAAATCCTGTTTCTTCATTGATTACAATATTATGGGCATTGCCAAATTCGGTGTACAACACGTCCGCATCGAAGGTAGCGGGTGTATTGACAACGCCTCTTAACCTTGTAAGGTCAAAAATTTGCATCCCGTGGCCGGCAGCTTCCGATACAATGAATGCATGATCTTTATACACCTTAACATCTCGCCACGAACTCGCAACCGTGGCAGTTGGTAATTTCCCGAGGTATACCAGATTCTCATCATCTGATATATCAACAAAGGCAGTGCCATTGTTCAACCCCATAATTGCATACTCTTTACCGGTATCCGGGTCGGTCCATCCCCAGCTATCGTTCCCACCACTTGCATTAAAAGTGGTTGGCGCAATTTGCCCAATAAGGTCATACCCGTCACAAGGATAATCTCCTGCCATACCGTTTTCACAAGGCGTAATAGAGGTGGTAGGGGTACCGCCACCATCACCCCCATCGCCTCCTCCCGGAGTTATGGGTTCCAAGCCATTGTCGTTATTGGAACAGGCCATTAAAAAAAGAAAGGAAAGACATCCAAAAAGGAACTTTTTCATGCGGAGGTATTTAATCGTTTTTTACAAAGGTCACCTGCGATATTCGCTTGAGGCGTACAACTTTTGGTATTTTAAAGGGTTGCACCATTCACTGGCATGGCCATTGCCACCAATGCCCATATGTAAAGATAGTGTTTATTGGCAACCATGGACGCAACAATACCATCTGGTAAACACCTTAGACAATCAAAAACCCTACCAAACCATGGCTTTTGTTGCAAAAAATACGCTTATTTTTGCCGCATGTTAGAAGACAAGGAAAAAGAACGTACAGGGCTTGAACAGTTGGGGGAATTCGGCTTGATCGAACATTTGACCAAAAATTTTAAGCTTCAACAGACATCTTCGCTGGTCGGCGTGGGCGACGACGCGGCCGTTCTCGATTTTACCGATCAGAAAACGGTGGTTACGACCGATCTACTGATAGAAGGGGTTCATTTTGACCTCAGCTATATGCCCTTAAAACATTTAGGTTACAAGGCAGTGATCGTAAATCTTTCAGATGTATACGCGATGAATGCGACTCCAACGCAGATTACCGTATCATTGGCCGTATCGAATCGGTTCCCTTTAGAGGCTTTGGAGGAACTGTATGCCGGAATCGCCTTGGCGGCCAATGCATACAACGTAGACCTGGTCGGCGGGGATACCACTTCCTCTAAAACAGGCTTACTACTAAGTATTACGGCCCTAGGGGAAGCAAAAGAGGGAGCACTGACCTATCGAAGCGGGGCAAAACCCAATGATCTGTTAGTAGTCAGTGGAGATTTAGGCGGTGCTTATATGGGCCTGCAAGTATTGGAGCGCGAAAAAGAGGTTTTCAAGGTAAACCCTGCAAATCAGCCCGATTTGGAGCCCTACTCCTATATTGTGGAAAGACAATTAAAACCAGAGGCCCGAAAAGATATAAAAGAATTGCTTGATCAACTGGAGGTGCGGCCTACGGCGATGATCGATATCAGTGATGGCCTTTCCTCCGAAATTCTTCATTTATGCCGAAATAGCGGAGTTGGCTGTAACCTATTCGAGGACAAGATTCCGTTAGACCCCACGGTGATAAGTGCATGTGAGGAGTTTAATATAGACAGTACCATGGTAGCCCTTAGTGGTGGTGAGGATTATGAATTGCTTTTCACCATTGACCAAAAAGATTTTCTCAAAACAAAAGGAAACCCACATTTGACCGTAATTGGTCATATGACCGATGTGAACGAAGGCGCGCATTTGGTAACTCGCGCCAATACCAAAATTGCGTTGACCGCGCAGGGATGGAATTCCTTTGCTTCTAAATAAGCAATCGAAGTTTTAAATAAATACGTAGCTTGTAGGTTGATTTGCAATCGAACTATGGAGTTTGTTTTAAATGCAGGATTGGGAGTTGGGTTACTCCTCTTTTCTTTATTGCTTTTTAAAAAGGGCAAGCAACTGAAAGATTACTTGTTTCTTTCTTGGATTGCGGCATCGCTCTTACAAATCGGATTTTACCAAATAACCATTTATCATTTTGCCCTGTATGGGATTTGGGCAGTAGTAAGTTTTGCCATCCCCTTGTTAGGAGCTCCACTGTTGTTCTTGTATATACAATCCCTTACCAAACGGCAACTTTCTTTCCTGCAAATCGCTTCCCATGTATGCATTTATCCGATATACTGCCTCGTTTTCTACTTTTCAGCACAAACCTCGGACTACGAACTTGTAGCGTCCCAAGGCTTTTTTAGCCCTAGCCCTGATTCTCCTTTATGGACCCAATATTACGCGGTACCGCTGGCCATTTCCGGTATGTTGTATTGTGTTTGGGATCTGTTGCTATTAAAAAAACACAAGCAGCGTATTTCTCAATTGTATTCATACGAGGAACAGGTAGACCTTCGCTGGTTGAACTATGTCGTGTATTCCTATTTCGTGTTATTCTTGTTTGCCTCCTTCTTAGTTTTTGGTGGTGTACACTTTCAAATTTTTCCATTAAAGGATACGTTTGCACTTGTTGGTATTTGTCTGTGTCTGATGCTGATCGCTTTTGGCTTTTACGGATTCCATCAGTCTACGGTTTTTTCAAATATCCCCATAAACGAAACAACAAGGGAATCAAAGAAAAACGGAGACCGTACTCCATCCTATACAAAATCCGGCTTGAACCCTGACCGTGTAAAGGTGCTAGGGCTTCAAATTCAGCGGCATATGGAGCAACAAAAGCCTTTTCTAAACGAGCAACTCACCTTATCAATGCTAGCGAGTCAATGCGATTGTACACAGGCACAACTTTCACAGATCGTGAACCAACATTTTAATAAAAGCTTTTATGATTTCGTAAACGAATACCGAGTGGAAGAAGCAAAAAAAAGGTTGAATTCTCCCACATACGAGCATTTATCAATATTGGGAATCGCATATGATTGTGGTTTTAAATCGAAGTCCTCTTTTAATAGATATTTTAAAAAGTATACCGGTACCTCACCCTCGAAGTTTAAAGAAAAGCATCCGCAATAGGGTTCAGCCGATGGGTTGGGTCGAAATAGTCTTTTGAATGTCAAAGCTTTGTCCAAAATATTTAAAATGGACTATTTCAACTTCTTTCACAAACTAAACATCATTGTTCATGTCATCAACGGGACACTTGCCCTTCTTATCGCGGTTGTGGCCTTTGCCAGCAAAAAAGGAGCCAAACTACATATAAAAAGTGGACGTATTTTTACAGTGCTTTTAGGGGTCGTTGTCTTTACAGGTTTGCTCGGGGTATTCATTTTCAAGGTAAACACCTTTTTACTTGTAGTAACGCTGTTAAGTGGTTACAACGCTTATTCAGGAATACGAATATTGAAAACCAAATCGAACACCCCAAAACTCCAAGATATCCTTGTAGGACTTCTTTGCATTTCCTCAGGATGCTATTTTCTGTACTATATGAAATCGATCGGCATGTTTTGGGAACCTGTTGTTGTCTATTCGACGATTGGTTTTTTGTTTGCCCTCGTCGCATATGACTTTCTTCGATACCTAATCCCGGCCAACAAATACCGGAAGCTGTGGCTATACGAACATATTTATAAAATGACCGCGGCATTTACCGCGCTGCTGTCTGCCGCCGTAGGCACGATTTTCCCAAACCATAAACCTTTTAGTCAAATAGGCCCCTCTGCCGCGGGAACCTTGCTCGGAATTGCCTTTATAGTGTATTTTTATAGAAAGAACAATCAACGCGCTAAATGAAACCAATCAAAAGCAGTCTAACATCGATCAATCAAAAGCTCGTTTGTCTGTTGGGGTGTTTGGTCATAGGTGCTTGTGCCGCGGTTCCAAAACTATCAAAGGAGGAGAAACAACTAATAAAGGAGGTACTCAAAGCGCCGGTACGGGAAGTAGTTCTAGGGGAAACGGGCAGAGTGCAGGTGCCCGGACACCAAATTTGGTTCGAACACCAGCGACCCTCGGAAACAAGCAAAGGAACTATTATATTAATTATGGGCAACGGCAACGATGCCCTAACATGGCCACAGAATTTCATTACCAGGTTCCTAGATGCGGGATACGGGGTTGTACGATTTGACCATCGAGAGACCGGTCTCTCTACTTCCGAAAAAAAGTGGAAGGCAAAAAGGGCCTATTCCTTGAATGACATGTCAGAGGATGTAGCCGCAATTCTTGATACGCTTGCTATTGAAAAGGCCCATGTGGTAGGGGTCTCAATGGGTGGGATGATTGCGCAGATCTTAACTATAGAACATCCCGAAAGGGTGGAGAGTTTAACCGCAATTATGTCCTCGGCCAACGTAACCGATCCGGAACTTTCGCCGATGTCGCAGGAAATATTTCCGGCAATGATAAGTGCTGTTTTCAAGCACGGTTTCTTTGGCAATACCAAGGGGCAGATCAAACTTCAAATTGTACATCGAAAAATACTGATGGGCCGCGCTACCGGACAGATTGATGTGCGCACCATGGCTGAAACCTCCTTGTACAATCTTAAAAAACGGGCAGGGTACAATCTTTTATCGGCGCGTCATCATTTCAAGGCCATTCAAATGGCCGAACCTCGTTATGAAGCTCTTTCGAAATCACTGGTCCCGATCTTATTGATACATGGGGAAGAGGATCCGGTGATGCCGATTTCCCACAGTAAAAAAATGGCTTCCTTACTTCCGGATTCAGACACTTTATGGGTGAAAAACATGGGACATGACCTGCCCGATGCAGCGGTGGGAACCATTACGGATAAAATGCTTTCCCATTTCAACAGCAAGCGATAAAACCCTGACGCTACCGGTCAGGATTGGTTCGGCCTACCAAATTGTCCGCGCACTTCCTGCTTGACAAGATGCGGCAATCAACCGCATCGCCTAAAACGAAAACCCTGACGCCATCGGTCAGGATTGGTTCGACCTACCACATTGTCCGCGCACTTCCTGCTTGACCAGGTGGGGCAATCAACCGCATCGCCTAAAACGAAAACCCTGACGCTACCGGTCAGGATTGGTTCGACCTACCACATTGTCCGCGCACTTCCTGCTTGACAAGATGCGGCAATCAACCGCATCGCCTAAAACAAAAAACCCTGACGCCATCGGTCAGGATTGGTTCGACCTACCACATTGTCCGCGCACTTCCTGCTTGACCAGGTGGGGTCTCACCAAAAAGAAAATTCCCAAAAATTAAGGGCGGGCCAGCCTAACTGTTGTGGGGCGTACGACAGTGAAGAAGCTGGTGCTTACTCAATTTCCAGGAAGTTCTCTATGAGTCAGGTTACCGTAGGGAAACGATAACCCTATTGCCAAAGCATAGTTAAGCTACGCGCTGTGCAGCTCTATGTCTTTTCTGATAAATATCTTCAAGTGTATTGTTAATGTCTTGCAACTCTGGTGTAAGCGCGGAAAGGTTTCCACTTACATCGGTAGTCACCTGTTTTCCACAATGAATGCATTTGTATTCTTTAATGTGAAGCGTCACTTTTTTAGAGACGGAATAGTGGTGTCCGAAGAGGTTGCAAAATATTTTTTTCATGCTAGTAGGTTTTAGAAAAAGCATCTGAGATTTTTGGGGAATCAAAGAATGCTAGAAAATTTGGGTACTCAAAAAAGCGGTTCTTGAATTGCTTTTGTATCGAACGCGCGTGGTGAACTTTTTATTGGAAACATCCTATAATTTTATGAATATTTTCGACGAACGACACCTTTTTCGATGAAATACCCTCTATTTGGATAAAACGATGACCAAGAATTTTGCCAGCTTCATTCAATTCCCATAAATGATTTTCTAAAATTCCTATCTTTCGGTCCTATAGTAAAACCAAAAAACAATTTGTTATGATCCGCACAAAGGACACTTTGGTAACCGCCTTTGCGTTGTTTTCCCTTTTCTTTGGTGCTGGCAACTTAATTTTACCGCCCTTATTGGGTTTTCAGGCGGGTTCCCTTTGGTGGCTTGTAACCCTTGGTTTTTGCCTTTCCGCCGTACTCATCCCGATTTTTGGTATTCTCGCACATGCAAAATTACAAGGAACCATTTTTGATTTTGGGAAAAAGGTATCGCCCTCCTTTAGCTTGGTATACTCCTTTTTAGTGTATGCAATTTCCATTAGTTTGCCATCGCCCCGTACTGCTGCGGTGACACACGAAATGGCCATTGAACCAGTCTTTGGAAGTTCATCGCTCCTAACAAGTATGGTCTATTTTGTGCTGGTTTTTATTTTTGTTATGAACCGTTCAAAAATCCTAACCATTATAGGGAAGCTTTTGACCCCTGCAATTATTCTGATTCTACTCCTGATTATAGGAATTACTGCATTCTCCTATGATTTTAGCTTTGGAACCACTGTGTTTGACAGTCCATTTTCGAAAGGAATCCTAGAAGGATATCAAACCTTTGACGCCATTGGTGCCGTAGTGGTGGGTGGTGTAATCATTGTATCGATCAATATCAAAAATAAAAACGCTTCTTACTCCGAAAAAAAAATATTGATTCGCAACGCTGGTTGGTTGGCCGGCCTAGGATTGTTTTTCATTTATACCGGTCTCATAATTACCGGGGCCCTGGTACACGGCTCATTTGATCCCGCTATCTCAAGAACCGAGTTGTTAAGCGGTATTAGCCTTCAAGCCATGGGAGGAACCGCAAACCTCTTATTGAGCATTTTGGTTGCCTTGGCGTGTTTTACCACGGCGGTAGGTATCGTAACCGGCACTGCCGATTTTATGAGGCACCGCTTTAAGGATTCCCCAAAGGCCTATCTTGTTACGGCCATTGTTGGGTGTGTTTTAGGAGTTGTTATGGGGCAATTTAATGTGGGGTATATCATTGCCGTTGCCTTGCCGGCGCTAATGTTCATTTATCCTATAACGATTGCATTGATTCTTTTAAACGTTGTTCCCGAAAAGTATGCGTCCCCTCTCGTGTTCAGAGCAGTCGTAATCTGTACGATTCTATTTAGCATTCCAGACTTTTTAAGCACCGTAGGCCAAGCCGATGTTGCTCAAAAACTACAGCAGTATATCCCCTTAAGTCAATTTAGTATGGGGTGGGTGCTACCGGCGCTCGTGGTTTTCATGGTACTGAACTTACCCCATTTGAAACAGGCACACACCTAATTGTGCTGGGTATTGAAAGTTAACCGGAATATACATCCTTTAAAATACAAGCGGTAAAACCATTGCAGAAAACCGATTACTGCATCAACTCCTCGATTTCCCCTACCTCGATAGGAATATTGCCCATTAAATTAAATGGGGCGCCCTGTTCCCGAATAACCACATCATCTTCGATTCGGATTCCCATTCCCTCATCGGGAATGTAAATACCCGGCTCAACGGTGAATACCATATTGGCTTTCATAGGCGTTTTTAATGCTCCATAGTCATGGGTGTTCAATCCGATATGGTGACTGGTTCCGTGCATAAAGTATTTTTTATAGGCGGGCCAATCCGGATTTTCGTTTTGTACATCTGCCTTGTCCAGAAGTCCAAGACCTAAGAGTTCCGAAGTCATTACTTTCCCGACCTCTACATGGTAATCGGCCCAAATGGTTCCGGGAACCAGCATATTGGTCGCTTCATTTTTTACGCGAAGCACCGCATTGTATACCTGTTTTTGCCTTTCAGAAAACCTACCGTTTACGGGAATCGTTCGGGTAAGGTCGCTAGAGTAATTGGCATATTCGGCAGCTACATCCATCAAAATTAAATCCCCGTCCTTACATTGTTGGTTGTTTTCGATATAGTGCAATACATTGGCATTGTTTCCCGAAGCGATAATTGGTGTATAGGCAAATCCTTTGGATCGGTTTCGAACAAACTCGTGCAAGAGCTCTGCCTCGATCTCATATTCCCATACTCCTGGTCGTATAAAAGAGAGTAAGCGTCGAAAGCCCTTCTCGGTAATATTGCATGCAGTTTGCATCAATGCAATTTCTTCCGGTTCTTTTACTCCTCGAATGTTCTGTAAAATAGGGTTGCTCTTCGCAACCATATGGGCGGGAAAGTTGGCCTTACATTGGAGGATAAAGCGATCTTCCCGTGTTTGCGTTTCCACTGCCTGTCGGTAGTGTTCGTTGGTGTTCAGATACACCGTTTCGGCCTCGGTCATTAGGTCAAAAAATATTTTGTCAAAATCAGAAAGCCAATAAACGGTTTCGATCCCCGATACATCCGTCGCTTTTTCTTTAGTGAGTTTTTCACCTTCCCACACCGCTATATGGGCATTGGTTTCCCGAACAAATAATATTTCACGATGTCTGGGATTTAAGGCATCGGGAAACAAAAGTAGTATCGTTTCTTCTTGATCGGCGCCGCACAAGTAAAAAATGTCGCGGTGTTGTTCAAAGGGCATCGTAGCATCCGCACTGATCGGATATATATCATTTGAGTTGAAGACCGCCAAACTCTTTGCCTGCATTTGGGCCATAAATTTTTTGCGGTTTTTACGAAAAAGTTCGTTGGATATTTGTTGGTATTTCATGGGAATAGCTATTTCCTCAAAAATACATATTCTTATTGACCGCCTTGATACTTGAATAGCATAAAAAAGTTCGCGCCCATTTTGCCGCGCATTTCATGCTTTCAAAATAGTGCGGAACCCTCGGAACAAATTTGGAAGAGACCCCGACGCCATGGGTCGGAGTTTGTTCGGCAGCCCATTTTGCTGCGCATTTCATGCTTTCAAAATAGTGCGGAACCCTCGGAACAAATTTGGAAGAGACCCCGACGCTATGGGTCGGAGTTTGTTCGGCAGCCCATCTTGCCGCGCATTTCATGCTTTCAAAATAGTGCCTCACAAAAAAAGAGGCCCATTGCTGGGCCTCTCCTAATTTAAAGTTGGGGAATTTACTTGTTTCCCATCGCATTCTTGATCGCGCCGATGATTGCCATAATGACACCACCGCCGACGCCACCGCCGGCCACACTGCCCAAGATGCTCGCCATGTCCATGCCACCACTTGCGACCGCATCCGTCGCAGCGGAGGTATCCACTCCAGTGGCTGCTCCGGCACCAAGGCCCAACATACCTAAAAGTTGACCACCAATACCGCCACCGGCGAGACCCGCAATGGTATTTCCAACTGTCCCCAAAGACAGGTTTTTTAATAATTTACCCGCAACATTACCCCCTAGGGCACCTGTTGCCAATTGAATGATTAATGGTAAGTACTCTTCCATTTTTTTAAGTTTAGTTGATTATGTCTCATAAATTTAACTAAATTTTTGGAATATTGATTTTTTAAAGTCCTGAATTTTAGGAATTTCCTAATTTAAACTATTGAAAACAGTTGCTTTTAAGCCCTTGCCCTGCCCCATAGGAATGCGTACCTTGACCCTGCCAATCTAAATAAATCCTTTATGAAAAAATTGATACAACTATGCCTTCTTTTAACAAGTACGCTTATCCTTCCCCAAGCAGCACCTAGTTCTGCAGCACACGTACAGGAATCGTTGAAAAAGAAACGAGTATTGTCTTCCAATTCACTGGTAAAAAATATTCCGTTAAAAAATATTGGTCCTACCGTAATGAGCGGTCGTGTCGTCGCAATTGCAGTCAATCCCGAAAATCCAATCGAATTTTACGTCGGGTATGCTTCCGGGGGTCTTTGGCACACTAAAAATAATGGTACTAGCTTTACCCCCATCCTGGATGGTTCGGATACCCAAAACGTTGGGGATGTTGCCGTGCACTGGGCTACGGGTACCATCTGGGTCGGTACCGGGGAAAACAACTCCTCCCGTTCATCCTATGCGGGTATCGGTGTTTTAAAATCAACCGATAAGGGAAAAACATGGCAGTCTATGGGCTTGGAGGATACGCATCATATCGGGCGTATTCTCATCAATCCGAACAACCCTGAAGAAGTCGTGGTGGGGGCAACCGGGCATTTGTATTCTGCCAACGAAGACCGCGGCATTTACAAAACCCAAGATGGTGGAAAAACATGGCAAAAAACACTATTTGTTTCAAATAAAGCAGGAATTATTGATGTGGCCAACGCACCAAACGATTTCAATATTATGTTTGCGGCCGCCTGGGAAAAAGATCGAAAAGCATGGGATTTCATTGGAAACGGCAGCGGTTCGGGAATCTATAAAAGTATCGATGCCGGGGCTACTTGGGAAAAAGTATCTACCGCTCAAAGCGGTTTTCCTACCGGAGAGGGAGTAGGCCGAATCGGCTTGGCCGTTTTCGATGCCAATACGGTGTATGCAGTGCATGACAGCCAGTTCAGAAGAGAAAAAGCAAAAGATGCCAAAAAGAAATCGGAAGGGCTCACAAAAGAAGACTTTAAAACGATGTCTGTTGCCGATTTTCTGAAGTTAGAGGACAAGAAGTTGAACACCTTCTTAAAAACCAATGGATTTCAAGAGAAGTACCGCGCCGAAAACGTAAAACAGCTGGTACGGGCCGGGACAGCCAAACCAATCGATATCACAAAGTATCTGGAAACGGCCAATACCATGCTCTTCGATACACCCGTGGTGGGAGCGGAAGTATATCGCAGTAATGACGGAGGGAAAAGCTGGAACAAACAGAACGAAAACTACATAGACGATCTCTTCTACAGCTATGGATACTACTTTGCCCAAATAGCAGTGGACCCGAGCAACGTTGACAAAATTTATTTGGCGGGAGTACCCATTATCAAATCGGAAGATGGTGGTAAAACCTATACATCAATCAATGGTCATAATGTTCATGCAGACCATCATGCCATCTGGATCAACCCAAAAATGCAAGGACACATCATTAATGGGAATGATGGTGGCCTAAACATATCGTACGATGACGGTGAAAGTTGGACAAAAAACAACTCTCCATCGGTAGGGCAGTTTTATGCCATCAATGTAGACAATCAAGAGCCGTACCATGTGTACGGGGGACTGCAGGACAATGGTGTATGGGCAGGGCCACATAATGCTTCTGAAAATAGCCGTTGGCATCAAAGTGGACAATATCCCTGGAAATCGATCATGGGGGGTGATGGCATGCAGGTGCAGATCGATCGCAGAAACCACAATGTAGTATACACGGGCTATCAATTCGGAAACTATTTTCGTCTGAACAAGGAAAGTAAGCAACAAAAGTACATACAGCCCAAACATGCGCTTGGGGAAACTCCTTACCGTTTTAACTGGCAGACCCCGATCTTACTTTCTTCACACAATCAAGATATCTTATACTTGGGAAGCAATAAATTACATCGCTCGTTAAATCAAGGAGATGACTGGGAAGCCATCTCCCCTGACCTGACCCTTGGAGCAAAAACCGGTAATGTCGCCTATGGCACTTTGACCACCATCTCCGAATCTCCTTTTAAATTTGGTCTTATCTACACCGGTAGCGATGATGGCCTAATTCAATGCACTAAAAACGCAGGGGGAAGCTGGGAAAACCTATCGGAATCTCTCCCTAAAAACCTATGGGTTAGCCGAGTAGCAGCATCCAAACACAAAAAAGAACGGGTGTACGCCACTTTAAATGGCTATCGCTGGGATGATTTTACCGCCTATGTTTATGTGAGCGACGACTATGGTGCTACATGGAAAAGTATTTCGGCAAATATCCCGGCGTCCCCTGTAAACGTATTGCAAGAAGATCCAGAAAATGAAAACCTGCTTTTTGTTGGCACCGATAACGGCTTGTACGTAAGCTTTGACCGCGGTACCAGCTGGGAGGTTTTCCAAAATGGCCTGCCAAATGTTGCGGTACATGACTTGGTCATTCAAGAAGAGGCAAAACACTTATTGGTCGGTACCCATGGTAGAAGTATTTACAAGGCAGACATTTCAAAACTGCAAAAAATGACCCCATCGATCCAAGCTAAGAATCTGTATGCCTTTAAAGTAAAGAACGTAAAACATTCGTCGCGATGGGGCAGCTCTTGGAGCTCTTGGGCTAAACCACAAACACCGGGCCTTGACCTTACCTTTTACACTTCTAAATCCGATCCCTATACTGCGATCATTACAACAAAAGATGGAATCACGGTGAGTGAAACACAAATTGAAGCGGATCGTGGCCTCAACATTTTATCGTATGACCTGGCCTTTAGTAAAAGTGGGAAAGCTGCCTATTTGAAAAAGAACAAAAAAGAATTGAAGGCGGCGAAAAACGGAAAGACATATCTTCCCAAAGGAGATTATACTGTAACGATGAGGGGAAATGGTGAAAAAGAAACGGTTGAATTTACCATAGAATAAGAGATAACATCATGAAAATTGTGCATTGGGATACGCTGCCAGAACTCGGAGTGAGCCATAATCCGGAAATTAAAAAGAAAACACTTATTGAACGGGGAGAAATACCACAACTCATGATGTTTGGTACCGCTACCTTTAAAAAAGGGCAACAAGTAGCTTCGCACAAACACGATACCATGTTCGAAGTTTTTTATATTCAAAAAGGAAGCGCGGTCTTTGTAGTCAACGGAGAAAAACATGTTTTAGAACCTGGGCATTGTATTACCATTGCCCCGGGAGAAATACACGCGCAGAGCAACCCTTTTGAAGATGACGTCACATGGACCTATTTTGGCATCGCAACCGACTAACTATTGAAATAGAAAATTCGCCCTGAATGAAACCACGATTTTCACAATTGACAAAAACCAAATTACTCGGAAAATCGGTTCAGATGTCCCTTGTAAATAATAGGACCCATGACCTATGGAAAGCAGTTGCTCCCGTATTAAACCAAGAAGAAGCAACCTTTGGCAAGCCTCGTTATTCCGT
The DNA here is from genome assembly GCA_947500385.1 of uncultured Flavobacteriaceae bacterium. Taxonomy (GTDB): domain Bacteria; phylum Bacteroidota; class Bacteroidia; order Flavobacteriales; family Flavobacteriaceae; genus Pelagihabitans. Next base: position 120,136 of record CANMSA010000002.1, on the reverse strand, counting down.
TCAGGTATATGATGACCTCCACTATTTTAAACAGTTTAACCCGCAAACAACCTTTACCAAATGGGCGGCAATTGAAGCAGTTCATCTCCAAAAAATACCAATAGGTTTTTCTCAATTGACCCTTGAAGGAGGTCTCTACGCGGTATTTCACCATAAAGGAGATGCAAAAGAATTTCAAAAAACGGCCCACTATATATATGGCGAATGGTTGCCCAATTCGGGCTATCTACTAGATGATCGGCCACATTTTGAACTACTAGGGGCCCACTATAAAAACAACCATCCCGATTCGGAAGAGGAAGTATGGATCCCAATCAAGAAAAAGAAGTAATCTACTATGACCAACCGTTATTTAAATGCCGCTATGCCATTTTCAATGGCCATTTTATTGGGCGTTTTCCTATGTTGCTCGGCCTGCTCTCAAAAAAAGAAAGCACCCGATTTTACACCAGTGGCGCTCTTTCCCGGTTTTGAGGAGATTGCAGAGGAAGAATATGCTTTCGAACCTATTTCATTTGAGAATACCGCCACCAATTCCGAGGCAGTGATTCTTCATTCGATCCAGAATACTTCCTTTCACCTCTATAATGCAGCTGCCTTCACATCTTTGGAAAAGGGGTTGATGGTGGGTGGCACCGGGCTGCGAATTAGAACCACCCTGAATGGGGGAAAGGTATGGAAAGAAATTAAGTTATCGGGCTTTGCCGATGCCTTCCAGAGTGTGGCCTTTTCAAACGGGGAAGCCTATGTGGTGGGAGAAGGGTCTTATATCGTAAAAGGCGATTCCGAACTCTCTAATTGGGCGGTTTTTGACACAAAATCGCTTGAAGGCCTACAAGAAACCGATCAAAAATTTTATAAGATAAAGTTTAAGGGGCAACTGGGATTTGCGATGGGAGTTACCAGCCGTATCGGCTTCGTTGCTCCTTGTATCGTTCGAACGCTTGATGGCGGCCGTACTTGGAACAATATTGCCCTCAAAGGATTGGAAAAGGAAGAGACCCCGATTACCGATTTTGATATGGTATCTGAAAAACTGATCTATGCGGTTACCGCTTCGGGAAAAGCATATAAAAGCCTGGATGGAGGATTCTCATGGAAAGTCTTTTTTGAAACGTCGGATACCGAGTACCCCTCTTTGAATTCCATCGATTTCAAGGATAAAAATACAGGCTATATCGGTGGCCTCGCGAGTCTTTTATATTTTACCAAGGATGCCGGCAGTCAATGGAAACCGATCAAACTAACGACAGATGAAAAAGACCTTAATATTTCCGATATTCAGTACCTAAGCCCCAATCGTGTAGCCATTAATACCGCCAAGTCGTTTCAAGAAGGGGAACGACCGCTTTTTGCCTTTCTTTTAGATGGAGATGGTGCCGAAACTGCACAACCTTTGCTGACCAAAAATGATAGTACCATTTTTTTTAAGGGCGATGCCTACCATTTGTTTATACTGAACAAAGATCACCTTTTCCTTACCGACCGAAATAACTTGTATCTATTAAATACCTCGACAACAGCGTCGGAATAACATTCTGTATCGTATGCAATTAACCCTTAGCATCCCCGCCCTGCTTTTTCCAGCCATTTCGTTGACCATGTTGGCATATAATGCCCGTTATTTGGCAATCGCAGCACTCATTCGGCAACTACATGCCCAATACAAAAAAACCGGATCGAAATCGGTCGGTCGCCAAGTACAGCAGTTGCGAAAACGCCTTACGTTGATCAAAAATATGCAGGCGACCGCCATTTTTAGTTTTTTGTTGGCCGTCATCACTATGTTGTTGATTTACTTGGAACAGACTTTTTGGGCAAATCTGGTCTTCGGAGCGAGTCTTTTTGCACTTATCCTATCACTGATACTCTCCCTTACCGAGGTACAATTGTCTACCAAGGCTTTGGCGATACAGTTGCAGGATATAGAATAGTGTGCACCCCCATTTACAGGGGGTAATCTTCACCTATTACCGGGTCTTTTATTAGGAATTATTGACCCAAATTTGCAATCTATTCAATTGTATAACACTATGGGAACTTTTTCTCCGTTAACATACTGTTCCCAACTAAAATGTAAATAAATGCTGCAAGACGCCATCCGAAAAAAAGAGTACGACATAGCCAAAGAGTTCATAGCAAAGGGAAACCCTTTTACTGGGATGCAACCCTACCATATCACGGGTATTTTTGACACCATTATACGGGACAAGGCCTTTGACCTCGTAGATGCGCTAATAGGCCAAGGCGCAATTGAACTTGACATATACGAATATGATAGTTTTGACAAGTCTATTTTTAAGAGTATCATAAATTATTTGGACACGGAAACCGATAGCCTCGCTTTTTTAAACGACTTCTTATCGCAGGTGGAGAATATCAACGACGAACTCGAAAGTAAATCGCTCTTGAGTTATGCCGTGGAAAATGAAGCAGATATAGCCATCATCCGTTCCCTGGTCGACAATGGTTGCGACATTCAATTTATGACCAAGGCCGAAGAAAACCTGATACATCAAATTGTGAAAAAGTATGTGCGTAACTACGAACAAGGGCTTCAATACCTCAACTTCTTTCTGGAAGAAGGACTGGAAATAGACAAACCCAATACGGTACTGAAAACACCCTTGCACCTCGCTGTAGAATTTCATAAAAACCAATACATACAATGGCTCTTGGAAAATGGCGCTGATGCCAATGCCACCAACAAAGAAGATGAATCTCCCTTTTTTATCGCCCTTGCACATAGTGCCGATCTGGAAAAGTATCAAATCATGCGCGAATACGACTCTCCCCAATTCGATGCCGTCAACAAAGCTGGGGAATCAGTACTGTACCAGTGTATCCGGATGGGCTGTACCCCTGAATTGTTATCGCTTTTGCTAGAAGACGGTGCAGATCTTTATCAAACTAGCACCTATTACCAACGCACGGTTACCGCTGTTGATGTATTGGCAGAAAAACAATTGGAACTATTGCAAGCTGCACTGGATTCAGGACGACTCGAAACAAATAGAAAAGACGATCAGGGCAACACCATTTTACATAAAGTCTGCGGTCGGGAAACGCTGAACGAAGAAAAACGCGCCAAAGAGGTGTATAGGATGGTAAAAGCATTGGTAGCCGCCGGCGCGGACCCAACCGCTTCCAATGATATGGACGAAACACCCATAATGATTGCCTCTAAAGATGATTTAAAAGCCAAAACGGTGGAGTTTTTACTCTCCAAAAAGTAATATCCAAAAAAATACTAGCCTATGTCCATGTCATTTATCACCGCTTGTGAAGGTGGAAAACGAAAAATAGCTGAAATATTATTAAAAAATAAGGAAGTCGAGGTCACCTATACAGATGAAAAAGGCCGAACCGCACTTCATTATGCGGCTCATAGAGGATACTTGGACATTTGTAAAATACTGATTTCGGAAGGTGCGACACTAAACTATGAAGACCATGCCGGGGAGACCCCTTTTTATTTCGCCTGTCTTCAAAAACAAAAGCAAACCGCCCTATACCTTCTTGAACAAGGCGCCAAGACCGATATAAAAGATTTCAAAGGAAATAGCCTATTGCATTTATGTGCCGTAAACGGGCAAACCGAGGTCGCAGAAAAACTTTTGGAGCAGGGCATGGAAGTAGACAGTGAAAACAATGAGGCCCAAACACCTTTGTTAATTGCTGCCGCCCATAGAAATAAGGCAATCATACAGTTGTTCTTAACGAATGGGGCAGACATAGCTACCACTGATAAACAGGGGAATACGCCCTTGTTAATTGCAGTAAAAACCAAAAATATTCCGGTGGTCACCTTGTTTTTAGAATCGGGTTCAGATGTGAATTACGTGAACCATGCTGGTGAAACCCCCTTACTTATCGCATGCTATAGTGGAAATAGAATGCTCATTAAACTTTTAGCAGAAAAAGGAGCGGATATGCTCGTTTCCAGTAAAAACGGCCTCTCACCTATTTGGTACGCCTGTTCGGCCAACCAAAAAGAAATCGTAAAACTGTTTTTAGATCACGGGGTCGACGTGAATTATGGCAAACCCACAGCAGGGAACGAAAGCAGTATGAGTTCATATCTAGACTGGGTAGAAACGGCCAACGATATTTCGGTAACCGCCGGGTACAGCCTGAATGTCTCCAACAACCTGGGCGGAGAAAGTCTTTTACATGTAGCTACCAAAAGCGGTCATTTAAGCATGGTGACCTTGCTATTGACCGAAGGAGCGGAAATAAATGTCCAAGATGAGAGTGGAAATACTCCCTTGCACTATGCTGCGGCCAATGGTAAAAAAGATGTGGTTAAATACTTGTTAGACCAAGGAGCGGATGTATCGGTCGTAAATGCAAAAGAACAGTTGGCAATTGATTATTCGAACATCAAAGGTTTTAATGAAATTACTGAACTCATACTGACCGCCAAAGGCGCACAACCGCCTGCACCCATAGCTGTCAACACTGCCACTGTCGCTAAGGTTGACGCTTCCCCAGTGGTCGATAAGAAAAAAGCATTAATGGATCTAAAGGAACTATTAGATGCCGGTATTCTAACACAGGAGGAATTTGATACGGAAAAAAGAAAGATCTTGAACAGCTAAGTTATTCTTAGGTGTTTGGTTGGGTTATTTCCTAGAAGACAATCGCCCTGTTAAAGCTTACAGGAAAACGCACAACCACTGGTACTCATTTACTTACAGAAAAATTCAACAATAGTTAGTATATTTCAGACCTACACCAATCAACTGTTTTTTGCTATGAAACATGTTAGAGACCTTGATTTTTTTAGAAACATACGCGAAGTATGGGAATTTGAGTTTGGGACCTTTTACTATTTCAACGAGCTGGTTATTTCTGAAATTAACGAAGGGACAGTTTTTAACTGGAATATGGCCGAGAAAGCGGTTAAGGTCGCCCATGAGGTCCTTGGGAAAGACAAACCCATTGCCTATATCTCCAATAGAATCCATTCATATTATGTGGTCCCGACCGACTGGATCAAATTTTACAAAAATAGGCATCAATTACATTCCTATTCCGTAGTAGGCAATACCCAAGGCAGCTTTGCCAGTCTAGTTCTGGAAAGAATGGTGTTTAAAAATTCGATCCGGCAGTTTACCGATTTGGAGGAAGCCATAGAATGGAGTTTAACCAACTTAGGAAAGGACGAAGGGATTTCCGTTGAGCAAAACAAACTTAAAGTGTCCTAAAAACAGAAATTCGGGTATGGTAGCCTGTTTGTATCCAACCAGTGGGTCGGTTAACGCAAACGGATCAGATTGCCGTATTTGCAGATTTCCCGACAAACGATCTAAAAAAACCGGCCAAGTCATTCTTCAGAACGACTACAACACCTGAAATACTTTTTTACGACCATTGAGTCTATATTTCAAGAGGTTTCGGCACTTAATCCATGTTATGAACATTTATTTTCAAGGTCATAAACCACACAAAGGCGGTCCATATCCAGAGAATAGTGGCGTAAACCAATCGAAGAATTAGTTTCGAAGAAATACGGGTTTTTAGAGAATGCCAAGCCAGACCTCCGAAAATAAATCCGAATGGAAATAGCAGGCTGACCAATATCATAGCCGGCCATACCCAGTCGCCATGCCATGCATCAAATGGAGGAAAAGAACCCAAGACAAAGAACACGGTATAGTAAAGCAAGGCTCCCGTAATGCCCATTCCTAAGAACCCAAGTGCAAACATGATACTAGCCGCAACAATCGAGAATCTTGTCGTGTAACTTAAAGCCTTCCAGCGTTCGCGCATATGAATGGGTTTAGTATTGAACGTAAAAGAACGGCACTAAGTATAACGTAAGGACCTATCCTATGTGGAGAGGTTACTATCCAAACTTGCAACAATTACCTAGTTGCAGTACTGAAAAGGAATCTCTATCGTGGTTACTACCCCTTTTTCCATAGGGTTATTCTCAAAATTAAAGCGAAAATCCTTTTCATAAAGGGTTTCAAGTCGTTTTCGAATATTTTTTAACCCATTTCCTTCTTTTACGTCTTTTATGGGCATCCCATTATTTTTGACGGTTAGAAGAAGGTTGTCCTCTTTTTTGACCGCCGATAGGGAAACCTCCAAATCAGTGGTATTGCGGCCATACCCGTATTTAAAGGAATTTTCTAAGATAGGTTGAATGAGCATACTGGGTACCAAGGCATATTTTACGACATCTTCTATATAAAGATCTATGGATAAATGATCGGAAAAACGCGTTTCCATAATCTCTAAATACTTATCTAAAATCACCAGTTCCTTTTCTAAGGGAATCACATTTTCATCTTTTAACAACAGTACTTCCCGTAGCAAGTCCCCTAGGTTTCCGATCAAACGTTGCGCCTTGTCGGCATCTTCCTTTATTAAAGCGGCGATGCCATTTAAAGTATTGAACAAAAAATGCGGATTTAATTGCGATTTGAGCAACTCCATCTTTACGGTTTGTAGTTGCTGTGACAATAGTGCCTTTTGCTTTTCGGCCTTAATCGTTTGCTCAATGTAATAGTAGGCATAGATAATAGTAACAAAACCAACATACCCCAAAAAATTAAGGTTCATAGAATACAAGACAAATTTCAATGCATCCTGGTCGAACAAATGAAGCGGGTCATCATACACGAAATGGACGTATAGGATATTGTTAAAGCAAATCAAGATCACATACAACAAGTAAAAAATAAAATGAAGCCCAAAAATATACCCCCAATTGGCTTTCTTTTGAAGCATTGATTTGGTCACTAGTAGAACAAGTACAATAACAGGAGGAACAATAATAAAATTTGCCAAAAGGGGGGCAAAAATAGTATCCCACCAACTAAGGTCAAGGTATGCTTCCTCCTGCATCAATTTCAAAAAGATCCGCTTTGATATATACACGACGTGGTACAGACCCATGTATCCCAAAAGAATCGCAAACAATTTTTTATCTATGAGCTTCTTCATGATCTCAAACCAATTTTTGTTAAAAACCCTTTTCGATATCCTTTACTGACCCTTAGTAATGCTGAATCGGGCATTTTTACATCTACTTCCCCATAGTCGGAATTGAGAAGTTCTTTTATGTGGCCAAGATTCACAATACTAGACCTATGAATCCTAGCAAAGTGCTGTGGGTCCAGTCCTTCAAGAATATGGTAGAGGGATTCACGTAGAACATGTTTCGAATTGGTCGTATAAATTTCGATGTAATAATTCGATGCCTTGATGTACATAATATCCTCTGTATTTACAAAGCGTGTTTTTTTCTTATCGGGAATGGGTATACGTCTCTTATATTTCTTACCGGCCGTTTCCGGTTGTATGTTCATATGGCCCAACAACTCGGCCATCTTCTTCTCCAAAGCGCCGCCTCGTTCTTTTTCGAAACTGGCAATGGCATTCGCGACAGATTTATAAAAACGTTCCTCGGTATATGGCTTCAAAAGGTAGTCAAAGGCAAATACCTCAAACGCCTTGATCGCGAAGGCGTCAAAAGCCGTTACGAAGACGATTAAGGGGGGGTCTTCGGTGATAGATTCCAAGACTTCAAAACCTGTCATATCCTTTAGTTGGATATCCAAAAAAATCATATCGGGTTTCAGGGAATCAATGGTACGTACCGCTTCTTCCCCGGTGCCAATAATGCCCTTTATCTGTATTCGGGTTTCGTCTTTCAGCAACCCTTCGATCCGTCTCCTGGCCAACGGTTCATCATCGATAATTAGAGCAGAGATTTTCGTTTGTGCTACCAGGGCAGTTTCCATTAGCTAGGCTGTTCGAGAGGTACAATGTATGCAAAATAGTGGTTCGCACCATGATGGCGGCCGCGTTAAGCCGGCCAAAAAGCCATTCACTTCAAAAAAAGAGCTGTTCACATCAAAAAAAGAGGGTTTCGGTTCAAAAGAAAAAAAAGATACCCTTGAAAAGATAATTTTAGACCTATTAAAAACAACCAAATTATGAAATTCAAAGCCTGTATATCTATATTGATTGCCTGTTTAATCGCCTTCAGCTGTAGTTCGGATGATTCCGCACCAGAAGCCCCCCTTCCACCGGCCAGTGGGGGTAGCACGTCCATTCCTGGTTGTAATGTTGAATTGGTGAAGGTCTTGGAAATCGTATCCGACGACCAAATGGAAGGCGCCTCCATTGGGGATTACTTTTTTACCATCAAAAGTATTACCACGGTCAAAGAAGATATTTCGGTAGAAGCTATTTATGTGAAAGACGGTCTTGCCGCTTTGACCCTAACCGTATCGGCAGGTGTCGAAGTAGGTATTAACGAGACCATTGAAATTAAAATCGCTACAGATGATATCAATACTGCAGAAGACTATGATTGTATGGAATACTTTATAAAAGTAAAGGTGGAGGGAACCCCTGGCGTCTGCAGCGTTACCGGCACTGATTGTTAAGCCAATATCATTGGCTTTAAAAATTGAAAGACCCGCATGAAATCGCTTCATACCGGTTTACTTTACTCTCTATAGTTAACTTATACGGACCGCCCAGTTAAGCTAAATGAACGAATAGAAGAAGCATCTTTGAAACAACAACACCATTAGACCTATGAAAAAAAACCTATTTATTTTGGCCTTGTTCTCCGCACATATTTTATTGTTCATTTCTTGTAGTGGTTCTGATGACGATACCCCCGCAGCAGAAATGGAGCCCGAAGCGGTTACCCTTGAAGGAGATTACATCGGTACCTGGAATTCGAATACAGATTTGGATATTACCTATACCGATTTTGGTATTTCGGCCCGTTTAAAATTCGCCAATGCGGAAAAAACCCGTTTAAATGGAGAGTTTTTCGCCACCACTTCTTTTTCCTCTTGCTGCAATAGTGGCGACAACGACGGAACTATGGTTTTCAATCTTGATGGTACCCAAATCACCTCGTTTAGCTTCAACGATATCATAACCGATTGCACTGGTAATTTCAGTGGCACGGGAACCATTACTTCCGAAAATCCCTACAGGCTAGAAGTAGACTTCACCGGAAACGACTGCGATGGGAACCATATTGGTAAAATGATTTTCACCAGGCTCAATAACTAAATCAGGGGGTTTTACATTTTCCCCACATGAAATAGGGCGTCACCTTGATTTACTACAGCTTGGTGGTTGATACAAAAAACATAGCCATCAAAAGGAGCCTTGATCGTTTTGCTATGTTTGGCATAGGTATCTGAAATAGTACCCAATACCTGCCCTTTTTTCAACGCGCTCCCATTGATCACCTTGGGAATGAACATCCCAGCGGTCGGCGCGCGCAACCAACGGCGGTCTCTAAGATGCACGGTTGTTTTTTTCGCTAGGTAATTAGGTTCCAAGGTCTTTATCATTCCAAGGTGTCCCATAATGTTCAGTACCCCTTGCATGCCTTCTAAAATGGCATAATCATCAAATCGCATACTTTCTCCCGCCTCATACACAATGGAAGGCTTTCCCATTTTAAAGGTGGCATTCCGAAAGGAGCCTTTTATCAACTTGGAAGAAAATGAAAAAGGGGCATTGAATACATTGGCAAGCGCCGCACTTTGTTCATCTTCGCCCGTATAACGTATTTGGGGGAAATTATGGCGTTGTCCCCCACCGGTGTGCAGGTCTATACCATAGTCTATTTGATGCATGATCTCTGAAACGTAATGATATGCAATTCTACTGGCCATAGAACCCGATTTTGTGCCCGGAAAACTGCGGTTTACATCTTTTCCATCGGGAACATCCCTTGAAAAGTGGATAAAACCGAAAATATTGAGGATGGGCACTGCAATCACGGCTCCCTTTTCAATAGCAAAGCGCTTCTCGTGCAACATTCGCCGAACAATTTCTATTCCGTTGATCTCGTCGCCGTGCAAACCTGCCTGTACCAATAAAGTAGGGCCCGGTTTTTTTGCATTGAAGACATATACGGGGATATCGATTAGGGTACCGGTCGGTAAGCGGTCGATGCTGATTTTAAGTAGTTTATTCTTTCCCGGTTCTACGGTTTCTCCTCCTACGGTTATCGATTTGTTTTGGGCCATCTTATTTTCGTCTACGTTTGCCGTTGCGTTCTACATATTTTATGATTTCCTGTGCCACGTTGACACCGGTAGCCGCCTCGATACCCTGCAAACCTGGAGAGGCATTCACTTCAATTAGCAAGGGGCCCTTTTTGGAACGGATGAGATCTACCCCAGCGACCCCCAAACCAATATGTTTGGCCGCATTTAAAGCAATAAACTGCTCTTTTGCCGATAGCTTTACCTTCTCAGTGGCCCCACCCCGATGCACATTGGATCTAAATTCCCCCACTTCGCTTACTCGCTTCATACTGGCCACAATTTTATTGCCCACCACAAAAATGCGGATATCCTCCCCATTGCTTTCTTCGATATACTTCTGAATTAGGATGCTGGTATCCATCTTATAAAACGTATCGATGATCGATTTGGCCGATTTTTTGGTTTCTGCAAGAATCACTCCTATGCCTTGGGTTCCCTCCTGAAGTTTGATAATCACAGGGGCACCTCCCAAGATCTCTATCTGCTTTTTTATATTGTCCGGATTGATCGAAAACAGCGTCTCGGGTATGGGAATACCCTTCCGCGCCATTATCTGTAGGGTACGCACCTTGTTCCTAGCACGCAAAATACTTAAGGAACGCGCCGTACTGAAGATCCCGTTCATTTCGAATTGCTTTACAATGGCCGCACCATGTCTGGAGACCTTTGCCCCGATTCTGGGAATAATCGCATCAAACTCATTTGAAATATCTTCCTCCCCCAGGTATATCCGTGGCTTCCCCGCGCCCAACTTTACCGAGCATTTCGTATGATCTATTCTTTCTACATAATGCCCGGATTTTTCAGCTTCCTCGGCGATTCGCTTGGTAGAATATACATTCATGCTTACCGAAAGTAATCCGATATCCATTTTTATAGCTGGTTAGTTGTTTATACCCTATGAAGTTCGGTCAAAAATGTAATCCATACAAGGAAAGTAACCAATCGTATAAAAATTGTTTCTTTATTAACCTATTCCGAGCTATCTTGTTCTATGGTAAAACGATTTTTTGTTTGTTGATTTCTTCAAAACCTACTCCCAAACGTATTGTTTCCCAAAAAAAGTAAAACTATCATGCGGTTCCCCATATGGTTTACGTTTTTTATCTGTAGCGGTCTCCTTTGTTACGCGCAACAAAAAGTACATTCCTTCCAATCGATTAAAGAAGGGTTATCGAATGAATGGATTTCCTTCATTACACAAGACCAAAACGGGTTTATTTGGGTAGGAACACAAGATGGACTTCACCGGTATGATGGGTACCAATTCGAAGTACTGAGGAATTCCCCGGAAAACCCCAACTCCATTGCTGCCAATTGGATACGGGACATCGCAATCGACACCAATAAAGACTATTGGTTGGCCACGTTGGGAGGTGGAGTGAGTCGGTTCTCGCCCAAGAACATGTCTTTCCATAATTTTTCGATCGAGATGCCTGAAAAATATAAGGAGAAAATGGTTTCGGATGTTATGATCGCCAATCGGGATTACGTTGTGACCGCATCTGATGGAGGGTATTCCATTTTTAATACGACAACCAACGACTATCTGAATTTAGGTTTTGGCGCCTTTGATGCCCCAATGGCCTCTAACAAACAACAGCTATGGTTGGTCGGCAAAAAGAATGAACTGTTCTCCTATGATCTACAAACAAAACAACGACGGCGACTTCGGGGTTTTGAAGACGCTATTAGAGCACTTGAATATATCCCAGAAGTAGGACTGCTGGTCGTATTACCGCAAAAAATAGTGGTAATGCACACCGATCGCGTGGCAAACGAAATAAGGACTCCCAATTCTTTTGACGGCATTGTGCCCACGACTAATGGAAATTATTATTTGTTTGACCATAAGAACATTTATTTACTGGAGGTCTCCTCCTTTGAATTGAAAAAACTACGGCTTGATATCGACCTCTCTACTACCCACATTTCATCCCTCTTTGAGGATCACCAACAAACGTTATGGATAGGCACCGGTAAAGGTCTGTTTAAAGAGAAAAAATACCAAAATGCTTTTACAACCCAAATTCCCGGAGTACATGCAAGGCGTGTTTTAAAACATAAAAACGAACTGTTTTTTGGGGGACAGCAAGGAGTGTTCAAAAGACAAGGAGACCAATTCGTCTCCATTTTCGAAAACCACCCGATATTAGGACTGCATTCATATGGGAAAGCGCTGTACATTAGTTCAGATGAAACCAATATTTATAAGTTTGTTGGTGACACCCTAAGCAAAACCCTTGTGCTACCAAGCAAAAAAGGCATCCTTAGAGTTCCAGGATTGGCCAAGGATAACAAGGGTAGATTATGGGTAGGCACATGGGAGGGTCTAATGGTATTTGATAAAAACGATGCTTTTTTAAAGTACATACCTTTGAAGACCAACTCCGAGTCCAAAGAGTCAAAAATTATTGACATTCAAATAGATTCCCAAGATCGCCTTTGGGTAATTACCGTGGGGTACGGCATCTATAGAATTGACGCTATCTCAACAAAGAAGGTGGCACAGCTATCATCGGAAATAAAAAACTACACCTTCGAAAAAGGGAATAATCGTTCTATCACCAGTAATATTATAATGACCATGCAAGAAGATCCACAGGGCACCCTGTGGTTTGGCTCAGATATTGGCCTAGTTCAGTATAGGGAAGAAACCGATAATTTTGAACGTCTTCAATATCGTGGAACTTTATTCGATAAAAAAATTATGTCGCTTCAAGGCGATAATGATCAAAATATATGGATCACTACTATAAGCGATGGTATTTACGTTCATAATACCCGTGAAGGCAGCATGCAGCATTTTACAGAAAGTGATGGCCTAATATCGAATGCTTTCTTATATGGTTCTGGTTTTTTTGATACGGCAAACGATACGCTCTATTTTGGTACAGATGAAGGTATTCAGCAAGTAAGTGTAAAAGACTATAGTCCTGAAAAACCTGCCTACGCACCTCAGGTAACCGGGTTTAACGTACAGAATGAAGAAGGTTTACAGGAATTTCAAGCAGCGCAGGCGCCTTTTTTGAAAAAAGTCGCCCTGGCGCCCGATCAAAACGATTTCTCTATTCGGTTTTCTACAATGGACTTTATAAATCCAGAAAAAATAAAATACAGCTATAAGCTCAACGATGATCTTTGGAAAGTAACCGATCTTCAAACCGCTTATTTTACCAATGTACCTTACGGCGACCATAGACTTGCCATAAAACCATTTTATGAAGGGGTATCGGAAAATGACGCGATCTCCTATTTGGATATTTATATCGCACCTCCATGGTATTTAACCCCATTTGCCAAAACCATATATATACTTCTTTTCCTCGGTGCCTGCTTCGGGTTTTATAGGTATTTAAGATGGCGGTGGAACATGGAACTCAACCTTAAGTTAAAAGAGGAAGAAACAGAGCGTTTGCACAACCTTAATGTGTTTAAATCAAAATTGTACACAAATATTGCCCACGAATTCAAAACGCCGCTCACCTTAATTTCAGGGCCTATAGAAAAAGAACTATCGGGAAAAGCTAGGGCCGATACCGACTATTCGGGCCTGTCTATGGTAAAACGAAATACCCAACGTTTGATAGGCTTGGTAGATCAATTATTGCAGCTTTCAAAACTAGAGGAGGGAAAATTAGTGGTGCAGTTGCAAGAGGCAGAACTAAGTTTGTTCATTCATAGTATCGCAAGTTCTTTTGAGTATCAAGCAAGCGAAAAGGGTATAACCTTCCAAAAGGTCATAGCGCCTACGGGAATACGAAAGTATGATGAAGATATTGTAGAGAAGGTAGTAACAAACCTTCTTTCCAACGCATTCAAATACACTCCCCAAAACGGATGTTGTAGCCTTCGGCTCGCCGCAACTGAAGCTGCGATAACCCTACTGGTCAAAAATACGGTAAAAGAAAATTCCGAAATACGACCGGAAAAACTGTTCGATCGTTTTTATCAAGAAGATTCTGGAGCAGAAGGCATGGGGGTGGGCCTCTCGCTAGTAAAAGAGTTGGTGACCCTATCAAAAGGAGCGATCAACGCCTATATCGAAGCGGGCAATACCATTGTTTTCAAGGTAGAGCTCCCGGCAAAACTAGCCGCCGAGCCTGCAAGCCCATTGCAAAAGGAACCTCTCGAAAATCAAAAAGAACCTACTTTTGAAAATACCTCCAATAATCAATCAACGCCCCTCTTGCTTGTAGTGGAGGACCATTTGGAAATTCGCTCGTTCATTCGACAATCGTTGCAAGATGCGTATGAAATTATCGAGGCTCAAAATGGAGAGATTGGCTTAGAAATTGCCTTGGAAAAAGTACCGGACATCATCATTTCAGACGTTCGAATGCCCCTCTTGGATGGTATTGGTATGTGCAATGCTTTAAAAGCAGACGAAAGAACATCCCATATTCCCATAATTCTGCTCACGGCCGATGATACCTCTGAAACGGAATTAAAAGGGCTCAGCTCGGGCGCAGATGATTTTGTCGGCAAACCTTTTAAAATTAGGCTTTTAGAAAAAAGAATCCAAAACCTGATCCGCACACGAAAGGCCTTACAACTTAGATACGGCCAGGAATTGGTTCTGAAACCCAAAAACATCGTGGTAAGTGCCGCCGATGAAGTCTTCTTGACCAAAATACAAGCTATATTAGATAGCCATCTCTCAGAACCTACATTTAACGCAGCAGAATTCAGTAAGAAAGCACATATGAGCCGCATGCAATTGCATCGCAAACTACTAGCCTTTACGGGTCTTACCACCACTGCCTTTTTACGTTCCCAACGATTAAAGCAAGCACAACAACTGTTGCATGATTCAGATTCCACCATCAATGAGGTAGCCTATGCGGTGGGTTTTGGAACGCCTTCCTACTTTATGAAAAGTTTTAAGGAATCTTTCGGCCAAACCCCATCGGAATACGTGGCTTCACTCGATAAATAAGGGGTTTACAGGTCCAAGTTACATTTGAACAGTACTTTGTTACATACCCACAGTATATGGTAATACCAGCTCCATACTTTTGAGCTAAAAATTCAAGATTATGGATCGGAACCATTATTCAAACGATGCCCTTGACGAAATAAGGGCGATAAGTTTTTTTTCAACATCGCTTTATCAAAAGGAATCTGTTGAGGAAGTACTCTGGGATATTACCAAAAACGTAATTCATCAATTGGGTTTTATAGATTGTGTCATCTACACCTTCAACAAAGAAAAGCAGTGTTTACAACAACGGTCGGCCTACGGGCAAAAAAACCCGTATGGGGATACCATTTACAACCAGATTGAAATTTCGTTAGATGAAGGAATCGTAGGAAGTGTGGCAAGAAGCAAAAAAGCCGAGCTCATTCCGCATACCTTGGAGGATCCCAGATACATTGTAGATGACGAAAAGCGCCTATCGGAAATCTGTGTCCCTATTTTGGTGAATGATTCCCTATATGGTGTAATCGATTCCGAGCATCCGGAGAAGCATTTTTTTACCGAAAAACACTTACACCTTCTTACCATTATTGCCGCGCTCTGTTCTCAAAAAATAAAAGAACTTACCACCCAAACGCGAAAACCATTGACCACAGCGAACAAATACTTTAGGAAATTGGAACTTTTAATGCGCGCCAATAAAATTTATCGCAATCCCAACCTAAGCCTGGCCTCTACCGCGGAACTACTTGGGATATCGGGCTGCTATTTATCCAGTATGATCAATTCCATCAACCAAATAAGCTTTATTGATTATATCAACCAATACCGTATATCGGATGTCAAGAAAAATTTGCATTCGCAGCACTACGCACATTACACCATTGTTTCGGTAGGTCTTGAAGCAGGTTTTAACTCCAAATCTGCCTTCTACGCCGCCTTTAAAAAGTGGACAGGGATCACTCCGTCCCAATACCAGCGATCACAACTTGTATTGTCCTGATTCTTTAAAATCAAAACATTCGGGACAACTTCATTCAGCGCCAAAGTATCTTTAAAAGCGGCCATTACACGCTATAAATACCGTATGATATACATTATTTGATATACTTCCCCGAAATCGTTACAAATAATTAAAAAATTAGCATATGATCATTTATGGGACCAAAGCGGTTCATTTGAAATCCGAACAGTCAAAAACAATAACCTGTCCCAACTGCGAAACGGTAGGTTCCGTGATTGTAAGGGTATACAGAAGACACGCCCATATTTTTTGGATTCCATTATTTCCTATTGGCAAAAAAGGAGTTTCTCAATGCCAACATTGCAAAAATGTGCTTAAAACCAAAGAAATGCCAGAACCCATCAAAAATGCGTACCACGCTTTAAAAAAAGAAACCAAGGGACCTATCTGGCAATTTACAGGGCTTGCTATCATCACAGCTTTGGTCATTTGGGGTATTTATGCCGAATGGAAACGCAAAAAACTCGATATGGAATACATTTCCGCTCCTAGGAAAGGAGATGTTTACGAGTATAAGGTTGACTCGGGGAGCTATTCTACGTTAAAGGTACTTCGTCTTTCAAATGATAGTGTATTTGTATCCCAAAATGAGTACCAAATAAGTAAAAAGAGTGGCATACATACGATTGACAAACCTGAAAATTATTCAGCATCGATGTATGGTATCTCAAAAAGCGAACTTGCGCAAATGTATGATTCCGGAGCTATTTTTGATGTCAACAGATGATGTTTTTTTACAAGTGCTAACACCAGGGTTTTTGCCAAAAGGGTGATTCCTTGACTACACATTTCACCTTTACTATTTCATCCCCATACAACAAGTAACTCCTCCCATCGAACAACGAAAAGGATGTTAGTAAGGTTGTCCTAATTCTTTAAGATCAAAACATTCGGGACATTGCCTTCAAGGGATGCTTCTAAGTTTGTAGTGATAATCATAAAAAGAAAAAATATGACTTCTATGAAATATATGAAAAGAATTGGAAAGGTATTGTTCATGGCCATTTTAATGGTTGCATGCTCCCCGGAAGATGGGGAAGACGGAGCCATTGGGCCTCAAGGAGAACAAGGTCCGGCTGGTCCGACAGGATTACAGGGAGAACAAGGGGAAGTTGGTTCCGCAAATGTGATTTACTCCGATTGGATTCCAAATGATTTTGTACCTGGCGGCGGATTACTTCAAAAGGTATTTGTTCTTGCCAGTGCTGACGAAATCAATAGTTTAAATGTCAATTTAGATACCAGTACCGTAATGGTTTATGGAAGAGGTAATGTGCTACTTGTAGCAGGTGATGAAGTATTTCCACTCCCCTACACAACAGGTGCCGGGGACCGATACACCTTTACGATCAACGATGGGCAAATCAGAGCGGTCGGCCTAACGTCTAACGTTGCGAACAATGATTTTGACGTGTTTGATGACTATCGATATATCATCATACCCGGAGCAGAATCAATCGGGGGCAAAACTTCGACCTTGAATTATAACAAAATGACATACCAAGAGATTACCGAACACTTTAACATTCCCGAGTAGTATCAAAAAGCCGCTATAACACAACCGGACAATCACTCCCCCAAACCTTAAAAATAAATTCTTATGAAAACAATGATGAAATATAACAAGACATTTTTTAGCATGCTGTTTGTTGCATGTGTATTTTTTTCCTGTTCCCCCGAAGACGGATCCGATGGTGCAATAGGTCCTCAAGGAGAGCAGGGACCACAAGGGGAACAAGGTGCTTCAGGTCCTGCCGGAACACAAGGAGAGCAAGGGGAGCAGGGAGAGATTGGCTCGGCCAATGTCATCTACTCTGGCTGGATTCCATCAGAATTCGACAACAACATTATTGCCACCAGTGATTCCTTTTTAATCGATGCACCAGAAATGACCAATGACTTCATTGAGCAGGGCATTATTTTGGTATATGGGCGTTCTACGCCCAACCCTATTACCAATGATACCGACGTGTTTTCCCTTCCAATCGTATTTGGGGTGGCGCGCCAACAATCCTACTACTTTAGAGTAGAACAAGCTGGGGAATTGTATATCGCAATGGCCTCTACTGTTGAAGGACAAAGTGCTGGAGTACCCTTTTTTGGTGAGTATCGCTATGTATTAATCCCAGGCGGACAATCGACCGCAGGGAAATCCGCTTCTATTGACTATACCAAAATGACCTACGAAGAAGTAACCGAACACTTCGGAATCGAAGAATAAGAAAATGGTTAGTGTTTCCCCCAACAATACGGTAACATGCCGGGTTGGGGGAAAATATTTTTTATCCATTTTTCCAAGCCTTCCCCTCTTATAAAACTTAAAATTCTTTACAAATGAAAACAACGAAGAAACTTTTTTGTCTAAGTACTCTTGTGCTCCTATTCGCATGTGGAAAAGAAGAATTAGTCGATAGTGAATCCATAGAAACTACGAATCTAGGGGGACTTACAACCAAACCCCTATCTATAAATACGGAATTAATTGACAAAGAAGTAGCCTTTGAAGGCCGTGCCTTTCATACCTCCTTGGCCTTCGATAAAAAAATGTGGGTCATGGCCGGTCAAAAGCTAGGACCTGATCCCAACGACGTATGGCAATCGGAAGATGGCAAAGAATGGAAACTCGTGAATCCCGATGCGGCATTTTCGGCCCGTGCAGATCACGCTGCGACGGTTCATGACGGTAAAATGTGGTTAGCGGGTGGTAGGAACGGCAACTTATTAGACTTTCAAATCTTTAACGATGTTTGGTATTCAAAAGATGGTATATCATGGGAAGCAGCCACGAAAGAGGCGGCCTTTCCACCAAGAAATAGACATACCCTGACCACATTCAAAGATCGTATGTGGGTCATAGGAGGCGCCGGTTCGCTAACTGGCGACCAAGACCTTAAGGCCGACGTTTGGGTCAGTGGAGACGGGAGCAATTGGGCCTCTTTTTTACAAAACGCCCCTTTTGGCAAACGCGCCGACCATACGGCTTTGGTTCATGATGACAAACTTTGGGTCATAGGAGGGTACGTAAACGGTAAACCTGGAAATGGTTTTCAAAACGACGTTTGGTACACAGAGGACGGCATTAGCTGGATACTCGCCACTCCGAATGCAGATTTCACCCCAAGAGCGGGCCATACCGCGGTCTCCTATAATGGTTATATGTGGGTCATCGCGGGGTATGCGGGGAACGCCAAATTCCTAAATGACATTTGGCGTAGCAATGATGGCATCAGTTGGGAGAAAGTAAGTGTTGATGCCGGTTTCACAACCCGAGCCGACCATACATCGGTGGTATTTGACAATCGCTTCTGGGCCATTACCGGGTATCCCCTTATCTCGTACCCCACAAAAACAGGAGTTTATACCGAAGGACGCCATTCAGATGTTTGGTCTTTTGGAAACTAAATCCCTTGTAACGCCTCTGTAAGTGACTAATAAAAAATGAAAGAAGATGAAACTTCAAATAAGACTACTGGCCCTATTATTGATCCTGTTCACTGGTAACTTAAAAGCACAGGAACACCGCAATACCATAAAAGTAAGTGCCCGTGCGGTTCATATTGATGCTACGCCGCTATTTAAGGCAACCGTATCGGTAAGCGGCACCTACTCGAGCCTCCCTCCAGAAATGGTAACGCTCGAAAAGTTAAAAAAGCAATACAAAGATGCTCTTGAAGCCAAAAATATTGCATGGAACGATTTAAAAGAAAACCCCAATGTTTTTGGGTATGAAACCCTTCGATATGAAAAAGAAGGTACGCTCTATGAATTCCGGACCGAATCGGTAGACAAAATGAAAAAATTTCTTCAGATAAAATCATTGGGAGTACAGGTTTTAAACTACGATACAATTATTACCATTGATGACGATGAAATTACCCAACTCAGTAAAAAAGCCTTGAGCAATGCTACAGAAAGAGCAACTGCCATTGCCCAAGCAATGGGCAAACAACTGGGCGAAGTAAAAGAGGTCGAAGATTTGAACAACCGTTGGGGCGAAGAAATCGTGAGTACTATCTACTATGACCGCGATCCGGGAGAATATATCTATATGATCAATGTAATTTTTACGGTAAAATAATCCTAGTTATGAAACGCACGATACCGATTTTAGCCCTTCTTTTTCTCGCAATCGCCTGCAGCAAAAACGATAGCCCTCCATCGACTACCATACGATTCGAATATGCGGAAGAAGAAATCAATACCACTTTCAGAACCGCTGGAAGTATTGCTCCGAGTATCATTCAATGGAACGGGGAAGTTGGCACTTATAGCATCACTTCTTCTTCGGAAATACTACAGCGTAACCACATAGTATTCGATAGTCTCACCGGCCTGCTGTCATGGGGTAAGGACTTTCCTTTGGGCACCTACGATTTTGTCATTACAGCCGAGAGTGAGGGAAGAACCCAAACAGTACAAATTCTGTTAACCAATACGCTGACCAAGGCCTTCTTTAGCGGTGGTTTGCAAATGGTAGCTCCAGATTTGGAGGACATAAATTATTCAGAGATTCCTCCAGACTACAGTCTTTCACTCAATGAAGACGGTACTATTTACATGGAACGCTACAGCAACCCGGCCTTTGAGGCTTCCGGCACCTGGGCTGCCATTTCAGGAGGGTCCCTGCTGATAGAATTCACAACAAATCTTTCAGGAGGAGACGTCACGTATATGAGAGGATTTTTATCGAACTCCTTGGAATTTCCAAGCTTTTTAGGCACCTACGGATCGGGTATCGACGAAAATCAGGAAATCGAAAACCGAATCGGAATATTCCGATTTCACTGGGACTAAAACAATTTTAGTATGAAACGTATTCTCAAAATACTCCTATTTCTCTTTCTATTTACGGCTTGTAAAACAAATGACGATGACAGCGGGCAGTTAAACTCCGCCCCCGAAGAATTTAATCTGCTTACGGTGGTAGATCAGGCCGAAGCGGTAACACTCACACCTACCTTTAGCTGGCAGCCGGCCACCGATAGCGATGGCGATGAGGTGGTCTATGACTTTTATCTCGAAAAACTAGGAAATAGTCTAGGTGTTATTCTTGTAAACGGCGATGCCATACCTGACGATCCGACAACACTCGTGGCCCAGGGACTTACCGACGCTACCTTCAGTATTTCCGAACCGCTCTCATTGGACAGTAGGTTTACTTGGAAAGTAGTGGCCCGAGACAACCAGGGTGGTAGCAGCACAAGTGAAATCTATCGGTTTCGCACCCGCCCGCTAAACACGGCTGATCAAGCCCTTGTTCCAAATGCTGCTTTTAGCGTTCGCGAAGGCCACCGTAGCGTATTCTTCAAGGATAAATTTTGGGTGATCGGGGGGGTAACCAATATCGAGGACCTGGCGAACGATGTATGGTCGAGCAACGATGGGGAAACCTGGGTGTTGGAAACTGCCGATACGGGGTTCAGCGGCAGAGCACAATTTGGAATTACGGTTTTTAACGATCGAATCTTTGTAGTCGGTGGTTTTACCAATGGTAGTCTTTTGAACGATGTATGGAGTTCGGCCAATGGGGTTGATTGGGTACAAGAAACCGATAATGCGGCCTTTAGCCCAAGAGCGCAAACAAAACTCTTGGCTTATAAAACCAAACTGTATGCCCTCGGCGGCCTAGAGAATTTTTTCGATGCCACCACCGGCAGTACCGAAGAAATTTGGAGCTCTACCGATGGCGTCACCTGGGAATTGGAAACCAATGCGGCCCCTTATTTGCCAAAATATGGTTTTGAGGCAATTGTATTTGATGATAAGATGTTCGTTATCGGAGGTGCGCTTGTGGCCACAAACGAAGAAACATCAGATGTTTGGTTTTCGACCGATGGTGAGAATTGGAATGAGATACAACAGACCGGAAACCGTTTTTCGGAGCGTGTTTTTTTTAACAGTACCGTCTTTAGGGATAAAATTTGGCTGACTGGAGGATCCCTGGAAAATACCTTGGAGGATACCTATTATACAGACTTCTGGTCCAGCAGTGATGGTACAACTTGGAAAAGAGAGACAAAAGACGCCGGCTACGGCGCCCGTTTTTCTCCAGCCTTGGTGGCCAATAAAGATGCAATGCTTGTGATAGGCGGGGGCGCAATTGCTACAAACAACAAATTAAACGACGTATGGAAATTCGACTAATGTTTCATTGGATAAAAAAATTGGCCTTCTTACTCCTATGCACCGCGTTCGTTGTAGCCTGCAGCAATGATGCGCCGGACAACCCGGCAATTCCACCCGAAGAATCCCAGGAACCGGCACCAGAGCCCGCACCTGAAGAAGAATCAACCAACCAGGCACCTGATGCGTTTGATTTGATTTCAATAGAAAATGAAACGGTAAATGCTACTCGCATCCCCACATTTCAATGGCAGGTCGCCACCGATCCCGACAACGACCCTGTAGCATACGACCTATACTTGGACACTCAAAATCCGCCAACGACCGTTTACAACAATGACCTTAATACCAATGAAACCCAAGTAGAACAGCCATTGGGGTTACTGAAGCCATATTTCTGGAAAGTGACGGCCAAAGACGGCCAAGGAGCGAGTTCGGAGAGTAGCATTTTTTCCTTTACCACCCGAAACCTGGATATTCCAGAAGCAGCGACGATGACCGAAGGCCCTTTTTCAGCAAGGCGACAGCCGGCCAGCACTGTTTTTAATAACACAATGTGGATGGTAGGAGGTCTTGACGAAATGGCAACCTATCAAAATGATGTTTGGCAAAGTGAAAACGGAACCAACTGGGAATTGGTAACCGATGAACCGGCATTCAGCGGCCGGTGGGATCATACACTTACCACATTCGATGCTAAACTTTGGGTTATTGGCGGCAATGACGGGGACAACTACCTCAACGATGTCTGGTATAGTGAAGATGGCAATGAATGGGTGCAAGCCAATGTAACCACTTCATTTCCGATAAGGGGCAGACATACCACACTGGTATATGATAACAAGCTTTGGGTTATTGGGGGTTATAATGGTACCCGACTGGGCGATGTTTGGTACAGCGAAAATGGTATGGATTGGATCGAGGCAACCAGTGAGGCAGCTTTTGGTAGAAGATCCATGCATGCTTCGGTAGTATTTGATGACAAGCTCTGGGTTATTGCAGGATCCGATGGTACTCGAAGAAACGACGCTTGGTATAGTGAGAATGGGGCCGATTGGATCCTAGCCAGTTCCAGTAACCCATTTAGTCCAAGAATTCGACATACGGCCTTGGTATATGACCATAAAATGTGGGTGATGGGCGGCGCCAATCCTGGTACCATAGGAGATATTTGGTACAGCGAGAACGGTATCGAGTGGTCAGAGGTACAAGACGAGCATCCCTTCCCGGAAAGAAGCGACCATACAAGTCTGGTATTCGATGGTAAGATGTGGGTACTATGCGGGTATGACGGTGCTTCCAATAATGAGGTATGGTCCTTTGATTAAAACAAATTTTAAAAATAGGTATGATATGAACCATAACAATTCTTGATACCAACCGAGATGGTTAATGGCGAATTACATCCGACCTATAAAAAACGACAAAATTTGAACAGATGAAAACGGTCTATGTATTCA
Source organism: uncultured Flavobacteriaceae bacterium (assembly GCA_947500385.1). GTDB lineage: Bacteria > Bacteroidota > Bacteroidia > Flavobacteriales > Flavobacteriaceae > Pelagihabitans. Next base: position 96,562 of record CANMSA010000002.1, on the reverse strand, counting down.
TAATTACGGCCCTTTGTCTTACAGCTTGTAAAAATGACGATGACAGTGGCTCCTTGCGACAACTTCAGAGCGAACCCCCGCTAAGCTTTAATTTGCTCGATGTAGCCAACAATGCTACCGAGGTAGGTTTAACCCCTTCCTTAAGCTGGCAATCGGCCCAAAATCCAGACGGGAGCAACATTTCTTATGATCTTTATCTAGACGAAAACCAAAACCCTTCCACATTGTATGAAAGTGGCATTGAAGCAACCTCTTTTCAAGTAACGGAGCCCTTGCATTTATTGACACTTTACAATTGGAAAGTTGTCGCCACAGACGCTAATGGAAAGAAGTCCCAAAGCACTGTTTTTAAGTTTACCACTCGCAACCTGGTATACCCAGAAAATCCAACTACCGCATCGGCCGAATTTCCGCCAAGAACTAGACATACCTCTCTTGTTTTTGATGATAAAATATGGGTCATAGGGGGTGAAATCGGGCCTTTGAACTTTGCCAACGATGTTTGGTACAGTAGTGACGGAGAACAATGGGATCAGGCTACTGGTAATGCCGAATTTTCTGGGAGGATTGGGCATAGTTCGGTCACATTTGATAATAAAATATGGGTCATCGGGGGATTTCAAGACTTCTCATTTACAAACGATGTTTGGTACAGCGAAAATGGAACTACGTGGGTCAACGCAACCGAAAATGCTGAATTTACCCCGAGATCGGGGCATAGCTCTTTTGTTTTTGACAATAAAATATGGGTAGTCGGAGGAGGGGCAATATGGACATTGCACAAAGACGTTTGGTACAGTAATGACGGGGTTACATGGACTCAGGCCGAAAACGCCCCGTTTCCAGAAAGGGCCTCCCATGCAACGGTCGTCTTCAACGAAAAGGTATGGGTATTGGGTGGTGGTGGGCCTTCTCCCTTAAACGATGTTTGGAATAGTTTGAATGGTACATCATGGGTTCAGAAAAACACCTCCGAACCGTTCCCAAAAAGGTTTAGCGCCCCAGCAGTATCATACGACGACAAAATTTGGCTTATGGGTGGCCAAGATGATACTGAAATAAAGAATGACATTTGGTATTCCAAAGACGGAACCAACTGGAATTTAGCGATCTCCGAAAATCTTCTTTTCGAACGCCGGGGTCATAGTGCCGTATTCTTCAAAAATAAAATTTGGGTATTGGGCGGAGAAAACGCCCAAGAAGAGTTACTAAACGACGTTTGGGTCCTGGAATAGGTCGAACTTAGCCAGGTATGATATGAGTCATAACAATACTTAATACCAACCGAGATGTTTAATGGCGAATTACACCCATCTGAATGAAACAGGGCAGGTCTGACCTATATAAAACAGTAAAATTTAAACAGATGAAAACAGTCTATGCATTTATAATAGCAACACTATGTCTTACCAGCTGTAAGAAAGACGATAATGCGAGTACATTTCAAGATGGCGCGCCCCCCTTAAGTTTTGACCTTTTAGAGGTTCCTCTCAATGCCACCGCAGTTAGCCTTACCCCAACACTTAGCTGGGAATCGGCCAAAAACCCGAAGGGAAGCGATGTCACTTATCAACTTTATTTGGGGACCGATCTGGATCCATCGGTTTTGCTTCAAGGCAGTATTAACGAAACTTCGGTTGAAATACAAGACCGCTTGCTTCTTACTACAGACTATTATTGGAAAGTAATCGCGACAGATACCGATAACAATACCTCCCAAAGTCCGATTCATAAGTTTACCACCCGTACACTTAACATCCCTGATGAAGCCGCAAATCCTTCTGCCGATTTCTCAAGGAGAATCAGCCATAGTTCGATTGTTTTTAAGGATAAAATATGGCTAATCGCCGGCTTAACAGTAGATGGTTCAAGCAATGATGTATGGTCTAGTGGCAACGGTATAGACTGGGAGCTGGAAACAGGCTCAGCAGGTTTTACCGAAAGGTATGGTCATAGTTCCGTAGTCTTTGACGACAAAATTTGGGTTATTGGCGGTAGAACAGGGGCTAACGAATATTCCGATGAAGTCTGGTATAGTGACAACGGACAGGATTGGGTTCTAGCTACCTCAAATCCTGGATTTTCGGAGCGCCGAGGACACACAACCGTAGCGTTTGATAACAAAATATGGCTTATTGGCGGTTATGATGGTGAACGTCGTAACGACATATGGTATAGTGAAGACGGCATCGCATGGGAATTAGCACTACCTGTGGCACCATTCTCACCAAGAACCGACCATACCGCACTTGTCCTTGATACTAAAATGTGGGTAATTGCCGGAAATAATGAAATATCTAAAAATGATGTTTGGGAGAGTTTTGACGGGCTTACCTGGAAACTAACGACTGCATCTGCCAATTTTACCGGTAGAAGTAGGCATACCAGCACTATATATGACAATAAATTATGGCTCATTGGAGGAGCAAACCTGGCAGGCAAAAATGATATCTGGTCTAGCAGGGATGGAAAGGACTGGGACCAAGTGCCCGTCCCCGAGGATTTTTCCAAAAGATACGCGCACAGCGCCGTAGTCTTCGATGCTAAAATTTGGATAATGGGGGGAACCGCTGGAATTGGAGGTAGTAACGTAAAAAACGATGTCTGGGCCTTGGATTGAGGATTCGTTGCGAACAAAGTACTCCTTAACATGTATTTGAAACTGAAAATAAAACCATGCAAACGCGCTTGGTAAGCAAACTTAACCTACTCGCCACTCTCAATCATGACAGGGTCGTGCTTTACGATAAAATCTCAGTGAACGGCAACTGCGGAAACGGAACAGTTTTAAGCAAAAAAGATTTCCGTAACTAAATGCCTATGGAGCGTTATGCGCTAGACGGGTTCAGAGAATGTCTTTTTTCAAAAGACATTTTTTGTTTAACGTTATCCTTCAAAATCGTTCATTTTAAGAATCTTCATTGAACGCTATGTAAATCTTTCTTAGAATGTTTCCTAATAAGATACTAAAGCTTCACAAAGTTTGTTAATAACTGTGTTCTACAGTATTTTTGCGTAGCTAAATTGATAACATAATGAGTGGATTGATAAAATCTTCGATTGTCCGTAAAGTGGTTATGGCCCTTTCCGGACTCTTTCTCGTCTTTTTCCTAGCACAACACTTCACCATCAACATTACCTCGGTCATTGACCCCGAGACCTTTAACACTTGGTCCCATTTCATGGGGTATAATCCACTGGTGCAGTATGTGTTACAACCTGTTCTGATCGCCGGTGTAGTCATTCACTTTGTGATGGGCTTTGTTCTGGAAATTCAGAACAACAAAGCAAGAGGTGTAAAATATGTCAAATACAAAGGAGGCGCCAATGCTCCATGGATATCTCGGAACATGATTATTTCAGGAGCCGTTATCTTGGCTTTCATCGGCCTTCATATGTATGACTTCTGGGTACATGAGATGGCATATAAATATATCGAGGGCCATCCCGAAGACCCCACGCGTTATCATGCAGAGACCGTACACAAATTCGAACCCATCTGGAGGACGATTATTTACATTGTATCATTTGCCTTGTTAGCCTTGCATTTATTGCACGGCTTTGCCTCTTCATTTCAAACCATGGGTGTAAACAACAAATACACCCCCGCCATTAAGACATTTACAAAGGCATTTGCAATCGTTATTCCTTTAGGCTTCGCATTTATTGCTATATATCATCACCTTAACCCAATAACACATTAATTATGGGCATATTGGATTCTAAAGTACCTTCAGGGCCGTTGGCCGATAAATGGACCAATCATAAAAATCATATTGATTTGGTCAATCCTGCCAATAAGCGAAATATTGATATTATCGTGGTCGGAACAGGCCTTGCAGGAGGTTCTGCGGCAGCTACCCTTGCCGAACTAGGGTACAACGTTAAAACCTTCTGTTATCAAGATTCCCCGCGTAGGGCGCATTCCATTGCTGCCCAAGGGGGAGTAAATGCTGCTAAGAACTACCAAGGAGATGGCGATAGTGTGTATCGTTTGTTCTATGATACCGTCAAAGGGGGGGATTACCGCTCGCGGGAATCGAACGTATACCGATTGGCGGAAGTTTCTACAAATATTATTGATCAGTGTGTGGCACAAGGCGTGCCTTTTGCAAGAGAATACGGTGGTTTATTGGACAACCGTTCTTTCGGCGGGGTCTTGGTATCCCGTACCTTCTATGCCAAAGGACAAACAGGCCAACAATTACTATTGGGTGCCTATGCCGCCTTGAATCGTCAGATCCATAGGGGAAAGATAAAATCCCATACACGGCATGAGATGCTCGATTTGGTAAAAGTAGATGGAAAAGCAAGGGGTATTATTGCCCGTAACCTGGTAACGGGGGAAATCGAACGCCATTCAGCACATGCCGTGGTACTCGCAACGGGCGGTTATGGGAATCTATTTTTCCTATCTACCTACGCAATGGGCTGTAACGTAATGGCCGCTTGGCGGGCCCACCGTAGGGGTGCATTCTTTGCCAACCCATGCTTCACACAAATTCACCCTACCTGTATTCCAGTTTCAGGAGATCATCAATCTAAACTGACTTTGATGTCCGAATCATTGCGAAACGATGGTCGTATTTGGGTTCCCAAACGTCTGGAAGATGCAAAGGCCATCCAAGAAGGAAAATTAAAGCCCATACAATTAAAAGAAGAGGATCGAGATTATTATCTAGAAAGAAGATATCCCGCTTTTGGAAACTTGGTCCCACGTGATGTAGCGTCAAGAGCAGCAAAAGAACGGTGCGATGCAGGCTTCGGTGTGAATAAGACCGGTGAGGCCGTTTACTTGGATTTCGATTCGGCAATTATGCGTTATGGAAAGGAAAAAGCGCTAACATCGGGAATGAAAGATGCCGATACCAAAACGATTCGTGCGTTGGGAGAAAAGGTGGTAGAAGCAAAATACGGCAACCTTTTTCAGATGTATGAAAAAATCGTAGATCAAAACCCATACAAAACACCTATGATGATTTATCCCGCGGTGCATTATACCATGGGGGGGCTTTGGGTCGATTATAACCTTCAAACGACGATCCCTGGCTGCTACTCGGCAGGGGAAGCGAATTTTAGTGATCACGGCGCGAACCGACTAGGTGCCTCGGCATTGATGCAAGGTTTGGCAGATGGTTATTTTGTACTGCCCTATACCATTGGCGATTATTTATCCGATGATATCAGAACAGGTCCTATCTCAACCGAAACCGAGGAGTTTGACGAAGCTGAAAAACACGTTAGAGATCGCATTGAGAAATTAATGGGAGGAAAAGGTGAGCACTCCGTTGATTATTACCACAAGAAATTGGGTAAGATCATGTGGAACAAATGTGGTATGAGCCGCAACGCCAAGGGGCTTCAAGAAGCTATTGATGAAATTGCGGCCTTACGGGCCGATTTTTGGGAAAACGTTCGGATCCCAGGAAGTGCCGACACCAAAAACCAAGAACTCGAAAAAGCAGGCCGTGTCGCCGATTTCCTAGAATTGGGAGAATTGTTTGCCAAAGACGCGCTTACCAGAAACGAATCTTGTGGAGGGCATTTCCGTGAGGAATACCAAACTTCTGAGGGCGAAGCAATGCGCGACGATGAAAATTTCAAATTCGTTTCTGCTTGGGAATACAAAGGCGAACCGAAAGATGCTGTACTGCACAAAGAGGAGCTGAAGTACGAAAATATTGAATTGAAAACAAGAAGTTATAAATAAGAGGCTATGAATCTGAATCTAAAAATTTGGCGTCAAAAAGATGCTACATCAAAAGGACAAATGGTTGATTACCCTCTGAAGGGAGTCGAAGAGGATATGTCTTTTCTAGAGATGTTGGATGTCTTGAACGAACAATTGATCAATAAAGGGGAAGAACCTATAGAATTTGACCATGACTGCCGAGAAGGTATTTGTGGAACTTGCTCGATGCAGATCAATGGCCGACCACATGGCCCCGATCGATTGGTCACGGTATGCCAGCTTCATATGAGAAGCTTTGCTGACGGGGATACCATTGTTATTGAACCTTTTAGGGCTACTGCTTTTCCGGTAATCAAGGATTTGATCGTAGATCGCGGTGCTTTTGATCGTATACAACAGGCCGGTGGCTTTATTTCGGTCAACACTTCTGGAAATACCTTGGATGCGAATGCCATTCCCATCGGAAAAGATATCGCGGACACGGCCTTTAATGCAGCTACTTGCATTGGTTGCGGGGCCTGCGTCGCGGCATGTAAAAATGCCAGTGCCATGTTGTTCACCTCAGCAAAGGTCTCTCAATTTGCCTTGCTACCACAAGGACAGGTAGAAGCCCCCGAACGTGTTCAAAATATGGTACGCCAAATGGATCTGGAAGGCTTTGGGAACTGCACGAACACAGGGGCCTGTGAAGTAGAATGCCCCAAAGGCATTTCTTTAGAAAATATAGCCCGTATGAACAGGGAATACCTCTCTGCTACGGTCAAAGGATAAGCGTCTAGCGTACGACATTAAAGGTCCCAAATACCGGTAATCTACCAGTGTTTGGGATTTTTTAGTATCTTCAAATATGTCAAATCCATACCCTGAAGAACGAATTAAAGTCCCTCGCTTTAGTGAAGACGCCGGTTTTTATACCACCCCCGAACGGTCTAGAATCATGGGAAAGATCCGTGGCAAGAATACCAAACCTGAACTTGCCTTTCGCAAGGCATTATACGCAGCTGGCTATCGCTACCGTATTGATTACAAAAAACTATTAGGCAAACCCGATATCGCCCTGAGGAAGTACAAAACAGTTGTATTTATTGACGGAGAATACTGGCATGGGCATAACTGGGAAATACGAAAACCCAAAATAAAGACCAACCGTGATTTTTGGATTGCCAAAATTGAACGCAATATGCAGCGCGACCGAGAAGTGAATCAAGGACTAAAAGAATTGGGATACCAAGTGTTCCGCTTTTGGGAAACCGATATAAAAAAAGAGTTATCCCGCTGTCTTAAGGAAGTGATTACCCACTTAGAAAATACGACGCCCCTCCCTTCTTAACAGTCAATTTGTTTTTTAACTACCTCGAAAAGCTGCAAAACTTTCCCAAATTCGATGCTGAAATTGACATACTCGGGCGATTTGTTGTAACTGTGGCAATGGATGGTCTTGGTCTCTTTATTGACCGCTTGAATCGCTTTGCAAAGTATCCCATCGGAGTGTACGATAATGTAAATGCTGTTTTCGGTTACCATTTGCTGTAGCGCTTCCAGCGTAATCTCCTTTCCCAAAACCAGCGCGTTCATTGGCACACCGCTCAAGGTTCCATTATCCATCGATCTGCCAGCAACCTCAAACGCCATATGGTGGGCTTCTTCCTCTTGTCTCAGGACAAAACTCATTCGTGGTAACTGGTTCACAAACCCCTCATTTTTAGCAACGTTGGTAAGATAAGCCTGTTCATCCGCTTCCAACAATAAGGGCACGTCCATCAAAATTTTACCATGACCGATAAGCCTAGTTTCAGTTCCTTTTTGACCGCCTGTTCTGTCACCATAACCCTGTGCATCTTCATTTACCTCGTGGGAATATAGCTCTGCTATCGTCACATCAAAGTATTGCGCAATTTTTGTAAGATTTTTGATTGGAATATTGGCGTCTTTTTTTTCATATAACTGAATTGTACGTAAACTCACACCGATTGCTAACGCCAAATCGGTCTGATTTATATTTTTTTTACGTCTTAGTTGCTTTAATATGAACATAAAATCATAATATTGCGTAATAATCTTACATATTATGTATTCAATAGTAAAATATATTGCATATATCTGTAACTGAATTACAAGCAAATATAGTAAAATATGCAGTTTTATTTAGTATTTCCCCAATAAATGCATGGTCAGTCTAATAAAAGGAGTTATTAATCTTAAATACGTTACCATTATGTTCAATGAAGACCACTACGGAAAGCCCATAGACGAGCGGCTATCCATTACTTTACGTCGAAACACGACCAAAGATGATTATGCAAATGTCGCCAGCCGAACCAGCATTAGTTTTTCCACCATTCGCGATGTCGTATACAGGACCAACAGTTTAACCAAGGGAAACTCCAAAGCGATCAAGGCCTTAATACGAATTGCTTTCGACAATTCATTGGCACGTCAACTTCAGGCCGAGGGAGATAAAAAATTCTTGAATAGAATGCTATAGCGATACTTCATACCGTAGCCTACCCTGCTAGATAGAAATACTTATTTTTGAAGAGATTCTATAGCATATGTCCGCTTCAAAAAACAATTTCCGATCGAAACTGCCGAATGTAAAAACAACTATTTTCACTACGGTAGGAAACTTGGCCAGACAGCATAATGCGACCGATCTTTCCCAAGGGTTCCCCAATTTCGGTGCGGACCCACGGTTACTGAACCTGGTATCCGATGCCATGCAAAGAGGATACAACCAATATGCGCCAATGCAAGGGTATTTTGGGCTACGAGAGGCAATTGTTTCCAAAATAGAAAGGCTGCACGGAAGGGTTTACCATCCTGAAGCGGAGGTAACGGTTACGGTAGGGGCCACCCAGGCGCTGTTCACCGCAATAAGTGCATTCGTACATCCTGGTGATGAGGTAATTGTCTTTAAACCGGCATATGACTGCTACGAACCGGCCATAGAGCTCAACGGTGGTATTCCTGTATTGATACAGCTGAACAATGATGATTTTAAGGTCGACTGGCAGCATTTCAAATCAAAATTGAGTGCTAGAACACGGATGGTCATCATCAACAGCCCCCATAACCCTAGCGGTACCGTCCTCTCAAAAGATGACATGCTCGCCTTGCAGGAAATTCTGAGACCTACCGACTGTATTTTGGTGAGCGACGAGGTATATGAACATATTATTTTCGATGGGGAAGCGCATGAAAGTGCTTCCCGTTTCGATGATTTGGCAGCGCGCAGTTTCGTTTGTGCTTCTTTTGGCAAAACATTTCATGTAACCGGCTGGAAAATGGGCTATTGCGTTGCTCCCGCATCCTTGATGAGCGAGTTTCGAAAAGTACATCAGTTTGCCGTGTTTTCAGTAGATCATCCTGTGCAACGTGCACTGGCCGAGTACCTGAAACAGGAAGCCCACTACCTTGATCTTAGTAACTTTTATCAGCAAAAGAGAGACTTCTTTCTGAATGGATTGACCCATACAGGATTTCAATATGTCCCTTCCAAGGGAACGTACTTTCAGTTGTTGCGGTATGCCGACATTAGTTCCGAAGGGGATGAACAATTAGCCAAAAGACTTATAGTCGATCATCAGTTGGCCTGTATCCCTATTTCCTCGTTCAACAAAGGAGGACTAGACCACAAATTACTGCGCTTTTGCTTTGCCAAAACCGAAGAAACCCTTGAGAAGGCTTTGTCTGTCTTAAATCGTTTTAATCCATAGGCACCAAACGTACCTCACTATGGTTGGGCACATAGTCTTTCTGAATCACTATTGCCGTCATGTCTTTTTCCAATGAGGTTACCGGCGATTCGATGATACGGTTTACCTCTTTTCCCTTCTTTAAAAAAATGAAGGTAGGCACCTTAACGATGTTAAGGCCTTCTTCTTCCCCATCCGGACTTTTCTTGTAATTCGGTTTTATATAATCAACCGTTACCATTTTCAACTGATTCATTGGAAAATCAGCCGCCTCGAGCACTTTGTAAAAACGCGGCACTTCGCGTTTACTATCGCCGCACCATGTACCCATAAAGGCTATAATATCATATTTTTTCAGTTTCTTTTTGAATTTTTTAACCTCTTTTTGGTCTACTTCAAACCCTTCAAATTGAGGCGCAAACCAGCTGGCGAATGAGTCTTTTAAAAAGGCCTGCTTGTCTACCTGGCCCAATAACTTTTCCCTCCCGTTCACATCGGTTACTTTTTTGTTTTTTTCCTGGCCATGAGCCTGAAAGCACAATATCGTACATAAAAAAGCGGCCAAATAAATCGTTCTTGTTTTCATTCTAGAGATGTTTTTGTTTCTCAAACCTAGCAGCAGTAGGCGAAACAATACTTCTATTCTCTATAATCGACATACATAAAGGGGGCAATTCGAATTTGACGGGTACAAAACGTATGCTAGGGCCAAAACCGTCGTTGGTATCTTGAAAAACGGGTTTTATATAGGATTTTTGAACCGTCGGTACTTTTTTGGTACTTTACGGCTATGAGCCATTCGAGCCATCGCATCTACGAAATATTGATCCATCTGCTGTTTTGGGCCCTGTTCGTATTTGTATCGCTGTTCGTTTTTTCCAATTATTATTGGAGTGAGAACCCTTTTCTTCAGTATTTTTTTATACTGGTCGGTATTGTTTATCTGAACAATGGGGTGCTCTTACCCTTTTTTATTCGAAAACGGTACTACTTTGTCTATACCATTAGCATAGGTACCATTGCATTTCTAGGCACACAGGCTTATTGTAACTATTTTGCCGAATGCGGTTGCAGTATCATGAAATGCCTATCCGATTACCTTTGGCAAACGCTGGTCCCTATCGTATTCTTTTCTTTTCTATGGATGCTATACCGCTATCTTAAAAAACAGGACGAGTTAGAATCCATCAAAAAAGATCATACCGAAATCGAACTTCAATTTTTAAAATCACAAATCAACCCGCACGTATTGTTCAACAACCTAAACACCATTTACTCCTACGCGCTTGAGAAACCCAAAGAAGTCCCTGAAATGGTCTTGATGCTTTCCGATAATTTGAAACATGTTTTATATGAAAGCAACGCCCATACGATCGATCTTCAAAAAGAGTTGGACTATATAGAGAACTATATCGCATTTCAAAAAATCAGAACCGAGAACCTTAAAAAAATTGACTTTACGGTAGTAGCCGATTCGACCCGGCATAAGATCGCCCCTCTTCTCCTTATCACATTAATAGAAAATGCCTTCAAGCACAGTGCCGCCCATAGTACCGTTCAAATAGCAATTACGGTACAAGAGGGCGCTTTGACTTGTTATTGCAAAAACAAGATCAATCATGGAAATCCTAGTGAAAATAGTTCAAAAATTGGGTTGGCAAACCTGCAAAAAAGGCTATCCCTGTTGTATAAGAACAAACATGAATTGAAGATTACCGAAACGGAAGACTATAGTGTGCATCTTAAATTGCAACTGGTATGAAATGTATTATTATCGAAGATGAACTGCCTGCACAGCGGGTACTGAAAAACTATATTGACAAATTACCGGATTTAGAGCTCATTGCCAGTTTTCAATCCGCACTTGAGGCAAATTCAATGCTCCAAACTCCGGGAGTCGAAGTAGTTTTTTTAGATATTAACCTGCCGGACATCTCAGGCATTCAATATATAAAAACCCTTGGTAATGCCCCTGCAATTGTTATGACGACTGCCTATCATGAACATGCCGTAGCAAGTTTTGAATTGGATACAATTTGCGACTATTTGGTAAAACCCTTTTCATTCGAACGTTTTTTAAAGGCCGTAAACAAAATACGGAAGCATTCGATAGCTTCCGGTGTCGGGGTAAACGCCCCCGAAGATTCCCAAAGCCTCTTTTTGAATGTGGATAAAACCTTGCATAAAATTGAGATAGGGACCATTCTTTATATAGAATCGGACAAAAACTACGTGACGGTCGTCACACAAAACGGAAAATTCTCGTATCTGGATTCTTTAAAAAATTGGTTGGGGAAACTTCCGGATGCAAAATTTATCCAAGTTCATAAGTCGTACATCGTCAACTATATGAAAATCGATAAAATGCAAGGAAACATCGTACAGATCAATAATGAAAAAGTACCGGTTGGCCGGGTCTACAAAACCGCATTAAAGAAAAAACTGAAGCTTGCCTAGGACACGGAAGTACCCTAATCAAGCGCCGTTTTGATTTTGGTCATCAGCTCGCCTATTTTACTTGGCTCTAGCCAACGGGTCACCACGACCATCTGATGCTCTTTGTCGACCACTATGAAATTCCCGCCGAAACCGGCGGCATAGTAGAGGTTTTCCGAAAGGCCCTGCCAGTGTCGGCTTCCCTTGTTATTCAACCACCACATATAGCCATAGTTTGCATTGGGTATGGAAGGTTGAATCGCTTTCTTGATCCAATCGGCGCTGATCAGTTGTTCATTCTTCCATTTTCCATCATTTAGGAACAAGAGTCCAAAGCGCGCCATATCCTTGGTGTTAATAAACAAACCCGCTCCCGAATGGCCTCCACCGGTAACCGATTTCATTTGGAGTCCGTCTACTTCTGTCCAAGCATGTTCATAACCATGCCAACGCCATGTGGTAGATGCCCCGATCTTATCCATGAGTTGCTCCTTTAAAACCATTGGAAGTGGCTTCCGCCATACGTGGGTAAGCGAATAGGCCAGCACATTTACACGCACATCATTGTACTCCATCACCGTACCGGGCTCCCTTAGCGCTCGATACTTCCAATCGTCCAATCCGCCTTCTTTCGGAGGGCGGTCTGCCCAATCCTTTCCACCCCAAAGCTCTCCGGACCAATCGCTGTTTTGTTGTAATAAATGTTCCCAGGTGATTTTTGCATTGTGTTTTCCGGCAAAGGTGCCATCCCAAATGTAGGAGCTTACCTTGTCAGTAACCTTGGCAATAAGCCCTTTATCTTCTGCCAGGCCCGTTACAGTGCTTAAAAAACTCTTGGTGACGCTAAAGGTCATATCTACCCTATCGATATCGCCCCATTGGGCAATGATATACCCGTTTTTTAAGATCAAGCCCGCAGGGCCTCCCCTCTTTTTGGTGGGGCCCAAAATTTCATGAAAGGGTTCTCTCTCAAAACCCTTTAAAATTGCGATTCGTAGGTCCCTTGAACCGCTATATTCGTTTTCCATCGCAAAAGTGACGGCCTTCTGCAATACGTCTTGATCGATATCGACATCTGAAGGTGTTTTTGATTCCCATTCGGTATTTTTTTCAGGAAAATAGTTTGCTTCTTGGGCCGCACCCAAAAACATAAAAAAGAAAAAGCAGCTACATACAAAATAGTTCATCTTAAAATCGCCTTAGACCTTAAAGTTACTGAAATTGATAGTGTCATACAATGTGGCTTTTCTTGTAAATTTTAAAACAATTTCAGTTGAAACTCCCAAAATAGTATAGGCACGTTAAATAATTCCTTCCCTGCATAAAAATTGCAGTGAGCACTTATACCTTTACATGTTTCCTCGTGAGAGTTTTGTTAAACGAATCCAAGCTTATAACTGCTATTCGTAAGACTGAAAATGATACTTTTTAAAGGAAGCAGACACCCCTTTGAAACAGGTTGCACAATGCAATGGAATTATTCAAAGTAAGTAAAAAGTTAAATCCTTGTTGTTATCTTCTTAAATACTACAAGCGGATAAAATTTGTTCTTACTTTTCTAAACCCAAACAAAAAATCGTTGATTATGGAAAAAAAATTACTATTGGTAATAGGCTGTTTATTCTTACTTCAACCCTTTTGTTGGTCGCAGCAACGATACGTAAGTAGTTCTGGAACCAGCTCCAACAACGGAACTAGTGAGGCAACTCCCTGGAGCTTATCGCATGCGGTGGTGACGGCAACCGCCGGTATGACCGTCCATGTAAAAGCGGGCAACTACGGAAACCTCCAATTAATCCAATCGAACAATGGCACCAGTACCGGTAAAATTCATTTTAAAGGATACACCAACAGTCCCAATGATCTAAACAGTTTTCAAGGATCGACCTTTACTAGAAATACGCCTTTGAATGCGTCAACAATGCCTTTAATTGCCGGCACTTTCGATGGGAATAACAGAACTTCCGGAACTGCCATCACTGTTAACGGACAGTTTGTTGTTTTCGAAAACTTTCAGGTAACCAAAAAGGAAATGGGAATTTGGCTGAACGGCTCCGACTCAGAAGTCATTAATTTGGTTGCAGACACCCTAGGAGATTTTTCCGGTCAATCTGGTAATGGTTTCGATGACTATTCAGGGTATGGGGTTCGTATTTCAGCACCAAACTGTAAAGTTTTAAATACCTTGATAAGAAATACGGGGGCCGAGGGAATTCATTTTAGGGACAACGGGAACTACGGACTTACCCAATGGTCGGAAGTCTTCTGCAACAACACGATTAATCCTAACGACTACTATCTTTTTAGCTCGAGCACGCACCATAATAGGTTTGAAAACTGCACCGTTTATCGGGAGTCGGGGCTGACCCATTCTGGTCATGGTTTGTTAAATAAATTTGAGGCACATGATAATGTTTTCGAAAACTGCACCGTAATCGGCACCAATATAGAGTCAACTTTCGGCAGCTTCAACAACCTTTGGGATAACATAACATTAGATGGTCATTGGGATGGTATCAACAATGCGAATAATGATGCAGGGGCCATAACTTTTGGTAAAAATGTGCACGGCGAAGAACTAAGAAACATTCGCATTGATAATTACAGGCTAGGACTGGCATTTTCGGGTTGGAATGAGCCCGCAGGGGTATCAATGCCAAACAACGCCGGTTATGACTGTACCTTCAAAAACATTGTCGTTAGCAATGTACTCTATGCCTTTTCAGGAAACGAATTCCAAAACAATGGCTGGCCCACCTATGATCATTCCTTTTACAATTTGACCGTGAGCGATGTAAGTGGTAGATTATTTATTACCAACAGGCCTATGAACGGCTTCGAATTTTACGATTGCATTTTTAACAATGTAAACGGCCTAAAGATTCATAGTGGTGGATATAATTATGATTTAAATGCCAATACTATTTTTTCGGTCGTGAATGTAACCGGTGGAAGTCTTGGCACGGCTGACTTGAATCCCTACAAAGAAAGTAATGTAACCGCTATTACGCCGCCTTTTGAAAATCCTACCTCACAGAATTTTTCGTTAACGACCAATATCCTTGATATTGGGTTTCCTCATTCTGAAAACACGACCGATATTCTTGGAAATATCAGAAATAGTCCTTTTTCCGTAGGTGCGTATGAGTTTGATTCCGCAGATGTTACTGCGCCATCACAACCGGGTTCACTTGCCGTTGTTTCTACTACGGAATCCACAATCGATATCAATTGGGATGCCTCTTCAGACGATGTCGGGGTTTCAGGGTACGCTGTTTCACTGAACAGCGTGCAAGTGGGCACAACCACCGACTTAAACTATCAATACACCGGGTTAACCGAAAACACGGCTTATAACATACAAGTTACCGCGTTTGATGCCGCCAACAATAACAGTGCTCCTGCCTCATTGACCGCAACAACCGACCCCGCTTCGAACACCAATCTATGTGCTTCTCCATCTCCTGTAGACGGATTAATACCCAGTTCGATTTTAGTAAGCGAACACGATGGAAACATCCCCTGCAATATGATGGATGGGGAGCTAGGAACTCGATGGAGTGCGCTAGGCGATGGGGAATGGGCTGTTTTTGATTTGGGTTCCAAAAGGCAATTCGATCAATTACAAATTGCATTTTTCTTTGGCAATACTCGCAAAACATTTTTTGACATCCAAGTTTCAAACGATTCGCAGTCATGGACTACCCTCAATAATCAACTACTCGAAAGTAGTGGCAATTCTTTAACTCTGGAAAACTTTGATTTTCCTTTGCAAAATAGTCGCTATATACGCTATGTCGGGCATGGAAATTCACAATCTAACAATGATTGGAATAGTCTCACTGAGGTCAGAATTCAAAAAACTGCACCTACCTGCCCCGACTACCTTCCGAATGGGGATGCTTCCGTTACAATCACATCCACCGTTGACCAAGCAGGGCTCGATTCCACTACCGGTGCTCCGGGCAATGGCAACGGCGAATGTGGTATACAGGTCATTAACAATGACAACGGACAGCCATGGGCGAGAAGAACCATCTCCATTGATATGGCCGCCAACAACATCACCACCGGAGATCAGGTATTCTTCAGTATCGACGGCTATGGGGCCAACGGCGCCAGGGTCGAGGTGGTAAAGAACGATCAACCAAACTCCTACGACCTAGAACACGATTTTGGAGGTTCCTGGGGCAACTATTCGGGGACACATACCGTAACGGCGGGAACCAACACTCTTGACATTTGGTTGTTCTCCAATTTCAGCAGCCAAAACCCCGGGACCGCTTTCTATGATAACCTTGTTATTCAAAAAGTAGGAAGTTCATGTCCAGACTCCCTTACGAATGGGGATGCCTCGGTATCAATCACATCAACCGCTAACCAAGCAGGGCTCGATTCTACAACCAATGCCCCCGGTAATGGCAACAACGAATGTGGTATACAGGTCATTAACAATGACAACGGACAGCCATGGGCGAGAAGAACCATCTCCATTGATATGGCCGCCAACAACATCACCACCGGAGATCAAGTATTCTTCAGTATCGACGGCTATGGGGCCAACGGCGCCAGGGTCGAGGTGGTAAAGAACGATCAACCAAACTCCTACGACCTAGAACACGATTTTGGAGGTTCCTGGGGCGGCTATTCGGGGACACATACCGTAACGGCGGGAACCAACACCCTTGACATTTGGTTGTTTTCCAATTTCAGCAGCCAAAACCCGGGAACCGCTTTCTATGATAACCTTGTTATTCAAAAAGTAGGGGGTACATCTTTACAGACCTCTTTCAACCCGAAGTATAGCAGCAAAAAACATCTGGTTGAGAACGTTCGCGTATTCCCAAATCCAAGCACCAACGAAATACAGGTAGTGTGGGCCCAAAAGAAAAAATACGCAACCTTTGAACTCTTTAGCCTTACAGGCGCCTTGGTAAAAAAAGGGATTATACACGAATCTCAAAAAGCGGTCACAATTCCTGTTCACGACATTCAAAACGGAGTTTATTTACTAAATCTAGCAAATGAAAAGGGAGAACGATCCGTCACTAAAATCGTGAAAGAGTAGAAAACAGTCTTAGGAACAAAAAGCCCCGACTATTCAAGTCAGGGCTTTTTATAGCTCACAACGCATCAACCAATCGGTCTGTTTATCGTTTCCAATATAGTACGGGTGTGTTACAAACTTTTTAAAACCGTGTTTTTGGTAAAAACGGATGGCATTTGTATTCTCCTGCCATACACCCAACCATAAAAACTGTTTCTCGGCAGCAAGTGCTATGCCTTTTGCTTGAGATAGCATCCATTGACCTATTTGTTGTCCCTGAAAAGAACTAAGCACATAAATACGTTCCAATTGCATAGAATCAGCTCCATTTAAATTGGTTTGCGCATCAAATTGATTCAGTTTAAAATAACCGGCAAGGTCCTTGTCTTGATACACAAAATAAAAGGCGGTATGCTTTGTTTTCAGTTCGTTTTTGATCGCAGCGGTCGTAAAAACTTTTTCAACATAGGCTTTGTAGTCTTCAGGGTTATTTAAATGCTCAAAAGCATCGGAAAATGTATTCTTTGAAAGGGCTACGAGTTCCTCTAGTGATGCTAAAGTACATTGTTGTATACGAAGTGACATAGTGTTGAATAGTCCCTAAAAATACTCCTTATAGCGGTTGCCGGCAAATGAAATTTAACTTCTAAACCATCGTTTGGACAAACTGTCTCAAAAAAAAGACATAAAAAAAGGAGCTGCCTTTGGGATGGTGCTCCTTTACATTTTTACCAAAAATCCGGTTTATAACATAAATAGTTTTCGCATCAGCATTACTATGCCGCTAAAGAAATCATTTTTATACACTTGGATTTCTTCTTGTGTGGGGGCGTGATTCAAATGGGCTTCCATAATAAGTGGGTTTCAAAGATTAGACTTGGGCTGTCTTTTAATACAATGTAAAAGTACTTCAGAACGCCGTTTAACGCCTAATTATTGTTGTGAAGCTCCGTTAAACTGTTGTTTGGTATATAAAAAGAGCATTTATTCGACGAACTACACCGATAAATGGCACAGAACAGCTTAAAGCGTGGATAACTGAAAAAAACCAATCGTCTACAGGCTCATTTCGGGAATGGATCCCGGTACGATGAGTGTCCCTTCCGTCGCATTTTCTATTTCGGCAACGGTGATTCCCGGTGCCCGCTCTAGTAACAAGAAGCCGTCTTTGGTTACCTCGAGCACCGCTAAATTTGTGACTATCTTCTTAACACAACCTACTCCTGTAAGCGGTAGGCTACATTTTTTTAGTAGTTTGGAAGCTCCTGCCCTATTGGTATGCATCATGGCCACGATGATATTCTCTGCGGATGCGACCAGATCCATGGCACCGCCCATACCTTTCACCATCTTTCCAGGAATTTTCCAATTGGCAATGTCACCGTTCTCGGCAACTTCCATAGCCCCTAGGATAGTGAGGTCTACGTGCTTGCCGCGAATCATCCCAAAACTAGTAGCAGAATCAAAAAAAGAAGCTCCTGGCATGGTTGTAATGGTTTGCTTCCCCGCGTTGATTATATCGGCATCTTCCTCACCTTCAAAAGGGAAGGGCCCCATCCCCAACACGCCATTTTCGCTTTGAAATTCAACGCTGATATCTTCACGCACAAAATTGGCTACCAAGGTAGGAATACCAATCCCTAAATTTACATAATAGCCATCTTGTACTTCTTTTGCGATTCGCTTGGCGATGCCCTCTTTGTTCAACATATTGAATTCTTATCAGGATGTTTCTTTTCAATGGGTATATTAAGTGCGCTGCCGCACTGTTCGTTGTTCAATGCGCTTCTCGTAGTCTATCCCTTGAAAGATGCGCTGTATAAAAATACCTGGCACATGAATTTCGTTCGGATCCAACGCCCCTGCTGGTAAAAGTTCCTCTACTTCGGCAACGGTAATCTTCGCGGCCCCGCACATGCAAGGATTAAAGTTTCTAGCAGTTCCTTTAAAGACCAAATTTCCCGCTTCGTCACCTTTCCAAGCTTTTACAAAGGAATAATCTGCCTGAAAGGCTTCCTCCAAAACGTACATTTTCCCGTTAAACTCCCGGGTTTCTTTCCCTTCAGCCACTTCGGTCCCGTAGCCGGCCGGTGTATAAAAAGCTGGGAACCCTGCTTGGGCGGCCCGGCATTTCTCGGCCAAGGTACCTTGTGGCGTTAGTTCTACCGCTAGCTCCCCGCTCAACATTTGTCGTTCAAACTCATCGTTCTCCCCTACATAGGATGAAATCATTTTTTGAACTTGGCGTTGCTGTAACAATAAGCCGAGGCCAAAATCATCTACTCCGGCATTGTTCGATATGCAGCAAAGGTCTTTTACCCCTAAGCGCACCAATTCGGTTATCGCATTTTCAGGGATTCCACAGAGTCCAAAGCCCCCCAACATCAGCGTCATACCATCTGTTACCCCATCCAGGGCCTCTTGTACGTTACGTACTGTTTTGCGAATCATTATTTATTGATTAGTAGTTGAACGTGACACGCTCAGTGTGTTTTGTCTAAATACCGATATCTTCCAAATCGTCTTCCGTATCTTCTTGCTGCATCTGCTCCAAAATTTTGGCACAATCTACTTTGATCGACAAATTACTCGGTTTTGTAAAGCTTCCTTTGGAAATGCCCAAGTCCTCGTTCTTGTAATTCTCCTTCATATAAAGTCCCCAAATGGGCAAGGCCATAGCGGCTCCTTGACCGTAGGTAATACTCTTAAAGCGCACAGAACGGTTATCGCCGCCGACCCAAACGCCGGTGACCAAATTGGGTACCATGCCCATAAACCATCCATCACTTTGGTTTTGGGTGGTCCCCGTTTTTCCGGCAATGGGGTTTTTCAACTCATAGGGATAGCCGGTGATGATTTCCTTGTATACCGTAGTATTTTTTTGATATGCATGTCGCAGTCGGGTCCCAGAACCCCCTTCGGTAACTCCTTTCATCAAATCGACCATGGCATAGGCTACATCCTTGCTGAGTACGTCCTTGGTTTGTGGCACATACTCAAAAAGTACCGTTCCGTTTTTATCTTCGATTCGGGTCACCATTACCGGTCTCACAAAAACCCCTTGGTTGGCAAAAGTACCATAGGCCCCGACCATCTCATAAAGATTTGAATCAAGCGTACCCAGCGCAATGGAGGGTACCTCCGGAATATCTCCTTTAAATCCTAAATTACGTACGATGGACACAACTGATTTTGGACCTACCTGGTCGATCAATTGGGCGGTGACCGTATTCACCGAATTGGCCAAGGCTCTTTTAAGGGTATAGTTTTTTCCGGAGTATTTACCATCCGAATTCTTGGGGCACCAGGGTTCAGGGTTTCCGTGTTTTTCAGCCTCGATGCAGTATTGCGTATCTGGTAAGGAATCACAGGGAGAACGCCGAAGTTGATCAATGGCGGCTGCATATACAAACGGTTTAAAAGTAGACCCTACCTGTCGTCTTCCTTGTTTTACATTGTCATATTGAAAGTGTTTGTAATCAACGCCACCGACCCACGCTTTTACATGACCCGTTTGCGGCTCCATGGAGAGCATACCAGTACGCAAGAAAGTCTTATAATACCGAATGGAATCCATAGGGGTCATAATCGTGTCTTTCTCTTGGGAATCGCTGTTCCAATCGAACACGGTCATATCCGTTTTGACTTTGAACGAAGCTTCGATTTCTTCTTCCGACTTTCCAGCTCTTTTCATGGAACGCCAACGGTCGGAGTTTTTCATGGCCCTTCGCATGATCGAATTGATCTGGCTCTGCTCCAAGTCAAGGAAAGGAGCCGTTTTATTGCGATCGGGCGTATTTTGATGAAAGAACTCGGCCTGTAATTTCTTCATATGTGCTGTTACCGCATCTTCTGCGTTCTTTTGCATACGGGAGTCGACCGTGGTATAGATCTTAAGACCATCAAGGTAAATATTCCACTTATCACGCTCCCCTTCCAAGGCGGGTTTTGGGTTTTTTTCGATCCAATCGTTCATAAAACCCTGTACATACATTCGAAAGTAGGTCGCCAAGCCTTCTTTGTGGGATTCAGGGCTAAAGTTTAAGTTTAACTCCAATGCCTGTAACGAATCTCTATCCGTTTCAGACAGATAGCCGTACTTGGCCATCTGGTCTAAGACCGTATTACGGCGATTGAAAACTTTTTCTTCACGGCGGCGCGGGTTAAATAGCGAGGAATTCTTCAGCATTCCCACCAACATGGCCGATTCTTCGACCCTAAGTTCCATGGGTTCCTTTCCGAAATAAATTTTTGCCGCAGACCGTATTCCATCTGCATTGTAATTAAAGTCGTAGATGTTCAGATACATGGCTATAATCTCTTCCTTGGTATAGCTTCGTTCCAAACGCGTGGCGATGACCCACTCTTTAAATTTTTGCGTATACCTACGCCATCCCTTCGCAGCTTTTCCAACAAACAATTGTCTTGCCAACTGTTGGGAAATAGTACTGGCCCCGCCCTTTTTCCCTAAAAAAGCAAAGGCTCGCAGGGTACCACGCGCATCCACGCCGGAATGGTCATAGTATCTGGCATCTTCTGTGGCCACCAAAGCATCTATCAAACTCTGTGGAAGGTCTTCGTAGGCAACAGGGGTTCTATTGTCATCCAAATAGAATTTTCCCAAGGTTTTTCCATCAGCGGAAATGATCTCGGTGGCCAGATTCGTTTGCGGATTTTCAAGCCTTTCGAAGGTAGGCATCTCTCCAAAAGCACCTAGGGAAGCCAGCCAAAATAGCAACGCACCACAAAGTACCCCTGTCGAAAACAAAATCCAAAACCACTTAACAAATTTTCCAAAGCCCGGTATTGCTTTTTTCTTGACCGCCTTCTTTGCCATAATACTGCCTTACTTTTTTACAATTTCGAAACCTACATCGGTGATTCCTTCTAAAAGTGCCACTCCGTCAACGTTCCCGTTCTTACGCATGGCATGGGAAATACGCAATGTATATACGCCCGTTTCCGGAAAAACGATGTCTTCCTTATACCATAATTTATTTTCTTTAATACTCCCATATCCTTTTCCAAGCCAAGTGCCATCGGGTTCGGCCATCGCATACTCCAAGGTATCTTTTACTACCACCCCATCTGGAGCACTCAACTCGGCGATCAGGAATAGATTGTTATACGGAAAGGTGTTGTCGTTTCGCACGTTGATAAAAACATTGTGGGAAACCAACGAATCTAACTCGGAAAAAGTAAATTCTAGTATCGAATCTTTCTCCCAACTGGCCCCATCGATCGCTATGTAACTTGATTTGACCAGTGCCGTGTCACAGGAGATGATCGAAAACCCCAAGATCAGTGCGAACAAAATATTACGCATTTTTAGGCTGTCTTTTTTTGTTGTTATTGTTTCGGTTATTGTTGTTTCGGGCCTTGGTGTTGCCTCCTCCCTTTTTACTTTTATTCCTATTTCGGTTGCGGTTGCGATTCTTGTTTCGGTTCTTACTATTGCGACTGCGTTTGGGTTTATCGAATCGGGTAAGGCTATCCTGACCTACCACATTCTCGAACACCACCTTTTCATCAATAACGATATTATCGACCGCATATTCTTCGAGACTGGTAACTTTTTCCTTCTTTTTATTCTTCTCTAAAATCTCTTGTACCTGTTCCTTGGAAAGGGTGTGCCAGTTAGCGGGATCGTCTTTGTAAGAGAACCAAAGCGTTGCCTTGAAAATATCGGTCTTTTGACAAAAAGCCAGCCCTTTTTCGGTATACAATTTAGTGTCTTGGGAAGGAAAATCCTTTAAGGCCTCTAAATAGGTATCGAGTTCATAGTTTAAACAGCATTTTAATTTGCCGCACTGCCCCGCCAATTTTTGAGGATTTAAAGACAGTTGTTGGTACCGCGCCGCAGAAGTACTTACGGATCTAAAATCTGACAACCAAGTAGAACAGCATAATTCACGGCCACAAGAACCAATTCCTCCTAAGCGCTGTGCCTCTTGGCGATAGCCTATTTGCCGCATTTCTATTCGGATAGAAAAAGCTTTCGCCATGTCTTTGATCAACTGCCTAAAATCAACACGGTCTTCAGCAGTGTAGTAAAAAGTCGCTTTCGAACCATCTCCTTGAAATTCAACATCCGAAATTTTCATCTGAAGATTCAAGATGATGGCCATTTCTCGAGCTCGTTTCTTGATCTCTTCCTCCCGATTTCTACATTTTTGCCATTTGTCGATGTCGCTCTGGGAGGCTTTGCGATATACCTTTGAAACGCCTTCGTCTTTGAAGTCGACCTTTTTACGTTTCATCTGTACCTTCACAAGTTCTCCCACCAAGGTCACCATACCAATGTCATGGCCAGATTGCGCCTGGGTGGCGACCACGTCGCCAATGGACAAAGAAAGTTTTTCTGTATTTCTGAAGAATTCTTTTCGGCTGTTCTTGAAACGCACTTCAACACAGTCAAAGGCGCTCTCACCATTTGGAAGCGACATATTCGCAAGCCAATCAAAAACAGTTAATTTATTACAACCATCTGTGCCACAAGTACCATTGTTCTTGCAACCACGTGGTTGTCCGTCCTTACCGGTCGAACAACTGCTACAACCCATATTTTATATGTTGGTTTGGTAAAATCGGCCTCGAAGACAATCGTGGCGAACAACATTTACCAAAAAAGGTTCATACTAATCTTGATATCAAAGATAGTATAATTTGTTATGGAAAGAAAGACGCGTCAAGAGTGCCAAAAAAAGTACGGTCGGGAACTGCAGGACGAACACAAAACATTTAAAAACAACGGCTTAGAATTTTCAAGAATCCCATAGGGATCCGCTGAAAAAATAGCGGTAAAAAAGATGTTTATTTTTTAAATTTCAATACCGGAGAGCGCCCTTTCTTAAAAATTTTATTGCTTGCACCTTTTCCTTTGCGCAACGCTTTTTGTTCTTCATAAGGCAAACTATGTACTTCTTTACACGCATCGGAACAACAGTTGTTCATCTTTTCCTTGCATTCCTCACATTGAATGAAAAGTAGATGACAGGCTTCGTTAGCACAATTTTCATGCGTATCACATGGTTTTCCACACTGATGGCATTGCGAAATTACATCCTCGGAAATGCGCTCCCCACGTCGATGATCAAAAACAAAGTTCTTGCCCAAAAACTTGTTCTCGAGATTGTTTTGAGCAACTTGCCGAGCATATTCTATGATTCCCCCTTCCAGTTGATATACCTGCTTAAAACCCTTGTGCTTGTAATAGGCACTTGCTTTTTCACAACGAATCCCTCCCGTACAATACATGACCAGCTTTTTGTCTTCTTTGTGTGCCGCAAGGTCTTTTTCAATGATATCCAAGGAATCGCGAAACGTATCTACATCGGGCGTACGGGCATTTTTAAAATGGCCTATTTCACTTTCGTAGTGATTTCGCATATCTACCAGAATGGTATCAGGGTCTTCAATGAGCGTATTGAATTGTTCGGCCCCCACATGTATACCTTTATCGGTCACATCAAAGGTAGCATCATTCAATCCGTCAGCGACAATTTTCTTTCGAACCTTTACTTTTAGCTTCAAAAACGATTTATTGTCATGTTCAATAGCGACATTCAAACGCACATTTTCGAGAAAGGAAATGCTGTCCAAATGCTTCTTAAAACGCTCAAAATTCTCCGCCGGGACCGACAATTGGGCGTTGATTCCCTCATGGGCAATGTAAATACGTCCAAGAACTTCGAGTTCATTCCAATGTATAAAAAGGTGATTTCTGAAAATCGACGTATTGCCGATATGTGCGTAGTTATAAAAAGAAATGGTAAGGCGCTCTTTGCCAGCGGCTTCGATAAGCGCTTCCCGTTCCTTCGCACTTAAGGTATTGTACAGTTGCATGCTATACCAATAGTTTAAGTTATCGAATAATCTAAAAGGATGGCAAAGATACAAATAAAAAAGGGTCTCGAAATACATCGAAACCCTTTTGCGGGCCATTTCAATTTTCCTTTTCATAGCACTTTTGAAAATCCGAAAGAAAATGACCAAATATTTTAAAACACAGGCAAAACATGCCTGTAAAGAGCACAATAACTTGTACTTTTTTAGAATAGATGCATCATTTTCAAAAGGGTTGCGTTTCTATTCGTTGCTTTGGTCTTATTATTTGAATTATGCAAAAAGAAACACTAATTTAGCGAGCCTAAAAAGTTACAAGAATGAGTTCGGAAAAAGAAGCAAAATTAAAGGCCTTAAAGCTAACCCTCGATAAATTGGACAAGACCTATGGCAAAGGTGCCGTCATGAAAATGGGGGATAGTGTGGTCCAAGAGGTAGATGTGATACCTTCCGGGTCTTTGGGACTTGATATTGCCTTGGGAGTAGGCGGATATCCGCGTGGTAGGGTAATCGAAATCTATGGGCCCGAGTCTTCAGGTAAAACTACGCTTACCCTGCATGCCATTGCCGAAGCTCAAAAAAATGGTGGTATCGCAGCATTTATTGATGCCGAACATGCCTTTGACCGATTCTATGCCGAAAAATTGGGCGTTGATATCGATAACTTGATTATTTCGCAACCCGATAATGGAGAACAAGCGCTCGAAATAGCCGATAATCTCATACGATCTGGCGCCATTGATATTGTAGTAGTCGATTCTGTGGCCGCCTTGACACCGAAAAGTGAAATCGAAGGTGAAATGGGTGATTCCAAAATGGGGCTACATGCAAGGCTGATGTCTCAAGCACTCCGAAAATTGACCGGTTCGATCAGTAAAACAAATTGTACGGTCATTTTTATCAATCAACTTCGAGAGAAGATTGGCGTAATGTTTGGAAATCCTGAAACGACCACCGGTGGAAATGCATTGAAATTCTATGCATCGGTTCGTCTTGATATTCGCCGATCTACCCAAATAAAAAATACCGATGGCGGAGTTCAGGGAAATAAGACAAGGGTTAAGGTAGTCAAGAATAAAGTAGCACCTCCCTTTCGAACTACCGAATTTGACATCATGTATGGGGAAGGTATTTCCAAAGTTGGGGAAATCATTGATCTGGGCGTGGAATATGAAATCATTAAAAAAAGTGGTTCATGGTTCAGCTATGGTGACACCAAATTAGGACAGGGACGTGACGGAGTTAAAAATCTCTTGTTAGACAACCCAGAGCTTTTCGAAGAACTCGATGCAAAAATCAGAGAGGCGATCAACGCGCTCAAATAACTGGTTTTCGTATCATTTTCGTTTTTTAAACACCGCTCGACCAAAAAAAGCGGTTTTGGACGAACTTTGCGTCCATTACGCAACCATCAAAGGCTTTTATCATCTATTCTATTGAATTGAAGGTGCATTTCGATCGTACTGCATACCGGTTGGCTCCTTTTCGGGTAGATAGTGGCTCGTAAAAGCGTCTAAAATTCAGTAAAAAGAAACCTATGAAACGTTTTGCTATACTTATAGGCATCGTACTGCTGGCTGTTGGTATCAATTCATGTGACAATGATGATGGTGTCAATTTTCACTTTGCAGCATTACAAGTGGTAGCAGCAGAAGTGCCTGAGTCGTTTGATTTGAACGGCCAATACCAAATTACGGTGACCTATAACAGACCCGACGACTGTACCTTTTTTGAGGGTTTCGACGTGGTTGAAGAGGCAACGACGACCCGCAACGTTGTAGTGGTCGGATCGGTCATCACTGATAGAGAATGTAACGAGAAGTTGGAAGAAGTAGAAGCGACTTTTAATTTCGTAGTGCTGCACAATCAAGACTACCTATTCCGTTTTTGGCAGGGAGAGGATGAAAATGGAGATGCGCAGTACCTTGAGATTGAAGTTCCCATTAACTAACCAACAAAATCTAACCAACAATTTTGAGTTTAGAAGAGCTCATAGACGACTGTAAGCAGGGAAATCGGAAGGCACAAGAACAATTGTACCGAAAATATTCGGGGGTATTGTTCGGGATATGCCTAAAGTACTCGCGCAATAAAACGGAGGCTGAAGATAGTCTTCACGACAGTTTTATGACCATTTTTGATAAAATCCATCAATTTGGGTCCAAAGGTTCTTTTGAAGGATGGATGAAACGAATTACCGTGAATACGGTTTTACAGAAATACCGAAAAAAAGACCACCTGAATGTGGTTTCGGAAAATATAGAAGAGGAAGTAGTGGTAGAATCGAGTTATGCAGACATTAATCTGCATACACTTCTGAGCTATATTCAAGAGTTGCCCAATAAGTATCGCCTCACCTTTAATATGTATGTGATGGATGGATACACCCATAGGGAAATCGGGGAACAATTGGGCACCTCGACCGGCACCTCTAAATCTAATTTGGCAAGGGCCAGAATGCTTTTGAAGGAAAAAATAGAAGCCAACAAAGACAAGGCCATTATTGGGGTCTTGTTTTTTCTAATGCCTAAAAAACGTACAGTACGATTGTCGGCATTGGAAAATAGTATTTTGAAAAAGAAAATTTAAAAAATTGCATAAACCATTAATAAGATGGCCAAAAAGAAATTAGACGAACTGTTTCGGGAGAAATTCCAGGACTTTCATGAGACGCCAGATGAAAAAGTCTGGCAGTCCCTCGAAGCAGCGTTAAACAAAAAAGAAAAGTCACGAAAGGTGATTCCATTTTGGTGGAAGCTTGGTGGCGCAGCGGCGGTGCTGTTAGCCGGAATTTGGCT
Source organism: uncultured Flavobacteriaceae bacterium (assembly GCA_947500385.1). GTDB lineage: Bacteria > Bacteroidota > Bacteroidia > Flavobacteriales > Flavobacteriaceae > Pelagihabitans. The sequence goes on along the minus strand of CANMSA010000002.1, from coordinate 69,049 downwards.
AATCAATCCTTTTTCAACCGAGACCGGTAACAGCCAAAATCCGATTACCACCGTTGAGCAAGATACCAACCAGGTAGATTCCAAGCAAGAATCAAAGATTCCTCTCCAGAAGCAAATGGAAGAAGGGAACAATGGCATTGTCGACACCAACGAGGACACTCCTTCGAATATGGAAACCTCTGACCCCACCAGCCCTGAAAACGAGGCCTATACTGCGAACGGGAAAGAAGTTAGGGAGCAGGGAGTTCAAGATGTCGATAAGAAAACCGATTCCTTTAAAAAACTGGCACCTGCCCTGCAAAAGAACCGAACCAAGGTTGCCGATGCAGATGGTTCGGAAGAAAAAGGAGCGGAATCACGATCGGATAGAACTGTACAACAGCTACCCCAAAAGTCAGGGAATGCAGTTGCGAATGCTACGGATGCCAAAAACCTAAATACCATAGAATCAATAAAATCACCTTCTGAAAAGACCACGGAAGGAATTGCGGAAAACGCCCTTGATACCGACAATAAAGGGCAGGGCACCAAAGAAGAAGTGGATGCGGTTCTCAAAGGTGCTTTAAAAGATAATGATACCAATACCATTGCGGTAAACGACACTGTTCCCGATACCAAAAAGAAATCGATTTTCGATGAAATCAAAGTACAGGAAGAGGAAGAAGAATTGGTTGCAGAGAATAGCAACAGCCGTTGGTCTGCAGGAGCCAGTATTGCACCTGTTTTCTACAGTTCTTTTGGGGAAGGTTCGCCGGTACATTCAATTTTTGTCGAGAACTCAAAATCGGGAGAGACCAATCTTAGTTATGGCCTTTCCATTGCCTATGAGCTAAATAGCAGGCTAAGTGTGCGATCAGGAATTCATAAAGTAGATTATGGCTATGGTACGGACGATATCGCATTCTCTTCTTCTTTACAGGGTTCGGCAACCGGTCAGATAGACAATATCGACTATGCCGCGAATTCTAGAAGTCTTGTGGTTCAGAGCAAGGCCGGGCCAACTTCGCAAGGCGTTAACGACAATTTTGATCTACAGCCCCCCCTTGATGTGAACGCTCCGCAGGCAACGCGAGATGGAACTATGTCCCAACAGTTTGAGTATCTAGAGATACCTTTGGAACTCAACTATGCCTTGATCGATAAGAAATTCGGAGTAAATCTAATTGGTGGGGTCAGTTCGTTGTTCTTGATCGATAACTCGGTATCCCTTACCTCAGGTAATCAAACGCTCGAAATGGGGGAGGCAAATAATATAAACAGCGTCAACTTTAGTACCAATGTTGGGCTTGGGTTCGACTATGATTTTTCGCCGAAGGTAAAATTGAATATTGAACCTGTTTTTAAATACCAGCTAAATACTTTTTCGGATGTTGATGGCACGTTTCAGCCCTTTTCAGTTGGTATTTATAGCGGCTTAAGTTTCCGCTTCTAAAAATGACTTTCATAGCACCTCTTCAAAAAAGAAGTGTAAGATATATACGAATGTTGGTTAGGTTGGTCGTTGTGGAGCGCAATGACCCCTTTCGCGCCCTGATAGTAACATCAGGGCGTTTTTCTGGATATCCCTTCGAAGCCGTTGATCAATTGCGCGATCCAACATTCTAAAAGCCATGCATTTTTCATTGTAACAAGGATGTATTTACGTGCGTTCCCCTAGTTTGAACATTTAGCATTTTTCAGTACATTGTAACTCGCTAGTACCTTCTAGCGATTCAACTGCAATACGTTACGATGAAAAAACCAATTGGTTTATTGTTGGCCATGTGCCTGTTTTTTGCCTGCAAAAAGGCGCCCAAGAAAGATACTGCCAAGCCAGAGGTTCCACAAAAAACCAGCTCGAATGAATGGATCATTCTATTTGATGGTACCAGTACAAACGGTTGGCGTGCCTATAACGGCGATTCGCTCCCGTCGCAATGGATCATAAAGGACGGAGCCCTCACATTTGATACCGAAAAAAGGAACGAGGCAGACCACAAGGGAGGCAAGGATATTATTTATGCCGCCCAGAAGTTTGAAAATTTCGAATTGTACCTGGAATGGAAAATTTCTGAAGGAGGCAACAGCGGTATCTTTTATCACTTACCTGAAGGTTTTGACGGGCCTGCCGAAGTGGCTCCCGAGTACCAGTTACTAGATGATTTAAAGTGGGAGAAAATAAATAATGCTACTTTACAGGAATGGCAAAAAACAGGGGCAGACTATGCCATGCATGTACCAGATATACATCAAAAAATTGTTAAGCCCGCAGGGGAATGGAACAGCGCTCGAATACGATTTACCCCTGCCTTGGTAGAGCATTGGCTGAATGGTAAAAAAATACTCTCCTTTATTCCTTGGTCAGCTGCATGGCAAGAAAGAAAAGCCAGCGGAAAATGGAAAGATTTTCCAAAATATGGTACTTTTAAAACAGGTTACATTGGCCTACAAGATCATGATAGCCCCTTATGGTTTAAAAATATAAAGATCAAGCCTTTGTAGCAAGCGCCTCACGGCCGGCCTGTAAAGTGTGGAAAATAAATATAATACGCGATTACCGAGAAAAACGACCAAACTATGAACAAACGGGAATTTTTAAAGAGTACTGCTGCCTTATCTACTTTTGCCTTGCTCCCATCGGGAGTTTGGGCTTACAACAAGGGAAAGCGTTTGCGAACCGCACATATTGGTGTTGGTAATATGGGAGGTGAAGATTTAAAGGCCATCTCATCACATACAATGGTTGATGTCGTCGCCTTATGTGACGTAGATGCCGGCAACCTTGCAAAGGCAATGGCACTGCACCCCTCTGCAAAGGGTTTCATGGACTATAGAACCATGCTCTCCGATATGGGAAGCGAGATAGACGCAGTCGTGGTCTCCACTCCGGATCATACACATGCCCCGGCCTCAATGCTGGCCATGGAAATGAACAAACCGGTTTATTGTCAAAAGCCTTTGACCCATCATGTTACCGAGGCCCGTGCTATGCGCAAAATGGCCGAGGAAAAAAAACTCGTTACCCAAATGGGTATTCAGGTACATTCGTTTTACGATTATAAGTTGGCGACGCTATTGATTCAATCGGGAATTATTGGGAAAGTACATACCGTGAGAGCCTGGTCACCAAAAAATTGGGGGTATGATGGCGCCGTGCCCGAAGGAAGTGATCCAATTCCTGAAAGCCTGAACTGGAACCTTTGGTTGGGAACCTCTGCCGAACGTCCTTTTAAGGAAGGTACTTACCATCCGCAGAATTGGCGCAAGTTAGTAGACTATGGTTGTGGCACATTAGGAGATATGGGGGTCCATATTTTTGATACCCCGTACAACGCTCTCGCGTTGGATGTTCCTAAGACCATCACAAACCATTGCAGAAACCCGAACGGATTTGGATACCCGGAGCAAAATACGGTGATTTATGAGTTTCCGGGAACCAAGTATACTACCGATACCTTGAAATGGGTTTGGTACGATGGGGAGGGGGCCGATAAGCAAAGAGAAGACCTAACCTTGCCCAATGGGGAAAAACTGCATGATCAAGGCGCCATGTTCATGGGGGAGAAAGGGCGTTTGTACCTTCCGCATTTTATGAAATTGCCGCAATTGATCGTTGACGGCGCCTACCAAGAAATCGATGTTGAAGCCTTCAATTTGGGCGCTCCGGTACGGGATTACGATTCAGAGGGTAAAAAACACTATCACCAGTTTGTTGATGCCTGTTTGGGGAAGGCCGAATGCAGCGCTCCCTTTTCATACGCATCCCGACTCACCGAAACAATACTATTGGGTGTTATTGCAGGGCGATTCCCAAATCAAACCTTGCATTGGGACAGTGCTGCGGCACAATTTGCCGAAAATGAGGCCAATAAATACCTAGATAGCCAATACAGGGACTTTTAGCAGCTTACCCGGTAGCGATTTTTGCTTCGTTAGAAGTTGATAGTTCGTCTAAGATAACGTCTCGTACCTCTTCTCGAAAAGTAATTTTATCTTCTTCGGACAGGATTCCTGTTTCAAAAAATGCGTGCACCTTGGCCCGCAATACTCCCGGCCCCCCACTTAGAAAAGTAAAAGAAAATCTTTTCTTTCCGTCATAAAATGTCATCGGAACGACCGGTATTTTATGGGCAATGGCCATTTTAAAAGCGCCGTCCTTAAAGCTGTCCAGTAAAATTGACTCATCTGGCACACCACCCTCCGGAAAAATGCAAATGCTAAGGCCTTGGTTCAATCTACGCTGGGCACGGCGGTATACCCCGGTTCTGCTTCGCGTATCCTCTCGGTCGACCATAATACAGACCCTTTTAAAAAAAAATCCGAACAATGGTATTTTGGAAAGTTCTTTTTTTCCAACAAACACAAAAGGGTTCTTACTTATTTTCAACATCAACATAATGTCGAGCATACTGGTATGATTGGCGACCAACATATAACTTTTCCCCTTTTCAATACGTTGCTCCCATGTTACTGCTGGAAAGCAGCCCATACCGTACAAAATGAAATTTGCCCAAAGGTTACGGGCTATCCAGAAAAATTGCGGATAGGTTTTTTCAGATAAGGAGCATAGCAACAGAAAAGGGAACAATAATATAATAGGGACTGCGACCAAGATATAAAACCAGATTCGGTAAAGTGTATGCCCAATATTTTTGATAAGGGTACCCATAAAATCAAAAATAGCAATTTCACTTCGCTTTTTACGATTTGTTTTACCTTTGTCCACTTATAAATACCTTCGCATGCCACGAATTTTAACAGGGATACAAAGTACGGGAGTACCACATTTAGGAAATATCTTAGGGGCTATCCTACCCGCCGTACAGATGGCCGAGGATCCAACAAACGACTCCTTCCTTTTTATAGCCGATATGCACTCGCTTACCCAGATAAAAAATGGGGAAGAATTGCGCCAAAACACCTATGCTACGGCGGCCACATGGTTGGCTTTTGGCCTCGATATCGAAAAAACAGTTTTTTATAGACAAAGCGATGTTCCTCAGGTAACGGAGCTTTCTTGGTACCTCAGTTGTTTTTTTCCCTACCAACGACTCACTTTGGCGCATTCTTTCAAAGACAAGGCGGATCGTTTGGAAGACGTAAACGCGGGCCTGTTTACCTACCCAATGTTGATGGCGGCGGATATTTTATTATATGATGCGCATACCGTACCTGTGGGAAAAGACCAACTTCAACATTTGGAAATGACGCGGGATGTAGCGGCGCGTTTCCATGCCAAGTTTGGTGAAACATTCGTGGTTCCCCAAGCCGAGGTACAAGAAGCTACCATGTATGTTCCCGGAACCGATGGGGCAAAAATGAGTAAGAGCAAAGGGAATTTGATCAACCTTTTTCAAACGGATAAAAAACTGCGTAAGCAGATCATGGGGATTCAAACGGATAGTACGCCCATGGAGGACCCCAAGGATCCAAGTACCGATAATGTATTCGCTTTGTACAAAATCTTGGCTTCACAAGAACAAATCGAAGAAATGAGCGCCAATTACCTTGCAGGCAACTATGGGTATGGTCATGCCAAACAGGCCCTCTATGAGGTTGTTCTTGAAAAATTTGGCGAAGCGCGTGAAAAATTCGATTACTATATGGGTCATCTTCAGGAGATCGATGATGCATTGGCCCTTGGCGCCGAAAAAGCTAAAAAAGTAGCTGATGAGGTACTCGCCCGAGTTCGCAATAAGGTAGGATACTGACGTACACAAAACCGACCATGGGGTCGGTTTTATGATTTTTGCGGTAGGCACTTTCAATCAAATCATTCGATTTTAGGTCCGGTTTTATCGATAAGCTCCCGTAAATAGGGCAACTTATGATCTAAAAGAAAACAAACCGATGCGTCGGTAAATTATAAATGTTGTGGTTGGATTCAATTGCCTCCTTCGAGTAGATTCCCTCCTTCGAGGGAATGAACGTAAATGGATTTTATATCGCTTCGAACAATTTCCCGGGCAAGGGTCGTACCACCCCTTTCATTTCCATATTAAGCAGGGTAGAAGAAACCTTGAAAATAGGAATTTTACATTCCAAAGCAATGCTATCAAGCTGTTGTTTTCCTTGTGTATGTAAATAGTCGTAAATGGTCTTTTCGGTCTTCTCCAACGAAACGAACAGTTGTTTTTGAATCCCTTTTTCAGCTGTTGTGTCCAACTCCCACCCTAGCATGAACACCAGGTCGGCAGCTTGCGTGATCATATGGGCTTTCTGTTGTTTGATCAGGTTGTTGCATCCAATGCTATATGTATCTTGTGCTCTGCCTGGAAAAGCAAAAACCTCCCGGCTATAACTGTTGGCGATATCGGCCGTGACCAAACTGCCTCCTTTTTCCGCCGACTCAATAACTACCGTGGCCTCTGCCATCCCGGCAATTATTCGGTTTCGTTTTAAAAAATGCTCTCGTTCAGGCGTACTGGTACTCCAAAACTCGGTTAAAAAACCTCCGTTTGCCTCTACCGCCGTATTAAACTTTGAATGTGCCTTTGGGTAGGTTTGGTTGAGGCCATGCGCCAAACAACCTATGGTTTGTAAACCATGCTTAATAGCGGCTTTTTGCACACAGATATCTACTCCATAGGCATACCCGCTCACAATAATAGGATCTAAAGGCACCAAATCGGAAATGAGGCGCTCACAAAGCGCAATGCCATAGCTCGTCACCTTTCGTGTGCCTACTATGCTGATGATCTTTCGCCCATTTAAATCAATATTCCCTCTTTTAAATAACAATAACGGACCATCAACGCAATGCTTCAGGTATTCTGGGTATGCTTCATCCAAATAATAGCTTAAAGCGATTCCATTATCCTGTACGTATTTCGCTTCCGCCTCGGCCATTTTATGATATTTGGCATCCTGTAAACCCCGTAAGGTTATCGTTCCTATCCCATCAATCTTTTCAAGTTGCTTTCTTTTGTCGGCAAAAACAGCTGTTGGACTACCACAGTGTGCAATCAATTTTTTAGCGGTTACATCTCCAATATTTGGGATGCACTGCAGTCTTAAAACCGCAACCAATTCATTTATAGTCATTTAAAAGAAGTCCTAAGTTATCCACAAAATACATAAATTATAATGTTAATAAAAAGTAAAGCCAAGGGGTTTTTAGCGCTCCGATTTTTCACATATTTGTGGCGATGGGAGTAGAACACTATCTGAAAGAATTATTATATCGGTACAACTGTGTAGTTGTGCCAAGCTTTGGTGCATTCCTGACACAGAAAAAGTCTGCTGTGGTGCACAAGGCTTCCAATACCCTTTATCCTCCAAGTAAAACGCTCTCTTTTAACGCACAGTTGACCAGCAATGATGGTCTTTTGGTATCGTACATAGCAGAAGCTGAGAAAACAGATTACGAGACGATGTTGGCCCAAGTAGGAGAACAGGTAGCCGTATGGCAAAAACAACTAAAGCAAGGGGAACGTTTACTCCTGGAAGCAATCGGGGAATTATGGCTGAACAAAGAAGGGAAAATACAATTTCAGCCTTCTGAGCAAGAGAACTACCTTACCACTTCTTTTGGATTGTCCGCATTTGTTTCCGCCCCCATTACCCGTGAGGTTTTAAAGGAGGAAGTGGTTTCAATGGAAGAAAAGATTCCCTTTACCATTACTCCAGAAAAAAGAGCTCAAACTGCTTTTCGACCTTATTTAAAGTATGCTGCCATCTTTCTTTTGACCCTGGCTACGGGAGCTACGGCCTATCGCGCTTATCGGCAAGGGCTATACCAACAACAAATAGTACGTTCGGCAGCCGAGCAACAGGTTTCAAAGCAAATACAGGAGGCAACTTTTTTTGATGCCGCACCATTAGAATTACCCACATTACGTTTGGAAGCTACCAGTAAGGAGCGGGCTTTTGACAGTGCCAAAAAAATACATCATGTAGTTGCCGGAGCATTTCGTTTTAAGAAAAATGCCGAACGCAAGATTCAACAGCTTAAAAAGAGTGGTTTCAACCCATCATATATAGGCACAAATCCTTTTGGGCTGCATATGGTAACCTATGATAGTTTTACCGATGCGGAGACTGCATTGACCGCATTGCGAAAAATCAAGCGAACACAATCACCCGATGCTTGGTTAAAATCAGTTGAATAAGCTTCACTTCTTCTTTATCCTCATTTTTTTAAGCCATATCTTTGCCGCAAAATTTAGACTATGCAGGCGAAAACTCCCAAAGATTCCAGAACGATTATGACCGATATCGTTCTCCCTGGCGAGACCAATATTCTTGAAAACTTATTTGGTGGCGAACTATTGGCACGAATGGACCGTGCCGCCAGTATCGCGGCAGGGAGGCACAGCGGAGGAATCACGGTCACCGCTTCGGTAAATCATGTTGCCTTTACACAAGCGGTTCCTTTGGGCAGTGTAGTTACGGTAGATGCGGCCGTTTCCCGCGCTTTTTCAAGCTCTATGGAGGTCTTCATCGATGTTTGGATCGAAGATCGTTTTACCGGAAAACGCTCCAAAGCGAACGAAGGTATTTACACTTTTGTAGCATTGGATGCAACGGGAAGACCGACCAAGGTACCTCCCTTGGAGCCCGAAACCGATTTGGAAAAAGACCGCTTTGCTGCGGCCCTACGAAGAAAACAACTAAGCTTGGTCCTCGCGGGAAAAATGCAACCGAGCGATGCCACCGAACTCCGAGCGCTTTTTATGGAATAACCCAAAAAAGTATTGGGTACTTCTACCTTTCGATATAAAAAATAACCCCGAAGAAAATATTCAATACAGAAGCGTTGTTAAAAAAGGAGTCCAGTTCCGGTGCAGTTTGTACCGATAGAAAATCTCTAGTGTATTGAAAGCCTGCATGCATTCCAAGGAAGGAATTGAATCGATAGTCAGCACTAAGATTCACATGGGCCGAAAAACCATCGTCATGAAACCGAATACCGTCTACTTCGTTTTCATAAAGTACATATCCAAGGCCCAAACCTACGTCCAAGCCAACCTTTTTTCCGGGAGATAGTAATGGAACGCCCCCTGTAACACCAATATGAATAACATCGGTCTCATCAAAATTTCCAACAAGGTTCACCTTCTCCACATCAGCTTCAAAGTACTGAAATTGTAGCCCAAGGTAAAAGCGTTCTCGTTGTATATACGCTCTACTATCGAGTACAAATCCCAATTTGCTCGAATAGGCCTCCGAAAGAAAATTATCTCCGAGCGCAGTTGGAATATTCAATCCGGGGCGAAGTTCAATGTGTACTTTTTTTCCAGATGTATTTTTTATTCCGTCCTGAGAATACACTTCATTTGCACCCAAGATGCCCAAACAAACCAAAAAGATACCTACTCTAATTTTCATACCATTCGCTTTTCTAGGAATCAATCACCTTATCAGTACACACAAACAATCCTTATAAAATCTCATATATGGTTTTCCTTACCTATTTGATTTGCCGGCAGCGTCTACCTCCTCAAGGGTTACCGGGGTCAGTTTTAAATCGTTGTTTATGATATCTGTAGCTTCAATTAGAACGAAAGCATCCCTAAACCTGGGGTTCGAATTCTGTTCGGCCAAATCGTTGTACCTAATAGAAACCTCCTCGAAAGACTTGGGTTTCAATACAACCAAACGGAACGTTCCATCTTCCTGTGTTTCGATTTTTTCACGTCCAAAACCACCCGAGCTCCTAAAAAGCCCACCATTGTTTGTTCTTATAATCACCGGTATATTTTCTAAACCAATTCCCTCACTGTTCCGCACTTGTCCCGTGATCAGAATACGTTGGTTGTCCTCATAATCAAACACACATGAAGAAAGTGCCAAACCTCCCAATACTGCCCCTAAAATCAATCGTTTGTAAAACATAGAACTATTTTTAAAAATCATTTGGGTTCGGGCCTATTCGTTCTCCTCGGTCAAGCCCGTCTAGAAAGGTCATATCGGCCTTTGAGAGTTTAAAATCAAAAATAGCCGCATTTGCTGTAATCCGTTCTTTTTTTGCCGACTTGGGAATGGTCACCACCCCTTTTTGAAGATTCCAACGAAGCGTGACCTGAGCGATTGATCTATCGTACTTTTTGGCCAACTCCATCATTTCTGGAATCCCGAAAATCTTCCCCTGCATAAACGGGGACCAAGCTTCATACTGAATGGTATTTTCTCTACAAAAATCGAGCAAGTCTTGCTGTACCACATAAGGATGGAACTCCATTTGATTTACCATGGGTACAATCTCACAATCCTCCATTAGGTCTTCCAGATGGTGTTGCATAAAATTACTGACCCCAATGGCCCGTATACGTTTTTCCTTATACAGCTTTTCAATTGCACGCCACGTTTCTTTGTACTTCCCGGCAATAGGCCAATGAATTAAATAAAGATCCAAATAATCCATCCCGAACAAGGCCATGCTTTCTTCAAATGCCCGCAGCGTGCGTTCATATCCTTGGTGGGCATTTTGAACCTTGCTAACCAAAAAAACATCCTTGCGGGGTACATCAGATTCTTTGATCCCTTTGCCCACACCTTCTTCATTTTCGTAAAAGGAGGCGGTATCTATATGCCGATACCCTACCTCCAAAGCATATTTGACGGCATTCACTACTTCTTCATCGTTTTCCGATTGATAGGTTCCCAACCCTAAATAGGGCATTGACACACCATTTCGTAGCAAAAAGCTTCCCTTGATATCTGTAATCGCATTCATTGATTAAACTATAATTTAAGCAACAATAGAGCGGTGTTGCAATCGTTTTTGTTGTGCTGCTATAGCTGATAAACCCATTCCTCCGGGTTTAGCTTTTGGGTATCCTCATACAAGTAGAACTTGAGGCGTGTTTGACCGTTCGAGCGATTGGTATAGACCTTGCCCAGCTCCGTTTTTGCATTTACTTCATCCCCTTTGGCCACGTACAGTTCCGAAAGGTTGTAATAGGTGCTAATATAGTTCCCATGCTTGATCTGCACTCCTTTGTTACCTCCGGGAACGGATAGAATCGCAATGACTTCCCCTTTAAAAATGGCCCTTGCCACAGCACCTTCGTCCGTTGCGATGATCACGCCGTTACTTTCGTGCTTTATCCCAGGGTACACGGCATCTTTATAGACGCCAAACCCTTGGCTTTTAATTCCTTTTTCTACCGGCCATATAAGCCGTCCTTTATTTGCCGAAAAATTGTTCGCTATAATGGTCGCCTCTGGGGTGAGCAGAAACTTATTGGAGGCCTTTGCTTTGCCACTAGCCTTTTTGTTTGATGCTACGATCGCTGTTCGAATAAGGCGATCGATCTGCTGATCTATTTTCCGAGCTTCTTTTTTCTTCTTTTGTACAGCCGCTGCATACTTACTTTCATTTTTTCGGATAGCGCCCAGCAGTTCTTTCTGGGATTTCATTTCGCGCATCATCTGCGCCTTCGCTTTCTTATTTTGAGCGATCAGTACTTCTTTTTCTTTTCGTTGATCAATAAGGGCAGCGTTCAAACTTGTAAGTTCCTCGGTTTTTTTTACAATCTGTTTTCCCTGCTCCTTTCGATAGTCGGTATACTGTTTCATGTACTGCAACCGCTTAAATGCCTGAAAAAAATTATCGGATGAGAGCAGAAACATTAACCGACCTTGCTGTGAACGGTTTTGGTAAGATTTACGTATGATTTTGGCGTAATCGTCCTTTAGAGCGGTCAGATCGTTTTTTAACTTTGAAATGTTACGAACGTTCGTGTTTATTTTGCGGTTTAAAAGATTCGCTTGTTGATTGGTTACCTTAATGAGTTCTTGCCGCACATTGATACGCTTATCGAGCGCTTCAATCTGATCCAAAACGGTACCCCGCTGCTTTTTTTCGGCAAAAAGCAATCGGTTGATATCGTTGATTTCTTTTTGGAGCCGTGTGCGTTTCGCCTCTAAGGATTTCTGCTCGTTGGTCTGTGCGTGTAATGCTCCACCCAAAAACAAGGTCAGCATCAGGATACAATAGCATGTATATATAGGTTTACAAGTCATTCTTTTTCAAAACGATCTCTTTAAAGCCTTTGGGAATTTTATACGGAAAACGGAGTTCTCTATCGAACTCCATATTTCGGTATTCTATATCGATGGTATTGCGCAAATCACCATCTATCGCAGCGATGGCAATCTCATTGGGAAGTATCCACTTATCTATTTGCTGGTAATTTTTATAGTTGATCTGTAGAAGCCTTTTTTTGAGTGGTTGCGACAGTTGTTGGCTCGCAATTTTAAAGTTTTTCGGCTCTATTTGAAAAAGTATTTTGAACAGTTCCGCAGCTTTTTTAGGTTTCAATTGGTAATTATCCCCTGCAATATCACTGTTGTACTTTGCCGCTGTTAGATCTAAAAGCGCCTGTCCCAATAGCAAGTTCTGCACTTGTTCAAAATCCAATTCGGTTCCCAGAATATTACTTAAATAGCTAAAATCACCATCGAAATACTCGTTCTGCAGTTTGTTGTAAAAAGATACTCTTCCTGGTGTAATATAGGCCTTTACCATTCCCAAAGGGGCGCTGATCCAAATAACCTTGTCCTTCTCCATTCGAAGGGTCAATGGAATTCCTTGGGAAGATTCCCCGTCGGAAAAATCGATTTTGAGTTTGCCATTTACCGTTTTGAACTGTAATTGATTCTGGTAGTGCTGCTTAATTATCGTTTTAGCGGTCAATTTACTATCGACCTTTCCATCGGAAGCAACTTTCGTAGACTTACAGGCACCCATCAGTAACACGAACACACTTATGGACAAAACCCTCCTTGCTTGTTTAAAACATCTCCTCATCCCCTTAAAAACCTGGTTTTACCTTACGAAGATACATATTTGCCTTTACAGTATTATGTAGTGCGGTATATGCGTCCGCCAGTTCATTATAAATCTTGTTCGCCAGGGAAACATCCCCGATCATGTAATCCAAAGCCGCTTCCAATACTTCAATGGCATCCCTATGTTTTGCCTTTTTGTTCAAGGCATACCCGTTGGCGTAGTAGAAGTACGGCTGGGAGGGGTAGGTTTCCAATGCCTCCTCGGACAATTGTAGTAAAAATGCAATGTTATTGGCCGTTATCAACCCTTTAAGCCGCACCTTATATTGGGAAATATCATTACTTCCCGAACTATTGGTGTTCGCCGAAAAACTAACGGTCTGGGTCGTGGTCTTTTGTTTTTCGATCGAGTCGTTGATCTTCGCCGACAATTCTTCGGAAAAGGTTGTTTTCTTCACTTCTTTGAGTACTTTCAAGGCATTGGCATAGTTGGCCCTTTGGTAATAGATCAATGCCAAATTCTCTTTTAATTTTGTATTGGAATAGGGAATTTGATCTTGAAGATTTTCTAAGGACGCTCCCTGTTTTTGGGAAATTGCCACCGCCGTGTCTAGATACCAAAGATTTTCAGGGGCCGATTGCAAAGCGGTAATGGCATACTCTTCGGCAATGACGTATTGTTTGTCTTGCATATACACTTTCGCCAATTCGTGGTCCACTACCTTATTCTCGGCATCTATCTGCTTACAGGCCAAAAACAAGTTAATGGCCTTGTCATAGTTCTCAATTCCTTTCTGTTTCAACGCTTCAAAAAAGTTTTCTTGAAAAGCGTCGGAGTACTCGTCTAAAAACACCTCGGCACTTTGCTCCACTATAATTTCCTGGTCTTCTTCTTGGGCATAGCCGTTTAAAGGAGCCCAAAGGAGTCCCGCAAAAAAAAGTGTTTTTGAAAATATTCTTTTCATTTCTGTAATTCTCAGTTCCTCATGCGAACCCCCTACTTTCGTCCGGTGCTACCAAAGCCACCGGTTCCTCTTGCGGTTTCGGACAGCTCATCAACCGTAATCCATTCGGCGCGCTCGTGTTTGGCAATCACCAACTGGGCGATTCGTTCCCCGTTTTCGATTACAAAGGGTTCGTTTGATAGGTTCACAAGAATCACACCAATTTCCCCTCTATAGTCAGCATCTATGGTCCCGGGCGCATTAAGTACCGTGACCCCTTTTTTAGCCGCCAATCCGCTTCTGGGTCTCACTTGGGCTTCAAAACCCACAGGAAGCTCTATAAACAAGCCCGTTTTGATGATGGTTCGTCCTAAAGGTTCTAACGTTACCGATTGCGAAATATTGGCTCGTAGGTCCATTCCGGCGGAAGCTCCTGTTTCATAATGAGGTATTGGGTGATTTGATTTATTGATTATTCGGATATTCATAGGGTTTCTGGTGTTATTCTTTTTTGTTTTCAATAGGTTGTGCGCCTTTAAAAATCAGGCGTAATTTATCATGCTCCATTTTGTATACCAACCCTAAAAACAGCGACAGCAGCAACATGCCCACGACCAAGTTTCTGTTAAATATATAAAAGGAGAGCGTTGAAAAAATAATAGAGATCGATAGATAAAAAACAATCTTTCGCAAGTTGTAGGGAATCGGATAGCGCGACTTGCCCAAATAGTAGGATAACAGCATCATACTACCATAAGCCGCTACAGTGGCCACTGCCGAGGCAACGTATCCCAAGGTCGGAATAAACGCTAAGTTTATACCAATCGTTATTATTGCTCCAAACACTGATATAAATGCCCCATATCGGGTTTTATCAGTGACCTTATACCAAACCGAAAGATTATGGTAGATGCCCAAAAAGAAACTAGCCAGTACGATCAATGGCACGATGTTCATGGCATCCCAATAGGCCTCGTCCCGCACGAAAAGTACTTTTAACACATCTGCAAACACCACGACCGCCAGTAAAATTACACTCCCTAAGATAACAAAGTAGTTGGTAATTTGCGCATACGCTTTTTGCGGGTTTTCGGTTCCTGCATGGCTAAAAAAGAAGGGCTCTATGCCCATGCGAAAGGCGGTTGCAAAAAGGGTCATAAACAACGCCAGTTTATAGCAGGCCGAATATTTTCCTATCTCAGTATCGGCGATATCCCCTGGAAGTAACTCTCCCAATAAAATCCTATCGAAAACTTCGTTGATCGTATAGGCGATTCCTGCAATGAGCACCGGAGTCGCATACTTGAGCATTCGTTTCCATAGTCCTAAATTAAATACATACCGACTCCTTAAATACACGGGCAACATTAGTAAAAGTGTAATGCCACTGGCAATAAGGTTGGCAATAAATATGTAGGCAATTTGAAAATTAGCCTTGTACAATGTGCTAAAAATACTATCGGGATTGGCACTTACAATCTCCGGAAGCCCGATCAAAAAGAAAATGTTCAACCCCAAATTTATGGCAACATTCGAAATTTTAACAATTGCGTACTTCATTGGCTTCTCATTGGCCCTTAACCAAGCGAACGGAATCAACACCAAAGCATCCAACGCAATAATAAAGATTACATACGTAATGTACGAATCATCAATATTCCACAGCTTGGCGATGCTCCCTTGGAACAGAAGTGCACCCACCACAAACAGGGCGGTACTGCCCAATATTGAAATGAGGGAAGTAGATACGACAGTATCCTTGTCGCCCTCCTTGCTATAAAAACGAAAGAAACCTGTTTCCATTCCGTAGGCAAGTACCACATTGAAAATGGCGAACCATGCAAAAATTTTGGTGACTACACCATACGCGCCAGGAGCCATCACAGCCGTGTAAATGGGCACTAAAATAAACGACAGCATTCGAGGTAGCACCGTTGCCAGACCATAGATGGCCGTTTGCTTAAAAAGTTTTTTAAGTAGATTCAATCGCGTGCTAATTAGGCCTTAAAAGTACCTATTTAAACGCGTGAAACAAAGGAAGCGCTTTCAGTTTTGCTCTTACTCAAAATAGAACCTCTTTGTGAAACCGACACTTTCCTACGCTCGAACAATTTAAAAACCAATGGTATATGCGGCCCTTTATGTTTCCTTCAAGGTTTTTAGGATGGCGAGCTCTTTGCGAACATGATATCCTATGAAGATGCTAAAAAACACGATCAATACCACAGAAGAAACTACAATATAGGTGTAAAAGCCTCCCGACAGATGGGCTTTAAAAGCGGGAAGCAAGCGCACGAAGCCCCCACAATATGCTAACAGGATCAATGGGGTAAGAATATAATGTATGCCCTTTCTTTTCTGATAATAGGCCGTCATACGGTTCTTAAATTGCCTGGCGTCCAACCCAATGTTTAATTTTCCCAATCTTCGCACACTGTATATCTCAATCACAATTCGACCCAAAAGTGCGCCCATCATGGTAACCAATCCCCAAAGAACGGTTTGGTCGCGATAGGCCATTATATAGAAAAAGAAGCCAATTAGTATTAGTAGCGTTGCACCCAATACCATGTTTGTGATGAGCTGTTTTTTACGCATCGTGTTTATCTTTTTTGCAATGGATTTTGCACCATTCTCTGGCGCCTCTGCTTTCGGTTGTTTTTTCCATTGGGATTTTAAATCTTCAAAGTTCATCTTGCACACATTTAGTTAACTTGTTTTTAATTCTATGAATTCGCACCCGTACCGCTTCGTGTGACAGACCCATAACAGCAGCGATTTCCTTTTGCGGCACCCCTTCTAGTTCTAGTAGAATGATTCCTTTGGCCGTGGGATCCAGTGAATCGATACAGCTATATAACTGCCTTAGGTGCTGTTGATAGTCATAGGCCTCCACCGGTTCCGATTCGCCAATCTGATCCATTGAAGCAGTATCCAGGCCGATACGCTTATTTCTCAATTGTACCAAACAGGTGTTTACGGTAATTCTATAAATCCATGTACCAATGGCGGACTCGTTTCGGAACATCTCTAGATTTTTCCAGACCTTGATAAACACTTCCTGCACCAAATCTTTCGCCAAATCGGCATCCCCTTTTACATACCCCATACAGAGGCGCATCACCTTTGGATAGTGGACTTGGTATAATTTTTCAAATTGCTCCTGATAGGGTCTCATTTAATTCGAAAGGCTTTTCTTTACTTTTTCCAAGAACCAAATAGGGCGGTCGTACATGACAAAATGGGCCGCATCGGTCGCAAATTCAATCTCATATTCCTTTAAGTTTTTGAATTGTTCGGAAAACGTTTTGCGGGCCATGGTCTCCCCATACGGATGACTTGCCGCCAAAATAGTAACCGGAATCGAAATCTCGGCAATACTCTCCCTTAAATCTAACTTTAAAAGGTCTGTAAAACCGTAGACAAAAGTTTCGCGATCTGCCTGCAACATCCACTCTTTTATTTGTCCTCGCTTTTCTTTGTTCAAACTCATTCCCATAGCCATTTGATCCGCCATTTTTTCAAAGGCCTCTTTTGACATTTGCAATTGTTGATTATTGTAGGGGGTGTCATAGGCAATGTCCTCACTCTTGTAATTTGGTATCATCAAGGCGCCCGTCGCCGCCAAGGCATCGACCAAAATCAACTTCGAATAAGGATGACCCTCTTCGGTTGCCAACCAAAGCGCAAGCGTTCCTCCCAAGCTATGCCCAATAACAATAGGGTTCTTAAGTTTTTCAGAGGCAACATAGGTCTCTATTTCCTTTTTTATTTTTGGAAGCCAGGGTTTTTCAATAGGGGGTACCGTCCCCAAACCCCGCAAATGTAAAAACATGGCATTCAAATTCTTTTGACAACTCGGAAACCGTATCGTCCCATACGGCGCCGGTACAGGTAAACCCGGGAAACAAGAGTACCGGATCGCCTTTTCCTTTCACCGTTACCTCGAAAGCGGATGATTGTGCCCGTACTGAAAACGTAGTGACCAAAAACAAAAGAATGCCTATTTTTTGAAGGGTATACATGATATAAATTTTTATGGTTTTCCCTTTAGATACTTTTATCAGAAAATGTTACATCATATACGATGTTTAACCTAAACACTGTAAAAAAAGCGCTTTCAAAAGAAGAACCCCCTAGTTGCTAGTTTAAAAAGTTAGAAGTGTCAAGTGGAAAAAAAGACGAACATAACTTGACTGAAAACATGCTAGCTAATCGGCTATTGCCATTCGCTTCATTGCCCAGGTCGCAAAAAGAAACGCCACTAATAGTAAAATAGCTGCCACAGCGTACGGAGCTCCCGGAAAATAGATACCTCCTTCAGGGCGAATAAAAAAGTAAAAGACGGGCGAAAACAATAATTGCCCTAAAATTGCCGTAACACTGACCAGGCCGGTAATAGCGCCCTGTAGATTTCCCTGCTCTTTTTCAGATACTTGGTTTGAAATAATGCCTTGTACCGTAGGGCCGGCGATTCCGCCCAACGCATAGGGGATCAAAAAGGCATACAACATCCAAGGTTCCTTTGCCAAGGAGAATAGGAACATTCCTATTGTCCACATCAAAAAACCAAAAATGACTACGCGTCGTTTTCCAAACTTTTTTACGGCCACCCCTACCAAAAACCCTTGGGCAATGGCCACCAATAGGCCGACGACCATTAAGGAAATCCCAATATCCCTGGGGCTCCAATCGTACCGTTCAATACCATAGTAAGACCAAGTCGAGGGTAATGCTTGCCCTGCCAAGTTTGCCAAAAAGAAGGCAAAAATGAGCAATAGCACGCCTTTATAGTTTCGAAGACTGACCAAGGAAACTCCAGGAATCATTTTTAGGACATTAATAGGCCGTCTATTTTCTTTCGGTAATGATTCTGGTACAAAGAAGTATCCAAAAAGAAAATTCAAGAACGTGAGTCCTGCCGCGATGTAAAAAGGCAGGCGAATGTCTATTTCGCCAAAAAAGCCTCCTATACCCGGACCAATGATAAAACCCAACCCAAAGGCAGCCCCTATAAGGCCGAAATTCTTGGCTTTCTCTTCATGGGTACTAATATCCGCTATATAGGCCGAAGCGACCGTAAAACTAGCTCCTGTGATCCCTGCAAGGAATCTTCCTAGAAACAACCAAGCGAGCGTGGGGGCCCAAGCATGGATCAAATAGTCAATACTGAGGCCCAACAAGGCCATTAACAAAATAGGCTTTCTCCCATAATTATCGGAAATTTCCCCTAGCACCGGAGAAAACAGAAATTGCATACCGGCAAAGGCGGTGGTTAGCCACATCCCATAAATAACGGCCATGTGCGTTCCTTCGCCCGTCAACTCCATAATCAAATCCGGGATGATGGGAATGATAATGCCGATACCGATAACATCTACCAGAATGGTAATAAAAATGAACAGTAAGGCGGTTTTCTTGTTTTGCATATACCCGCAAAAATCGTTTAAAAAAACGAATTACCACATTGAAGCTGTTGGTAAAACGAGCGCTTTTCAAAAGGTCAATAAAAAAACCCTGATGTTCATGATCAGGGTTCTACTTCATTTATAAAGAAATTAGTATTTCTTATAATCTTCCTAGTTATTCAAAGCCTCTGCACCCCCTACAATTTCGAGGATTTCATTGGTAATCGCGGCTTGTCTTGCCTTGTTATAAGTTAACTTCAACTGGTCGCGCAGTTCAGTGGCATTATCGGTTGCTTTATGCATGGCCGTCATACGGGCACCATGCTCGCTCGCAAAGGAATCCCTGATCCCCTTGTACAATTGTGTTTTTAATGACTTTGGAATCAACTGCTCCACGATTTCTATCTTCGATGGCTCAAAAATGTAGTCACCGCCAGAACCTTCTGCACCTTCAACGGGTACAATCGGTAAAAACTGCTCGGTCATAATGATTTGGGTAGCCGCATTTTTGAACTTATTGTAAACAATATCAATACGATCATACTCCCCCGATACAAAACGCTCCATCAAATCCTCGGCGATCATGGCGACATTCTCAAAGGTCAACTCATCATAAACCCCGCTGTGGTTGGCGATTACTGTATGGTTTTTTCCTAGAATATCATTTGCCTTTTTCCCAATGGCCATGAAATCTACCTGCTTGCCTGCATATGTCTCCTCTACAAGATGCATGCTCTGCTTTATGATATTGGAATTGAAAGCGCCACAAAGCCCTCTATTCGAGGTGATGGCAACCACCAACACTTTGTTTACAACACGATTATCAGAAAAGGTACTTCCAGAATCGGCATCCAAACTAGCGCTTAAACTTTGAAGCAATTCGGTAAGCTTGTCGGCATAAGGGCGCATAGCTGTAATGGCATCCTGTGCTTTTTTTAACTTGGCAGCAGATACCATCTTCATAGCACTGGTAATCTGCATGGTCGATGACACCGATGCAATCCTGTTTCGTATTTCCTTTAAATTGGCCATTTTTTCTAGTATTTAGTATCTAGTACAAAGTAGGTTGGACCACTTTGTACTAGATACTTTGTACTTTGTACTTATTACTATCCTCTGTACTTTCCAGATAAATCTTTCGCAACAACAGTTAAGGTATCAATGACCTCATCGGTTAATTTACCGGATTTCAATGTATCCAACACATCTCTATGCTTGGCATTCAAGAACTCGATATAGTCCCGTTCAAATTCCTTTACCTTCTCAACAGGTACATCGCGTAACAAGTTTTTAGAACCTGCATAGATAATGGCAACCTGATCCTCTACCGTAAACGGATCGTTCTGAGCCTGCTTAAGAATCTCAACATTGCGACGTCCTTTTTCGATTACATTCAAAGTAGCGGCATCCAAATCTGAACCGAACTTGGCGAATGCTTCCAATTCACGGAACTGCGCTTGATCCAGTTTCAAGGTACCTGCTACTTTTTTCATGGATTTGATCTGGGCGTTACCCCCAACCCTCGATACCGAAATACCCACGTTGATCGCGGGGCGCACCCCTTGGTTGAACAAATCTTGCTCTAAGAATATTTGACCATCGGTAATCGAAATTACGTTGGTAGGAATATAGGCCGATACATCGCCCGCCTGGGTTTCGATAATCGGTAAGGCAGTCAAGGACCCACCCCCTTTTACCATGGGTTTCAAAGATTCTGGCAAATCGTTCATATTCTTGGCAATAGCATCATCATTGATCACTTTTGCCGCACGTTCCAACAATCTTGAGTGTAGGTAGAAAACATCCCCAGGGTATGCTTCACGTCCCGGAGGTCTTCTTAACAGCAACGATACCTCACGATAGGCTACCGCTTGTTTTGATAAATCATCATAAATAATCAAAGCGGGTCTTCCCGTATCGCGGAAATACTCCCCGATAGAAGCGCCGGCCATGGGTGCGTATACCTGCATAGGCGCAGGATCGGATGCGTTTGCCGCTACAATGGTAGTATAGGCCAATGCCCCTTTGTCTTCCAAGGTCTGAGCAATAGCGGCCACTGTAGATGCTTTTTGCCCAACGGCTACGTAGATACAATATACTGGTTCACCAGCATCATAAAATTCTTTTTGGTTTAGAATGGTATCGATACAAACCGTTGTTTTTCCGGTTTGACGGTCACCAATTACCAATTCTCGTTGTCCTCTACCTACCGGAATCATCGCATCGATCGCTTTGATACCTGACTGCATCGGTTCAGTTACCGGCTCACGAAAGATTACCCCGGGCGCTTTGCGTTCCAAAGGCATTTCATACGTATCTCCTGCAATTGGCCCTTTCCCATCAATGGGTGCTCCCAAGGTATTTACGACTCGCCCAACAATGCCTTCTCCTACATTGATCGAAGCGATTCGTTGGGTACGCTTAACCGTAGCGCCTTCTCTAATTTCTTTCGAGGGACCTAAAAGTACCACACCAACATTATCCTCTTCCAAGTTCAAAACGATTCCTTCGAGTCCTCCTTCGAACTCGACCAATTCGCCATATTGTGCGTTTGAAAGTCCGTACACACGGGCAATACCATCCCCCACTTGTAAAACAGTTCCCACCTCGTCCAAGCTGGCGGTGGCTTCGAATCCTGATAATTGTTGCTTTAAAATTGCTGATACTTCAGCGGCTTTTACTCCTGCCATATGTTCTAGATATAAGACTTAAGACAAAATGCCTTTTTAGGCCTTTCGTCTACATTTAATTTTATAGACTATTCGTAAATTCTCTTTTTAAATTGCTCAACTTGTTCGCGATGCTGGCATCGTACTGTAAATCGCCTACACGCAACACAAAACCTCCTACGATGCTTTCATCGATTTTATTTTCGATCGTCACATTATTTCCGGTAAGTTCAGTTACCTGCTTCAGTATTTTCTTCTCCAAAGCAGCGGTCAATGGCACTGCCGTGGTTACATAAGCAATTCCTTTTCCTTTTAAATCTTCGTTAAGGATGATGAACTTCTCCGCAACTTGGTTCAACAGATCAACACGCTTGTTGTCTACCAATATGGTAATCAAACCTTCAGAAATGGTATTGCTCCCCTTGAAAATTTGGGTCAAGGTATTTTTTTTGATTTCCGATTTGATCACCGGACTTGAAAGCATGGCCTTCAAATCGTTGTTCTCAGCAATGGTCGCTACTATTGAACGCATATCTTTCTCAACCGCATCAGTAGCTTTGTTATCTACTGCTAGGTCTAAGATTGCTTTTGCATACCGTATGGCGGCTCTTGAATCGCTCATCTTATTGACTGGTTACTAGTTCAATTTAATATCTCCCAACATGTCTTCAACCAACTTTAGTTGCTTGTCCTTATTGGAGAGTTGTTCTTTGATTACTTTTTCGGCAATATCGACCGACAGATTAGCTACCTGACTCTTGATATCGGCAACAGCCGCTTTTTTCTCGCTTTCAATAGCCGCTTGCGCCTGCTTCAACATTTTATCCCCTTCTAGTTTTGCCTGCTCCTTTGAATCCGCGATCATCTTTTCTTTGATTTCCCTTGCTTCCTTCAACATGGCCTCACGCTCGGCACGGGCTTCTTTTAAAAGCTTCTCACTATCCGCAGTTACGTTCTGCATTTCTTTTTTTGCTTCTTCTGCAGCGGCCAAAGCGTTTTTGATGCCTTCTTCCCGATCGTTTACCGTATCAAGAATAGGCTTCCAAGCAAATTTACGAAGTAGCAACACCAGCCCTATAAACAAGAGCGATTGCCAAAAAAACAGTCCTAACGAAAATTCTTCAATTAACTTTTCCATATACTACCTTAATATGCGTTGAATTTTTAATAGTAACAAACGGTCGTAACCAACCGTCACAACCGTTTGTCTTAGGATTTAACCTTCGATTTCAGTAGTTGCAAACAACGCTGCAAAACCGATACCTTCAATTAGCGCCGCTGCAATCAACATCGCTGTTTGAATCTTTCCGTAAGCTTCAGGTTGACGCGCAATCGCCTCCATAGCCTGGCCACCGATTCTTCCGATACCCACACCAACACCGATTACAATTAATCCTGCACCTACAATTCTTGGAATTGACATAATATGTATATTAAAAATTAAACATTCAATTTAGATTTCCGCCTTCGCGGAAATGGTAAAATTATTACTAATGTGCCTCGGCATGGTCATGCTCCTCAGAAGCAAAACCAAAATAAAGCGCCGATAACATCGTAAATATATAGGCCTGTAATAAGGCCACTAAAATTTCAATCAACGAAATCGCAAACGCCAAACCAAAGGATAGGGGACTTCCGATCCAGCTCTTGAAAATAAACATCAACCCTATCAAACTCATAACAACGATATGGCCTGCCTGCATGTTCGCATACAAACGAATCAACAGTGAAAAGGGCTTAATAAAAATTCCTAAGATTTCAATCGGGATTAAAATTATGTATAGGGGTAATTTCCCCAACCAAGGCATGGAATCTCCTAACGGGTCGAACAAATGCTTCCAGTAATCTTTGGTTCCCGTCAAATTGGTCAATAAAAAAGTAATGATTGCCAAGGCCGCCGTTACCGCAATGTTACCAGTTACGTTTACACCCAAAGGCGTAAGGCCAAACATATTTAAAAACCAGATAAAGAAAAAGACCGTCAATAAAAAAGGCATGTATTTCTTATACCGCTTTTCACCAATATTAGAGATGGCAATATCATCTCTTATGTATAATACGATAGGCTCGAAAAAACGACCTATTCCTTTTGGTATGCTTCCGTTTTTGGCATACGATTTCGCCAAGCTACTAAACAACCAAAACATCAACAAACAAGTGATAAAAATCATTACTACCCCCTTGGTAATGGAAAGATCTAATGGTTTTTCGTTGGTTGCGTGGTGCTTATCATCATAATTGATAGTTCCGGCAGCATCGGTCTTGTAAATTTTGCTATGGTACAATTTGTAATAGTTGCCATCAACCTCGGCAACGGTTTCCCCATGATGAAACTTTGAGGAGGAAAAAACCTTTAATCCGTTATCCCATAAAATGACAGGTAGCGGGAAACCGATATGTTTCTTTTCACCGTTTTCCTGCTCTATCGAGAATAGGGAAAAATCATGTGAATCTAGAAGGTGATGATCAATGTATTCCTTGATCTCTGTTTTCAGGTCTTTTCCGTCAGCCCCTTCCTCTGCCTCTTTTTCGCTAGCAAAAGCATTGTTACTTACAAAAAGTGAGGTTGCAAACAGAAGTGTAATCAGAAATGTTTTTCGCATAGCGCTCAAAAATATCGGTCTCTAAAAATCGGTGCAAATGTACGCTATTATCCCAGAAAGAAAAAAGCATTTTAGCTTTTATTTTAAAGCGTTTCGTAGACCGTAAAAACATACTTTTAATCGAGTTCGTTCAAGAGCTTGGCAAGCGCCAAAGTCTCTACAATCAAACACGCAAAATACGGAACTAAAAAAGTGAAGAATTCAACCATTGACAGTACACCATCTTCCTTGAAAAGCGGATTAAAAATGAGAAAGTACACCGCAAATTTAAAGGTACTGCCTAGAAGAAAGAAAAACCCCAGGTTTTTGTTGTGCCTTTTTGCCAAGTACACCATTGTAAAATAAATGACAAAGGCCATGAGAAAATTCAACGAATACCCTAACAGCAATAAATTTACCGGAACAGCCTCTTCTCTCACATAAAAATAGAGCACATGCAATAGTGCCAATACGAATAACACCCCTACCAATCTAACTGCAAAAACAATGACTTTTTTATCGAACATCAAGGGTTTAATTTCTTGGTTTGTTTTACTACCAGATACATAGCGACTGCGACCGCTACCAGGGTACATACTATTGTAAAGGTGTTACTTTGCTGCGCATACTTTTCGTCTAGCCAACCGCCGGCCCATGAGCCCAAATAGATAATCACCCCCATTTGAACGGCAATTCCCGTAAGGCTCAACCAATATTTAGCCTGTTTGTTCTTAGACATGCTGGCGCGTTTCTTTTCGTACTAGTGCAAAACTAACCAAAATAAAAAATTGCCATACCCGAAAGTATGGCAATCATAATGTATTTTTTCAAAACAACGCCTATGGCATTCGTTTTCAATAGAATTTCAAGGCAGCGTTCTAGGATGCTTTCGCGGTACCGCCAACATTGCTGTTCCCCAAAGAAGACTTGAAGCTTCCTTGCGAGGCACTAGGTTTGCTGCTTAAAGAACCTCCTTTGCCTTTCATAGAGCAAGAGGCATTAAAAGTGGCACCAGGCTCTACGGCCAACTTATTTACCGATACGGTACCTTCAATCACTGCAGAGGATTTAAGCGATAAAAGATCCGAAACCAATAACTCACCGTTAAAGCTTCCTTCAATATCGGCATTTACACATTCTACTTTCCCATGGATGTAGCCATCTTTTCCGATGACCACTTTCCCGGATGTCTTTACATTTCCGTCTAATTTTCCATCGATTCGAAAATCGGCTTCGGAAACAATATCACCTTTTATCTTGGTGTTTTTTTCAATTCTATTTGGCTGCCCGCCTATTTCGTTCATAGGTCTTTTGTTGTCTGAAAACATTTTTTATGGTTTTGGGGTTAAAATTTGACTCTGATATTCCTGTAGGTTTTTATGTACCTGGATGATTTTATAGTTAGAGGATAAAATTACAAAATTCTCATTATCAACCTTGTAATCCTTGTTAATTTTTAGCAATTCGACATAGCCAAGCGCGAAAGTCTTGGATTTAAAACCATGTATTACCAAAAATTGCTCCTCTAAATTATAAATGTCTTTTGAAACGATGTTCTTATAATTTAAATCTTTTATCGATTTATTTACAAGCTCCATTAGTTTTAGAGCGGCTTCATCATCGGCTCGTTTAAAAGGGAAAACCACCTTCCAATTGCCGGACTCGGTCTCCGTTGAAAATTCCTTTGCCTGTAGTTTTGGTAACTGCTCGGCGATGATCTGTTCGGCTTTCTTACCTTCCGGATTGTTGGGGTAGGTAAGTGCGACATAATTCAATTGTTCCTTGAAAGGTTCAAAGCCTTGCAATCTTCCGATGGCATTGGCCTTCAGCATTTCGAACTTTGGTACGATAGGGTCTCCCGTATACCTATTTATATTTTCTTCGGCCCCCGTAATCGTTTGCAAGAACTGTTGGTCTTTATACAATTTAAACAGGGCGGCGTAACGGGCATCGGGACTATCATCGCTATCTGTCAAGACTGCCTGCGGATTCAATAGTATCTCTGCATAGCGAGAATCGGCATGGTTTTGAATAATGTCGGTTTTCATACCTGCCATCAACGGACTTCCTTCCGCTTCGTATATTTTGAACAAATTGTATTTAGAGGGCAATATGAGGCGTTCTTCCGGGTTGCTTCTTAACACATCTTCCAATTTGCCAGCTGCTAGCAGGTTTTCTTTGAATTTTTCCTTGTAAATAAGTCCGAGCTGATAATTGGCGAAATTGCGTTCTGCACTGAGGCTGTCTATCACCGTTTGATCTTTTGGTATTCTATCGGTATAAAAGCTTACGGAATATCGTTCCTCATCGGTCGGCTCCGTATTCAAAGAATCATTTGCTGCCAAGGCATCTCCGGTAGCCTCCGAGGGTAAGGTGCGCGCCTTATTGCTCCAGCGCCAGTCATCTTCCAACTCCCGGTTGCCCCATCGCTGTTTGAAGTCGTTCTGGCCATAGCCCAAACTGGTAATGTTATAGAAATAGAACTTTCCTTTATTTTCTTTGCCTCCTTTGGTTTCACCAAAAGCCAATACCCCGGCCAATTGCCGTTCTTCCTCTTTCTTGGCCGCGGCCTCTTCGACTCTTTTGAGTTCGGCAATATAATCTCCAAAATAGGTGGTTCGTTCTTCCTCGGACATCTTATAAAGTCCTATTACGCTATCGGTATATTGAACAACATCTTCATAGGCGATGACATCTTCCAGGTTGTCTAACTTCTTCTTTGTGGCCCTATACTTTTTTGTGTTCTCGGCCAAATTGGTCAAGACACTATCATAATAGGCACCGGCAGTTTTATACGCGTTTTCGTCAAAGTTGTACTCCGCAAGGTTTTCGTAGTTCAATGCATTGAGCTTGGGTTCGTTTTGAGTAGCCCGAAGCGATTTATTAAAATAAACCAAGGCAATGCTATCCGATTCCTTTGCTAAATAATACTCGGCAATCTGGCGGTAAATCTTATCTAAAAAAGGGCGGTTTTCACGGTTTTCTTCCAAATCGGTCAAATGCTCCAACACCTCTTCTTCATTGGAAGCGCTTATCTCGGTATTCTTGATTTTTTCGATTTCGGCATTGATCATATACACTCTAGGCGACTTCCGGTTCAGTTCAATTACCTTATCAAAGGCATAGTTCGCACTATCTTTATGCCCTAGCTCGTTGTAAAGCTGACCGATAATGTAATAGTACCGGCCTTTTTCGGGATTCTTCTTGGTATAATACGATGCGATTTTTAATTGCTGAACGGCGGTATCGATCACTTTTAGATTTATATAGGCCTGGCCCATCATAGCTCTCGCATCGGCGTACTCCTGATCCTTTAGTTTCTCGTACTTCATCAAGCGTTTTAAGTTCTTGATGGCAAGTTCCTCGTTTTCTAACCGAATATTTACCTTTTCACGCCAAATATGTGCCTCGTTGAGCTTGTCGCTATAATTGTATTTCCTAATGATATAATTGAAAGCCTCTAGCGCTGGAATATAGCGCTGATCAAAGTAACGCGCCTTCCCCAATAAAAGAAATGCCTCATCGGTTTGTGGGTTGCGCTCTCGATCTTTGATATCCATACTGTGTTTTTGTATGGCCTTGGTCGCTTTTTCCTCGGCAATGATAAACTTGGGATTGTTATCCTCAGAGTCGAGCTTTATTTCATCGGTAACCTCTAATCGTTCGATCGGTAACAACTCCCAGTAATCATCTTTGTAACTGGCGTTGAGTTCTTCACGACCTTCTTCAAACGCAATATTACCGTTGTACAAGACATTGTACTTGGTATTCAATGCATGAAAGTTGCGGTTTAGGAAGGCATCTTTTTTGGTAGAACAGGCGTTAAAGACCAATCCCCCGAAGAGTGCGCTAAGAATGAGTTTATAATGAAGCTTCAAAATTGTTCGTATACGTATATTGCTAACTTAAAAAAAACAGTATTATTATGTAGTTCGTCGATAAATGTACTAAAAGGAGAAGAATCTACAACGAGTGGCCGATTAAAACAAATTTCAAACACTTGCAGGTACCGACCAATGGGTTTGTTACAGTTGCGTTTTATCGATAAGGTACGTTCATGTATACCGTTGACCAGAATTTGCGAATCTTAAATAGAAGTTTTAACAAAGGGGGGAGTTATGTACTATTTACCATACCGACCCAACGGTCTTTTTTGGGGTTTTGTCATAGTTGACCCCTTCAACGGTCTCATCACCCATTGGCAGGTAGCGGTATCGCCGACCTGATCGGTAAATTTTAAAAAACAAACCGGGGTTACCCTCCGAAAAAGGTCTCTAATTCCTTCAAGGTTTCAGTGGAAGTTTGAATGTCTTTTACCACTTCTCCTTTATTGAGCACTACGATTCGTTCACAAACGTCGGTTACATGCAGCAGGTCATGGCTAGAAACCAGCACGGTCACCTCTTGCTGAGCGGCCAAGTCTTTAATGATTCCCTTGAGTCTTATTTGGGTCGTAGGGTCTAAATTGGCAAAAGGTTCATCTAAAATGACCACTTCGGGATTCCCAATAAAGGAGGCCACGATCCCCGATTTCTTTTGATTCCCTTTCGAAAGGTCGCGCAGGTATTTTTTCTGCCCCAAAATTTCGCCGTGAAAAAAATCTTCGAAATTGGCCAACAAGGCGTTTACATCCGCTTTGTTTTGGCCCCTGAGTTCTCCTATAAAGTAAAAATATTCTTCGGGGGTCAGATACCCGATCAAGAAAGTTTCGTCAATAAAAGAGGACGTAAAGGGTTTCCAAGCTTCACTGACATCTACCTGTATGTCATTATTAATGATATGCCCTGAAGTTGGTTGGATCAAATCGAGTAGAAGACTAAAAAACGTGGTCTTTCCTGCTCCATTATTCCCCACCAAACCGAAGCTCTGGCCTTTTGGAATCTCCAGGTTTTCAATGTTTAGAACAATGTTGCCGCCATATCTTTTGGTAAGGTGCTGTGCTGTTATCATATCGTATAATTCAACTATTGATGGTATTATCAATTATTCCTAACATTCCTGTTAGCTATTTTTTTCTTTAAAGCCGGCAATCATCCCATATTTCTTACGACGATATACCGCAGTAATGGTATCTAAAATAGGTTTTCGAAATACAAAACCTGCAATACCCAGAAGTGCCAAGGTGCCTATGGCCACTTCAAAGGAAACGAGAAACAGAAGTACACTGTAGATGATCATCGGCGCGCCAAACAAAGGAATCCCAACTAAAAACTGCGCCGCCCCGGTACCTTGCATGTTTCCAATAGCGCTTTTGGTAAGGTCTATTCGCTTTTTGTTCATAGAACCGAAGAACAAGATTACCGGAATATTGATTCCTAGATTGTACAAGGCGGCTCCAAGGTTGATCAACAACGCTTCCCAACCAAAATATACATAGGGAAGTGACAAGAGAAACATGCCAACAACGCTTACTGCTATCAAACCTGCCTTTGCCTCTAAATATTTTCGCAAAGGAATGTTCTGGGACATCATCATACTATAATAAGCGCTATCCCAAGCAGGAATGAACTGCCCAAAATTCATCAAAAAAATCCCGGTCATTAAAATGCCTACCAAAACCAACATCGCCGAGTTCATGCCAAAATCTTCCATCGTATAAAACACCAAACCGTACAAAATCATGGCCAATGATATAAATACCTGTGCCTTGGTGCGTTTGTTTCGCCATATTAGTTTTAAGTCCAATTGCAAAAAAGGGGCAATGTCCCCAAACCTGTTGGTCCATGATAAATGGGCCGTTTCCGCCTCCTTCGTTTTACGCTCAAGCGAAGCATCCAGGAACAGTGTCTTGCGTAAAAACGAGTAATTCAAATAGTACATACCCACTGCCAAAAGAATAGGAATCGCCACAAAGATCGGGTGCTCATACAAGCCATAAAACAAGTCGCCCGCCAATTCCCGAACCGGATAGATGTCAAAATAATCAAGGCCATAGAGTCCAACGACCAATCCCAACAGGATCAGAAGCGCCCTATCACTTTTATTAATTAAGAAATTAAGATAGTTAATGGTAAGGACCAGTCCCATCATCGCAAAAAACCAACAAACGACATTCAAGAAAGAATACCCTTGAAACCCGAGCACTATGGCAAAAGGAACAAAAAAAACCAAGTCGAAAAGGTTATAAATAGAAACCCCAGAACGGCCTAAAATATAATGTGCTATCTTATTTTTTGCTATGGGAATGGTGAGCATTGGTTTTACGTCCATCACAGGAAGTTTTTGCATAAAATACCTCAGAACCAGCTCAACCAAGACCCAATAAATAAGAAACCGACTTACCAGAACAAGTGGGTCTACATCGGGTACCATCTCCCGTATCGCGAAAAACAAGGCAACGCCCAACGACAACATGGTTCCCAGCATGTACAAACCGAAGAACCCCATAAGTATTTTAACGGCAAGACTCTTGCCCAACGAAGCAGACCTAAAAAAAGACTTCCACTGGAGAGCGGCAAAGTGTTTGAACATATGGATGTGAAGTTTATACGTTTGGTTGGTATTTAAAAATACTACTTTGTTACATACTACCTACAATTTTTAGCCTTTCGGGTTTTATATAGGGTCTTCAATGCTTAGTTTTGCAGCAAAATTGTGCATATGAGTCATTTTCATTCCCTAACCGTATCGAAAATTGAACAACTCACCCCCTCATCGGTGGCCATTACGTTCGATATCCCAAAGGAGCTTTCACAGACCTTTGCCTTTACGGCCGGACAATATATCACCATTAAAAAAGAGATCAAAGGCAACGAACTACGCAGGGCTTATTCTATTAGTTCTTCTCCGAAAGCGGCAGACATGACCATCGGGGTAAAGAAGGTAGACGGCGGTGGTTTTTCTGATTTTGCCAATAGCAAATTAAAGGTGGGGGACGTATTGGAGGTAATGCCTCCCGAGGGTAGATTTGTTTTTACAACCACCCAAACCCCTAGAAATATTGCCGCTTTTGCCGCGGGTAGTGGTATTACCCCGATCATGAGTATTGCGCGAACCGTCTTGGACGACCATCCGGATAGCACGTTTTTGTTGGTATATGGGAATAAATCGAGCGAAGAAACCATGTTCTATACCGAGTTGACCAAGCTTCAGCTAGCATATACTGATCGGTTTTTTATTCATTTTATCAACAGTCGTACAAAGGTCGAAAACACTCTTTTTGGACGCATCGATACCTCAACGGTCAACTATGCGCTAAAAAACAAACACAAAGACGTTCATTTCGACGGTTACTACCTTTGTGGTCCCGAGGCCATGATCCGCCTGGTAGAAGGAACCTTAAAGGAGAATGGTGTACAGGAAGAAAGCATACATTTTGAACTTTTTACCGCTACGGAAATATTAGAGGAACTTCCAACAACGGTGGAAGGGCAGACCACTGTTGAAGTAACGGTAGACGATGAGATCTTTTCTTTTACCATGGATAGGAAAATGCTTGTTCTCGACGCGGTTCTGAAAGAGAACATAGATGCTCCCTACTCCTGTCAAGGAGGAGTTTGTAGTAGTTGTATTGCACGCGTAACCGAAGGAAAGGTCGAGATGGTAAAAAACCAAATTTTAACGGATGGCGAAATCGCCGATGGTTTTATTCTTACCTGCCAGGCGCATGCTTTGACACCTACTTTGAAGGTCGACTATGACGATGTGTAGAACTATTCAACAAAGACGTGGAAACTACTGGAGTTTTTAAGCAATTCATGTTGCAATATGTGGCCGTGTCTGACGAAGACTGGATCCGTATTTCTAAGGAATTCTCGGTTACAACTTATAAAAAAGGTGCGCTGATATTGGAAGAAGGGAATATCTGCAATCATCTTTCTTTTCTAGAAAAAGGGCTTTTGCGGTTTTACATCTGGAAAGATGGCGAAACGGTGACAAAATTTTTTACAGAAGACCCCTATATATTTACTTCACAACGCAGTTTCAATCGGCGAGAGCCCGCCAAAGAAAATATAGAAGCCCTTGAAGACAGTCTCGTTTGGCAACTTTCGTATCAGGCGCAACAAGCGCTACTTAAAGTAGAGGCTTGGAGGGTTTTTGCCGATAAAATTACGCAAGAAGTACAATTCTTTACGGAGAACATTTTAGAGGAAATACAGAACGAAACTGCAGAAAATCGGTATACCCTTTTGCTAAAAAACCGGCCTAAACTGGTGCAGCGCGTTCCACTGAAACACCTGGCCTCCTATTTGGGAATTACCCAACAGTCTCTAAGTAGAATACGTAGAAATATTTCTCGCTAGCCCAGCTTGCGCCTTGCTCGGGTGGCACTGGAAACAATTTTAACTTTCGATTTTTACCTTAAGGGCGGCCCTAGCTTCTTGCATAGGGATCTAAGTCGAATTTACCATAAGGTAAGTTCAATAACCAAGTGCCAAGCTATCTTCGCAAATAAAAAAATGAGAATTTCATTTACTTTCTTGATTTGTGCATGTATGGTGCTAGCTTCCAATGCACAGCAATCGCAACCCTCTAACAAACACTTTTCACACACCCTGGAAACCTCGTCAAATCCTGAAGTAATTTGGACTATTTGGACAGATGTTCCCAATTGGAAGGATTGGGATACCGGACTAAAAGATGCTATCTTGGATGGGGAACTTGCTATGGAGTCCAAAGGGAAAATTGTTTCATTGGAGGGCAGAACCTCCAAATTCAAGGTAGTTGCATTCGAAAAGGGCAAATCGTATACCTTTAAAACCAATCTGCCGTTCGGAGGACTTTATGTAAAGCGGACGCTTGAAAACAAAGCGGGAAAAACCTTCTTTACCCACGAAGTATGGTTCAAAGGTCTATTGGCAGGCGTTTTCGCAAAGCGCTTCGGACCAGAATTTAGAGAAATGCTTCCCGGAGTAATGCAGAATATAAAAGAAATCGCGGAAAAATGATTGCACTAAAAATTGTGTACGTTGCCAATATATTGGTAGCCGGCTGGATCAGTATTACCTCTTTATTCAGCCCTCAAAAAGCGGCTGCCACGATATTCGAGAATGCCTACCCCACCACGGAGGTCATTCGTCTGGTAGGTTGCCTATGGGGAGGTATCTTTTTACTTTCGATTGTGGGGGTTTTTTACCCGAAAAAGATGGCATTGATCCTATTGTTTCAGTTGCTTTACAAAGGAAGCTGGCTGGTATTTGTAATGTTGCCCGCCGTTTTGAACAAACAACCCTACCCTAATGGTATGGGGGTGTTTTTTGTGATTTGGTGTATCGTACTGCCCCTTGTCATTCCCTGGAAAGATATTTTTCCAATATCCTAGAAGCATGCTCATACCCTATCATGTACGCTTTCTCGATCCCCTTTTTATCCAAAACCCCGATTTTTTCCAGTTCCATTGCTTCAAAAATCAAATCACATTGATGAATTTTCTCTCGATTGATGGCATAAATCATCAGGGCGGTCGTACGGTTCGCCAGCTGTAGGGAGGAGTTGATGTCTTTTTTGGATACCTTTTTTATGACGGAAACATTGCTACCGATCATAAAATCGGCAGTTCCCTTAATCGGCTCCAAGGGAAAATTGTTCATGATGCCCCCATCCGCGTAGAGGCAATTCTTGATTTCGACCGGTCCAAAAACCGGCGGCAAAGCTGCTGAAGCCAACAAAGGACGTATCAATGGGCCGCTAGAGAAAAACTCTTCTTCCCCTTTTTGCAAATTGGTGGCAACCACATGCAAATCGCGCTCCAGCGATTCGAAACTGTTCTCAGGAAAATAGCCCTTGAATATATCAAAATACCGTTCGGTATCTACCAGGCCCGGTTTTAATATGCTTATGAAATTGTATTTGAAAAGAGGCGTTTCCTTAAAAAAGGCCAGCATATCTTGAATGGGGTTCCCATTGGCATACAGGGCAGCAACCAAGGCTCCAACGCTACTTCCAGAAACCTTGCTTGCAGAGATACCATGCTGTTCCAGCGCACGCAACACCCCAATATGGGCCATTCCACGCACCCCACCCCCCGAAAGTACGAGACCTATTGATTTCGAATCTGAAATTACCGGCATTACGCTTCTATTTTCCTAATGCAAAAATAGAACCTTCTTTTTGGTCATAACACTATTTTAAATCAAAAAATAGGTGCCTTATAAATTATGCCTGAAAAACATGCTAAAGACCGCTCAAAGCTGTTGCTCGCTAACTCCATAACCAGGTGTAGTTTCATGGAAGATGTGTACAGTATTAAATGATGCCCCATAAATTCTTCTCCTTTTGTAAAGAGCGGGTCAAATTTTCGACTCTAACCGAGTTACTTTTTCTTTGTAAGTTTACACCTTCAACAGTCCTATGGAAGTTTCATTATTTCAAAATACGGTCGTCCTTGTTTTTGCACTTTCTCCGGAGGAAGAAATGTGCTCCAAGAGGATTCCGAAGGGGACTGCCTTGTTTAAGGAACTTACTGAGCACAGTCTTCAGACCGTACGGAAAACCGGTATTCCCTACATTCATGTAGATGAAGCTGCCCAAATAGGGGCAACTTTTGGTGAACGTTTTACCGGTGCAATTCAGCGGGCTTTTGACCAAGGTTATGAACACGTTATTACGATTGGGAACGACACACCCAAATTGAAGGCCTCCCATATTCTGGATACGTGCCACCGCTTGCAAGAGAACCAATTCGTTTTAGGTCCTAGTACGGATGGAGGTTTTTACCTAATGGGCTTAAGCCGATCTCAATTTGACCCGGAAATATTTGTAGACCTTCCTTGGCAAACGGCTACTTTGAATAGCGCATTATCAGCAGTGGCTTCATCATTGGCTATAACGCCCCATAAGCTTCCTCTTTTATCTGATATTGATAGCATGGGGGACTTGAAGCAATTCTTCGTCGGCTCCGATCAAATTCCGAAAGGCTTTAGGCGACTGGTTTTTGACATCTTGATGGTCAAAAAGACCATCGAGCCATTTGATTTGAATGAAAACTATTCATTTCTACACCAAAACCGATCCCATACCCGGGGATCTCCCCTTCACTTCTAGAACGTTCTTTAAAAAGACCGTTCCTTGACTCTTAAAAATCCTTATTAAAATTTCTTAAGGCTGTTCTACAGTCCATGGAAGCTCACATTTAATTAAAAACATTATGGCGAATTCATATTACGATTCAGCAGATCTACGAAAATTTGGGAAAATCACGGAATGGAGCGAAGAACTCGGCACTAAATTTTTCGACTATTACGGTAAAGTGTTCGAAGAAGGTGCGTTGAGTGCACGTGAAAAATCATTGATCGCATTGGCCGTTTCCCACGTGGTAAAATGTCCTTATTGTATTGATGCCTATACCAAAGATGGCCTTCAAAAAGGTATTACCAAGGAAGAAATGATGGAAGCGGTGCATGCGGGTGCTGCCATCGAAAGCGGTGCGACGCTTGTACATGGCGTGCAGATGATGAACAAATACGATAAACTATCTATGTAAACTAGTTGGCAGTAGGTATGGATAGTTTTCACTGTACCTTATTCAACATGAAGACAACTATATGGCGACAAAATCATTAAAGGCAAGAGCCAATGCGCTTGCGGAAAGCAATACACAACTAGATATCTTAAACGGGGGTATTTTTGCAAATGGGGAACTCCCTTTTTTCAAAGACAAAATCGACGCGATAGGGCAGTTTCCCTTACGGCCAAAAAAACTGGAGATTTTACAAATAAACGTAGGCTATATGTGCAATCAGGTCTGTGAACATTGCCATGTAGATGCCGGACCGGACCGGAAGGAGATCATGACACGGGAAACCATGTCGCAATGCCTCGATGTCATTCGAAATACAGGGGCGCACACATTAGACCTTACCGGTGGGGCTCCAGAAATGAACCCCGACTTTCGCTGGTTTGTGGAAGAAGCCGCCAAAGCGGGAATCAAAGATTTTATTGTACGCTCGAACCTTACCATCATAAGAGCCAACAAAAAGTACTACGACCTTCCCGAATTTTTTAAAAAACACAACGTACATGTCATTTCTTCTATGCCGCATTATACCAGAGGCAAAACAGATAAACAACGTGGAGAAGGCGTATTCGACAAGTCTATCAAGGCCTTGCAGGAGCTAAACGCCGTTGGCTATGGACTTCCTGACAGTACATTGCGATTAGATCTGGTATATAACCCTTCGGGAGCATTCTTGCCAGGTGATCAAATGGCGATGGAAAAAGACTTTAAAAAAGCCTTGAAGGAAGATTTTGACATCGTTTTTCACAACCTTTTCGCCATTACCAACTTACCTATTGCGCGCTTTTTAGACTATCTTATTGCTTCTGAAAACTACGAAGATTACATGTACGCCCTCGTTGAGGCCTATAACCCTGCTGCCGTAGCTAATGTAATGTGTACCAATACGATCTCTATTAGTTGGGACGGCTGGTTATACGATTGTGATTTTAATCAAATGTTGGGCTTAAAGGTCGCTAGCAAAGTGAAACATATCAAGGACTACAATGAGGAACTCCTGGCCAATAGGGATATTATCATATCACAACACTGCTATGGCTGCACCGCCGGTGCGGGTAGCAGCTGTCAAGGCACGGTCACTTAAACAGCCTTGGTTTTGCGCTTTGGTACGAACTTGTTCTCATGCCATTTTAACTGTTACAAACCAACTAGTAGGTTTCCAAAAACACTCTTTTACCGGTTTTAGAATGGTATTTGGGTCGTTGGGCGATTAATTGGGTTATTTGACGTATTTGAATCAACAAAAGTAGTTTTCCAAAGTTAGCTATTTAGACCCGGCGGTCGGTTTTAACCAAATCTTACAACGATGGACAAGAACCTTAAACGCATGGCTACCATGCAACGAATGCAAGTGAGCGGCCTACATCTATTTTATAGCAAAGGCTACTACAATACCAGTGTTGATGATGTCCTAAAAGAATTGTCTCTTTCAAAGGGCGCGTTTTACTATCACTTTGATTCCAAAGAGGACTTTTTTGTTCAAATAATAGAAAATCTCTTGGTACGAAAAATTTATAGCATGCTTATTGAACCCATTGAGGGACATGAGCATACGCTTGACCTTATTAGTAGTTGCTTCGAAAATGCGTTGGAAACAGCCGTTCACAATGAACTTGACTACGGCTTCGTTCTTAGCAATTTCATTAACGAGTTCAACGGCCGCAATGCCAAAGTGATGAAGCACCTGAATGAAATTTTAAGGGTGTGGGAGGTAAATTTGGTTTCTGCCATTCAAAGAGGTAAGTTCAATGGCCATATTGATAGGCATGTAGATGCGGAAGGTGTTGCTGTTTTTCTAATGAGTGCCTATATGGGTGTTCGTACGTTGATGGTCGAAATGACCCCTTCGGCCAGAAAATATCGGTTCATGTCGCAAATACGACACTACTTTAAGTCGCTCGAGGCCAAAACAACCTCGGTATAAGTCTTCTTATCGCTTGCGTTCATTTTCCAAGACGGTTTCTAACTTGGCCACTATAGCTTTCGGTTTAATAGAAGCAATTGCCTTTTGATAACCTGCGGGTGCTTTGTTCCCGTATACAGAGGTCGGGATGAATGGAAATTGGCTCCTATCGGCCAACAAGGCATTTTCCGCATCTTGTCCAAAAGGATAAAAACCTGCGTACGGATGCGTAATACCCCAAAGGGTCACTACTGGAATACCATACATGGCCGCCAAATGGGCGTTTCCACTGTCCATCGCAAGCATTATATCTAAGTTCGATATTAAGGCAAGTTCCTCATTAAAAGGGAACCTGCCTACCATGGAAATACAATTATAGCGCTCCGCCATCCCTTTTAGCAATGCTTTTTCTTTTTCACCTCCCCCAAACAATATTATTTTATACTTATCGGCATTCTTTAACATTTCCAGTACTCTTTGCATGCTTTCTAGAGGGTATTGTTTCCCCTCAAAGGCCGCAAAGGGGGCGATGCCTACCCATTTTTGAACATTTCGACCGATTACTTTTATTGCTGCCTCAGAAAGTGCTTCCTTTTGCAAAACAGTATTTGCATCGAGGGTAA
Organism: uncultured Flavobacteriaceae bacterium; assembly: GCA_947500385.1. GTDB lineage: Bacteria > Bacteroidota > Bacteroidia > Flavobacteriales > Flavobacteriaceae > Pelagihabitans. The sequence continues at coordinate 30,748 of CANMSA010000002.1, read as the reverse complement.
CAGAAAGTCCCAATTGGGCAAACACCTCCGCATATCGTTCATGGGTTGTCTTAAGGGCAGTCAATTCTTTCGGCCTAAGGGCCGTTAGCGCTTTCTTTTCTTTTCTTCCCTTATCTATTTGCACGAACGGAGTACCGCCCCATCGAAAAAAGTATTTTAGAACAGTACTTCGCAAGACATTATGCAAATCGGCCACCGCGTCGATATTGAGTTGTTTTAGCTCCCTGTACAACCTCCATAAGCCCTTGAAACCTTTGTGATCTGTTCTTACCTTGGCCTCATAGACGATTACGTTTTCGAGTTGCGCGAACATGGGAGCGAACAAACCCCGGGTAAGTATCGTGACCTGCACATTTGGATGTTGTTTCTGAAAGTTGGCGAGTACCGGTACGGTCATGGCCACGTCTCCCATAGCGGATAATCGGATGACCAGAAGATGTTTAATTTGATTCATAGTACACTACATCAAGTGGGACTGTGCGCATTCAACCGAATATACATGCGCTTTTGAACCGGTAAAAAAGGGAATTCGTTTATTTTTGGGCTCTAAGTACAGGATTCAGCTCATCGTCATTGTACATCTTCATTTGCTTGTAAACCTTCATGTATTTTTTACCGACTTCAATGTCCGAAAGTAACCGATCAATTGCAGTAGAAAGGTCTTTGCGTTGTTCGAGCAGTACCGCCAATTTATCTTTGCACTTCTTAAGGTGCTCGTTTGACGCATCCGACCTGTTCGCCTCCTCGGCCATATGGTAAATCTTAAGTGCCAAAATTGAAAGGCGATCAATCGCCCAAGCCGGGCTCTCCGTATTGATCGTGGCATCTTCCCTTACTTCTACCGATTGGTATTTTTTAAGGAAGTAACTGTCTATATACTCTACCAAGTCGGTTCGATCTTGATTACTGGCATCGATTTTACGCTTTAGCACCAGTGCCGCATCCGGCGCGATCTCGGGATCTCGAATGATATCTTCGTAATGCCATTGTACCGTATCGATCCAATTTTTTCTGAACAATAAATGTGAAACCTCTCCCTTTGGATAGGGGTTTTCAAAATCTTGGTTCACATCATCTTGTATGTGATATTTTTGAATGCTTTCTTCAAAAATACCAAAGGCGAATTCACTAAACATCTTTTGTTATTTTGCCGCAAAGATACCCAATATTATCAGGGAACCTACATCTTGGAGCACTCAAACAGGGCTTTGGCGGCGTTAGGTTAGAATCAACCCGATAAAGAAGGCCATGAAAGGAACGAAAATGGACAAGAGCAACGCAATTTCCTTGATATTCGGCCTTTTGATCGATTCTACGTATTTGGCAAGGAACACCGAAGCTGGAAAAAAGGTAACCATGATCGGGAACACATTTTTTGAGGACAAAAGCACTTTCAAAACCAGTCCCAAAACAAACAGCATCGCTATTAATCTCATGGTGGCAACCTTTCCCATGCCGGCCTTGCCCAATTTTATAAAACTTAATAACCCTACCACAGATATGCCGAGGACATACAATATAAGTTTCGCACTATTGTTCCAATCCAAAAAGTAATTATGGTTGAATGCATACTCAAAGGTATAATGCTCCTCAAGAAATTGGGTGTAACCTCCTAAAACCAAGATGCAATAGGTGATCATGAATACGGTAAAAATACCCGCTATGGGCACTAACCAGTTTCTGAAGTTTTTTGGTTCGTAGATATAGATGGCCATATACACCAAAAACAGGCATATAACGGCCCAATCGTAAAACAAACTGGCCACAATGATCCATATGGTGGCGTCAAATAGTTTAGGACGTATATTTTTTAGGGAACGCAGACTGATAAGCCTTCGCATTGAAATAAGCAGAAAAAAACTACATAAAATACCGTTGGCATCGGTAAGCGTTTCCGGGAAAACTACGATTAGCAGGGTAAAGAACAATAAGGTAAAAGAGTGGGGAGCCGTTATTTTATTCCGTTTTACGATAAAATTGAGCACGAAATAACCAAAACTCAACACTCCCAACACCAATAATTGCTGAAACAATTGTTCGGGATCGTACGAACGATCAAAGATGAAAAAATGCACCGACCAGTAGAATATAAAAACAAACGCAAGCAGCACGATGTAATTTATTGGCTTTGTTTTACCAAAAAAACTTGAAATCATCTTGTGTTTTTATATTTTTGCAGCGTAAATATACTGATATCCTTTCCCCAATCGATTAAAAAACACCTTTTGGTCGTATTTTGATTTGGTTTGTCACAATGAAAGGTATGGGTAAACGTTGAATAGTAATAACTACTTCGTATGAAAGCTTTTTTTGAAGGTATCCAGGATTTGTTCGTGAACTATCTTTTTGCACCGTTTGATTTGTTTCGATTTATGGAGAACTGGTGGTCCTCGAACCTCATGAACTGGTTATTTTTTGTCATTGGATCAGTGGCTTTTGTATACTGGATGTTCGAATTGAAGAAATACAATGACAACGGGGAAGAGGATAAGAGCGTTACATCGCACTCGTATCTCTAAATATCTTCAAAAATTCTACACGGATGGGGTTCACAGGTCGAACCCTATATCTTTGCGATAATTCATCCCTTCGAAGCGGATCTTTTCAATATTTTCATATGATTTTGAGAGGGCCTCTTTAAAATCGGTGCCGAAAGAGGTAACGGCCATCACCCTGCCTCCACTGGTCTGCACGGTATCATCTTCCACCTTTGTTCCTGCGTGGAATACCAGCGAATCTTGAATGTTCTCATAACCGCTAATCTCCTTTCCCTTCTCATAGGCTTCGGGATAGCCCCCTGAAACCATCATTACGGTCGTGGCCGTACGCCCATCTATTGCCAGGTCGACCGTATCCAAGGTGCCGTTTGCGACGGCCTCGAACAGGCTTACAAAGTCGTTTTGTATTCTAGGAACGACCACCTCGGTCTCTGGATCTCCCAACCGTACATTGTATTCGATGACCATGGGTTCATCGCCTACTTTGATCAGGCCAATAAAAATAAATCCTTTGTAGGGCAGATCATCCATTTTAAGGCCTTCTACGGTCGGTTTAACGATTCGGTCATGTATCTTGTCCATAAAGTTCTTATCAACGAAAGGAACAGGGGAAATCGCCCCCATGCCGCCTGTGTTGAGACCAGTATCACCTTCGCCAATGCGTTTATAGTCTTTTGCGGTAGGGAGCACTTTGTAGCCCACCCCATCCGTAAGCACGAAAACACTTAGCTCAATTCCCGCCAGAAACTCTTCGATGACCACTTTGGCACTGGCATTTCCGAATTTTCCATCGACCAACATAGTTCTAAGTTCCTCCTTTGCCTCCCGGAGGTCGTTTAAAATCAGTACCCCTTTACCGGCGGCCAACCCATCTGCCTTTAGCACGTAAGGCGGTGTCAATTTTTCTAAAAAGGTATATCCTTCTTCCAGGGTATCGGCCGTAAAACTCTGATAGGCGGCCGTAGGAATACGGTGCCGCATCATAAATTCCTTCGCGAATTGTTTACTGCCCTCCAGCTCCGCTGCTGCTTTCTGCGGTCCGATTACCGGTATTTTGACGAGGGCCACATCCTTCAAAAAGAAATCATGTACTCCGTTTACCAGGGGATCCTCCGGGCCTACCACCACCATTGAAATGTCGTGCTGAAGTACGGCCTCCTTGATTTTCTCAAAGTCGTTTACGCCGATCGGCATATTTTGGGCGATTTCTGCAGTACCGGCATTGCCAGGCGCAACGAACAACTTGCCAAGCTTTGGACTTTGCGCAAGTTTCCAGGCCAACGTGTGTTCCCTACCACCGGAACCAAGGATTAAAACATTCATTATGTAGCTATTTTATACGTGTTTGAATTTGGGTTCATTTGTTGAATTCTCGGTGCGCTTTTCGCTGCAACACCTCTAAAGGCAACGACTGGAAGTAATCGTATACGATTTTTAAACCCTCTGGGCGCGCCACTTTTGGTTCCCAATCAAGTATTTCCTTCGCTCTTGAAATATCGGGCTGTCTTTGCAAGGGGTCGTCTTGCGGAAGCTCCTTGTAAACTACTTTTTGTCGCGTACCGGTAAGCCTAATAATCTCCTCTGCAAACTCCTTGATCGTCGTTTCATGCGGATTTCCAATATTAATGGGGTCCGAGTACCCACTAAATAACAGTCGGTATATACCTTCGACCTGGTCGTCTATAAAACAAAAAGAGCGCGTTTGGGAACCATCCCCAAAAACCGTCAAATCTTCCCCACGAAGTGCCTGCCCCATAAAGGCCGGTACTACCCTCCCATCATTTAAGCGCATTCGAGGGCCATAGGTGTTAAAAATGCGGACTATACGCGTATCCACCCCGTGAAAACGATGATACGCCATCGTAATCGATTCCATAAAGCGCTTTGCCTCATCATACACACCCCTTGGCCCAATAGGGCTCACATTTCCATAGTACTCTTCGTTTTGCGGATGGACGAGTGGATCGCCGTAGACCTCAGAGGTAGAAGCTACCAAGATCGTAGCTTCTTTTTCCTTGGCAAGCCCTAATAAATTGAGTGTGCCCAAAGAACCGACCTTCAATGTTTCAATTGGTATTTTCAAATAATCAATTGGACTTGCCGGTGAGGCAAAGTGCAAGATATAATCCAATTTTCCAGGAATATGAACAAATTTGGTTACATCATGGTGGTAAAATTCAAACTGCTCCAGGGGAAACAGATGTTCTATGTTTTTAAGGTCTCCCGTAATTAGATTGTCCATTGCTATCACATAGAAACCCTCTTTTACAAACCGGTCACATAAATGGGACCCCAAAAAGCCCGCAGCTCCGGTAATCAATACTTTTTTCAAATCTTTATATTTATTCAACTCTTATCTAAACCGCTCAGTATAAAATTAACTATTATCCTCTACAGCATCTTTTTTGGTCCTTGCTACTTTTCTTCTTTCCTCCTTATCACCGACCTTCCCTTTGATCTTATCCACTTTTCGGCGAAGTAATATTTTTTGCTTTAAGGTGGCAAAATTATAGTTGTACCTAAAGAAGATGTACCCCAGAAAAATAACCACTGAAACCAACATGATGACCATCCCAAGGTTTTTGGCCGTACTACCCAAGATAATGAAAAGCATCACAAACAACAGATTGAAACAGCCGATAATAAAGCTGGCCTGTTTGTGCGTGAGTCCCCAATAATCTATCAAAACATGATGGGTATGGTTTCTATCGGGAGAGAAGGGGCCTTTTTTATTTGCAATCCGTATGGCAAAGACCCGCGCGGTATCGAACAAAGGCACAATAAGTATACTGATGGCTATTAATGGCGCATTTTCTAACAAGAACGGCAACTCCGTATAGGCATGTGGTCGCAGGGCCAGAAATTTAAGGGTTAAGATACTGATCACAAAACCTACTATCAGAGAACCCGTATCACCCATAAAGATTTTCTTATCTGAAGAGAGATTAAAGCCCAAAAATGCCATGAGACTCGCATTCATTGTAATACTCAACAGGGCGAAAAAATACTCCTTGGTCAGGTAAAAAATAGTGGTATACAGCACCATAATTACGATGCCTACCACCGAGGCAAGCCCATCTATTCCATCGATTAGATTATATGAATTTATGATCGTTATCATCATAAAGCCCGCGATAATCACGTAGAGATAGAACGGTATTTCCATAATATTGAGAAAGCCGTTGAATGAGAAAATCGTAAAACTAGGATTGGCTAAAATAAATGCGATTGCAAAAACCTGTGATAATAGCTTTGCTCCTGGTGAAATTACCACCAAATCATCCTTTAGTCCTACGATAAAAAGAATCGTAAGGCCTGGGATAATATACATGGCCTCATCAAAGGCATCGCGGCCCCTAATAAAAAACAACGCAAATATTAGGGTATAGAAAAAAGCGACCCCTCCTAGGGTAGGTGTGCGAGAAACATGTGAGCTTCGCGCATTCGGGTCGTCCATTAACCGCTTATGCTCCACTACCTTGATAATCTTTGGTATGGTCAAATAAGTCAATAAAAAACTACCTATAAAAATCGATATGGATGTTTCTAGAAAAAACAAGCTCCTTTTACTTTCCGCAAAAGTAGTGAATGTTTAAGGTATTTTGATGTCCACAGCCATGAAAGCCATGACAGGAAATTAACAAATCCTATATTTTTAAGGAAATATAGAATCAATAGCATTTAGATATTTGTCAATTACCAGGTATTCGGAAAATTGTTGTTCAACGAGCAGCCTGCTTTCATTTCCCATATTGATGAGCTGGCTCTCAGACAACGACAGCATCTTGTTCAGTTTGCGTGTAAGGTCTTCAATACTTTTTACTTTTACTAAATAGCCGTTGACTGTGTCGTTTACAATTTCCCTGCACCCCGGTACATCCGTGGCAATTATAGGCATCTTCATAGCAGCTGACTCCAAAAGAGCTCTTGACATACCTTCACGATAGGAAGGCAGCACCATAACATCCATCTTTTTGTATACCGCCACCATATCGTCTGTATGCTCTATTTGCGTTACAACAGCATCTTCTACATACTTTTGAAATTCTGTTTTACTTAAGGCAGTTTTGTTTTCATACCCTAATTTACCAACAACGAAGAACTCCACTGTGGGATGTGTTTCCTTTAAACCTCTAGCCGCTTCCAAAAACTCAACAACTCCTTTATCTCTAATAATTCGACCAACAAAAAGAACTTTAAGGTTTTTCATATTAAACCTTCGATCTTCATAACTAAATTTTTGAATATCAATTCCTGACCCAGGCACAATATCGCATTGCTCCCATTTTACAAATCTTTTTCGGCGAAAGAAACGGTAATCGGTCTGGTTTTGAAAAAATACACGTGCGCATCTCGCCAAGGCGATTTTATAAAGAATTGCAGCGATGGAAGTCGAGAAAGAGGGTTTAATGAAAATAGTACCCAATCCTGTAATATTGCTAATAACTTTTATTTGATTAGCTCGGGCTGCAAGATTGCCATAAATGGTTGGTTTGATAGTATAGGTCAAAAGCAAATCAGGTTGAATACGTTTAAAAATTGCTCGGTAGGCAATTATGAGCTTTAAATCCTGAATAGGGTTTTGCCCTTTAATATTCATCTGCACTTCCTCGAACAAAACACCCTTCTCCTTTACGGCATCTGTATATTCATCTTTGGGAGCCATCAGAATAACTTCATGCCCCTTTTCCTGAAGGGCTTGAATCAAGTTCATTCGGAAATTAAAAATATTCCAAGAGGTATTACAGAGGATGGCAATCTTCAAAGGGATAGAGCTAAATGTTCGATTAAAATTACGGAAACCTTTTGTTGGGAATCTTATTTTCGTGCTAATTCTTCTACTTTTTTTACAAATTGGTCGATGGAGCGCTCCTTTAAAAAAGCATCGAACACCGCTCTATTTTCCTCTGTGTCCTCTCCAACAGCTTTTTCAACAGCATGTTTTAGAGCTTCCGTACTTTCGGTTTCGCATGGAAAAATCCCTGGAATATCCTCAATGCCTCCCGCGCATGTGGTACTCACTACCTTCGTATTTTGGGACATCATTTGCAACAAGACATTTGGAAACCCCTCGATACGGGAAGAAACCACACAGGCTTTGGCATTCTTAAAGTACGGATATACATTTTCTACCTGTCCCAATAAAAAAACGCGTTGTTCTAGCTGTTCTTGGGCGATAATTACTTCTAAGTTTTCCTTCTCACTACCCTTCCCTAAAATAACCAATTTTAAACTTGGGTCACTTAGTTGCGCAAAAGCCTTGATCAACAAATCATACCCTTTTAGATGTATAAGCCTCCCTGCAGAAATCAAATAGTCTCCTAGGGTAGTTGTATCTACTTCTTCCGTACTCTTTCCTTTTATAGCCTCCAAATCAAGCGGATTTGAAATGACCTCAACCTTTAGTTTCTCCGCTAATTTAGGAAGCGCCTCCACGAACTGCCTTTTCATCACATTTGTCTGGCAAATAAGCAAATCTAGTTTCGGATAGCCTTTCGTGTAGAATTTCGTGAAAACAAACAGCTTAATTCCCTTGAAACGTTTGAAAATCGACGTTGATTCCCTTCCAATAAAAAACGTTGTACGCAATCTCCGTTTTTTAATCATGATTCCCATAAATCCGGTGACATGCACATGCGAAGAAAAAACATAATCATAGTTGCCTTTCATTCCCATCCCGGTGTGCCAAAGCTCAAAGAATCCTTTGAACTCTGAATCATACTTCCCGAAGTGGATAGTTGCCCTGGAGTCGGCTTCAATATCGTCCCACCCCCCAAAACGCCTTTTTTTTAAACATATAACGACCACTTCTTTTCCATTTTTAAGAAAAAAAGCTGCAATCATTTTCAAAAACTGCTCTGCGCCACCTAGGTCATCGCTAGGAATTGCCACTAAAACACGTCCGTATAATTTCTCTCTGCCCATTAAAAGTTAAATTCTTTATACCATTTAGCCAAAACATATAACTTCCATATGTTAGTGGCATTATTGGCTTTGCCCTCAAGGTGGTCCTTAAATTGTTTTTTGAACTTCGCCGTATCAAGATTTGGCACATTGTTCAAAAAGCTATCATTCAACTCTTCTTGGAACTCTTTTTTCAAATCAGTGCGGATCCATTCGGCCAAGGGAATTGAAAAACCACTTTTGGGTTGGTCAAATACTGCCTCTGGTATATATTCTTTTAAAATATCCCTTAAAATGCGCTTCTTTCTTTTGTTAGAATATCTATAAGAAACAGGAAGGCTCCTGGCAAATTCAACAATTCTATGATCCATAAATGGACTTCTTACTTCTACCGAATAGGCCATACTAGCACGGTCAACTTTTACATTGCTATCGTTCTCTAACCACAATTTAATATGAAAATCAGCTGCCCGTTGCATAAAATGGTTAGACAAATGTTTATATTTTTCATAGAACTGAAGCCAGCCTGTATCACGCTTTTTAAGTAATGTTTTAAATCCTATATAAACGTAATCGAAAATTCCGCTTATATCTTTCGTTTTCAAAGCGTTCTTAATAGATTCCGATGGTTTTCCCAAAACCCGTATTAAAAACGTATCTGCGACTACTTTTCGAATTACGTAGGGTATTTGAAAAAGTATTTTCATTTTGGTCAAAAGGTCAAAATGGTTATAACCCAAAAAACTCTCATCTCCCCCATCTCCAGACAATGCAACTGTTACGTGTTTCTTAACTACAGAATTCAAAAGAAGCGAAGGAAGGGCAGAACTATCCGCAAAAGGTTCATCGTATACCTCAACCAGTCTTGGAATCAATTCTTTGATTTGCTCTGGCCTGCATATCGTTTCTGTGTGGTTTGAACCCATTATCCTAGCATAAGAATCCGCAATCTTGCTCTCATCGTATTCCGGCTTATCAAAGCCAATACAAAACGTATTCAATTGGGTCGTGGACACTTCATTGGCAATACTCGATATTAGTGCTGAATCAATGCCTCCAGACAAAAAAGAACCTAGTGGAACATCGGATTGCAACCTTATCTTAACAGCATCTTTTAATAACCAATGCAATTTTTTCAGGGCTTTGGAATACGAAATAGCCTGAGGCTTTATGTTCCGTAAATCCCAATAGGTATTGATTTGGAGCTTATTTTTCTTCAAATCAATTTCCATATAGTTTCCTGGGGGAAGCTTATATACGTCTTGGATAATTGAATGTGGCGTGGGTATATAGCGGCAGTCGAGATACATAGAAATGGCAGCTTCGTTTAATTTACGGTTTTCAACTAATGGTCTAAGTTGACTACAGATTTCAAAAAAGCCATCTTTCCAATAGTAGTAAAAGGGTTTTTGCCCAAACCGATCTCGGGCGGCAAATAGTTTGCCTGTATGTTCGTCATATATACTAAAGGCAAACATACCATTCAGCTTGGATAAAAGGTCTGCTCCCCATTCCCGATAACCAATTAGTAAAACCTCGGTATCGCTTTGTGTCTTAAAATGATAACCCAATAGGGTAAGCTCTTCTTTTAAGGCTATATAGTTATATACTTCCCCATTGAAAACAATATGACAAGATTCCGAAATCATGGGCTGGTGCGAACGAGGGTCCAAATCCAAAATAGAGAGCCGTAAATGCCCCAAAGTCACTGAATCAACTTTTGAAACTCCCGTATAATCAGGTCCCCTATAAGCTATCGAAGCGAGCTTTGCATTTACCTCAGCTTTGGAGTAAGGGATATTGGTGCTGTAAATTCCGCACATTAGTCCATGTATTTTTTAAAAGACCCATCGGTTACCTCCATAACGCGTTCTTTATAATTTTTTGTCCCAACAAAATCCTTGTCCGAGACATATTCTTGTATCATCTTTATATGCAACGCGCCGTAATCTCCTATGATTTTCGCAGGAACCCCAGCAACCACGCTACCTTCCGGAATCGATTTTGTGACAACCGAACCTGCCGCTACAACCACTTTATCATCTATTTTTACCCCTGGCATAATAACACTATCAGCACCAATGAAAACCTCGTTCCCTATTACTATTTTTTGATAACGGTAACGTCTCCCCTTTTCGTCATTGGCCAACCAAGCGGCACCGTCATGTGTTATTAGTTTTACCCCCAAGGTAATGGTTACTTTATTTCCTATGGTGATTAAAAAGGGTTCAGACCCAAAAAAAGTAGTATAAATTCGACAGTCTTTTCCAACTTTTGCGCCAAGGTATCTAGCATAGGCCACTCCTCCCGATTTGTAGTAAATGAACAGTCCGTAAATCTTTCTAAATAACTTTCGCATTTAACAATAGTTTGATATGAGAGGGTATCGAATTCAAAAATAGTGCATTAGACACTTATGACGACGCCATCTTTCTTATTAAATACTTCAACATAAATAAAAAAACAAGAAAAACGACCAACAAGATCGTATAGGACACGTAAAAGCCCGAAGACGATCTATGAAACGATTGTGACACTGGCAAAATCATCGCATAAAACAATGGGAAGAGAAACAGAAATCTGTACTGATTTCGGAAATACTCCAGTAACCAAAAAATACCGCCAATCAAAAAGTAGACAACAAAAGGACCAAGAATACCAAAGTTCCATTCCGCCTCCATGACCGACGAAAAGCCCGTGCCTGCAATTCTGCTATTCTTTTTATATTCTGAAAAATAGAGGTCTCGAAATTTGTATCCAATCGATTGGGGTTTTTCAAATGGTAAGAGCGCACCCGGTATGGCAATGATAAACCCCTCCAAATAGCTTTGCCCATATAAAAGTGGCGTCTGGTCTTTCGCTTCATGATATTTGATATAGTTCATAAAAGACGCCCCAAACTCATTGTTCGCCGGATTGTAATACTGCAGGTACGCTTTGTTTTCGATTACGTATTCATTGAAAGCGCCCCAGTCTCCGGTTAAAAAAAGCAGTTTAAGCTGGCCTCGAATTCCGAAAAGTATGGCAAGCGAAGAATAGCCTATAAACAACAGTGCCAAAACCTTTCTATTAACGGCCTTGATAGATACAAAGTAGGTAGCGCCCATTAAAAAAGCAATGGCAATCGCCAACAAAGGGCTGCGAAAACCAATGCTAAAATACAGCAGTAAAATAGGTGTAATCAAGAGAAGGGAAACGGCTACGATTTTGCTTTTAAAAATTGCAGATATGCGCTTTTCATACGTAATGTACAATCGTAGACCCAAAAAAAACAGCGAAATCTGAAGAAAAAAAATGGATGGTACGGTAATGAACAACGCCCCTACTTCGGCCTGGTAAACTGCCTTTCCCTGTGAAAGCAATCCTACCCCACCGGCGCGAAACATATTTAATAGCTCCCCAAAGGTTGCTAAGACCATAAATAACAAGGTATATTGTGAAAAACGTTTCTTTTTTTCAACTAAGAAAGTCTTTTCAATCTTTCTTTCAGGAAGAAAAAAAAGAAAAGGCAATGCGAAACCAAACAATGCTAAAGTAGACAAGGTAGTATAAGCACAACTCGAAGCTACCGTTGCCGATTCAAATAAATTTCTGGTATCCACATCGAAATAGACCGTCAATACTGGTGAATAGGTGTATAAGGCAAAAAACAACAAGAAAAAAGAGGTAATGTTGTTCAACCTTCCCAAAGAAGTACGACAAGCCAAGGCTACAAAGAAAAAGCAACTCATGGAAAAAATAAGCGTCATGCCAAGGGATTCCAGTACCTCACAAAGTATGGTAATCAAAAGCATAGCCAAAGCCAGTGCTATATACCCAAGAGTAGATTTTTTAATAATCATCTTACATTGACAAGTTTCATGACCGCAGGTTTTTACCTGCCTGGTATTGTATGGTAAAAACCATTAGCTCCATAATGACCCCGCCAACTACATACAAACCGACGGCCAGCAAAGCATCTCCAAAAAGATAGGCCACATAAATGAGCCCCAAGCTTAGTAGCAACCATATGACTTCCGCTGCCAAAAACGCCTTTTGAAGCCCAAAAATAAGCATATTCTCGTGCGCCAGGGAATTAATGAAGTTCACGAATACATACACTAAAATCAGTTGTGCATATGGAATGGAAGGTGCCCAGTTGGCGTTGAAAAAAAAATCAAAAATGTATGGGATAAAAAAGGCTATTAAAACTACTGGAACCACGGCAATCAAAAATAGGGTTTTCGTTGATTTTTTGTATAGTTTGAAAAACGCTTCCTTGTCGTTTCCGAAGAGGTCGGCCGCCTTGGGATAATATACCCTTCTGGTGGCCATACCGATCAACATTGCAGGTAACCGTACGATTTTAAAAGCAATCGAAAAGTTTCCTAGGGCATCAAGTGTAAAAAAAATCGGGAAAGTATAGGCACATATGTTTTGGGCCGCCGAATCGATTATATTACTCCACGTGAAGTATTTCGGAAACTTGTCATACTTTCTTGCAACCGCCTTTAGGTCACTACTCCCAACCTTGGTGTCCTTGTCCCTTTTCCTTGAATAGCTGCCCAAATAGATGCAAAAATTGATTACAAGTGCCCCTATATATCCAATCAGCAATCCAATTTTCGGAAGAATGGTATGTAAGAAATACTGTAAAGTCGACTTTGACAACGCCTCCGTAAAAGCAACCGATGAGGTTAACTTGAACCTCGCCATTTTCTCATTGTAAGATTGAAAAATAGTTGTAAATCCAAATAGTAAAACAGCCAGCGGAAGTAACCATAGAAGGTTTTTATAATTTTCAATTCCCAGCATTCCGCCAAAAACCCATAACAGGATTGCAATTATACCTAATACTGCAAATAGTGATATATTAATACCTCCAGATAAGTGTAGCAGCGATTTTAGTTCTTTTTTGTCCACAGCCAAAGCAATCGCTTTATTATATCGCATGGAGGATATAGGGGCTAAAAGGCTCACTATGGAAGTCAACAGTGAAAGTAATCCAAAATCTTCCGGCAAGTAGATTCTGGTCAGATAGATAGTAGCAACAAAGGTGATTAATTGCGCCATTGCGGTACCTCCCGCCAAAATACCCACGTTTTTTGCCAGACCTCCTTTCTTGGAAAATGCTTTTTTGGGTTTCATTTCAGCTCATTAGGAATTTACCTTGTTCAGTGCTTTTTTTGAGTACATTTCGTTGTACGATTCAGCAAAGAAAATACTGTTGAAAATGGCATAGAACAAAACACCATGAATACGAACCAACATACTTTCACTTATTAAGTTCACTAAAAAGAGTAAAAGAAAAGAGAAATACAACCAATTGCTCGTCATATATGCCAAACGAATACTATAAAACATGCCACAAAGAAAAACGAGGAGCACCACAAGCCCACCACTAATTACAAATGTAGCATATTGGTTATGGGCATTGAAAGTGTATTCGCTACACACTGAACAGTTGGCGCTGTCATAACAATCCTTTAGAACTTTTCCTTCACTACCGATACCATATCCAAAAAAAATACGTTTCGGTATTATTTTGTAGGCGCATTTCCACACCTCAACACGTATGTTTGAGCCATCTGTGGGAGCATTATTAATAATCGATATCGCCATTCTCTTAGTCTCCAAGACACCATTGACAAGGCGTTCATCTTTCAGCACTTTGTCCTGCACATAAGAGGTTTGAGACAATATGCTTAAAACCAGTACTGCCGAACCAACAAAAAGCATTCTTTTCTTGGTATCTCCTAAAAGGATAAAAATATAGATTGGTAAAATTATTAGTAGTGCAAACAGGTTGGGAATAGAAGTGAAATAAATCACCATAATACTAAAAAGCAACGATATGACAATCAAAATTCCTTTGTGGTAACTTTTAACCGGTTCTTTTATCAAGATATATGTCATTAAAAAAATACCCCATACATATCCCATACTTAAATAAGCCTTATGGATAAAAAAAGAGCTTATGTTATTCTCATTCAAATAGTACCTCGACAATGAAAAAGGCATGTCCAAAATACGCCTAAATTGATCCAGAGAACTGTCTTCGGAAAAATTCATAATGCGATTTCCCGCTTCATCAAGATACCCGATAGTGCCAACGCCCTCAACTACCTTGTGATAGAGGTAAAAAACAAGAAAGATATATGCCCCCAAATAACAATAGATCAGGACTTGTTTTTTCTTCAGTGTCAGCTGGGGAAAGAAATATAGTATTACCAGCGGAAATAGTACCAAGCTTAGACCCCGCACAATATTATCGCCTCCTTTTCCCTTTTCAAAAGAATACAAAATCGTTAATGCAAGAAGTAAAAACCAGCCCGTACAAATAAAAAAGGGCTTCCAACTCAAATTAGTCTTAAGCGTCACAAATGACTTCCGGTACAGAATCAACGTAGAAAGCACGAACAAACCGATTGCGATAGATTGTAACGCATTTGGCAGCAGGGGAAATAGAAATAATATACTTAGTAGTATAAAATTTATGTTTTTAAAGACAGCCTCTTTATTTGAAAGCATCTATTTCCCTGATTATCACTTTTTATTAGAATTCCAATGGTCCTATTCGATGTTCTAATCTTTCAACGAAGCCATTTGGCACCAAGCTATTCTGGTCGCTTTTAAGACAATATTTCTTCACAATTGATTAGTACTAGGAACGAATCAGCAATTATCTAGAGGAGGCAGCAAACCTAAAGTCTGCCATCCACTCGATTTTTCAGAATTCCCTTAACATCGTAAAGCACCCCTTTGGGATTAAGCAAAGTATCAAAATCCAGCTCCAAGAATTCCTGGTGGGCAACTGCAAGCACTACGGCATCAAATTTTTGGCGGGCTGGAATGTTTCTAGAAGTTTCTAGGTCATACTCGTGCTTTACCTCTTCCGGAGCGGCCCAAGGGTCATAAATCGTTATGTTGACCCCGTACACCTTAAGACTCGAAATCACATCAACGGCTCTTGTATTCCTAACATCCGGACAATTCTCTTTGAACGTAATTCCTAGAATCAAAATTTCCGCCCCTTTGATCTTTGCATCTCTTTGCACCATTAGTTTAACCACCTCTGAAGCGATATGCTCCCCCATACTATCATTTAGCCTTCTTCCTGCCAAGATGATTTCGGGATGATACCCATATTCTTGAGCCTTCTGTGCCAAATAATAGGGGTCTACACCTATACAGTGCCCGCCTACTAATCCGGGCTTAAACGGTAGAAAATTCCATTTGGTTCCTGCCGCCTGTAAAACATCGTGGGTATCAATATTCATTAAACTAAAAATCTTTGCTAGTTCGTTGACAAAAGCAATATTGATATCCCGTTGCGAATTTTCAATGACCTTTGCTGCCTCGGCAACTTTTATAGAGGGGGCAAGGTGGGTTCCCGCAGTGATGACAGATTTGTATAAATCATCTACTTTTTTTCCTATTTCAGGAGTGGATCCAGAAGTGACCTTAAGTATCTTGTCTACAGTATGCTCCTTATCTCCTGGGTTGATCCGCTCTGGGGAATACCCAACAAAAAAGCCTTTGTTAAAAGCAAGTCCACTCACTTTTTCAAGTACCGGCACACATTCCTCCTCAGTAACACCAGGGTAAACTGTTGACTCATAAATAACAATGTCCCCTTCTTTTAAAACCTTGCCAACGGTTTCACTAGACTTGTATAAAGGGGTTAAGATGGGCCTATTCGTTTTATCGACCGGAGTTGGTACTGTTACGATATAATAGTTGCAATCTTCGAGATCTGCCAAAACATTTGAACAATAAAGCCCCTTCGCCATTTGTGGCTTATCTGACAATACCTCCTTCAAAAGTGAATCGGAAATTTCCAAAGTATGATCTTTCCCGGACATTAATTCCTTGATCCGTTGCTCATTAATGTCGAATCCAATTACTGGGTACTTTTCGGCAAGTAGTCTCGCCAACGGAAGACCGACATACCCCAACCCTATTATTGCTATTTTAATGTCTGACATATTTTATTTAGTATTTGTTTAATACGCTCACTTCGGCAAAAGAAAAACAATCTATCTAAAACAATTCAATTTCTTTTTGTTCTACTCTAAAACACTGTTTTTTGGCCTTTGCGCAAAAGTACGATAATTCTTTACTTTTTCAAGGTGCACTGAGCCCTCCAATCCATTGTCATCAATTATTTTCTGAGCAAAGTCGAACCAGCTCATTGCAATACCATCGGTAAAGTGATGAATACCATAAGCCTCGCTTTTGGCGACAATCAATTTTGAAATAAACCCTGCAAGATTACTGGCCTTGGTAGGGCAGCCTGTCTGTTCATCGGTTATCTTTAAATCAATCCCTTCCTTCGCCTTCTCCAATATGGTTTTGTAAAAATTATTTCCATACTGGGAATACAACCAAGAGGTTCTTATAATAAAGAACTCCTTAAGGATTGCTTGAATATATTCTTCCCCTTTGAGCTTAGACTTTCCATACATGTTAATAGGGTTCGTAGGGTCGTTTATGGTATATGGCCCTTCTTTCCTTCCGTCAAAAACATAGTCCGTTGAGATATGAATAAGTATCACCTCATTTTTGCTGCAGGCATGTGCAATATTGGCCACGCCCAGTGCATTTACGCGATGCGCCACCTCTGGGTTACGCTCTGCATTCTCAACATTGGTGTAGGCGGCGCAATTAATACAATAGTCAAAACTTTGGTAAGAAAGAATTGAATTCACCTGCAAGGAATCAGTAATATCCAATTCCTTGGAACTCTTAAATATGTAGTGAAGATCTTTGGCATTTTTTGCAATTTCCTGAATGCTTTTGCCCAATTGGCCGTTAGCGCCGGTAACCAAGATTCGACTCATTGGTATAATTGTTTAAATGTGGGTAGTTGCCGATCCTTTTCAGAAAGAAGCATTTGTTCTTCTGGAAAATTCCAATCTATATTTAAGCTCGGGTCATTATAAATAACTCCTTCTTCCGAGCCCTTTACATAATGGCAGTCACATTTATAAAAAAACTCAACGGTATCGGAAAGTGCCAAAAAACCATGCAAAAAGCCCTTTGGCATAAAAAGTTGCCTTCTATTCTCGCTACTCAGTTCTATGGCAATGTGTTGGCCAAATGTACTGGAGCTTTTCCGGACATCAACGGCGACGTCCAGCACTTTTCCAGAAAGTACCCGAACCAACTTCGCCTGTTCATGAGCGCCTGTTTGCCTATGTAATGCTCGCACCACGCCTTTCTTGGAAAATGATTGGTTATCCTGAACAAATTGAACCTTTAAGCCAATTGCCTTTTCAAACTCCTCCTTATTAAAAGATTCCATAAAGGAGCCTCTATTATCTTCGAATACGACAGGTTCTAATAGGAAGCAACCCTTCAATTTTGTTTCTGTCACTGTCATTAGTGTTTGTTTAGGATTCGAAGCAAGTTCTTACCATAACCACTTTTCATTAAAGGTTGTGCCAATTCTTTAAATTGTTCTTCATGAATGAAACCCATTTCGAAAGCTGCTACTCCTATGGCTCCGATTTTTAGGCCTTGACGTTCCTCCAAGACCTGAACGAATTGCGATGCCTGCATCAGCGATTGAAAAGTACCGGTATCTAACCAAGCAGTTCCCCGATCTAAAATGCTAACCCTAAGCTTCTTCTTTTTTAGATACTCCTTGTTGACATCGGTAATCTCTAGTTCTCCCCTACTGCTTGGAGTGATATTTTGGGCAATCTTTACCACTTCATTGTCATAGAAATAAATGCCAGGAACGGCGTAGTTCGACTTGGGTTTTTTGGGCTTCTCTTCTATACTTATCGCCTTGCCCTCAGTATCAAATTCAACAACTCCGTAACGTTCAGGATCTTGTACTTGATAGGCATAAATGATTCCTCCAACGGGATTATTATTGGCTTGTAATTGTTCTGAAAGACCTGATCCATAAAAAATATTGTCTCCTAAGATAAGTGCAACCTTATCTGTTCCGATAAAATCAGCGCCAATTATAAATGCTTCTGCAAGGCCTTTAGGTGCTTCCTGTACGGCATAAGAAAAAGAACATCCATACTTTTTTCCATCCCCTAAAAGCTCCATGAAGAGCGGCTTGTCCTTTAGGGTTGAAATGATTAAAATATCTCTTATACCCGCATAAAGCAAAGTGCTAAGTGGGTAAAAAATCATAGGCTTGTCATAAATCGGCATCAACTGCTTGCTTACCGCCAGTGTAATGGGGTACAAACGTGTGCCAGAGCCTCCCGCCAATATGATTCCTTTCATTTTATACTTTTTGGTATTTTTTTGAGTACCAAGCAATGGTTTTTTTCAGTCCAGAATCAAAGCTCTCTTTTGCACTCCAATTTAGTTCGGTTTTTACTTTGGTAGCATCAATTGCATATCGCCAATCGTGCCCTGGACGGTCATCAGTAAAGTGAATGAAGTCCTCATATTTACCCTTGGGCCTAGGCTGCTTCCCGTCTAGAATACTACAAATTTTCTTAGCGATAGTCAAATTATTAATCTCATTGGAACCTCCAATCAAGTAAGTCTCGCCCGCTTTTCCTTCATTAAAAACTTTTTCAATGCCCTTGCAATGATCTTCTACAAATAGCCAATCTCTCACATTTTTCCCATCCCCATAAATAGGAATCGACTCATTTGAAAGCGCTTTTCTAATAATGGTTGGTATCAGTTTCTCATCGTGTTGTTTTGGACCATAATTATTGGAACAATTACTTGTTACCACGTTGAGACCATAGGTGTGAAAATAACTTCTCACCAAGAAATCTGAAGAAGCTTTTGAGGCGCTATAAGGGCTATTCGGGGCATAAGGCATTTCTTCCGTAAAAAACCCGTCATCCCCTAAGCTTCCGTACACCTCATCGGTAGAAATTTGATGAAACCGGGCAGCTTCAAACCCCTTTCGGGGAACATGTGCTTTTTCAAGCCACTTTTTTCTAGCGGCTTCGAGCAACACAAAAGTTCCTTCTATGTTCGTTTTTATGAAATTCTCTGGGTGTTTAATAGAATTATCAACATGAGATTCCGCCGCAAAATGTATCACGGCCTCAATACAATATTTTTCAAATAATTTATCTACTAACACGACATCACGGATATCTCCTTTGACAAAAGAATATCGGTCTGACTTTTCTACTTGTTCCAAATTCTCTAAAGTACCCGCGTATGTCAACTTATCCAGGTTTACGATATGGGCGTTGGGATTTGTACCCAAGAAGTAGGGGATGAAATTGCTTCCGATAAAACCAGCTCCCCCGGTGACCAGAACATGCTTCTTTTTGTCTTTTGGTGTCATGAGATGTTTAAAGCGATCGCCTTTCTATTTAAATATCGCAGAAGGGAAACTATAAAAAACAAGCTTATCAAAACCAAAGGAATTGAGATGATAAAGCGGTTAAACAAAGTTTTTTTAACCTCTTGTGTATTTCCTATATTGATAATCCCGATTACTTGTTTCGCAGTCACCGATTCTACCTTTTTTTCTTCTATTTCTTTCAACAACCTGTTTTTAAGAGAAAGTAAGCTTGGTATATTCAAGCCATTTTCACTTTCCAGGTATACCTTGGCCTCACCAAGTTTGCCATCCTGTTTTGAGAGACTCTTGGAGTAATCTGAAACCAGTGCATCAATCTGCCCGACCAATTCTTTGTTTTTCGTTATTCTAGATTGGATGTTTTCCCTAAATATTTTTCCGATTTCATCAAAATATACATTGCTGTTAAGATATTTCAAGATCTTAATCATATTCGCTTTCCCTGAACTCGCTTTTTTGTAAGTAAAAATAAGTCTGTGATTGGTTACGCTCTTTTTTAACAATTCTGTCATAATAAAGTCATCGGCGAAATTCTTATCCTTAAAATTCTGAAGTAATTCAAGGTATTTTAAATCATTATCCAATGCCTTTTCATCTTCTTCTTCCTGAATTGGCTCTATTGCAACGTCAAACCCTTTTAAGTCGGCAATGGAAATCCCGATTTTATCGAAAAAAGAGGTGTCTTTAGATCTTATTGTAGATTGCAATTCTTCCACTACATCATATAAATAATCCTTACTCTCAAAATTTGGCTTTACAATGACCTGGGTCATCAACTTTTTCTCCATAGTATAGTTTAGCCCAAACCCAATTAGGGCCCCTACTACTAGTAAGCCACCCAGCACAATCATGTTATTCTTTAGATAGGAAAAGGACATCAAAAACCGTTTAAACAGTTCTTTAAAACCATTCCCAATTATCTGGAACAACTGACCAAAATCTATTTCGTCAGCGTTTCTTGGATTATCTGATTGCATCTGGTCTTCCATGTTCTATGAATTGAAAATTTGTTCTAATATTTTATCAGTAATCAAATAGGTGGGCTTTACCCCTGTGGTTCCCAGCCCTCCGGAAGCCAATGTGCTTCCCGTTTCCAACGGATTATCCGAAGCATAGTATGCATATCTCACTTTTACATCGTCCCGAATACTTTTGCGGATTTTCGAGGCCGACTGAATTGCTTTTTGATAGTGCACTCCTTCCATTTCCAGTCCGATCACGTTCCAGGTGCTTTGATGAAAAAACTTTAGGATGTCTTTGTTTTGTAACGAGGTCCCTAAAACGGTTACCATGGTGCCTTCAAAAACCTCTAGTCCGTGCCCCCTAAAATCTGCAGCGCACAATTCGTTTTCAAAAGGATAATTGTCAGCAGTACCTTCAAAAATATGTGCCGACGGAATCATCAAATCTCCCTTACCACCTTCTAGGATCCCTGCCTTTCCCATAATGGAAATACTTTCAATATTCAGAAAAACCGTCTTCTTCTTATTCTTTCCAAACGGGCGTAGCAACTCATCAATTGTTTCATATGCCTGTTCTCCAAAGGCATAGTCCATCACAAAGATAACAGGTTTTTGCTCATCGGGAATGTCCTGTTCAAGATCATAACAACAGGCTTCCTTGCCAAGTTTCGCCAAATCAAAAATCTGAACATCAATATTGGTGCCGGTGGTGTCATCTATAGAGATCATCCCATTTTTTTTGGCAACCCCCGTCACCTTATTACGCAGGGTGTTGCTACCCGCATTACTTAACGCCTCATATATTTCCAAAGACCCGGTTTCAGGGAACTCTTTGGCAAGGGCCTTGCGCGCGAACAGGGAATTCATAACGCTGTGCATATTGGCGCTGATAATATGAATAGGGCGGTGTAAAAGGCCGTGTTTTTTGAGTGTTTCCTTAATGGTATTGGCCCAACGCTCCCCGTGAATATGATGCCCCAACCTTTCACGCAATAGGGCACTAAATGTAATAGCCCTTTTTTCGCCGGTAACTTCTTCTTCAATGGCAAGCTTTCCCAACCAAAAAACAATGTGTAAGAAACGTTCAGGATTGCTTTTGCTCCCAAATTTGGTATAGACCTCCATCGTTTCTTCAAAAGACCGACCCAAAATATTTGCTACATGGATCAGGGTGACTTCGCGCTCGGCTTGTGTAAGTTTTACTTTTTTTACAACGCTTTCGAGTTTTTTCCAATCCCGTATGGTCTCGTCGGTATCCTCTATGAGGACCCTTTTGCATATTTTCTGGGACTCGACAAAAAGAAATGTCAAATGGGTTAGAATATCATAAATATCAGACCTGCCCCTCGTAATTTCAATGTTCATCTGCTCATCGTCGATCCGATAGCAATTACGTCTTCTTTTTGGTGGTACGATGGGTTTAAAATGCGATTTACCATACCCCTCATCGGAAGTTAAATTAATGAACCGGCACTGCTCAATACCTTCTGGCAAGCGTTCCAACACGTAGATCAAGCCGTCAATCTCAGCCTTTTCCTCTGCAATGCTTCCATAGATTTCGGGCCGTAGTTGCAGCAAAGCGTTTTTCAAAGATTCCCCAGAGACCCCGGTAGGTTTGTAGAAACCACGGTTAAACAAATGCCGCATGGTAATGTAGAGGCGTTCTATTGCGTTGGTCGACTCCTGGGCACGGGTAGTGTTGGTTGTTTTCCCCATTTTGAAATTTCAAGCAAAATTACGATTAAAATTTAAGTTTAAAGAAAGGGTTTCTCGCTACATGGGGTTTTCTAGGGAGAACCCTTTCTTCATATTCTCGCTTTACGATCTCTATACAACGAAGCAAAAAGAACAGAAGGCAATCGTTTCCGCAATAAGATACAGACTCTTACGTTCTTGTATCAACCTATTTCAAAGGTCCAGACCACCGTAAATCACCTAAATCATCAAGATGGAAAACACCCCATTCTTCCAAGTCAAAAACGTTTTTTGTTGGGTCGCTATATTGGCCATTGCCTGCTCGTTCCCTCTCCAAGGTTTTGCCAACTCCAAATCGCCCGTAGCGGTAAAATCAAAGGCCAGCCTAACGGAACAATTGGTACTGAACAGCCATAGCTTTCATGCAAAAACAAAAAGCAATTTTTTGGTTGGTGAAATACAGGAACATGTTGGAAGGGGTTTGACCATCGTTCATTTAAGAACCGAGACTGATTTTGAGTACCGGACTTTTGATACCTACGGCAGTAAAACAGCTGCCGCCGAATTTGTAGAAATACTGGGGAAGCTTCAGAAAAACCGGGCTTCTTACGCAATTCTGGCCCACGATTCGGCTGCAGGAACCTTGACGGCCTTCTCATCAACCATTACTACAATGGGGTTTCCCATACTGGGTACCCTAAAGAACAGACAAGCGTATGTAATGCACAACCTGAACGGTAAAATTGACGAAAGCGTTCACGAATTGTCTATCAATACCACACTGGCGATTCCGAAGAACATTCAACATGCACAGGAATACTTCCCCAAGATCAAATACGAATTTGAGCCCAATATTGATCGTTATATCGCCCATGCAGGTGGAGCGGTAGATGGCATAAAGTCTACCAATTCTTTAGAGGCCTTAAATCAAAATTACAAACGAGGATTTCGACTATTCGAATTGGATATTGTAGAAACCAAGGACGGAAAACTAGTTGCGGCACATGATTGGAAAATGTGGTCCCGATTTACGGATTACAAGGGCACATTGCCAGTAACACATGCCGAGTTTAAAAAGCATAAAATCTATGGGAAGTACACCACTATAGATATGGAGGGCATCAATAAATGGTTTGCCGCGCATCCCGATGCCATTTTATTCACCGACAAGGTGAACGATCCCATCGCATTTGCCAATGGCTTTGTAGACAAAAATAGACTGGTTATGGAGCTCTTTAGCCTTATGGCGGTAGAAGAAGCCTCCAAATCGGGCATAAAGGCGATGATTTCCCAGGTTCCCCTGGGAAAAATAAAAGGAGACAAGCTTGCCTATCTCAGCGCTAACAACGTACGTTATGTGGCACTATCAAGGAGGGTAATCGCCAATCAGACAGCATTGTTGCTCGACTTAAGAAAAGCGGGCATTCGTGTATATGTCTACAATGTAAACTTTGATCCGGGAAAAGACGAAAAATATGTACAGGAAAACGAACTGGGTCTAGTCTATGGAATGTATGCCGACAAATGGGTATTTGATCAAAATATCAAAGAGGTGTCCAAATAGCCGCTTAGGTTTCTAACAAATACTTAGAAAGGGCATCGGCCACTTTACGATCGTTCGATAGGCGCTGTACCTTGTTCTGCCCTCCAAGCTTTCCAACAGATTTCATATACTCCAAGAAGCCGTTTTCACGGATCTTGGTAATTTTCAACGGTTGTAGCACTTTCCCCGAAATCAAATCAAAATAATAGCTATTCTGTTCCTGTAAGGAGGTTTCTAACAAGGTAATGAACTTCACCATATCCGAAGGTTCTTTCTGAAAAGAGATCAACCATTCATGATAGGGTAACTGATTCCCCAAAGGTGTTATCTGCGGTGCTACCGTAAATTCATTCACCTGTGCATCGGTAGCCTTGATCGCTACTTGCATTGCCTCCTCAACTTCTTTCGCGATTACATGCTCACCAAAGGCCGAAATAAAATGCTTAATCCGCCCAGAAACAATTAACTTATAGGGCTTTAAAGAAATAAACTGAACGGTATCCCCCAAGTTATAGGCCCATAGCCCGGCATTCGTAGAGATGATCATTACGTAATTTACATGCAATTCTACATCCTTTAAACTTATACGGGGCGGGTGCTCATCAAAAAAGGCATCGGCCCTTACGAACTCATAGAAAATCCCTGAATTCAGCAGTAAAAGCATCCCCTTCTCCGTCTGGGAATCTTGATAGGCAAAAAATCCTTCGCTGGCCGGAAAAAGTTCAATACTTGCTACTTTCCTACCTATCAACTCCTCAAATTTGGCACGATACGGTTCGTAATTTACCCCTCCATAAATAAACAATTCAAAATTTTTAAAAAGCGTCCCCACCTTCTTCCCTGAACGTTCGTTCAACTTTTCAAAATACATTTGAACCCATGACGGTATCCCGGCAATAATGCTCATGTCTTCATCGATGGTTTCAGATACAATAGCATCTACTTTTGTTTCCCAATCCTCGATACAGTTTGTTTCCCAACTGGGCAAACGGTTCTTTTGAAGATAATTAGGTACATAATGGGCAGAAATTCCCGAGAGCCTTCCCAATTTGATTCCATTTTTCTCGCTAAGAACAGGGCTTCCCTGCAAAAAAATCATTTTACCGTCTACAAAGGCTGCTTGGCCTGTTTCATCAATATAACCAAGTATGGCATTTCGCGAGGCGCGTACTTGACATTTAATAGATTCATCGGTTATGGGAATATACTTCGCCCCGGAGGTAGTTCCCGAGGTTTTGGCAAAGTATACGGGCAGGCCAGGCCAAAGTACGTTGTGCTCACCGGCAACCACTTTCTCTACATAAGGTCTTAGGGCTTCATAGTCCCTAATAGGAACCTTTTTGACAAAATCGGCATGTGATCGTATAGTAGCAAAATCATGGTCTTTCCCAAAAGTAGTATGCTTGGCAACACGCAAGAGCTCTTTAAAAACACGTTCTTGAGTAGTTATGGGATTGTTGACCCATTTGGATCTCTTTCGTACGATGTTCCTGGCAAAAATCTTGGCGGCAATTGATTTGAGCGACATGCGGATTATTTAAAATCAATGTAGTCCATTGGGTTCACGGGCGCCCCGTTGTTCCATAATTCAAAATGAAGATGGGGTCCTGTGGTATACTCTCCGGTATTTCCGACAGAGGCGATGACCTCACCCGAGGTTACCACATCCCCTTGCGACTTATTCAAAGAACCATTGTGTTTGTATACGCTTAGCAAACCATCTTTATGCTCTAAAATAATTACATGTCCGGTATCGGCCGTCCATTCTGCAAAAATCACCGTGCCGTCGGCAACAGCTTTGATCGGTGTTTCCAATGGAGCCACAATATCGACCGCATAATGTTTCTTTTGGGCGTCGTATCCTTGCGATAAGGTTCCGCTGACCGGTGGAAAAAAAACAATACTGGTACTACCCGCCCCACGTTCAAAGAGGTTGTACTTATCTTCCAAAGCCACCTCTGCCCTAAGCAAAGAATCTTCCTTGATAGGACTGAGATCTACCGTAGAGGGGTCCAATTTAAATTGCTTGAACAGGGAGTCTCGGTTAATTTCATCATTTTCCAAATCTCCCCTAAGCACCATGCGTACATTATTTAAATACTTATTGGTATAATAAAGTGTTCGCACCAGGGAGTCGGTTTTATAGGTAAGTTCGGTCGCTTGTGCTTTTAGTTTCGTCGAGGAATAACCTGGGATATACTCTCTGAGTGGTGTAAAAGCAATTAGCAAGGTCGTTAGACCAATAAGACCAATAATACATAAGGAGCCGGACACAAAAACATTCAATCGGCTTAACTTAAAAGATATTTTTTCTTCAAAAGTACTTTCGTTTAGAATCACCAAACGGTACTTATGCAGCAACTTTCTTTTAATTTCTCCTCTTTTCTTTACTTTCTTTGCCATTGCATCACAAAGATAAACTTAGAATTGAATTATTAGGGGTCACGACCCAAATTTATGCGGTCCGCCGGTCCTTGTTCCGGATCCTTTTGCGAAAAAATACCAAATCGCAGTGGTGCGCAATTAAAATAGGAAAGGCACGTTACTATTAACAGCAACCTATCAACTTTTTTAGTATATTTGAAATCTTAATAAACTATAAACTATGCTGGTTTTACATACATTTTTAGCGATTGGTGCCCCACAGATAATCTTAGTGGTGGTGGTCGTACTTTTATTATTCGGAGGAAAAAAAATCCCGGAATTGATGCGTGGTCTTGGAAGTGGAATTAAAGAGTTCAAAGATGCTTCAAAAGAGGATGAAAAATTAGAAGAGAAAAAAGACTAGCTTAAATCATACAAGTATTTGAAGCCCTTGGGAATTCCCAAGGGTTTTTTTGTGCTTTCCATTAGTGATATCGAATAAAATATACCAAATAGTATTTTATATCCTCGGAAATCGCATCCTGTAAACGCTATTTTAATGCCTATTTCCTACGAAAAAGTAAGGCCATAACTACATAAAAATAAGCCTGCCTGTCATCTTTTCCAATTTCAATGGATGGCATCTCTTTTAACCGGTTACACAACAGTATCGTCTTGCTACACAACAAAAAAGGCGCTACAGGTATCACATCTGTTAAATTCCTCGTTAATAGGTTAATTAAAGAAGCGCGAGGGTGCGTTAACCCAAACAGAAGTCCCTCAGCGATTTAACCACCAAAAAGATGCTTAACCTACCACGCATTTCTATCGCAATATTCGTCATGGGGCTTTTTACTAGCTTTAGTACCCCTTCGAATACCGTGGTTTCAAAATTTGACGAAACCGCCAATATTGCCACTGCACCCGTTATAAACCCTATAGCGCCTCCGCCATCATTTACCGGATGCCCCTCTGACATAACAGGCCTAACGCCTCCAAGCGGTAGTTGTACCGTTTCGGCAAACTGGGTGCCCCCTGTTGTATCCGGTGGGGTGGGAACGGTAACCGTTGCGAGCAATTACAGTCCGGGAGATCCGTTTTTAGCAGGAACACATCGGGTGGTATACCGAGCCACGGACAGCAATGGCGATACCGCTTTTTGTACTTTTAACGTTACGGTGGTAGACAATCAACCACCCGTCATTACCGTTCCTGCAGACATTACCGTAAGCACCGATCCCGGTAGTTGCGGGGCGGTTGTAACTTTTGTCAATCCTTTCGCAACGGACAATTGTCCTGCTGGTCCCGTGAATGAGTTGGCGGCCCTTGAACAAAATTTCGACGGGGGAGTAGACTTTTCACAACTCTGTTACGTTTTTGACGGTACCTTTGTTGGTTCCAATGGTATTGTGAACGGTAGTATGGAATTGGAAACCGAAGAGATCGTATCATTTGATACCCGTTCCCTGCTCATGCCCCTAGCCCGATTTAATGGGACCGGCGAAATCTTTTTTGACCACATTGCGGAAGAAGGTAATGGCAATCTTACAAGCAGAGATACAAGGCTAACCGTCTTTTTAGTAGATACGGGCGGTACCCGTACCCAAATTTTCACCAAGCAATACGTAGATGAAAACCTTTACACTGAATACATCCCGATAACCCAATCGGGTAATTTTTATGTTTTGTTCGAGTTTACATCCGACAGAAGTCAAAGGGATATCGTCTATATGGACGATATTTATATCCCTGGGTATAACGTGGCAGACGAAAGCGGTTCCGGGCAGTGTGGGGCCGAAAATATAAGAGTAAGTAAGTTTGATACTTCAGGACTTTTTAGTGGAGATGAGTTCCCGGTAGGGACCACTACCTTAAGCTATTTTTCCCGTGACGCATCCAATAACATCACGTTCAACGACTTTAACATAACCGTTACCAACGATATTACTGCACCTACCGGTCCGGATGTCGAATATTGTGAAGGGCAAACAATACCGACCCTTACCGCCAGCAACGACCCAACGGAAACCATAGATTGGTATGATGCGCCTTCCGGGGGAACGCTCCTACTCGCCGACAGTACTACCTATACCCCTCCAGGGCCCGGTAGTTATTATGTTGAATCGAGAAATGCAACGACAGGTTGTACCAGTGCCACAAGAACACAAATCCGACTCATCGAAAACCCACAGCCAGATCCACCAACAGTGGTTACTCCGGTGGAATATTGTATTGGGGATACTGCCGTACCGTTAACCGCTACGGAAGACCCGGGGAATAGCCTGGAATGGTACACGGTCGCCACCGGGGGAACCATGCTTCCGGGTGCCCCTACGCCAGATACCAGTACCGCCAATACAACAAATTACTATGTACAGCAAGTGGATGGTACCACCGGCTGTTCTAGCATAAGGGCTCAAATACAGGTAATTGTTTATAACCTTCCTCTAGCTCCTTCTGTCACCACTCCTATAGAATATTGTGTGGGCGATACCGCCGCTACTTTAGATTCCAGCGCTACCGGAACCAACTTGGTTTGGTACGATGCAGCTGTCGGCGGAAACGTCATTCCGGGAACCTTCAGACCAAATACGGGAACAGCGGGAACCCAAAATTACTGGGTCACCCAATCTGCAGTATCCGGAGGAACCAACTGTGAAAGTACTAGGGCCCAGCTTGTGGTAAATGTAAATACCGCACCGGCCATCACGGCGGACCCTTCAAACTCCGCTATATGCCCGGGAGCAGATACTAGTTTTACCGCCAGTGCCTCCAATGCCGCAACCATACAATGGCAACTGTTCAATGGCGCTAGTTGGGATGACCTTGCGGAAAGTGCCCCTTATAGTGGTACACAAACGAATACTCTTACCATCACCGGTGCTACCATAGCCATGAATGGGAATCGTTATCGTTTGACAGCGATCAGTCCCGCAGCTACTTGTACGGAAGCAAGTTCAACTGAAGCAATTTTGACCGTGGAGGATACAACACCACCCGTTCTTGCGAATTGTCCTGTAGGGCCGTTAACGGCCAACAGTACTGCGGGAAGCTGTGGCGCTTCCGTAACTTGGACGCCCCCAACGGCCACCGACGACTGTGGCACCGTTACCGTTACTTCCAATGGCTATACGCCCGGAGATGAGTTTTTACCCGGAACCACTACGGTAGTATATACCGCCACAGACCTTGGGGGAAACTCCGTTTCATGTAGTTTTGATGTAGTCGTAACAGACGCCATAGACCCTGTTATTACTGGTCCGGGAGACATGACCGTCCCTGCAAACAACGCCGGTTGTACGGCCATTGTTAACTATGCCATGCCAACCGTGACCGATAACTGTATTGCAAATACCGGGACCTTTCCCGTCACAACAGGTTTCGAAGTTCCTAGTAGAAACGATCTTATTGCACAGTGCTACATTTTCTTTGGCAGCACCGTTACTACCAGCGCTCCACTTGTAGGAAGTACCAGTTTCTATACTTCTGAAATCGAACCCGGTTTTACCCGTGGATTGGTAAGCCCTTTGGTCTATTTGAACGGAACAGGGGAAATCAGCTTTGTACACGCCTTACAAGCACATGCAACAGGAACCAATACAGTTACCGTGCTATTAGAGGATGAAGCGGCAGTCACAACACCCATTTACACCTTCAATTATACGGATTTGGCTCTACATACAGCCAATATCCCTATTACGCAGACAGGAAATTATCGTATTCGTTTTGAATTTGATAGTGATACGAAAGTAAATACTTCGAAACGTGTTCGAATGGATAGTTTAAGTATTCCAGGGGTACAACTCTCAGATCCTGCCAATAGTTGTGCACCGGCCGTTTTATCAGTAACGCAAACGGCGGGTATTGCCTCAGGAGGAACCTTTCCTTTGGGCACCACTACGAACACTTTTGAGACTACCGATTCCAATGGCAATACGGATACCTATAGTTTTGACGTTACCGTCGAAAACAATGTGGCAGCTCCCGGAGTCACCTCCCCTGTCACCTATTGCCAGAACGATACGGCCAGCCCACTAAGCGCTACAGGAACCAACCTACTATGGTATACCGTTGCTACGGGGGGAACTGGAAGTGCATCGGCTCCTACGCCTAGCACCGCTACCGCTGGCAGCACTTCATACTGGGTAAGTCAAACAAATGCCAGTTCCTGCGAAGGGCCAAGGGCACAAATCGTGGTCGATGTAAATGCGCTCCCAAGTGCCCCTAGTGTTACCACGCCCGTCGTATACTGCCAAAACGATACCGCATCGCAATTGACCGCCACCGGAACGGGCCTATTATGGTACACTGCCGCGACAGGGGGCACGGGAAGCGCGACCGCGCCGACACCGAGTACGGCCACCGTTGGCAGCACCTCTTACTTTGTAAGCCAGACCAACGCCAACTCCTGTGAAGGCCCAAGGGCGGAGATCGTCGTCACCGTTAATGCGACACCAAACGCCCCAGGGGTCACTACCCCCGTCACTTATTGCGAAGG
>CANMSA010000001.1 GCA_947500385.1 uncultured Flavobacteriaceae bacterium | reverse complement strand
TATTCATTTGAATGAAAGTTAAAATCAAATATACCAAAAATTGGTATAAAATCCAAAATTCGTAAATTGCACACAACTTGTTTATATAGATGTAAAATACATCTTTATACACCCATTTTGGTATAAAACCGATGAAAAGTGTTGTTTTTTACTTCAAATCGTAAAGTCATTGAAAGGGTTCTTTATTCTATCTAAACTAGTACTGCTTACATGTGTATAGATCATTGTAGTTTTAGGACTGTTATGACCTAAAAGTTCTTGAATATACCTAATATCAGTACCACTCTCAAGTAAATGTGTTGCATGACTATACCTCAGGGTATGTAGGGTAACAGATTTCTTGATTCCAACGGTGCTTAGTGATCTTTTCAATATTTGCCTTGCGCTTACAGGGGAGTACTTCCCACCGTTTGCTCCTTCGAACAAATATTCGCCAGGTTTGTAGGCATCAATGTATTTATTCAAAAGAATGCACATCTGATTGGGTATAGGCACATATCTGTCTTTGCGACCTTTCCCAGACTTTATATGTGTAAACCCTCTTTCGAGATTCAAATCCTTTGTTTTAATGTTCAAACACTCGCCAATACGAAGTCCACAAGCATACAACATGCTTAATAAGGTCTGGTGCTTTAAATTTGAAATGGAGGACAGAATACTCTTAACTTCGTCAATGCTCATGACTTCTGGTAGTTTAGACTCTTTTTTGGGACGTTCAAGCGAATCTGCCATAGTGATATCCCTGTCTTGGTGTTTATAGAAAAGTTTCAAGGCATTAATTGCCTGATTTTGATAAGTGAACGAATAGCCGTTTGCCAAAATGTATTTGGTATTAAAGTTTTCAAGGTCGGTTTTTTTTATTTCTGAGAGCCCCTTTGTATGATGAAAGCCGAAGAACATCAGAAGCATACTTTCATAGGTATTGATGGTATTTTCGCTATACCTTCGTTGCCTCATCCATTTTTTGAACGAATGTATTTTTTTCAGGACATGCTCGTTAGGCTTTATCGAGATTCCAATTTTCTTTCTGACAATTCTATTCTTGCTTGATTTTTGGTTATACCCATTTTTAAGGGCTTCATAATCAACATAATATTTTCGTTTACGTAGGTATTGAAAAAGGGCATTAGTGGTTGTTTTTGAAAAGGGTACATTAAAACTCTTTAGTTCCTTACTCCATTTTACACCATTGAAGTTCTTCAGATATTCCTTAGTATCATAATCATAAGGAAAAGAGATTAAAAGTAAATCTTGCCCCCTATGGTTCAATTTGTTGAGAGTAATAGTGATGTTCTGCATTTGTAGCTTGATTTTGGGTCAAGATAAAGATTGCAATTTTTTTAGTCGTATCTTAATCGAATAATGTTCGAATAATGTTCTTTTAAATTGATAGTATGCGAATACAAAAGAAATGCCTTTATTGCGGAAAGTTGCTTACGGGGCGAACTGATAAAAAATACTGTGATTCACATTGCAAAAGTGCCTTTCAATACAAAAAGGAAAAACAAAATCCCCATAGGTTTTACAACAAGGTGGACAATCAACTAAAATTGAACCGCAGGTTACTTAAGGAATACAATAAGGGAGGAAAGGTGACCATAAGGGAACAAGTTTTATTAGAATTGGGGTTCGACCCCAACTTCTTCACCCATTATTGGAAAAACAAAAAAGGAGATGTCTATCTATTCGTTTATGAGTATGGTTTCTTAACAAAGAATGAAAATGGCAAGGAAAAATATGTTTTGGTGACTTGGCAGGATTATATGGACACAAATCGAAATAACACTAAAGATGACCAACGAAAAATATTAGGGTTTAAGAAAAACGAAATGTTGTAACCGAGTCATTTTTTTGACATGAAAAAGCCGAGGCAAAACCTCGGCTATCTCCCTCGTACTCGAGGCGGGACTTGAACCCGCACGGCCCAAAGGCCATTGGATTTTAAGTCCAACGTGTCTACCAATTCCACCACTCGAGCTACTATTGGTATAGGTCATAACAAAAAAACGCCAGCAAGCAGCGTTTGTTTATGAGCGAAAAACGGCCCCGATACTTCGGGGGAACCCGCAAACCTGGCTAAAGCAAGTTTTCGCAACTGGAGCGAAAAACGGCCCCGATACTTCGGGGAAACCCGCAAACCTGGCTAAAGCAAGTTTTCGCAACTGGAGCGAAAAACGGCCCCGATACTTCGGGGAAACCCGCAAACCTGGCTAAAGCAAGTTTTCGCAACTGGAGCGAAAAACGGCCCCGATACTTCGGGGGAACCCGCAAACCTGGCTAAAGCAAGTTTTCGCAACTGGAGCGAAAAACGGGATTCGAACCCGCGACCTCCACCTTGGCAAGGTGGCGCTCTACCAGCTGAGCTATTTTCGCATTTTCAGTACTTCGGTCGGAAGTCGCTTTACAGCTATTCCAGGCTTTCAGAACGTTGCATCTTTTGCTAGATGCGGATGCAAATTTAATACAATTCTATAAAAGGCAAAGAAATTTTTGGACAAAAGCGATAAAAGCTTTTCCGGCCCTAAAAAGAGGGTGTCGCTAAGAGGTCGCTTTTTTATTTTTGGTCAACAACCGTTTGATCTCGTTTAATTTCATAAGTGCTTCTACCGGCGTAAGGGTATCGATATCGAGATACGTTATTTCTTCCTTTATCTGTTCTAGCAAAGGGTCGTCCAAATTAAAAAAGCTCAATTGCATCTCATTCTGGGCCGCTTGCAACTTATCGGTGAGTTCTTCGCTAGAATGCGATTTCTCTAGCTTTTTGAGTATCTTATTCGCCTTATGGATTACTTGTTGTGGCATTCCCGCCATTTTAGCCACGTGAATTCCAAAACTATGTTCGCTCCCTCCCGGGCTCAGTTTACGCAAAAACAACACATTGTCTTTCAGTTCCTTTACCGAGACATTGAAGTTTTTAATGCGTTCGAAAGTGGCCCCCATTTCATTGAGTTCGTGGTAGTGGGTCGCAAAGAGCGTTTTCGCGCGCGCGGGGTGCTCGTGCAAATACTCGGAGATGGCCCAAGCAATGGAAATACCGTCATAGGTACTCGTGCCACGTCCTATTTCATCTAAAAGTACGAGGCTGCGCTCGCTTAAGTTATTTAAGATGGAAGCCGTCTCGTTCATTTCTACCATAAAGGTAGATTCGCCCATAGAGATATTGTCACTGGCGCCCACCCGGGTAAAAATCTTGTCTACATAACCTATTTTGGCGGCATCGGCAGGAATAAAACTCCCCATCTGTGCCAAAAGCACGATCAGGGCGGTTTGCCTAAGAATGGCCGATTTACCACTCATATTGGGCCCAGTGATCATAATGATCTGCTGTTGCTCGCGATTCAGTAGTACATCATTGGCAATATAACGCTCCCCCAAGGGCAATTGCCGTTCAATGACGGGGTGGCGTCCATTTTTAATATCTATTTCGGTAGAATCGTCCATGACCGGGGCAACGTACCGATGTTCTTTGGCCAATTGTGCAAAACCACAAAGGCAATCTAATTGGGCAATGTGCTGGGCATTGTTCTGTACGGGAGCTATGTATTCTTGCATCCATACCGTTAGTTGGGAGAACAACTGTTGCTCCAAACTTAGAATACGTTCTTCGGCACCTAAAATCTTCCCTTCGTATTCTTTCAGTTCTTCGGTGATATAGCGTTCGGCATTGACCAAGGTCTGTTTGCGGATCCATTCTTCGGGGACCTTGTCTTTATGGGTGTTGCGTACTTCTATATAATATCCAAAAACGTTGTTAGAGGCTATTTTGAGCGAGCTGATGCCGGTACGTTCTGTTTCACGGGCCAACATTTTATCCAAATAGTCTTTTCCCGAAAAGGCAAGACCGCGCAGCTCATCGAGTTCTTTTGAATAGCCGTTGGCAATGGTGGTTCCCTTAGAAATCTGAACAGGGGCCTCTTCACTCAACATCTCCTTGATTTTGGTGCGCAGCAGCTCGCATAAATGCAACTGATCTGAAATCAATAAAAGCGCTTCGTTCTTACTATGTGAAGTCAGTTTCTTGATAGGAACAATGGCTTCCAGGGAGTTTTTGAGCTGCACCACTTCCTTTGGGTTGATCTTTCCCGTGGCTACTTTGGAAATCAACCGTTCCAAATCACCCATTTGCCCGATCCAATGCTGCAGTTTTTCATGGCTTTCCGGATGGTCGATTAAATAGCTTACGACTTGATGACGGCGGCGTATTTTTTCAATATTCTTTAAGGGCAGGGCCAACCATCGTTTTAACAAACGTCCGCCCATAGGGGAAATGGTCTTGTCAATGACCTCTAGCAAGGTAACCGCGTTCAGATTGGTCGATTGGTAGAGTTCCAGATTGCGAATCGTGAAGCGATCCATCCAAATATATTCCTCTTCGGCAATACGTTGAATGGTGTTAATGTGCTGCAATTGTCGGTGTTGGGTTTCCGATAAGTAGTGGAGCACCACCCCGGAAGCAACAATGCCATGGATCAAATGATCCACGCCAAATCCTTTTAAGGTACTCGTTTTAAAATGAGTGGTAAGCGTCTCGAGGGCGTAATCTTCTTGAAAGACCCAATCTTCCATAAAAAAGGTATGGAACTGGGGCCCGAAAATCTCAAGGAACTCCTTTTTATGATTTTTAGAGACCAATACCTCGTTCGGAGAAAAATTCTGTAAAAGTTTATCAATTTGCTCTTCGGTGCCCTCCGCGGTCAAAAATTCTCCGGTCGAAATATCCACAAAGGAGACTCCGACAAGTTTTCGACCGAAATGCACGGCGCACAAAAAGTTATTGGCTTTGGCAGTAAGAATATCATCGTTCATTGCAACACCGGGGGTCACCAATTCGGTCACTCCGCGTTTTACAATGGTCTTGGTCATTTTTGGGTCCTCAAGTTGGTCACAAATGGCGACCCGTTGCCCGGCCTTTACCAGTTTTGGCAAATAGGTATTGAGAGAATGATGGGGAAAACCCGCCAATTCGGTACGGTCTCCTCCATTATTTCGATGGGTCAAGATAATCCCGAGAATTTTAGAGGCCTTTACCGCATCTTCGCCAAACGTCTCATAGAAATCTCCTACCCGAAACAATAACAGCGCATCAGGATACTTGGTCTTGATCGTATTGTATTGCTGCATTAAAGGAGTTACCTTCTTTGTTTTTCCTGTCTTTCCCAAACCGATTTTATTGAACTATTTTTGCACAAATCAAAGTAGAACGAATGTAATAATTTTGTCCCAGCCACTCTACAATTGTTGATAGTATGGGGATAAGTTTTCGATGAGCGGTAAGCAGTACCGAGGGTGAAGTACAAAGGATTTGAATTTGAGTTCGAGTTTGATGTTTGAGTTTGATGTTTGCGTTTGATGTTTGTATTTGAATTTGATGTTTGCGTTTGAATTTGAATTTGTTTTAACCCTAAACCTAACAGTATGCGAAAGCTACAAAATGATGAATTGGGCCGCCTTACCGTGCCTGATTTTAAAGCGGCGGAAAAAACGGGAATGGTCATTGTGCTCGATGATATTCGCAGTTTAAACAATGTGGGATCCGTTTTTCGCACGGCAGATGCCTTTTTGATCCAAAAAATATACCTCTGCGGCATCACGGCGACCCCGCCTCACAAAGATATACGGAAAACGGCGCTAGGTGCCACGGAAAGCGTGGCTTGGGAATATTCGAAAAGCGCACTGGATCAAATCCGATCATTGAAGGCACTGGGGTATACGACCGTTGCGATTGAACAAGCTGAAGATGCGACGATGCTCGATCAAGTGCGGGCCAAAGGAACACAAAAATACGCGTTGGTTTTTGGTAATGAGGTAAAGGGGGTGTCACAAGAAGTTGTAAATGCCTGTGATCTGGTAGTAGAAATTCCACAATTTGGCACCAAACATTCTTTGAATATTTCGGTAAGCGCGGGGGTGGTGGTATGGGATTTTTGGTGCAAGATGAAAAGAGAATCCTCCTTAAAACAATAAAACCCCAACGTGGACCGTCAGGGTTTTATCTATGGTTTGAGTTAGTTTAGTTTCCGTTTAGGAAGTAGCAATTACGCAAATACATTTCTTCTATGCAAGCATTTCTGCCAAAAAAGTGTTAAAGCCCTTTTTCCGTTGCGAAGTTTTGAATCTGATTTAGGACACTTTCATAGTCGTGTCGATTGGCAACAAAGTCCATCTCGCTCACATCAAGAATCAAGCTGTTTTGGCCGGGATAGCTGCGAATAAAGTCGAAATATCCTTGATTGATGTTGTTTAGATACTCGGCTGAAATATTCTTTTCATAGTCACGGCCTCGCTTTTGTATATTCTCTAAAAGACGTTCGGTAGTTTGGTACAGATAAACGTAAATTTTTGGCTTTTTAACCTCGCGATACATAAGGTTAAATAACTTTCGATACAATCCGAACTCTTCTTTCTGTAGGGTTACTTGGGCAAAAATGAGCGATTTATAGATATCATAATCGCTGACCATGAAGTTTTTAAAGAGGTCGTATTGCGAAGTGTCGTCTGTGAATTGTTGGTAGCGATCTGCCAGAAAAGACATCTCCAAAGGGAAAGCGTACCTGCTTTGATCTTCATAGAATTTTGGAAGAAAGGGGTTGTCCGCAAACCGCTCCAAAACCAATTTCGCGTTGAAATCTTCCGCAATTTTATGTGCCATAGTCGTTTTGCCCGCCCCTATATTTCCTTCGATAGAAATAAAACCAAGATGGGAAAAAAGACTTTGCCGATCTTTATAGAACCGAAACCCTGTTTTTTCCAAGGCGCCCTTGTCCCTGCATTCTTGCAGCAGATTACGACTGTCTTTGTTTAATACCGGATGATAAAATTGCGGTGCAATATCTGCCAAGGGGCGTAATACAAACTTTCTAAAGGGGATTTCCGGATGCGGAATGATCAGATTTTCGCTAACGAAGGTCTCCCGCCCGTAATACAGAATATCAATGTCTATAATACGCGGTTCGTACCCATCTTCCTGCAAACGAAGTCTACCCAAAGAAGTCTCAATGTCGAGCAATGCGCCGAGCAATGCTTGTGGTGCCAGTTGGGTCTGTATCTGAACACAAATGTTCAGAAAATCGGCTGCTTCAAAACCCCAGGCGGCACTCTGGTACACCGGCGAAATGCGTTCAATGGTACCCACCTGCCTTTGAATGGCAAAGAGTGCTTGTTGTAGCTGGTTCGCTTTTTTTCCAAGATTACTACCAAGGGAAAGATATGCAGTTTTAGGGTCGGCCATAATTCAGGACAAAGTAACAAAAAGTCGCGGGGAGTTGCCTACACTCTGGTTTACTTTTTCTTTCTGCTACCAAATATGTAAATACGGCCTGTTTTCCTTCAATCTGCAAAAAACCGGATATTACTTTAAAAACTACCTGGTCTATAAATAGTTAACGGTGAAAATACACTTGGGATAAAAAGGTACAAGGGAGTTCATTATCTTTGAACCATAATTTTAGCAAGCATCGAATGAAATTTTTAAGAAATTTATTGGCGGCCATTCTAGGGTGCCTTATCGCCATCGGACTCATTTTTATGATGTTTATCATTTTTGCGAGTTTGGTCGGCAATGCAGAGGACGACATAACGGTTAAGTCGAATTCCGTTCTGGAATTACAATTGCAACTGCCAATAAGCGATTATGCAGGGAATAATGAAGCGGACCCCTTTGGTGGTATTTTTGAAAAGACGCAAGGACTTGATGAGGTTTTGAAAGCGATTGCAGTAGCCAAAAATGATGATGACATTAAGGGGATCAGTATCAATAACAATTTTATGGTTGCAGGTATGGCACAAACCCAAGCCATTCGAAAAGCCTTGAAAGACTTTAAGGAAGATGGCAAGTTCGTGTATGCCTATGGGGATTTTTACATGCAGAAAGATTACTATTTGGCAAGTGTCGCCGATGCTATCTATATGAACCCTGTCGGGGGAATGGAGTTTAAGGGCTTGGCGTCGGAAGTACTTTTTTACAAAGATTTTCAGGAAAAGACCGGATTAAAGATGGAGGTTATTCGCCACGGAAAGTATAAAAGTGCGGTTGAACCCTTCTTGTCAAATGAAATGAGCGATGCGAATCGCACCCAGATTCAAGAACTGATCAACTCGTTGTGGGGTTCCATGATCGTTGAAATAGCCGAAGGGCGCAACCTGAACGAGCAGGCCTTAAATACCATAGCGGATACCTTGGGCGGTAGATCCCCGGCATTGGCCGTGGCATCTGGTCTGGTAGACGAGCTGCTTTTTTACGACGAGTATGAAAACAAACTTCGAGACGCTTTGTCGGTAGAGGAGGAGGAAGATTTGAATACGGTTGTATTGGAAGATTATGTACTGCGTTCCAACAAAAAGAACAAAGGTTCCGGTAAGGATCGCATCGCGGTCATTTTCGCCCAAGGAGAAATCCTGTATGGGGAGGGAAGCCAAGAAACGATCGGCCAGGGAATGATGACAGAAGCCATACGAAAGGCAAAAAACAATGAAAAAGTCAAGGCCATTGTGCTACGGGTAAACTCTCCGGGAGGTAGCGCCTTGACTTCCGATATTATTTGGCGCGAAATTGAATTGGCCAAAGAATCAAAACCAGTAGTTGTGTCTATGGGGAATGTGGCGGCATCTGGCGGATATTACATCGCGGCCGGGGCAGATAAGATATTTGCCGAACCTACCACGATTACGGGTTCTATCGGCGTATTTGGGGTCATTCCCAATATTACCGAGCTGGCAGAGACGATCGGTGTCAATGCGGAACAGGTCGGTACCAATGAAAATTCGGTCGACTATTCCGTGTTCGAACCAATGTCCCCAACTTTTAGGAATACGGTGCAAGAGGGTATCGAGGAAGTGTACGATACCTTTTTGGACAGGGTTTCCAAGGGCCGCGGCATGACCGTGGCGCAGGCCGACAGCTTGGCACAAGGTAGGGTATGGAGCGGGGTCGATGCGCAAAAGCTGGGCTTGGTAGACGAACTCGGTGGTTTGGACGATGCGATCGCGGCAGCAGCGGAACTGGCCGAAATTGAAGAGTACAGCATCCGAAAGTATCCAAAATATAAAACCGGGTTTGAGAAATTGATGGAAGACTTAGGGGGGGTGAGCGTGGATGCCCAACAGCGATTTATCGAGGAAGAAATAGGCACCGAGGCATATACCATTATGAAACAGATGAAAGCTGCAATGGAACAAAAAGGGATTCAAGCCAGAATGCCCTTCATTTTGAACATAAAATAATAGATGACACAACGGGACACGAAACTGGCCTATCAGATTTATTTATATCTGGGGGCACTGTTCATTACCTCATTGGTGGTATCGAACCTCATTTTTCAAAAATTCTTTTATTGGAATCCTTTTGGGGATATCAAGGTGCTGGGTGCGTCGCTTTTTGAAGTTTCGGTGGGTATTTTACCCTATCCGATTACCTTTTTGATTACCGATTTGATCTCGGAAATATTCGGAAGAAAGAAGGCGAACCAAATTGTTACCGCCGGAATTTTTGCTTCCTTTTTTTCAATGGGCATTGTACTATTGGCCGATTGGGCCCCTGCAATCCCATCCTCGCCTATAGATGACGAAACCTTTAATAGGGTATTTGCGTTGTCGCCCATCGCCGTATTGGCCTCGATGATCGCCTATCTTTTGGCGCAATATATAGACATTGCACTGTACCATTTCTGGAAACGTCTTACCGAAGGGAAGCATCTTTGGCTACGGAATAATTTTTCTACCTATTTATCCCAGTTTGTCGATACCTTTACCGTGGTAGGGCTGCTCTGTGTTTTTAAGGTGCTCCCATGGGATTTGTTTTTTGGCCTGCTGGTGAGCGGCTTTCTTTTTAAGGTTTTTATAGCATTTCTCGACACCCCTTTACTCTATTTCTTCGTATATCTAATAAGAAAACGATTTGGTCTTGAAATTGGGGAGGAAATAAAGTTGGAAGCTTAAGAAATATTCCACCCTCCCTAGAGTTATAGACTATAACAAATTAGGTGTCCTTATGCGTAAGAAAATCTTAAAAATAGTGGGTGTTGTACTGTTGCTGATACTTGGTTTGCTGATTGCAGCTCCCTTTGTGCTCGAGGCAAAAATCGGCACCTTGCTAAAAAACAATGTAAACCAGAATGTCAACGCTACCCTCGATTTTAAAGAGGCAAGCCTCAGCCTTATCAAAAGCTTCCCAAATGCAGAGGTAGCACTGGAAGGCGTTACCTTGATCAACAAAACGCCCTTTGATGGGGATACTCTTTTTGCCGCTAAAAACCTGGCACTTAAAATGGGCATTGGTCAGCTTTTTAAAAATGAGTCGGAAGCCATCGCGATCGAAAACCTTTCCGTCGATGGGGCACTTTTGAATATTCTTGTCGATGCCGAAGAAAATGCCAACTATAATATCGGAAAGGACGATGGCTCTCAAGGTAACCCCGAAGACGATGAAGCTACCGGTTTTCAACTCGATCTAAAATCATACGAATTACGGAATACCCGTATCTCTTATATGGATCGTGCAGGCGGACTCCGTTTCGAGCTGAACGAGGTACAGCACAGCGGTACCGGCGATCTATCGTTGGAGACATCGGAGCTCCAGACCAATACAGAGGCCTTGGTATCTTTCGCGATAGACAGTACCAACTACCTGAACAATAATAAGGTGAAGCTCGACGCTCTGATCGGTATCGATTTGAAAGAGAATAAATACTCGTTTTTAAAGAATGAGGCCATCGTGAATCAGTTACCGTTGGTATTTGACGGTTTTGTAAAATTAAATGAGAACAGCCAAGAAGTCGAAGTTAGTTTTAAAACACCCTCCTCCGATTTCAAGAACTTTTTAGCGGTTATTCCCGAAACCTATTCCAAGAATATCACAAATGTGAAAACTACAGGTAACTTCGAGGTAGCCGGGCGTTTTAATGGTATCGTAGATGAAACCCATATTCCGAGGTTCAATATCAGCATCAATTCCAACAATGCCTCGTTCAAATATCCAGAGTTGCCCAAAACGGTGCGAAATGTAAACATTGATACGAAGATCATCAATGAATCCGGTATCGCAGAAGACACCTATGTAGCAATCGATAAGCTTTCGTTCATGATCGATGAAGACCGTTTTAATATGATAGCCAACATCAAGGAACTTATGGGCAATACCAAGGTAAATGCCCTTGTGGACGGTAAAATGAACTTGGCAAATATTGGGCAAGCGTATCCGATACCGGCCGATTTGGATCTAAAAGGGTATTTAGATGCCGATATTACGACCGCCTTTGATATGGCTTCGGTCGAAAAGGAACAATACGAGAATACCCAGACCACGGGGACCATGAACCTACGAGATTTTGAATATCGGTCAGACGAGGTGGCCCACCCGATCGTCTTGAAAAAAACGGCCTTGACCTTCAATCCCGAAACGGTTACCTTAAACGAGCTGAGCGGTGCTACCGGTACCACCGACTTT
Organism: uncultured Flavobacteriaceae bacterium; assembly: GCA_947500385.1. Lineage (GTDB taxonomy): Bacteria > Bacteroidota > Bacteroidia > Flavobacteriales > Flavobacteriaceae > Pelagihabitans. The sequence goes on along the minus strand of CANMSA010000001.1, from coordinate 747,152 downwards.
AATGCAAAGGGTACTATCCATAATTTGTTAGGTTTTCTCTTTAATGAAGAAAAGGTCGCTGGTAATTTTGACCTAAACTCCGATACCTTCGCCATCGCCGATTTTATGGTAGAAGAGGAAAACGACGGTACAGCTGGGGAGGTCGAAACCACGGGAAGCCCTGAAGAGAAAATTAAGATACCGTCTTTTTTGGATGCGAATATCAATGCGGCGGCCAATACCGTATTGTATGACAACCTTACCCTGAAAAACGTAAAGGGCAATCTGAAAATAAAAGATGAAACAGCTGTTTTAAGCAATATGACCTCCTCGATGTTCGATGGTAAGGTTTCCTTTAATGGTACCGTCTCTACCAAGAACGAGACACCCACGTTTGCCATGAAGTTGGGAATGGAAAAACTAGAAGTAGGAGAGACTTTTAAAACAGTAGAGCTATTTAAAGTTTTAGCGCCTATTGCACAAATGCTACAGGGTAAGCTAGATTCCGATATTGAACTTTCAGGGAATTTGACCAATGATTTTAGCCCGGACCTCCTGTCTATTACAGGCAATGTTCTAGCAAATATTTTTACGCGCGAAGTCGATACCGAAAAAACCCCTTTGTTGTCTGCACTAGATGACAAATTGGACTTTATTGATATCAAGAAACTGAACTTGGATGAACTCAAGACAAAGCTGTCGTTTAAGGATGGTATTGTCAGTGTTAAACCCTTTACCATTAAATATCAAGATATTGCCATAAACGTAGATGGAGGGCACACGTTTGATCAACAGCTTAACTACAAGGCAACTATGAACGTTCCCTCTAAGTATTTGGGTAAGGAAATCAACCGCTTGATCGCGAAAATCGACGATAAATCATTGGAAAACCTTACGATACCCGTAACGGCGAATATCGGAGGAGGATATACCAGTCCGGCGGTGACGACCGATTTTGCGTCCGGAGCCAAAAACTTGACAGCGCAATTGGTAGAAATACAAAAGAAAAAAATAATCGGTCAAGGGAAAGAGAAGGCCAAAGAATTGCTTACAGGGGTACTAGGGGGTAATCAAACGGAAAACGATTCTACGAAGAAAGATACCAAGGTAGGGGAGGAAGTAAAAAATGCGCTTGGCGGACTGCTTGGAGGTGCAAAAAAAGATTCCATCGCCACGGATCCAGAGATTCCTACCAAGGAAGAAGAGGTCGTAAAGGAAAAGGCGAAGAATATTCTTGGCGGACTTTTAGGCGGTAAAAAGAAGAAAGATAGTGTAGAGACGAAAAAAGATACTACACAGCATTAAACATTCCATATGCAAAGGAAGACGCATCATTTTTGTGTAGATGAACGAATAGTACTCTTATTGGTCTTTTACTGAAGTAGGAAATTTGTAATTTAAGTGTTCCAAGTAAAGGGATGGCCATATGAGTTTTTTAGCAAAACTTTTTATAAACGGAAGGGTAATCAACCTGTTAGATACGAACATACAGTTCTATCAACAAATGAACCCTGCGAATTTCAAACCGGCCGCCTTGCCGATGGGAGGTGTATTTGAAATAACGGTAGAGGCAGACGGTTCTACCGATTTATTGAACCTCGCATTGTCACCGGATACGATGTGCGAAGGATACATCCGATTTTATAAAAGGGATGGGATGACCAAAATGGTCGACTATGAGTTTTTTGATACACATGTCGTTCGCTATCTACGTACTTTTGAGGGCTATTACGGCAAGGTGACGACCGATCGTTACATCCTCTCTCCCGGTATTTTACGAATAGGGGATATGGTTTTTGAAAAATGGTGGAAGGTATCCGATTTGGCCATGAAAGATATGCCCGTACCTCCTGTAGAACCCCAAAAGAATCCCACGGTAAAAGACTATTTTATAACGGATAAAGGTGGTAACCGTATTAAAAAGACCAAGATAGGGGAGAAAATCACGTTGAATATAAGTACGCAGGATATGATCGGCGAGTTAATGACGATTAGCCTGAACGATCCAACGGCTGATTTTATGTATATGGGGCAGGTATTGGAAAACGATACGCTAAAAGACTTGACGATTACCAAGAACATGGAAAAAATTGAGTTAGAAGTGGTAAAAACAGCAGAACCTAATGGCAGCTAACAACTTTAGATTAGAGACAAGCGCTGGCACTTTGATGGTAGATCTTGAAGTTACGGGGTTTGAGTGGAGTGTAGTGAGAAATGGAGAGGATATCACATTCACGCTGGGCGAGGGAGAAAATGAGCAGTCGGAAATTCATAAAACTACCGATGTCAGAAAGTTTGTGTTGGATAATTTTAACTGGAACGGCATTGTTCATTTCATGCACTTGTTATCTGATAAAAACGATGCCTTTACATATACTAGACCCACAGGTTTGAATGGAATCCCTGCAGATGATGATCTTTTGATCATTCCCGATGAAGCAACGGAAGCCATTATCTATGAACAAGCAAAATTTGCGATAGAAACGACTTATAAGGATGCTCCGGAAAGCAATATTGATAAAATAGTAAAGTATGTCGATGGGAAAGCAAAAAAGGGATTTGCGGCCGATGTGTTGGAGACGACCTATGAAGATCTGATAAAAGAGTCGGATAATTCGGAAATGGAATATGAAGGCACCTCTTTTACAATGCCTGTTTTGGATACGGTGAACGAAGCAGATTTGTATGATTTTCTGAAAAACCTAACCTTGTCCCGCTACGGACTTTGGTGCGATGATAACAATTTAACAAACGTAGTATCTATTCGTAGGGATATAGAAAGCAACAAGTCAAAATACAATGACACTCTTTTTATCGCTTGGAAAGAGGGAGGTGCAAAACGTGCAATACAATATATCGGTTCTACTGAACCAGGGGATTTAGGGGCATCCGAAGACGGCCAACTATTACCGCAGACCCTTACCTTTATTTTAGGTATTCATACGGGCGGTTCCTCGGCCACTCCGGGGGCAAGGACACGAAATGCCTATAGAAAAGCGAAAGGAGGAAGCAGCAAGTATTTTAAATCGGGTGATACCAGTATGAACATACATTACGGCCACCCGAATATGGCCGGTCTGCCCAAATCGTATGGGTTCCATAACAATAGCGATGGCAAGGGGTATGATGCTGTCGAACAAGAGGCCTTTTCTACCGTCGTAGGGGTATATTACATATTAACGCAATGGGGAGCAGGTAGAAATTCAAAAACAAGCGCTTACCGCAATTTGGAAAATTATACAAAGGAATATACCCTTAGTGCAGTAAAAGGCACCACAGAAGCAACGAGGAAAATAGAAATACTACAAGGCGGTACGAAGGTCATCAAAAAACTCATGTATACGGGGTACAAGTCCTATGTTGATACCGCTTATGCCGCAACGGGGAATAAGGCAAAAGACAAAAAAACAAAGAAAAAAATAATAGAGCTGCTAATGGCGCATCACAATCTTCAAAGTGATGGAACGCTAGAGAGTTCATACTTGAATGATGAAATTTCTACGCTTTTAGTGGAGTTGAAGAAACAGGATGTCTGGAAAAGCATGATCGAAATACAGTTAGAGCATCAACTTGATGTTTCCAAGGTAGATGGTAAACCCGGGAAAGGTACATTACTTAAAATCAACAGAACCGTGGCGGAAAAAGAAAAAAAGAAAAAGGAGTTTGAAGCGTTGAAAAAAAGCGCGGACGAAGATTGGGACACCCTATCCGACCTCTTCGCGACCTGGGATGCCAATGCAAAGCTTAAGAATAAAAAACTTGGAGGCATTTCGTTTAAAAAGCATTTTCAAGAAAAGATCAAGCTAAATAAGGAAGATTATAAAACCGATTCAAAAATAAAAGTAGATGATTCGGGCGGAAAGGGAATCAATAAAGAGGTAGGTCCTTGGTCAGACGGTTGCCAAATTATACTTGGCGGTCAAAATTTTTATCAATTTTTATTCAATGTTGTTCAATTTGTAGAAAGTTCCAAACAGGAAAGATGGTATTATACCATTGTCGATATGGATAACATAACCGGGGTTTCCAAGGGCACTCCCTAAGTGGTCTTAAATTAATATAGATGAAATGTAAGCTGTTCAAGGTAGTCGTACTAAGCACTGTGATAAGTGTTGGGATATTGGGTTGCCGCTCGAAAGACGAACCTACCAAGGTCGCCCAAGAACAAAAACTGTCGAAGATACCGGAACCAGGGCCAGGACCAAAAGAAACCGGAGGGGTCGTTCAGGATACGCAATTCATTGTACGCGCTACCTTGGATGAGGTTTCCAACAATCAAATAAGCACGGCTATTCAACAAAAAAGCAATGATGGGTTTCAACCTTATAGCTATCACGTACAACATGACCAATACGATAATTGGTCTGAAAAGCTATTTGGACGTTGTTGTACAGAAGCGGATATGGTATATGCAGAGTACCTATCTTTTAAGGTTACTTCAGATGTAAAAAATGAGAAATACCCCGTAAGTAATTTAATGGATACGGATTATTTGACGGCCTATGTTTTTAAGGAAAACCAGTCTCCCAAAATTCAAATTTCCTTGGATTTTCAAAATAGTTATTCCGAAAACTTTCCTGAACTCGCTCCGGGGAAGATTTTAAAAGAGAACGATACCTTGTTGTATCCTTTTAAAATTAGCATGATTAATGGCTATGTGAAGTCAAAAAGTACATTCGAAAATAATGGGAGGGTAAAAACCTTGCAGGTGTTCTTGAATGATACCCATATGGGCATGATTTTGTTACAAGATATTCCGTCTGTTCAACAGTTTTCAATGGACTTTCCCTTCAAAAGAAATGATAGGGTAACGCTTGTCCCCAAGGCCGTATATAGCGGGGAAAAGTATGATGATATCTGTATTTCCGAAATACAGAGTAGTCTAGGGAATATTGCGTATCCGGCCCTCAACAAAAAATATACGAAAGACTAAGGTGCTTTCTGTGAGGGTTAGGGTGTGTACATTTTGTTCACCAATGGGCACGGTGTTGAAACTACACGGGAAGATGCCTTTGGGAAAAGGCCCAAAGCTGTGCTAAGAAACCGTAATTCCTACATAATACCCCTCATTGCCCCGTACGTTGAATACCGTATCGTCCTCAAAAATAAGATACTGGCCTTTGATCCCTTTTAAGACTCCCTGATAGGTAGGGGTTTTATTCAAATTAAGACTTTTTACTTTTTCAGGATGCCGCAGCACGGGAAACTCCAAATGGGTCTCCGAATTACTTTCTAAATAGTATTCGAGGGCTTCGGCCGGGATAAATGCCTTGAGCTTATTGCGCCATTCGACCAGGTTTTCATCTTCTACATCATTGGTAAGCATTTTGCGCCAGTTCGTCTTATCGCCTACATGATTTTTTAAGGCAACTTCGGTGATACCCGCGAGGTAGCGATTGGGGACCTCTACAATTTCGATGGCTTCATGGGCGCCTTGATCGATCCAGCGGGTCGGCACCTGCGTTTTTCTGGTGACGCCCACCTTAATATTGCTCGAATTCGCCAAGTACACGATATGCGGCTTTAATTGTACCTTTTTTTCGTAGGCAAGGTCACGATCTTCTTTATCCAAATGGGCAGTGCTGAGTTCAGGGCGCATGATCCAATCCCCCGCCGATGGGATTTCATAAAAACAAGTCTTGCAAAACCCTTGTCGATAAATGGGCCGGTCCCGACCGCAGTTAAGACATTGGAACTTTATAAAATCAATCTTTAAGCGCTTGTTCAACAGTTGGTTAAGGTGTAAGAAGTCATCTTCAAAGACGAGATAATATTGAATGGGACTCCCGAGTTCGGTCTGCATTTTTTGTAATACTCCTTCGTACTGCATGAATCTAAAATTGGATTGTAAATTCTATTTGAAAGTAAGCGCCAGAAAAGCTATTTTAGTGAACCAAAGATACCCAAAAATGCCAATACCGCTGTTTAATTCGATTGCTTCTTGGTTGCTGAAAAAGCGCTATCATCAAATCGAACTTTTCTTGAAATACCCAAGTGAAGTGCAAGAAGAAGTATTACTTCAGCTGATCGAACTGGCTGAGGATACCGAAATCGGTAAAAAACATGGGTTTGCATCCATTTCGAACTACGACACCTTCCGAGATCGGGTGCCGATCGTGTCCTATGAAGAAATAGAACCGATGATCGAACGTACGCGCCGAGGAGAACAAAACCTGTTTTGGCCAACGGCGATCAAGTGGTTTGCAAAAAGTAGCGGTACCACGAATGCCAAGAGTAAGTTTATTCCTGTAAGTGCCGAGGCATTGGAAGATTGTCATTACAAATCAGGAAAAGATCTGTTGTGCCTGTATCTGAACAATAATGAAAATTCCGAACTTTTTAAGGGCAAGAGTCTGCGATTGGGGGGCAGCAAGGAACTCTATGAGGATAATGGTTCTTTTTTTGGGGACCTTTCGGCTATTCTTATAGATAATATGCCGCTTTGGGCCGAGTTCAGTAGCACGCCCAGCAGCAAAGTTTCGCTCATGAGTGAATGGGAAAGCAAGCTGCAAGCCATAATTGCGGAAAGTACGCAGGAAAATGTTACCAGTCTTGCGGGAGTGCCCTCATGGATGCTGGTATTATTGAACAATGTGATTCAGGAAACAGGGAAAGACCATTTGTTCCAAGTATGGGAAAACTTGGAAGTATACTTTCATGGGGGCGTGAATTTTAGCCCCTATAAAGAGCAGTACCAAAAGTTACTTCCGCGCAAAAGTTTCAAATACTATGAAATTTACAACGCTTCCGAAGGCTTTTTCGCCATTCAGGACCGCAACAATGCCGATGACCTATTGCTGATGTTGGATTATGGTATTTTTTACGAGTTTATCCCGATGGATGCATATGGTACCGAAGAACAAAAAGCTATTCCGCTTTGGGAGGTGAAAACAAATATCAATTATGCGATTGTGATTACGACGAATGCGGGGCTCTGGCGCTATAAAATCGGCGATACCGTGCGGTTTACCTCTATTGACCCTTATCGCATCAAAGTAACCGGCCGTACCAAACATCATATCAATGTATTTGGGGAAGAACTGATCATCGAAAATGCCGAGGAAGCCCTGCAAAGTATCTGTACAAAAACAGGAGCGGAAATAATGGATTATACGGCCGGCCCCATTTTTATGGCAGGAAAAGAAAAGGGAGCCCATGAATGGATTATTGAATTCAGGAAAAAGCCAGAGGATATTGCCTATTTTACGGAGTTTTTAGACAATGCCTTGAAATCCTTAAACTCGGATTATGAAGCAAAACGATACAATAACATCACTTTAAAGATGCCAAAAGTGCACGTGGCCAGAGAACACCTTTTTTACGATTGGTTAAAATCAAAAGATAAATTGGGAGGGCAGCATAAAATACCCCGATTATCGAACAAAAGGGAGTATATTGACGAGCTGCTTCGTATGAATGGTTAATTTTTAGTACAATAAATCTATGGACATATCCATTGTGATGAATTTTTTGTTGATTGCGGGCGCCATTCACGGGTTCATTTTTAACGTAGCTACTTTTTTGTCCCGTAAAGAGATCGAAAAACCAGTGGTTTACTTGAATTTGTTCGTGTTCTTTCTGTCCATGAATAACTTACAATCCTGGTTGATCGATAAAGGGTATGTTTCGAACGTGCTCTTCTTGGAGAATTTTGTATTTCCTTGGTATGTGATGATCGTACCAATGTTTTATGCCTTTCTAATTCATTATCTGGGTTTGGAAAAAAGCCGTACTACTTTTTTAGGAATCTCCATTTTTGTTTTTGTAGGAGAATTTATGGTGCAAAGCCTTTTCTTGATCATGGTGGATAAAGGATATGCAGATGCCGGTACGATTCCACTTTACAACGCCATTGAAGATGCCGTTACTCTGTTTTATTCACTTTTTATTTTTGTGAAGGTGATTTTATTGGTATTCAAATATCCACAACTGAACCCTTCTATTTTAGAGTTCGATGACCTTAAATGGATCAAGCGCTTCGTGGCATGGGGAGGGTTGATCTTCGTATTGTGGGGCATTGCGGTGTTCCTGAATATATTTTCGGAAACCATCAAAGCGCCGCATAGTTACTATCCGTTGCGGATCGCTTCTTCGGTCCTAATCTACTGGACTGGCTATCAGGCCTTTTTTAGATATGCAATTCTCAAAGATCAGATTGTACTGCGAAAAAAATTGCAGGAGGATGAAGGAAGACGGCTTGGGGAGGCCAAAGGCGGTAAGGATAAGAACAATGAGAAAGTAACCACTAGGTTTTCATAGCCGAGTGGTATAAGAGTGTAGTACATGCTAAAAGCGGTTCGTTTAGGGGATGCTTTAATAGGAAGATACAGTGCAAATTCATAAGGCTATGGGGGTTTCCGCTATATTGAATTTATTATTGATTATTGGTGGAGTACATGGCTTCATTTTCAATGTAGGGACTTTTCTCGCTCGTAAGAAAGTCGAAAAACCCATTGTCTTCCTCAATCTTTTGGTATTTTTTCTCTCTTTGAACAATCTACAGTCTTGGATGATTACCAAGGGATTGGTAGTGGATGTGTTCTTTCTTAAGCATTTTGTGGTTCCTTGGTATGTGTTGATCTTGCCAATGTTTTACGCTTTTCTCATTTTCTATTTGGGAATTGAAAAGAAAAAGGTTCCTTATCTCAAATTGACGATTGTCATTTTCGTTTTAGAATTGTTGGCCCGGACGGTAGTATTGGTTCTGGTGGCAAAGGGCGTGTTTAAAGAAGATATATTCCCCATGTACAATGCCATCGAGGATGCCGTTACCTTGGTGTATTCCTTGTTTATTTTCAAGAAAGCCATACAGTTAATATTCGGAAGCCGGGAATTGTATCCTTCGATACTGGCATTTGATGATCTCAAATGGGTCAAACGTTTTATGAAATGGGGAGCACTCATCTTTCTATTATGGTCTATTGCTGTATTGTTGAACATATTTTCGGAGCGTATCAAAGCGCCCCATAGCTATTATCCCCTGCGAATTGCCTCATCGGTATTAATATATTGGATAGGTTATCAGGCTTTTTTTAGATATGTAGTCTTAAAAGACCGAATCGTCTTGCGGAAGGAAATAAGAGAAATTGAAAAGGAACAAGCTATTACGAACGAAGCAAGTATACCGTCGCAGAAAGGTAGCAGACAAGAAGCGGAGTATCAAAAAGTACATTCATATATTCTGGATAAACAACGTTATTTTGACCCAAGCTTTAGCTTGGACAAACTTTCGGATGAATTGAGTGTCAGTACGGGTAAACTCTCCTCGCTGATCAATCAATTTAGTGGTTGTAACTTTTCGGACTACATCAACGGCCTGCGCATTCAAGATGCCAAAAAACTTTTGGAGAACCCTGATTTTGAGAAGTACACCATGGTTTCCATTGGCTTGGAATGTGGCTTTAATTCAAAGTCTACCTTTTATGCCGCTTTCAAAAAGTTTACCGGAAAAACACCCACCGCATATCAAAAAGATCATACCCAACAGCGCTAAATCTGTCCGAATTCTTGCAATCTGGATAATCTTGGACACTCTTTTTTACGCCGGATACTAGTTTAGGGTAAAATTCAAGAAAAAGGCCATGCACCTTTGTGGTGACTTGAGCCTTTGTGATCATCTATGAATGGTATGCCTAGTTTAAAGTATCTTCCTGCTTCCAAAGATCTCTTTTTTTATGCTTTAAAGAAAGAGGTCTTTAACGCGTTGCCCGACAACTATAGGGCAAAGGCAAGCCGTATAGCAATGGGCAAGGCCCTGTTGCTGTTAAGTTGCTTTTTAGGGATAATAGTGCTCTTGTATTCGACGCCGGTAGGAAGTGGCTTTTACCTTGTATGGGCAGTTTTGCTAGGCGTAGGTTGTTTACCGCTGATTTTAAATATCGGTCATGAAGCGGTACACGGCACTTTCTCGATAAATAAGCACCTGAATAAATGGACCAAAGGCGTGTTTTTCTTATTGGGTACGAGCGCATACTTTTGGGAATTAAGACATACTGCCTCCCATCACGCTTTCGCAAATGTCAAAAATGTAGATCTTGATATTGAACAAACGACCATTATTCGTTTGTCAAAGCATCAAGAACACGCACCTCGGCATAAGTACCAACATCTGTATATGCCCTTTGCGTTTTGTTTGTATACCCTTTTATGGTTTTTTTACCGCGATTTTAAGGATTTGGGCAAAAGACAATTCGGGGCCAAAAGAGTCATCCAACATGCACCTAAGGAGCTGGTAAAATTGATGGCAGCTAAAATATGGCATTTGTTAATGCTGTTGGGAATCCCGATTTTCTATGGCCAAACCGTTGGGCTCGTGTGCGCGGGATTTTTCGTATTTCATTTAGGGGCAAGTATTGTCACGACCTTCGCCTTGATCAGTACACATGTTGGGGAAGAACAGGAAATTGTGGAAGTAAAAGAGGGATTGTTGCCCTACTCCTGGGCAGAACATCAATTGAGGACCACTGCCGACTTTAGCGTAAACAACAGATTGTTGTTTCATTTTTTTGGAGGGTTTAATCATCATGTCGCCCATCACTTGTTTCCTGGAATCCCACATGTATACTATCCTTTGATAACCCCTATTATCGAAAAAAAAGCAAAATATTATGGTATGCCCTACCACAGGTATACCAGTTTTTTTGTCAGTGCAAAGTCCCACTTCAGACGACTAAAAAGGCTTTCATACGAAATTTAGATAAATGCGAATGAAACGAGCTACCAAAAAAGACAGGTCTACCGTGGTGCGGGTACTACAACGTGCCTTTCAGGATAACCCGACGATGCAACTGTTGACCAGAAAAAAGAATCGTAAAAGGCGTATCGGCCAAGTGATACGATATGCCTTCGATTTTGCTTTCAGAAGAAAGGGTGTTTTTGTTTCCAGTACCAATCAAGGAGCGGTGATCTGTTATGTTTACAATGAACGCAAAATTGATTTGGTCGATGTGTTCAATAATCTTAAACTGGTAGTGACGACCATACCTTTAAGGCGGTTGCATGCTATTTACGAGCATTGCAGTACAATAGCCAGAACAAGGCCCAAAAACAAACGCTTTCTGTATATCTGGTTTCTGGGAGTAGATCCTTCTGAACGCCCAAGGGTGTCTCCTATGGAATTCAAGAAGGGGCTGTTCGCCTTGGCACAAAAATTGAAGTTGGACATATATGCGGAAACTACGCGCAACGATTTGAAGATCGGTTATGAACGAATGGGTTTTGAAGTGTACCAAGAATGGTATAACGAACGCTGTGATGTACAAGTTTGGTTTTTAAAGCGCCCTTATTGACTTATATGTTGACATTTTTTAAGGAAAAACTAGGTTTTAGAAACCCATTATGAAAAAGGCAGCCCTGTTTTAAAAGCTGTTAACTATTTGAAAAGTAGCATTTTGTAGCCGGGTTTGATGCTAAATAGAATATGGGTTTAATAGGAACTATATCGAAGAATTAGTTCAAATGAACAAATAAATATGGTTTTCTATCGTTAATAATTGAAATTAGTAAACGATACCAGACCAACTAAATAACTTAACCAATATAAATTAAAAAATATGGCGGAAAGACTTGTAGTAATCTCCGATATGTGGGGCGTTAAAAAAGGCCTCTGGATTACCTCCTACCTAGGATACCTCCAACAATATTATGACATTGTTTTTTACGATGCGCAGCAGTTAGCGAATATTGATTTAACTATCAAGAGCGAAGAAAACTTGCACCATGCGTTCGTAGAGGGTGGTATTGATACTGCCGTGGCCCATTTAATGAAAAAAGAGACCACCGCTAGTCATTACCTGGCGTTTAGCACGGGGGGTACCATCGCTTGGAAAGCATCTTTAAAGGGATTGCCGATGAAGTCGTTGTACGCGGTCTCGGCAACAAGGGTTCGCTTAGAGAATTTAAAGCCAGACTGTAAGATGACCTTGGTGTATGGGGAGAACGACGGTTTTCGACCGGAAGAGAGCTGGTCGGAGAAGTTGGACCTGGAAATGGAAGTAGTGGCCAATTTTGGACATGAGTGTTATACAGATGAAAAAATCATCAGCAAGGTATGTAAAGACCTTTTGATCGCAGCGACCACTGAAAAAAAAGAAACGAAAAAAGCAGTATAGATAGCGGATTCTTATAAAATGAAAACGCCCGGTTCAAATGAAATTTGAACCGGGCGTTTTTAATGGTAATCGTGTAAACCACCTAGGGCATGTGCTTAGGAAACAGCTTTCAGCTTTTTAATGGTTTCGTATGATATCTTTTCCTCTGCATAGGGTTTGGTAACCTTGAATTCGGTTTCTCCACTACTGGGCATTTCGAACATGGCATCGGTAAATATTGCCTCACACAAAGATCGAAGCCCACGGGCTCCCAACTTATATTCAATAGCCTTATCGACGATGTAGTCTAGTGCCTGTTCGGTAATTTTAAAACGAATACCGTCCATATCGAACAATTTTTCATATTGTTTGATAATGGCATTCTTTGGTTCGGTAAGGATGGCTCGCAAGGTTTTACTGTCGAGCGGGTTCATATGGGTCAATACAGGTAACCTCCCGATAATCTCAGGAATCAATCCGAATTCTTTTAAATCCTTCGGAATAATATATTGCAGAATGTTGGTGTCATCAAGATTTTCATCCGCTTTGGACGCACTATATCCTACGGCCTGCATATTTAACCTTTTGGTAATCGCCCGTTCAATACCATCGAAGGCACCTCCCGCAATAAAGAGAATATTTTCGGTATTTACCTCAATAAATTTTTGGTCGGGATGTTTACGGCCTCCTTTGGGCGGTACATTTACGACCGTACCTTCCAAAAGCTTCAACAGCCCTTGTTGTACCCCTTCGCCCGAAACATCACGGGTAATTGATGGGTTGTCCCCTTTTCGTGCAATCTTGTCAATTTCATCTATAAAAACAATCCCGCGTTCCGCTTTTTCCAAATTATAGTCTGCCGCTTGCAGTAGCCGCGTTAAAATACTTTCAACGTCTTCCCCGACATACCCTGCTTCCGTCAGTACTGTCGCATCTACGATAGCCAAAGGAACATTGAGCATTCTAGCGATGGTCTTGGCCATTAAGGTTTTACCGGTACCCGTTTGACCCACCATCACGATGTTACTCTTTTGAATCTCTATATCATCATCTTTTGAAGAAGGTTGCAACAAACGCTTATAGTGATTGTAAACCGCCACCGACATTACCTTTTTGGTGCGTTCTTGACCAATAATGAAGGTATCGAGAAATTGCTTGATCTCGAGCGGTTTTTTTAGTACCAGTTCTGCAGATAGGTCGTTGGTCTTTGTTTGTTTCGATTCCTCGGCAACAATGCCATGGGCCTGTTCGATACATCGATCACAAATGTGTGCGTCAAGACCGGCTATCAAAAGGTTGGTCTCCGGCTTTTTTCTTCCACAGAAAGAGCATTCTAAGTTTTCTTTTGCCATATCATTCTACTCCTAAACTATAAAACTAACGAAAGAATACGGGTTTTGGTTTACACTTTTGAACCATGTCCCGATTTATTTCTGCATTTCGTCGAATATCTTAGCGTTCCCTTACCAAAATCTCGTCTATCATACCATATTCCTTGGCGACATCTGCTTTCATCCAATAGTCACGGTCACTATCTTCCGTGACCTTTTTAACGGTTTGGCCAGAGTGGCTGGCGATGATATCATAGAGTTCGTCTTTAAGCTTTAGAATTTCCCTCGCGGTAATTTCAATATCACTTGCCTGCCCCTGGGCGCCCCCCATTGGTTGGTGGATCATGACCCTTGAGTGGGTCAGTCCGCTTCGCTTGCCTTTTTCTCCTGCGCACAAGAGTACCGCCCCCATAGAAGCGGCCATGCCGGTACAGATAGTGGCAACATCTGGCTTAATGAACTGCATGGTATCATAAATTCCCAAGCCAGCATATACGCTGCCTCCGGGGGAATTGATATAAATTTGTATGTCTTTGGTGGCATCGGTACTTTCTAAGAACAACAATTGTGCTTGTACAATGTTCGCAACTTGATCATTGATACCCGTTCCCAAGAAAATAATACGATCCATCATCAACCTTGAAAACACATCAAAGACCGCAATGTTCATTTGCCGCTCTTCAATAATATTGGGAGTCATATTGGTCGGGTACATACTGCTGATGATCTTATCGTAGTAAGTACTGCTTATGCCCTGGTCTTTAAGGGCATAATTTTTAAATTCTTTTCCGTAGTCCATGATTTTCTTTCTTCGATATTATAGATAAAAAAGGTGCCGAAAATTAAATTTTCGGCACCGCAAAGATACTTATTATTTTTTTGAATCCTTAGCCATAAACCTCTTTCACAAAGTTGTCATAGGTAACTTCCTTGATCTTTAGGTTGGCCTTTTCCTTGTACAGTTGTAACAGTTTTTGACTCATCAATTGCTCCGATAATCGTTTCACCTCGTCTTGATTGCCCAAAACTCTTGCGGCGATATTGTCCAATTCTTCCTCTGCCGGATTTAATTGACCAAACTGGGCCATTTGTGATTTAATAAAACCTTTGGCGAATTCCTTGAGCTCGTCAAACTGAATCTGAATATCATTGTCCTTAATAATCTTGCCTTCGATCAATTGGTAGCGAAGTCCTTTTTCGGATTTCTCATACTCTTCGGTGGCCTGTTCGGGGGTCAATGGTTCTTCCCCTGTCATTTGGATCCAACGGGTCAAAAACTCGGAAGGAAGCTCAAATTTGGTATTCTCTATAAAGTATTCGGTAACGTCGTTTAACAATTTTTGCTCTGACTGTTGTTCAAATTGTTTTTCTGAATCGGCCTTGATTCGCTCTTTCAGTTCTTTTTCAGTCTTTACGGTATCCGCCCCGAAAAGTTTGTCGAAGAGCTCCTGGTTCAACGCTGCCGGTTCCCGTTCGTTGATTTCCTCAATGGTAAAGGTCACCTCGATCTTAAGATCTTTTGCTTTTTCCGCATCGATGCCCAAAGCACTGGAGAGTAGGTAATCTTCTTTCAAGAGGCCCTTTGTATTAAGAGTCACCGTATCACCGACTTTCGTTCCCGTAAGACTGGTCAATGCTTTTTTGGCAGCTACTTTATCGAGTTCCAAAGTTGCTTTGTTGTCGATGCCCTCCGCTTCGTTCTTAAAAGTACCCGTAAGTTCATCGGTTTTACCGGCTTCGGTTTTTTGAACGAGTTTGCCGTATTGTTTTTGAATACGTTCAACCTGTTCATCGACCATTTTTTTGTCGGCTACGATTTTATAATGCGTAATCGGTTTTTTTGTTTTTAAGGAAACTTCGAACGTGGGAGCCAGTCCCAATTCGAACTCAAAGTCAAATTCTTCGGTATCCCAATCAAAATTGTCTTGTTGTTTCGGCAATGGATTGCCCAACACATCTAATTTTTCCTCTGTAAGATATTTATTGAGGTTGTCTTGCAACAGTTTGTTCACTTCATCGACCAGGACCGCCTTGCCATATTGTTTTTTGATCAAACCGATCGGCACTTGCCCTTTTCTAAAACCGGGAATATTGGCTTGTTTTCGGTAGTCCTTTAAAATCGCATCTACTTTTTCTTGGTAATCGTCTTTGGTGATGGCCACCTTTACCACTGCGTTCAGATCGTCTATTTGCTCTTTCGTAATGTTCATACTATTCTGTCGCTTATGAATTTTTAATGGGCTGCAAAAATAGTACATTTTAAATGCCCCTACAAGTTTTTCAAATACAGTCTCTTAAACTGTTTTCCTCACTTTTTGTCTTCTTTTAAAAGCGAATAAAGAATAGATTGTAAAAGGGACAGTAACAGGCTAAAGATAAGTGCCCAAAGAATTCCGTTTACCTGAAAACCATCGACGAAATAATCGGCCAGTAAAATAATAATGGCATTGATTACTAAAAGGAAAAGCCCCAGTGTTATAATTGTGACCGGCAGGGTAAGGATCACTAAAATGGGTCGTACGATAAGGTTTAGTAAACTCAAGGCCACGGCGACGATTACTGCAGTAAGATAATTGTCGACGCTTACATTGGGCAATACTTGGGATAGGATCACCACGGCAAGGGCACTGAGGAGCATTCGTAGGATAAATTTCATTGCTTTTTTGATTTTAGTTCATAAAAAAAGGTACCGGGGAACCGGTACCTTTAAAAGTATGCAATATTTTTTTGTTATTGAATATAGAGTCCGGTATAGGCCAGGGGGTTTACATCGGGTAAATTGGCACCGTATTTGGCCTCGATCGCTTTCAGGAATTCATTGGCAAGAAGGGCATACCCTCTTGGCGCCGGGTGTACACCATCGAGTGAAAAACCACCTCCTGTTCCATAAGTAGAAGTGACTACGCTTCCATCCGCTTGTGGTACCCCATTGGTTTTAACGACTTCCAAAAATGCGTTCGCATCTACAAATGCCAAATCATATTGTCCGGCCAAAGCCTCTATAGTGGTATTGAAACGATCGGTGGCCGCTTTGACAGCTGCCTGCTCGGTCGGTGTCAATATCCATTGGTCTTCCAAGGGGTAGGTAACACCATTTACAGCTAACTGTCCGGCCGTTTCAGGGGGTAAGCCCAGTCCTTGCAGTGTTGCGAATGCCGTTTCGTTCAAGGTGGCTATTACCGATTGTGATGGCAGCACTACTAGGTCGTCTGCCGTAGATTGCCTCGCTTGCCCATAAAGAAAG
Organism: uncultured Flavobacteriaceae bacterium; assembly: GCA_947500385.1. Taxonomy (GTDB): domain Bacteria; phylum Bacteroidota; class Bacteroidia; order Flavobacteriales; family Flavobacteriaceae; genus Pelagihabitans. The sequence goes on along the minus strand of CANMSA010000001.1, from coordinate 730,509 downwards.
CCCGTCACCGCTGCGGTACCCGCGTCGGCTCCGTTGGCCAATAATACTTGGGTGATCTGTGCCGATAAATCAGGTAACGATTCGTCCTTTATTACCAAGGCACTTGCCGCTGATTCTGAAAATACGATAGCGCGTTCGGGTACCCCTAAAAATTCGAAGACGCCGTTAAGCGAAGCAAAACTGGCATTCAAAGTAGGGATTTGAGGCCCAAAAGCGGGGTTGGTAGGGTCTAGCGGGGCAAAGGGTACCGTTGTAAAAAAAGGAATTGCCGTAACGTCGGGCAAATTGGCCACAACACCTTGGGCACCACCAGAGGTAAGTCCCTCTAATAATCCATTATACACACTTGCAAAGACATCGGGATCCGTAATGTCAGAACCGCCATAGGTGGTCGGGTCCAAATTACCATTCTGATCAACTCCGGCACCACCGGAGGTTGCGTATCCTAGGATGTCATTGTTTCCGATCCATAGTGAAAAGAAAGAAGCGTTTTGGGCAATGGCATCTTGAATAACACTGGCATTGGGCTCGGAGGCAAAACGCACATAATACGGATTTGCGGCACCTACGGCCAAGCCTTGGATATTACCATACCCATTGGCGGCCAAATGAAAGCTCTTAGCACCTGGTACACCCAAATTATTGAAAGGACCTGCCAGTATGTTTCCCACTTCGGTAGTACCACTACCTTGCACCGCGACCGGTGCGGGAGAACCCGAGGCAAAGGTCAAAATCAAACGATTTCCCGTCAATGGGCTGCCGTTTAAAGTAAGGCCGCCCAGGTTATCGGCCATTAATGGTGCGGTAAATGCACCACCGCCAACTTCGGCAAAACTGTTTGCCATCATATTGGGAAGCGAAGCATTTTGCCCATCAATGAACAAGGCTCCATCCGAAAAACCGGCGGTCAAGGAATTTCCAACGGCGATAAATTTTGAGAAGTCAGCAGAACCGGCTGTAAAATTTTCTGGTTCGGGGGTCACAGGTCCTGGGGTAGTCGCGGGGGTATCATCGTCACTACAGGATACAAATAAAAATCCTGTAAAGGCCAACAACGCTATGAGTTTTTTCATCTTTTAAATGTTGAGTTAATTTAGTTAGAATGCGTCAAAGTCAAATTTAGGTAAAATTATGGTTCTCGCAATGTTAAGGCTAAAAAAATTATGCATGCATAATAAATACCCGCTATTTTTTAGGAATTTATAAAGGCGATCGATTTTTCGAAGAATTGATTTGGGTTCTCGGCATGAAGCCAGTGCCCGGCATTTTCAATACGTTCTAGGGTGGCTAAGGGAAAATGTCGTTGAATGTTGGTGAAGTCTGCTTCCATCACATACTCCGACCGATCTCCCCGTAGAAAAAGGGTTGGGCCGGTATACGTAGCTGTTGCGTCTATATTTTCCCCTACTTCGGCCATTTTATCCGCTAAAACAGCAAGGTTGATGCGCAAGCCAAAGCGTTCTTTATCGGTTCGGTATAGATTTTTTAACAAGAATTGCCGAATACCCTTTTCTTTAATATGTGTTGCAAGCTGTTCATCGGCTTCCCTGCGAGCGCTAATGGTTTCGAAGTCCAGCGCCAACAACCCCGCTATGATCGTCTGGTGGTGAGGGGGGTAGAATTTAGGGGCAATATCGGCTACCAGTAGTTTTTGAACTTTGTTGGGATACGAGCAGGCAAATTGCATGGCGGTTTTTCCACCCATTGAATGGCCCAGTACAATGGCGGTCTCCAATCGGTACTGCTGCATATAGGTCGCAAGGTCTTGCGCCAATAGGTCATAATCAAATTCGGCCGAATGAAAGCTTCTGCCATGATTGCGCTGATCTACCAAGTGTACTTGAAAACCCTGGGCGGCATAGCGATTGCCCAACGTTTTCCAATTGTCCGACATCCCTAGAAAACCGTGTAATATAATAAATGCAGGGCCTTCGCCCAGAATGATCGAATGAAGTACGTTCACTATTTCAATTTGTTTAAATACATGTTCACTACATTTTCCAGTCCTAGATACAGGGATTCTGAAATCAACGCATGCCCTATGGAAACCTCCAATAAGTGTGGTATATGCGCCTTGAAAAAAGCAATGTTCTCCAAACTCAGATCATGCCCTGCGTTAATACCAAGGCCCAAACTGCTCGCAATGGTCGCTGTTTCTACAAAAGGGGTAATGCCACCCTTGTCTCCCTTCCCGAAAGCTTCGGCAAAACTTTCGGTGTATAGTTCAATGCGGTCCGTACCGGTTTTTGCCGCACTTTCCAATAGCTCGGGGTTTGGGTCCAAGAAGATAGAGGTTCGTATACCGGCACTTTTAAAAGTGTCGATCACTTCTTTTAGAAAATCCAAATGGGTCTTGGTGTCCCAGCCTGCATTAGAGGTAATGGCATCGATCGAATCGGGTACCAAGGTTACCTGGGTGGGCCGTACTTCCAATACCAAATCGATGAACTTTTTAATCGGATTTCCTTCAATATTATACTCCGTGCGTACGCAACCTTTAAGATCTCTGGCATCTTGATAGCGTATATGGCGTTCATCGGGTCTTGGATGCACCGTAATTCCTTGTGCGCCGAAAGCCTCGATATCTTGTGCAACCCTAAGAAGGTTGGGAACATTGCCTCCCCTTGAATTACGCAAGGTGGCAATCTTGTTGACATTTACACTTAGTTTGGTCATCCGCTTTTTTGCTGTAAAAATACAAATTAGGCATGCCTTTTGATATTTTTAATTAGTATTTTGCGTTAAGATAAAAGTTATGCAGATTCAAACCCATATTATTTCGAATATCCCGTTCTTTCAAGTAGGGGAGTCCCTGAATAAAGTAATCGACTTTTTTAAGGGAAATACCTTTTCCCATGTGGCCATCATCGAGGGAGGCCAATTTGTTGGGGTGCTGAGCGAAAATGATTTGGAAAACTTTGAGGCGGACAAGAAGATAGAGGATTATCGATATAATCTTGAAGTCGTTTTTGTACGGCATAGCACGTCATGGTTAGATGTACTAGAGGCCTTTGCCAGAAACGAAGCCAATTTGCTCCCTGTGATCAATGAAAACGGAGGGGTGTTAGGGTATTATGACCTCACCGATATTGTCGGGGTTTTTATTGATACGCCCTTCTTTACCGAGCCGGGGGGTATTTTAGTGGTTGCAAGAGGAATCAAAGACTACTCTTTTAGCGAAATTGCCCAAATCGTAGAAAGCAATAATACCAGACTTATAGGTGGCTTTATTACCGATATCCGAAACGATGTAGTGCAGGTGACCATCAAAGTGGGGGATTCGAATCTGAATGAAATAATACAAACCTTTAGGCGGTATAACTACAACATACTTTTTGGCAATAATGATGACCAGTTTTTGGAAGATTTGAAACAACGGTCAGATTATTTGGATAAATACTTAAACGTGTAGCGTTATGAAGGTCGCCGTTTATGGTCTAGCCTACCAAGATCATGCCGCTGCATATGTAGCGGAACTGTTGGATGAGCTTCAAAAAGTTGGTGCCGCCGTGAGTATTGAAGAGCGTTTTGCCACGATGCTGTTATCCCACGCTTCCCATGACCATACGACCTTTTCGATTTCGAACGGACTCGACAGCAGTTTTGACCTATTGGTAAGTTTCGGAGGGGACGGTACTATTTTAAGGGCGACCACCTACGTACGTGATTTGGGGATTCCCATAGTTGGTGTGAACACCGGTCGCCTGGGATTCTTGTCTACTTTTAAGAAAGAAGAAGTTCGTAGGGTCGTAAAAGAGTTTGTTTCGGGCGCCTATCGCACCGTAGAAAGAAGTCTGGTAGAAGTAGTGGCCGACTATCCCATCCCTGAGTTCGAGAATTTAAATTTTGCCCTTAACGAAATTACCGTCAGCAGAAAAGATACGACCTCGATGATAACCGTTGAGACCTATCTCAATGATGAATACCTGACATCTTATTGGGCCGACGGCCTTATCATCTCAACCCCTACCGGATCTACGGGCTATTCGCTTAGTTGTGGGGGGCCGGTAATCGTGCCCACCGCAAAATCGTTGGTATTGACACCCATAGCACCACACAATCTAAATGCGCGACCATTGGTAATCTCAGATGACACGCGCATACGCTTAAAAGTGTCGGGGCGGGAAGAAAACCATTTGGTCTCCTTGGATTCTAGAATAGCAACTCTTGAGAACGGCAAGGAAATTACGATTCGAAAAGCTCCTTTTACGGTTAAAATGATCGAATATACTTCAGAAAGCTTTCTAAAGACGCTCCGCAATAAACTGCTATGGGGAGAGGATCGCCGTAATTGAATCTTCCTAAAAACAATAAATAAAGCTAAACGCTGTTTATCTTGATAGAGCGTTTTATAAACACGTTCTAACTAAGAATATGGGAATTCTTATGTTAGCAAACTTTTTGAACGAATGAAGGTATACCTATATATAGTACTTGTTTTTTTTACCATCAATGCAAGTGCACAAACGTATGAGATAGGCTTGTTCGCAGGCGGCGCCAATAATATTGGCGATGTAGGGCGTACCAATTATATTCTTCCTTCCGATATTGCCGTGGGCGGTATTTTCAAATGGAACAAGAGCAAACGCTATGCCTGGCGTGCCAGTATGATTTATGGAAAATTTACCGCCGATGATGCAAAATCGGATATAGCGGCACGACAACAAAGGGGCTATGTGGCCAAGAATTCGGTATTGGAGGCGTCTGCCGGACTAGAATTTCATTTTGTAGACTACAACCTGCATAAGTTGGGCCCGGCATTTACTCCTTATATATATACGGGTTTAACCTATTTCAGGTACAACTATGATTACTTCGACCTTGGTCAGTTACAAAACACGAATCAAAAAGACGGTTCTTTGGCCATTCCCATGGTGCTTGGGGCCAAGTATCGCTTAAACCAATTCCTGATTTTAGGCGCCGAAATAGGAGCACGTTTTACGTTTACCGATAACTTGGACGGGAGCAACCCTGAAAAATCCAATATCGCAAAACAGTTTGACAACATCATCTTTGGAAATATTAACAGCAATGATTGGTATGTTTTCTCGGGATTTACCTTAACTTACACCTTTGGCAGGAAGCCATGTATGGATTGTTTCGAGTAACTATCGTATGAACACTATCGAAGAACTGGTCCCCAATAAACTTCCGGGGCATATTGCAATTATTATGGATGGTAATGGCCGGTGGGCCAAAAAGCAGGGAAAACTGCGTGTATTTGGCCATGAGCACGGCGTTAAAACCGTTCGAAATACCGTAGAACAATGCGTTAAAATCGGGATTCAGTACCTTACCCTTTATACTTTTTCTACCGAAAACTGGAAGCGTCCCAAGATAGAGGTAGATACCCTTATGCGTCTTTTGGTGTCTTCGCTCAAAAAAGAACTGGTAACTTTTCAGAAAAATAACGTGCGTTTGAATACCATAGGCGACATCTCTTCCTTGCCCAAAAGAGCCAGCAAGGAACTTTTGGAAGTAATGGAAAAAACAAGGGATAATACGGGGATGACGCTGACATTGGCCCTAAGCTATGGGGCTAGGGAAGAAATTAAAAGTGCCGTACAGGCCATCGCTTCCAAAGTTAAAAATAATATAATTTCTCCAGAAAATATTGATGAAACCATTATTAATACTCATCTTTACACGCATGATTTGCCAGATGTAGATTTGCTAATCCGTACCAGTGGGGAACATCGGGTCAGCAATTTTTTGCTTTGGCAGATAGCCTATGCGGAATTCTATTTTATTGACGTATTTTGGCCCGATTTTAGTGAGCATCATTTGGTAGGTGCAATAAAAAATTACCAGAACAGAGAAAGAAGATTTGGAAAAACTAGCGAACAACTCATCTAAAGGTACGAAAAGACACGTATCGAAAAAAATCACATTCAGCCTTTTACTACTACTCACCACCTTTTTTACCGTTGCACAGGGTATTTCCTATGAAGATGGTAAAAGATATATTCTCGGGGGGTTGGAAGTAACCGGTTTGCAAAGTTATAACGAGCAAACGGTAAAGACCTATACCGGATTACGCGTAGGGCAGCCTATTACACTGCCAGGAGAGCAAATAAGTGCCGTCATCAATAAGTTATGGGGGCTAGAGTTGTTTACCGAAATCGATTTTTTTATTACCAATATAGAAGGCGACCAAGTATTCTTGGAACTACGAATTATTGAGCGTCCTACACTTTCCAACGTCACCATTTATGGGGTAAAGAAGCGCAAAATAGATGGTATCATAGACGATACCGACTTAAAAAAGGGCAAAAAGATAACCGAAAGCCTGATTGCCAACACCAAAAACTTCTTGGAAAATAAGTATAAGAAACAGGGATTCTTGAACGCTAAGGCGACCATTGCAACCGCAAAAGATACCTCCGGCACCAATACCCAAAGCATGGTGGTGAATATCAAAAAAGGGGATAAGGTAAAGATTCGCAAGTTTATTTTTGAAGGCACCGAGCAAATCAAAGATGCCAAATTAAAAAGGGCGATGAAAAAGACCAAGGAGAAGCGGTTTTACCGCTTCTGGAAAAAGTCAAAATTCATTCAGGATGAGTACGATAACGACTTGGAACTACTGATCGATAAATATGCAGAGAACGGTTTCAGGGACGCGCGAATCGTAAAAGATTCGATTATCAAAGTCGATGAAAATAACATTGATATCAAATTGACCATCGAGGAAGGGAACAAATACTATTTTGGGGATATTGATTTTGTGGGGAACACCGTCTATCCTGATCGGGCATTGCAAAGAGCTTTGGGAATCAAAAAGGGAGATGTCTACAACGGGGTGGCGTTGCGGGAACGTATTCAGGACGAATCAAAACCCGAAGCGGACGATATCATTAGTCTGTATCAAAATTATGGGTATTTGTTCTCCAGTATCAACCCGGTAGAGGTTTCGGCGGAAAACGATACGATCAATTTCGAGATTCGAATAATTGAAGGGAAAGAGACCTTTTTGGATCATGTGACCGTGCAGGGGAACGACCGTACCAATGACCATGTAATCTACCGTGAGCTGCGCACCAGGCCAGGTCAAAAGTACAGCCGTGCAGATATTATTAGAACCATTCGGGAATTACAACAGCTGGGCTTTTTCGATGCGGAACAGATAAAACCGGATATTATCAATCCAGATCCCAATGCGGGAACCGTAGATGTCAACTACAACCTTGTTGAATCAGGTTCGAGTCAAATAGAATTGCAAGGGGGATACGGCGGTGGTGGCTTTATTGGTACTTTAGGGCTGTCGTTTAACAACTTTTCAATACAAAACCTGTTCAAAAAAGAAGCGTACAAGCCGGTTCCGATGGGAGATGGCCAAACCTTTGCGCTGCGCTTGCAGGCCAGTAGAACCTTTAGGGTATACAGTCTGAACTTTGCAGAACCTTGGTTGGGGGGCAAAAAACCGGTGCGATTCAATCTTAGTCTATCCAGAACACAACAGTTCGGGATCGAAAGGGATGATCGCGGTCGTATACAACCGGACAAGGACCGCCAATTTGCGATTACCGGTATTACGGCCGGTTTGGCCAAACGAGTACAATGGCCCGACGATTTTTTTACGGTCTCGCACTCATTGGGGTACCAACTATACGATTTTAGAAACTACAACATAGGTTTGTTCAGCTTCGGAAACGGAAGGGCAAATTCATTCGCATATACCTTGGGAATTTCCAGGAATGCCATTCAAGGTGGCCGAATATTTCCTAGGGGAGGTTCGAATTTTGAGATTACGGCAAAGTTTACCCCGCCCTATTCCCTCTTCAGTAATAAAGACTTTAAATCGATCAGGGAGCAGAGCGATAGCTTGTTGGAAGAACTCAGCGCGCTGGATGTGAATGATCCGGAACGGGCCGAGTTGAACTCCCAAAGAGAAGTGTTGGAGGAAGAACGTTTTAAATGGTTGGAGTACTATAAGGTGAAATTTAAAGGAGATTGGTATACTACCTTGGCAGGAAGGGACGATCATTCGCTGGTACTTCGAACCAATGCAGAATTTGGATTTCTCGGAAGTTACAATACCGATATCGGAAATGTACCCTTTGAACGTTTTTTCGTAGGGGGTACCGGTTTGGGTAACTTCACGTTGGATGGTAGGGACATTGTTCAGCTTCGTGGGTACGACGAACAAACCATCACACCTATCGATCCGCTTACCGGCCGTGCGGAAGGCGCGGTTGTTTACAATAAATTTTCATTGGAATTGCGTTATCCCCTTACTTTGAAGCCCTCTGCATCTATCTATGGGCTCGCTTTTTTAGAAGGAGGAAATTCTTTCAACAATTTTCAGGAGTTTAATCCGTTTGAAATAAGACGGTCGGCCGGAGTGGGGCTACGAATATTCATGCCGGCGTTTGGACTTCTTGGGATAGACTTTGGATATGGGTTCGATTCGGACCTGCGAAATCCTAACGGAGGACCAAACGGTTTGGAAACACACTTCATTATTGGCCAACAGTTTTAATTAGAGTTGAAATTGTATGTCGCGCCTTATGCTAACTTATTCATTTTAAAATATTTAGTATTTTTGGCACGATATTTTCTATGGTATTAAACAAGAATTCAAATGAATCAAAAAGCAAACGTTCTTTTAGTATTGGCCTGCATGTTCTTAACTGCTTCTAGTATTGCTCAGCGAGGTGTGCGAATCGGGTATGTAGATATGGAATATATCCTTGAAAATGTTGAAGAATATCGGGATGCTACTTCTCAATTGGAAGCAAAAGTGCAGAAATGGAAGGTAGAGGTGGAGCAAAAACAAAGCGTGGTCGAGCAAATGAAAAAAGATTTGATGGCCGAAAAGGTATTGCTCACGGATGAGTTGATCGCCGAACGGGAAGAAGAGATTCAGATTCTTGAAAAGGAAATGTTCGAGTACCAGCAAGATCGTTTCGGGCCGCAGGGAGATTTAGTGCTGCAAAAGCGCCAATTAATTCAACCTATTCAAGACCAGGTGTTCAACGAGGTTCAAAAAATTGGGGCCAATAAAAAATATGATTTTATTTTCGATAAATCAGCGGATGTCGTAATGTTGTACTCCCAAAAAAGGCATGACATTAGTGATTTGATTTTGAGAGGCATAGCACGAACTAGAAAAGTAAGTGCCCCTAAGAAAAAGAAATCAAGAAAATTGGATGACTTTGAAGGAGAAGAAACCGATGCCCCGCCAAGTGAAGCGATCTTAGAACGAAAGGAAAAAGCGAAGAAAGCACAGGAGGCAAGATCAAAATCGGCCGATGAAAGACGTGCGGAACAGCTTAAGTTGCGTGAGGAGCGTAAAAAGGCATACGAAGAAAGGAGAAAGAAGCTATTGGAAGAGCGGGAAGCACGGAAGAAAGAAAAAGAGGATAAGAGAAAACAAGCAACAGAAAAAGATACCATTAATTAAATTGGTTGACCATAATTAACACTCAAATATTTAACTACAAATTATCATGAAACATTTAAAGAAAATTGCGGTAGCCTTAGTATTGTTCGTTGCTGCGACCGGTTTTGTAAACGCTCAGAGCAAAGTTGCGCATATTGATGTGACCCAGCTTTTATCTGCAATGCCTGCAATGAAAGCGGCCGAGGCAGAGCTTAAAAAGCTTTCTGAAACGTATAATGCCGATATCGAAGCGGTGATGACCGAGTTTCAGAACAAGGCCACACAGTATCAGAACGAAGCAGCGTCCAAGTCGAAAGAAGAAAATGAGAAGCGAGCGGTGGAGTTGCAGGGCATTCAGAAAAATATTGGAGAGGCACAACAGTCGGCACAAAGAGAATTACAGAAAAAACAAGCGGAGCTTTTCGAACCCATTTCAAATGAAGCCAAAGCGGCTATCGAGAAAGTTGCTGCAGCACAGGGCTTTGACTATGTACTCGATGCACAAGCGGGTGGAGGTGTAATCGTTTCCAAAGGAAAAGATTTACTGGCCGATGTGAAAAAAGAATTGGGCATCTAAACTTCTACGTTAGTATGCAAAAAAATCCACCCTTCTGGGTGGATTTTTTTTTGGTGTACTACCGGAAAAAAGGGTAGCCGTTTACATAATTTTTTTGCGTATGTTTCTCCAGCGCAGTTTGCGAATGAACTTCCCCTCTTCCTCCGATACCAAAAACGGACTTTGAGCCCTTTCGGCCATTAGATATCCTTCCATATTATCAAAAAAGGCATTTCTTTTCCGTTGTTTCCAGGCCATTTTTAGAGAAGCGATAAAAGTAATTAAATAGCCATATCGCATCCCGTACATGGCCTTTCCCTGTAGTAATTTTGCCTTTTGGTTATACGCATTCCCGACCGGCCGTAGGTGTTTTACCTTTAAACGCTCATCCGTGTATATTTCATAGTCGTGATAACGCGCCAATAACTCATCTACGGTATCCCATCCCATGGCGCTTTTGAGTCCGCCAATGGCTTCAAAACAGCTTTTGGAGTATGCCTTAAAAGCTCCGCGCACATGGTCGTTGTTCATCGGGTGATTGCGCTGCCAAATACCGCTCGCATCTTGCTCGTAGGCAAAACCTCCCGCAACTCCCACTCGAGGATTGCCCTTAAAGATGTAGGCTATTTGCTCCAAGTAGTTTGGCGGCAATACGATATCTGCATCAAGTTTTATGAGAATGTCATAGGCATCATCTAGGATCTCCAACCCTTTTTGGAAGGCATTTACCACCTTGCTACCAGGCATATGCTCGGTAGAAGAGGTGGTATTCAATTTTTGAAATAAAGAATGTTGGGCGGTATAGGTGTCAATAATGTCTTCTGTAGCATCGGTCGAATGATCGTTTACCACGACTACTTTAGAAGGCGCCAATGTCTGAGCTACCAAGGTATCGAGCGTGGCGGCCAAGAAAGCCTCTTCATTATGGGCGGGTATAATGATGTAAATGTTCAAAATAGTCGTTTTTTAAACCACGAATTCGGCGATCAAGGGCTCCTTTGATTTTGGAACAAAAAAACAATTTCGAATTCCGTCATCGGTGGCACGTTGTATAGAAACGGCTTTTTTGAGTCCTTGTTTTGTATGTTGGTAAAAACTGTACTCCAATTCGCTAAAGAAACCCTCTAGTGCTCCTTCTATCGTATTGAACAAGGTTTCGCATATAACAATGGGTTGATGCGCTTTAATAACGTCACGGCCCGATAAGAGGATGTCGAACTCAGTACCCTCGGTATCTATTTTTATTAAATCGATTTGTGCCATGTCACTACTGGCCATATACTTTTCCAGGGTGGTGGCATGGACCGTATTTTTAATAAAATTACGCGAAGTCTTTTTGGTACCTGCATTTCCTTCGCCTGCGAGATTGTAGGTTAAGTACCGATACTTTACATTTTCGACTTCATAAAAATCAATGGCACCCGTTTGATTGGAAAGTGCGATATCTACGGCCGTTATTTGCTGCTGCAAACCGTTCAATACTATATTTTGATTCAAAAAGTACTTGGGCCCCAGGGCAGGTTCAAACGCATACGCCTTTAGATGTGTATTGGCCTTTGCCGCCAATAGGGAGTAGTAGCCTATATTAGATCCAATATCTAAAAAGGTATCGACCTTTTTGGCAAGGGATTCAAAAATAGCGGAATATTCAAAGCTTTTATATCCGTTCCAATACAACAGTTGGGTTAGGTAACTGGTTTGGTTGGTAGCCATTTTAAGAATGCCGGCGTCTGTTTTCAGGGTAATCGTACCAGAAGGGGGGAGCTTTATACTGTTGGGGAGTATGGGGGAAAATAGGCGGTTAACAGCCCGTAGTATCCGGTTGAGCTGCTTTTGATAAATGATTTGATAAATAAATTGAGGTGTGGCCATGCGCACTTGGTTATACGACTGTAAAGATCATGAATTCTGATAGAATAATCGAATAAAAACCGTTGAAGCTTTTAGGCACATAAAGGTACCGTGCAGCGGTAGCTGATGGGTACTTTTGAAAAAAGATGGTATTTAAACGGTATACACAATGGCATTAATGTTCATGCCGCCGCCCACACTGGCGAAGATAACGGTATCCCCTTTCGCGATTTGATGTCCTGAGATGTTACCGGATCGCACCATGTCGTATAAAGTAGGTATGGTCGCAACGGAACTGTTGCCCATTTTATGAATGTTCATGGGCATAATAGTTTCGGGGGCCTCCATTTCATACAGTTCATAGAAATTCCGAATGATTGCCGCGTCCATTTTTTCATTTGCTTGATGAATGAAAATTTTTTTGATAGCATCAATGGGAATACCACTTTCATCAAGACAAGCCTTCATGGCTTTGGGTACATTGGTAACGGCAAACTCGTAGATTTTACGTCCGTACATTTTAATATATTTTGTTTCCTCTTCAGTGGACCGGTACGATTTTCCGTAAAATAAAAAATGTGCTTCCTCATACGCAAAAGTCGCTGAGGCATGGGATTGTATTTCTCCACCTTGCTCTGTAGCTTCTATGATCGCTGCTCCGGCACCATCGGAATAGATCATAGAGTCCCTATCATGCGGATCTATGACCCGTGAGAGCGTTTCGGCACCGATTACCAGACATCTTTTGGCAAGACCGCTTTTGATAAATGCATTGGCTTGAATCACACCCTCTACCCAACCGGGGCAACCAAAAATAAGGTCATAGGACACGCACCGATGGTTTTTAATACGCAATAGGTTCTTTACACGGGAGGCCAGACTGGGCAGCATATCCGACTGTGACTGGCCATGCGATACATCCCCAAAATTGTGGGCCAGGATAATATAATCGATACTTTCCTTATCTATCCCTGCGTCTTCGATTGCTTTTTGAGCCGCTAAAAAGGCCATGTCGGAAGCATTCAGCTTGTTTTCGGCATACCGTCTTTCGCCGATGCCGGTAATCGCCTTGAACTTCTGAATGATCACACCATTGGCATGTTTAAAGGGTGTGCCATCTGAATTTAAAAATTGATGATCTTCAAAATCGGTATTGGGAACGGCGAGGCCTGGAATATAACATCCTGTACCTGTGATTGCTACCTTCATGTGTAAGGGTTGTTTGTACTGTTAAAAGTACGCCCAAAACCCTCTCATACTATGCATGCATAATAAATAATTACGATGTTCAAGCCGTAAGGTAAATGACTTATAAAAAAGGGAAAAGGCCTTCAAAACAACTGAGAAGGCCCTTGTATACTGGTTTTTTAATCGATTTTACGCTTCAGCGTAAGCGGCTATAGGGGCACAAGTACAAATTAAATTACGATCGCCATAGGCATCATCGACCCGTCTTACCGAAGGCCAAAATTTGTTTTCGCTTACATAGGGCAATGGAAAAGCCGCTTTTTCCCGGCTATAGGGAAAAAGCCATTCGTCGCTCGTGGTCATTGCCAAGGTATGGGGCGCATTTTTCAATACATTGTTGTGATCGTCTATATGCGCGGCATCGATTTCGTCCCGAATAGCGATCATGGCATCACAGAAGCGGTCTAGTTCCGCAACATTCTCACTTTCCGTGGGTTCGATCATTACGGTACCGGCGACCGGAAAGGAGACGGTAGGTGCGTGAAACCCATAGTCCATTAAGCGTTTTGCAATATCGGTCACTTCGATACCATTTTGTTTAAAGGGCCTGCAGTCCAAAATCATTTCATGGGCGGCCCTTCCCTGTTCCCCGGTATAAAGCACTTCGTACTTGCCAGCGAGTCGGTGTTTTACATAGTTGGCGTTCAGAATGGCAATTTCGGTGGAATGTCGCAGGCCTTCCTCTCCAAGCATTTTGATATACCCATAGGATATCAAGCAGGCTAGGGAACTTCCCCATGGGGCTGCGGAGATGGCGGAAATAGCCTGTTCACCACCCGTTTTTATGACCGGATTTCCCGGTAGGAAGGGTACCAATTGTTCGGCCGCACAGATGGGGCCGACACCAGGACCGCCTCCGCCGTGTGGAATGGCAAAGGTCTTATGCAAATTCAAATGGCATACGTCGGCACCAATAGTGGCCGGATTCGTGAGGCCTACCTGGGCATTCATATTGGCACCATCCATATACACTTGTCCGCCATGGTCGTGAATAAGTTGGGTAATCTGTTTTATAGAGGATTCGAATACGCCATGGGTAGAAGGATAGGTCACCATTAAGGCGGCCAAGTTCTCTGAATTGGCCAGTACTTTTTCGGTAAGATCTGCTACATCAATATTGCCATGGTCATCAGTTTTGGTCACCACGACCTTCATGCCGGCCATGACCGCAGAGGCTGGGTTGGTGCCGTGTGCCGAGGCGGGGATGATACAGATATTGCGATGGCCCTCGTTTCGCGAGCGGTGGTAGGCCCTAATGACCATCAGGCCGGCATATTCTCCTTGCGCCCCAGAGTTGGGCTGTAGGGAAGTACCGGCAAAACCTGTAATTTCGGTTAGGTCTTTTTCGAGGCCCTGCAACATTAACTGATACCCTTCGGCCTGTTCAATGGGGACAAAGGGATGAATGTTTCCCCATTGCGCCGAACTCAAGGGCAACATTTCACTTGCCGCGTTCAGTTTCATCGTGCAGCTCCCCAAAGAAATCATCGAATGGTTCAATGCTAAATCTTTCCGCTCTAGCTTTTTGATATACCGCATCAGTTCTGTTTCCGAATGATAACAATTGAACACATCATTCTCTAAGAAAGCGGCGGTTCGCTTTACGCTTTTCGACAACACATTTCCATGTGTTAGGTGATCCATAGCGACCGATTGCTTGCCCAATGCTTCGGCAAAAACCGCTACGATTCCTTGAATGTCTTTTAAGGAAGTAGCTTCATTGACCGCAATGGAAATGGTCTCCCCATCAATATATAAAAAATTCAACCCGTGCTTTTCTGCTACGGGCTTCACCACTTTTGAAGGGGCTTTAACTACAATCGTATCGAAATAGGAAGTATTGAGTTGGTACAATCCCATTTTTTCCAGAGCATTGGCCAACGTGAACGCGGTGGCATGTACTTTTTCAGCGATATAGGTAAGTCCCTTTGGCCCATGGTATACCGCATACATACCGGCCATTACGGCCAATAGCACCTGAGCGGTGCAAATGTTCGAAGTGGCTTTATCTCTTTTTATATGTTGTTCCCTGGTCTGTAAGGCCATTCGAAGGGCTCGGTTGCCATCGGTATCTTTTGTGACTCCTATGATTCTCCCGGGAATATTTCTTTTATAGGCTTCTTTCGTTGCGAAAAAAGCGGCATGAGGTCCCCCATAACCCAAAGGAATACCAAAACGTTGGGTGGTGCCTACGACCACATCCACCCCAAATTCACCTGGAGGGGTAAGCAATACCAGACTAAGGATATCGGCAGCAACCGCTACTTTGATATTGTTATCCTTTGCATGGGCTACGAAATTGGCATAGTCGTGCACTTGTCCGTACTTTCCCGGGTATTGCAATAATGCCCCGTAGAAATCGGAAGTAAACTCAAAGTCCTGATGGTTGCCAATGACCAATTCGATGCCCAAGGGGGTCGCCCTGGTCTGCAAGAGCGACAAGGTCTGTGGCAAGATCTCTTCTGATACGAAAAACTTAAGTATCCCGTTTTTCTTTTGTGCTCGTTCCCGTACATCAAAAAGCATGGTCATGGCTTCGGCCGCTGCCGTGCTTTCATCCAATAAAGAAGCGTTGGCAAGTTCCATTCCGGTCAAATCCGTAACCACGGTCTGGAAATTTAAAAGGGCCTCCAATCTGCCTTGGGCTATTTCGGCCTGATAAGGGGTATAGGCGGTATACCACCCTGGGTTCTCAAGAATGTTTCTTTTTATAACCGAAGGGGTAAGGCTCTCGTGATAACCCAGCCCGATATAACTTTTGAAAACGGTATTTTTTTTTGCGAGTTCCTGAATGTGTGTGAGAAACTCGTGCTCGCTCATAGGGGCGTCCAGGTCCAGTGGCTTTTTTAAGCGAATATCATCCGGAATGGTTTCGTGAATAAGCTGTTCCAAATTTTCGACCTCAATGGTCTTGAGCATGTGTTCATGGTCTTCGGTTCTTACGCCGATATGGCGCGATGCAAACACGTCCGTTTTCATAATGTCGTATTCAAATTAGTTGTGCAAAATTAACTATTAATTACCTGAAATTATTCGGATTATCGATGAACTGCGCTAAAGTTTTTAACCAAAACAAGGGGTTATAAACAGTTTGGCTATTTTTGTTTAATGAGGTTGCCGAGGCGTGCTTTTGATTTTTACTTGGATGCGAGCATACACGTGGCCTTTGCCATCTTTTCCTTGGTAGGTTGCACCTGCGCGCTCTTAAACATTCCATGGAATTCCCATCTGTCGTATTTTCTTTTTTTTGGGTCTATAAGCTGCTATAATTTCATAAAGTATGGGGTAGAAGCAGAAAAGTATATAAAAGTTGCCAACAGCTATCATAGGGGCATTCAGTATTTTAGCTTCCTTTGTTTGATCGGGGCCTTGTACCACGCTTTTTATCTCGACCGGGCTATCTGGTGGGGAGTATCGGGTTTGGTATGTTTAACGGGGTTATATGCATTGCCGGTATTGCCAGGCGCCAAGAATTTACGTAGTCTGGGCGGACTCAAAATTTTTCTGGTTGCGGTCGTCTGGGCGGGAGCGACCGTCTGGTTGCCCGTATTAGGGGCCAAAACTCCTTGGTCTTGGGATATTGGGGTAGAGACGACCCAACGGTTCGTGCTGGTATTGGCTTTATTGCTACCCTTCGAGATTCGAGATCTTCGATACGATAGTCCTTCCTTAAGAACCCTGCCACAACGCTTTGGAATACCTAAGGTCAAGTTTTTCGGGCTTGTTTTGGTAGGAGTGTTCTGCCTACTCCCTTTCTTGAAAGATTCATTGACCAATTTGGAGCTATCCATCAATGGTATCGTGGCAATCGTATTGGGCCTCTATATTTGGAAAACGAAGGAAAACCAATCGGCTTATTACGCTTCCTTCTGGGTAGAGAGCGTTCCTATTATGTGGTGGCTTTTAATTTTGGGATGCAAATACCTTACGTTCTTCCCTGAAGTTCTTGCTTCATTTTAGCCTTATCCGACGCTGAAAGGCCATTAAGATTTGCTTTGTCACAAATAGAAGTCAATTCGGAATTTTTTTTGGTAAATGCGGAGCAGGTCTTACACATCAAAAGATGAAACCGTAGCTTCAGTTTTTCCATGAAAGAGGCTTCCTTATACTGGGTCTTATTGCAAATTATAGCTGCTTTTTCGCAAGAAATCATATATTGAACCAATTTTGGTTAAGGCATCCCATCAAAGCGGTTCGCGCCCGATGTATCATTACCCACAGATTTGACGGGTTAATGCCTAACTCCTTACAAATATCTTCCGTACTTACTCCCTGAATGGTTTTCATGTTAAAAACCAAGGCCTGCTTTTTTGGTAATTTACCGATGCAATCGAAAATTGCCGAGCCCAATTCCTGGTTTTCAATGGCGTCATTTTCCAAAGTGCTGAAGGGGTCGGCTACCTGTTCTTCCATCCAATCACCTTCCGAATCGCTGCTACTGCTATAGCTCATTCGCACCTCTGCCTTGCCTTTCTTAGAATTTATTTTTCGGTAGTAATCAATTACTTTTCGCTTTAGAATGGCGATCAACCAGGTGCGTTCAGCGGCATCACCTTTGTAGTTCTTGGCAGAATTCAAGCCCGCAAAAAAGGTTTCCTGCACTAAGTCTTTTGCTATTTCGGCATCACTCACACGCCCTACGGCATAATTGAAAAGGTAATCGGCATAATTATCGACCCAATTATCGGGATGTAGTTTGTGTGCTACCATACTGTTTTTTAGAAGTTTCAAAAGTAATAGAATTTTAGTGAATATGCTTAATTTTGATTCAAACACAAGACATGAAGCTACATTACCTTTTGTTTGTATTGTTTTTAGGGAACCTCGGATGTGCCCAAAGTACGGCAAAACCCATCACAGAAGTTTCACAAAAAGAATTCGAAAATGTTGTTTTAATGGATGTTAGAACACCGGAGGAATATGCTCAGGGACATATCGAAGGCGCTGTGAATATTAATTGGTTTGATCCTGATTTTTCTACCCAGGTTGAGCGGATAGGAAAAGACGAAACCATTTTTGTGTACTGTAAAGTAGGGGGACGTAGCGCAAAGGCGCAAAAAAGGCTTTTAGAGCTTGGCTATGAAAAAGTGGTGAATCTTGAAGGGGGATATGATGCGTACTCGAGATCCAAGAGGTAAGTACATTTAAAACCTTCTATACGAGTGATTGCAGCGCCGTTGATAAGGTCGGGTAGCGGTAAGTAAAGCCGGCATCCATCAATTTTCCGGGGATCACATTTCTACTTTTAAGTATCAATTCTGTTTCGGTCTGGATGATACGAGCGCCTATTTCCAAAAAAAATGTGGGTAAGGGAATGCCAAAAGGTATCTTCATGACGCTCCGGAGCGATCTCATCAAAACCCTGTTAGTGGTCGGTTTTGGGGCGACGATGTTGATAGGTCCCTCTAGAGATGTCTTTTTTAAGATAAAATCGACGCTTCGAACAAAATCCTTGATGTGTATCCAACTGAATTTTTGATTTCCAGGTCCTTGTTTTCCACCAAAACCAACTTTCGCCAAGTTTTTGATCGGCCTAAATGCCCCACCGTTTTCTCCCAGTACAATACTGGTGCGCAAGGCAACCTTTCTGGTATTGGGAGTATTGGTCGAAAAAAATGCCGATTCCCAAGCCTTGGCCACTTCCACAGAAAATCCATGCCCAATTTCTCCGGTATGCTCGTCCATTTCCTTGTTCAGCGAATGCCGGTATATGGTGGCCGTAGAAGAGTTGAGCCATATTTTGGGAGGGTTGGTTGCCATTGAAACGGCTTTGCCGAGTAACAAGGTGGTATCTACCCTTGAGTTCAGGATGATGTCCTTATTTTTGGCGGTGTACCTACAATCCACGGAACGTCCCACCATATTGATCAACACATCACAGTGGTTTAAATGGTCGGCCCACGTATCGATGGTTTTGGCATCCCAATGGCAATACGTTATGGTATGGGCCGTTTGGGATTTTCGGCGCGTAAATACCACGATTTCCTCAAATTGTGATTGAAAGTATGCGATACATGCGTCTCCTAAAAATCCCGTTCCTCCTGCGATTACCAGTTTTTTCATCTTTTTTATTTTTTACAGCTAATTAAGTAGTATCCAAAGCTCTGCATGTGTAAGCCCGATAGTAAGGCGTAAAAAGAGCCTTTTAAATTGTGTAGACTTTCTTTCTTTAAAGTACCGGAATTAAACAGTTTTTTCAGGAGAAAACCGGTAATGGCAAAGGGAACATGCAGTACGGAAGGTGCTACTCGGAACGAGATATCTTCGACAACAACTTTTGAGAAGCCAACCTCCTTAAGGTCTTCCACTACGCTTGTAATGTGCCCCAGCTGCTCTAAACTCCAGTGGGCACAGAGTTTTTCATAAGACAACTTACCTCCATAACACAAAGAGTCAGGGTCTTTTTTGAGGAAAGCATCGGCAATAACCAGCGAGCCGCCCGGTTTAAGAATGCGATGGGCCTCTTTGAACGACTCCTTGCTATGCCCTGAATGGCAAAAGCTCTCAATGGCCACCGCCCCGTCAAAGCTATCGGAACAGAAGGAGGTGTGATTGAAATTTTCCAGAAGAATGGTTCCTTTTTCATCTGTAAGTCGTTTGTTCCCCTCTTTTAACTGGAAGGCGGAAAGGGTTACTCCAAAAGCCGATAGCCCCTGAATCTGGGTTAGGGCATATTTCATTGTGCCTCCCATACCACAACCTAAATCGGCCAATAATCCTTTTTTTAAGGGCAATTGTAAGCGATTTAGCACTTGGCGGTTCATTTCATTCAGCATGCTATCCCTTTTAAAAAGATTCGTCTTCCACGGGGCAAAATAGCCGAAATGCATGTTAAAGTCCTTACTCCAAAAAGCGTAGTCTTCGGTAGCTTCGTTGTAAAAATCTATAATATCCAGGGTGTTTTTGGAAGACAATCCCTTCGTTTGAACTGAAAGTGTATGGCTCATAGTTATCGGATTGATGGGGTTGGTACGACCTTTTTTTGAAGTTTATAGAGCACTGTGGTAAAATACGTGGCTATTGCCATGGGGGCTATCATCAAATACAGGACCCAAAAGGTGTTGCTCTGAAAGTTAAATACGTTTAAAAAGAAGAGCGACACCAGATATACGGTGGTGATTACCCAATATATTTTTAATTGTACTTGATGCTCAGACGGAATTTCCCGGTATTTATAACTGATAAGGTAGAGCCCTATGGATAGCTGCAGTACCCCAAGAACAACTTGTGCCAAAAGCCCTAGATAAATGGTTAGGTATAGTACAAGGGTGAATATAAAAAAACCGAAATTGACTTGATGTATTGTTTTCATAGCGAACATATTAAAGATTGAAATATTGAATACAATTAAGGAGAAGGAGCCAGGCATAAACAATGGCAAATAGGGTAAAAAGAGCATTCATACAATAGCTTCCTATTTTGAAAATGCGTTGTTGCGGAATCTGGTACATGGGGTAGTAGGCGATTTGGGTGGCCACTTTCCCGATCCAATAGGCCGCGATAAGTCCGGAGATAGCCACGGCAAGTGCCGTACCATTTTGCAATTCTTTAAATAGTAGGATGGCGATAAGACCAAAAGAGAAATTTAGACCCTGTATATAACGGCCATATGTTTTGGCAATTTCCTGATTTAAGGGTTTTAGTTGCTTTACATCGGTATACCAATCAAATACACGATGACGGATGTAGGGGTAGATCAGTGCGGTAAATATTTGACCAATGCCTCCAAGAATAACCAACCAATAGGGAACTGTATTTGTCATTTTGCTAATATTTTAAACTTTCAGAAAAAATTGAAAGTATGTTATAAATTTTTTTAGGTAAACATTTTCAACAAAGACTTCGTTAACCAGTTTTGTTTTTGATGCACTATTTTCTCCAACATGCTATCGGCAGTTTCGGCCAAATCATGCAATGCTTTGGTTTGTTTGATCAACTCCTGCGTCTTTTCGCTCCCGTCATCTTCTATGCTACTAATTTCTTCCAAGGTTTTTATAACCGGTTTTATCTCTCTGCGACTGCGTTCTTTTGCAATAATGCGAGCCAACTCCTGCACATCTTTTTCGGTAGAGAAATATTCTCTGCGTTCTCCTGGAACCAGCTCTTTGGTCACAATGCCCCAGTCGATCAATTGTCGCACGTTCATACTGGTATTGCCGCGGGAAATTTTTAAGGCCTCCATAATTTCCTCCGTGGCAAGGGGTTTTGTCGATACAAAAAGCAATGCCTGTATTTGGGCCATGGCCTTGTTGATTCCCCAAAGAGACCCCAGACTGCCCCAGGTGCTGATGAATTTTTCTTTTGCTTCTTGGTATTGCATGGAGCAAATATACAATAAATTTTAAACTTTCAAAAAATATTGAAAGTTTAATAAGTTTTTTTCGATGAACTGCCACTTTCTATCTTTTAAGGTTGTACGTACCTTTATAGGGTAGCCATACGCGCAGAAGCAATAATGCGGTGAGATTTTAGTTCTTTAAAAGTACGTGAAGCACTAAACGGTAATCTACCAATACTAAAACCCCTGAAAAGGGGGATATCTGCATCGGGTACCTACTGTAACTTGCATCGATATTAAAAAAGACCATGGCCAACCCATTCAAGAAAATCATTAAAAATGCCAAGGAAAATAAAAGTACCATGTACACCTCTGAAAAAGGGGCTACGGCAAAGGTCTACACCAAACAATGCAATAGTTGCGGTGCTCCAAGACCCACAAAATCGAACCTAACGAAGTGCAGTTATTGCAAAACACCCTTCATGCAGATCGATGCCACCATAAAATCGGACACATAAAAATGGCTACAGAACAAGAATTGATAACCCGTTGGGATTCTTTTTTAGGAAAGATCACCACCCGTTTCCATGAGTCATTGGCACATGCAGAAGAAGCGTGCGTTGACCAATTGATCGAAAGCGGTTATGAATATGAAACAGTGTTCATCGCCTGGCAGGGTATGAAGGCACAAATTAGAGAGCTCATCGGTAAAATAGACAGTACCTGGAGCGAAAAAGTAGCGCCTGAAATGAGGGCGATCGGTGATTTTTGGATCGACCACTATCACAAAGGTTCAGAAGTAAGTGATACGTTGGAAGAAACCCTTGGGGCTTTTGAACGTGCGCTAAAGGGTAGGTTGTCCCAGCAGTTTTATGACCATGCCATTCTCTTGGCAGAGCAAAAACATAAATGTACCCAATGCGACGCGTCCATTGTGTTGAAAAAAGACATCTTTAGGGCGCAGTACGTTACCTGCAGGTATTGTAATACCGTCAATACCATAGAACCGGAAGCTACATTTATGAAAATAGGCTGGGGTGTCGTAGACAATATTGCGAAGGTGAGGGCGCAGGCCGAGTATGACCGTTTACGCCAAACCGAAGAAGCCTTGCGAGAGCAGCGAAAACCGGTAGATGCTACATATTGGCAGGCCTATGAAACGGCCTATTTTAATTATTGGGAACGCTTTTTTCGAGAAAGGAACCTGTTAGACTCCGAATCGATCAAGCGATTGGAAGCCGATAGGGAACGAAAACGAACCGAATTTGAAAACTTTAAAAAAATACAAACATCTTAAAACCTAAAAAATATGGAAGCTATCAATGGGGTTACATTTGAAGATTGGGGCGCCGCCTGCGGAAACATCGCCCAGGGAATGTCTGAAGAGGAAGTATGCAATGTATTGGGAATAGAACTCCCGGTTTGGCAACAAACGAATGAAGCTTGGGGAGGCAAGTTGGGCGATTTAATGGCCCAAGATATGAATCTGGCTACAACCTACTCCGGGTATTTCACGAATCCTAAGGTAGGCAAGTTTGCGAAGACAGGAAACGCATCTCCGCTAGAAGGTTTGTTGGCGCAAGTCCCCGACTATGATGCCTATCAAAAAATATTTTGGCACCAATCAACCGCTTCTGAGCAAGGAATCGATGCAAATAGCGTGCTTCAGGAATACGGGTTCAACTTACATGATTGGAGCCAGGTGAGTATGCATTATATGAACTGGTTCAATACCTATGTACAGCATGGCAACCCTGATTATGAGAAGAATTATCGGGAAACCTCTGCTATCATGGAGAAGTGGCAAAACCATTGGAAAGACCATTATAAAAACGATGCAGTGGATCTAGGGGGCGATATTGATTTTTAGAAAACGCTCATATACCTATCAATTTATGAAAATCACTACGCAAATGGACTATAAGAGGTATTCTAAACTAATGACTCGTCAGTTCTACAAGAAGTTTTTGGTCATTTGCACCATGCTCTTTGGAATTCTATGTCTAACGATCACGGTTCTGGGAATCGCCTTATGGGAATTTGAGTTGTCACATATTTTGAATTATGGAATTAGTGGGTTACTTGTTTTGGTAATGCCTTATCTGGCAGTGAAGTTAAAAGCAAAGAGGGGTTTCGATTCAAACAAATTGATGCAGGAGAAGATTGTCTATGAATTTACGGAAGATAAGATTTTCATTACGGGAACCTCCTTTAAGTCAGAAATGGAATGGTCCAAAATATACCAGGTCAAGGAGGTAAAAGATTGGTTCCTATTATATCAAAGCAAACACCTGATGAATTTGATTCCGAAGAATGCCATGGAAGGAAAGGTCGCTGAATTTAGAACCTTGATCAAATCACAAAATAGATTAAAACACCGTCTCTTGACAACCTAAAAGAACCGTTAACCCTTTCTATAAAAAATTGGACTATGGATATTAAAAGTCAAATGCGTTCGGTCATCCAATGGGAAAACCCAAAGGAATACCAACTGTTTTACAAGTTCACCGAGAACGGTGATGAGCTGAAAAACGCCTCCAAACTTATTGTACAGCCCGGGCAAGGATGTGTTTTTACCTATGAAGGAAAAGTGGAAGGTGTATTTGAAGAGGAGGGGCTTTACGACCTTCAAACGGCGAACAAACCTTTTATCACCATGATGAAAAAGTTTATGAACTTTTTTGAAAGTGAACATAAAACGGGTATTTGGTTTTATCGAAAAGCCGATATGTTGAATGTACGCTGGGGAACACGCATTCCTATTACCTATAATGACCCGGTATACGCTTTTCCGGTAAACTTACGCGCCTACGGGAACTACTCTTTAAAGATTACCAAGCCGGCCAATTTTCTAAAAAACGTACTGGCTGGCCAAAAAGACTATTTTGTAGACGAGTTACAAGAGGTTTTCTTATCACGCATTACACAACCCATTTCAAATTATCTTGCAAATGCTAAGTTCTCCTATGCTGAGATAGATAGCAATATGGAGCATATTGCCAGCGAAGCAAAGGAAAAGACGATTTCTATTTTTGAGGACTTGGGTTTTGCGTTGACCGATTTTCGAATAGAAGGCTCCTCTTTTGACGAAGCGACCAACGAACGCATTCATGAAATCAGTGATGTGCAGGCCGATGTCAAGGCAGCGAATATTGCCGGGGTCGACTTTACCGAATTACAAAAACTGAAGGCAATGCGGGATGCTGCCAAAAATGAGGGAATGGCAGGCGCCAGTATGGGAATGTTCGCAGGTATGGAAATGGGAAAAACAATGAACGGGGAGGTTTCCCGAGAACCAGCTGGGCAAACCGATATACGTTCGAAACTAAAGGAACTTAAAGAACTTTTTGAGGATGATTTGATTTCGGAGGAAGAATTCCTTGCCAAAAAACAACAATTACTTGACCAGATGTAAAATGAAAACAACAATAGTCATCACATTCATATTAATAACGCAACAAATGATAGGACAAATGGGTTTTGAACCAATAGGAAAAGCACAATTAGATGCCTGGTTGTTGGTAGCAAAAGGAAAAAAGGAGGTAAATGTAAATGCCATACCGAACCTTCATGACAACCATGGGTTGGCAATGAAGCACTTAGAAGACTCCAATGCTGTTTTTAACTATGGTCTCAGCCTTACGACGGCTTTGCAGCCGGGCCTTGCAGCTGCTACGGAGAACCCGCTTTCCGAAGATGGGCAAAAAATCGCCGATGAGGCGGAGCGAGCCTATAAAGCGGCCATTGCTTTATTTGCAAAGCATGGTAGAGCAAACATCATGTTGGGTTTGTTATATAACCAATTGGGCAGGTACATGTATTCAGAATCGTATTTGAAAGTAGGCTTACAATTGGAAGAGGGCGGTGAAGATTGGATGGTTGCCGCGAACCAATATTTATTGGCAGGTGCCTATACCTATAACACCGACGAGGAAAAGTACCAGCAAGTATACGCGAAATTTAAAGAATACGCGCATACCGATATAAAGGACGGGCCGTACTATAAAAAAATGGCCGTATTGTATGTTTCGTATTATGAACGGTAAAAGCTTCTACCCATGCGAACGTTTTATGTAGGCATACTATTATTCGCTTTTAGTACCTGCTTCCCTCAGGAAAGGGTCACAGGGTTTTATCAGCTTGCTAAGAACAAGGAAGGCAGATTAGTGCAAAACCTTGAAACAGGTGAACCGCTCTATATCCATGAAACACCCATTTTTGGTCTGTATGACATTGCAGAAATAGAAGGGGGATTTTTGGAGTTAGATCATAGTCATAGCCTCTTGTTTGAGCTGAAGGATCGCGGTGCCGAAAGTTTAAAAAGTTTTACCCAGGCGAATTTACCAATACAGATTGCCCTTGTTTTAGAAGATAAGGTCGTGAGCAATGCGAGCATGCATACCGCGATTCTAGATGGTCGATTTAGTCTTTCGGGTTTTGACTTAAAAAAATCGAAAGCGGTACTAAATAAACTGAAAATCGAAATGGGAAAGGTTCCGCTATTTTCAAAGAACAATTTTTTGATTTATAAGAACAAGGCGGTTTACGATGATCAAGAACGGTATAATACCCAAACAGACTATGAGACTTTTATGAAGGCGGAAATCCTATCCGATTCCAATTGTACGGTTTTTTACCAGTCTTATTATCACCCACTTTCCCTGATTTCGACCTTCTATAGCTATGAATTTGGGGAAGCATCGGAAGCTGCCTGTGGCACTATGGGAAACACGCTGGGAGTAACTACGATTGATATAAAAACGGGGGGCGCAAGGTCTGTACTGTCGGTGGTAGAGGAACAAGCATTCGTTGCTGCTTTCAAAAAAGATCCTTGGGTGTTAAAAACACTCGGAAAGCATGAAGCAAAACCCTTGGCAACAATTCAATGTTTCCAAGATATTTTGACCTTGTTCGAAAAAGACCTTATCCCGGTGAAGTTTACTGAATCGGGATTTTATATTCTAGACTCTAAGAATGGTAACGTAAAAATACGTTTCGTAGGAAGCGAATACATGGGGTACAACCATTATAGGCATGTGCAATTGGGTTTTGAATTGCCCATAAAGCAAGAAGCGGCAGCACTATTTAAAGAGGATAACAACTTCTATGCCGGGAGATTTAAGAACGGATTGGTAGAGTAGTACAAAACCCCTGAAATAAGGGATGCTTATGGGGCGTTTAAAGTACATCTTTGCGACGAATGTTATAACCAAAACCACCTCCTATGTCAATGCATGAAATTGAAGGTTTGATTGAAGACTCTGTTCATTTGATCGATAAGGCTGTGATGCAGGATTCGGTTAAACGCGATTTTCTGTTCAATCTGTATCGCTTTCAAGCCAGATATGATACGGGGTATACCCATTTTAGATGTATGGAAGTGTTGCTCAGGTGGAAGTTCACCTATCGTATTCCAATAAGCCTTCATCCCGATTTTGAGAAGGAAAAACCATATTTTGAAGAATTTGATGTGAGCAATTCCTGTTGGATACCATCAAGGATAGGAGAGAAGAACGAGCAGGTATATGTACAACTAGAAGCGGGTGCGCCGATGCTCTACCCCGATGCGGGAAGCTATTTCTGGCAACGACTGTGTGAAGAAAATAGCATTCCTGCTACACAGCAAAAGACACCAAATACCTTTAAAGAAAGTTATCTTATAGGGCAATTACTGCGGCAAGCACAACGACAAGAAAACAAACTGCTGCTACGCGATTGGTATGCGCTGGTGACTAATATGCTTGGTCTCGACCTGGGGGAAGAAGAGGGGTTTTTACCGAATTTTCTAGAATTTAAAGAACAGGAAGAAGTGCAGACAATACGTGAAATAGGAATTGGTGAACAACCTTTTTCCGCGGTATCGACAGATGCATATGGTGCGTTGGAAACACCTTTGTTAACGGAGATTGAAGAATACGAAACCAACGTGGAACGCCTGTACTGTATCAAATGGTTGTTGGATTTTGAGACCAAGGACACTACAATAATCGATAGTTATCTGAAAGCGGTTTCCCCGGATCCTTCTTATGCGAGGAAAATGCAGTTGTTACCTGCCTTGGCCAATACTTATTTGGATATTAAAAAATGGCAATTGGTGTGGGAGTCTGAATATGAGTATGGTTATAAATGGTTGTACCATCATCAAATGAAAGGTACAACCGGACTGCCCGCCGAT
This sequence comes from uncultured Flavobacteriaceae bacterium, assembly GCA_947500385.1. Taxonomy (GTDB): domain Bacteria; phylum Bacteroidota; class Bacteroidia; order Flavobacteriales; family Flavobacteriaceae; genus Pelagihabitans. The sequence goes on along the minus strand of CANMSA010000001.1, from coordinate 703,016 downwards.
ACCGATATGCATTTGTATTACTACTTTACGGCGGATAGCAAAGATTTAAAACTGTTGCATGCAAAAATTGGGGTGCAGAATGGTTTGTTGAATCGGTGGCAGGGTCGCAATGTGGTACATAGGCCCGACCATGTTCATTTTTTCGAAACCATATTCGCTTTTATGAGCGATAAGGAGTATGACCAAAATAAGAGCCTTCATAATATGGGCGGTTGGAAATTCAATGTGAAAAATTCAGAAAAAACCCTTCATACGCATATTTGTAATATGTTTGAATGTCTCGATCGGTATGCGCCGAAAGTAATCAAAGAGTTTAAAAAACCCTTATTCGATAGTTTTAAGATGTCCGTGGAAGAAGCATTGGCCTATCGTGAAAAAAAGCAATATACCCACCGGTTTTTCCTAAACAAGGTTGAAGTGTATTTGGTATATGCGATTCACTATTTTGAACAGGGCGAGATTGAAAGATCGCACGCTTTGGCGGCGAAGGCGAAAACGGAAGCCACCACCAAGCAACATAAAATTGTTCATGATTGGTTGGCGGCGGCGACAAGTATTTTAGAAGGGAACCCAAAACTAAACGAGTTACTCGGGTTTGAGCGCTCCTATTCATAAAAATAATCAACTGAAAACAAACCACAAAAATGGAAAGCGAGCAAAGTACCGAACATTGGACTGTTTTGAAAAAAGTGCCAGAACATGAGATGAAAATTTTGGTAGCGGGCTACTTAAACTACATTCAAAAATTCAAATACCTGCGATACATCATAGTTGGTATTGGGGTGGTGATTATAGGTTACAATCTGATGGTAGGGGGAGAACGGTTTCCATTAGAGGAGTTGAATAAGCTAAAAAATACAATTGCGCTTTTAATGGGGGTATTTGTTCTGTTGTTATTGGTCCTAGGTTGGGTGCTTTTCAAAACTTTAAGAAGTTTGAAACAGCAGCTAAATACTGCCGCCGATAAATATGGAATAGATAAAAAAATGCTTAGAAAAGAGTTCCATGTATTTGTAAAGACCCAAGTGGGTGGCCCGGGATTACGATAAAACAAAAATATAAATAATGAAAAATTGTCTAAGAAGTATTTGTACGGTCAGCATGCTGGCAATCCTAAGTAGCTGTAACTTTTCGGCCTCTTACAACAAAGATTTTGCAACTGGTATTACCTCAAAAGGAAATGGACTTTCAGCCGAAAACGTATACATTACAGATGGGGAAGAGGGTATGAAAAAAAGGGACTTTACTTATGGGAAAGTCGTCTATACCAATTTTGAGAATATGGAGGGTTTTGCGATTGAAGGCGGAAAATTCTTTCCTCAAATGAGTGTGGCCATCCTTGACAAAAAGGGGGATACCATAATGCAAAACAAAAACCTGTTCACGAAAGGAACCGGTTTCGATGCCAGCTTGACTACTTTGAACGGAAACGTACAAATGGCAGATCCAATCCTTTCGGATAACAAATATAGCTTGCATTACAAAGTATGGGATACCAAAGGAGATGGGGTATTTACCTCCGAAATGGATTTTGAAGTAAAGAAAGACCCTTTGATTAGCAGTAGCAGGAAAGGGTTGGATTTTACCGAAATCTATATCATGTCAGATAAAGAAAAACGAGTCGTGACCGATGGTATTGTACATTTTTCGGAACCCTTATTGTTTAATTTTCAAGATCTCAACGGATATACCAAGCAAAACGGTGCAATCAATATACAGATGGACATTAAGGTAACCGATGATTCCGGAGCCGTTCTTTTGGATATGAAAGATGCTTTTAAACAACCCATAAGAAATGAAGCACTCTTAAAACGTGGCCTCTCCGCTACCTTGACCTTGACCAAAGGAAAATTGGATAATCCCATCACTTGGCACGTTTACGTGAAGGATAAAAATAGCGAAGCGTTCTTTGAAGCAGAGGCCCAACTAACCGTAGAAGACTAAACCAATGGAAAAAATTGTGCATGCGCTATTTGAGTTAAGCGTTCCCGAAGGTTTTGATGTTCGGCATCAGAATAAGATTAGTTATAGGGCCCAGAACAATACCTTTCCCTATGAAAACCAACCCAGTTTTGTAAGGGTAAGTCTCGGTGAAATCGTTGATATCAACCAAGACGAATACCAAGGAGCAACTATTTTAGAGAAATTTACCGATGCGTATATTTCTAGCAGTTTTATGGCGGAAAAAATCTCGACTCAGGAGATTGATTTTAAAGGATATAAAACCTATTGCATACATGCCAAGACCGATGGTGTTTTTCAAAAGAAACACTACAGGATTCGAATGGTGTACTATTTGCTGATGCTCGATGATATCTTTTATCTGGAGCTTGGCGCACATCATGAAATGGATGATGGTACCGATCTTTTACCCTGGGTGACGAACGTTTTTGAATCCTTGAAGGTGCTCGGCGGTAAAACACAACGACAAAATGCTATAGTAGAGTTTCAAACCGACTTAGATGCGATGCTAGCACAACGTGTACCACCACAAGAGGAAGCAACATCGTACGAAGTACCAAGTATTCCAATCGATGGCGGGGAATTTTTTAAAGTGGGCGATTTGGAGTTTCAGGATGCTTCTAAGCCACATACCTTTGAAATTGGAACATTTTCAAGAGATTTGACTACCCATATTGTAGGTAGCACCGACAAACTAAACGCAGGCTTTTTGAGTGAGTACGAGGAAGGTACCGTTACGTTTCGACTAAATGTCAGAGGTATTCATAACCAAGGAATGCCGACGGGCACCTTCACTTTTGAAGCAGGTAAAACGGGTGCACCCCTCCATTTACATCTTTATCTCGATGGTATTGATAGTGCTTGGGATTTTTATGGGACCGTTTGCTTTGAAAATACTTGGGTATTGGTGACGGGAACCTTGAAGCACGGTTGGGAAAACAAGCCGCCCATTCCCCTAAATATCGCAAAAAGATTTGATGTAGATAGCTTGGATTGGAAATCTTACCGATTCTCGAGTATGGACGAAACGGTGGGGGCGAAACCCGAAGATGTTCGTTTTTTGACGCTGACCAATCCGGAGTTCGAGGAACTGCCCGAAGCGCTCTTTGAATTCATCCACCTTGAAGAGCTGTTCATTGCTCAAAAATCAAATAACTGGGAGTCGGAAAAAATGCCCCTAAAACATATTTCCGAACGAATTGGGGAGTTAAAAAAGCTAAGTAGTTTTCATGTGAATGGGGCGCGTATTAAAAAATTGCCCAACGCCTTGGGAGCCCTAAAACAATTAAAGGGTATCAGTGTCAATAATTGCGAACTCGAAGCGGTACCCGACGTTGTTTTAGTACTGCCTCGGTTAGAATGGCTCAGGTTACGGGAAAATAAGATCTCCACACTTTCGGCCACTATTGACCTCCCCGTTTTAAAGACGATTGGCTTAAAAGGAAACAAGTTTAAAACACTTCCGGAATGTCTTGCAAATCAACCGGCATTGACCTCATTGGAAATTGAAGATAACCCCTTGGAATTCTTACCGGAAGCTTTTAATAAAATTGAAAAAATAAGGTTATCCATCGCAGATAAAAAGCGTCTTCTCGACTTCGAATACAAGGGAGCCGATGGTACAGGAACCATTTCTTGGGATGATACGGTTTTCCGGTCTCAAGGTGATGCGGACCTGCTGCCCGAAATAAATAGGGTGCTTACCGCAAACAATTTGGAAAATCATTCCGAGGCCTTGCGTTCATTGGTGAAAAAAAGCATCGGTTTTAAGGAGAGCGGAGAAGAAAATTACGCCCAAATTGGCAACCACCGTTTCGGCGGTATGCCAGATTTGCCAGAAGCGATTGCATATCCTCGATTTGGAGAAAATTGGCGCGATGGTAAGGAAAATTATGTCTATGAGTTTATCGGGCAGATTAATTGCGGGGAACTTGCCAATTTACAGGGATATCTGCCCCGAACCGGGATGCTCTTTTTCTTTTTGGAAACGATTCACAATGTCTATGGCGGAAATGAAAACCCGGTAAAGGTGATTTATTGTGAGGATAGCTCGGATTTGGTTTCGGGAACCCGTTTTGATTTTGTCGTTGACGACTATTTCGAAATGATCGATAACGGGTATGCCGGTTACAAGGTGAACGCAGCGAAAATGAATAGCGCCCCATCGTTTTACGCCAGTTATGTCAATACCCATTTGTTTTTGGGAGCGGCAGAATCGTTACAGGATGACGATGAGTTGTTAGACGATTTATATGACCGTTTTGAAGCCCCCATTAATGAGCAAAACGCTTTCCAATATGCCGTAAATGCCTATGCTTTTTCGCAGCATGAACATCCAGAATTACAGGCTTCCTTGGCAAATAAAGGGAATCCGGAAGATTGGATGGTCTTGCTAACGGTCACTTCAACAGGGGATATGCAATGGGGAGATGCGGGAGACCTCTTCTTTGTAATACATAAAAGTGATTTGGCAAAACAAGACTTTAGCAATGTTTTTGTTACCATGGAAAGCAGTTGATTTATTAAAACGGCCATAGGTTGTAAAGGATATCGAAAGAATCTTGGAGTGTTCTTCCAAGTTCATAAATGCAATAAAATATGAAGCAATTTTTTCTAGTGTTGGTAGGGGTAGTCGTCCTAATCTTGGTATTCGCAATTTTTCTCTTTTGGATGGCTTCGAGACCTAAGTTTAAGGATGTGTCAAATCAAAAGCCCTTTGTTGAGGTGGTTAAAAAGCGCATAGCAACCAAGCGAAAAGCCCTGATTATGAAATACCCCGGCAATCCTATTGATGAAAAGTACAACATGGTACTGGAAGATGGCACCGGTTTTGGGTTGGAGGCCGATTTGCCTACCTACGCGACCTTGCCTATTGGTACGGAAGTGCACATTGATAAGGTAGAACTGCATACAGGTAGGGTAAGCGGTACTACTACCGCCTATCTTTTTGGAAGGGTATATAGTGAAGCAACAGCACAGGAATATTTGTTCCAGTACAGTTGGGGGTATTATCATTCGCTACAGGAAGATAACCCCTATTGGACTTTTGATACTGCCTTTTGGCAAGAAGAGGCCTTGGAAGGGAAGTATTATATTGAAGTACCTTAATTAGTGAGGTGCAATTTTTTAAAGATTTAAAATTGAATAAACCATGGGATATCAGGTAGAAGCCATTTTGACAAATGGAAGAAAAGTAAGCGAAGTATTTGGTTCAAATAATAATCAATTTCTTGATATTATTACCGAATATGAGGAATATGACCTTCTTTTAGAAGACAAATTTGATTTATCCACTGGTGAACTATCTTCCAAAGTATTGATGGGGAATTTAATTGCGGGAGATACACAAAACCTATATTCCCATTTACTGCTAGATAAAGGTAATACAAAATGGGGTACCTGTACCCTGGGAGTGGTATATGGCTATTTGCACAGGGATATGTGTCTTTACTACGGAAAGACCATTAACAGGAATACGGATGGCTGGCCGATGTTTACCCAGTATTTATCCGATTTTGAACCACGTACAAGATGGTATTTTAAAACGCCGCGCCCTCTCGATTTTCCACATATGTTTCTTGTGCTTGTGCGGGAATTGGAGGAATATGAGAAGTTGTATTTAGGAGCGATAAAGGAAAAATTCCCGAACAATGCCGATTTAGAGGCCGATATACGCTATGTTTTTGATAGGGCTAGAGATGAAAATTATAACATTGTTTTCTGTAATAGTTGAAAATGTTTAAGGGTTTATCTTCGACTTGTAAAGTCGATAAACTTATAATGTTCTTGGCTTTTCACTGAAAATAGGGAGTCCGTGCAACCTGCAGCTTTGTAATTTTGATGTAGAAATCGTTCTTGAAATAATGAGGATGATTGTGCGTTTAGCAGCAATACGCGAAAAGATGACCAAGGCACAACTTATCGGTAAAATCTATACGGCCTTCGATGGAGTTCTTTTGGAAGATGGTGTAGGGCTTTGGGAGGGGAAGGCCTTGGATGAGTACCTGCAAGGAACGGATTACGAGAAACTTAAATCCAAGGATGAACGATTGGATTGGCAAAAGATACCTATTGGAACGCTCTACAAATGCAGTAGTTCTTTGTCTTTTTTTGATGCGAAAGGTATGCGTTTTCATTTAGGACTTCTGTTGCTTTTCACCTTGGACGTTTTTTTGGAAGAAGAAGATGCGTTGAATAGGGATACTACTTTCACATACCTACCGCCAGAGGTGTTTTTTGCATTAACCCATGAATTGGAATCAGATTATTCAAAGAACCGATTTGCCTTATTGAATACTGCGCAAATGGAATGTGTTATCGCCTTTTTGGAATATTGCAAAGGAGAAAATGACACACTCCCTGAAAAGAATAAAGTAAGATCGACCCCATCTTTGACTCGAAAATCTCAAAAACTACAAGACGCCATTGCTTTTTGGAAGGTAAGGGTGTTACTTGAATAAACCAGAAGTGTTTAAGTGTTCGGGATAGGAATGCGTTTTGATCGAAAAAGATTCCCGGTTTACAGGGTGTTTAGAGATACATTTGTAGCGTATTTTTGCACTAACGATAGACAACCAAAATTTAAAATAATTGATTATGAGTAAAGTAAAAAAGGTGTTTTTTGCCGTTATTTTTTTCACCGTGGCGAGCTGTAACAGCGTACCCGATAATTTTGATTGGGGGTATGTAATCGAGGGCAATTATCAGAATAAGTTCTTTGATATTGGATGGCAAATTCCCGAGAATTGGCAGTATGATGATACGTACGCACAACAATGGGCCAAGACAAACGATCCGGATTTTGTACGGCTCGCAGAAGCCGTTTACGAATCAAAACAGCGTATAAAAATGCCCCCACAGCGCGTGAAGGAGACATTGCTCTTTAGACTTAGCAAGTCGGAGCAAGCATCCATATTGCTGTATGCCGAGAATCTTGCCCGTATCGAAGGCGCCGTTATCAAAGATTTGGATGATTATATCGAACAGACCCTAAAAGAGGCAAAGGGAAATGCACAAATAACACTTGATTCGGAAGAGTATGACAGTGAGCGCATTGGTGGCACCACTTTTTACAAGTTAACAGGTACCCTAAGTGTTAATGGCGATACGGCCCTGGAACAGTATTATTTTACCGTTATCAATGGTTTTGGGCTTACTATTTTGTTAAATGCTCAGGACGAAACCACCATGGTTGAACTGGAAAAAACATTGGATTTCCTTTCTTTTTAGCCTTAAAATGTTTTTCTGCATACGTACGAAATCCAGGCGATGATCGTTTGGTTAGAACTTGATTTACCTCAATACGCAATAAAAGTCCCAAATGTTTTGGAATAGGAAAAAGCGATTGCCCATTACCCCCGAAGATCAGATTTGGGCAGAGGAGTCACTTGCTTTTTTAAACAAAAGTTTGGGTGAGGGCAAGTTACTATCGTTCAAAACGGTAACACCTACCAAAGAGTTCTTTGATCGTGATTTCGACGGTTCCGAGAAGGATGCCCATTTCATTTTAGACCGTTGCCTTGTGCTAATGGGGATCCAAACTGCATCCGTACAGTTGGAGTTCTTTTCGGAGCAGCATACTTATTTGGAAGATGGTACTTTGCTGAGTTCTCAGGCAGATTTGCAGGGGCGCACGGAAGGTGCAGCGGGTACCTATCAAAAAAAAGGGGGCACAACCATCATACGTTTGGAACACGAACAACTGAAACGGCCCGAAGATCTTATCGGTACAATTGCCCATGAACTGGCCCATGAAAAGTTACTGGGAGAACACCGGATTCTTGAAAATGACGAGTACCTTACCGATTTGACGGCAATTGCTTTGGGCTTCGGAATCTTTATTGGAAACGCACGCTTTCAGTTTGCATCGGGAACAAACGGAAGTTTCGGTTGGCAAATGAGAAGCCAAGGTTATTTGCCCGAACAACTTATTGCCTATGTAATGGCTTCCCTATCACTTAAAAAACAGGAAACTAATACAAATTATACCGAGCACCTTACTACTACCTTACAGGGATATTTTAATCAAAGTATCGCGTATTTAAATGCAACGGCCAACGAAAAGAGCACCACTGTTTTCTGGCAAGAGGAAAAAAGTGCCGCAAAGCAACATCTTTTTCGACGGCCAGAAGCAGAGGAGGCACCCGTTATATCTTTCATAGCTTCAGATCTAAAAAAACTACGGCAAGAAATGATGGAAGCATGCTATGCAGATTCGGTAGATGCCGTAGAACGACTTTTAAAGTTGGGACTTTCACCCAATTTCAATACCATCGGTGGTTCCCCTTTGGCCATAGCAACTAAAAGACGCAGTAGGGCAGTAATCGATTGTTTGCTGCGCTATGGTGCCGATATTAATTTTTCAGAAAAAGAGTCGTTGTACGATACCACGCCCATGATGGCCGCCTGTAAAGATGGTAATCTTTTAATGGTACAGGAATTAGTGAAAGCAGGTGCCGAAATCAACCATGTCGGGGGCAATGGGAAGAGTCCGTTACAAATTGCAGTGGAAAATGGGCATGGCGAAGTAGTTAAAGTGTTGGTCGAAAATGGTGCGAACCTAGAAATTAAATCGGGTACGTCTTATCTACAATTTACGAATACCCCCATTTGTTTTGCGGCCCTGTCCGACCAAACCGAAATGGTTTCACTATTGGCGTCATTGGGAGCAAAGACCAAACCTTTACGAAAAGTTCCAAGACATGAGTTGAACAGGGCCATGGTAAAGTTCTTAAAATTGAAAAAATACCTCTAAACGCGAAAGATGGAAGAAGTGAAAATACTGGTCTTTGCACTGGTGTCGTTTTTCTCGCAAGAGAACGTGCCAGTTGCAGCCAAATCGGCAGCCATTAAAATAGATGTGGTGAACAAACAAATTGAATTGCACCAATACGATATTTACAGTTTAATGGATTACAAGGAGGAGGCCGACAAAGGACTCGAAGTTTTGATGGCGGCGCGAGCATTATATCCGGATCTTAGCAAACTACGATTGGCCTCAAATTTTTTTTATGAAGCGGAGGGTAAGCTCAATGCAATATTTTATTTACAGTACGACGACTTGAAAGATTTGCGTGCTATTTCCTTTTATAGCGATGTTGATGGAAATCTCAGCTATCCGTTTATAAAGGAGTACGAGTATCGCACCACTACCGGACAAATAGAAGGGCGTTACCTGCGTTTTGATGGGGGGCGTGATGTGGCTTTTACGATGCAACGGAAGGAGTATCCGTTCGAAGGAATGTACAGTATGTTGGAGGTTTGGAAAACACTTGAAAAGCGCAAGTATGCCGATGTCTCTGAAACCTTTAGCTTTGAGGATTTCAGTAGGTTGCGTACGTTTATTTTGAAAAATGGCGATAGACGCACATTCCGGAATTTGGATAATAACAACCCGTACTATGCCTTCGAAGACGTTGGCGTTTATTTGGGAACAGGGAACCAAAACAATATCAATCACAGCGGAAAATTGGACCCTAAGGAGTATATAGAAATGACATTGTGGGGTGATAAGCAATACCAGCTCTTTGTTATTGATCCCGAAACGAACAACAAGTTGACCCCTTCCTTTCTTGAGCGGGGAAGAGTATATTTTCAAAATACATCCCAGTTAGATTCCCTAAGAATATTGGAATATCTGACCATGGTAAAAAAACAACAACAGTTCAAAAAAGGAGATCAAAAAAACTAATTCGGCAAAACATAGGTCCGGATAACAAGACGATTCGGATGGAAGAAGTGTAGGCCTCCATGTTTCAAACCGAATTTGAAATGGGAAAGCTACAGGAACAAAAAATATGAATTATGCCATTTTCGGTTGAAACCTCCCGGAAAAAAAGAACCAATCGGTAGTAGGTATTTTAACCGTATTCGGGGATACAACGAGCAACGGCATTGTTTAATTTCGTACCATAAATTCACAATCACATCTCATGGAATCAAAAAAAAATACGCTTCAAACAACGCTCTTTGCGGGCTTATTCTTTATGGTTGCCTTACTGAATGCCCAAAAAGATACGCTGTATTTCAACCAATACTGGAAATCAACGGTGAAAGACAGTGCCGATTTTTATCGGGTACCGCTAAAAAAAATCGATGATTTATACGAGGTAGAAGACTATTACATGTCGGGTCAGTTACAAATGAAAGGTCGCTCTACAAGCGCTACAAAAGAAGTATGGGAAGGAATTGTGGTTTGGTATAACAAAGACGGTAGTATTTGGCAAGAGGCTACCTATAAAGAGGGGCGATTGAATGGTACGTTTACTACTTATGAAAACGGAGAAAAACTGGTGGCGGAGTTTAACAACAATCGTTTTGTGAAAGGGAAACAACGGGTTAAATACGCTCGAAACAACTATTATAAGGAAAAGAAAGGAGATAGTGTATTCGAACGTGTATATGATGAAGACCCAAAGGGTATCCGCTATGAAATGGCCGGTACCGAAACCAACAATGCGGTTCACGTAAAATATTATGGGAAAGACGGGGTGTTGCTAGGGGAGCGAACCAAAAGTGCAGATGGAAAGTATCACGGTCTTGATGTAAGTTATTATTACCAACCTATGCGGGTCAAGGAAATTAGATACTACAAGGGAGGGAATTATATTGCTTCTACGGTGTACTACGGCAATGGGCAGTTGCGAGAATTGTATGAGGACAAACCATCCCATAGGAAGACCTACTATGCAGAAGACGGTACCATTATAGGACGGGCCGAATTCAGCATGAATCGTGGATTTCTAAAAGCTGAAGAGGGAAAGACGTACTATTTCAACCGTTCAAAAGTGCTGCCTGAGAAATTTTTTATCAGTACCCTTTATGAGCACAAGGACGGAAAAAAAACCTATGAAGAATACAGGTACGAAAACCAGCAAGTAAAACGGAAGCTCCTTTATCAAGATGGTGAAAAAAAAGAACAACGAAGTTACACCGAAGCTGGGGAAGAAATAGCGCGAGTAACCTATAAGAATTACCTGCCCTATACGGGAACCGAACTGTTTGATGACCGCAAGGTGACATACAAGGAAGGGGTGTTGGTAGAGGAAATCATGTATTACCCCAAAGGAAAGACTGTTTTTAGTGTCAAGAACTTGGAAAAGGAAGAATACTATAACCGGGAAGGGAAGCTTTTAGCGACACTGGAAATACAGCACAACGATGGCTACTCAAAACCTATGAACGGTGAAAAGTATTCGATTGATTATGATGGGGAGGTAAATTTGATTCAGGAGTATAAAAACGGTTCGGTCCTTAAAAGTACCTCTTTCGTTAAGCGAATCGTTGATCAGCGGGAGCCTAAGGTCTTTAAAAGAATCGAAGAATTCGAAGAAGGCGCTTATTCGAAAGTGAGACAACGCAATTTCTATAGCAATGGTAGCAGACAAAGCGAGATAACCTATGTAGGCTATAATAAGAAGGCAGGTATATTTTATGATCAAAAAGATCAGGAAACCGGGCGTTATAATTTCTTGAAACAGGATGGTACCAACTATGAATTTTTTGAGAGTTCCGATGTAGTTCGTTTAATGGAAGTGCGGACCCTTGGGGAGTTAAAAAAACAAAAGCGCTATACCTATGGACCAGGTGGCACCAGCGGGGATATACGACCCATATTGGAGATCGATATGGATGTTGATTGTTGTGGGAAGTATTACGACCGGGAGGGAAAGCTTCTGGCCACCATAGAGTTTAAAGATGGGAAACCATGGAACGGTACAAGTTATGACCATAGCACCCGAACATTTTATACCGTATCGGAAGGAAAACGCAACGGCGCGTATCGCCAGTTAGACTATAATGGGCAAGTACTCACGGAAGGGAATTATAAGAACGATAAGGAGGAGGGCGTTTTTCGTTTTTATAACTATTTAGGCGAATTGGAAAAAACCGAAACGTATGAAGATGGGCAGCTTAATGGTACATCCAGTTATTTTGGGGTGAATGGAAAATTAACCTCCCAATTGGTATACAAACAAGGGCAACCTTTTAACGGTACCCGGATCATTAAAGAGGGCTATACTCAAAATAGCAGTCGCGAAACGTTTAAAGACGGACAGATCGTTATCCGTATTTCCTATGATAAAAATGGAAAACGGGAGACTCGATTTTTAAAGGATACTACCGAGGAGACTATCGCCTATTACACCGATACCGATAAGAAAAGACTACAATTCAGCGTAAAGGATAATTATCTTACAGGCACCGTTACCCGCTACGATCTAAACGGGCAGCCTGAATATACGGCGGTGGTGGAAAAAGGCAGGTTGCTAAAAGGAACGATGCTCTTATCCGGGAAGGATATCCGGGGCGGTGTTGCGTATATACGGGTTGAAAAGCAACCCGATCAATTAAAGGTTCAGTTTATAGGGGAAACAGGAAAAGTACTTTTCAAAGCGGAGGAAAATCTTGCTTTTGAAGAGTTTAGCGTGTTTTTACGGCAACTAAATGTAAATGTGGAATACCTGGGTGAATATGTGCTGTATTAGGCCCCAATAGAAATTCAAACGGTATAGCAAATTTACCTTGCAAGGGTGTCGTCTATTTCCTATTCTTTGTTTGAAATAGTGACGGTCAGGGAGGTTTTTGTGGCCATTTCCATGTCCATTTTCATGTTATGGCCCATATTCATTTGTATTTTCATCGGGAGCTCGGTGGTATATGATTTGGTGAAATTATTTTCTGTATCATATGCCAATACCCCTTTCCCTTCACCCGATGCTAAAATCGACATGCTCTCGGCATTACCGCTCATTGAAATGGATTGATCCACATCAAAAAAAGCAAGGCCACTGCGAATACTTTTTAGAGTGTACACAGAGATGACGCTTACTTTCATAGGGTTAGAGGGGCCGGTAGGAATGTTCATCGGAACTTCATTTTCAAAAGAATCCCCAATGGCCATGGGCTCTTTTGGAAAAGTAATTTCATTTTGTAATTGTTTTAGGGTGGTGCCAAGTGTCGATTGTATTTCATCGGTAAGGTTGCCTCCCCCGATCGAATCCAAGGTGAATGTCCCTTCGACAGCGTAATTACCGTATATTTTGAGACCGTCGAACATATTTCCCGTGTTAATGGGATTTGGACCCATCTGCACCCTAGTATCCATTTTTTCATAGTACATCATAGCTGGTATCTGTCCTTGCTCGTTCATGGTTTGCGTAATGTTTACTACTGCCATATCCGATTCTTGAGTCATCTTTAAGGGTGATTCCATACCAAGGGCCTTCATTTGTGAGAGCATTTCTTCATTCGCATCAATATGCATTAGACCATCGACAACTAAGGTCATATTGGTTTTGTAAATGGTATTTTCCTTGATTTGATAAGCAAAAGCTATGTTTTCTTGGGCAAAAAATGGTGCCGTAGTGAACAGTAGGGCTATTTGAAAGAGGTATTTTACCATAATGAGCAGATTATTTTTTTAGGAAATTGCAATGATGTTGCTAAAGTAGACCAAATGATGCATCACTCCCGATGGGATGTAACAAATGGCCACAATAAGGGCATAAGTGATCTTTCCGTGAATTACGAACGGACTTTTATCCTACTTTTATAAAACGGAGTATCGATGGTTTTTTAGATCAAGTGCTTCTAAAAAGTGGAACGATAGTGGCGATACTTTTTTATTCGGCCGTAATAAGACCGGCTCTTTCCAATAAGGCTTCGACCTTTGGTTCCGCGCCCCGAAAGCGCTTATAGAGCACCATGGGGTTTTCCGTACCTCCTTTTGACAATACATGGTCTTTGAATTTTGTGGCTACTTCCTTGTTGAAAATACCTTTTTCCTTGAAATAGGCAAAGGCATCGGCATCCAATACTTCGGCCCATTTATAGCTGTAATATCCCGAAGCGTAACCGCCTTGAAAAATATGGGAGAAGGCAGTACTCATACAAGTTTCGGGCGTGTCGGGATACAGATTGGTACCCTTAAATGCATTGGTTTCATGGGCCTTCACATCTGTAATTTGAGATGGGTCTGCGCCGTGCCACGACATATCCAACAAACCGAAACTAAGCTGACGCAAAGTGGCCATGCCTTCTTGAAAAGTGGCGGACTCCTTTATTTTTTGTACCAATTCCATAGGAATCGGTTCCCCGGTTTCATAGTGGGTCGCAAATAGCTCCAAAGCTTCTTTTTCATAACACCAATTCTCCAAGATTTGGGAAGGCAGTTCTACAAAATCCCAGTATACCGAAGTGCCCGATAAGCTTGGGTACTGCGTATTGGCCAACATTCCATGAAGACCATGACCAAATTCATGAAAAAGGGTAGTCACCTCGTTAAAGGTCAACAAAGAAGGTTTGCTCGGGGTAGAGGGGGTGAAATTGCAAACATTCGAGATATGCGGTCGTACGTTGGTACCGTTTTGAACATATTGTGATTTAAAGGAAGTCATCCACGCACCACCCCGTTTTCCCGCTCTTGGATGAAAATCGGCATAGAAAACCGAGATAAAATTATGGTCAAGGTCATATACGCGATACGTCTTAACCTCCTCGTGATAGGTGTCAATATCAGTAACTTCTTCGAACTGCAGTTCGAACAACTTCTCGGCTACCTTAAAGACCCCATTGATTACATTTTCCAACTTAAAATAAGGTTTCAACTGTTCGTCATCGAGGTTAAACAGTTCTTGTTTGAGTTTTTCGGAATAAAAACTGCCATCCCACTTTTGAAGCTGATCGATCCCATCACGTTCTTTTGCAAAATGTGCAAGTTGCTCAAATTCTTTTTGCGCCGCGGGCTTCGCTTTTTCCAGTAATTCATTCAGGAAACCATGCACTTTTTTAGGGGTTTCGGCCATGCGTTCTTCGAGCACGAAATGCGCGTGTGTCTTATATCCCAAAAGTTGCGCACGCTCATGTCGTAGTTGTGCTATTTTAAGTACATTTTGCTGGTTGTCCAGCGCATCGTTTTGAAACGCCTTGCTGCCAAAGGCCAGCGATAGTTTTTTTCGCAGTTCCCTGTTGGTAGCGTATTTCATAAAGGGCACATAACTAGGGTAATCCAAGGTAATCATCCATCCGGAATCTTTTCCTTTGGTTTTGGCCAATTGGGCTGCCGCTTCCTTGGCGCCATCAGGCAAGCCATCTACGTCGGTTTCACCGGTGAGGTGTAGTTCAAACGTATTCGTGGCCGCTAATACATTTTCACCGAATTTTAGTTTCAACTTCGAGAGTTCGGCGTCGATTTCGCGTAATCGTTCTTTTTTGTTCTCCACTAGGTTGGCCCCATTTCTGCTGAAGCTTTTGTACTTCTTGTCAAGCAGTGTACTTTGTTCTATAGACAGCGAAAGGGATTGCTTTTGGTCATACACTGCTTTTACACGTTTGAACAAGGCGCTGTTCAAGGTAATGTCATTGCTGAATTCTGATAGTAAAGGAGAAATTTCTTGTGCAATTTTCTGTATTTCCTCGTTTGTTTCTGCGGAATTTAGATTGAAAAATACACTGGAGATACGGCTTAGCTGCTGTCCGGAAAACTCTAGCGCCTCAATGGTATTTTCAAAAGTAGGAACTGCATTATTTTCTGTGATAGCATCAATTTCGGCCCTTGCATCTTTCATGGCCTTTAAAAAGGCAGGTTTAAAGTGTGCGTTTTGAATTTTCGAGAATGGTGCGGTATCAAAAGGTTGAAGAAGGGGATTCATAAGGTTTTGGTACGATTAAGTTTAAATTTAATTTGTTGGAAGCAAAGACAAAAATGAGCGGTTTTGTCCCTTGATAGCCTTTCTTTCTTAGAATCTGAACTCTGAACTCTGAACTCGTCAGCCTTTGCCATTCACTGATTTGGCCCCGTCAATGACTTTTTGTTTAAGGCCTTCCTTGTAAAGAATCATTTTGTCGAGCACGCAGGTATCGGAACTTCCGATGATTTGGGCAGCAAGAATACCCGCATTTTTGGCTCCGTTCAAAGCAACGGTCGCCACGGGAACGCCTCCCGGCATCTGTAAGATAGAAAGGATCGAATCCCAACCATCAATGCTATTGCTACTTTTTACCGGCACACCGATGACGGGTAGCGGCGACAGGGAAGCCACCATTCCCGGTAAATGTGCTGCTCCGCCGGCCCCGGCGATAATGACGGCATACCCATTTGTATGGGCATTTTTACTAAAATCAAACAGTTTTTCAGGGGTACGGTGGGCCGATACGATATCTACATCTACTTCAATATCAAATCCTTTTAAAATATCGATCGCTTCCTGCATTACGGGCAGATCACTGGTGCTTCCCATAACAATGGCTACTTTACTCATAATTTTATTCTATTAAGATACCAACACGGAAAACATAGGTCTCCCGTGGTTTTGAAATGTTATTTTGAGATAACTTTGATGGTTTCTTTTACCTCCTGTGCAATTTTGCGTGCTTTTTGAATATCCTTATTCACAATGGTTACATGACCCATTTTGCGAAACGGGCGTGTTTGTTTTTTACCATAAATATGGGGGGTGACCCCTTCCATCTGTAAAATTGCGTCTATATTTTCATATACCACCGAGCCTGTATGTCCTTCGGCACCCACCAAATTCACCATGATTCCGGCCACCTTGCTTTCGGTTGCGCCCAATGGCAAATCTAGGATGGCCCTTACGTGCTGTTCAAATTGGTTGGTATAACTAGCTTCTATGCTATAGTGACCACTATTATGGGGTCTTGGGGCTACTTCGTTGACTAGGATTTGATCATCCGCCGTTTGAAATAGCTCTACTGCCAACAAGCCTACTTGCTGAATATGTTCAGATACCTTTAAAGCGATTTTCCTTGCTTTTTCAGCAACTTCTGGAGAAATACGAGCGGGACAAATTACATATTCTACCTGATTGGCTTCAGGGTGAAACTCCATTTCTACTACCGGATATGTTTTCACTTCCCCTTTTGCACTCCTGGCCACAATGACCGCCAATTCATTTTTAAAGGGAATCATTTCCTCCGCGATACATTCGCCAGCTGGTAAACCTTCTAGATCTTCCATACTGCGTACCACTTTAACACCCTGCCCATCGTACCCAAATTGCGCCGCTTTCCACACAAAGGGAAATTGAAGTCCCCCATTGGAGATACTGTCCCGTATCTCGCTCGCATAGGCAAAACGCTCAAAGGGCGCGGTAGGAATGTCATGGTCTACGTAAAATAGCTTTTGCTTTGCCTTGTTCTGTATGACACGCAAAGCGCTGGTTGGTGGAAAAACTTTTAAACCTTCGTTTTCTAGTTTCTCTAGCGCATCAAGGTTTACATTTTCTATTTCGATGGTCAGCAAATCCACTTTTTTACCAAAGCCGTACACGGTATCAAAATCCATTAAATCGCCTTGAAAAAAGGCATCACAACCGATCTTGCAAGGTGCTTCCGGCGAGGGATCCAAAACATGGGTTTGCACATCCCATTTCCGGGTCTCGTACAAAATCATTTTTCCCAATTGCCCACCACCGAGGATTCCTAGTTTAAAGTTGGAAGAAAAATAGTTCATAAATGCCTGTTTCATGCGCTTTTCCCGCGCTCGATACAAAAATACATCGAATTCTTAAAACCGACCGCTTGTAGACGAAAAAGAGAAATCAAAATAGTATATTTACCACCCTTTAAAAAAAAGGATACCATGAAGCTTCACGACAAAACCTTCGTTCCTTATTTATCTGAAACTGCAGTGCTGCAGGCTGTGGAGAAAGTAGCCCAAGCAGTGGCCGAAGATTATAAACACCAAACCCCTATTTTTGTTGGGGTACTCAACGGGGCCTTTATGTTTGTCGCTGATTTTTTAAAAGCGTATCAATACCCTTGTGAGGTTTCATTTGTGAAACTGAGTTCGTATCAGGGCCTTACTTCTACAGGGATTGTGGAAACTTTGCTCGATTTGCCAGAAAATGTAGAAGGGCGAAGTGTCATCATTCTTGAGGACATTATCGATACAGGGAGAACTTTAAAAGAACTGGTACATTTGTTTGCAGATAAAAATGTAAAGGAATTTAAGATTGCCACGCTTTTCTATAAATCATCTGTTTACAATGGGGAATATACCATCGACTATGTCGGTTTGGATATCCCCGATAAATTTGTGGTGGGATACGGGTTAGACTATAATGAACTGGGCCGCAATTTAAAAGAAGTATACCAACTAAATCAAAACCAAATGATCAATCTTGTACTATTCGGGAAGCCGGGTGCCGGCAAAGGCACACAAGCCGAATTTTTAAAAGAAAAATACAACTTAAAACACATTTCGACAGGCGATGTGTTTCGCTACAATATGAAAAACGATACCGAACTGGGTACCTTGGCCAAGTCCTACATTGATCGGGGCGATTTGGTGCCCGATGAGGTCACCATTAAGATGCTGCAAGACGAGGTCGAAAAAAACCCGGAGGCAAGTGGTTTTATTTTTGACGGATTTCCTAGAACCGCTGCACAAGCGGAGGCTCTTGATGCTTTTTTAGCGGAGAAAGACATGAAAATCAATGCAACGATCGCCCTAGAGGCGAACGATGAGGTACTGATACAACGGTTGCTGGAACGTGGTAAGGTGAGTGGTCGTACCGATGATCAGGATGAAAATAAAATTAGGAATCGTTTTGAAGAATACAACCAAAAAACGGCGCCCCTCAAAGAATTTTACGAAACCCAAGGCAAATTTCATAGTGTAAATGGCATAGGGGCCATCGATGAAATTACCCTTCGCTTGGCAAAGGTGATCGAGGAATTGTAAGATATTGCCAAAACCGATGGATGAGAACAGCTCAAAGCGCGAGACCACTTTCGACCCAATCACTTCTGTGAGGTTTGGCTGTTTCGTTTTACACTACTAAAGTAGTCAAATACAAACCTGCCGCGACATCCCCCTTTGCCATCTAAAGACTAGATTGTTCCTTATACTTGCCTTCAAAAAAGGAATAGGTGAGTCAATTCACTCATCAGGCGCCAATTCGTAAAGGTATCGGGAGAAAGGCGCTCCAGCTATAATGAAATCCCTATTTTTGCACCAATTTTAAAAGCGATCAGGTCGCTAAAAGAAACCGTCATGACCGAAGGGAATTTTGTTGACTACGTAAAAATCTTTGCCGAATCTGGTAAAGGAGGAAAGGGGTCGGTGCATTTACATCGTGAAAAATATATTACCAAGGGAGGTCCCGATGGGGGAGATGGCGGTCGCGGAGGGCATGTGATTATAAGGGGGAATAAAAACTTATGGACATTGGTCGGGTTCAAATTTAAAAAACACTTCAAAGCGGGGCACGGCGAACACGGGAGTAAAAGCCGTAGTTCAGGAGCGGACGGCCAGGACATCTATATGGATGTACCGCTGGGAACGGTGGTAAAAGACGCCGAGACCCTCGATGTGCTTTTCGAAATTACGGAAGATAGAGAAGAAAAGGTATTGGTAGAAGGCGGGATGGGCGGCAGAGGCAATTGGCACTTTCGCACGGCTACCAATCAAACCCCGCGATATGCCCAACCAGGAGTTGAGGGCAAGGAAACTTCGGTTATTTTGGAATTAAAGGTATTGGCCGATGTGGGCTTGGTAGGGTTCCCAAATGCAGGGAAATCGACGTTACTATCGGTCATCACCTCCGCCAAGCCGAAGATTGGCGATTACGAATTCACCACCTTAAAACCCAATTTGGGAATTGTCGAGTATCGTGATTTTCAAAGTTTTGTAATGGCCGATATACCTGGTATTATAGAGGGTGCCGCCGAGGGGAAAGGCCTAGGACATTACTTCCTACGCCACATAGAGCGCAACGCTACCTTATTGTTCCTAGTCCCTGCCGACAGCAATGATATTAGTAAGGAATATCAAATTTTGTTAGATGAACTTCGTAGGTACAACCCTGAGTTGATCGATAAAGATCGCTTGGTGGTCATCTCAAAGAGCGATATGCTCGATGAAGAATTGATGGAAGAAATGCGTATTGAACTCGATAAAGATTTTAAAGACGTTCCGTATATGTTCATTTCCTCTGTTGCCCAGTTGGGTATTACAGCGCTAAAAGACCGCCTATGGGCCATGCTGAATACCGATCAAGACAGTACGAAATTGGAATAACTCCCTTTAAAAAGTATCCGTTTACCGCTCACAACTTCATTTGTACCGTTGGTCATATTTTTCACAAAAGGCCATGCGGGCACCGTTATATTTGTTAAAATTTAAGTTTGTGTACTCCATCTGTAACAAAATCAAGGTTTTCGACTACTAAATAGGGGGAACACGATTTAAAAAAATGTAAACCGCTAAAAAAGAAACAATGAAAACAATGAAAACGATGAAAAAAATGCTGGGCCAATTACTTACAATGGCCTTTTTGTTAATGGCTTTTCAATCCCATGCGCAGGAAGTTGCTGGCTCTTGGAAAGGGACCCTTGCGGTTCAGGGCACGGAAATGCCTCTAATATTTAACGTGAACGAAACCGATGGGGAACTCACTAGCACCATGGATAGCCCTTCACAAGGGGCTACGGACATACCTATGGATGTCACTACTTATGACGATAATACCCTTACCATACAATACAAACAAGCAGGTATCAAGTATGTGGGAACTTTGAACGGGGAGAAAATGGAAGGTACTTTTTACCAAGGTGGTATGGAACTGCCTCTTGCGTTGGAAAAGACCATAAAAACCATTCCCGGGAATACGGAACTGCCTAGTTCGGAAGAAGAACTGGTAAAACTATCCTCCTTGGCCGATGGTGATTTTGACTATACGGTCGAAGATTATTTTGCAAAGCCCAAAGCGTCTACCTTTCGTTTTTCACCAGATGGCAAGTACATGTCGTACCGAGAAAAAGATGACAAGGGGAAGCGCCATATTTTTGTAAAAGAAATTGCTACGGGTACCGTAAAGCGTGCCATCGAGGAAAAAGAAGAGTTGATTCGCGGCTACGGATGGATCAATAGTGAGCGTTTGGTTTTTGTTATGGACCAAGGGGGTGATGAAAACTACCATGTGTACGCCGTAAACCTAGATGGTTCCGATCAAAAAGATTTGACACCTTTTGAAGGGGTGCAAGCGCAATTCAGTGAGTTGTTGAAGGAAGATAAAGATCACATTGTAGTGCAAATGAATAAAAACAATCCCCAGGTATTTGAGCCTTACAAGATAAATGTGGTTACTGGAGAAATGGAGCAACTATATAAGAATGAAGACGTTGCGAATCCGATTATGGGATACGATTTCGATAAAAATGGCGCGTTAAAAGGATTTACAAGACTTCGGGACGGTGTCGAACAAGATATGTATTATGCCAAGGACGGGGTTAATTATACACTATTGAAAAGTTTAAACTGGAAGGACGCTTTTTCCATCATCCGATTCAACTACGCAACTGAATACGAGCATGATGCTTATGTCGTTTCGAATTTGGACGGGGATAAGAGCGAGGTACTGCTATATGATTTAAAAGAAGATAAAATCATAGAAAAACTGTTTTCGAATGATAACTACGATGTATCCAATATTGCGGTTTCGCGAAAGCGGGGGTATGAACTAGACTACTATAGTTATGAGGGTGAAAAACGGCATATTGTACCGGTAAGTGACTATTATAAGGAGCTACATGCTAAATTTCAAAAACAATTCGGTAACAAGCAATACAGCATTGCCGATTATACCGATGATGAAAACAATTACCTCATTTATACCACTAGTGATAAACTGTACGGGAAATACTTCTCTTACGATGTGGCGAAAGACGAGTTCAAAGAGCTGTTTAATTTAATGCCACAACTTAAAGAGGGTGATATGGCCGAAATGCGACCCATTACTTTCAAGAGTAGAGATGGGCTTACTTTGCATGGGTACATTACCTTGCCAAAAGCGGCCCAAGAGGGGCAAAAGGTTCCTGTTATCGTGAACCCACACGGTGGTCCGCAAGGCATACGGGACTCATGGGGTTTTAACCCCGAGGCCCAACTTTTTGCCAGTAGAGGCTATGCGACACTACAGGTAAACTTTCGAATCTCGGGAGGGTATGGAAAAGAGTTTTTGGAATCTGGTTTTAAACAAATTGGAAGAAAAGCAATGGACGATGTGGAAGATGGGCTACAGTATGTTGTAGACCAAGGCTGGGTAGATAAGGACAAAGCGGCGATCTATGGCGGAAGCCATGGCGGGTATGCCGTTTTACGAGGCCTAACAAAAACCCCCGATTTGTATGCTTGTGGGGTAGACTATGTAGGGGTTTCCAACCTTTTCACCTTTATGCAAACCATTCCTCCTTATTGGAAACCTTATTTGAAAATTATCAAGGAAATTTGGTATGATGAGGATATCGCGGAAGAGAAAGCCATTATGGAAGAAGTATCTCCCGTATTTCAAATAGACAAGATCAAGAAACCCTTGTTCGTGGTGCAAGGTGCCAATGACCCTAGAGTAAACATAGACGAATCAGATCAAATCGTTAGTGCACTCCGTAAAAAAGGTTTTGATGTGCCCTATATGGTAAAATACGATGAAGGCCATGGCTTCGCGAAAGAAGAAAATTCGATTGCACTCTACAAATCAATGATGGGCTTTTACGCAAAACATTTAGGCGCACAGGAAAAAGGAGCGCCGATAAAAGACTAGCACATACCACCATTTTATTAGAGAGAAAAGGGCGCTGAACAGCGCCCTTTTTTTGTGAATCATAGTTCGTAAATATTTGATTGTTAATGATTAACGGTTGGTTTGCCGTTCGGCCGGCCAAATGTACCGTTGGTCATAATGTCGTTTCACAGGAGGCTGTTTCACCGTACTTTTATATCAAATAATAACAACATAAAATCTTATATCATGAAAACGAGCTATAAAAACGAATTACGTAAAAAAACTGAAATCATTAAAGCAACCATTCTTTGTTCCGTAATAGGGTCGGTGCTATTGTTCAAGGCCGGTGCTTCTCTGGGCGCTTTCCTCTTTCATATTGCCCATTAATACAATAAACAGGTTTAAAGTCAACACCATGAAGTACGCAGAATTTCATATCGAAAACCAAATTGTAGAAGTATTTAACGCTGCAACGGGAGTTGAATCGGTTCATATGAACGGGGAAGAGATTTCAAAGGGGTATTCCTTTTTTGGCAGGGACCATTTCTTTCAAATAGGGAATGACAATTACATAATACGCCCAACAATATCTTTCAAAAATAATACGGGTATGAGCATTTTACTCTACAAGAACGGTTTGCCGTTAACCTTGGAAAACAAATTTTCAAAAACACTACGGTCAAAAAACCGAATCGCCACGATCATTGTAGGTTTGGTCGTTGGTTTGGTGGGCGGGTTTATATTCGGCTATACCTTGACCAAGTTTATACAATGGCTTGGTACAGTAGTTTAAGCCATGTTGCCGTCCAATGGGTAGAATCTACCGTTCGCCATAAATCCATTTCAAATACGCACACCATACCTTATTTTTAAACCATCAAAACACACTATTATTATGACCAGTTCATTTCCAAACCCACGTCAAAAAAGCAACCATAGGTTGTTCCTGGGAACCCTAAGTATCGTACTGATTTTTGTGCTCTTTGCCGGCATGTTATTAACCATTGTCGCCCAGAAATTTGGAGATGGTAGCGCATATAGTACCGGTTTTGAACTGGGGCGAATGCTCAAGGGGATGTTTGGTCACTTCTCCATAAAAAAAGGCCTTGGTATCGGTACGGTAATTGCCATGTTGGCCTCGTGGGAACGGAATAAATCGATCAGATGGGTACTATTACATGCTATTTTTGGTTGGGGATATGTGCTGTATTTCGTAATTACCCGAAAAGCTGCCGACAATAGATAAATTCAACTTAAAAGCGAATAAGAACCTCGTAAGAATAAACAAAATGATTACACTGCTAAAATTACTGATCGCCATCGTTTTTACATTATTACTACAATAAACCTAGAACCAAAGAGAATGATTTTAATCCATTGGCGGTAATGAGGAATTCCGGCTGGGAATTCTGTTATATTTGAATTGAGTTGATAGCTAATAATGAATAAATTTTTAACCAAACATATTTTTTGGGTCCTACAGACGGTAGGATGGGGTAGCTTCGGTTTATTCGTGATCACCGTGAATAAAATTGCCAAGAACAGCATAGGGCTCTTCATAACCCTTCTTGGCTTTATGGTCGTAGGTATTTTTGTTACTTCGTTGACCCGATGGTTTTTACGACGTTTTGTGAACCTAGAGGAATTCAAGGCAGTTGATATCCTAAAGATTGTGTTGATTGTGGTATGCACGTCGCTCCTGTTCCCTTACATTTCGTATTGGTCGGGATACGCCCTTGGGAAGATGATGCGTTTGATAATCGAAGATAAAACGGAGTTTTTCAATGAACCCAAGGAACGCTACCGTTGGAACGATATTCGCCAGTATGTAGGTTATATGATCATAGTTACGGGCTGGACGGTTTTTTACTTCGTCATTAAGGTCATACGACAAGCAAACAACCAGCGCGTACATCGTTTAGAGCTTAAGCAAAAGGTAAAGCAAGCACAGTTGAATACGCTTAAAGGGCATATGAATCCTCAGTTCATGTTCACCTCCCTAAACAATATCAAAGGCTTAATGTTGGAAGATGTTCCAAAGTCCCGCACCATGCTCACCAAATTATCGGAGATGCTACGGTATTCGTTAACGAAGAACAATGTAAATACGGTCTTGTTGGAAGAGGAACTCGAGATGATAGAAAATTACGTTGCGCTCGTTCAGATTCAATACCAGGATAGATTTCAAATACGATACGACATTCAAAAAGAGGCCCTAAAAATGGAGATACCGCCCATGCTGGTGCACAACCTTGTCGAACACACTTCTAAAAACGGCATTTTGTTGCGACGTGAAGGGGGAGAGATTCAACTAAAAGTGGTGAAAGAAAAAGAGGCCATTCAAATTTCTGTGGGCCACTCGGGTAGTACCGGCGGTTCAAAGGAAACCGATCGACTAAAAAATAAAATCACCCATCGGCTGCGACTGATGTATGGTGATAGGGCACAGTTTATAGAGGACTTCGCACATACCGGTACTCGTTATTTGGTGACCTTACCGTTTAAACCCTTGAACATCGTAACGAGCGCTGCTCCCAAAGACCAGGAACATGCAGATTGAAAAAAGAAATAGAACGCGCTTGTTTTGGCTTCTGCAATTGGTAGGGTGGGGCGTAGTGAATGTAACGGTTTTTATTCTCCCTTTTGATTTTAGCTTTCAGTACAAATTATTTTCGTTTGTAATGGCTTCTGTCAATGGTATTCTGGTCACGAGCCTCTATCGATATTTGCTTTTGAAACGTTTGGAAAATATCTTGATCAAACATAGCCTGATCAAGATATTCATTGGCCTGTTGGTTACAGGTTTTCTGTATTTTGGACTGAATTATTTTAGTGAATTCGTATATGAAACAGTTTGGGAGCGCACCCCGGGGGAGATTGCATTTATCGAAGAAAAAGTAAGTTGGATATCTACCGTTTTAGGAACCTTTTTGAGTATTTTCGGGTGGACGGCCATTTATTTCTCAGTAAAGTTTCTCTTTAAATACAACCAAAACAAATTGGAAGAACTCGAACTGAACGCCACCTTACGGGAAGCCCAACTAAATACTTTGAAAGGGCAGGTGAACCCTCATTTTATGTTCAATAGCCTAAACAATATTCGGGGCTTAATGCTCGAGGATGTTTCCAAATCGCGCGATATGATTACGAAACTCTCCGAGATGCTGCAATATGCGTTGGTAAAGAACACGGTCGACGCTATTCCCCTAGAAGAAGAATTGGAAATGGTAGAAAACTATATTGCGCTGTCAAAAATCCAAATGGAGGACCGTTTACAGTACGTAAAAGACATCGAAAAAGGCACGGAAGGTATGATGATTCCTCCGATGATCATTCAGTTGTTGGTAGAAAATGCCGCGAAACATGGTATTTCTAATCTAAAAGCGGGAGGTGTCATTTCCTTGGTCACTTCGCAAGATGAAAATACCCTTAAGATCAAAGTAACCAACACTGGAAAACTACAGATTAACAAGGATTCTACCCAATTGGGACTGCAAAACATTCGACAACGGTTGCGATTACTGTACGGAACAAAGGCCACCTTTTTACTGGAAGAAGTGGAATCCGAGGTGGTCGCGACTATTAAAATACCTATATCATGAGCACTATTAAGACTGTAATCGTAGAAGATTCCCGTTTGGCAAGAAACGAATTAAAGGAGTTGATCAAAGGCCATTCAGCATTGGAGCTTATCGGAGAGGCGGAAAACGTGGATGACGGTTTTGAACTGATTCAAAAAAATAGACCTGATCTATTGTTGCTAGACATTAATATGCCCGAAAAAGATGGCTTTGACTTATTGGAGATGCTCGATGAGGTACCTATAACCGTATTTACGACTGCCTATGATGAATACGCCATAAAATCCTTTGAATACAATGCCTTGGATTACCTCTTAAAACCTATAAATGAAAAACGCTTCTCCTTGGCTGTTGAAAAGGTAAAAGAGAAACTTGCAGGCAATCAACAAGAAGAAGTACCCGCCGAAAAACGGCTTACGGGAAACAGTCAGATTTTTATCAAGGATGGTGAAAAATGCTGGTTGGTAAAAGTGGGGGATATTTCACATTTCGAAATAGTAGGGAACTATACCCGAGTGTTTTTTCAAAATGAAAAGCCATTGCTCTACAAATCTTTGAACCAGGTTGAGGAAAAGTTGCCAGCCAACTATTTCTTTCGACCAAACCGGCAGCAAATTGTCAACACAAATTTTATTGCCAAGGTAATTCCATGGTTTAATGGTACGTTGAAACTTGAAATGCAGAATGGTGAAGAAATTGAAGTGTCGCGAAGACAATCGTATCTGTTCAAAGATAGGATGAGTCTTTAGTAATCAGTTTTTTAAGGGGCTTTTGTTCGACAAAAACTTGTACCTTAAACCCTTGGGAATGCCAGTAATGATGGGGTTTCCCTCATTTTTTTGTTGAATGAAACAGGTACAAGCTCAAACAAAACATAAGCTGTTTGTAAGAATACTTCGATTGTTAAAAACTTTTGTTTTCCATTACTTTTACTTTCCTTATTTTCGCTATGGATATTTGAAAAACATCTGATTTTCGATGTCCAAACGAGCAGATTCCTGAGAACGATCTGTGCGTTTCTTCAGCTATATGAAAAGGCTAGTGTTCCCCCACGGCAGTTACATATTTATTTATATACATTATTAAAGCATGAAGTGCGCAGAATACTATTTGGACAACCACAAAATTGAAATCCATTACTCTTTTTTAGGAACAGAATGCATCCTTGTCAACGGAAGAAAAATCTCTGAACATCGTTTTAGCAGAAAAAAGCCCCATCGTTTTATGCTGGGTCAAAACAGCTATGATATTTTTTCAAAATTGGATATTGCCGGCCCCTCGGGTCGCGATTTTGAAATTTTTAAAAATGGGTCTGCCGTTTCACTCGTCAATTTTAAATCTCAAAATTCAAAAGCATTGTTGTTTTTGACCATTGTATTGGGCCTGGGTTTTGGGTATGTTTTCGGGAGCCTGTTGTACCAATGGTATCCGGTAGATTTAAGTGGTGTGTACCAGTTTATGCAATCTCTATCCTCCTAGCTTATATCTTTACTATAATTCGAAGACCGCTACACGCACCCCTTCACTATGGCTGCTGAATTCTGGTGCGTACATGCTTTGAATCGTGGTAATGCCATTGCTGAACGTACCGGCGTTGTTTGCCCGAACATCGTACTCGAAGATGTATACTCCCTTGGGTAAGTAGTCGAAGAAGAAATTGGTACTTGCATCCTTCGTACTTTCGTAGTACCCGAGGCCATCTTGCCATTTGTATTTTGAAATTACATTGATGGGCTCAAAACCGGCTGCGCGCATATCTTTCATATGTACAAACTCCATGGCGCGATCAGATCTCAGTTCAATACGTACACGAATCAGGTCACCTACCTTTACGGTTGTTTTGTCTGTAATTTCCTTGATTTGTTCACCGGTAGGAGTGTTCTTCTTTAAAAACAATTTCTTTTTCAATTGTAAAGGTGTCTCTGCACTGCTAATCTTATCAAGGTCCTCAAAATACTGCCAGTAAAGCGCACCCCAGGCAATACCCTCCCCTTTTTTATCTAACTGCACTTCGGCCATGGCAGGCTGTATCTCGTTTCCGTTCCAAGCCGTTTTATAGTAGCCCGTACCCGCTTCTACCTGCACATTTTCAAGCGTTGACGGGGTTATTTTTTCTCCTCCGACCAAGACTGCTACCGCTTCGCTCACAGAGAGCCAGTCACTTCCTTGTAACAGCAAGGCATATACGGCCTCGGTAGTTGCCTTCGTAGTTTGCCATTGATTGGTCTGCTTATTTTTTAGCAGCCAAATTTTAAGATTATCAATCGTTTCGATTTTGTTCTGAATTTCAGAAAAAGCTTCAATAAGAAGGGCCTGAGTTTCTATTGGTGCCTGATACCAATACCAAGAAGCTGTATTTTCTTTCCAGTACATCCCCAATTCCTCTGAATTGATGCTGTTTTCTTCTAATGACCGTATAATGAGGTTGGCCGTTTTGGTATCTCCCATACGGTGTAGGATCAACCCGAGCATTCCCTGGGAATACAGCTTTTTGTTCATCCAGTATTTTTGAGCCTGCCCTTTGTAATAGGCGGTAACTGTATCCACCCTGGAAGATGTTTTTAGTTCCTTAAAGAAACTACGCATATAGAGATAGTGAATCTGCGTGCTGCTAAGGTGGTCATCGTTAATATTTGAGGCATGGCGCTTCATTAGGTCGTACTCTTTTAGGAATTCCTGATCCAAATAAGCCACGGCCTTTTTAAGCATTTGGGCTTGCTCCTTATCTAAACCGGTGGTAACCGATAATTTCTTCAGGTGCCCCATGCCGGAAGCGATATGTTGTGTAATGAACCTATTAGAGGGGCCTCCCGAAAACCAGGACCACGCACCATCTGATTTTTGATTGCGTTGCAATTTCCGAAGGGCGTTCACCTGTTCGTTTTTCATTTTATCCAGATTGAAAAGCAGTGCAATTCTTTTCTTCTGCTCGGTCTCGGATTGTGCATCACGCAGCCATGGCGTTTCCTGAATCAAAAGGGATTTCAATTCTTGATTCTTTTCAAGGTTGCTCAATAATGCGTCTGAATTACGCCATTGGTCAAAAACCTCTTGTATACGAGGGTTGCCATTGGCAATATGGCTTGCCAAACTATTGGCATAATACCTGGAAAACAATTGTTCGCTGCATTCATGTGGGTACTCCATCAAATAGGGGAGGGCCTGTACGGCATACCATGCGGGGTTTGACGTAATCTCCAAGCTAAGCTTGTGATGTTTGAGCGATGTCGAAGTAGTTGTTTTTAACTTATCCAAGACAAATGTTTTACGCTGGTTGCTGCGCACCCACATCGGTAGGGTTTCGGTAACCAACATACGATTGGTGAGCACCGGCAGCAGGTTTTGCTCCCCATCGCTATGGTCGCCTGCCTTGGCAATCACTTTGTACTGCACGGCCTGTAGGGCCTCCGGTATTTTTAAGCGCCACGATACCTGTGTATTTCCCAGTGAATCTACAAGGAAATCTTGTGGGTCGTTTTCGACCATTTTCAAACGGGCCGAAACTTCTTTTCCTGAAACCGCATCGATCAATTCCAACTGCGCCTGCCCATTCAGTTTTTTGCCGGTAAGATTGGCAATTTTGGCGCTGACGACGATTTCATCGCCTTCTCGCAAGAACCGGGGCGCGTTGGGGATGACCATTAGCTCCTTTTGGGTGACCGTTTGTAAGGTGCTATACCCACTTTCCAAGGTTTTGGTATGTGCCAATAGCTGTAAATTCCATTTGGTAAGTGCCTCTGGTGTGGTAAAACGAAACGAAACATTTCCTTCGGCATCGGTTTGTAACTGGGGAAAGAAAAAGGCATTCTCCTGTAGATTCTTTCTAATTTTAACAGCATCTAAATCGGTTGCGTCCTTTTCTTTTTCCGTAGGTTGGTTTTCTGCTCGTTGGTCCGCTTTGTTTTCGAGTCCAGAAGCTTGGTCTTTGTCTATGGCCGCACCCAACGCGAATCCCGCGACGGCATCTTCTGCGGATTCTTCCAAATTCATTTCATTGGCACCTGCCGCCATAACGGTTTGTGGTGATGACATGCGTGCCAGTTTTTTTGTGCGTCCCCGGTACTGAGACCCATGTCCAAAGTAGAATCCAAACCAATTGAACGAATCAAAATATTGCGTGGGGTAGCTGTATAGGTTGCGATCGCCGTATTGCACATCAAACGAATTGGTGCCAAAACCGTATTGCCCCTGAATGTAAAGGTTGGTATAATAATAAGGTCTGTATATAGGGTCGAAACTCCAATAGTGTCCACGAAAACTATCCAGAGAAGCATCGTACATACTGGCCAATAGTTCCGCAGTAACTTTTTCCCCTTTGGCCCCTTTGATCTTAAACGACCAGCTCTCGTCGGTGCCCGGTCTAAGCTTATCCCTAAAGGTACGGGTTTCTATCGTCAGGTCATTCTGTGGATACGGCACATTGATGGGCAAGCTGCCTACCTGATAGGAATTGTATACCGTAAAACTGTAGCTTACACTAAAACCGCCTTCTTCCGTCTTGGTTATGGGAATACTGAAGGATTTTGAGTTGTTATTCAGTTCGATCAAACGGGTTTCCACGAGCTCATTTTTCTTCTCGATGAATACCGTCACCGTTACATCTTCGGCACTGCTCGAAAGGGTCACCTTTGCCTTTTCCCCAATTTTATAGGAGGTTTTGTCCGTTTTGGCGAAGAAGAGTTGATTGTCCGAAAGGGTTTTGTCCTTGGGACTATAAAGTGTTGTTTGGGTTCTGTCTTGTACCAATTGTCCAAATTTATCCTTTGCCTCGAGCTCAATAATATATTTTCCCGAACGCCATTTTTTTAAGGTTCCGAAGGGTATTTCTGCTGATTTTCCGGTATCGAACTGTGACTCCCAAACCAATGCACCTTTCTCCCATTGGCTTGTGTCGTGCTCATTCCCATAAGCATCATGCGGATACTGTTTCTTGAACTCCTGCTTGGTAAAACCCTCATAATCCGGAGCAGGCCACGGTCGCTTTCGCAAAACGTATTCGGGGGCCTTGAGCTTGTACATTTTCAGGTTGCCTTTTGCCGCGACGAATTGCCCGTTTAAATTGCTGGTCGATACGGTTAATTTTGCGTCCTCTTCCTTGTTGATCAGGTTGCTCACATACATACTTGCCGTTAAGCTATGGTACCCCACACGTACGGTAGTGGTGGCACTATGGGTTTCCCCATTAATATCGGTCACATCGGCGGTGATCTCATAGTTGAAAATGGGCAGGCTTTTTCTTTCCGCACTGGCATCGGGAAGCGCCTTGAAGGGTATTGTATAGTCCCCGTTATCATCGGTAATGGTTTGCCCGTGTGCTATTTCTTGCGGACTACTATTAAAGTATGGGCGGTACCAAGAATACCAACGCGGGTAGTACACGACCCTTCGAACGGTATAACTGACCTTGGCTTCGGTAATGGCACTCCCGGCATAGGCCATTGCGTTTCCGGTTACGGTGACACTATCATTTACCTTGTAGGTCTCCATAACGGGCTTAAAAAAGGTGCTGAATTTTGGGCGTTTGTACTCCTCCACAGAAAAAGATGTACTGCCTCTTAAGTGATCGCTTCCCTGAACTTCTAAGGTAAAATTACCGGTAAGTCCGTTACTGGGTAGGATAAACTCCCCCGAAAAGGAACCATATTCATTGGTTTTAAATTCCTGTCTGCCTACTTCTTGATAGTTGACATCTTTAAGAATTACGTTGACGGAGGCGTTGGTAAGTACCGAAGAACTGGCCTCGGAACGGGCTACCGCAATGCCTTTAAAGTACAAGGGCTGGCCGGGTCGATAAATACTGCGGTCGGTAAATAGAAAAGCGACCTGGTCACGATACGACTTGCTTTGATCATATTTTTGGTTGACATAGAATTCCCCGAAATGGGCCGTTTCTTTATTTCTGCGGATGCGTAGTGTTACGTTGTTCCAATATTGCTTTGATAGTGGAATGCGTACCATTCCGTTTTTATCGGTCGACATGGTTTTTTCTAGGAAACCCCTATCATAGTTCACCTGGTACCGAATTTTTACCGTAGCGCCTAAAATCGGTGAACCATTGTTGCGGTCCACGATTTGGAATTGGTGATGGGTATTTGTCTTGGTTTCCAAGACGGTCAGGTCGGTTACCTGAACAGGGCTATAGGCAAAAGTACCCCTAGTATCTTTTTGATTCGTTTCGGAGGGTTTGGCCATCAATAGATAGTGCCCGTTGCCTAAAGGGGGCACGCTTACTTCGGTGGTATGGGTTTGATGATCCCCTTCATTTTTTAAGACGGCCTGCCATTTGGTGACCAAGGGTAATTTTTCAATAAACGCCTGTTTTTGTGGTTTTTTGTATAGTTTCTCCAATTGTTCAAGCTGCTTAAGAGTAATGCTATAAGCACTTAATTCAAGTGAATGGTAGTTTTTATAGTTGACAAGCAGGCGTGCCTGTTTGTTTAATGGCAGGTGCCGTTCGGTGGTAAGGTATAGGTTATTGTCAAGAATCTGGGATTTCAAGGCCATACACTTTTCACCTGCCTTTGCTTTTGGATAGGCGGCCATGACTTCCTCACAAATTTGTAAGGCGTCTTTCAATTTCCAACGTACTTCCGTGTTGGTCGTTGGTGAGTAGCCTGCGCCCTGTTGCTGGTACAAGCTAGCAATTTCGTAGCGATAGAGCCCTTCGGCTTCGGTTCCCTTTTTTGCCGATGCCGTGTTGTTCAAGACCTCTAAATAATGCTGGTCTTTGTTCTGAAAAGTTGCGTTCTGGTAAATATATTTTAAGCGTTCAATATCAATTTCTACAAACGCATTGTAATTCGCATCGGGAACGTGGTTGTTCAAGAGTATTTGATACAAATGCAAGGCCTTTGCCTGCAATGATGTCGCATCTGTAGTCGTAATCTCCTTGTTCAAGAAGGGCACTGCCTCGCACAAGAGTTCCGGGTCGTTAATTTCAAATTTGTCAGCGGGTCTGGTGATGTTGTTTTCACCGGTTTTATAAAAATCAAGGGCTGCATGGCCCAACAGGTCTAACAGTGAGGGCCGAAATTCCGAGGAACCTTTCTGCTTGTTCAAAATAGGTTCAAAGTCGTCAATAGGGCTATTTCTTAAACCGTCTTCATTTTTCAACGAACGCTCAAAGTGGAGTGTTATTTCTTGAAAAATCGTAGTAAGGTCCCATGTGCGAAAATCGGTAGCGTCTACCTTTGTTTCCGTTTTGGTGCGATTGTAGAATTTATAGCGATTCTGCTGAAAATACTGCCAGTACAAATTGGCCATATAACTTTCCAACACATTTTTGGTCGGGAATGGCGCTTTCTCGATTTCGGTTTTGAAGGCATTTACAATCTTTAATTGCGCGTCTTCCTCCAAGGTCAACGCGTATTTGGAGGTATAGATCAACGACTTGACGACTTGGGCCGAATTGTTTGTCTTTTTGGCTTTTTCGGAGATGGTCTGTACCATTTTAAGGGCAGATTTCGTCAAAGCTTTGTCCTCAAGTTGTTGTACTTGCTTCCAAAGAGAATCAAAAGAATCGTTTGTATCTTGTGCCTGGGTCATAGTTGAAAATAGGATAAGGATCGCTATGTTTATGAACTGTTTCATATGTCAATTTTAGTACCGCATGAAAAGAAACAGGTCCCTTTTAGCGGTATTCGTATAAAATTACGGAACAAATATGGTTCCAATAACCCTCGTGCACAATTATAAGTGAGGGAACCCCTTATACCACTGAGGGAATAAGCACATTCTCGAAGTATGGGCTGTGTGTACCAATGAATTGGCAGGCAGGCGCATAGTAAGGGTACTAACGAAAAGTGTTGGTTTAAATACGATCCAAACTATCGATACTCGTCCCTGGCCGGACTAAAGACATCCATTAATTTACAGGGGGTCAACGCTTTTCCACTATGTTTTTCGTGAGAGGCGATGACCACAATATCCCCAGGGTGGTATACCTTGGTTTTTCCACTAAGGGTAAATTCGAATTCCCCTTCGATGACATGCATAATCTGCTCGTTGACATGTGAATGTTCTGGTACGATCGCTTCTTTTTCCACTTCCCAAAAGACAAGGCTCATGGTTTCGGAATGCACTAGTTTACCATGGTAACCAGGCATGATTTCTTTGGAAGGGATGGTTGCAAGTGTAAGGTTCATTGATTTGATTTTTTAATGCTAAGATAAAAAGAATCGAGACCTAAAAAGAAAAGTCCCTACAGGTTGTAACGCCTATAGGGACTTGTTGGTTGGTATTTATGCGGGTGTTGTTTAGTATTCCACTAGCTGAAATTCGCTTCTACGGTTTTTCTGGTGTTGTTCTTTGCTACATTCGTCATCACATACTATTAGAGGTTTGGCCTCTCCGTATCCTTTAAAACTGATTCTACTGGCATCAAGGCCGCCAATTTTCACGAGGTAATCACGACTCGATTGGGCTCTTTTTTCAGAAAGCACCTGATTGTATCGGTCTGTACCGCGATTGTCGGTATGCGAATTGATACGTATTTTAAGCGTAGGATAGTCTTTTAACTTTGCAATAAGATTGTCCAGCAAAATTTTTGAGTCGGCCCGTATCTCCCAACGATCAAAATCAAAATAAATGTACGGAATATCGAAATAGAGCTTTCCATCAACAGAGGATATTTTTGGATCGCGTTGATCTTGTAGGAGGTCGGCAATAATTTTCTTTGATTCCTCCGTATTGTCCTGTACAATTTGATCGGCGTCGAACAGTTTTTTGACCGCGATATCGTGTTTATCATTGTTCACGGCATCGATGGTGATTTTTTGAGTTGTAGTACCAAACCCTACCGATTCAATTTCAAGCGTATACTCCCCAGGAATCAAATTGGCGGTGAATTGGCCTTCCTCGTCCAAGGTGTTTTCGTATTCCACTTCCCCGTCGGCATTCATGAGTTTTACCGTTGCGTTGGGTACCGGAGCACCGTTAATGGAGTCTTTGATCTCAAAAAGGTTTACATATTCTCTTGTAAAAATCTCCGCTATTTGCTTAAAAGCAAAGATGTCATCGTTTCCGGAGTCCCTATTTGAGCTAAAGAACCCGTTTTCTGCCGAACTATATGAAAGTGAAATATCATCGTACTGCGAGTTGATCGGCGCTCCCAAGTTGATGGGAGTGCTGTAGGCACCATCTTCCAAGCGTGCTACAAAAATATCCAACAGGCCCAGCCCGAGATGTCCGTTCGACGCGAAGAACAGATGTCCTTCTGCGGAGATATAGGGGTATTGTTCCCTTTCCGGAGTATTCACAACGGCGCCTAAGTTTTGAGGCGTCCCAAAACCGCCGTTCTCATCAAGTGCAACACTGAAAATATCATAGCTCCCCAAAGACCCTTGCGCATCCGAGGAATAGAACAAGGTACGACCATCTTGGCTCAACGAGGGGTGCTGATAGTTGTATGCATCCGAACAAAACGATAATTTTTTAGGCTCTGACCAACTGTCTCCGGATTTTTTGGAGACATACAGCTGTACCTGATTTTTGTCCTCATCATTAAAAATACGCTTCCCGTTTACAAGGTTGCTCCTAGAGATGTACATGGTTTTTCCATCATTGCTAAAGCATACGGCCCCTTCATGTAAAGCCGAATTGATACTTTTCAATGCACTTGCCTCACCAACTCCTTTGCCTTCGGCATCTACTGCAATAGCGTAAAGATCTAAGAAAGGACGATGTGTCCATTTATAATCTTTTTTAAAGGTGTTTTTAAAGGAGCTGTCCCCGTTTTCCCTGTCAGAGGAAAAGTAGACTAAATCGTTCTGTTGTACTGCGGCATAGTCCGATGCATCCGAGTTAAAATCTACTTTTTCAATCTCGAAATCCGCTTTTTTCAGTCGAAAGGTTTCCACCATCTCTTTGGAAGCGGCAACGTCCGGTGCGGGTTGTCCCATTTTTTGTTTGTACGCCACCAATTGGTCAATGGCTTTTTCATAATCGCCGGTGGCCGATAGGAATTGATAGTACATAAAATTGTACCGCGCATCATAAGTGCCTTCGGGATTGGTGAAATCTCCGCTTTCCAATGCTTTCATCGCAACGATCCCTTGATCATATTGATAAGTGTTGTAGTAACAATCGGTCAATTGTTGCAAAATGTGCTGCGTGCGGGTTTTGGACAAGGCTTTTTCGTAGAGCTCTGCGGCTTTGATAAAATCGCCTTTTTTGAAGAGCCTATCGGCTTTTGATACTTGTGCGTTCCCAGCTATGATAGCAAAAAAGGCAATATATAATAAGAAGTTGTTTCTTGACATGATTAAAAGAATCTAGGTGAGGAATAGCGTTTGGCTCCTGAAAAACGGAAATTGTATAACAGCATTATTTCATGGGTTCCAGAATTAAAGTCCCCTAAATTGCTGGTCGTATAGTCATAGGCGTAGCCCACGCGAAGGTCTGGAGTAATACCGATATTGAAGAGGCCACTGATGGCATCGTCCAATCGGTACGATACACCAACCTCAAAATTCCCATTGATGCGTACATTGGCGTTAAAGTCCATAGATAGGGGCGCCCCTTGCACACTTTTAACCAATACGGAAGGTTTCAGATCTAAGTTATCATTGATCGCGAAAACGTATCCCGCGGTCGCGAATAAGTGCAGGCTTTCACTGCCCAGGGCTGAGATACCGCTTTGTTCCGAAATATGCTTATTTTTCAAAAAGTTGGGAGCAGAAATACCTACATAGAAATTATCCCCGTACAGGTAGGCCCCGGATCCGATATTGAAAAAGGTCTCATTAACGTTTTGAGAAAATGCAGGGTCACTGGTAAAGTCCCCACTGTTCAATTGAAAATCGCTGAAACTGGTATCGAACAAGGTGACACCGGCCTTTAATCCTAAGGACAATCGTATTTTATCATTCAATTGTAGTACATAGGCGAAATCGCCATAAATGTTGTTTTCGTTCAGGGCACCATCGCCAATTTCGTCATTGATAAACGAAATACCGGCTTCGATCCGCTCGTTGATCGGCGTACGTAAAAAAGCGGTACCTGTTTTGGGAGCGCCTACGGCTCCTACCCACTGGGTTCGATAGAGCAATCCGGCATTGGCCACCCCTACGTCAGAGGTCGCATACGCTGGGTTAATAACACTCATATTGTACATATATTGAGTGTATTCAGGATCTTGTTGTGCCTGTAGGTACATGCTGTGTACGAGGCCAAGAAAAAGTAATATTGTTACTTTTTTCATGAATTTGGTTTTTTGGGTGCGAATATTCATTTTCATCTTCTTTATCGATTTAGATATATTCTACCCTGTTGTGCTGGTAGGTTGTCCCTGTTGAAATTGAATATGTAGAAGTAAACGCCGTTTGGCATTACGTTGTCTCCTGCTACGCCGGCTTGGTTAGAGGTTCCGTCCCACGGAGCAACTGAGTTGTTCCCCATGTAAACAAGATTTCCGTATCTGTTATAGATCTCTATGGTGTAATCTTCAAATAAGAATTCTACGTCCCTAAGGTCATAGGCATCGTTGATGCCGTCGCCGTTCGGGGAGAATCCGTCGGGAATCAGTAAGGTGTACACACTAAGGTCACATGCGGTTAAATCAACCGTAATTTCAAGACGCTCGTTGCTTTCACATCCGGTAGTGGCATTGAAAGTCGCAGCGTAATACATAGTATTGTCCAATAACAGATCGCTGGTATTGAGCACATTGCCCGCCGCGGCGGTATCGTACCAGATAACACTTAGGCCGGCTGGAACGGTAAGGTTGGTTTCCAATACTGCAATGGTTGGGCGTTCTACCCCGCATAACTCGTTCCCCATCGGGTTCAAAGTCGGAGGTGGATTATCGTTGATCGTCACGTTGATGGCAATAGATGCCAAACTTCTACAGCCGTTAATATCCTCTTCGAAAGCGAAGTAATCGCCACTTATAAGGGCATCTGTATCGGCAAAGACGTTGCCGCTGGTCGCTGCATCGAACCAAAGTACATTATCACCAGAAGTGATAAACGCATTTAGTTCGGCTATGGTCGG
Source organism: uncultured Flavobacteriaceae bacterium (assembly GCA_947500385.1). GTDB lineage: Bacteria > Bacteroidota > Bacteroidia > Flavobacteriales > Flavobacteriaceae > Pelagihabitans. The sequence goes on along the minus strand of CANMSA010000001.1, from coordinate 664,954 downwards.
GGCATCGATCAAACAGAATTCTACAGCGGTCTCCGACAGCAGCGGAATCGCCGGGTCATTGATTTGTATGGTCACCGCAAGACGATTGGTACCTTCACAACCGGAAGGGACATCGGTCTCACTAACATGATAAGTGCTGCCGTCTACAAGGGCATCTGTACCGTTTAAAGGCGTTCCGCCGGTAGCGGTCGCATATACTTGAATGGTGCCACCATTCTCGGGAATGATGTTTGCAATCAAATCGTTGATTACGGGATTGTCTAAGGTACAGAAGATATTTCCATCGGTATCCAAGCTAGGTGTCGGATTGATAACGGTTACTTCTACCGTAGCGTTCACATCTTCACAGGCGCCTGAACCGACCACTGTATAAGTGTAGGTACCTTCAGCATTGGTTGCCGGGTCAAAGGTACCTGTGTCTGCATTGGCCAAGGTACTGGGACCTGTCCAGGTTCCCCCTGCATTGGCCGTTACCCCTAATAAAGGGAATAGGTCAAAGGCAGCATCACTACCGCAAACGGTTGTGGTTGCGTTGGTCCCTGCGATTCGTTCGATATTCACACCAACGGTGATGGTGGCACTGTCGCTAGGGCAAGCACTGGTGCCCCCTACCGTGTAGGTATACACCCCAGCAACATCTACTCCAGGTTCAAAGAGCCCGGTACCACTCGCCAATGCGGGGGCCCAAACTCCTCCGGTATCCGGGGTGCCTCCTAGGGAAGCAAATAAATCAGTTATAGGATCATTTGTACAGAGTTCCAAGTTACCGTCATCACCGGCCGACAATTGGTTGGCTACGGTTACGGTTACGTTAGCTTCATCTCCGGGGCAAGTTGCCGAAGGATCTAAGGTGTAGGTATAGGTCCCTGCAGGGTCTACTCCCGGATCAAACACCCCGGTGCCGCTCGTCAATGCGGGCGACCAGGTACCTCCCGCATCGGCTCCGGGCCCCAAGAGCGTAAACAAATCCAAGGCAGGGTCACTTTCACAAAAAGCTTGGTTGGCATCTGCCCCGGCATCAGGTGCCTGGGTGACGGTTACGGTAATGGTTGCGGTATCCGGTGTGGTGCAAGGTGCTGTAGCCGCTACTGTATAGGTATATACGCCTGAAGCGTCAACGGCCGGATTAAAAACACCGGTGCCGCTTGCAAGTACCGGCGACCAGGTACCGCCTGCATCGGGCGTGCCGCCCAACAAGGTGAAAAGATCTACCGTAGGTTCATTGCTACAAATCTCCAACACATCATCATCTCCCGCTTCAGGTTCCTCTTGTATCGTGATCGTCACGTTGGCCGTTACATCGGGACAGGCATTTACACCGGCAATCGTATAGGTAAAGATGGCGGCTCCTGGTCCTAACAAAGAAGTATCCAACGTTCCCTGGTCACCATTCGTGGTGGCTTCAGGACCGGTCCAAACCCCGCCATTGTCAGGGGTGCCGCCAAGTTCGGTAAAGAGATCGATACTTGCCGTAGTATCATCACATAAACTTAAGGCACCATCCGTTCCCGGGTCGGGAAGATCGTCAATACGGGCGATGGTTTCGTAGCGTCCGGTACTTTCGCAGGGAAAGGTCGTTTGCGTCGCAAAATAAGAAGTATTATCAACCAATGGGGTGGTGGGGTCCAAAGGAGAATTCGAAGTAGCACTGTTGTACCAATTAATATTGGTACCTGTTGCAGCTAAATCTCCTACGGTAAAAGTTACGGGGTTGTTCGGGTCAAAACAAAAGAATTGTTCCGCTGGACCGGTAGGTTCTCCCGGATCGATGATAGTGACCGTTGTTGGCAGTCGAATACTCGTACAGAGCCCTTCGGTTTGTTGTACCCAGTAGGTGACGCCGTCTACCAACGGCTCTACTCCCGATAAAAGGGTGCCTCCGTTCTGATCGGTATACCATTCTATATTGGTGCCATTGGCATTGAGTTGCGAAATGGTGTTGATATCAGAAGAACATCTAGATACGGCGACATCCACGTTCGTAGGGGGTTCGCCAGAAATACTAACGGTAACCGATGGACGCACGGCACAAGATTCTATCAAATCATCCGCATAGTAGGTTACTCCATCCTGTAAGACAATATTGCTGGTGAAGGGTGCACCACCGGCAGGGGTGGCATACCATGCGATTCCGCCCCCTTCGTCTGTAGCGACCAAGTCTTGGATTCGTGGGTTGTCGGCATCACAGAACGCCTGGTTAGGAGTAGCCACGGTCGGACATTGGGCGACCGCTTGATAGGACATGCTGAACAGTGCAAGATAAAATAGCCACTTAAAATAGTCGCTTTTAATTCTTATGTTAGGCATTGGGTGGTTTTTAGGTTAAACACAATTATAGGTAAGCTATAAAGCGATAAAAGTATTTTTGTATTACATCGTGGAGAAAAGAATGTTGTGAAATGAGCTTAAACGGGTGTGAACTTCAAGATTTGTGATAAAAATCTTTCAAAAACGATGCATTTCATCGATCATTTTTTTGCATTTTATCGATGAGCCTGTTGTTTATAGGATACCCAAGAGCGGTTAATTTGGCACAGTTATAGACCCTTTTTTTAGAACATTGGCTATCTTTAACCCCTAATCATATGCGATGCAAATTCATTTTATTGCCATTGGCGGAAGCGCCATGCACAATTTGGCCTTGGCCCTGCACCACAAGGGGTATCAAATAACCGGAAGCGATGATGTTATCTTTGAACCTTCGGCAAGCCGCTTACAGGCGAAAGGTCTTTTTCCAGAAACCTTTGGTTGGTTCCCTGAAAAAATACACAAGGAACTGGATGCGATTATTCTAGGAATGCATGCGAAACTAGACAATCCAGAATTGTTAAAGGCGCAAGAATTGGGTATTGCGATCTATTCGTATCCCGAATTCCTATATGAGCAGTCCAAACATAAGACAAGGGTAGTCATTGGCGGTAGCCATGGCAAGACCACGATTACCTCGATGATACTTCATGTGCTCAATTATCACGACATCGCCGTTGATTACATGGTGGGGGCGCAACTTGAGGGTTTTGATCGCATGGTGCACCTTACCGAAGAGAACGATTTTATGGTATTGGAGGGTGATGAGTACCTGTCCTCCCCAATTGACCGACGCCCAAAGTTTCACTTATACCAACCCAACTTAGCCTTGCTGAGCGGTATCGCTTGGGACCATATCAATGTGTTTCCCACCTTTGAAAACTACGTATCCCAATTCCGCATTTTTGTAGATAGTATCGTAAAAGGGGGGAGCATTACATACAATGAAGAAGACCCGGAGGTGTTAAAAGTGGTCGAAGCTTCCGAAAATACAATTCGCAAGCTGCCCTATAAAACTCCTGATTATTCGGTGGAAGCAGGCCAAACCTTACTCGCTACCGAAGAAGGCCCTATGCCGATCGAGGTATTTGGACGGCACAACTTGAACAATTTGGCGGGTGCTAAATGGATTTGCCAACATATGGGAGTTGATGAGGCCGATTTCTATGAAGCGATTACAACTTTCAAAGGGGCTTCGAAACGTTTGGAGAAACTGGCCGAAAACGGAAAAAGTGTGGTGTATAAAGATTTTGCCCATTCCCCTAGCAAGGTGGCCGCTACGACAAAGGCCGTAAAAGAACAATATCCTGAGCGTACCGTAATCGCCTGCTTGGAACTTCATACCTATAGCAGTTTCAATCCGGAATTTTTAAAGGAGTACCGAGGGGCGCTGGCCCATGCCGATCAGGCAATCGTTTTTTACCTCCCCGAGTCGGTGGCTATTAAAAAACTCGCCCCGGTAAGTCCAGAACAGATCGCAACGGCCTTTGAACGGGACGATTTGCAGATTTACACCGATGCCCAAGCGTTTCGAGCGTTTGTAATGAACAGAAATTTGAACAATTCGGCCTTGTTGCTAATGAGTTCGGGGAATTACGGTGGTTTGGACCTGGAGACGGTCAAGGCGAAAGTGAACGGCTAACCTGTTGAAATACAGTATGGTTCGGAAGATTTGTCAGGTTTTGCGAGCTGGAACGTATTTTGTAATTACCGTATTATGTTTTGGGAAAAAATAAGACATCTCTTTCAATTGCTAAGTAGCTATATGGTGCGTAAGATGGCCGTGGTACTGGTGGCCTTTATGTTGGGGATGAGCAATGTCATCTTGGAGGAAGATCGGATGGTCAACGATACCAGAGCAGTGCTTGAACAGCAAGAAGAAACCCCCGATGACGATCTGTTGGACGCGGCGTTCTATGAAGACCTGTGTTGAGCGTTCTCATGGTTTTGAAAAATACGCTCTACAAATTGACTCACATCTCTTTTTTGGCTTTTGATCAATGTTTGTTTTGCAAGCTCTTGGTCCTTTTTTAGTTTGTCTTGCGAAAACTTAAACTTCCCTTCCCATTCGGTGATTTCAATCTCATAACCAAGGATGTAATCTACTAATCGCTCCATACGCGGATCGTCCTGTTCCAATACATATTTTGGATTTTCACCTTCTAGGAAAGCGGTCATACGCACCATCGTCTGTTTTACCATTTCCTTTTCGGTAAGGAGACGTACCGTTCCCGTAAGGTGGGCAAAAATGTAATTCCAGGTGGGCAGTTGCTTGGTAGAATATACCGATGGGGAAATGTAACAATCGGGCCCATAGAAAATACTAGTGGCGACAGTGCCATCTTTTAAAGCGCTCGCCTGGGGGTTATATTTGTCGATATGCGCTACAAGCTTGCCGTATTTGCTCCCATCGGCCTCATAGATCATGGGGATATGGGTAATCAAAGGCAGGTTCTTGTGCACGGTGACCATGGTGGCAAAAGGGTAGTTTTTGGCAACTGTTATAACACTGTCAAAGTTGCGTTCTTGATGGTGTGGTGGTGGGTACTTCATAGGGATTATAAAACAGGTTTCGGCACTGGGTTATACACCAAATTGTTGCAGGTGATGGTCGAGGTGTTTGTACTCCAATTGGCCCCATTGTTCATGAGTGAATTCCCCGAATAGGGGGTGTGCCTCCCATACGGTGCGCGTCTTTAATTGGTGCACTTCATCGACCATAGACCGAAGCTTTTTAACTTCTATCGAAAAGTCCTTTTGCGCTGTGGCCTTGGCCAAAGGTGAGGTTGGGAGATGCTTGCGCAACGGTTTGTCACTATAGAGTGATTTTTTAAAGAAAAACTTGATCAAGGGGTTGCCTTTCTTCTTGTATTTTTTGTTTTTGATGGCTACGCCGAGGGGAATTTGGCAATGCCATACCATTTGGCCCACGGTCATTTTGCCCCATATAGGATCGGAATTTTTGTTTAGGGCATCGATGCGGTCCAGCAATTCGTGATACGCGACTTCCTCAAAGATCGATTTCATGCTATTGAGTGTTTATAAGGTTGAAAATACAATAAAAATAGCAGGGAGTTGTTTCCACGGCAAGGTACAAATTCCTATTTTTAGGAGATGCAAGACAAAGCGTTTTCCTTTTCTATAAAACACTGGTCAGAAGATGACAAACCCCGTGAAAAACTGGTACACAAGGGTAAATCGGTTTTGTCGGACGCCGAACTGGTGGCTATTCTCATAGGTTCTGGTAGTAAGGAGGAAAGCGCAGTGGAACTTTCCAAACGCATTTTGGCGTCGGTGGGCAACAACCTAAACGAGTTGGGAAAGCTTTCAATTCAGCAGCTCACCCAGTTTAAGGGCATTGGGGAGGCCAAGGCCGTTGCTATTTCTGCCGCTTTGGAAATTGGACGGCGTAGAAGGGGAGAGGAAGCCTTGCGCATCAATAAGATCAGTAGTAGTAGGGATGCTTTTGAACTATTGCTGCCAACCTTGGGTGATTTGCCCCATGAAGAGTTTTGGATTTTATATTTAAACAATGCGAACAAGGTTCTGTTGCGTTCTCAATTGAGCAAGGGCGGCCTTACCGGCACCTTGGTAGATGTGCGGGTGGTGATGAAACAGGCTTTGGAACTAGGAGCCGTTGCGCTGATCTTGGCCCACAACCACCCATCGGGTACACTAAAGCCAAGTAAGGCCGATAGAGAGGTGACTCAAAAACTACAGAATGCCGGGGCGGCCTTGGATATCAAAATTCTAGATCATTTGATCGTGACCCAAAAAGACTATTTTAGTTTTGCCGATGGGCAGATGTTGTAGTGATTAAGCATCACTGAACAAGCGCAATTACTAAAATGGCATTATTTGGGCTTGGTATTTTAGCTCCTTTTGATGGTCATCCCGGGTTGTATCGATGGCAGTATTTTTTGACCTATTTAAGTGCGGGACTGGCTTGGATTTATGGCATAAACAATAATCTAGCGAATATGGGCGAAGAACCTCAGAACATGACCAAGGAAACATACTTGACCACGGCTTCTCTGGAGGTAATAGAAAAGCCAAGTAAACGGAGACGTACACTGCTACCTTGGTGGATCAAGGTTTTTTGTTGGTTCTTTATGTTTTTTGGAATTATGGCGATTGTCTGTTTGTTTTTAGGTTTAACCAATGTAAAACCTGCTTTGGCCTTTTACGGTTTTGAAACTAATGAGCCCTTTTCACCAGTAGGATTGCTCGTAATCGTGGTTGGGATTCTAAAAGGCGTTACGGCCTTCGCGCTTTGGTTCGAAAAGGATTATGCCATTGAAATTGGAAAAATAGACGGGATTACGGGTATGGTGCTGTGTCTCGTTTCAATGGTCGTACTTCCCTTTCTACAAGACCCATTTCATCTAGTGGTTCGACTGGAGCTGGTCTTGCTGATTCCTTTTGTGAACAAACTGAATACTATTCGAAAAGAATGGGAATCCCTAAAGACTTAAAAAAGTGCTAAAACTGCTAGCGACTTAAGTAAACAGTGTTCTTTTGGCTACTTTTATACAAATTACAGCGGCTTGTAAGGGTGGCCCCCACCTTAGGAACCGTTCTTCCAGAAACGCATCCATCATGAAACGCATTTGTATTCTTACTACATCCTTCTTTCTAATGCTTACGCTATCTCTTCAGGGACAAACCCGGCAAGACTCCTTGGAAATTAAACAAGCTGCCCTTGATTATATTGAATCCCAACATCAGTTAAAGCCGGAGCAGTTTGAGCGCTCCGCCCATCCGAGAATGGTAAAGCGAACCTTTTGGACCCATAAAAAAACGGGTAAGGAGTATTTAAGGGAAACCTTCACCGATGCCATGACCTTATTGGCGGAAACCTATAATGCAGAAGGTGATAAATTTCCGGAAAACCCAAAAAAGGAAGTAATTATTCTAGATGTCTACGACAAAACGGCTTCGGTAAAACTAATAGCCGATGCTTGGATCGATTATATGCACATTGTAAAACTCAACGGAAAATGGCAGATTGTAAATGTGCTTTGGCAGTTTAACGATTCAGAAGATCATTAAAAACAGGGCGCTTACTTTTGAGGCCGATAGTAACTGCCTATGAAGAAATGGGTTACACACAGAACAATTCTGCTACTCCTTCTTATTTTGTTGGTATTTGTTTTGGTAGCAAGCGACCTTCAAGGAACTTGGGGACTTAATAAAACGGTTGGTTGGGCTTGGGATTTGAGCAACTTACAGTGGTGGTGGGGAGTACTGGTGTGGATAGGGTTTATACTAGGATATGCGTTGTTGGCGGTATTTAGAATTGCTACCGATTTGGTGCTTTCTAGTATTCAGTTGATTACATTTATTGGTTCGTTGTTTTTTTTAAGATTTTATAGTTTTGATCCGTCGTGGGGGCCAGGGTTGGTGGTGTTGACCAATGTCATTTTTGTGATCAACCTGGCAGTTTCATTGAGGCGTCGGTTTTTAGGAGGTAATGGCCATTGAATGGCTAAAGAAGTACCTAACATCATAATAGTATATAGGATAGGTGCCAAAACATCCGCTTTTCCCCTGCACTAGTACTGTGCGAGGTGTTTTGTGCGGTGAACCGGCTTGCTACCAAATACAGGGAGGACGAAAAAAATGCGTAAGATTCTGGGATGGGTAGCCCTTTCTGCTCTCTTCTTACTATTTGCCTATGGCACTTATGAATGCCAATCAAGCCCCTTATATAACTGCAGCTGTGTGCTGGTTTGTGAGATGGATGATCGATTCCATTGCGGTATCGGGACAAAATGGAGATACCATAACCGTTTCCGATGTTCTTGAAGAGGTTTAGATGCCTAAGGTTGTATTCATAGTTATACTCCGCTATCTTTATAGCCATAAATACATGGCTTAAAATATACCGATAGGCGAATGCTGCTCATTTACACGCATAAAATAACACCGCGATTTAGCTTTGTCATGAAGCAGTTGTTTACACGTGTTTTGGGTATCGAAATTGGTTTTACCACTACGGTCGAAGACTTTATTAAGCATAAAGGGCCAAAAATCACCTATACAAAGCAGCCACTTCAGAATGAATTCTTTATTCGAAGCAATGACCTGTTGTTCGAACAGGGAATCAATGATATTCAAGTGATTATGGATGATTGGGAGGGGGTACCCTGCTTTTTTAGCACAGGGGAACGCAGCAATATTCCCTTTGACATCTTCTCTGCAAGTTTTTATTTGTTGAGCCGTTATGAGGAATACCTTCCCCATGTAAAAGACCTGCACGGACGGTTTCCCCCAAAGGAGAGTCTTGCCTTTAAACATGGTTTTCTAAAGCGCCCTGTGGTAGATTTGTGGGCTTTTAAATTATTGAGTGCGTTATTACGCAAGTTTCCTGACATGACTTATGCAAAACGCCCTTATAAATACACGTCGGTGATCGATGTGACTACTTCCCACTGCTTTGCATATAGGGGTTTTGTAAGGGGGATTGCCGGCTTTTTGTTAGATTTTTTCAGCTTAAAATTACGACGGGTATCTAAACGTATAGGAGTGTGGTTCGATCCTAAAAAAGACCCCTACGACAACTTTTCCGAGCTGATCGATTTCCATAAAAAGTATCAGATCAACAGCATGTTCTTTTTTCAGTTTGCCGACTATTCGACCTATGATAAGAATGTTTCGCCCAACAGCAACCGCTTTAAATTTTTGATCAAATCTATTGCGGATTACAGCGCGGTCTCCCTTGCGGCGTCCTACGGCTCTTTCAGCGATATCGAAATGTTGCGAAAAGAAAAAAAGCGGCTTTCAACGGTTATTAATAGACCGGTAAACTTTTCGAGAATGCGTTACAATCGGGTAGATGTACCAGAAACATACCGCAATTTGGTAGATGCCGAATTCACGGATGACTATACCATGGGCTATACGCATGAAGTAGGGTTTAGGGCAGGTACCTGTACCCCCTTTCATTTCTATGACATTAATCTGGAGATTCAGCAACCTATTCGAGTGCATCCTTTTGCCATTCATGACTATGCAGTGGTACAGAGTGCGGACGAGGCAACCATTTTGGAAGAGATAGGAACGCTTTACAAGGAAGTAAAAAAAGTAAACGGTACCTTCATCACCATTTTTTCCAATGAGCTCTTGGGAGGGTCACAAAAAATGGATTGGATGAGACTATACCAAAATACGATAGCGCAATATCATGTATAAGAACCTTGTGACCGATGTTTTTTTTGATTTGGACCATACCTTATGGGATTTTGAGAAAAATTCCGCCCTGACCTTTAAACAAATACTTGCCGAACATACTCCAGGAGTCGATCTACAAGAGTTTCTGAAGGTATACGTGCCGGCCAATTTTGCTTTTTGGAAATTGTATAGGGAAGAAAAGATAACCAAAGAACAGTTGCGTTACCAACGTTTGCGAACGGTCTTTGATACTTTGGGGTATCCCATAGAGGATGCTACGATCAACCTGTTGGCCGATGAGTACATTCATCATTTGTCATCTCACAATCACTTATTCCCGAATACCATGGAAATTTTGGCCTATCTAAGGCCGAAGTATAGATTGCACATTATCACCAATGGTTTTCAGGAGATTCAGGATAAAAAATTACAAAATGCCAATATCCACACTTATTTTGATCAGGTAATCAATTCGGAAATGGCAGGGGTCAAGAAACCGAATCCACACATTTTTGAACTTGCTTTGGAAATGGCCGGGGTCGCCCCTGAAAAATCAATCATGATCGGGGATAGTCTTGAAGCGGATATACAGGGGGCTTTGAATGTTGGTTTCCATGCCTTGCATTTCAACTCGGATAACGGACCGGTCCACGATCTCTGCGCCATGATTCAGGATTTGAATGAAATAAAAATCTATTTATAGAGTTATTATAGCAGCAGCAAGAAGTTGTTCATTAAGCACTATAGACAGGTTTTGAATGGTTCGATTTAAGAAAATAGTAGTACTTCCTGTATTGATGCTATTGGTGGTTTCCTCCTGCATCGAAGAACAGAATTTTGATCAAATAGACGACTTGGAACTCCTACCGACCGTTGAGGCCAGTATTCTATATGTAGAGGCGCCCGAACGCGTCATCAATTTGGTGCCAAGCGGTAATTTCTTTGGCCAAGACTTCAATTTTGATGGCTTTAGCTCCAGTATTTTTTCTGATAGGGTAGAAGACGGGAGCATTACCTATCTCGTAGAAAATACCACTAGCAAGGATTTGAACATAACCGTTGAATTCCTAGATGAAAATAATGCCGTACTCGATACCGAAACCTTTCCCGTGCAAGCCGCACCTTCCATGATTTTGGAGCGAGAGATTGTATACGGTCCTGGAGGACGGCCCATCGATATTATTAGAAACAGTTCTGGAATTCGGGTAACTGCGGTAAATCTCGGGGACGATACAAGTGTTTCAACGCTGCCGGACCCAATGGTCACCCTAAAGTCTAGTGGTAAATTTAGAGTGCGACTACGATGAGAAAACGCCTCCTACTTGTCGTAACCCTTTTAGGGCTAAGCACCTATGTGCTTGGTCAAAACAAACAACTACTATATGATTTTGCGGAAATTCCCCAATCACTCATAATCAATCCGGGCGTTGAGTCCGATTTTAAATGGTATACGGGTGTGCCCATGCTCTCGGGTGTTTCCCTTCAGGCGGGCTCTAGCGGTATATCTGCCAATGATATTTTTGCCGATGATGGTCTTGATATCAATGATAAGATTCGAGATCGCGCCATTTTCGGAATGAATCCGAGAGATGAACTAAGCGGTACGTATCAAATAGAATTATTGAATATCGGGTTCCGGGGAGCGGATCCCGATTTGTTTTATTCAATGGGAATCTACCACGAAGGGGATGCTATTGGTTATTGGTTTCAGGATTATGCGATACTGGCATACGAAGGCAATGCGGATCGTTTGAACCAAGAGTTCGATTTGGGTCATTTAAAGACACGAGGAGAGGCCATGAATGTATTCCACTTTGGTGCAAACAAACGTATGGGGGACAAAATGACGGTGGGGGCCCGGGCCAAAATCTATTCCAGTATTTTCGATTTCAATTCTACAAAGAACAAAGGTTTTTTCGTAACCACCGAAGGCCAGAATAACATATTGGCCACTACTTTGGATGCCGATATGCGCTTGCGCACCTCCGGCCTAAACGAACTAAGCGATGCAGAAGAAGATGGTACCATTGGGTCTACTTTCTTAAAAAGAGGTTTTTTTGGAGGTAATTTAGGCCTCGGCCTAGACCTTGGCTTCACGTATCATTTGAACGAACAAACAGTGATAACCGCCAGCTTGTTGGACCTAGGTTTTATCTATCATACCAACGATGTAAAGAGTTATACTTTGGACGGGAATGCCACAATTGAAGGAGTAGAGGTGATACTCCCGGACGCCCTTTCTGACCCAGATCGGGATTTTTGGCAAGACCTGGTAGATGAGGTGGAGGCTTTTGTACCTTTTGAGGACAATACGAAGAGCTATATCAACTTTAGACCCACTAAACTTTACGGATCTGTGCGGTATGACTTTGGGGAGCGTCTCCCCTCAAGAGTAGATTGTGATTGTGGTACGGCCATACGGGGTGGAAATCTAAGGGCCAAATATGCGAATAGTGTGGGGGGGCAGCTCTATATGATCAACCGACCAAGGGGTCCGCAGGCGGCACTTACCGCCTTTTATTTACGAAGGTTAGGAAATGTGGCCGCCATAAAAGCGACTTATACCATTGATAAATTCTCCACTTCCAATGTAGGCCTTGGCCTTAATCTACAGGCCGGACCTGTAAACATGTACATTCTGGCCGATAATCTGCTGGCCTATCGTAACATTGCAGCCAGCCGCTACGCCTCTTTTCAGTTAGGATTAAATATTATATCTTGGGGCAAGAAATAACGATGCTCTATACGGTCGCCTTTGACTAAATCATTGTTTGGCACGTTTTTTTCATAGTAATGTACTATAAACTTATAACAGCCCGATAATGCGTATTTTTCTATCCATATTTTTGATGACCACCTTCAGTAGTGTGATACAGGCACAGTTGAATGATTACAAATACATTATCGTTCCAAAAAGGTTTGATGCGTTTAAGCAGGATAACCAGCACTTGACCAGTACTTTGGTAAAACACCTGTTTACCCAAAAAGGATATTTAACCGTATATGACGATCAGTTTCCTGATGATTTGAATGGTAATTTGTGTTTGGGGTTGAACGTGCGTCTCGATGATAACTCCTCTATGTTTACAACAAAGGCCACCTTGGTTTTGGTCGATTGTAAAGGAAAGGAACTATTTATGACCCAAGAGGGGAAAAGCAAAAAGAAGCAATATAAAGATGCATACAACGAGGCGATTTCAAGGGCGTTTGAGTCATTTGGTTCCTTAGACTATGGTTATAATGGAAAAGGGGATGCAAAAAAAGAGGAGGAACCGATAACCGTGAGCTTTAAGAACGATGTGAAGCAACTAAAAGAGGGAACTGTGACCGAGAAGCCTGGGTTGGATAACAATCCAATGGAACAGCAAGAAGCTACCATAGAAAATCAATCCTATAAAAATCTGGAGCCGGTAGATTCAAACTATACGAAGGCGGCTCCAAAAAAAGAGGTGACCGAGCAAGTCGCTACGCAAGAAGTACAAAGGTATGAAACCAACACTCCCGTGGCTTCCGATATTGGGAAAGCAAACAAGGTCGAAGAAGGGGGGGCAAGTGGTATCAAAACCTTATATGCCCAAGAGATACAAAATGGGTTTCAACTAGTGGATAGCACCCCAAAAATTGTGTTGAAGATGTATAGGACCTCCGTACCAAACGTTTTTACGGCCAAGGGTGAAAAAGGAAATGGTGTCGTTTATCAAAAAAATGAGAAGTGGTACTATGAATTCTATAAGGGCGAAGATCTTACCGTACAAGAATTGAATATCAAATTTTAGTATTTATCTTTCCAGCGGTTCTTTAAAAACGTTTTGATCGCTTTTTCGCGTTGGTTATCGCTTGGTTCGTAAAAAGCGGTCCCCGAAATTTCCTCCGGTAAAAATTCTACGGGCACAAAATTATTTTGGTAGTCATGTGCATATTTATATTCCTCACCGTAACCAAGGTCTTTCATTAATTTGGTAGGGGCGTTGCGCAAGGGAAGGGGTACCGATAGGTCCCCCGTTTCTTTTACTTTCTGTTGCGCTTTTTTGACGGCCATGTAACTCGCATTGCTTTTTGGCGAAGTGGCCAAATAAATCGCGCACTGGCTCAGAATAATGCGCGCCTCCGGATATCCGATCGTGGTAACCGCTTGAAAAGTGGTATTGGCAAGTACCAGGGCCGTAGGGTTTGCCAGACCAATATCCTCAGAGGCCGAAATGAGCATTCTGCGCGCAATGAATTTCACATCTTCGCCACCTTCGATCATTCTGGCGAGCCAATATACCGCCGCGTTGGGGTCGCTACCTCTTATAGATTTTATAAAAGCCGAGATGATATCATAATGTTGTTCGCCCGTTTTGTCATACAGCACGGTATTTTTTTGAATCTTGCCCTTCACAAGCTTGTCCGTAATCGTAACACTATCGGTCTCCTCTGAATTGACGACCAACTCAAATATGTTCAATAGTTTTCTCCCATCACCTCCGGACAGCCGCAGCAAAGCTTCTGTTTCTTTCAAGGTGATTTTTTTAGACCTTAAGAGGGTATCTTCTTTCATTGCCCGTGCAAGCAGGGCTTCTAAATCGGCTTTCCCGAACGGATTTAGCACGTATATTTGACAACGGGACAACAAGGCGGGAATAACTTCAAAACTGGGATTCTCCGTAGTGGCACCGATTAAGGTAACCCATCCCTTTTCTACCGCCGCAAGGAGCGAATCTTGCTGTGATTTGCTAAAACGATGAATCTCATCGATAAAAAGAATCGGGTTTTTAGTCGTGAAGAGGCCACCACTTTGCTTGGCCTTGTCGATGACCTCACGGATATCCTTTACACCACTATTAATAGCACTTAAGGTGTAGAAAGGTCTATTGCTTTCATTCGCGATGATATTCGCCAAGGTGGTCTTTCCCGTACCGGGTGGCCCCCACAGAATAAGCGAGGGAATGATGCCTTTCTTTATCTGATTGGTCAATGAGCCCTCTTCACCGATCAGGTGCCGTTGGCTTATGTAATCCTCCAAGGTTTTGGGGCGTATTCTTTCGGCTAAAGGCTCGTTCATTCCGTAAAAATATAAAAACGGGACTAGAATTCTCCGGCCGATCACGGTCTTGAACAATTTTTATGATTTTGTCTTCGTTTTCAAAAGGTGACAATATTTCAGGCCGAACAGCTATGGCCGGTTTATTGCAAACTTTTAATACATGTCGGAGAATCATTATTTTAAGTTTACCAACGCAGTAGTAATTGCCCCTTTACTTTCGGTGCTTGCGATTTGGACCGTTTTTTGGTTGGAACTCCGCTCAAAGACCAACTTCAATGACTTTGGCATTTACCCCAAAACGATTTCGGGCTTGAAAGGTATTCTATTCAGCCCTTTTGTACACGGTTCCGTAGAGCATTTGTACAACAATACCATTCCCCTGGCGGTGCTAATGGCCGCGTTGTTTTACTTTTATCGAAAGCATGCGTGGAAAGTACTTTTGTTGGGCGTATTGCTATCTGGCGCAATTACTTGGGCAATTGGGCGGCCTTCGTATCATATAGGTGCCAGCGGCGTCATTTATCTCTTGGCAAGTTTTGTTTTCTTTAAGGGTATTTTTACAAAGTACTATCGATTGATAGCACTTTCTTTGGTGGTCGTTTTTATTTATGGGAGTATGCTCTGGTATATTTTTCCTGTAAAGGATGGTATTTCTTGGGAAGGTCATCTTGGAGGTTTTTTGAGCGGTTTGGCCTTGGCATTTTTGATAAAGTCTAAAATGCCGGCAGCTAAAAAATACGATTGGGAAAAAGATGATTATGTGGAGGAAGACGATGCCTTTCTTCAGCATTTTGATGAAAACGGCAATTTTATCGAATCGATTGCTGAAGACGATTTGCCAGAGGCCAATAAGCCGGTTAAAATAACCTATCACTTTAAGGAGGCACCGAAGAATAAGAAGCCGGAGACCTAGGAGTGAACTAAGTGCTCGCGAATGCTTACGGCGCTCTTAACGGCGTTGGCGAACTGCTTCGTATAAAAACACGGCACAGGCCACAGAAACGTTCAAAGATCCAATTTGTCCCAGTAAGGGTAGTTTGGCCGCTTGATCGGCCGCTTTTAAAGTCGAAGGAGCAATGCCTCTATCTTCCGATCCCATAATAATGGCGCAGGCCTCCGTGAAGGATACATCATAAATGGTATTTTCGGTCTTTTCGGTGGCGGCAATTACGGAAATTCCACTCGCTTGTAAATAAAAGACGGCATCTTTAATATGGTCGACCTTGGCAATCGGAACCATAAAAGCAGCGCCCGCCGATGTTTTTATCGTGTCGGCGGTAACAGGTGCCGCACCCTTTTTTTGTATGATAATACCGTCTACGCCCGAACATTCGGCGGTTCGAATGATGGCGCCGAAATTACGCACGTCCGAAAGCTGGTCTAGCAGTAAAAACAGCGGCGTTTTTTTCGTTTCCAAGACCGTCTCAACCAATTGCTCTAGTTCGTAAAAGGTAATCGGGGATATTTGCGCTACGGCCCCTTGATGGTTGTTTTGAGTAAGTCTATTGAGTTTTTCGACAGGCACATACGAAACATTTATGCCATTTTTACGAATCAAACCCTCTAGCTCTTTATAAAGGTCTCCCTTGAGTCCTCTTTGAATAAAAACCTTGTCTATAGGTTCCTTGGCATTAATGGCTTCAATGATCGCCCGAATCCCGTAAATCTGTGTGGTTTTGCTCATCGGTCAAAAGTAAACTTTTAATCACTGCTTTCAATACTTTGAACAAAAAAAGCCTGCTAAAACCGTGCTTGTTTCAAGTAGGACGCTGTAAATGGAGGGGAATAAAAAAACCACCTCGTCAGAGGTGGTTTTAAGAATAGTCGATCCTATTTCTTAGAGGTTGTTCAAGAACTGGAAGGCTTTAATCAAATCCGCCTCGTCTTTGATGCTTAAATTGTTCTCTTTTAGATACACTTTTAGCTTTTCTTTTGCTTCCCCATCAAGCAACTTTAGAAGTCTACCATTTTTCAAAGGAATTTCATCCATTCGATTGACGCCTTCTTTCTGGAAGTAATACTCGGTAAATTTAGAAAAACGTGCGGGAACCGCTTTCGTAAAAGAGCTAGTAGCTGCTTTTCCTTCGGTAAACTTCACATGTGTTCTTTTGTATAAGTCGTATGTTTTTCCCTCTGCAAGTGAAATCAAATAGCCGTTCAAGGTTTTTTTCTTGGAAGTAACAAAGGTTTTAAAACTCATTTTCTTACCATCGACCAAGACACTTATTTCCTTATCCCTGGCAAGGCTTTTGATGCCTTCTTCGTCCAGATTCGTTTTTTTGATTTCCACCTCTTCGTTCAGGGCGTTGTAACGGTAATAGATAGATCCTAAATTTTCCTCTTTGTAGAACATGGTGGTAGGAAGAAAAATATTGGATAGATAAGGAGATCCCTGAAAATCGGCATAATCATCCTTGAGTTTATTTTTTCGTTCGCTAGTAGGTCCTAAAAGCGTATTTATTTGTGCACTGATGCCTGCCTCGTTAGACCCTCCTGCAGATAAATTGGAGGCGACCTGACCAGAATATTGGCCAAAAGAAAAACTGCCTACTGCTACAAAAAGTACTGCGTACATTAATTTTTTCATAATAGTTTTTTTGTTAAGTGGTAAAAATATAAAATTTCGGAACAACCTGCCTTAATTTAAAGTTAATTTGGTACTATTTTATATGCATTTAATCGATCATTATTAGTGGTTGACAGCAGTACGCGCCCTTGGGAAGTTTCTACCAGTTCCAGATCTTTTACGTTTCCAGATAAATAAAGGCCCGTTTTCGTATAGGGAAGTGCGGTATAGCCGTCTTTAGTATTCGAAAGGAGTACAACCCCCGATTTGGCATCGAGCCGGGGTGTTTCTACCTCGGTTTCATATATATTACCGGCTAAAATGCAATCGTCAAAACCATCGTTGTCGATGTCCGTAACAATGGTTTTCAAGAGGGGGAACTGTTGCGCATATATGGGCAGATTTTGTTTTTTAAAAATACCCTCACCTTGGTTGATAAGCAATATAGATTCGAATGTGGTCACTTCATTACGATACGATTCGGAAAGCTTTTCACCATAAATATCGGTTAAAGTGGCGTTGGCAAAATCAGTATAGGACCCGAACTTTTCCTTGATAAAGGGCATTTGTTGGGAGGAACATTCCTTCCCTCGCACCGGAACGTACTCCCCATTGTATTTTTTGCTTAAAACGATGTCGTTTACCCCATTGCCATCAAAATCATTGGCGAAAATTTTAAAGGGTTTTTCACGACTGGCCGTAAATTTTAGGTTTAAACCTGCATTACCAACGATATAGTCTTTTAACCCATCATTATTTACATCGGTTTCGGCAATTGAAAACCACCATCCTTTGTCGTTTAAGGGAGTTTCCGAAGCCGTTAGCCGTGTAAAGGTTCCCTTGTGGTTTTTAAAGGCGCCCACCGGAGTCCATTCACCAACTGCCATAAAATCTACCCAGCCGTCGTTGTCAAAATCGGTTGCAATAATATCGTTTATTATCCCAAAATTCTGGAGTCCGGGAGCTTTGTCTGCCGTAACATCGCGAAGCGTACCTCCTACATTTTCATAGAGGGTAGAAGCGGGAGCGTTGGGGTAATTTTTTGGTATGATCCGGTTTCCGATTAGGAGATCGCTGTCTCCGTCGTTGTCAAAATCCAACACCGTGACCGATTTTCCACTTTTGGGGTACGCGCTCAGCACATCACTTTCAAAACGGGAAAAGGTTCCTTTTCCGTCGTTGAGGTACATGCGATCGGTATAATAGGAAGAATGTTCTTCAAATTCGTTTCCCCCACTTACGAGGAACAAATCCATATCGGTATCGTTGTCAAAGTCAAAAAACACGGCTTCCATGTCCTCAAAGCGCTTGTCGGCCTCAAAAACGGGATTATCGGTCAGCTTAAAACCGTTTTCGGTTTGTACGTACAAGGCCGCTGACTGCCCCGACGCTCCCCCTAGAAAAACGTCTTCCTTACCATCGCCGTTTACATCCGCTTTGGTAATAAAAGGGCCGAGATTGGATTGCTTATAGGGTAACAGTATTTCGGTGTCGAAATCGTCGAAATAATTCTCTTTATGACGGTAGTCGATTCCTAGGGCGTTACTTGTGATGGCATTAAACAAATAAGGTCCGGCAGGGCTAGAAGTATTCTTAGGATCGATGGCATTGTTTTCCTCAAAGGTAAGGATGGTATTTGCGGCGACTTGGTACTTCTGTTCTGTTTTTCCACTTGGCCAGATAACCGTTACAGTGTCTAATACAGCGGTGTTGCCTAGGCCAAAATGTAGACTGCTCTCTTGGGCCGACATATAACCCCGTACCCGTTTCAGTTCTTGAAACTGGGACTTTCCGTTATAGGAGAGCTTTACTTTTGCAAAACTTTCGGAGTGGGAACCCATCGGTTTGATGGTCAAAAAATTCCCCAGCTGCTGTTCGGTGGTCGTGTTTTGGTATAGAAAGGCGTTTTCGTCTATATTGTTGACGACCAGATCCAAATCACCATCGTTGTCCAAATCTGCTTGGGCCGCACCATTGCTAAAGGAAAAATCATCCAGCCCCCATGATTGGGCTTTTTCATTAAACTCAAGCGCTGCATCGTTACGAAACAAAATATTCGGTAATTTTTCGGAGGGCATTGCCGCATACAGCTGTTTTTTTACTTCCAATGGTATGTTTGACCCGTATCTTTTTCTGGCCTGGAATACTTTGTTCTGCAAATCATTGTCTAGCGCATATCTACGATATCCATTGGTGATAAAGATATCTGCGTCTTCATCATGGTCGTAGTCTGACAATAGTACGGACCAACTCCAATCTGTGTTGGCAGTATTGGTCAATTGGGAAACATTGTTGAACTTTTCGTTGCCCAAGTTCAGATGAAGGGAGTTGAACATGTATTGATAATGAAAGTCGGCCTTATTTACTAGATAATCAAACCTCCCTGTGCTCATGGAGGCCATCAGGGTTTTTGAGCGTACATGATCACTAGACGACATATCGAGGACAAAGATGTCTTGAAGGCCATCGCTATTGATGTCTGCAATATCCAGGCCCATACCAAAGAAAGAGGTATGCTGGGTAGCCTCTTTGATAGTATCGCTGAACGTACCATCACCGTTATTGGTAAATAGGGCATCGGGGATAAAATAGTCGCTCGCCATATAGATATCGAGCCAACCATCGTTGTTGATATCGCTAACACACAGCCCAAGGCCGAAAAATGGGCGTTGAAGCCCTGCTTTTTCGGTAATATCTACAAAAGTACCTTGATTGTTTTGATACAGGTGAGAACTGTTAAAATAGACTTTCTCACGATCGTTACCGATCATTTTATACAGGCTTATAGGGTCAAGGCCATACAGTTCATTTTCATTCATGACCAGGCAATCGAGATCGCCGTCTTTATCGAAGTCAAAAAAGACCGATTGAGTGCTGATCCCAAGATCGGCCAGGCCGTACGCTTCCGCTTTTTCATCGAAGGTAAGGTCGCCATTATTGATAAAAAGCAGATTTTTACGGTTAAATCGCGTATTGGGACCGCCCTGTGAGACATAAATATCTTTAAACCCATCATTGTTAATATCGACAAAAGTAATGCCGTTGGCCCAATTTTTACCTTGATTGATGTTCGCTTTTTCCGAAATGTCTTCAAACTGCAAGTTTCCCTTATTGAGGAATAACTTGTTGGTTACCTGATTGCCACAGAAAAAAATATCTTGCAGGCCGTCGTTGTTCAAGTCTTCAATGCCTACACCTGCACCGTTATAGAAATAATCAAAACTAAAAAGATTGTGGAGCGTTTCTAGGTTTTCGGTGATGGTGTTTTCAAATACAAGATTACTTTGTGACGGGTCAATTTTCTTAAAGACCGGTGAAGCACTATTGGAAACGGTTTCTTTTTCAGTGCTAGTACTTGTATTGTTGGCCTTGTCCTCACCACAGCCAATAGAAAGAAGCGGAAGTAGCAGAAAACAAATTTTTTTTAATGAAACCATTTGTCGTGTTTATTGCAGATATTTTGGTGTTGCAAAGTTAGCGAAAAGGGCCGCGCTCGTCAATAGTAACAGGATATACTACGAAGAAAAAAACCATCCCAATGACATGGAATGGTTTTCTTTTTAAGTATCCCAAACGGTATTATTGCTTGGTAAAACTGTAAGATGTTTGAGCTGGCGAGGCACAATCGGATTGCGCATCGTCTGTAAAGGTCACATTAAACACACTATCATCGGCCGGGTCATAGGATGCTCGCACTTCTGGATCCGTAAACCAATCTCCACCACTAGAGCATGCACATCCGCTGCTTTGGCTGGGCACTACTACTTCTCCACATACCAAATCGATTGTAAACGGACGTAAAGCTGCACAATACAAAGGATAGTTGGCAGTTTGGAAAACACGTTGTGTCGAGGTTTCGCCTACTTCCAAAGTTACTACGGTCCCTGTAGATAGGGTAGGGCCGTCAACTTCGGGAGTTGTTTGCGTGATCAAATAATCTCCAACAAACTGGGTTGCCTCTACCGGACAGGTTACCGTAGGGGTATAGAGAAAAGGTGAACTAAAGAAAGAACCGGTCAATGTGCCCGAATTTTGGGCAAAAGAGAACCTTCTACCATCTTTTAGTACCAGTTCAAAGCGAATGGTGAATTGGTCACCACCATCTAAATTATCTTCGGAAAGACCAAGTGTAGTTAGAAGGTCGGGAGCGGTGATGGAATACGTCGTACGGGGAAAACCAAATTCACCGGTACTAAAAGAAGCAACATCCAAGGTGGTTACCAATACTTCTTCTTTATCCAAGTCGGTGGCACCGGTTTCTACGGTATTATCCCTAAAACCAACATACACCTCAATACTATTTACAAGCGCACCATATTCTACATCTTGCACTTCCAGTTCAACCGCGAACTGGGCATCGGCTGTGCCAAGTGGTATTTCATTCGAAATAACATTTACGGTTCTCAGGATGGCACCTCTGGTAACATTTGCCGTTACATCATCAACAACCGCGTCACCTTCATCACATGAATTAAATAGTATTGGGCAAAGAATTGAAATGAAAAGGGCAAATAGGGTATTTTTTACTTTCATAGTCGAATGTTTTCTTAAAAGTACTACAAATTTAGCGGATTGTTATAAAAATAAGAATCCATTTTCAACGAGTTGAAAATGGATTCTTTATAAAATATTGTGATGTATTATACTATATCACATACTATTGTTTAACCAGTGTAGCGAGTACGTTCGCTCCGCCACCACAATCATCGTCTTCATCTTCGTAGAACCAGAAAGTAATGATACTATCATCTACAGCAAAGATGTCGTAAGTACCATTGGCTTGACCATCACGTGGTGGGCCAAAGGTAATACCAGCAGAACACTGAAGACCACTTGCCTGACCAGCAGGGATGATTACCTCACCACAAACAAGATCCATGGTAAAGGCACGGGGCCCGTTACCAATTCCAAAGTCGGCCAGATAAACCGCTTCAAATACTCTTTGAGAGCTGGTTTCACCAACAGCTAACTCTACTTCAACACCACCTTCGGTCCATACAGCACCACCACCAGCAGGACTGTTGGTAGAATCATCGTTATCCAATAGATAGGTACCTACGAATTTATCGGCAGGAACTTCACAGATAACGGTTGGTGTATATAAGAAAGGTGAGCTAAAGAAGGATCCGGTCAATGTACCAGAGTTCTGGGCAAAGGAAAATCTTCTCCCATCTTTCATTACCAATTCAAAACGAATGCTAAATTGATCCCCGCCATCTAAGTCAGCATCGGTTAAACCAAATTCTGCTAGCATTTCAGGAAGCGTAATCATGTAAGGGGTTCTTGGGAAGCCAAACTCACCAATGGAGAAAGAGGCTACGTCGAGGGTTTCGATCAAAACCTCATCTTTGTCCAAATCGGTACCGCCCATTGCAACAGTATTGTCACGAAAACCTAGGTATACCTCAACACTTTGTGACAAAGCACCGTTTTCAGCATCTTGCACCTCTAATTCGACGGAAAAGTTGGCATCCGATTTACCAATAGGCAATTCATTTGAGATAAGGTTAACAGTTCTCAAAATAGCACCTCTTGTAACATTTGCAGTTACATCATCAACTACGGCATCTCCATCATCACATGAAGTGAACATGAGCGAAGTGAGTGCCAAAACAGTAAAAATTCTATATCTAATTTTCATCATTTTTTTTTTAAATTAATTCGCTGGCGGGAAAGCCGGGCTTGCAGGGTTCGTATCCCAGAATACTTGATCGGTCAAAGTTGCCTTTTGCGTCAAGTTAGGGTTCGTGATAACCTCATTTTGCGGGTACAAGAACGTTCTTGGGAACGGCCCTGGGTTTGGTTCCCAGTTGGGTAATAAGGTGTTAGGGAAGCCTGTCTTTCTGTAAAAGTTAAACGCTTCCGCAGCTCCACCGTATAATGCTACCCAATACTGTTCTGCAAAGATGTTTTCTTTGGCATCGCCAGTTGCCGCATCGTAAGCCGCAATTACATCATCAACATATGTTGTTACATCAGCCGCAGATGGTTCAAAAGATTTATCAGATGGTCCGTCCAATGCTCCAAAAGACTGGACTTTCGCTATAGACTTCTCGATAGCTGCTCTTAGGAAAGTCGACTTATCGGCATCAGAAGTTGCCATATCCGCTCTCCAGAAATCAACATAAGAAGCAAGGATAATCGGTTCAATACCGGCACCACCGCCGCCAAGACCAAGACCTACAACGTCGAAGCTATTGTCGTCAAAACGACCACCTGAAGGATATACCCCAACAGCAGCTCTTCTGAAATTGTCAGGAGGTGTACCTTCATCATTTCCGTGTGACCTTCCCCAGTAACCGTTAGGAACCGAACAGTAGGTAAAGCCACCGTCTAGGTAATGCTGTGGAGGAACAACCAATGAACAAACCAATGTTTCCTCGTTTGCGGGGGCATCCGCACCAGGAGTAGCATCTTCTTGACGATAAAAATAGTATCGAATACGAGGATCGTTATTATCCAACATGTATTCCATCAACCAGTTCGATTGGTAGATGTTCGCACCAGCCGGTGTATAATCAGCTATGTAATCAGGATGCCGTGTATCTGGCTGTAACTGACGCGTGCCATACTGAAACTGTAAATCGTCAGCAGTGTCACTAATAAAGTTTCCTCCGGCGATTACCGAGTTGAATCCAGCAGAATTACTCGTGGTTACATATGCCTTTAAGCGAACAGAGTTAATCATTTTGACCCACTGCGAGGCATCACCTGCGTAAAAGAAATCAGTAGCTCCCTGTGCGGAAGGGTTACTTGCTAACAGTGCTTCGGCCTCCGTTAAAAGGTTGAATGCCGCGGCATATACATCCTGTCCGGAATCAAGTGTTGGAGCAGGGAACTCAGCCGCATTGTTGGCTTGTGAGAAAGCAGCTTCTCCCATATAGTCTACTAATTGAAACAAGGAGTGGGCATACATTGCCTTGGTAACACCAATATGAAAGCTATAATCGATGGTGCTTTCAGCATCAATGCGCTCTAATTCTTGTAAACTAGTCCCGAGTCCCACATAGGTGTTGGTCCAAACACCGTTCAAAGTGGGTCCTTGAAAGTTGTTAAAGTAATCACGGCCGAACATGTATGTAATCCTAGTAATATTACTACTAAGGTTATTGTAGTTGGTCATGATGTTGTTGTAATTGAACTGAATTTGGTTCAATAACAGGTTAGGGTCTGCCGAAGTTAATGCATTAGGGTTGTCCCTAAGTTCTAGGTTAGTGGTCTCGCATGAATTAAGCATCAAGCCCATCGCGAAGACAACCATTGTGTATTTTATAATTTTTTTCATAATATCTATATAAATTTAGATGTGCAATTTTTAGAATGATGCTTTTAAACTGAAACCATATCTTCTCGTACTCGGTCCGTTCAAGAAATCGAATCCACGACCATTACCCACACCTACACCGGCAACGTTAGGATCGAAGTTCGCTCCATCGGGTGTATTGTAAGCGTCATACCAAAGGTTGAAACCTTGCAAGGTAAATGTTAAAGAACCAAACGGGGTTCTTTCTAAGAACTTCTGTGGGAATCGATATCCCAAGGAAAGCTCTTGAAGACGAATAACAGATGCGTCGTACACTTTAGCCTCAACCGGGCCGAACAACAAGTTACTGAAGTAGTACGTAGAGTTGTTGATCTGGATATCGTTAGGCTGCCCGGTATTTTGATTGATACCAGCCAACACGTACGTGTTCTCTCTATCTTGTGTCTCTACGATCAATCCCCTACCTAAAAGGGTTGCAACGGTACT
The DNA here is from genome assembly GCA_947500385.1 of uncultured Flavobacteriaceae bacterium. Taxonomy (GTDB): domain Bacteria; phylum Bacteroidota; class Bacteroidia; order Flavobacteriales; family Flavobacteriaceae; genus Pelagihabitans. The sequence goes on along the minus strand of CANMSA010000001.1, from coordinate 640,132 downwards.
TGATACGATATCACCACCTTTGGTGTGGCTGATTTGGAAACCAAGGTTCCAATTCTTGTACGAAAGGGTGTTGATGAAGTTCATTACATAATCAGGTACTGCATCACCAATGATCGGCACATTACCGTCAATGTCCGCTCCAGTAGAAATGTAGTTACCAGCGTCATTGGTCAAAAGGTTCCCATCGGCATCTCTTAAGAAAGCGGTACCAACGATACTACCCAAAGACTCTCCTTTGATTGCGGCATTACCACCAATGAACAATGCTTGGTTACCAGAGTAGATAATGATGTCTTGCTCTTGCTCCTCAACCACTTCTTTGTTTGTAAAGAAATTCACGCTAGAGTTCCAGTTGAAACCGTTGTCGCTTTGGAAAAGATCGATTCCTAAATCAGCCTCAAAACCTTTGTTACTGATTTGCCCAATGTTACTTTGCGTAAAGCTAAAACCAGTAGAGGGGGACAATGGCTCGGTTACGATCAAATCATCCGTTCTTCTGTCATAATAGGTAACATCTAGAGAAACTCTGTTCTTCCAGAATCTCGTTTCCAAACCTACTTCAAATTCTTTTAGAAGTTCAGGCTTCAAATCAGGATTCGCTTGGAAGTTACTAAGAGAGTTCGTAGTAATTTCACCACCTTCACCAAATACCTGTGTAAACTGGTTTACAGTATTTACAGTAGGATAAAGAGTTGGGAAGTTTGCAGAAGTACCGTAACTAGCTCTTAACTTCAAGTAGTTCAATCCGTTTTCGGATTTGATACCGCTAAAGGCAGCTGTTGGCAAGAAAGAGATACTAGCACCAGGATAGGTCAAACTTCTATTTTCTCTAAGCAAGTTCGATACCCAGTCAGTTCTACTACTAACGTTCAAGAACAACATGTTGTCGTAATCGAAACTAACCTCGCCAAATACACCTGTAATGTTACGCTTACGAGTGAACTGAATTGGTGACTGGTTTGCGTAGTTAAAGTGTCTTCTAACACCAAATACGATTTGTCCGGTACTGGCCACACCCTGAAGATCAAAATTGTCAGAACGGGCATTGGCACCCACGTTGAACGTCATCCCGATTTTCTCGGAAAGGTCATAGTTACCATTAACGGATAGGAAGTGATCCCAAATCGTGTTGTTGTTATCAAAAGTATTTAAGAAACCAAATATATCAAAGTTAAATTCCACCCCACCTCTATCTGAGTATTGAGTGTTACGCTCGTTATAGAAATCGAGACCGGTTCTCCAAGTAATTCCTAAGTTCTCGGAAAGCGCGTAGTTCAAAGAAGCATTCCAATAAAAACGATTGGTCAACTGGTTGAATTTGATGTGCTCACCTACCCAACGTGGGTTGATGATATCGTTACCATCACGATAGTAAACACTGCCACCGGTAATTGGGTTTTCAAAAGGAAGTCCCATTAAATCCACACTGATCGGTGTAAAGAGAACTGCTCCGTAGATCGAGTTAGAGCTAATACCACCGTTACCTCTACTCGGTGCAACAGGAGGTGTATCATAATCGGTTCTGGCGTAGTTCATTGTTCCAGTAATGGTAAACTTATTACTTAGCTTGGAACGTCCACCAACAGATAAGTTGAATCTTTGAAGTTTGTTACCAGGTGTAAACCCTACATCGTTCAAATATCCCATGTTCGCGTTATAGGTAGTTTCTCCATCGTCAGAACCTCCTGAGAAGTTGATAGAAGTGTTAGATACATATCCATCACGGAAGAAGTTTTCAACTGAGTTATAAGGTCTAAATGGATACCGTGCATTTTGTAATTCAGGAAACGCATCTCTAGTACCCTGTACACTGGTAGTGGAGTAAGGGTGGGCAAGCGTACCATTGTCGTCGATCAAGGCTTGATTTCCCCAACCTGCAACACCATCTCTGTCGAAACTTGGTCCCCAGTTACTGAAGAACCATCCGAATGACTGGTCAAAACCACCACCATACTGCTGTTGGTAGTCTGGGAGAGAGGCGAACTCGTTAATAAAGTAAGATTGATTAACGGTAATCTCGTTTTTCTTAACACCGCTTTTACCCGCTCCTGCTTTGGTGGTAATAAGGATTACCCCGTTTTTACCCAAGGTTCCGTAAAGCGTTGTCGCGGCAAGACCTTTAAGTACTTCCACTTTTGCGATGTTGTTCGGGTCGATGTCCAAGAAACGTGATGACCCGGTGTTACCGTTAAGGAAGTTTCCTCCGTTTTGGTCATTCGTATCATTACTGAAGGGAACACCATCCACAATGAAAAGGGCTTGGTTACTACCACTAAAGGAACTGAGACCACGAATGGTAACACTTGTTGCAGAACCAGACATACCACCAGCGGCCGTAATCTGGACACCGGAAGCTTTACCTGCCAGTACCCTGGCGACATCCCCCTCGGATCTTGACTCCAAAGACTCTTCGCCAACGGAACTCACTGCGTATCCAAGGGCTTTTTTCTCCCTTTTAATACCCTGTGCAGTTACCACCACTTCTTCCAAAGCTTCGGCATCCTCCTGCATCTGGACGTTTATAGTGTCCGACGAACCAATGGCCTGTCGTACCTCTTTCTGTCCAATATAGGAGAATAATAAGGTTTGACCTTCACTACCCTTAATAGCGTAGTTACCGTCGAAATCGGTCTGAGTACCGGTTGTAGTACCTTCAACCACAATGTTAACCCCTGGCAACGGAAGACCATCTTGGTCTGTCACCGTACCAGTGATCGTTTTGTCCTGTGCAAACGATAAGTGCACAACAAACGCCAGCAATAGCGTTAAGAATCCATTTAGTTTTGTTCTCATTTTTTAATTATTTGAATTAGCTAGCGGCAAAAATCACAAAAGGAAGTTAATTATCCAAACCTTTTTTAATAAAATTTTAAGACTAACGGTGTTAATTATTGGTTACACAATAAACAAATGTGCCCATTGTATACCTTTTATATAACAAATGCGAATTTTAACGATTTGACAACCATTCCGTAACATGGACGCTTTTTTTTATTCTTTTGGCCGATGAATATCGCCGTTGAACGGATGAACGTTGTTTTTTATGTGGTTGCGGGGTGGTCGAAGGGGCTTTATAGGCCAAGGGTGTTTCAGGTGGTTTAGATACTTTTTTAACTAATTTTTAAAATTCTAAAAATATTTGTTAATCGGGGTTTGAATTATAGTGAAATATTACTACATTTGCCACCCCTTAAATGAGGGGTAAGTTTTTATACATATAATATAGTATGCCAACAATTTCACAATTAGTACGAAAAGGAAGAACCACGATTACTAAGAAGAGTAAATCGGCTGCTTTGGATTCATGTCCTCAGAGAAGAGGAGTATGTACACGTGTTTATACGACCACGCCTAAAAAACCAAACTCTGCCATGAGAAAAGTGGCCAGGGTTCGTTTGACGAACGGTAAGGAAGTGAACGCCTACATTCCCGGAGAAGGACATAACCTCCAAGAGCACTCGATAGTATTAGTAAGGGGAGGAAGGGTGAAAGATTTGCCGGGAGTTAGATATCATATTGTTCGAGGCGCGCTAGACACAGCAGGTGTGGCTGGTAGGACCCAACGAAGATCTAAGTACGGGGCAAAACGCCCAAAAAAGTAAATTAAGTTCGTTCGGAGCCTTCTGAAAAGAGGTTTTTTGAGCAACTAGAATTCTTAGAAAGAAGCAATGAGAAAAAAGCAGGCAAAAAAAAGGCCATTGTTGCCAGATCCAAGATACAAGGATCAGTTGGTAACCCGATTCGTCAATATGATGATGTGGGATGGTAAAAAATCAGTAGCATTTAGTGTTTTTTACGACGCGATGGATATCGTAGAGGAAAAAAAGACCGATGAGGAAAAGTCCGCGTTGGAATTATGGAAAGACGCACTTTCAAACGTGATGCCTCATGTAGAGGTAAGAAGTAGGCGTGTAGGTGGGGCTACCTTTCAGATTCCGATGCAAATTCGTCCCGATAGAAAAATTTCTACAGCCATGAAATGGTTGATCAGCTTTGCTCGAAAAAGAAACGAGAAAGGGATGGCCGCTAAATTGGCCGCGGAAGTACTAGCGGCTGCCAAAGAAGAAGGTGCTGCCGTTAAAAAGCGACTTGACACCCACAAAATGGCCGAGGCCAACAAAGCATTCTCTCACTTTAGATTTTAAGCAAAATGGCTAGAGATTTAAAATACACAAGAAATATAGGTATTGCCGCTCATATTGATGCCGGTAAAACGACGACTACGGAACGTATTCTTTTTTATACAGGTGTAAGCCATAAAATTGGAGAGGTGCATGACGGTGCCGCGACAATGGATTGGATGGAGCAAGAGCAGGAGCGAGGTATTACAATTACCTCTGCCGCAACAACTTGCGAATGGCATTTCCCTACCGAAAATGGAAAGCCGACAGCCGATGCAAAAGGATATCACTTTAATATTATCGATACCCCAGGGCACGTTGATTTTACCGTGGAAGTAAACCGATCTTTACGCGTCTTGGACGGGTTGGTGTTCCTTTTTAGTGCCGTTGATGGTGTGGAGCCACAATCGGAAACAAACTGGAGGCTTGCCGATAACTATAAAGTTCCACGAATCGGTTTTGTGAACAAGATGGACCGTCAAGGGTCTAACTTTTTGATGGTATGTAAGCAGGTGAAGGAAATGTTGGGTTCTAATGCAGTTCCTATCGTGCTTCCTATCGGTGATGAAGCTGATTTCAAAGGAATAGTGGATCTTGCGAAGAATAGGGCCATCGTATGGCATGAAGAAGGATTTGGGTCTACGTTCGATGTAATCGATATTCCCGATGAAATGAAGGACGAGGTCAAGGAATATAGAGCTGCCTTGATCGAAGCTGTTGCGGAGTATGATGAAGAATTGATGGAAAAATTCTTCGAGGATGAGGATTCCATAACAGAGGAAGAGGTACATGCGGCCTTAAGAGCTGCGGTAATGGACCGCGCGATTATCCCAATGATTTGCGGTTCTTCCTTTAAAAATAAAGGGGTTCAATTCTTATTGGATGCGGTTTGTCGCTACTTGCCTTCCCCTACGGATAAAGAGGCGATTGTTGGTACCAATCCTGATACGGGAGAGGAAATCAGCAGAAAGCCCGACGTGAAGGAGCCTTTTGCCGCTTTGGCTTTTAAAATTGCTACCGATCCTTTTGTAGGGCGCTTGGCTTTCTTTAGAACCTATTCGGGACGTTTGGATGCAGGTTCTTATATCCTGAACAACCGTTCTGGTAAAAAAGAGCGTATTTCTCGTATTTATCAGATGCATTCCAATAAGCAAAACGCGATCGATTACATCGAAGCTGGTGATATTGGAGCAGCGGTTGGTTTTAAGGATATTAAGACAGGGGATACCATGTCTGCGGAAAAGCACCCGATCGTATTGGAGAGTATGGACTTCCCTGATCCGGTAATCGGTATCGCTGTGGAGCCCAAAACGAAAGCAGATGTTGATAAATTGGGAATGTCATTGGCCAAATTGGCTGAAGAGGATCCTACGTTTCAGGTGAAAACAGATGAAGCTTCTGGTCAAACGATCATTTCCGGTATGGGTGAACTTCACTTGGATATTATTGTAGACCGTTTAAAAAGAGAATTCAAAGTAGAGGTGAACCAAGGAGAGCCTCAAGTGGAGTATAAGGAGGCATTGACCAAAACAGCCGCACACAGGGAGACCTATAAGAAGCAATCCGGTGGTCGTGGTAAGTTTGGTGATATTGTCTTCGAAATGGGTCCTGCCGATGAGGATTTCGAAGGAGCAGGGTTGCAGTTTGTGGATGAAATCAAAGGAGGGCGTATTCCGAAGGAATTTATCCCATCCGTTGAGAAAGGTTTCACTATGGCCATGAAGAACGGTCCGTTGGCGGGCTATGAAATGGATACCATGAAGGTTGTCCTGAAAGATGGTTCTTTCCACCCGGTGGATTCTGATGCACTTTCGTTTGAATTGGCCGCCAAATTAGGTTATAAGGCTGCTGGTAAGGCTGCCGGTGCCGTGGTGATGGAGCCGATTATGAAAATTGAAGTGCTGACGCCAGAAGAAAACATGGGTGATATCGTAGGTGATTTGAACCGTAGAAGAGGTACCATCAGCGATATGAGCGACCGAGCAGGCGCCAAGGTTGTCAAAGGTACGGTGCCACTTTCTGAGATGTTCGGTTATGTGACCTCTTTGAGAACATTGTCATCGGGTCGTGCAACATCAACAATGGAATTCTCTCACTATGCGGAGACACCATCAAATATTTCTGAAGAGGTCATTAAGGCCGCTAAAGGTGTAACCGCTTAATTTTAAGAAGATGAGTCAAAAGATTAGAATAAAATTAAAATCATACGATCACAACTTGGTGGATAAATCTGCCGAGAAAATCGTAAAAACGGTGAAGACCACCGGAGCGGTAGTAACGGGGCCGATTCCGTTGCCAACCCATAAGAAGATTTTTACCGTGTTGCGTTCGCCGCACGTGAATAAAAAGTCTAGGGAACAATTTCAGTTGAGTTCGTACAAAAGGCTTTTGGATATTTATAGCTCTTCTTCGAAGACTATTGATGCGCTTATGAAGTTAGAACTTCCTAGTGGCGTCGAGGTTGAGATCAAGGTCTAGTAGTGTGCTCGCGTAGGCGAGAATCCTGCCAATGTTTGATTGGTATGAGCGGTTCTCATTTTAAGAGAACGAACATGTCCTGAGCTGCGTGCGAGGGAAAAACGGAAAAAAATAAATTCAGGGTTGAATTGTTTTTGACCCTGTTTTTTTGTCAAGTAGTGAAATAGTAAATGTAATATGAACAGAGAGAAGGTGGTCCGGTGATGGCCTTTGATCTAAAATTTAAATTAAATGTCTGGGTTAATAGGAAAAAAAGTAGGCATGACCAGCATCTTTGACGAGAATGGGAAAAATCTTCCCTGTACCGTTATCCAAGCTGGCCCATGTGTCGTTACCCAAGTCAGAACCGAAGAGGTAGACGGGTACAGTGCCCTTCAACTTGGTTTCGATGACAAGGCAGAAAAACGTGCTAGCAAGTCCGAATTGGGACATAGCAAGAAAGCAGGTACTTCGCCCAAGAAAAAAGTCGTTGAGTTCCGGGATTTTGAAGGAGAGTACAAATTAGGAGATGCCATTGGTGTAGACTTGTTTGTAGAAGGAGAATTTGTGGATGTTGTAGGGACTTCCAAAGGAAAAGGCTTCCAAGGGGTGGTTAAAAGACACGGTTTTGGCGGTGTTGGTCAAGCTACTCACGGGCAGCATAATCGACTAAGAGCACCGGGTTCTATTGGGGCCGGTTCCGATCCATCAAGAGTGTTTAAGGGAATGCGCATGGCTGGCCGAATGGGTGGTGAGCGTGTTACCGTTCAAAACTTGAAGGTCTTAAAAGTAGTACCTGAAAAGAACCTAATTGTAGTGAAAGGGTGTGTTCCAGGTCATAACAACGCTTACATAACTATCGAGAAGTAATGAAAGTAGCCGTATTAGATATCAAAGGAAAAGAAACAGGTAGGAAAGTGGAGCTTTCAGATGCTGTTTTCGCTATAGAGCCGAACAATCACGCCGTTTATTTGGATGTGAAGCAATATTTGGCACATCAGCGCCAGGGAACCCATAAATCCAAGGAAAGAGCTGAGATTGCTGGTAGTACTAGGAAGATTAAAAAGCAAAAAGGTACTGGTACCGCACGTGCGGGTAGTATCAAATCGCCGGTCTTTAGAGGCGGAGGTCGAATTTTTGGCCCACGACCTAAGGATTATACACAGAAGCTTAACAAAAATGTAAAGCGTTTGGCGCGGAAATCCGCCTTGACGATCAAGACAAAAGAAGAGGCGATCGTTGTTTTGGAAGACTTCAATTTTGAAACACCAAAAACAAAAGATTTTGTTCAAATTTTGAAGTCTTTGGGGCTTGAAAACAAAAAATCATTGTTTGTGTTGGGCGATACAAATAATAGCGTATATTTGGCTTCGCGTAATTTTAAAGGCTCTGAAGTTGTAACTAACTCAGAATTAAGTACTTACAAAATATTAAACGCGAATAATATTGTACTTCTTGAAGGTTCTTTAGAGGGTCTTGAGTTGAACTTAACAAAATAGAGAAAGCATGAGTGTGTTGATAAAGCCAATTATAACCGAAAAGATGACTGCCCAGGGGGAGTTGTACAATCGTTATGGTTTTGTAGTTGATACAACTGCAAACAAGATTCAGATCAAAGAAGCGGTAGAAGCTGCTTATGGTGTCTCTGTAAAAAAAGTTCGCACAATGAACTATGGTCCTGAAAGAAAAATGCGCTATACCAAAACCGGTATACAGCATGGAAAGACCAATGCGGTCAAAAAGGCGATCGTAGATGTTGCGGAAGGGGATATTATTGATTTTTACAGTAATCTATAAAGACAAGAAATGTCAGTTAGAAAATTAAAACCAGTCACTCCAGGACAGCGTTTTAGAGTAGTAAATGGGTTTGACGCCATTACTACTGATAAGCCGGAGAAAAGCTTGCTTGCTCCGTTAAAAAAGTCGGGAGGTAGAAACAGTCAAGGTAAAATGACCATGCGCCAGAAGGGTGGAGGTCATAAACGAAGGTATCGTATCATAGACTTTAAGAGAGACAAGCAAGATGTTTCCGCAACAGTAGTGTCTATTCAGTACGATCCCAACAGAACCGCTTTTATCGCGATGGTAGAATATACCGATGGTGAAAAGAGATATATTATTGCTCAGAACGGCCTAGCGGTCGGACAAGTGATTTCAGCAGGAAAGGCTGCTGCTCCGGAAATCGGAAACGCGTTACCGCTGATAGAGATACCGTTGGGTACGATTATTTCTTGTATAGAATTGCGACCTGGGCAAGGAGCCGTAATGGCAAGAAGTGCCGGTACTTTTGCTCAGTTAATGGCAAAAGACGGGCGATTTGTAACGGTGAAAATGCCTTCCGGCGAAACACGTTTGATTCTTTCCGATTGTTTGGCTACGATCGGGGCGGTGTCGAATTCGGACCATCAGCTGTTGGTCTCTGGTAAGGCCGGTAGAAGCAGATGGTTAGGAAAACGACCAAGAACAAGACCTGTTGCGATGAACCCTGTTGATCACCCAATGGGTGGTGGTGAAGGTAGGGCGTCCGGTGGGCATCCAAGGTCTCGAAACGGTATTCCTGCAAAAGGTTTTAGAACCCGTTCCAAAACCAAGAGCACGAATAGATATATCATAGAACGTAGAAAAAAATAAACTAGAAACCAATGGCACGTTCATTAAAAAAAGGACCTTACGTTCATTATAGCTTGGAAAAGAAAATCCAGCAAAGCGCTTCGTCCGGAAAGAAGACGGTGATCAAGACTTGGTCTCGAGCATCAATGATAACACCTGATTTTGTGGGATTCACTATCGCAGTGCATAACGGGAGACAATTTGTTCCTGTGTACATTACTGAAAACATGGTAGGTCATAAATTGGGAGAATTTTCGCCAACACGATCTTTTAGAGGTCATGCAGGAGCGAAGAATAAAGGTAAAAAGTAAGCTATGGGAGTTCGAAAAAGACAAATGGCCGAAAGAATCAAGGCTGAAAAGAAGCAAGTAGCATTTGCCAAATTGAACAATTGTCCAACCTCACCTCGAAAAATGCGGTTGGTCGCAGATTTGATCAGAGGGGTGCAAGTTGAAAAGGCGTTGGCAATTTTAAAATTCAATTCCAAAGAGGCTTCTAGAAGATTGGAGAAGTTGGTTCTTTCAGCAATTGCCAACTGGCAGGCGAAGAACGAGGATGCCGATATCGAGAGTGCCGATCTTTTTATCAAGGAGATTCGAGTAGACGGAGGTACCATGTTGAAGCGTTTGCGCCCGGCACCTCAAGGAAGAGCACATAGAATCAGAAAACGTTCAAACCACGTTACGTTGGTTTTGGGGTCTAACAATAATATAGAAAGCTAGAATGGGACAGAAAACAAATCCGATAGGAAATCGTCTTGGAATTATCAGGGGATGGGAATCTAACTGGTACGGTGGCAATGATTATGGAGATAAGCTAGCTGAGGATGATAAGATTCGAAAATATATCCATGCACGTTTGGCAAAGGCCAGTGTGTCCAGGATTATTATAGAGCGTACGTTGAAGTTGATTACGGTGACCGTGACCACTGCAAGACCGGGTATCATTATTGGTAAGGGAGGTCAGGAAGTAGATAAGCTGAAAGAAGAGCTTAAGAAAATCACCGGGAAGGAAGTACAGATCAATATTCATGAGATCAAACGACCCGAAGTAGAGGCCAATTTGGTCGCTGCAAGTGTTGCAAGACAGATTGAAAGCAGAATTTCGTTCAGAAGAGCTATCAAAATGGCGATCGCGGCTGCCATGAGAATGAACGCCGAGGGTATTAAGATTCAGATTTCCGGTCGATTGAATGGTGCTGAAATGGCCCGTTCGGAGTCGTACAAGGATGGACGTATACCCTTGTCTACCTTCAGGGCCGATATCGACTATGCGTTGCATGAAGCACATACGACCTATGGCCGTTTGGGCATTAAGGTATGGATCATGAAGGGCGAGGTTTATGGTAAGAGAGAGCTTTCTCCGTTAGTGGGTATGTCAACTGGTTCAGGAGGCAATAAAGGAAAGCAAGACGGACCAAGAAAACGTCGTAGAAAGTAATTTTTTAAAGACACAGCACAATGTTACAGCCAAAAAGAACCAAGTTTCGTAAAATGCAGAAAGGCCGAATGAAAGGCCTTGCTTCACGGGGGCATCAGCTTTCGAACGGAATGTTCGGTATCAAATCATTGGATTCGAAATTTATTACCTCAAGACAAATTGAGGCGGCCCGTATCGCGGCCACAAGATATATGAAAAGGGAAGGCCAGCTTTGGATCAAGATATTTCCGGACAAGCCGATTACCAAAAAGCCCCTTGAGGTACGTATGGGTAAAGGTAAAGGTGCTCCCGAATATTTCGTGGCGGTCGTAAAGCCGGGAAGAGTGATGTTCGAAGTAGCTGGGGTGCCTATGGCAGTAGCCAAGGAGGCCTTGCGTTTGGCAGCTCAAAAATTACCTGTTAAGACGAAATTTATCGTTGCGCGAGATTTTGTTGAAGAAATTTAATCGATAGGAAGCATGAAAAAAAAGGAAGTACAAGAATTGTCTATCGAAGAGCTTAAAGAAAAGCTTGCCGAATACAAAAAACAGCATGCAGATTTGAAAATGGCGCATTTTGTGACGCCATTGGAAAATCCACTTCTAATAAGAAAAGTAAGAAGAACTGCTGCAAGATTGGCAACAGAATTAACTAAAAGGGAAAACCAATAACTGGTTCTGCTTTATGGAAAAAAGAAACTTAAGAAAAGAGAGAATCGGTGTGGTAACCAGTAACAAAATGGAGAAATCCATAGTTGTTGCCGAGGTTAAAAGAGTAAAACACCCGATGTACGGTAAGTTCGTTTTGAAGACTAAGAAATATGTCGCTCATGATGAGAAGAACGATTGCAAAGAAGGCGATACCGTAAAAATTATGGAAACCCGTCCGATGAGTAAGACCAAATGTTGGAGGTTAGTAGAAATCTTAGAAAGAGCTAAATAATTATGTTACAGCAGGAATCTAGACTAAAAGTAGCCGATAATACTGGAGCAAAGGAAGTTTTGACCATTCGTGTATTGGGCGGTACCAAAAGAAGGTATGCCTCTATCGGGGATAAGATTGTTGTTACGGTAAAGGAGGCGACTCCGAACGGTGGCATCAAAAAAGGCGCTGTTTCTACCGCTGTGGTGGTACGGACCAAAAAAGAGGTAAGAAGGCCGGATGGTTCTTACATTCGGTTCGATGACAATGCTTGTGTGCTGTTGAACCCGACAGGTGAAATGAGAGGTACACGTGTTTTCGGACCCGTGGCAAGAGAGCTACGCGACAAGCAGTTCATGAAAATTGTATCATTGGCCCCTGAGGTACTATAATTTAGAATGATGAGAAAGTTAAAAATAAAAACAGGAGACACTGTTAGAATCATAGCCGGTGACCATAAAGGTGTTGAAGGCAAGGTGATGAAAGTGGATATCAATAAGAACAAAGCTATTGTGGAGGGTGCCAATATGGTTTCCAAACACGAAAAGCCGAGTGCCAAGAATCCGCAAGGTGGTATCGTCAAAAAAGAAGCCTTGATCCATATTTCGAACCTTTCGTTGATCGACGCTAAATCCGGGGATGCTACCCGGGTAGGTTTCGAAGTGAGAGATGGTAAGAAAGTACGGTTTTCCAAAAAATCCAACGAAGTAATTTAGTCATGGGATACGTAGCAAGATTAAAACAAGAATATAAAGACCGTGTCGTTGATGCGCTCAAACAGGAGTTCGGTTACAAAAATGTGATGCAGGTTCCAAGGCTCCAGAAAATTGTCGTGAGCAGAGGTATCGGTGCCGCTGTTGCCGATAAGAAATTAATCGAACATGCGGTTGATGAGCTTACGCATATTACGGGACAAAAAGCCGTGCCTACGGTTTCCAAGAAAGACGTTGCTGCCTTTAAACTAAGAAAAGGAATGCCGATTGGGGCAAAAGTGACCTTGCGCGGGGAGCGTATGTATGAGTTCCTAGATCGTTTGGTGACCAGTGCGTTGCCACGGGTAAGAGACTTTCAGGGAATCCGTGCCACAGGTTTCGACGGTAGGGGAAATTATAGTTTGGGAGTGACCGAACAGATTATCTTTCCGGAAATCAATATCGACAAGATCAACAGAATCAACGGTATGGACATTACTTTCGTAACCTCCGCGGAAACCGATAAAGAAGCAAAATCATTATTAACAGAATTGGGATTACCCTTTAAAAAGAACTAGTATGGCTAAGGAATCAATGAAGGCCCGGGAGCGAAAAAGGGCGAAGACAGTTGCAAAATATGCTGAGAAACGCAAGGCTTTGAAAGAGGCCGGTGATTATGAAGGTTTGCAAAAACTTCCAAAAAACGCCTCTCCGATTCGTATGCACAATCGCTGCAAACTTACCGGAAGACCAAAAGGATATATGAGAACTTTTGGAATCTCAAGGGTAATGTTCAGGGAAATGGCCAACAAAGGGTTGATTCCCGGAGTTAAAAAGGCCAGCTGGTAAAAAAAATTGAACAACTGGTTTCAGGTTTAGCACTTTGCTAAAAACCGTTACCGAATTTAATAAAAATGGTTACAGATACTATTGCAGATTATTTAACAAGGGTTAGAAACGCCAGTAGAGCGGGACACAGGGTGGTTGAAATCCCTGCTTCCAATGTTAAAAAAGAGATTACCAAGATTTTGTTCGACCAAGGCTATATTCTAAGCTACAAATTCGAAGAGGACAAGGTACAGGGCACGATTAAGATCGCCTTGAAATACGACCGGGCCACCAAAGAACCCGTAATCAGAAAAATTCAACGCGTAAGTAAGCCTGGTCTACGAAAGTATACTGGTTCTGCTACGCTTCCAAGAGTACTTAACGGGCTTGGTATTGCAATTGTTTCAACCTCTCATGGGGTAATGACAAGTAAGCAGGCGAAAAGAGAGAACGTTGGCGGCGAAGTATTGTGTTACGTATACTAATCGAAAGAAAGAAGTAGAAAATGTCTAGAATAGGTAATAATCCGATTGCAATCCCTGAGGGGGTTACCATTGATGTAAAGGATAACATACTTACCGTAAAAGGTAAATTGGGAGAGTTAAAACAAGAATTCTCGGGAGTTGAGGTGAAAGTGGAAGACGGTGAGGTGTTGGTGACAAGACCTTCCGATTCAAAGGAACATAAATCAAAACACGGTCTATACCGCTCGTTGATCTTGAATATGGTGGAAGGTGTATCCAAAGGATGGACCAAGGAATTAGAATTGGTTGGTGTTGGGTATAGAGCAAGCAACCAAGGGCAAAAATTAGACTTGGCGCTCGGTTTCTCCCACAACATCGTTTTTGAATTGGCTCCAGAAGTAAAAGTGGAGACGATTTCGGAAAAAGGGAAAAATCCGATTGTAAAGCTTACTTCTCACGATAAGCAGTTGGTGGGGCATATTGCGGCGAAAATACGTTCGTTCCGCAAGCCTGAACCATACAAAGGAAAAGGAGTTAAGTTTGTGGGTGAAGAATTGAGAAGAAAAGCAGGTAAATCAGCTTAATAATAGTAGTATGGCATTATCTAAGATTCAAAGAAAAGCTAGAATTAGAAAAAGGATCAGAAAAGTTTCCTTTGGTACCGAAGCACGTCCGAGGTTGTCTATATTCCGAAGCAACAGTGAAATATATGCGCAGATCATCAATGACCAGGAGGGGACTACCTTGTTGGCGGTTTCATCAAGAGACAAGGATTTGGCAAAGGAGAAAGGAACCAAGAGCGAGATTGCGAACCTCGTCGGTAAGGCGGTAGCTGAAAAGGCGAAGAAAGCCGGTATCGATAAAGTTGCCTTCGATCGAGGAGGTAATTTGTATCATGGAAGAGTAAAGGCATTGGCCGAAGGCGCAAGGGAAGCAGGACTTCAATTCTAAATAAAATTTATGTACCAGAAATATAAAAACGTAGAGACTGTTAAACCGGGAGGTTTAGATCTAAAAGACAAATTGGTAGGTGTACAGCGTGTTACCAAAGTAACAAAAGGGGGTAGGGCCTTTGGTTTTTCCGCCATTGTTGTTGTGGGTGATGAGCATGGAGTGGTAGGCCACGGTCTTGGTAAATCAAAAGAGGTGGCAACGGCGATAGCAAAGGCGATCGAAGATGCTAAAAAGAACCTTATTCGAATCCCGTTGAACGGTCATACGCTGCCACATGAGCAGAAAGGAAAATTTGGTGGGGCTCGGGTGTATATTCAACCAGCTTCACATGGTACAGGTGTAATTGCCGGTGGTGCCGTACGGTCGGTTTTAGAATCAGTGGGGGTGCATGATGTATTGTCAAAATCCCAAGGTTCTTCGAATCCACACAATGTGGTAAAAGCGACTTTCGATGCATTGCTTCAATTGAGAGATGCCGGTACGGTAGCTCGTCAAAGAGGTGTATCTTTGGAAAAAGTTTTTAAAGGATAATTGTAGTATACAGTATAAAGTAAATAGTATTCAGTAGGAAATTTAACGATTACAAACTGCTTAGTACTTAATACTAAAGAAAGATGGCAAAGATTAAAGTAAAGCAGGTTCGAAGTAGTATCAAAAAACTGCAGAACCAAAAAAGAACCTTAACAGCGTTGGGTTTAAAGAGAATCGGTCAGGAAGTAGAGCATGAAGCTACTCCCAATATTCTCGGAATGATAGATAAAGTTAAACACTTAGTCTCTACCGAAGAGGCTTAATACATATTGTTGAGATGAATTTAAGCAATTTGAAGCCAGCCGAAGGAGCTGCCAACAGAGCGGGAAAAATCGTAGGTAGAGGACAAGGCTCCGGGAAAGGTGGTACGGCTACCAGAGGGCATAAAGGTGCTAAATCTAGATCGGGTTATTCTAAGAAAATCGGATTCGAAGGTGGGCAAATGCCTTTGCAGAGACGTGTACCCAAGTTTGGTTTTACCAATATCAATAGAAAGGAATATCAGGGAATCAACCTGGATAAACTGCAAGAGCTTGTTGACAAGAAAGCGGTGAAAGATGCGGTAGCTTTTGAAGATTTGATCGAGAACAGATTGGCGCGCAAGAACGACCTAGTGAAAATATTGGGTGGTGGCGAGCTAAAAGCAGCACTTAAAGTGACTGCACATAAATTTACGGCCAGTGCAAAAGCGGCTATCGAGGCTGCCGGAGGTGAGGCTATAAGTTTGTAAGCGAAATATACTATGAAGAACTTTTTCGAGACCATTTCCAATATTTGGAAGATAGAAGAACTTAGAAATAGAATCCTCATTACCTTGGGGCTGCTATTGGTATACCGTTTTGGTTGCCAGATTGTATTGCCAGGGATCGATTCCACACAGTTAGGTTCACTTGCCGATGGAACGGATCAGGGGATATTTGGTCTTCTAAATGCCTTCACGGGAGGAGCGTTTTCAAACGCTTCTATTTTTGCATTGGGTATCATGCCCTATATCTCCGCTTCGATCGTGGTGCAGTTGATGGGAATTGCCATTCCTTATTTGCAGAAGCTACAGAAAGAAGGCGAGAGTGGCCGGAAGACGATCAACCAAATTACCCGATGGTTGACCATCGGTATCTGTATTGTACAGGCGCCGGCTTATTTATATGGTTTAGAGGCTTTTGGAGTGCCAGATACTGCGTTTGTTCTTGGAAAGGGACTTAACTTTATGGTGCCTTCGGTAATCATTTTGGTAACCGGTTGTGTGGTGGCCATGTGGTTGGGAGAAAAAATAACGGACAAAGGAATCGGAAATGGTATTTCATTGCTGATCATGATCGGGATCATCGCGACAATGCCACAGTCTTTTGTTCAGGAGTTTGTTTCCAGAACGGCGAACAATACAGGTGGCCTTATGTTTATGTTGGTCGAGGTGATTATCTGGTTTTTGGTAATCTTGGCAAGTGTACTGCTGGTAATGGCTACAAGACAGATACCGGTACAGTATGCACGCAGAACCGCCTCGGGAGGGTATGAGAAAAACGTCATGGGGTCGCGACAGTATATTCCGTTGAAGTTAAATGCTTCGGGGGTAATGCCTATCATTTTTGCACAGGCGATCATGTTCGTGCCCGGCCTAATTGGTGGGGCATTTGATGACACGGCGGCCGGACAATGGATTCAGGTTCAGTTCAGTGATATTTTTGGATGGGCGTATAACTTGTTGTTTGCCTTCTTGATTATCATCTTCACCTATTTCTATACCGCGATTACGGTACCGACCAATAAAATGGCCGATGATTTAAAACGCAGTGGTGGTTTTATACCAGGTATTCGACCGGGAAAGGAAACAGGAGATTTCCTGGATAAGATTATGTCCCTTATTACATTGCCGGGTTCCATCTTTTTGGCATTGTTGGCGGTGTTGCCGGCAGTAGCGGTAAAGTTGTTGGGCATACAGGCAGGATGGGCATTATTTTACGGTGGTACCTCCCTCTTAATTATGGTGGGTGTTGCGATCGATACCGTGCAACAGGTAAATGCATATTTGTTGAATAGGCATTATGATGGTCTCATGAAGACAGGTAAAAACAGAAAAGTAGCATAATTTATGGCTAAACAGGCAGCAATAGAACAGGATGGAAGTATCATCGAGGCATTGTCCAACGCAATGTTTCGCGTAGAGTTAGAGAATGGGCACGTAGTTACGGCACACATCTCTGGAAAAATGCGTATGCATTACATCAAACTGCTTCCTGGCGATAAGGTGAAATTGGAGATGAGTCCGTATGACTTATCCAAGGCTAGAATTACTTATAGATATTAAGAAACAAAGATGAAAGTTAGAGCATCAGTTAAGAAAAGGAGTGCCGACTGCAAGATTGTTCGCAGAAAGGGCAGGTTGTATGTAATCAACAAAAAGAATCCTAGATTCAAACAAAGACAAGGATAATTATGGCAAGAATTGCAGGTATTGATATACCAAAACAGAAAAGAGGCGTCATTGCCTTGACCTACATCTTCGGCATCGGTAAAAGCAGGGCCAAAGAAATTTTGGCAACCGCAAAGGTAAGTGAGGATACAAAAGTGTCTGACTGGAACGATGAAGAGATCGGTCGTATTCGTGAGGCTGCGGGTTCCTATACCATTGAAGGGGAATTGCGTTCCGAGACACAATTGAACATTAAGCGTTTAATGGATATCGGATGTTACCGAGGTATTCGTCATAGATCTGGTTTGCCTTTAAGAGGACAACGTACTAAGAATAACTCTAGAACGCGAAAAGGAAAAAGAAAAACCGTAGCCAACAAAAAGAAGGCAACTAAATAAGTAGTAGCGATGGGTCTTGAATGGTGTTAAAGATGCAAGCGTATCGATCACCATACAAATGGCACGAAGTACTAAACACTAGTAGAATATGGCAAAGTCAAATGCAAAAGCGACAAAGAAGCGTAAAGTAATCATCGAATCTGTCGGTGAGGCACACGTTACTGCATCTTTCAACAACATCATCATTTCCTTGACCAACAAAAAGGGAGATGTAATTTCATGGTCGTCTGCCGGCAAAATGGGATTTAGAGGTTCTAAAAAGAACACTCCCTATGCTGCGCAAATAGCCGCGGAAGATTGTGCAAAAGTAGCGCATGAAGCCGGATTGCGAAAAGTAAAGGTATATGTGAAGGGTCCTGGTAATGGAAGGGAATCCGCAATACGTTCTATTCACAATTCTGGTATCGAAGTTACCGAAATCATCGATGTAACTCCAATGCCGCACAATGGGTGTAGACCTCCAAAGAGAAGAAGAGTTTAATATTCAATTTATATTTCAACCGAAGTGTAGTGAACGATTATCGAAGGATAAGCCTTAATTCATAATCACACTTCAAACTATAAGAAAATGGCAAGATATACAGGACCAACAAGTAAAATCGCTCGTAAATTTGGCGAGGCGATCTATGGAGACGACAAAGCCTTCGAAAAGAAGAGCTATCCTCCCGGACAGCACGGCCAAAGCAGACGTCGTGGAAAACAATCGGAATATTCTGTACAGTTGATGGAAAAGCAAAAAGCAAAATACAGCTATGGTATTTTGGAAAAGCAATTCAGAAACTTATTCGCAAAGGCGAACCGTAGCAAAGGTGTTACTGGTGAGGTGCTGTTGCAATTATGTGAATCTCGATTGGATAATGTAGTATTCAGAATGGGAATCTCTACCTCTAGAAGGGGCGCCAGACAATTGGTTTCTCACAGACATATCACCGTAAACGGGGAGTTGGTCAACATTCCCTCCTACAGCCTTAAAGCTGGGGATGTGGTAGGCGTACGTGAAAAGTCAAAGTCGTTACAGACTATCGGGGATGCATTAGCTGCGAACAACAGAGTGTACGAATGGATTACATGGAATTCTGAAAAAATGGAAGGTACCTATGTTTCGATTCCAGAGCGTATGCAGATTCCGGAGAATATCAAAGAACAATTAATCGTCGAGTTATACTCAAAATAAACCAACACGGATCCTAATTATGGCATTATTTAATTTTCAGAAACCCGATAAAGTAATAATGATCGATTCCTCTGATTTCAAAGGGAAGTTTGAATTCCGCCCTTTGGAACCAGGTTATGGATTAACTGTTGGGAACGCATTAAGAAGGGTATTGCTTTCCGCCTTGGAAGGCCATGCCATTACTTCTGTTCGAATAGATACCGTGGAGCATGAGTTCTCTGTGATTCCGGGA
Organism: uncultured Flavobacteriaceae bacterium; assembly: GCA_947500385.1. Taxonomy (GTDB): domain Bacteria; phylum Bacteroidota; class Bacteroidia; order Flavobacteriales; family Flavobacteriaceae; genus Pelagihabitans. The sequence goes on along the minus strand of CANMSA010000001.1, from coordinate 620,921 downwards.
GTAGTCGAAGATGTTACCGAAATCATCTTGAACCTAAAACAAGTTCGTTTTAAAAAACAGATAGATGATTCGGAAGCAGAGACTGTTTCGATTTCGGTGAGTGGTAAAAATCAAATGACCGCGGGTGACTTTCAGAAATTTATCTCAGGTTACCAAGTATTGAATCCAGATTTGGTGATTTGTAATATGGATGCCAAAGTGAGCATCAATATGGAGATTACGTTGGATAAAGGACGTGGGTACGTTCCCGCTGAGGAGAACAAAAAATCGGGCATGCCTTTGGGCACTGTCGCGGTTGACTCGATCTTTACTCCAATAAAAAACGTAAAATATAGCATTGAAAACTTTAGGGTGGAGCAGAAGACCGATTATGAAAAATTGGTATTCGAAATCGAGACCGATGGTTCTATTCACCCAAAAGACGCATTGACCGAGGCTGCAAAAGTATTGATCCACCACTTCATGTTGTTCTCTGACGAACGTATTACCTTGGAGGCCGATGAAATTGCACAGACAGAGACCTATGATGAGGAATCATTGCACATGCGACAGTTGTTGAAGACAAAACTAGTCGATATGGATCTTTCGGTACGTGCGTTGAACTGTTTGAAAGCTGCAGAGGTCGATACCTTGGGAGATTTGGTATCTTTCAACAAAAACGATTTGATGAAATTCAGAAACTTTGGTAAAAAGTCATTGACCGAGTTGGAAGAATTGGTAATCAATAAGGGCTTGAGCTTCGGCATGGACCTTTCAAAATACAAATTAGACAAAGACTAATAAATTACTTCTATTAGAAGGGAGCGTCCCGGACAAGGAAGTCAATAATAAGAAAAATGAGACACGGTAAAAAAGTCAATCATTTGGGAAGAAAAACAGCGCATAGAAAAGCGATGTTGGCCAATATGGCCTGTTCCCTAATAGAACACAAGCGAATAAATACGACAGTTGCCAAGGCAAAAGCTTTGAAGCAATTCGTAGAGCCTTTGATTACAAAATCAAAGGTAGAGAACAATCAGACGACCGAGAAGGGAACGCACAATCGGCGTATCGTTTTTAAAAACCTTCGAGACAAGTATGCCGTTTCCGAGTTGTTCAGTGTAGTAGCCGAAAAAGTCGGTGATAGACCAGGTGGATATACCAGAATTATTAAACTGGGTAACCGTTTGGGGGATAACGCCGATATGGCGATGATCGAACTTGTTGACTTTAACGAGCTGTACAACGCAGAGAAGGCCAAGAAGAAAACTACACGAAGAAGTAGAAGAGGAGGCGCCAAGAAGGCACAAACACCACCAGTGGCCACAGAAGCGAAAACGGAATCTCAAAACGACACAGAAGCAAAAGCTGATGATTCAGAAGAGTAAGATGTCGATAAATAATAATAATTTAAAAAGGATAAGCCTAAAAGCTTATCCTTTTTTTATGTTTTTTTGTGTCGTGGAAAGCGGGTTCCGTTTTTAAGCCGGGGTCAACCGACCCACGGCGGAAGTATCCGAAGTAGAAAGTAAAGATCTAGAATAGTTTTAATCAAAAAGAAGAGCAAGGAAAATGAAGTATCAAGTAAGAAAAAAAGCGTTGTTATTGTTGGCCGATGGCACTATTTTTTATGGGAAGGCAGTAGGAGACAAAGAGGGCACCTCTTTTGGAGAGGTATGTTTCAATACGGGGACTACCGGGTATCAGGAGATTTTTACGGATCCCTCTTATTTTGGCCAGTTAATGGTGACCACCAATGCCCATATCGGGAACTACGGTACGAATAAAGAAGAGGTGGAATCCGAATCGATTAAAATTGCCGGTTTGATCTGCCGCAACTTCAGTTATGAATATTCGAGACCAAGCGCCGATGCCAGTTTGGAAACCTTTTTAGAGGAAAATAAGTTGTTGGCGATCTCTGACGTTGATACAAGGGCCTTGGTAAGCTATATACGAGATCATGGTGCCATGAATGCCGTTATTTCTACAGAGGTGGATAAAATTGAAGAATTGAAAAAGCAGCTCGCGGAGGTTCCCAGTATGGAGGGCTTGGAGCTGGCCTCCAAAGTGTCTACCCAAGAATCCTATTTCGTAGGAGATGAGAATGCCGACTACCGAATTGCCGCTTTGGATATCGGGATCAAGAAGAATATATTACGAAATTTGGAAAAGAGAGGAGCGTACATCAAAGTGTTTCCTTATAATACTTCATTTGAGGAGATGGCCGCTTTTAATCCAGATGGGTATTTTATCTCAAATGGTCCTGGAGATCCAGAACCATTGACGGATGCGATTGCAACCGCAAAAAAAATGATAGAAACGGACATTCCGGTATTCGGTATTTGTTTGGGCCACCAGGTAATCGCGCTCGCGAATGGTATTTCAACCTATAAAATGCATAATGGCCATCGTGGTATCAACCACCCCATTTTGAATCTTTTGACAGGGAAAGGGGAGATTACTTCTCAAAATCACGGTTTTGCCATCAATAAAGAGGAGACCGAGGCCAATGAAAATTTAGAGATAACCCATGTGCACCTGAATGATCAAACGGTTGCAGGAATGCGGGTAAAGGGTAAGAATGTATTTTCTGTGCAGTACCATCCGGAGGCCAGTCCCGGACCACATGATGCCGAATACCTGTTCGACCAGTTTTTTGATATGATCAAATCGGTTGCTACAGCATCTGCCTAGTACATTAAATTAGTGTTATATATGCGGTAATATCACATTTACGCTGGCCTTTGTGAGGCCATGGTTTTGTATCTTTGCCCTTTTTAAAAACAACTGTAAAAAAATAACAAATGAGTATCATTCTTAGTGTTCATGCAAGGCAGATTTTAGATTCTAGAGGAAACCCAACGGTAGAGGTAGATGTTATAACCGAGAATGGCGTTATGGGAAGGGCGGCCGTACCTTCGGGAGCTTCTACGGGAGAACATGAAGCGGTAGAATTGCGAGATGGAGGAGACACTTTTATGGGCAAAGGGGTAAGCAAGGCCGTGGCCAACGTAAACAATGCAATTGCAGAGGAGATTTTAGGAATGTCTGTCTTTGAACAGAATTTGGTAGATCAGGTAATGATCGATCTTGACGGTACTCCGAATAAATCAAAACTAGGTGCCAATGCTATTTTAGGGGTGTCGCTCGCGGTTGCGAAAGCGGCGGCCAACGAATTGGGCTTATCCTTGTTTCGCTATGTTGGTGGTGTGAGCGCCAATACACTGCCCGTGCCAATGATGAATATCATCAACGGGGGATCACACTCAGATGCGCCCATCGCCTTTCAAGAGTTTATGGTAATGCCGGTGAAAGCAAAAAGTTTTTCCCATTCCATGCAAATGGGTACCGAGATTTTTCACAACCTAAAGAAGGTGTTGCACGATAGAGGACTAAGCACCGCTGTCGGTGATGAAGGTGGGTTCGCTCCCAACTTGGAAGGAGGTACCGAAGATGCGTTGGATACCATTGCAAAAGCAGTTGAAAAGGCGGGGTACAAACTAGGGGACGATGTCATGATCGCATTGGATTGCGCTGCAGCGGAATTTTTTGTGGACGGGAAATACGATTATACCAAATTTGAAGGCGATAAGGGGATGGTGCGCAGCTCTGAAGAGCAAGCCCAGTACCTGGCCGACTTGTCCGAAAAGTACCCGATTATTTCAATTGAGGACGGCATGGATGAAAATGATTGGGATGGTTGGAAAGCCCTGACCGATAAGGTGGGGGATAAAGTACAATTGGTAGGAGATGATTTATTCGTAACCAATGTAGAACGATTGTCTAGGGGAATTGAAAACGGAATCGCCAATTCAATTTTGATCAAGGTGAATCAAATTGGGACGTTGACCGAAACAATTGCCGCCGTAAATATGGCAAAAAATGCAGGCTATACCTCTGTGATGTCCCATCGTTCAGGAGAGACCGAGGACAATACCATTGCAGATTTGGCGGTCGCATTGAATACCGGGCAAATCAAAACAGGTTCGGCTTCACGTTCCGACAGAATGGCCAAGTACAATCAATTACTTCGAATCGAGGAAGAGTTGGGGGAAACGGCATACTATCCGCAAGAAAAAGCTTTTAAGGTTAAGTAAACCTTACTTGAATGTCACTAAAAAACCTTTTCAGTCCCTTGTGGTGATTGAAGGGGTTTTTTAGTGATAGGAGCTTATTTTGTAAGAATAATTTGAATATCTTGTAACGTACTCAATACACTAAATTAAGATGAACAATTTTCTTTTTGTTGCTGCCGAAAATGATGCGATTCCAGATTGCAAGGCCGGGGGTATGGGCGATGTAGTGCGCGATGTACCAAGACAGATTTCAGCTATGGGAGATAAGGTACATGTAGTGGTACCCTCCTATGGTAGATTGCATCAAAATGGGACCTTTAAGACCCATCTTAATTTTCCTTTGCGCGGTACTACCTATACGGCAGACTTGTATGAGGTCATACCGAAGAAAGAATTTAAAAATGTTCACCATTATGCAATACACCATCCTGAGATAGAAGAAGGCGATATTGCACACATTTATCACAATGATCCTACCGAGCCCTTCTATACCGATGCCATAAAGTACTTTATATTTTGCACCGCCGTTGCCGAAGCTTTGAAAAAGGAAGCCTTTGGGAAACTAGACGTGGTGCATATGCATGACTGGCACTCAAGCTTGGTGTTGTTCTTGAAGAAGTACCACCCGACCTATAAGTCGCTCAAACAGATGCGATACGTGTATAGTATCCATAATTTGGCGATACAGGGCATTCGCCCCTTTGAAAACAATTATTCTTCCTTAAAAACATGGTTTCCCGAAATCGACTATGACGAGAAAGCGTTGATGGATTATCGCTACCAAGATTGCGTGAATTTAATGGCAGTGGGTATTCGCCTTGCCGATGCCGTTCATACCGTTTCCCCCTCCTATAAAGAAGACGTGCTAAAACCCAGTTCGCCACCCGAGTTTATTGGAGGCGAGGGTTTGGAAAAAGACTTGCTGAAGGCAGAGAATGAGGGGCGTCTTTATGGAATTTTAAATGGCTGCAACTATGGGAACATTAGGGTAGCCGATACCGGTAAACTATATCGGAATACGGTAAAGGCCTTGTTTCGATGGTTACAAGAAGAATCTAAAAAGTACAAAGCCGATTTTTTGGCGCATACCGGGGAGAAAGTGATGCAGTATGTGACCAAACAACCCAAGTTCATTGTCTCGAGTGTAGCGCGTTTAACGGAACAAAAGTTTTACTTTTTCAAACGGTCCCCGGAGGCCTTCGTAAGTATCCTAAAAAAGCTCGACGAAGTAGATGGTATCTTCATGCTATTGGGCACGGGCGCTCCCGAATATGAGGCACTTTTTAGGGAAATGAGCCATGCACATCAGAATTTTATATTTACGAACGGGCAATCGGAAGACTTGATAGACTCTATTTACCTAGAATCGAATCTGTATTTTATGCCAAGCTTATTTGAACCCTGCGGAATTAGTCAGATGCTTGCAATGCGGAACGGAAACCCCTGTTTAGTGCATCATACGGGTGGACTCATAGACACAGTGGAACATATGAAAACGGGCTTTACCTTCGACGGGGATACCTACGATGAAAAAATACGGAATATGCTCAAAAGTTTCGACCTGGCCTTGGATGTCTTTAAGAATGATCCAAAGAAATGGGAACGCATTCGGTCGGCGGCAAAAAAAATGAGATTTACATGGGAAAAATCGGTGACGAACTACTATAAACAGCTGTATTTGTTATAATATTCTTCTATCGTATCAGCCGCCGTTAATTAATGCCTAAATACCAAGACTAAATTGTTAACGTCCCTTGTTTTTCTTAAATTTACAATTCACTTTAAAATTAAGTAATTACTACAAATGACAGACAAAGCTACTTTAGAATATAACGGTCAGAAATACGAATTTCCAGTGATAATGGGCTCTGAAGAAGAGCTTGCCATCGATATTAAAGCCTTACGCTCCGCAACAGGAGGTATCACCACCATAGATCCCGGTTATAAAAATACAGGTTCCTGTAAGAGTGCGATTACCTTTTTAGATGGGGAAAAGGGTGTGCTCAGATATCGCGGTTATTCCATTGAGGAACTCGCGGAGAAAGCCGATTTTTTAGAGGTAGCCTATTTGTTGATTTTTGGAGAATTGCCGAACAAAGAACAGCTGGTTAAGTTCCATGCCGACATCAAGGAGGAATCGCATGTAGACGAGGAGATGAAGAAGATTCTGGATAGTTTTCCAAAATCGGCCCATCCAATGGGAGTACTCTCGTCCTTGACCAGTGCGTTGATTGCCTTTAACCCATCCACCGTAGATGTTTCTTCGGAAAAGGCCATGTACCATGCAATTGTTCGAATTTTAGGTAAATTTCCAGTCCTGGTGGCGTGGACCATGCGGAAAAAGAAAGGACTTCCGCTTGATTATGGAGATGACAGTTTGGGTTATGTAGAAAACATCCATAAGATGATGTTTAAAAAACCGACACAGCCTTACCAAAAGAATGAAATCGTTATCGAAGCGTTGGACAAACTTTTGATCTTGCATGCAGATCATGAGCAAAATTGTTCTACTTCGACCGTGCGCATCGTGGGTTCCTCACACGCAGGCCTGTTCGCCTCTCTTTCTGCCGGAATTTCGGCATTATGGGGCCCCTTGCATGGCGGTGCCAACCAGGCGGTACTTGAAATGTTGGAGGCCATAGAATCGGATGGCGGGGATACAAAGAAATATATGGCCAAGGCAAAAGATAAGAGCGATCCTTTTCGGCTAATGGGCTTTGGACACCGGGTATACAAAAACTTCGACCCGAGAGCAAAGATTATCAAAGTTGCGGCAGATGAGGTGTTGGCCGATTTGGGAATCGAAGATCCTATTTTAGATATTGCAAAAGGGCTTGAAAAAGAAGCATTGGAAGATCCTTATTTTGTGGATCGAAAGCTCTATCCGAATGTGGATTTTTACTCTGGTATCATATACCGGGCCTTGGGGATACCTACCGAAATGTTCACGGTGATGTTTGCCCTGGGAAGACTTCCCGGGTGGATTGCCCAATGGAGGGAAATGCGCTTGAACAATGAACCGATCGGTCGTCCCAGACAAGTATATACAGGAGCGAACTACCGTAGTTTTGTTGAAGTAGACAAACGATAACGGCAGAAGATAAAGTAGAGATGCCCTTTCAGAAAGTTGAAAGGGCATTTTTTTTACCCGCGGGAACAATGCTATCTTTGCCAAAATTTTGCCCATGCTCCATTTGAATATCAACGACGAAATTTCAACCTTGAAGGCAGTGGTTTTAGGAACCGCTGAGAGTTGTGGCCCGGTGCCGACAGCGGAAGAAGCGTACGACCCAAAATCGCTGGAACATATTTTGGCGGGGACCTATCCTGTGGAAAAGGATATGGTACGGGAAATGAGCGCCTTTGTGGAAGTATTGACAAAATATGGGGTCGAGGTATTTCGACCGGATGTTTTGAAAGATTGCAACCAAATCTTTTCCAGGGATATTGCCTTTGTAATCGAAAATAAACTGATCAAAGCCAATATTTTACCCGATAGGGAGAAAGAATTCGAAGCGATCCTACACGTTTTGGAATATATTGATCCAGCCCACATACTGCACCCTCCGGAAGCGGTTCATGTAGAAGGAGGAGATGTCATGCCTTGGAACGATTATATTTTTGTAGGCACCTATACGGCGGCCGATTACCCGGAACATATAACGGCACGCACCAATGCGGAAGCAGTGGCGTTTCTTACCCAACAGTTTCCTCATAAGACCGTAAAGGCCTTTGAACTGCGAAAATCGAAGAATGCCCGGGAGAATGCACTTCACTTAGATTGTTGTTTTCAACCGTTGGGAAAAGGGAAGGCAATACTACATAAAAACGGCTTTCTGGTCGAATCGGAATATCAGTGGTTGGTCGATTTCTTTGGGAAAGAAAATGTATTCGAAATAACCTCCGATGAAATGTACGCCATGTTCAGCAACGTATTTTCCATTTCTCCGGAAGTAGTGGTGTCAGAACGTACATTTACACGTTTGAACAACTGGTTGCGAGAGCAAGGTTTTGTTGTAGAGGAAATACCCTATGCCGAAATTTCAAAACAGGAAGGCCTTTTGCGCTGTAGTACGCTTCCCTTGGTACGTGCGTAGCCCTTGTTCATGACCGTTTTCAATTTGAAAATATGATGTATCTATTTGATTATAAATTGTTTACGGGGTTATGGGAAAATTTTAACACCCAAATAGTTGGTAAACTAGACGAGTGGTCATATTTTTGAACTTCAGTAGAAACAAATGCCAAAGACGTTAAAGCACGAGGTAAAAGCGGATGCCCTTTTGGAAAAAGGTATGGCTTTGCTATGGTCAAAGGGATATAATGCCACCAGTGTAAATGACATTGTAAATGCTGCGGGAGTTCCCAAAGGGTCATTTTATTTTTACTTTGAAAGTAAGGAGGATTTTGTTATCAAATCCATCGAAATGTATTTTGAAGCCCAGTTTGGTCCTGCAAGGGAGATACTTGGAAACAAAGAGGTTTCGGCAAAAGAACGATTGTTGGCTTTTCATAACTATCGATATGAAGTACTGAAGAACGAAATGGATTTCAAAATGGGTTGTTTGGCCTGTAATATCGGAAATGAGATGGCCGAACACAATGAAAATATTCGGAACGCTATTCTGAAAAAAGAGACGATTGTGCAAAGGGAGATTACCGAGGTGGTCATGGAAGCACAGGAAGATGGAGACGTAAACCCCGATTTGAACGCCGCGGACCTGGTCGCTTTCTTTGAAGATGCAGGAAAAGGGGCCATGACCACCATGAAAGAGATGAAAAGTAGTTATCCGATCGATAATTTTGTGAACATGGTAAGGACCATGTTGTTTCGATAATTTTTTTCGACACGGCATAAAAGACGATTCAATTGGTACATGCGTAAGGAAAACGAGACGGCGGAATAACAGTGCTTATTTAATAGACGACCGGTCATCTATTAAATAAAAAAACAAAAAGTGTCCATTTCTGATTTTATGAGACGTCTCATAATAGTAAATACAAATTACATCACATACCGGTCTTTTGGTAGTCGACTGGTCAACTAGTAAACCTAATAACTATGAATGCATTAAAAAAAACGGGGGAATCTTTCAACAACTTTGCCAGGAAATGGGCCGAATTCGTAATCAGATTTAAATGGCCGGTGCTATTGCTGACCGCCTTATTGGCCATTGGGTTGGCGTCTCAAGGAAAAATGGCCTTCGATGGGGATTATCATGTCTTTTTTAGCGAATCCAATCCGGAATTGGAGGCTTTTGATGCGCTCCAGGAAAAGTATACAAAAGATGATAATATTGTCATTGTTTTGGCCCCTAAAGACGGCGAGGTTTTTACAAAAGCGAACTTGGTGGCCATTGAGGAATTAACGGCCAGTGCATGGAACACGCCCTACTCTTCCAGAGTAGATGCCGTTACCAATTTTCAACATACCAGTGCCGTTGGGGATGATCTGTATGTGGATGATCTGTCCTATGAATCTGGAACTAAAACGGTAGCCGAAATAAAGGAGATAAAGGCAAAGGCGTTGAAAGAGCCGTTGCTTTTACACCGGATCATTAATGAGACGGGCAGTGTTACCGCCATCAATGTAACCCTTCGTCTGCCAGGTATCGACAGTGCCACCGAGATTCCTGAAGTTACGGTGGCCACTCGAAAAATGGTAGCTGAGTTTAAGAAGAACCATCCACAGTTCGAGGTCTATACAACCGGCTTGGTACCCTTGAATACGGCCTTTTTTGAATCTTCGCAGAGCGATTTGGCGCTTATCGGTATCATGTTATTGATCGTGGTGCTGGTAACCTTTTTGTTGACACGAAACTTCTTCGCAACCATTGCTACCTTGGTAGTAGTGTTGTTTTCAATACTGAGTGCGGTCGGTTTTATTGGGCTTAATGATATCAAACTTACCCCACCTTCTTCGGTATTTCCTACCATGATCCTTACGTTGGCCGTAGCCGACAGTATCCATATTCTGATCACCATGCTTCAAAAATCCCGAAAGAATGGGATGAGCAAGAAAGAAGCCCTGGTAGAAAGTATGCGCCTTAATTTTATGCCGGTCTTGATTACCAGTTTAACCACCGTAATCGGTTTCCTGACAATGAATTTTGGAGATGTGCCGCCTTTTTGGGATTTAGGGAATATTACGGCATTCGGGATGACCATGGCCTTTTTATACTCTACCACCACCTTACCGGCCCTTATGGCCATCTTTCCCCTTTGGAAGAAAAAAGCGGAAGAGCGTACCGAGAAAAAGAGCGATCTCTACACCAAGTTGGGCCTCTTTGTGACCAGGCAACCCATTCGGCTGACGGTAGTGTCCCTGGTAATTATTTCGGGACTTACCTATTTGGCCACGCTGAATGTGTTTAACGATGAGTTCGTGGAGTACTTCGATAATTCCGTAGAGTTCAGACGCGACAGTGATTTTATCAATGATAATCTTACCGGTTTTTACAATGTGGAATTCTCCATAGGCAGTGGTGAAAGTGGCGGGATAAACAATCCGGCCTATCTCAGCAAGCTCAATGAATTTGAAGACTGGCTGAACGAACAACCGGAAGTGGTGCATGTAAATGCCTTTAGCGAGGTGGCCCGTAGGGTTAATCGTTCGATGCATGGCGATGACGAAGCCTACTATCGGGTACCTGATAATAGGGAAGAAGCCGCTCAGTTTCTTTTGTTATATGAGCTTTCCCTCCCCTTTGGGCTCGATTTGAACAACCAGATCAACGTAGACAAGTCCGAAACACGGGTAACGACTACTTTAAAGAATATTTCCAGTGCGGAAATGATCGCCTTTTCTGCAAGGGCGGAAGAGTGGTTGCGAACCAATGCCGATGAACCCATGCATGCAATCGGGGTAAGCCCCACCATGATGTTTTCCAAACTTGGGTTTCGACAGGCCGATAGTATGTTCAATGGCAATATTATAGCATTGATCCTAATCTCTCTGGTGTTGATGCTTGCCTTACAAAGCTTTAAGTTGGGAATGTTGAGTATCATACCCAATGTAACGCCGGTCTTGGTCGGTTTTGGAGTATGGGCGCTGTACAAAGGGCAGATCAATACGGGAATGGTGATTGTTTTTGGGATGACCTTAGGAATTATCGTAGATGACACGGTACATTTTATGAGCAAGTTCTTGCGCGCCCGCAGGGAGCTGGGGTACGATGCAAAGCAAGCGGTTGTGTATGCTTTTGAGACGGTGGGCCGTGCGTTGGTGACGACTACTTTGGTGTTGCTATCGGGTTTTGTGGTGCTGTCTACCTCTTCGTTCGCCCTAAACAGTTATATGGCCCGTATTACCGTGATTATCATCTTGGCCGCTTTGATCATTGATTTTTTATTGCTGCCGGCCTTGCTCATATTATCTAGCAAAAAAGGCGAGGTACCCGTGACACAGAACGCGACCGAAACAGCTTTAAAACTTGAAAAATAAACGCGATTAAAACTTAAACAATAATATCATGAAAACATCCATCTTTACAATAGCCGCATTTTTAACATTCAGCTTGGTATCAGCGCAAACGGCGCAGGAGAAAGGACTAGAGATTGCCAAAGCGGCAGAGCAGGCCGATCTCGGGTTTGGTGGTTCTACTGTAGAACTCAAAATGATCCTAAAAAATAAAAACGGTCAAACGAGTGAACGAACCATGACCACCAAGACCTTGGAGCTGACCGTAGACGGCGACAAATCGCTGATAGCCTTCAACAGCCCCAAAGATGTAAAGGGGACTGCGACGCTTACCTATACCCATAAGGTGGGGTCAGATGATCAATGGCTATATCTTCCCTCTATCAAAAGAGTGAAACGAATTTCCTCGAACAATAAATCGGGCCCCTTTGTGGGTAGTGAATTTGCCTATGAAGATCTTTCTTCCCAGGAGGTGGAAAAATATAGCTATACATTTTTGGAGGAAAAGAATGGTCTCTTATTGGTAGAACAAGATCCCGTAGATCCAAAATCCGGATATACCAGACGCATTGTATCTTATAATAAAGACAAGGGATATCGATTGGAAAAAGTAGAATTCTATGACCGAAAGAATGCCCTGTTAAAAACACTGACGTATAGTAATTACAAATTATACAAAGATAAATTCTGGCGTGCCGGTACCTTGAAGATGGTGAACCATCAAAGTAACAAAGAAACCCTGTTGCAATTTGAGGGCTACGACTTTAATGTGACATATTCCGAAGATGATTTTTCACAGGTAGCCTTACAGCGGGCAGGCAAGTAATTGACAAAGGTCGGGCCGATACGATGTTGGTTAGTGTGAGTGTTTTAAACTAGAAATTGTAGTGTTCTAGTTTTTCGGTCCGGCTTTTTTAAATAAGATGATATGAAAACGAGCATGGTATGGGGGGTGTTGTGTCTTTTGGGAACACCGTGGCTGCATTCTCAAGAAACGGAATCGAAACCAAAGGTAACGCATGAAGTTGAACTCGAAATAGCGGGGGAGTATCGGTATTTTTTTGAAGCGGCCCGTTTTGAGGAACAGGCAAACCATTATCCGTCCATTGCCTTCAAACCCGCCTATACCGCCACCTGGAACAAAGGATATGAAAGCATCAATTTTCAAGGTTTTGTAAGGGTCGACAGAGATGATGAGCGCACCCATTGGGATATTCGTGAGCTATACTACCAAAAGGCCAAAGGGAATTGGGAAGTGAGCGCAGGATTCAAAAAAGTGTATTGGGGTGTTGCGGAAAGCAACCATTTGGTAGATATCATCAACCAGACCGATGCCGTGGAAACTTTTGACGGAGAAGAAAAATTGGGACAACCCATGGTGCAGTTCAGTTGGATAACCAATAAAATCGGGACCTTTGATTTATTTTACCTGCCGTACCATCGCAAACGGACTTTTGCGGGAGAAACGGGGCGGCTGCGTTTTGGTACCGTATTAAATCAGGATGACCTGCTATATGAAAGCGGGGCTGAAGAATGGCGGCAGGACGTGGCGGTTCGGTGGAAGCACTACTTTGGTATTGTAGACGTGGCGGTGTCCCATTTTTATGGCAATGGCAGAGAACCTTTGTTTGCATTTGATGCCCTAGGGAATATCAATGCTTTTTATCCAGTAATCCACCAGACAGGCCTAGAACTGCAGCTGACCCATAGTGCCTTTCTCTGGAAATTGGAATCGATATATCGGCAAGCGGATGCCCAAGACTTTTTTGCATTGGCCGCCGGTTTGGAATATACCTTTGGCAATATCGATGGGAATGGGCTCGATATTGGAATTCTAGGGGAATACAGCTATGATGAGCGAGATGAATTGGCCTTGAATGCATTGCAAAACGATGTGTTTTTTGGGAGTCGTATCGCCTTAAATGACACGGCCGATACGTCTTTCTTGATAGGAGGACTATCGGACTTGGATTCAAGTAGTAAAATTTTCAGCTTAGAGGCTTCCCGACGCTTTGGTAGTACTTGGACGGTGGAGATAGAAGCACGTGTCTTCAACTCCATAGCCGAAAATGAATTTATTTTGTCAAACTTTCAAGATGATAGTTTTCTTCGAATTGCCATTTCCAAGTTCTTTTAGTCGGCTTTGGCCAACGCCTTCAATACTGTTAAGGCCCTTTCTCCCTCATCATAGGGGACAAATAGGTGATCGTGATAATACCCGGCAATCACATTGCAGCTTATCTTATGCGAAGCAAGCGCAGTTGAAAAAGCGGCCGTTAAACCATGTGCCGATAACGACGAATGAACGGTGAGGGTAATCCAGGCAGCAACAAAGTCATACGGTATTCGCAAAGCATCGGCTTTTTGCTGTGCAAGAATAACGGTAATTCCTTCCTCTTCCTTAAATTCTCCAATAATATCGGAACGTTGAATCTGTTCGGTAGACGCCATAGTTGCGAATACATAAGGGGCTGAACGCAAGCTGGGTTTCATTCCTCGTATCAATTCTTTCAGCTGTGTTTCTCCTTTCATGATTTTGCTCAAAAGTGGTTTAAAACTTGCAAGCTACTACTTATTTTAAAAGTGTGTTTTTTTTCTGTAATTCTATTCAATACGCAGTCTAAAAAAGCATATTTTAGCCATCGCAAAAATAGCTGCCCAAATTCATTTATTGTTTTTAAAGGAGAATAGAAATGCAAATTACCAACACCATTCTAATGGTTCGCCCCGTACGATTTCGCATGAACGAACAAACAGCGGTGAACAATTATTTTCAAGAGAACTTGGCAATCAAACAGCAAGAGGTAAACTCCTTGGCGCAGGCGGAGTTTGATGCCTTTGTAGAAAAGTTAAAGGCGAATGGGGTAACAGTGGTTGTGGTAGACGATACCGAAGAACCCGATACCCCCGATTCTATTTTTCCAAACAATTGGATTTCGTTTCATGCCAATGGTACCGTGGTCGTTTACCCGATGTTTGCCGAGAATCGTAGAAATGAACGGAGAGAGGATATCTTGGAAATTTTGGAAGCCAAGGGTTTTCGGATCGATAATGTGATGGACTATACGGCTGCTGAACAAGAAGGAGTGTTTTTAGAAGGCACGGGGAGTATCTTAAAAGATAGGGTACACCAGAAAGCCTATTGTGCGTTGTCTGAGCGTGCGCATGAAGAACTGTTCATTGAATTTTGTGAAGATTTCGACTGTTTCCCCGTTATTTTTACAGCCAACCAGACCGTGAATGGGGAGCGACTTCCCATTTACCATACCAATGTAATGATGGCGATGGCAGAAGAGTTTGCGGTCATTAACCTTGATGCGATCGATGACAAGAAGGAACGCGCCCAAGTCATAAAACATTTAAAAGGTGATGGTAAAGAGGTGATTGCCATAACAGATGAACAAATGCATCGGTTTGCGGGTAACATGCTACAAGTATATGGTGAAAATGATCGGCGATTTATGGTAATGAGCACTGCGGCGTTCAAGAGCTTGCGACCCGATCAAATAGCCGCCATCGAAAAAAGCGCTACGATTATTCATAGTCCGCTCGATACCATCGAGACATGTGGGGGCGGCAGTGCCCGCTGTATGATGGCGGAAGTGTTTTTGCCAAAAGAAAAATAGATTCATTAGACCCCTTAAATGCCGATAAGGTTTTGGTATCCAACCCTATGGTACAAATGAATAGTAGCTTTTAATTACCCACAATATAGACCTTCCTGCCTACGTTATCATGCTATAGGTCTATGGTAATGAAATTCAAGTGTTTACTTATAGGATTGGGGATTTTTTTTGGCTGTTCGAATGACAATGAGCCCGTTGTCGAAGAGGTGCAAGCGACCCGTTCTTTTACCATGGGATTTACGGCTTTTCCGTATGATCTTACCGTAGCCGCACAGTTGGATACCTATGAGGAAGTTGCCGCCAATGGGGATATCTTCTTAAACCATTTAGATCATGGGGTTCCGTGGGACGAGGCGTTGAACGGTACACCTTTCCCTACAGAAGTTCAAAATACCTTGAACGGAACCAAAACAGGACTGCAACCCGGGACCAAAGTTTTATTGACGGCAACGCCGACCCAGCAAAACCGAAAGGAATTGGCCGGGTACTGGAACAATGAGGGAAGTCATCGTGATTTACCGGATTTTTGGGAAGGTAAAAGTTTCGACGATGCGGATGTAATAGTAGCCTATGAAAAATATTGCAAGCGTATTATTGATGCGGTGCAGCCCGATTATTTTGCCTACGCAATTGAAACCAATGCGACTTTCCTAAAAGATCGGATTGCTTTTACGCAGTTTCTGACCTTGGCCCAAGCTACCTATGCCTCCTTAAAAATGGCCTATCCCGACCTTCCGATTTTTTTGACTTTACAGGACAGGTCGTTTGAGAATTCACATTCAGAGTTGTTGGAAACATCCAAGATGTTGCTAGAGTACTCTGATTTTATTGCTATGAGCACCTATCCTTTTTTAGACTATACCGATCTTCAGAGAGATGCGAACCCACAACTGTTCGCAACCTCTTGGTTAAACGATTTTAGGAATTTAGATACCGCAAAGCCTTTTGCCATTTCGGAAACGGGCTTTTGTGCCGAAGATTTGGTTATTGAGAACCTCGGAGTGCGGGTAAGGGGTACGGAGGAGTGGCAAGAACAATACTTAACCAAGCTTTTCGAAGCGTGCAACGCGCTGGATGCCGAGTTTTTGGTTTGGTTTGTATACCGCGATTATGATGGCTTATGCGAAAAAACGCAGAATCCGCCCGACATTTTGAAGGTGTGGCGAGACAATGGTTTATTGGACGGGGAAGGAAACCCACGGCCATCATTTCAAACATGGCAAGAGTGGAAGGCACTTCCAAAACAATAGGTACGCAATCATCTAAACATTACTTCGCCCTGGCAATATTGCGTATCATTCCCCCAAAAATAAAGTAATGTAAGGGTACTATACTGTACCAATACAAACGCCCTCTAAGTCCACGGGGCCTAAAAGTAGCGGTCTGATGTAGTACATTGTCTTTATCGATTTTAAACTCGAGCCACGCTTCACCCGGCAGCCTCATTTCTGCAAACAATAACAACCGCTTTTCCTTTTTATCGGCCAAAAGCACCCGCCAAAAGTCCAAGGAATCACCGGGAAATAGTTTATCGGGATGTGTACGCCCTCTTCTAAGCCCCACCCCGCCGATTGCCTTGTCCAGTAATCCGCGGATCTTCCATAACCAATTGCCATAGTACCAACCGTTGTCGCCCCCGATCCGCCAAATATTGTTCAGCACACGATCAGGTTCCGATACAAGCAATTGTTGTTCATCTTTTAAAACGCCATATTTAGGTACTTGGATGTACTTGCCAAGGTCTTTATTAAAACGTCCACTTACCATACTGTCTTTCCAACTACTAACCACTAGGTTTTGTGCTATTTTTTTAAAGGCCATATCAATTGCTTCTGCATACGTATGTGTTTTGATGTTCAATAATTGCTGTAGCCGATTGTCTTTGGCAACCACTTCTATTTTCATACTGTCCACTAAGTTCATGGCCAATTTATAGGAGGTAGAAGTCACAAAATACAACCAATAGGAGGATAGCTTGGGAGTCATGACCGGCACCGTAACGATCCAGTTTTTAAAGCCTCGCGCCTTGGCATATTGTTGCATCATTTGTTTGTAGCTCAATACATTTGGTCCGGCAATGTCGAATGAACCATAGGCCTGCTTATTCCCTAAAACGCCCGTTAGAAAATGCATCACATCTCGAATGGCGATCGGTTGTGTTCTTGTAAGTACCCATTTGGGCGTGATCATAAAGGGTAATTTTTCACAGAGATCTCGAATAATCTCAAAAGAAGAACTGCCCGATCCCACAATAATACCGGCACGAAGTACGCTAAGGGAAAAGCTGCCCTGTGATAGGATTTCCTCTACATTTTTACGGGACCAAAGGTGTTTGGAAAGGTTTTCTTCATTGGCAATACCGCTGAGGTAGATAACTTGCTTTGCATGGGTTTTGGCCAGATACTTGTTAAAGTTATGGGCGGTAGCCGATTCCATCGCATCAAACTCTTTGGTAGAGGAACTCATGGAATGAATGAGAAAATAGGCGGCATCAATGTCCGAAGGAAGCAGCCCGGGGACCATTTCTTTTAAGAAGTCTATTTCGATGATTTCTATCAGTGACCTGGTTTCGGCATCGACCGATAGTCGTTCCGCGTCCCGCACCGTACAGACGACTTGGTGGCCAAGTGCTAGCAGTTGGGGAAGAAGGCGCATGCCAATGTATCCGTTGGCGCCGGTGAGGAGTATTTTCATGTCGTTTGGTAATTGTTCCCCACCCAACCGGCATATAGGAAAGACAATAGAATACTTATTCCCAAACTTGGTAAGAACCAGCTTCCCAAACCGGATAAATTTCCCAGTGCTGTCTGTATGGAAGCTAATAAAATGTAACTAAATGTGATGACGATTACCACGGCTAGCAAACGTATCATTTTAGTTGCAACCGTATAGTACTGTTTGGCATTGTGAAGGGTTACTTGGCCAGGGTAATTGTAACAATGCGGGTATTTCGTCACATACCTAAGGCCCAGATACAATCCCGCCCCAAGCACGGGCAGCAGGAACAGGGTGCTTTTATTTCCATAACCGTCCGCCTTGCCTTTTGCATTGAAATGTACCGGTATTTCGTCAGGTAGCCGATCCCAATAAACAAATGGAAGCAGCAATAGCAACCACATTACCGTGGTGCCGATAGTTTCTATAATATGGTCAAAACGGTCTTTTTTGACAACGATTTTGGGCTGTTCATTTTTGTTCATAGGCTATAAGTCTTCGATGGAAGTTGGCGCGCTGTCTGCTTTATAGTCTAATAGTTTTCTAAAAAACTTTTGAATGGCCTTGGTGTCCGCCCGAACCTTGATAAAATGATGGTCTCGATAGACCGAATACACGGCAAAGTCACCCTTGTACACGGTTAGCTTGTAATAGGGGATAACCAGCGCGTAGGTCTCCAACAAGGAACGAAAACGTAGAATGATACCTTTGGGGCGTATTTCGATATTACACGAGTTTACCTTGTTATCGAGAATCAAAAGGGAATGAATTTCGACACTGGTTTCGGTAATGAACAACTTGGGGGAACCAATGCCGCCCATCTTCCAACGGTCTTTTAATGGAAAGGGTTTACCGACCGCGGTGTCCACCTTTCTGGTAATCTCCTTATTAGTATACGATACGTTTACCAGCATGCTTATTGTTATTGCCCAAGTTTGATTGCTATTCCGTGTGCGTCTCACCATGCATCTATTCCCTTGAGTTGCATGAATCCCGTTTTCCACGTCGGCAATGATGCCAACACGGGAGGGGATGCAGGGACATGCTACGGCAGCAATTCTTTTTTATAAAGTTAATGAAAAGCGGGGCATTCCCGTCCGTACAGCTGTAAAAGCATAAAAAATGATTAGTTTTGCACCCTTATAAATGACGAATAGATGAACATACAAAACACATTGGAAACCGAGGTAAAAAAGGCCGTGTCGTCTTTGTTTGAAGTAAGCTTGCCTACGGTAGAGTTTCAACCGACGCGAAAAGACTTTGAAGGGGATATTACGGTAGTGGTTTTTCCGATGCTTCGTTTTGTAAAAGGAAACCCGGTTCAGATCGGGGAACAGATCGGGGAATTTTTGGTGGAAGCAGTACCCGAGATCGTAAATTTCAATGTAATCAAGGGTTTTTTGAACCTGGTAATTTCCGACGCCTACTATCTAACCTTTTTTAATGGAATCCGATTACAGGAAAATTTTGGATATGTGTCACCGGCCGATTCCGAGGCGGTCATGGTCGAGTATTCTTCTCCCAATACCAACAAACCCCTGCATCTGGGACATATACGAAACAATCTCTTGGGGTATTCGGTGGCCGAGATCTTAAAAGCGGCGGGCAAAAAGGTGTATAAAACACAAATAATCAATGATCGGGGCATCCATATTTGTAAAAGCATGGTCGCCTGGCAGCGATTTGGGAATGGGGAAACCCCTGAAAGTACGGGTTTAAAGGGGGATAAACTTGTAGGGAATTACTATGTGGCTTTTGATAAAAAGTACAAAGAAGAGATTGCAAAGTTGGTTGCTGACGGTATAGATGTTAAAGTAGCGGAAAAACAGGCACCTATTTTACAGGAAGCACAAGCAATGCTACTGCAATGGGAAGCAGGAGACGAAGCAGTGGTCGCCCTTTGGAAAAAAATGAATGGCTGGGTATATGAGGGCTTTGATGTCACCTACCAGAATTTGGGTGTAGATTTTGACCAACTCTATTACGAAAGCGATACCTATTTGTTAGGGAAAGATGTTGTGGCCGATGGTTTGGAAAAAGGGGTTTTCTATAAAAAAGAGGATGGCAGTGTATGGATCGATTTGACCGATGAGGGGCTGGATGAAAAAATTGTGCTACGGGCAGACGGTACAGCGGTTTATATGACCCAAGATATAGGCACCGCTATTCAACGTGTAAAAGACTATCCCGATATTGGAGGCATGGTATATACCGTGGGCAACGAACAGGATTATCACTTTAAAGTGCTCTTTCTGATTCTTAAAAAGCTGGGCTTTTCGTGGGCAGAAAAACTACATCATTTGAGTTATGGAATGGTAGATCTTCCAAGCGGAAAAATGAAGAGTAGGGAGGGTACAGTGGTCGATGCCGATGATCTGATGGTAGACATGACCCAGACCGCCGCTGCCATTGCCGAAGAATTGGGCAAGTTGGAAGCGTACTCCGAAACCGAAAAACAACATTTGTACAAGATGATCGGTTTGGGTGCTTTAAAATATTATATTTTAAAGGTAGACCCCAAAAAACGCATTCTGTTCGATCCGGAAGAGTCGGTCGATTTTCAGGGAAATACAGGACCTTTTATACAATATACCTATGCCCGTATTCAATCAATCTTACGCAAAGCGGGTAGTTTGGAGGTACCAATGATTGCTGCGGATACCGAAGTGGAACTTCATCCCAAGGAAAAAGAAATGTTAAAACAACTGCAACAGTTCCCCGAGACCGTGCAGCTGGCCGCTGAGCAGTATAGTCCGGCATTGGTAGCAAATTATACATATGATTTGGTAAAAGGGTTTAATTCATTTTATCAGCAGGTATCCATTCTGGGAGAAACCGATACTCCCCGAAAATCGTTTCGAGTGCAACTGGCCAAAAAAGTAGGGGACGTCGTGCAATCTGCCTTTCATTTATTGGGCATTCAGGTGCCCGAAAGAATGTAGCACAACGATTGTTTACAATTAATTTCGCTTTTCTAAGTTCTTACACTGTATGTTCGGACCAAAGATCTTTGCGATTCTTGCGGGACTCTATATCGTTTGTCAACTATTGTATATCATTTATTATGCAATAGGCTTGATGCAGTTCAATCCGTTTGTAAAACTAAAACCGCTGACCGAGGCGGATCGACAGGTATTGTTCGACAATTTTCCGGTATACCGAAAGCTACCACACCTATTAAAGAAGAAGTGCGAGGAACGTATACAATGGTTCTTAAGTCGAAAGAAGTTCGTTTTCTATGGGGATGTCGCACGGCAAGGGGATATTAAATTGATTTTAAGTGGCAGTATCGTCTTGATGACCTTGGGGCTTAAGAACTATAAAATGCGCCGTTCCCTATTACGTATCATTGTATATCCTTCACAATACTATTCCAGAATTGGTCGTAGGCATCATTTTGGCGAGTACAATCCCTTTTTTAAAACAGTGGTCTTCTCGGCAGAAAAGTTATGGGAAGGTTTTAAAATTCCGAACGACAATATTAACCTGGCAATGCATGAGTTTGCCCACGCGTTGAGCCATGAAATGAAGCGAAAAGGTTCTTGGGAGGCACTTAAATTCAGGGTGGGCTTTAAAAGAATTAAAACACTTTTGACACTCGATGGTTTTCGGGGGCAGCTAGAAACAACCTGTTATTTTAGGGAGTATGGCATGACCAATCCACAGGAGTTCTTCTCGGTCGCCGTCGAGAATTATGTGGAGACCCCAACAAAGTTTAGAGCAGACTTTCCAGAGCTTTACGGAATCGTAAAGAGCATGCTAAAGTTTGAATTTCGATAGGGAAACACACGATTATCAATTTTTGGAGCGATGCGATAAGAAAAAATGATGATAAACAAATTATATAGTTAGGAATCCTTACTATATTTGTACAATAATGATTGTTTAACTTAAAACAGAAGTATTATGGAAAAATCTATTTTTTACCATGCGGGTTGCCCCGTATGCATTAGTGCCGAACATGAAATCATTTCTTTGATCGGAGCCGAACAGGTCGAGGTGGTGCATATCGGAGAAGAGCGTACGCGTATTGCAGAGGCCGAGAATGCCGGTGTACAATCGGTACCGGCGTTGCTAACGCCCAACGGACAGGTATTACACCTAAATTTCGGTGCTGCCATAGAGGCTGTAAAAGGCTAATTTTTTTAAATCATAAAGTTAGGAGTCCTATCTAAAAAAAGATTCCTAACTTTTAAATCAAACAAAATGAAAACAACGATACTACTAGGAATTACAACACTATTTACAAGTGTTTTTACCAGCTCTTGTGCCCAGCAAAGCGGGTACCGTTCCGATGCCTTTTCGATTCAAGAAGTGGTGGTCGTGCATCACGAGGAAATCGCCTCGACGGTATGGGAAATACGGGTAAAGGGGACCGCGGGAAAAACGACTCCGACCCCGGTGGGCCAGCTCGATGGAGCCCCGGTATTGGGATATGTATTTCCCACGACTTTAAAATCTACCGATGTGGGTTTTGGAGATACCGCGGGGATTGTTGCCCTGGCGTTGACCTCGCATCCCGATTTTGATGATACCCCGCTTTGGGATGAGAACAATGATAGCAGCTTTGACAATGACGGAGTCGTTTGGCACCCGCATTGGGTATTGCTTATCGAAGATACGCGGGTAGCCGGTGGATTGTCTGTAAAACAGTTCGAAGAAACCGATACCACGGTGGTACTACCGCCCACAAACCCGGGTATGCCCATGTATATGGACTCTCCAGGGTTTCAGGTAATTACAAAGGAAAATACCATTAGAGTGGTAGTACCCGATTATCGGATCAATCATCAAACAGATTTTACATACGATGGGGTAACCGCTTTTATGCAGGTAAACGGAAGCAAAGAGGACCTGCCGCTCTTGGGAGTCTATGAGGTGTTCGCGATAGCCAGTGGTGATTTATCAGTACCCTTTACGGTTAAGTAAGCGTATGAAAGTAGCTGTATGGGATACCTATGTAAAACGGTCCGATGGCAGAATCATGCATTTTGACATTTTAGTACCCTCCGACACGACGGAAAGCAGTGTAATTGCTTTTGGCAAAGCCTACCTGTCAAGTAAAGAATTTGTGAACGCCGACCTATCTTCGAGAGAATGCAATTTTTGTCATATCGAAAAGGCCCCGAAGGAAGTCATTAGGCGCATTGTTCAAACGGGTTTTGATATTCTGGAAATAGAAAATTGTGACTAATTTGATTAGGATAACTAACTTTAGCCTGTCGAAGCCAATTTCGACAGGCTTTTTATATGGACACATCAATATTTGACCCTAGCAGACAAAACGAGG
The DNA here is from genome assembly GCA_947500385.1 of uncultured Flavobacteriaceae bacterium. Taxonomy (GTDB): domain Bacteria; phylum Bacteroidota; class Bacteroidia; order Flavobacteriales; family Flavobacteriaceae; genus Pelagihabitans. Next base: position 597,815 of record CANMSA010000001.1, on the reverse strand, counting down.
ATCTTTCGGGGAAGGTCGTTGCCGGCCTTGAACGTATTTCGGAAGCGTTTAAGGTGTTGTTGTGGGACAAGGCCAAACAGTTGGGGTTGAGTCCGATCCAAATTCAACTATTATTATTTATCGCCTACCACAAACCCGAAATTTGCAATGTGAGCCATTTGGCCAAGGAATTCAATGTCACCAAGCCTACCATAAGTGATGCGGTTCGTGTCTTACTGAAAAAGGGTCTTGTCCTAAAGGATTTCTCAGGAACCGATAGTCGTAGTTATACCGTTTTTCTATCCGATGCCGGAAAGGAAATGGTAAAACGTACCGAGAATTTTGCCGACCCGATGCGAGCACAATTTCAGATAGATGCCCAAGAGTTACAAAACCTTTTCGGAACACTCAGCCGATTTATTTATCAATTGCACAAAACGGGTATCTTGAGTGTGCAACGCACCTGTTATGGTTGTAAGTTTTATGACAAAAAGAACAAATCCGATTATTGCAGTTTACTACAGACAGTATTGCGCCCTACCGATATTCGGATCGATTGTCCCGAGTATATTGAAAAACCTTAAAGGTTATTTTTAGCTCCTCTACCAAATGCGGATCAATTACCGGCCCAGGCGCATTTCGTGGTTCATATGTGGTAACGTTCTATTGTCTGGTTGGGAAACTTTTTTCCAAAAAATTTGTTTTTTGACTTTTATTGAATCCTTTTTACCACTTATTACTTCGCACTTTTATCAGCTCATGATATTGTATAGTTTGGTTATAAAATCAACTAGGATTGTTTAACATATAAAAATGATAACGATACCATTATTTGAAGCTGTAGTCGCCATTGGAGGAAGGTCAAATCAGGAAATTTCTCCATTTGCATACATATTTCATGTAACCCAACGGTCCCAGGAAGTGGCAGAGCAGACCCTGTTCGTTGCCTTACAAGGGGAAAGGGCCGATGGTCATGATTTTGTGCAGGAGGCTGAAAAACGGGGAGCAGTTGCTGCGATAGTTGAAAAAGAGGTCAGGGGTGTCAAAATACCTCAAATTATTGTTCCTTCAACAGAAGCCGCCTTGGGCGATTTAGCACGAATATGGCGTTGTAGGTTGAATATACCAGTGGTTGCCATTACTGGAAGCGTTGGAAAAACAACCACTAAAGAACTTGTTGCCCATATTTTGGAAGCCAAATATAAAACACATAAAAGTCGTAAAAACTTTAACAACCAATTAGGGGTCCCTATAGAATTGTTGCGTTTAGAAACGGAGCATGAATGTTCTGTTGTGGAGTTTGGAATGAGAAACCAAAATCAAATCAACTATTTGTCCAAAATTGCACGTCCACAGTTCGCCGCGATTACAAACATAGGAATGTCCCACATCGAAACACTTAAAACAAGGGAAAATATAGCACGATCAAAGGCGGAAATATTTGAGGGAATGGATTATGGGGCAGTAGCTATTCTTAACAAAGATGATGATTTCTATGAGTACGTGAAGGAATTCGCCAACTGTAAAACAATTTCTTTTGGTGAAGGTAGCGGCGCCGATATAAAAATTAGCGACATTCAGTTAAACGAAAAAGCAAACCCAAGTTTTAAATTGAACGGCCTGTCGATTGCGATGGCGAATTGTGTTGGCAGGCACCACGTTTTTAATGCGGCGATTGGGTACGCCATTGCGCTAGAAATGGGCATGGATCAGGAGGATATCGCAAGGCAAATCAGCACTTTTAGAGCTCCCGAAAAAAGGGGGGTCGTTTCGTTTCTTAAGAATGGTGCTTTAGTATTGGATAGTACTTACAACGCGGCGCCCGACTCGATCAAAGCTTCGCTTTATACCATTTCTGAGCTTACCCAAAGAGGTAAGAGAACGGTTGCTGTTATTGGTGAGATGTTAGAGCTGGGTTCCCATAGTCAAGAGGCGCATTCCCATATAGGAAAAGTTATTTCCGAATTAAAAGGTAAAATCGATATTTTATTGACCGTGGGAAAATTTGCCAAATTTATTGGTAAAGAAAGTAGAATTGAATTTTGGAATCATTTTGAGAATTCTAATTTGGCCGCTAATTTCCTGACAAATGAAGTAAAAAGCAAAGATGTTATTTTACTACAAGGCTCAAACAGTGTCTGCTTGGATGTTGTAGTAAATGCGTTGGAAGATAAATTTGAGGTACACGGTAAAAATTAGAGCTTTTATATTGAACCAAGATCAAAAACGAACACGAAAACTAAAGTTCGGAGTAAGGCCCAAGGAGGTACTTTCGATTTTTTCAATTTCATCTTCGGTGCTAAGTCGGTAATAGGTATTAAAAACGTTTCTTCTATCGGTGAAATTCAGGACGGAAGCGCCGACGGAGGCATCTATTCCGGCTATGAGTTCAAAATCGTACACTGCAGAAAAATCTGCGCGTAGGTAGTCGGGGAGTCTACTGCTATTGGCACCGGCAAATACAATACGGCTGGGAAACACTGAGTTGTCGATAGGGTCTTCTGCCGATGGTTCGGTAAAAGGTTTGCCGCTGCGATAGTTCATACCAAGGCTTAGTTTTAAGGGGCCGTTGGTATAGGTTGCCGCCAAGGTGGCCGTGTGCCGTACATCTAGATTGTTCGGGAATTCCTGTGGTATTGTGGTAGGGAAATAGTAGCTATTAAAATTATAGGTATAACTACCCCAAATACTATAATCGTCTGTTTTCTTGTTAATAAGAAATTCAACTCCTTTTACATCGTACTGCCCGATTTCCCCATTAAACTGGTTTTGATTTTGGAACCCTTGGGTTGCCGTGCTTACCCCTTTCACCTCCTTGAAAAAGGCTTCCAGGCCCACATACAATTGTTTTTGGTCGTAGTTGATGCCGATTGCACCTTGCTTGCTGGTGGTAATGGGAAGATCTTCCCCATCGGCGATGATCCACCGTCGCTTTTCTACCCCGAGAAAATTTTGCTCCAAGTCGATTACTTGGTTGGTCGTCTGGCTTTTGAATTCTCCCTGGGCAATGGCTTTAAGACCCCTTGCCAGGGTGTAGCTTACGGTAAGTCTAGGTTCCAAAATACGTTTTTGAAACAGTTCAGGATTCTGGAAATAGTTGAATCGTAGTCCGCCGCGGCCAAACAGTTTGCGATCAGGAGATCGGTAACTAACTTCGGAAAAGATCGCATGGCCCCGCATAATTCTTTTTACATCGCTTTCAAAAGGAGGTTGCGTTACAAAGGCTTGGTTGGTAATACCTGTTTCGGTAAGTTGATACCCGTTCAGCCATGACAAGTCATCTGCCAATTTTAAAGTGGTGGTCAGTTTAAGTCCCGTTTCTTTTACCTTATTGACTTGCACTAATTGCTGTTGGGGGTCGGGGAAAACGTTGTCGGCATCCAGGGTATAGCGGGTATGATATAGGTTCGCCGTACTGCTAAACCGATCGCTCCACGCACTACTGAAAGTACCGCCAAAAGAATCATTTTTCTGATTGAGTCGGCTATTGGTGGCCTCATTGGTTTCCGAATTTAGCTCGGAATAATTTAGCTGGTTGGCAATGGCAATATAGTTAAGCCGCAGTCGGTGCTTTTGATCGATATCGTATAGGAGCTTCCCCGAGAAATCATAGAAATAGAAATCGGTGTCTTGCTCTATAGCCGGGCTATCTTGGAATGCCCTGCTGGAGAATTCGTTATAGGTAGGGGTATCTATAAGATCGGTCATCGAGCGTCGTCCTGAAATTTGCAAGGCAAGTTTGCTGCCCAACGGCACCTGTGCATATACATCCCCGCTGATAAGATTAAAGCCCGCCCCGCCAAAGAATGTCTCTTCAATAGTATCTTTGGTACGCATATCTATGATTCCGCTCACCCCGTCCCCATAGGCGGCACTTGCACCGTTCTTTATTAACTGCACATCTTCGGTTAGGTAAGGGTTAAAGGCCGAAATTAATCCGAAGAAGTGACCGGACTGATACATTTTGATGCCATCCCAGAGTAATAGGTTCTGATCGTTGCTGCCCCCCCGAATATTGATATCGGAGACCGTTTCGTCAATACTTTTAACACCCGGCAAAGCCTGTATTCTCTGTAAGACATCTGGTTCGATACTTCCGGGGAGAATACCAAACTCGCCCGTATTCAATAAAATACTGGCATCTGCTTGTTTTATAAGACCGGTGGTTAAGAATTTATAGACGACCACTTCTTCCAATTGTTGATAAAAAGAGGCTAACAACAAGGTCTTGCATGGGGTACGCCCGATCAATTCCGATGCCTTCACGAAGAGTGTCTTGTACCCCACGTATTTTATCTGAAGTATGGCATCTCTGGGAACGTCTTGAAATGAAAAGTACCCTTCACTATTGGTTACCATGGCAAAATCGGTATTTAAGACTTCTACCGTGGCGCCCGGGAGGGTATTCTCTTTGAAATTATCGAATACCAAGGCGCAAATGGCAATCAATTCTTTTTTGGTTATGGTATAGTAGCGATTATCGAGCTTCTGAATAGATAGTTGTGTTTGCGCTTCTACCTCCTTCAGAATCTGGGAGAGTTCGTTGCTTTTGGGAAGGGTGATTTTTAAAGCGCTGATATCTGCATCTACATAGGAAAACTTAACACTGTGGTTTGTTTCAAGTGTTTGAAGATAGCTATTGAGAAAAATACGCGACTCCTTATCCTGTGACCGGGCACGGAACACGGTCAGGAAAAGCAGAAGGCAAGAAAAGATCAGAAAAGACCTATGGGGTATTCTCAGCATAGAATAGCACTTTATTCCCCTCAAATTTAAACTTTATTCGGGAAGGAACACTAATGCTCTTCATTGCCAAATCGGCGTTGGTATTGCTAAAGGTACCTGTATATAACTGATCAAGGTCTACGTTTTCGGTGCTTACGATTACATTGTGCTGTCTTTGAAACTCATCAAGTACATATCGCAAGGGAATACTCTTAAACGTACTTTCCTTATTGATCCATGACGGCACTGCGGTGGTGGGGGTCATCGCCTCTACCACTTTGCCATTGATGGCCATTAAAGAGCTGCCTGCAGGCAATTTGGTTTCGGTACCATTGAACAGTACACTTACCAAACCTTCATAACAGCTTACTTCAAAAAAGTCTTTTCGTTTTTCCACATTAAACTGCGTTCCCAAAACGGTAATCGTACCTGCTTCGGTTTCAACGGTAAAACGTTTTCCCTTGGCTACTTTGAAAAAGGCTTCGCCCTGTAATTCAATAGTGCGCTGCTGATTCCAATTCTTTTCATCATAGGCAATTTCAGAATCGGCATTTAAAAAGATTTCTGAATTGTCTGGAAGTACAATTTCTTTATTCTCCGCATATGCGGTACGTACGTTTTCTTCGAGTGTGTTTAAATAGAAGTAGGAAGCGGTTACTAAGACGGCAATCGCCGCTGCAACTCGCAAGAATTTCTTGAAAGGGTACAATCGAACCACTTTGGAATCCTTCAGTGTACGTTGGTTTTGGACAGCGGCCAACGCCTGTTCAACATCGAACTCCGGTGCCTCCATCGAATCCGCCATAAGCCGTATACGCTCATAGGTGGCATACGCTTCGGACTTTTTAAATTCCGTCAGCTCCGCTTCGGTCAGCTCATTATTGAGCCATTTTGCTAAATGATTCTCTTGCATAATCTGCAGCTTTATCCCCTTTATAACAACTAGTTAGTAAAAAACCCTACTTTTTGATGGATGTAACTCTAAAATGGGCATATGTCGGCTATTCATCGATATAATGTAATCGTTCGCCCGAAAATGTCCCTTTTAAATCCCATCGATCTTTTCCCGTAATTTTTTTAGTGCCAAGTGCATCCTTTTTTCAATAGCTTTGACGCTAACTCCCTCCATTTCTGCAATTTCAGCATACTTTTTTCCGTCGATACGATTCAATAGAAAGGTGGTTCGTTGGTTTTCTGGCAAATCGCTCAATGCGCGTTCTAGCTTTTCCTTGAATTCGTTTTCCTCCATAATATACTCCGGAGACTCGTTCGTAGTCTTTAACCGTTTGTCGGCATATTTCAAACGTACCTTTTCGGCCTTGATTACATTTAGGTAGGTGTTATTGGCAACCGTATATACAAAGGACTTGGCCTTTTGCGGGCTCACCTTACCACAATTCTCCCATAACTTTACAAAGGCCTCCTGAACGGCGTCATGGGCCTTTTCTTCATTGCCGAACTTATAATAAATATAGTTAAAAACCGTTTTTGATGTAGCTTTGAAGATCGTACCGAAAACCGATTCTTCACAAACATTGTCTTGGATAGTGTCTTCCAATTGGGAGGTTTTAAAGGTTGAATCAAAAAAAAGCGCGCTAGTGGGTGTTAAGATATAAAAACTATTTTAACATCTGCCAACGCCCATTTTAAAGGGAACTACGTCAGTGTAGTAACGCAAAGTTGGCCAAAGATATTTTAAAAAAGGTTGCAAAAGTGGGTAGGGTGTTTTTTAAGTGGGTTGTTCTAGAATTGAAGTAACGAAAAATTCCAAATCATTATGAAAAAGTTTTTTAAATCCCTGCTGTACACTGGCCTACTGGTTACAGCCTTCACTTTTATCGCCTGTCAAGCAGACGGTGACGACACTCCTATAGTGGACAATGAAACGAATGTCGCGGCGAATTCCACCACGGCTCAATTGATCAAGAGAACAGTTTCCAATGACGGTTCTTTTGACAACATTATTGATGGTTCTAGCTGTTTTAATATTCGATTTCCCTATACGGTCGAAGTAGGCGGGGTCGAAATTACCGTTAATTCCAAGGAAGATTTAAAATTGATAGAAAAGATCTTTGACGCTATCGAAGATGATTCCGATTTGTTGGATATCATTTTCCCGATTACGGTCACCTTGGCCGACTTTGCCGAAGTTACCGTCAATAATATTGAGGAATTACGAGAATTGGCCGCCAATTGTATTGAAGGTGGTGGTGATGAAGACATTGAATGTGTTGATATTGTGTACCCCGTTACGATGTTCACCTTTAATATAAATTCACAACAAACGGGTACAGTTACCGTAAACAGTGATCGTGAAATGCGTTTGTTCTTTGCAGGTTTGGGAGAACAAGATTTAGTGGGTATCGATTTTCCGATAGAACTTGAGGCCTTTGACGGCACTAAAATTTCAATCAATGACTATGAATCCCTAGCGGATACCATCAATCGATTCAAAGACGTTTGTGACGAGGATGATGATGATGATTATAATGATGATGATTTTACCAAGGAGCGGCTTGATAGTTTGTTGGTAGAGTGCCCTTGGTGGGTGAAAGACCTACGTCGCGACAATATAGCCCAAACTGCACAGTACGAAGCATTTAAGTTGGAGTTTGCAACTGATGGTACGGTCACTGCTTCCGGTCCGGCCGGGGGTGTTATTACCGGAACTTGGGAAACTCAGATAACAGATTGGCGCGTTGTTTTGACGCTCGCCTTTGAAGACCTGGTCGATTTTAACCTTACATGGTTTGTTTATGAAATAGACGAGAGCAAGATCAAGCTGTTCAAAGGAGATGGTAACAGAATCATTTTGGAAAGTGCTTGCGATTCGGGAAAGGAATGTACCGATGCGGAAATTACCAGCAGTCTATCGGAATGTGTATGGGTGGTCGCAAATGGACAAGGAACTTTTTTGGAGTACCTAAAATGGGACTTTACGAACATGAACATCCATGTGCGAAATCCGAACGAAACGGTCGTTGACGAAGGAAATTGGTCCATAGACCAAGGCGTTCTTAGCTTTAATGATTTGAGTCTTGAGGTAGCCAATTATATTGGCGAGTGGACGGTTATCTCGTGTGCCGAAGACCGTTTTGAAATTAAACGTGGGGAAGAATTATTGGTATTTGAAAGAAATTGCGATTAGCTAACGGGGCGATCGAAAATATACCCCACACCTTTTTTGCCCCACATTTAAAGCGGCTATCAACTGATAGCCGCTTTTTTGTTTTGAAGCCCCGTTTTCCGAAAGCCCCAAAAAAGCGTTTCATCCCATAATTTTTTTGAGTCCATTCGCCCTTCGTTCGCATCCTTATTCTTAAATTTGCTTTTCTTCAAAATTTAGTAAGACGATGTTCGATAATTTAAGCGAAAAGCTCGATAAGGCCCTTCATGTACTAAAAGGGCATGGCCAAATAACGGAAATTAATGTTGCCGAGACAACCAAAGAAGTGCGGCGTGCGCTCTTGGATGCGGACGTCAATTTCAAGATAGCAAAGGAGTTTACCAACAGGGTCAAGGAAAAGGCCCTTGGCCAGAATGTATTGACCACCTTACAGCCAGGGCAGTTGATGGTGAAGATCGTGAAAGACGAGCTTACCGAATTGATGGGAGGAGAAACGGAAGGGGTTAATCTATCAGGGAATCCCTCCATCATTCTCATGTCGGGTCTGCAAGGTTCTGGTAAGACCACTTTTTCGGGCAAGCTTGCCAATTTTTTAAAAACGAAGAAAAGCAAAAAACCATTATTGGTTGCCTGTGATGTGTACCGCCCAGCAGCAATTGATCAGTTACATGTAGTAGGGGAGCAGATAAGTGTTGAGGTATATTCAGATAGGGAGAACAAAAATCCGGTAGCCATAGCACAAGCAGGAATTGCCCATGCCAAAGCGAATGGCCATAATGTAGTAATCATTGATACCGCCGGTCGCTTGGCAGTTGATGAGAAGATGATGAACGAGATATCGGACATTCACAAGGCCATACAACCCGAAGAGACCCTTTTTGTGGTGGATTCAATGACCGGGCAAGATGCAGTGAACACAGCGAAGGCATTTAATGATATTTTGAATTTTGACGGGGTCATCCTCACAAAATTGGATGGTGATACGCGCGGTGGGGCTGCTATTTCGATTAAATCAGTCGTAGATAAGCCTATTAAATTTATTGGTACTGGGGAAAAGATGGAGGCGATAGATGTATTCCACCCTTCCCGAATGGCGGATCGTATCCTCGGGATGGGAGATGTAATTTCCTTGGTTGAGCGGGCACAAGAACAATTCGACGAAGAAGAGGCCCGAAAAATCCAAAAGAAAATAGCGAAGAACAAGTTTGGCTTTGACGATTTTCTAAGTCAGATTCAGCAGATTAAAAAAATGGGGAACATCAAAGACCTCATGGGAATGATTCCCGGCGCCGGTAAAGCCCTTAAGGGCCTCGATATCGATGATGACGCCTTTAAACATATTGAGGCGATTATTCATTCAATGACCCCAGATGAACGTTCGACCCCATCTAAATTGAATGCAAGCCGTAAAAAACGAATTGCGAAGGGAAGTGGTAGAACTATCCAAGAAGTCAACCAGTTGTTGAAACAGTTCGATCAAATGGGAAAAATGATGAAGATGATGCAAGGCGGTGGTGGCAAGAAAATGATGCAGATGATGGGCGGTATGAAAGGGATGAAATAAAGAGGACCTTGGGAGAACAAACCAATGGAATGGGCAAACCAATTTTATGCATAATTACTAACCCGGCTACGTTTGGAGTATAGAATACCACCAACTGGACCTGCCAACTGAATACTATAATGGAAATACTAGACGGAAAAAAAGTATCGAACCAGATTAAGGAAGAAATCAAGGAAACGGTTTCGAAGATGAAGGAACGCGGTGAAAAAGTACCACATCTTGCTGCGGTTATCGTAGGGAGCGACGGGGCGAGCCTTACCTATGTAGGGAGCAAGGTACGGTCTTGTGAGCGGGTTGGTTTTGAATCTACCTTGGTGCAATTGCCCAGTACTACCTCTGAGTTGGAACTCTTGAAAAAAATTGAGGAACTGAATGCCAATGATGCAATCGATGGGTTTATCGTACAGCTCCCATTGCCCGAGCAAATCGATACGCAAAAAGTGATCATGGCAATACATCCCGATAAGGATGTAGACGGGTTTCACCCTGCCAATTTTGGCAAAATGGCCTTGGATATGAGTACGTTTATTCCTGCCACACCCTTTGGGATTTTAGAGTTGTTAGAGCGTTATAAAGTAGATACAAAGGGGAAGCATACGGTGGTAATTGGCCGTAGCCATATTGTGGGACGCCCAATGAGTATTTTAATGGGACGTAAAGGATGGCCGGGCAACTCGACCGTCACCTTGACACATAGCCACACTAAAAATATTACGCAGATTATCTCCCAGGCCGATATTGTAATCTCCGCTTTGGGGGTTCCGAACTTTTTAAAGGCCGAAATGGTGAAGGATGATGCCGTGGTAATCGATGTGGGAATTACCCGTGTTCCCGATGAAAGTAGGCCAAAAGGCTACTATATCACCGGAGATGTCGATTTCAAGAATGTGAGTAAAAAGGCTTCTTTCATTACTCCAGTTCCGGGAGGGGTTGGCCCCATGACCATTGCCATGCTCCTGAAGAATACCCTATTGGCAAGGGAACGGCATAGAGCTAAGAGTTAAATTTCAAAAGTTTAACAAAAGCCCTGTAACAAAATGGGAAGAATCCCTTCTAACCAAAGAACACATTTAATCCATAGGAAAATGAAAACAAAACAACGCAATGTATTACTTTGCCTGCTAGTCATGTTTGGCTTTGCCCGTTGTAAGGGGTATGCCCAAGAAGGAACCTCCATCGCATTGGAAAAACCGCAGAAATCGGGAATCCTTACCGAAAATATGGACCCTACAGTGAAACCCGGTGATAATTTTACACAGTATGTAAACGGAAGTTGGATGAAAACGACCGAAATACCGGCCGATAAATCCTCCTTTGGAATAGGGGCTATTTTACATGAGGAATCAGAAGATAAAGTAAAGGCGATTATCGAGGAATCTGCCGCCGGTAATTTTGCTGCTGGAAGTGATGAACAGAAGGTAGGAGATCTCTATGCTTCGTACATGAATATGGAACGCCGTAATGAATTGGGAACCACCCCGCTAAAAGCTGAGTTCGATAAAATTAATGGGATCGATAGTTACGATGACCTTGCCGTATATTTTGGGTACGCCAGTAAATATGGTATCAATGCCCCGATAGACCTCTTTTTATACCAAGATTTTAAGAACCCGGATATCTATACGGTCTATATCTGGCAAAGTGGTTTGGGATTGCCGGATCGTGAATATTACTTGAAAACGGATGAGCGTTCCGAAGAGATCAAAACTAAGTATGTGGCGCACATCGCTAAAATGTATAATCTTGCCGGTTTGCCCAATGGCGAAGGGGCTGCCAAGAAAATCATGGCTTTAGAGACTTCTTTTGCGGAGAAACATATGGAAAAGGAAAAAACCCGTGATTTGGTAAGCCTTTATAATATGCTTGATGTGAATACTTTGCCAGGGGTAATGCCGAATTTTAACTGGACAGGCTATTTGAAGGAGTTGGGCTTGGATCAACAAGACAAATTAGGCGTTTTAATGCTTGATTATACCAAGGCATTAGACGGAATTATTACTGCTACCGATTTAGAAACTTGGAAAACTTATCTAAAATGGAGTGTCATCGATGCGAAAGCGTCACGTTTGAATGCTGCCCTTGATCAACAAAATTTCGAATTTTATAGCAAGGAGCTTCGAGGTACCAAAGAACAACGCCCGTTATGGCGTCGAGGGGTATCCTCGGTTAGCGGTAACCTAGGAGAAGTAGTCGGAAAAGTGTATGTGAAGAAACACTTTCCACCGGAAGCGAAACAGCGCATGGAAACCTTGGTCGACAATCTTTTGAAGGCCTATGAGGTAAGTATCAAAGAACTTGATTGGATGAGTGATGCTACCAAAAAAGAAGCGTTGGACAAATTGAGCAAGTTTACTCCAAAAATTGGCTATCCGGATAAATGGAAGGCCTATGACCTTGAGGTAAAAGCAGATGATTTGTATGGCAACTTAAAACGTGCCGCCGAGATGGAATACCAACGACAATTGAACAAATTGGGCCAGCCTGTTGATAAAGATGAATGGCAAATGAACCCTCAGACGGTAAATGCCTATTACAATCCGACAATGAACGAGATTGTTTTTCCAGCAGCGATTTTACAACCACCTTTCTTTGATTTGGAAGCTGAGGATGCCGTTAATTACGGTACCATTGGTGCTGTAATAGGGCACGAGATAGGCCACGGTTTTGATGACACGGGAAGCACCTTCGATGGGGATGGTGCCATGCGCAATTGGTGGACGGAACAAGATAAGGAAGAGTTTAAAAAAAGAACCGCGAATCTGGTAGCACAGTATAATGAATTTCAGGTATTGCCAGACTTAAAAGTAAATGGAGAATTTACCCTGGGTGAAAATATAGGGGATTTGGGCGGTTTGAGCATTGCCTTGAAAGCGTATAAGATTTCATTAGATGGTAAGGAAGCCCCGGAAATTGACGGGTTTACGGCCGACCAACGCGTGTTCATAGGATGGGCCCAAGGATGGTGCGGAAAGTCACGTGATGAAGCCCTGCGCGTGCAAGTCAGTTCGGATCCGCATTCTCCAAGAGATTTTAGGGTGAACGGGGTTGTCCGAAACATACCGGAGTTCTATGAAGCGTTCAATGTCAAAGAAGGGGATGCTTTATATCTTCCTCCTGAGAAACGTGTAAAGATTTGGTAAAAACAATCTGAATAACTAAAAACAAAGCCTTGACATTTACAGTCAGGGCTTTTTTATGGGAGTACGTTTGGGTAAGCGCTGGTAACGGTACTGTCTTTTGGGGCAATGATCTCTAAATCGGTGGCTTCCTCATCATTGATGCAACTGGCCATGGTCGTTACAATTAGGATACTAACGGCGACGTAACAAAACTTTTTCATAAGCATGGATTAAGGTTAGACTTTCAAGACGTATTTCCGTAACGAAAAAACAAGGGAATTCTTATAGAAATACCGCCATGTTCGATGTATGACACCATTATATGCCGGTAATTGAAGGTTTGTTTGCTTTTCTAAAATCAGTACCTTCTATCCTTAAAACCCAACCTATGAAATTATCCTTCCCAATAGTGCTGTTCGCGTTCATACTTCTTTCGAGCTGCCAAACAACCCGCGAGCAATCGTCCGACTTTGCTATTTCAGTTACTTTTTCAGATTCCGTAAATAATGGTCCTTTGGATGGTCGATTGTTATTGATGCTATCGTCAAGTACGGAAAAAGAACCACGTTTTCAAATCAGTGACGGACTCAACACACAGTTAATTTATGGGATGAATGTGGATGGAATGAAGGCAGGTGATCTACAAACCTTTGATTCGGACGTTTTTGGTTATCCCTATCCAAGTTTATCAGAGGTACCACCGGGAACCTATCAGGTGCAGGCGTTGTTGCATGTATATGAAACATTTCAATTGGCCACTGGCCAAACGGTAAAATTACCTATGGACCATGGGGAGGGGCAGCAGTGGAATCGTTCTCCGGGAAACTTGTTCAGTAAACCGTTTCAGATTACTGTGACCGAAGAAGGCATAGAAGCCCCAACGGTAACAATGGATCAAGTAATTCCACCGATTCCCGAACCGGCCGATACCGAATGGATCAAGCACATCAAGATCAAATCTGAAAAACTCTCCAAGTTCTGGGGGCGTGATATGTATTTAGGAGCCCATATTCTTTTGCCCAAGGGGTATGAAGAACATCCTGAATCCAAATACCCACTGATGGTGTTTCAAGGGCATTTCCCAGCCGATTTTGGTGGTTTTCGAACCACTCCTCCAGATCCGGACCTAAAGCCGGAATACTCGGAGCGTTTTCAGTTGGAAGGGTATAATATCATCGAACAACAAGAGGCCTATGATTTTTATAAACGCTGGAACGAACCGGATTTCCCTCGTTTCTTAATTATCGAAATTCAACATCCTACCCCTTATTACGATGATTCCTATGCGGTAAATTCGGCCAGTCAAGGTCCCTATGGCGATGCCATCACGTATGAGTTGATTCCGCATATCGAAAAAGAATTTAGAGGTATGGGAGAGGGCTGGGCACGCTTTCTATATGGCGGGTCTACCGGTGGCTGGGAAGCCCTAGCGGTGCAAGTCAAGTATCCGGAGGAATACAACGGTTGTTTTGCAGCTTGTCCGGATCCAATCGATTTCCGGGCGTATTGTTTGACGAATATTTATGAAGATGAGAATGCCTATTATTATGAAAGTGAACATAAGAAGCTAGCAGTTCCGAGCCATCGGGATTACCTGGGACAAATACAGTCTACGTTGCGGCAAGGCAATCATTTAGAGCTGGTGCTGGGCGATAAGAGTCGATCGGGCCAACAATGGGACATTTGGGAGGCCACTTATTCCCCACAAGGAGCTGATGGCTACCCAGTACGTATTTGGGATAAGAAAACGGGTGCCATTGATCATAAGGTGGCGGACTATTGGAAAGAGAATTATGACCTACGCCATATACTGGAACGTGATTGGGATAAGCTTGGAAACAAGCTGAAAGGAAAAATTCATATTTACTGTGGCGATATGGATAATTACTATCTCAACAATGCGGTGTATTTGATGGAAGAATTCTTGGAGAATACGAACGATCCCTATTACCAGGGAGAAGTTTTATACGGTGATAAGGCAGAGCATTGCTGGAATGGGGATCCTGATCAGCCCAACGCTATCAGCCGTTTACGATATAACAGTATGTATGTTCCTAAGATTATGAAACGCATTGCGGAAAGTGCTCCGGCAGGTGCGGATTTGACCAGCTGGCGATACCGATAGGCAGCAAGAGTTACTATTTTAATGGTAGGAGTGAAGGGGCTATGAGTTACAAAGGACAGCTTTGCCGTTGAATTTGATATTTGAGGGTATACTTGACTCTAGCGCTGGATACCTGCGCTTCTTTCTAGGCCGATTTTGCCACATAGCTCAAATGTTGCCGAAGCGATATATCCCTATCCAATCCCATTTTTTTCCGCATCCGCCCCCTGGCCGATTTTACGGCCGCGACGGTGATATTGAACAGCTGTGCCGTTTCCTTTAGGCTCAGGCCAAGCTTGATCATGAGACAGTGCTTTACGTCGTTTGGGGTAAAGTTGGGGTACATCTCGCGCAGTTGGGCGGTCATTCTGGGGTACTGCGATTCTACCCTATCGGTCAACAGGGAGGTGGCCGAGGACGATTCTTGGTGTTCCTTCAGAGCCCTTTTGATATGTTCCAACGCGGCATAATCCTTGTCGCGAATGCTTTTCCCCAAGTCGGTCGAAATCGATTCCAAGGTCTTCATCGATTTGCCCAAATGGGCCATGGTAGCACTCAATTCGTCTTCCCGAAGTTTGATATGGGCCTCCATGATCGCCTTTTCATTGGCCTTGAGGTTTTTGATGGTCTTTTTTCCGCTGTGATATTTTTTCCACAGAATGTAGCCCAAGATCGATAGCAATAAAATGGCAACGGACAGTATGAGAAGCCCAACGATATACTCCCGTTGTTTGGCCTTTGCCTCGAGCACCTCGTTTTTATGCGACAGGGCATCGTTTTTGTATTGGGTTTCCAACAGGTTGTAGGAAATAGAGGAGTAACGTGCAAATCTTTTTGACCTTGCAAGTTCCACACTGTCTCCCATTTCAATGAGCTCGGTCAGCAACGGCTTCGACTTTTTAAAGTTCTTTTGCGATAAGTAATGTAATCCCAGAGTTTTCATAATAGCTCTTTTCTGTCCTGGGCTACCCTGCAATTCGAGGGCTTCTTCCAATACCCGAACGGCTTTTTGGGTTTGTCCATCCTTCAAAAGCGCACTGCCAAGTACTGTTTTGGTCAACGTAAAACTGCCAGGGTAATCGGGAAAGTCGCTGAACATAGTTTCACAGATATCAATGGCTTTCTCATAGTCTCCTAGATCAATGTGGGCCTGGGCTTTCCAATTACGACTATTTATGATACTTGCTTGAAGACTTATTGTCATATTCTTTTCCCCATCTACGACCACTTGGTAAAGTGAATCGGCGATTTTGAGAAACGGTAACGCCTCCTCAGGTTTGTTTGCTTGTACCATCGCCGACCCGATGAGGCGGTTTATTCCTAATTTCCATTCATTATCCTTAGCGGGGTAATCTTTAAGCAGTTCCTTGGCTAACTCAATTGCTTTCTCATAATTACCCGATGTCTTGTTAAAATCTGCAAGATTTGTTCTGGTGACTTGAATTGCATTTTCATTTCCCATGGCGAGCGCTAGTTCATATGCTTTTTCTAAATATTCAACCGCTAGGAATTCCATCCCTGAGCGGCCAATACTGATGCCCTTGTCCAAGTAGGTGGCCAATAATCTAAGGCTATCCTGGCCTATATGCTGCTCCATCAAAAGAATGGCTTTGTCATAGTAAAACACCGCGCTATCTTGCTGATTGAGAATAGTACTGTATACGTTGCCTATGAAATGATAGGAAGTGATCGTTCCTTTCCGATGTTTATTTGCAATGGAGTGCTTGAGAAGGTTTTTGTAGTGGGCTACCCCTAAGTCCCGAAATTTGGGATCCATTGGGTAATTTGCTTTGAGAGTGCTATCGATATCGGCATTGCTCATAGTATTCTCGGTCTGACCCAACACACAGAAAGAAGCGAACATACTAAAAAAGAGTACAATCGAAAGAGGTTTGATTTTTCTGGAAATTGCAATAAAGAACATTTGACGATTTTCGCTGTTCAGCATACCGATACGGTTTTAAGGGTGCCCCATAAAAGTAGGCGAAAGAAGTCTTAATCGGATGAAATGGAGGTCGTCTTTTGGTATGCACCAGATGCGGAAAACCAATTTTAATGACAGTGTTTTAAATTTTAATAGTCTGTGATTAAGAGTTTTATGGTCTTTTTTTTGAAAAATCGAAACCTTTCCCGAATGAGCGGATGAGGCTTTTTTAAAAAAGCACATGCATACCTTTTGAGCCCCCTGTAGATTATAGAGTCTCTTAAATGAACAGTATATTTGAACATAGTTAATATGGTTTGGTGACCTCTTCGTATTTCTTTATCCAAGAAAACGAATGTTTGGAAACCGAAGGGGAAACAGGAATCGGTAGGCATGTCCCGCAGTTTCCCCTAAGTAATCGGCTCATGAACGAATAGTTCATGGGCTTGCGGGACAAAGATCAAGAATGGTTTTTACAAACTTAATTTTTACAGGATGTTAAACGAAAGCGGAATGAATCAAAAATATTGGCAGAAACGGAAAGCTCAGGGAGCAACTGATAGTGCGACCATTTTCTTTTTATTGGGCATACTGTATATTGTATGTTGCATGCTATATGTTTTGTTTGGTTGACCATTTCAAATCACTCATTTTCTTGGCTATGAAGCGTATTCGGCCGATTATTCTAATGACTTTACTTCCGGACAAAAGATAAGTATGGTATCAGCGGGCCTTCAACTTGTATTGCTAGGCCGATTTTGCAACATAGCTTAAATGTTGCCGAAGCGAAACATCCCTGTCCAATCCCATTTTTTTCCGCATTCGCCCTCTGGCCGATTTTACGGCGGCGACGGTTATATTGAATAATTGGGCCGTTTCCTTTAGGCTTAGGCCCAGTTTGATCATAACACAATGCTTTACATCATTGGGAGTGAAGTTGGGGTACATCTCGCGCAGTTGAGTGGTCATCCTGGGGTACTGGGATTCTACCCTATCGGTCAACAGGGTGGTAGCCGAAGAAGCTTCTTGGTGTTCCTTTAAAGCCCTTTTTATATTTTCCAAGGCGCTATAGTCCTTGTTCCGAATGCTCTTTCCCAACTCGCCGGAGATCGACTTTAAGGTCTCCATCGATTTGTTCAAATGGGCCATGGTGACCCCTAGTTCGTCTTCCCGAAGTTTTATGTGGGCCTCCAAAATCGCCTTCTCGTTCGCCTTAAGGCTTTGGATGGTCTTTTTTCCGCTATGGTACTTTTTCCACAGAATGTAGCCCACAATCAATAACAACAGGATGGCGACAGACAATATGAGCAGCCCAACGATATACTCCCGTTGTTTGGCCCTTGCCTCTAGTACCTCGTTTTTATGGGAGAGGGCGTCGTTCTTATATTGGGTTTCCAACAGATCATAGGAGATGGAGGAGTAGCGCGAAAATCTCTTGGCCCTTGCAAACTGTATGCTGTCGCGCATTCCGATGGCCTTGTTTAATAGGGGCTCGGCCTTTCCAAAGTTCTTTTGGGACAAATGAAAGAAGCCCAAAGTTTCCAAAATGTTTATTTGATCCGCTTTTTTGCCGGTCGAGGTGAGTCCCTGTTCCAATACCTGAAGTGCTCTTTGGGTCTGGCCATTTTGTAATAGGGCCTTACCAAGGACTAGGTCGGTCAACTGTAGATTTCGGCTATAATCGGGGAACTCCGAGTAGATGTTTTCACAAACTTGAATGGCTTTTTGTGGATCCCCGAGGTCGAGATGGGCATGGGCCATCCACGTTCTGGTATCCACAAGTATTGCTTCGTCCATGCCGCTTCGGATTCGGAAAATCGAATCTGAAACTTTCAGGAACGAAAGGGCCTTTTTGGGTTTGTTTATCTTAACGAGGCAAGCGCCGATCATACCGTTTAGAATGGACTTTGCTTTTTCCTCCAAACCTTTTACTTTTTCATCCTTTAAAACTGGAAAATCGTCGAGCAGTTCGGTGGCCAAATCAATCGACTTTTGATAATTACCCAATAACCTTTGGGTTTCCGCAAGGTTCAGTAGCCCATATAAAATGCTGCTGGCATTGTCAATTTCCAAGGCCACTTCATATGCCTTTTCGAAAGATTCAAGGGATAGGAATTCCATTCCCGCCTCACTGAGGGTTATCGCCTTTTGAGTGTAGGTCTGAGTCAACCTCTTTTTTTCAACGCCGTTTTTCTCCATAAGGAGTATTGCTTGGTCATGGTAATACAACGCACTGTCGGTTTGTTTGTCAATAAAATCGTAGTAAAGACCTAAGTTCCAAAAAGAATTTATGATTCCTTTGATATACTTTTTTTCTTGGCACTTCTTAAGAAGATTTTTATAATGGCTTAGTTTCAGATGCCTGTTCTGCTGTCGATACGGTGCCGTCGCATCAAGTATACTATCGATGTCGGCATTGCTCATGGTCCCTTCTGTTTGGCCCAAAGCACAAAACGAAGTGAACATACTAATAAGAAGTATCATTGAAAAGTAGTTGATTTTTCTTAAAATTATAGTAGAGATCTTTTGATAAGTATCGCCGTTCGACATGCCGATTCGTTTTTAAGGGTGATACATAAAAGTAGGTAAAAGAAGTCTTCATCAGGTGAAATATGGGTCGTCTTTTGGTATGCATTTGTACAAATAACAGAAAATAAATTTGAACGCTAATTTTTTGAAAGGCCCATTATATAAGGACTTAGGCTATTTTCTTTAAAAATAGACGGCGTTCTTTGACATCGGAAAAGGGGGCTTTCATAAAAATTCACCTGCATACCTTTTGAGCACCCCATAAATTACAATTTCCCTTGAATGAACTGTACATTTGAGCATAGTTAATAAGGTTCGGTACCACCTTGGGATTTCTTTGTACAAGCAAACCAAGGTTTGGCAACC
The DNA here is from genome assembly GCA_947500385.1 of uncultured Flavobacteriaceae bacterium. GTDB lineage: Bacteria > Bacteroidota > Bacteroidia > Flavobacteriales > Flavobacteriaceae > Pelagihabitans. The sequence goes on along the minus strand of CANMSA010000001.1, from coordinate 578,378 downwards.
TAAAGGGAAACGGAAATTGATAGGCATGTCCCGTGGTTTTCCTAAAGTAATCGGCCCATGGATGAATAGTCTTAGGGTTACGGGACAAAAATTGAAAACAATTTATGGGACTAAAATTTAACGGCATGTTGGAAGAAAATGGAATGAATCAAAATTATGGAAGAAAGGACAAGCAACAAAGGGCTACGGATAGCGCGGCAATTTTCTTTTTGCTTGGAATACTGTACATAGTATGTTGTGTGCTATATGTGTTCTTTGGTTAGGGAGGTATCTAACAAAATGTAGGCGTACTATCCTTTTTTGGTTTTTGGCTACATCGTGCGCAATTATCTCATAATAGTATTAACAGTAATTATCGCAAAAGAAACAAATCGCCCATACTCCTATTACGGGTATACATTTGGTAAACAGACAGAGGTATAGGTCCCAATTCACGGGAGCTCTTATAAGTCAATTTTATAGCATGTTGAGTAAAGATCAAAATAATCAAAACCAAGAACGGATTAAAAAATATCAAAAATCGTCTGACTATACGCTGGTTTTCTTTTTATTGTGGATGGCATACGTGGTCTACTGTATGGTGTTCGTATTCTTCAAGTAAGTATTTGAAGATGTGACTTCCTTAGTTTCGCAAAGCAACAGCAAAGATTTATGGCATGATTCCCCGTTCGATACAAGGTATTCTTCTTCCTTGGTAATGGGCCCATCGAACCAAGGATGAATGGCAAAGGGTTTATGGCATACCTTGGTTATCAGCGCTGGATAAAGAAATTATTTATTGTGGGGTTCGCATATCAACCGGTAACATGATAGTGTTTGGTAGCGGTCGCTCAACAGTCTTTAGATAAGTGCCGAGCCCCGATATTCAAACTTTTTTCTAGGCTGATTTTGCCATATGACTCAAATGTTGCCGAAGCGAAACATCGGCATCCAATCCCATTTTTTTCCGCATCCGCCCTCTGGCCGATTTTACGGCCGCGACGGTTATATTGAATAATTGCGCCGTTTCCTTTAGGCTTAGCCCCAGTTTGATCATAACACAATGCTTTACATCGTTTGGGGTGAAGTTGGGGTACATTTCGCGCAGTTGAGTGGTCATTCTTGGGTATTGCGACTCTACCCTATCGGTCAGTAAGGAGGTGGCTGAGGAAGATTCTTGGTGTTCCTTTAGGGCCCTTTTTATATTTTCCAAAGAGGCATAGTCCTTGTTTCGAATGCTTGTGCCCAGATCCGAGGTGATTGATTTTAGGGTCTTCATCGATTTGTTCAAATGGGCCATTGTGGCGCCCAGTTCGTCTTCCCTAAGTTTTATGTGGGCCTCTAGGATTGCCTTTTCGTTGGCCTTAAGACTTTTAATCGTCTTTTTTCCGCTATGATATTTTTTCCAAAGTATGTAGCCCAGGATCGATAGCAATAAGATGGCAACGGAGAGTATGAGAAGCCCAACGATATACTCCCGTTGTATGGCCTTTGCCTCGAGCACCTCGTTTTTATGGGATAGGGCATCATTTTTATATTGGGTTTCCAACAGATCATAAGAAATGGACGAGTAGCGCGAAAATCTTTGTGACCTTAAAACCTGTATGCTGTCTCGCATCGCGATGGCCTTGTTCAAGAGGGGCTGGGCCTGTTCAAAGTCTTTTCGGGACAAATAAAAGAAGCCCAATGTTTCTAAAATAGTGATTTGCTCTTCGCTGGTACCTTTCAATTTGAGGCCTTCTTCCAGTACCTTAATCCCTTTATTGGTTTGCTTATCTTGAAAGAGGGCCTTGCCAAGTACCAAACTGGTCAACTGTAAATTGCCAGGGTAATCGGGAAAATCCTTGACCAAACTTTCACTAATATGAATCGCTTTCTTGAAGTTTCCCATAGCTAGATAGGCATGGGCCATCCAAGTGCGATTTTCTATTAGTGTTCCTTCGTGCATGTCGCTAGTATATAATGAATCGCAGATTTCAAGAAATGAAAGGGCTTGCCTAGGCTTATTTGATTTTACAAGACTCCCACCGATGATACCATTTAGTATCGCTTTCGACGTATTATCCATGGAGGGGGTGTCTTCGAGCAGTTCCGTGGCCAAGTTAATCGCTTTTTGATAATTGCCCAACGCCTTGTTGAGCTCCGTAAGATTGACTTTGGCTCTCAAAATTTCTACAGCATTGCCATTTTTCAAGGATGCTTCGTATGCTTTTTGGAAAGATTCGAGTGACAAAAATTCCATTCCTGCCTCGGCAATGGTAATAGCCTTATTATTGTACGTTCTGTATAAATTCTCGTTTTCAATGCCGGTCTTTTGCATCAGGAGGATGGCTTTATCGAAATAAGCTACCGCGCTGTCGCTCTGATTGTCTATATATCGGTAATATTGCCCCAAATTATAGTAGGAACCAATAATTCCCTTTTGATGGTCGTTGGCGATTGAATTCTTAAGCAGGTTTCGATAATGTGCTATTCCAAAATGTCTATTCTCTCGGGAGAACGGATTCGTTGCTTCATTAATACTATCGATGACCGCATTGTTCAAGGAGGGAGCATTTTGGCCAAAAACCAGAAAAGAACCACTAAAAATGAGTAATACGAGTACAAGAAAGCACTTTCTTATCGCTGTTTTTGCATTTAAAACTGCTAAGCGTAAACTTCTCGTAAACATTATTTTTGGTTCTCTTATCAACAAGTTATAAATATATAAAAAAAAGGCTCTAATCTTCCCTTTTTAGTAGTCTTTTGGTAGTCAATTTGGTGATCAAAGTTTTCTGATGCCGTCAGTGAAATCTTGCTAACAAGACTGTTTTACAGTATTTTTTGTTGGTTTTTTTGATGTGTTTATAATAGTAAAAAGTTCGATAGGTTGCTTTTTTGTAAAAGATGGGGCTGCATACCTTTTGAGCCCCCATTAAATTAAAATTTTACAAAGTGGAACTGTACATTTGAAAGGCATTTGAGTGTGACCTGATGCATAGGTTGCTTTTGCAAACGAACAAGTATCGTTCATGGGCAAACCAAGAAACATCAAAGTGTGAAAGTTAGTGAGATTGTTTTGTACGAATTGGCATATGGTATGCGGTAGGGTGCATGGCCTAGGTTTTTTTTAGTGAGTGGACCGATAGGGTGCGCCCATAGCGGAAGATGTGTCAAAGAATCGATAGGGGTAAGAACAGTTACAGTTTAATTTTTAAAGAATGTTGGACAAAGATTTGAAAAGTAAAAACTTGGGGCCAACCAAAAAAAGCTTGGGCAAGTTGAAGGGAGTCACCATTTTCTTTTTATTGGGAATAGGCTATATAGTAGGTTGTATACTGTATGTTTTCTTTGGTTGAAACAAAACATGGGAGAACCATTGAATCATTGGAAACATAGCTCAAATCTCCTAAAAGGTTGTCGGCGACCAGCTGTTGCTTTTCATGTTTACAACTAAATTGCACCGCCATAGACTGCTTCCCAAGACCCCAGTAAAAAAAAAGGCCCGAACACAACCTGCGGTTTTGGATGTATGCGGTATAAATGTTTCGATCAAAAAGAAACGAACCGGCGAACCGGGGTTTTTGTATTTTTAACATTGTAATGTTGACAAGAGCTTCCCGTGCATCCGAAAAACCCTTTTATTGGCGACTATGATTTTGACAGACTTGTACAGCACAGTCCTGCCTTGGGCACCTTTGTATTTGTAAACGATCATGGGACTAAAACCATTAAATTTGGAAATCAAAATGCGGTAAAGGCCTTAAATGCGGCCTTGTTAAAAGAACGTTACGGAATCGTATGGGATATTCCGAAAGGCAACCTTTGTCCGCCCATTCCAGGTCGTTTGGATTATCTGTTGCACGTAGCCGATTTAGTGCCTAAAAGTAGCATGCGTTTATTGGATATCGGTACGGGTGCGAACCTTATATATCCCATTTTAGGTACATGTCATTTTAATTGGTCTTGTACGGCAAGCGAAACGGATTTGAATTCGCTTACGCATGCCCGAAGCCTTATTCAAAAGAATCCAAAGTTGTCTCCAATAAACCTTAGACATCAAAAATTCAGAAATACTATTTTGGAGCATATAATAGGAGCGGAAGATAGCTTTGATGTAGTTGTTTGCAATCCCCCTTTTTATAAAAATGCGCAAGAAGCGCTTGGCAGTAACCGGCGAAAGGTCAAAAACCTTGGTTTGAAAGAAACGGCGACCCACAATTTTGGAGGGAACGCCAGTGAATTATGGTGTAAGGGAGGCGAGGAGCAGTTCCTGAAAAAAATGGCACAAGAAAGCAACCGATTCAGCACCCGGGTACATTGGTTTACGGCCTTGGTTTCGCAAAAAGACCATCTTAAATCCATAAAAAGGGCCATAAACAAGGTGAACCCTACCGAAGTAAAGGTGGTTGCGATGGGACAAGGCAATAAAAAAAGTCGCTTCATTGCATGGACATTTCGTTAGAGGTATATGAATGGCCACATCATGGGGTGTGACAAGGGAATTGTCGCCATGGTTTGAATTTGCCATGACGTTTGAATTTTTCCCCTGTCTACTTTTAGGAAACAAATAGAACGGCAAAACTGTTACATATACGTGTTCAAATCGTCCTATTGAAAACGTTGCACCATGAAACCGCTCTTGGCCCTTTTTTTTACCTTCTTTTGTTATACAGGTACAGCTCAAAACTTTGGGAAACCTACCATTCATGAAGCGCTTAAGAAATATGGTTTTATTCAAGAACAGCTGATCGATCAAAATGATACCATTACCTATTACCTTAAAGGCTATACGGAACAGCCTTCAAATCTGGTGGTTTTTATTCAAGGAACCGATGCCAATCCCATTTTTTCCTATAGCATAAACGAGGGGAAAATTGCAATTTCAAGATGGTTTGGAGATGATTATAAGCAATTGGACGCTAGCTATACCTATGCCATTATTCCCAAGCCGGGGATGGCAGGAATTTATGATGAGGCCAAGATGTCGGTTCCGAAAATGTACTATGAAAAAAATTATTTGGATTATAGAGTGCACCAAGTAGATGTTGCCATCGACGATATCATTCAAAAGCATTTAAAAGAACCGGCTAAGATCATCGTATATGGTCATTCGGAAGGGGCGACCATCGCCGCGCCCCTGGCGCTAAAAAATAAGAGCATTACCCACATAGGTTTTTGGTCGGGGAACGTTTTGAATAACTTCTATGAATTCGCTCTTTTTAACAGAATTGAGTCGTTGCAAGGAAAAGTGTCCGATTCCATCGCGCATCAACGGACTATGCAAATTGTTGAATGGTATAAATCCGTCATAGAAAATCCCAATTCAACAGAAATAGATCATTTTGGTTACACCAATAAACGTTGGTCTTCCTATGAAAAGGCCCCGATTGACTATTTGCTAGCGCTAGATATCCCTATTTACGCACAGTTCGCATCCGAAGATGAAAGTACCCCTATAGAAACTGCTTATTTGTTGCCGATTCAGTTCATGCAAAAAAGAAAAGAAAATTTAACTTTCGAGGTATGTCTTGGGTGTGATCATGGCTATCAGAAAAAAATAGATGGTAAAACAGTAGGTCAATGGACCGGAATATTTAATAGGTTTATTGCTTGGACAGATAAAGAAGAATAAGGCACTTGTGTTCAACGGTACCATTTTTATTAAATACTTTTGGGAAATGGAACGGCCGAACATGCAAAAGGTTGAAAAGTTTGTACCTGAAATTAACAAGGTATACTTCATAGAACGTCATACCCTTATCCATATTCTTTCGGGTAAAGGCAGCATTCAAGTTGATTTTAAAAATTATTTTGACTGGCAGGAAAAAGCCATTTTTCTGGAAAAAGGACAATACATTAAGTTTTTGTCCGATGATTTTGTGGTGCGGCGGATCGAGTTTTCGAACCAGAATAAGTTTTACAGCGATGAAGTTCGGGTATTGTTCAAACACCTGATTTCTTTAGGGTATATAGATTTGTTGGAGTGCGACGAATGCAGTGCCTTTTTATCGGAGGCTACCCTGACCGAGCATTCCGCAGATATCATAGATGTTTCTTCCAAACAATGGTATTGGCAAAACCCCTTCAAAGCGAACAAGGAAGAATACCAGGTTATATTCGATACCAAGGAAATCATAGATGCCGAGTATGCCAATAATCTAAGTAGCAACGATTTGGTCGGTTTGATCAATGAACGGGGCTATAGCGCCCAAGCCTTATTAAAAAACAAGATTGGATTGTCCGTCAAAAATTTAATGGGCGCCAAAAGGCTTCAAGAAGGGTTAAAGGAAGTAGCCTTTACCGATAAGAATATCCAAGAAATTTCATTCGAACTCGGCCTAAAAGATGATGCCTATTTTAATAGAATCTTTAAAAACGCCACTGGGCAAACACCAAAACAGTTTAGGAAAAATTTTGATTTTGAAAATAGGGATTTGTTTACCCAAGACATTTTACGCCTTCTTCAAAAATACCATACCGAGGAAAGATCATTGGCATTTTATGCGGATTAAATGAACTTGTCAATAAAGGCATTGTCAACTAAGGTACAAGCCAAAATGAATACCTCTTTGGGGTATCTCATACGACTGGAGTTGATCAATACGGCCAAGCTCATGTTGTTGGACGATGCGTCCGTCGCCACTATCTCAAGACGTCTAGGTTTTGAGGAAGCCAATCATTTCTCTAGATTCTTTAAGCATTATTCCGGCAGTACGCCCACCGATTTCAAATCGAAAAAGTACAATTCTTAGTCCTTTTTTTGTAGCAAATAAGCTTCGATTCAGATTCATCTTTGCAGTGTAATTTATCACTAAAAAAGAAAAAGATGAATATTAAAGATCAAGTAACAAGAATGGATACAATAGTAAGCCAAGGCGCTATTGTAGACGCAGTAAAGGAATTTTTTGCCGAGAACGCCAGTACCATCGATTATGGGGGCGGGGCCACCAAGGGGAAAGCGGAAATGCTTGCCAAGATGGAAGGTTTTATGGCCACCGTTGCGAACGTAAACGGTATTACGCATCATCGTTCGCTGGTAGACGGAAATTATTCCGCTTCCGAATTTACATTCGATTTTGATATGAAGGATGGCAGCAAAGTGTACTGGCACGAAATCATTCGCCGCGTATGGAACGATCAGGGCAAGGTGGTACAAGAAGCATATTTCAATGCCGCATAGTCCATACAAACTTCAAAATAAACTATTTAAAAAAAGATACAATGAATACTTTAAAAACAACACTGGCAATAGCCATCTTTTTAATCACCACAAGCCTGGTTGCACAAGATAAAATGGCAAATAACATTGATAATAGTACGATCGCCTTGCAGGGCTACAGTCCGGTTTCTTACTTGGATTTGGGACTGGCACAAATAGGAAACGCTGCTTTCAAGGCTGCACATAAAAAAGTAGTGTACTACTTCACATCGGCCGAGCAAAAGGCAACATTCGAAAAGAATCCCGAGAAATACCTGCCGCAATATGGTGGTTACTGTGCCTTTGGCATGTATGCAGGGGCAAAGTTTAGGGTAGACCCCAACAAATTTGTAGTCAAAGACGGAGCTTATTTCTTGTACCTGAACAATGTAGAGTTAGATGCAAAACAACTGTGGTTGGCAGAAAATGATCATGATAAACTGAAAAAGGTGGCCGACCAAAACTGGCTAGAACTAAAGAAAACATATAATTAAAAATTCGGAATGATGAAATTTGTAACGAAAAGAATACACGCATTTTTAGATTATCCTGTGGCCATAGCCCTGATGGCACTGCCCTTTGTATTAGGGTTGGGAGGGTCGGGTCCGCTTGCCTTTTATCTTTCTTTGGCAACGGGAGTCGCAGCATTTATTTTAACGGTATTGACAGATCATCATTTGGGTGTGTTTCGGGTTGTTCCGTATAAGGTGCACCTGATGGTAGATTTTTTGGTAGCAACGGTTTTTATTATTGCACCCTTCGTGCTTTCCTTCGAGGGTATAGACAAGTTTTACTATTTGATAAATGGTATCGCCGTGCTTGTCGTAGTAAGTTTACATAAACCTGAAATGAGTGTGTAAAAGATTGTTGGGAGTACTTCACTTTTGGCAAACAAAGCAATACAAATAACGAAAAGCGCACACCTAAAGGTTGCGCTTTTTTCTTTTGTAACGGCCATGACATACCCTCAAAAAAGTATTCCTTGCCTAGCGAGGTTGTTTCTTGGTAGGCATAATTTTCAAACAAAAATTTGTGTAGCCAAATAACTTCACATATATTTGTAGTCAAATGGCTTCATAATGAATTTAAGACGCGACGTATTTCAGGCGATTGCCGACCCCACAAGGCGGGCAGTACTCATACTTTTGGCTACCCAACCCATGACAGCTGGTGCTATTGCAACCAATTTTGATTCCGCTAGACCAACAATTTCCAAGCATATTAGAGTCCTGGCCGAATGCGGATTGGTACAACCTCATCAAAAAGGACGCGAAATATACTACGAGGTGAATGCTTCCAAAATGAACGATATAGAGGTGTGGCTGCAGCAATTTAGAACCACCTGGGAAAATAGATTTAGCAAACTAGATACGGTATTAGAAACCATTCAAAAAAAGGAACGATGAAAAATAACTTGTTTTTTGATTTTCATGTAAATAAGGCAACGAATACGATTACGGTTCAAAGAGTTTTTGCGGCAAAACGTGCCCTGGTCTGGGATGCATGGACCAAAGCTGAGATTCTAGATCAGTGGTGGGCCGCCGATGGCTGGGAATCGCATACCAAAAAATTGGACTTTACGGAAGGTGGCTACCGGCATTACCAGATGAAGGGTCCGGAAAATGAGGTGCTTTGGGGGCTTACAAGGTATGCCATGATACAATTACAACAAACCTTTTCAGGAACCGAGTGTTTTGCAGATGAGCACGCAGTCGTAGACACGGCACTTCCCCAATCTACCTATAAAATAACGTTTAAGGACCAGGACGACGAAACGTTCATTGAACACATTACCACCTATGCCAGTTTGGAAGATCTAGAATCAAGTTTGCAATATGGGTTTGAAAAAGGCACATTGGATGCTTATGGAAGGCTCGATGCCTTCTTAGGGAAACCGCGATTTTGAATTAAACCTAGCTTCCATAAAAGCAGGTGATTTAGCAATAGTAAACCATTGATGAATACGGAAGTTGCCTTTTGATGTTCAGCCCTCTAATTTGGAACAGTTATTGCTTCGAAAAGGAAAACCCATCCAAGATTTTCAAATGAAATACCTGTTTGTTTTCTTCCTTTGTATCAACTGTTCGCTAACCGCCCATTCTACAACACTACAATTTTCCGAAAGTGTATCCCAGGCAATCGATACCACAGAAATAGTTTCCATAGGGAATTCAAAACAATACATCCGCATAAAGGGCAGTTCTTCGGAGAGTCCCGTATTACTCTTCCTTAACGGCGGCCCCGGAGATTCGGTTTTAGGGACCATCGATAAAATGTTCGGAGCGCTTCAAAAAGAATTTGTGGTCGTACTTTGGGACCAACGACAAACGGGCCAGACAAGGCAATTGAACAATCCGAAAGAAGTGCTTACCCAAACCCGATTTGAAAAAGATACCAAATCGCTGGTGCACTATCTGCTAAAGCGTTTCGGGAAAGAAAAAATAGTGCTTGTAGGGCACTCCTACGGGACCTCCTTGGGTTTTAAAATGGCAAAACAAAACCCTGAGTTGTTACATGCGTATATCGCGACAACTCCCATGATACATCAAATTGAAAGCGAACGAATCGCATTGGAAATGCTGAAGGAACATGCAAGAAGAACCGCAAATTCAAAAGCTATTGAGGAACTTGGGGAAGTAATGATCCCTTTTCAAACAGGCGAGCAACTTTATTTTGCCCGAAAATGGCTCTTTGATTTTGACGGCAAAAAATTTGCCCGGAAGAAAGGCTTTAAAAAAAACGTGCTGTCTTGGGCCGCCGCTTGGTTGCCCCTCTTTAACGAGGCGAGCCGGGCAAACCTGTTCGAAACCCCACCAAATTATGACTGTCCTATTTATTTCATTCTTGGAGATAAAGATTACCAAACGAATTATACCCTTTCCGAGCGGTACTTTCAACAAATCACAGCGCCTAAAAAAGAACTTTTCATCATAAAGAATGCCGGTCATTTGATTCCTTTTGAACATAGTAACCTGTTTCAAGACCACATAAATCTGCATATTTTGCCAGAAATCATCCAAGGCGAAGATTAAATACTAGTAACAAATAAACGAATGGTTCGTCTCTCAAGAATGAAGCAGTTTTTGAAGTTCAGCACTTGTTCATTAGTGCTTTTTCTTTCTTATTCGGTCACCGCACAGATTGGGGAACATAGTATTTCCGGGCAATTATTGGATACAGATACCCAAGTACCCATCGTATTCGCATCCATTTATTTAAAGGGGCAAGGAGTGGGTACCACCACAAATGCGGAAGGGCATTTTGTTTTTCATTTTAAGTCGTCCCAACAGGCAGTTGTCGTCATTTCGATGATCGGCTATGAAGCGGTCGAGAAAAGGGTATCTGACTTTAAAGCGCAACAAGTCGTGTTTCTAACGGCCAAGACCACAAGCCTTGAGGAGGTGGTAGTGACGGCCTACAAAGAGAAGAAGTTGACAGCCAAGCAGCTGGTTCGGCAAGCCTATAAGAAGATTGAAAACAATTATCCTTCGGAACCTTATATTCTTGAAGGATATATTCGTGACCTACAAAATGAAGATGGCACCTACGTGGAATATTTGGAATGCGCGGCAAAATTTTACCATCGGGGCTATCAAGTGCAGCGAGACCCGGCCGTTGAGTTGGTAGCGGTACGTAGCAGTCTTATTGCTGAAAAACACCCTTGGAATGATGGTCGTGAGCGCAAGAACTCGATTATCGATTTGATCGAAGATGACCTTATCCGATATGATTACGGTCCTATAAAGGGTAAAAAAGGATGGCAGTATGAATTAGAGGACATTGTTCCTTTTAATGGGAAATATGTGTACAAAATCTGGGGTGTGGATACACCTTTTCAAACCGCCATACTTTATATCGATACCGAAACCTTCGCCTTTGTTCGAATAGAACTCACCAGAAAAGCGCATAAAGGAGCCTCTTGGATGCGGCGACTCACCAATGGTGCCCAGCAAATGCAATACCACCTTATTTGCGAATACCAAGAATTCCAGGGAAAGATGTATTTAAAGTATCAAAAAGAAGAAGATACGTGGCAGATTTATGATACCGAGAAACCGAGTATGCTTTTGTTCACGAAAAACCCCAAAAAAGAGCTTTTTATAAATAGGGTCATTACCGAGGGTGTTCCTATTTATAACTTTAATGAAAATCTACAGGCAGGCAGCAGTATCGAAGGGCAGGCCAATGCATACAATCCCTTATTTTGGGAACGCTACAACGCACCGCAGAAAACCAAGGCGATGAGCAAAATTGAAGCGGAACTTCAGAAAGCCATAGCGGAATAAAATTTCAAGGAACCTATATCAAATGCCTGGGCACCTTTCTTACCAGTACTAGGTGGGGGTAAGGTTGGGAACGTAGGTGCTTTTTTCTTATTTTAGGTTCAACAAAAACCACCAAGATGAGCTGGAAGAATCTTTTCAACGCCCAAGAAGCACAACAAACGATCGAACGAATTAACTCCTTGACCCCCGAAACGGAAAACGTTTGGGGTAAAATGGACGTAGCTCAAATGTTGGCTCACGTAAATGTTGCCTATGAATTGGTATATGACAATAAGCACCCGAAGCCCGGGGGCTTTCAAAAATTCATGATCAAACTTTTTGCCAAAAACGTAGTTGTGGGGCCCAAACCCTACAAGAGAAATACGCGAACGGCCCCCATGTTCCTTATAGAGGGAGAACGGGATTTTGAGGCTGAAAGAAATCGCCTGATAGCCTATATTAGGAAGACCCAGGAGCTGGGGGGCGCCCATTTCGATGGGAGGGAATCGCATGCCTTTGGTAATTTGACCGAGGCGGAGTGGAATACGCTCTTTTCAAAACACTTGGATCATCACCTGCAACAGTTTGGTGTTTAAGAGCTTGTGTAGCACTTTTAAAGGAAGCCTATGTGGGAAGAAAAACTAAAAAAATACGACGCTCTTGTAGCGGAATGCCCTCGATTTGAGCGTAAAGGCAAAACCATGCCCTATACTTCGGCAAACGGTTATATGTTTTCGTTGTTCAACAAGGCGAGTGAAATTGGTATTCGATTTTCCAAAGAACGGCAGGCACACTATTTGACGGAGCTGAATACGACGCTCTATACGTCATACGGGGCTACTATGCAGGGATATGTCTTAATTCCAGAAACGCTTTGGGATGATTTGGAGACCCTTTCAAGACTTCTTAACGAAAGCTACGATTACGTAATGACCCTGCCGCCGAAGTAGGAGACAGGGTCTGGTGATGGGGCCTTAATGAGTCGTTTGCATCCTATTTCTTTCTCCTATATTTCCAAAAAAAGAGAACACCCATGCCTAGAATCAACAAGGGCCAAATGTATAGAAGGCCCAAAACTAGGTGTTGTAGTAAATTCCACCCTGCACCCATACTTTCAGTGATTTTGGTGCCAAATGATTTTGTGAAACGCTCCGGTCGTTCTTGAAAAGTAACCGTTTCATAGAGATCCACCTGAATGGTACTGAAAGCTACTTTGCTGCTTAAAAATTGTAGTCGCCCTTGTGCCGCCTCGATTTCTTCTTGGAGCACCCGTAATTTTTCCTCGGCCAACAGTACTTCTTCTACGGTTTTCGCTTTATTTCTTAAGATAGCATCGTAGCGTTGTTTTACTTCCAGTTTGGTCTGTAAACGGCTTTGTAAGTCTATATATTCCTCCGATACATCTGTAGAACTAATATCTTTTACTTCTACGAATTCTGCCAAATTGGATAAGGCCTCTATAACCGTTTCGAACAGTTCTTGGGGCACTCGAACGGTAAAACGATTTTCAATTCGATGCTGATCATTGGTGAACCGCATTTCGGAAATATACCCGGAATGTTCCGTAACCATTCGTTGCGCTATTTTAGTGATACTGTCTACATCGGACACTTTGAAACGGCATTGTGCGTTCTTAATAATCCGAAGGTTCTTGAGCAAGTCGGTTTGTTGTAAGGACCCTTCCATTTTGGCCGTCGATGAAATACCATTGGCCTCCGGGGTCTCGGCTACTTCGTTGAGAGTAAACAAATCTGCTTCTTTTGCGTCATGCTGGCTACACCCGACACTTGCTAAAAGAAGGCCGCTATAAAGGATACTGCTAAAAATATTTGATTTCATATCGATTGTGTTTAAATTGATACCACAAACTACGAAGCGGTGCTTCAGGTCTTTTGTACAACCCTTGTAAATGGCTTGTATCTTTTTGTATTTCGGCAAGAATTTGATATTCAGATAATTAGATGAGCGAACTTTTAAGAGATTTAGAACTTTTTCAACAGTTGTTGGAGCAAGTTGCCTTGAAGTTTGGAGAGCGTCATCACCCGAGTAGCGCCGAGATAAGGGAATGGAAAGGGCAGGATATTAGTGATTTTCAAAAAGACCTCCGCCTTTCGACCCGTAGTACCATTAGTGAAAAATGGTTTTATAACTACGTTAAGAATACTCCGGAAAAATTACCAAGGGTCGATATCCTGAATTTACTGACGACCTATGTTGGCTATGCGAACTGGAATGCTTTTAAAGCTCGGAAGGGAGCCGACCCATTTAAGAAAAAGCCAACTGCCATTTGGCGAAAAGTATATCTTGGGCTAACGGTGTTGACGGCAATTGGTTTTTTGACCTATGCCTTTTCCCCGAAATCACGAACGGTCCATTTTTGTTTTCTTGACGCAGCTAAAAAAGAACCCATTACAGCGCTGCCCATCGATCTGATCATTTTAAACGATGGAGAATCACCCAGTTATCATAAGACCGATAGTTTGGGATGTTTTCGCTTGGAAACCAAGGAGCAACATGTACAGTTTATAGCGAAGTCACCTTATTATAAAACGGATACTATTTACAAATCAGTACATGACAACACATCGCATCAAGTACGTTTACAAACAGATGACTATGCCTTAATGCTCCGATATTATACGGGCAATAATGTTAAGGATTGGACATCACGAAGAGGGGAATTGTACAAGCTGATTGCGGAGGATGCCATAATTTTTGAACTATTGCCCTACCAGATAGGCGTGGAATTGTATTCCAAGCAGCAGTTTATAGATAAGCTGAGCGTGCCCACCAAAACCCTGCAAAAATTGGAAATTGTGGAAACAGCCCACAAAGATGGACAAGTCATTAAACTAAAATTTAAGATAGCACATGAATAAATGGCTTTATATAGTGATTTTTGTAGGCGCCCTTATGGCCTGTAATCAAAACGATTCGAACAAAGAGGCCGATTTGAGGGTTGTAGAAACTAGGGAAGAAATGGCAACTTCGAAATCGGAAGCAATCGTAAAAGTGGTGGAAGATAAGCTCAGAGAACGGTTTGAAAAGGTGCGTTTGGCACAGCAATACCCGGCATTTGATGTCTTGGAAACCGATACACCGCTCTTTAGAAAGAACATTTCTAACAAGACGGTCCTACAAACATTCAAAATTGTAGATTCCTATGAAAAAGGAGATACCCTCACAATGATGTGTTCAGTAGCATTAAGGGATTCATTACATACGCAAGAGGAACTGATTCGTGCACAATGGTTCAGTAAAATCAGCACGATTGACGGGGAACAGCTGGTCACCCGCGAAATTCATTTTGAAAATGCAGCAATGATAACAAAAACACAAACGAATAAATGAAATACAGAAGATTTGGAAGAACCGATTGGCAGGTAAGTGAAGTGGGATACGGTATGTGGGGTATGGCCGGTTGGACAGAATCCGACGATGCCCAATCTGCCCGGTCATTGGATCTGGCAGTTGAAAATGGCGTTACTTTTTTTGATACTGCATGGGGCTATGGGGAAGGGCATAGCGAAGCACTTTTGGGACAGTTGGTGCGAAGACATCCCACTAAAAAGCTGTATACGGCAAGTAAGATTCCGCCAAGGAACTTTAAGTGGCCGGCACGCCCCGAATACCGTTTGGAGGAATCGTACCCTAATTCCCATATCGAGGCATTCACTGAAAAGACCTTAAAAAATCTTGGTTTGGAACAGCTCGATTTGATGCAATTTCACACTTGGGACGATGGATGGTCACATAGAGAGGAATGGCAGCGTGCTGTGGAAGACCTCAAAACCTCTGGCAAAATTGCCGCCATAGGCATCAGCATGAATCGCTGGGAACCCGAAAATGGAATAAAAGCATTGCAAACGGGCTTGATCGATGCTGTACAGGTAATCTATAACATTTTTGATCAAAACCCGGAAGATGTTCTTTTCCCACTTTGTGAAAAACTGGATATCGGGGTCATTGCCCGCGTCCCTTTTGATGAAGGTACACTTACCGGGAATATTACCAAGGAAACAACTTTTCCCGAAGGTGATTGGCGCGGAACGTATTTTGTTCCTGAAAACCTAGAGGCGAGTGTGGAGCGTGCCAATGCGTTGCGACCCTTGGTGCCCGAAGGGATGACCATGGCCGAGATGGCCTTGCGCTTTATTACGATGAACAGTACCATCGGGACAGTAATTCCAGGCATGCGTAAAGCACGCAATGTGTTGGCGAATACGGCAACAAGTGATGGCAAAGGACTGCCGGAGGCTTTAATGACACAACTGCGTGCCCACAAATGGGTTAGAAAACCTACCGCTTGGTCGCAATAGATTTCACCCACCTAAGACCCACAAGACTTGACATGATATAATCGGAAACTGAGTAAAAACGAGCATCTCGTGCTGCCTGTTTTGCCTATTTTTAGGGGTGTTCTAGAAAGCAGGGATACCGAAAAAAATGAAGAATATCTATTTAAACGGAAAAGGAAAGGACGCACACACCTACGATGCCATTGTCATCGGGTCGGGGGTGAGTGGAAGTTGGGCAGCGAAGGAATTATGCGAAAAAGGTCTAAAAACACTGGTGCTTGAAAGAGGAAGACTTGTAAAGCATGTGGAAGACTATACTACCGCGAATAAAGATCCTTGGGATTTTGAAAATAGAGGGGTGTTGACCCCTGAAGAACAAGCGAAGTATCCCAAGCAAAGTCGCACCGGATTTGTTGGTGCCAATAACAAGCATTTTGTAGTCAATGATTTGGAACATCCCTACGAAGAGGAGAAGCGTTTTGATTGGATACGTGGGTACCAAACAGGGGGGAAATCATTGATTTGGGGAAGACAGTGTTATCGATGGAATGAAATGGACTTTGAGGCAAATGCCAAAGAAGGCATCGCCGTCGATTGGCCCATTCGCTATAAGGACTTGGCACCTTGGTACGATTATGTAGAACGCTTCGTAGGGGTTAGCGGGGAAAAACTGGGATTAAAGCAACTTCCGGACGGACAGTTTCTAAAGCCGATGGATCTCAACTGTCTGGAAAGTGAAATAAAAAAACGAATTGAAAAAACCTTTGATGGCCGTAATATGACCATCGGAAGGGTAGCACACCTCACAGAACCGTTGGAGGGCAGTGTTGGGCGTGGCACTTGCCAATTTCGAAATCGCTGTAACCGTGGCTGTCCCTTTGGGGCGTATTTCAGTGCCAACGCGGTTACCTTACCTGCTGCCGAACGTACTGGGAATATGACCTTGCGCCCTCATTCGATCGTGAGCGAAATTGTGTATGATACGGAAACGGGGAAAGCCTCGGGAGTACGTATTATCGATGAAGAGACCAAGGAAACCATTGAATTTTTTGCGTCCATTGTATTTGTAAATGCCTCTACAATAGCAAGTACCGCAATCTTGTTGAATTCAAAAAGTGATCGTTTTCCCAATGGGATGGGCAATGATAGTGGAGAACTTGGTCATAATTTAATGGACCATCATTATTTTTCGGGTGCAAGTGGTACTTTCTCTGGAATGCAGGACGGGTATTACCAAGGGCGGCGTCCGAACGGTTTCTATATCCCTAGGTATCGCAATATTGATAAAGCCAGCAAAACCGATGCTTTTATACGAGGGTACGGGTATCAGGGAAGCGCCTCTAGGGATGAATGGAGCAGGGGAACCGCTACGAAAGGATTTGGCGCCGACTTTAAGGAGGCGATGATGAAACCAGGGGATTGGAAAGTTATTTTTAACGGGTTTGGGGAGTGTCTTCCGTATCACGAAAATAAAATGTACTTGCATGCCACTAAGAAAGATCAGTGGGGCTTGCCTTTGGTCGTTTTTGATGCCGAGTTTAAGGAGAACGAGTTAAAAATGCGTGAGCAGATAAAGGTAGATGCGGCCGAAATGTTGGAGGCCGCCGGAATTCAAAATGTAGAGGTGTATGATAAAATAGGGGCACTAGGAAAGGGAATTCATGAGATGGGTACCGCCCGTATGGGGCGCGATGCCAAGACCTCGGTGTTAAATGCGAATAACCAATTGCACGCTGTTTCAAACGTGTATGTTACCGATGGGGCCGCGATGACCTCCTCTTCCTGTGTAAACCCGTCAATTACCTATATGGCCCTAACTGCAAGGGCCGTGAATCACGCAGTAAAAAAATCGAACTAATGGAACGAAGAGAAGCATTGCGATTAAGTGCCGCTTTTATGGGATATGGTCTTAGCGGGCTCGTTTTTTCCAGTATGCTAAATGGCTGTAAGGTAGATGCAAGCCTTGATTGGGAACCTGTTTTTTTTAACAGGGAACAAGCGATCTTTATTGGGGAATTTGCCGAACACCTATTACCCAAGACCGATACTCCCGGTGCCAAAGGCGTCCTCGTAGATCGTTTTTTGGACCAGCTGATCGCCACTACCTTCGATGCAAAGGGCAAGGAAGATTTTAACAGGGAATTGAACGCTTTCCAACAGCGATGTAAGAATCAATATGGGAAAGGCTTTGAAGGGTGCTCCCAGGAAGAACGGAATGCGATTTTCACAGCGGAAGAAGAAACGGAGTATACGCCTGCCGTGTATCTTTGGGGTAACAAGATTAAGGAAGAAGGGGCGGTTTCGTTCTACCGACAACTCAAAGGATTGGTGCTTTTTGGATATTTTAGTTCTGAGGAAATAGGAGAACAGGTGTTGAACTACGATCCGGTACCTGGCAGATTTATAGGCTGCGTGTCGTTGGAAGAAATCGGTACTTCCTGGAGTCTGTAGGCCTTATTTCGCGAAGAGCTGGTCCATATCTTTAAAGGCCTTGAATTCAAGGGCGTTTCCCGCGGGATCGAGGAAAAACATAGTGGCTTGTTCCCCGACCTCACCCTCGAAACGCACATAGGGTTCAATCACGAACTGTACCCCTTTTTGACGTAACTCTTCGGAAAACGTCTGAAACGTATCCCACGGCAATACCACTCCATAATGGGGTACGGGAACAGCTTTGCCGTCTACGGCGTTGTGATGCAACGCATCGTCTTCCACTTTTTCCTTAAAATGAATGACCAATTGATGCCCGAACAGATTAAAATCGACCCAATGATCGCTACTACGACCTTCCTCACAGCATAAAACATCGCGATAAAACGTGCGGCATTCGGCCAAGTTATGAACGGGAATAGCGACATGAAAAGGGGTAACTGCTTGCATGGGAGTGATACATTGGATAGCCTGCTCGGAAATACCGAGCAAACCGGTGAACTTCATCCGTAAAAATACTGTTTTCCTAAGAATTTAAGAAGTCGATGACCTGATTCCGTACTTTGTCTTGATGCAACGAATGTCCCAGCCCTTTGGTTCTTATAAACTGACTCCCTTTCCAATTGGCATGTACCGATTCGGAAGACCAAATTGGGGCAATGGCATCGAGTTCATCGTGAATCAAAAGACCCTTGACATCCAATGATTTGGCAAACTTGGCAGTAGAAAAGTCGTCAAAGCGCATTTGAAAATGGGCAACGAAGTATTTTTCCAAATCATTCATAAGACGTTTGCTCAATCCCAGCGTTTGTTGGTACTGTCGCATAAAATCGGCCAGTTCGGAAGGAGCGCCCAAGGCCACGATTTTTTCTATTGTGGGGTTGTTATACTTATACTGGTTATAAATCATGGTCATACCCCCCAATGAATGGCCAACCACGTATACAGGTTTATAGGTTTCTATGATTTTTTGTGCACAGTCGGCGTACATTGGTGCATTGAAGGTGCGATTTCCCGAATACCCATGGGCGGGAGCGTCCATGGCTACGATATTAAACCCTTTCTCTATCAGTTTGGAAACCAGATTACGCCACCGGAAGGTATTACTTTCCCAGCCGTGGAGCAAGAGTACAGTGGGTCCATTGCCTTCCCATCGATAAGTTTGTATGGCAATGCCGTTGACGTCTATGATAGTATCCTTTGCATTTTCCAAATAGGATTTTTGCGGTGGGAGTACCCTCCCTTTTCGTGGTGTACAGAATAGGAGAAAAGCTTTTTTTGCCGTCTTTTCCCGGGTTATGTAAGACGCTATGTTGAAATAGGCCCCAAAACCCAATGGCAGTAATTTATTCAGGAGTCGTTTCATTGAGATTGCGAAGATAGTTTTCTTTAAACTGTGGGTTGGTATCAAGACGGTCTTTAATGGTTTGGCCCCCCAACATCCAATTTTCTGCATTTTCTTCCTCTAGCATTACCCAAACCAATTTTCGAAATGCCGGATTTCCCTTTCCTTCATAGGTCACTAGGAGGTCGGTGATTTTTTCTTGTAAGATTCGTTTTTCATCGGCTGATAAGGCCCCTTTATAGGTACGGATGTTTACAAATGGCATGCGTTCTTGTTCTTTAGTTTTAAATTAGTTACTTTTGGTAACCTACTCTTTATTCAAAACCAAAAATAATCATTTTGGAGCAAAAATTTGCAGGTGGTAAAAATCGTATCAAGTATGGAAATAGAAACTATTACTGAAAATCAGAAAGTTAGAGCCGCAGAAAAATTAAAAAAGATGTTCGGGCATATGGATCGACGAGAAATGGAATATTGCCCAATCAGAGACGTCATGGCGCTTGCCTCTGATAAATGGAGTATTTTGATTATTCTGTATTTAGGTTACTATCCCGTGATGCGTTTCAATCATTTGAAAAAAAGGGTCAATGGTATTTCCAACAAAGTACTGAGTGAGCGGTTGAAAGTACTGGAGGCCGATGGCTATCTTTGCCGCACCATGTTTCCTGAGGTTCCCGTGCGCGTTGAATACAACCTGACCGATTTTGGACATTCATACCTTCAGAAACTAATTGAATTGAGCGAATGGGCGACCCGGTATAGCGATACCGTCATTTCGAACCGAAAACGCTTTCGAAAGGTATAGGAGATTGGAAAAGTACCCCGTCTTGTTATAATTTTACTCGTGGACTTGCTCTTGCACCTATCCTAGTCCCACCCCAACATCATATATTTTATTTTGGCCTTATCGGGTATTTGTACGGCCTCGATATTCGCACTGGCCGCATATCGAAGACTACTGGGGAGTTCTTCTTTGCTGATAGTAAAGTATACATCACTTTCTTTTACCAAAATGAGGACGTTGTTCGTGGAGGTAATCAACTTACGAATGGTATAGGCCTCTTTAATGTCCTTGAAAGTACTGGCGGTGCTGATTCCTTTTTCGGTTTGATACCGTGCATCTTCAAAACGAACGTTTTCAATCGTCGGAATGCTATCGGCACTTGGAGTCAATGTGAGTAGATGTTTCCCACCTTTCTCAAAAATCTTAAGTTTTTTGGCCTTGTTTCCGAGGTTTAAACTATTCGTATCTTTCACGACCGAATCGTTCGCGTAGATCAATTCAATATCTCTGGCCAGACTTTCTCGCGCGAGCACGCCGACCGTACCATTGGTAATCAACCAGGTAGTATCCACTTCTTTTTTACACTGGAGCAATAGCAGCGCCAGTAATAGTATCGCAAGGGTACGCTTCATAGGATTGTTTTGTTTAATGATTGATGATTTGGACAATGTGTGATTAGCGAAGTACCTTTTTTAGTATTCCTAATACGCCCCTGATGAAGGTGGCGCTGGTAAGCACTTTTACAACCGGATTCATGCGCGTGCTTTTTCGGCTGGTACTACGTTTTCGAGTTGTGGGCTTTTCCTTTTCTTTTTCAGCTTCTTTTTCGGCTTTCTCGATTTTTTCGTTTAGAATTTCATAGGCACTTTCCCGGTCTATGACCTCATTGTACTTTTTGACCAATTTTGATTTTCCAATGACTTCTTTTAGCTCCGCATCGGTCAATACATCCATGCGGCTCATAGGAGCGCGTAAGAGCGTTGCGGCCAAAGGAGTAGGGCGTCCCTTTTCATCCAAGGCCGATATCAAAGCTTCCCCGATACCCAAAGCGGTAAGTACTTCTTTGGTATCATAAAACTCTGATTCGGGATAGTTTTCTGCGGTAAGTTTGATGGCTTTGCGATCTCTCGCGGTAAAAGCCCGCAAAGCGTGCTGCACTTTTAGCCCCAATTGCGAAAGCACTGCGTTGGGGACATCGGTGGGGTTTTGGGTGACGAAATACAAACCGATGCCCTTGGAGCGAATGAGTTTTACAATACTTTCGATTTGATCTAAGAGTGCTTTGGAAGCTTCATTGAAAATCAAATGGGCCTCATCGATAAACAATATCAATTCTGGCTGATCGCTATCTCCTTGTTCCGGAAAGGTGGAATATATTTCTGCCAAGAGGCTTAGCATAAAGGTGGAGAAAAGCTTGGGGCGATCCTGAATATCCGTCAGGCGCAAAATATTGATGTATCCGCGACCTTTATCATCAATCCGTGTCAAGTCTTCCACATCGAACGATTTTTCACCAAAAAAGAGCTCGGCCCCTTGTTGCTCAAGTTCAATGACCTTTCTAAGAATGGTTCCCGTAGAACTGGTATGTATTCTTCCATACGCTTCGGTAAACTCTTCTTTTCCCGCTCCGGTGGCGTAGCTCAATACTTTTTTAAAATCTTTAAGATCTAGTAAGGGCAATTTATTATCATCGCAATATTTGAAAACCACCGCTACAATTCCCGATTGGGTTTCACTTAGGTCCAGGATACGCGAAAGCAGCACCGGACCAAATTCGGAGACGGTGGCGCGTAGTTTCACACCATCTTGTTCGGATAATGACAGTATTTCTACCGGGAAATTACTTGCTTCGAATGGAAATCCAATTTTCGCATGACGCTCGTCTATTTTTGCATGCCCGGGACTCGGCTGCGCGAGTCCGCTTAGGTCGCCCTTAAGGTCCATCAGCAATACAGGTACGCCTTTATTTGAAAGATTTTCTGCCAGTACCTGCAAGGTTTTGGTTTTTCCGGTACCTGTTGCCCCGGCAATCAATCCATGCCGGTTCATCGTTTTAAGGGGAATTTTTACAAATGCATTGGTCATGGCCTCGCCTTCTAACATCGCGGCGCCCATATTGATAAAATCTCCTTTGGTGGTATATCCTTTTTCAATATGACCGAAGAATTTGTCTTTACTGCTCATTGGTTTGTATTTGGTATAAAAATAGGGCAAAATTGCATAATGCGGTAGATTTTTGACGCGATAATCAAGATTTATGCATTCCCATACTGGCCACAAAATGAAATATTAAATTTCCCTGTGATACCATTGGGGAACGCACGGAGGTCTTTTAGGACTGCCAGTGAATGGGAGTGCTTTTCGTACGTACGTACCAAAACGGATAGATACTAGCTGTTGACGTATCTGCCATCCTAACAAGCCACTTGCCCATTTGAATTTGATTTTACACAAGCACTTTAGTTGGTTTTTGAGTTTGTATTTGAGTTTGTATTTGTGCTTGTATTTGAGTTTGTATTTGTGTTTGAGTTTGTATTTGAGTTTGAGCTTGTGTTTGAGCTTGTATTTGAGCTTGTGTTTGAGCTTGTATTTGAGTTTGAGCTTGTGTTTGAGCTTGTATTTGAGTTTGTATTTGAGCTTGTGTTTGTGTTTGAGCTTGTACTTGAGTTTGTACTTGAGTTTGTACTTGAGTTTGAAAGCAACAACACCTATCTTTGCCGGATGCTTAAAAAAGATATTTCGAAATGGGTAGATAAGGGTCTTATGTTACCATTGATGGAGGAGTTTTACACGATTCAAGGGGAAGGTTTTCATAAGGGTACCGCTGCTTATTTTATTCGAATAGGGGGCTGTGATGTTGGGTGTCATTGGTGTGATGTAAAGGAAAGTTGGGACGCTGAGACGCATCCGCCAACGATGATCGAACATATTGTGGCCAATGCTGCGAAATTTTCGGATACCATTGTAATAACCGGGGGAGAACCACTCATGTGGGACATGGCTCCTTTAACCCATGCGTTAAAGGAAAAAAAGTTGCAGACACATATCGAAACCTCGGGGGCGTATACACTTTCAGGCCAATGGGATTGGATTTGTTTGTCCCCGAAGAAAAACAAGCTTCCGGTCGGTGAGATTTATGAGAAGGCCGATGAGTTAAAAGTCATTGTATACAACAAGCACGATGTCATTTTTGCCGAAGAACAGGCAGCACAGGTAAGCAAGAATTGTATCCTTTATTTACAACCCGAATGGAGTGTGCGTGACAAGGTTACCCCTTTGATCGTCGATTATGTAATGCAAAACCCTAAATGGAAAGTGTCTTTGCAAACCCACAAATACCTCAATATTCCTTAAGTAGTAAGGGAAATAAGAATGGGTTATTCGTTGCTTTTGCGCGGCAACGCTTCACGTATTTTCTCCCAATCGGCGGCAAATGTTTTTTTGAACAACCGGTAAGTCAGGTTTCTGGTAATGCGGTTCAAAAAGTTTTCTTGTGCTATTTTCTTCTGAATAGTTTCAATGAGCCAGGTAGTGTGAAATCCATCCCAAACACCGAGCGAACTTAGCATATTGGGGTACAGTACCGGGAATACTTCGGTTTTATCAATTTGCCGTACTTGTGAGAGGGTATATGAACTTTCGGCTATAATTTTGGCAATATGACGATACGTATACTCCTGCAGTTCCGTATCCAGATACAGATCGGAAAGTGCAATCCAGATTTTGGAACGCTCCGCGATGTCCAGCTTTTCTATCATCTGTCCCTAAGGTACATTTTTTTTTATTTTTTGTCCCTTATTTTTAGGGTGAACTGTCTATAGTACGAACCAATATATAATTTCAATATGAAAAACTTTATGATTTTAATTCGGGAGGATGCTACTGCGATGACCCATATGTCGGAAGCTGAAATACAAGGCGATATTCAGGAGTATACCGCATGGGTAGAGGAAATTGGAAAAGCGGGAAACTATGTCAGTGGCGACCCCTTAGATCCGGAAGGGCGCTATATTACCAAGGATGCCATTCATTCCGATGGGCCCTTTATAGAATCGAAAGAAGCGGTGACCGGTTATATTCTGGTACAGGCCGATACGATCGACCAAGCAGTGTCGATAGCCAAGAAGTGTCCTGTTTTTAAAAACGGTGGCGCGGTTGAGGTACGACCGGTAATGAAATACTGATTTGATCGATCCGAATAATATTCAAAAGGAAGTAGACCAATTATACCGTTTGTATTACGGAAAGTTGGTCGCTTCCTTGGTTTCTTATTTTGAATTGTCCGAAATCAATTTGGCCGAAGATATCGTTCAGGATACTTTTTATGCCGCCTTAAGAAACTGGACTAAAAATGGGGTTCCCCGACAAGCGGCGGGGTGGTTGTTTAAAGTATGCAAGAATAAGACCATCAATGCAATAAAAAGAGAAGGCGCTTATCATACCAGGTTGTCTGATCATCATTTGTCGCCTTTCCCGGCACAAAAAGTTGCACGGCTCTTTTTACCACATGAGATCAGGGACAACCAGCTTCGTTTGTTATTCGCCACCTGTCATCCGGCGCTTTCGGTAAAGGCACAGATCATGCTTACCTTAAAGACAACCATTGGTTTTCGCACAACCGAGATCGCAAGGGCGCTCCATATGGAAATGGACGCTGTTAAAAAAACACTTTCAAGAGCCAAGAAACGACTCAAGGACCAAAACATTCCCTTCAAAGTACCCTATGCATTGCAGTCGAAGGAACGGATCAATACGGTTCACCGTATTTTGTATTTGATCTTTAATGAAGGGTATAGTGCATCCTCAGGAGTTGATCTAATACGAAAAGAACTGTGCTTGGCGGCGATACGCCCCTTAGAGGCACTGTTGGGGGAAACGAAAATTTCTGATTACGACACCGAGGCTCTTTACTCCTTAATGCTCTTTAATGTCGCCCGTTTTGAAAGTAGAATAGACAAAGCGGGCGTACCTATTTCATTGGAAGATCAAGATAGATCTTTGTGGGATCATGAAACGATCCAAATCGGAATCCATTATTTTAATCGCGCTCGAAAAAAAGCAGCCTGGTCTTCTTACCACTATGAGGCGGGCATTGCTTCACTACACTGCACTGCAAAGCACTTTAATGAGACCCCTTGGAACGCCATTCTTACCCTATATGAAGGGTTATCCGCCATAAACGATGGCGCACTCGTTTTTTTGAATCGTTACATCGCCCTCTTTTATTCAGGGGAAAGGGAAGTGGCCATAGAACAGGTGGCATCGTTAAAGGGTTTGGAAAAAAACCATTTGTACTTCGCTACTTTGGGCAAAATGCATGCGCTGCAAAACCACTGCGAGGAGGCCCTGGATTTTTATTTGGACGCCTTGACTCTGGCCAAACTGGAGGTGGAAAAGTGTTTTATTCGTCAAAAAATCACCGCTCTTAAAAAGCTGCTTTCTTAGTTCCCCTGGGCTACCTGCCACCATTTGATTGTAGGTCCAGCATACACTCGGCATCCAACAAGGGCGTAATGTTGTTTCCTTTTGCAATTTGCCGTGTCAACATATTCATAACGGAAGCCCCGCTTAATTGACACCCGACTTTTATAGCACCTTCAGCCGCTTTGGAGGTCGTAGCAAAAGTTGATTTATCGGCAGCTCCGAATTGAAGTTCGGCGCGCATGAGACACCCTTCCACATTACAATGATTCCTGGCTTCAAGGTCTTCATGGTTATTGACAGGGGTAGTGCCTAAATTTACCAGTCCGAACAAATGCCCAAACTCATGGTTTAAAGTCGCTACTTCCACGTCGGTTTCGGTAATTAAGAGACTACGACCAGCTAGGCGTACCACGGTAATTTCGTGAATAACCATTGAAGTATTGCGATATACGGCTCCCAAGGTAACCAGCCCTTGTTCTTCATCGTCATCGTCTGATGGGGCGTCGGCGAAGTAAATATAAATAGCCAAGGTCTCTCCATCATTATAAGCGGTTCTATTCTCGCTTTCAAGATCTGCAATCTCCTGTATGCTCAGGGTTTCCTTGTTGGGGGAGGGTAACTCGTTGTAAATAACCTCTATATCTTCCTTAAAGGTATGTTCCTTCAAATAGGCTTCAAAGGAGGCAATCGATGCCGGAGCGGGTCTAAAACCTTCCACATAGGCAATTTCAACTAGCAGCTTATTGAAGGTTCCGTTGGATAAAATATCGTTGGCCGAATCGCCGGTGCCCAACAAATTGGCACTCTTATCGACAGATTGTGGGGGATTTGTAGCGCCGTTATCATCATTTTTAGAACAGGCCAGGCCCAAACATAAAAACAAGACAAGAAGGGCAAAATTATATTTTTTCATCTGTAGCAATTTTTTTTAAATCAGATTGAACATCCCAAGCCTTGGGAAAGATATTTCATAGCATATCCGATATTGAGTGTTCTAAGATAACGCAAAAAACGTGCCTAGCTGTATATCGCCGGGCTTAATCTTGCCAAATAGTCGTAATGTTCGCCCTCCACTATCAATTCACATCGCAAATTTTGAATTTCCGCGGCTTTTTTTAAATCCTCGTATTTGAGATATAACCAAGTGAAAGGGGCACTTTTTTGACCCTTATAGTCCATTTGAAACTGTACTTCCCCGTAATAATGTGCTGTTGGCAATTCATCATCATCATTGAACATATAGATGATATCGCTCGAGTCTACCAAAATCTGCCCTTTCGGCCGCAATAGTTGTTTGAGCTTTTCTAAGAAAGCGTTCAAATTTTGATGGCCCCCAACAATACCGATACCGTTCATTAAGAGAAGCAGGGTATCGAATTTTTTGGCATCGTATTGGCGTACATCACCCAAAATCGTTTGTGAAATACCCCGCGCCTTGCAGGTTTCAATGGCTCCCTGTGAACGATCCAGGGCCGTCACATCAACCCCCAGGCTTTGTAAGTGTACGCTATGGCTGCCAGCACCGCAACCAATGTCGAGTACGGTTCCTGTACAAAGGGCCAATGCCTTTTTTTCGAGCAATGGCATTTCTTGATAGCTTCGAAACAAATAGGGCAGGGGCATGGTATCTTCCTCATCCAAGGAGGAAAAGGTGCGAATATCTTCCGTGTAGTCATTGTTTTGGTAATCGATGAGGGCTTTTCCAAAAATATCCGTTGCCATTTATTTTGTACTTTGCCTGCAAAATGGGTTTTTTAAAATGATAAACAAAATAAAACTAATCTTTACCCTGGTAGGGGTTCTCATGTTTTTACCATCAAAAGGGTATGCTCAAGAAGCTGTTTTCGATAGTGCGGTACAAACGTATTTGGAAAGCAACGGAACCGTTGTACAATATGAAAACGCCTATGACGGGCTTTTGAAGATGCTGGCAAGCCGATTTCCCCAAACCGATGCCAACAAAGAGGGGTGGGGCTATTTAACCAATTCTAAGGAACGGTCGGTCAATGAAATGAAGCATTTATTGGTGCCTATTTATCAGGAAATTTTTTCCCAGGACGAGATTCTTGAGATGACTGTTTTTTATAAAAGTGATGCCGGTGTACAATTGCAGAAAGATAGCAGTCAAATGAGTGACTCACAAAAAGAAGCCCTTAATACCTTCTACAATAGCACCCTTGGAGAAAAAATACGTGAAAAACAACCACTTCTTGCCGAGCGAATTTCCAAAACATCGGAAGATTGGAGTCGTAATCTCTATGAAACGGCTATCAGCCTTTTAAAAGACTAAGATGGAGGATAGATTGAGAGCGCTTCCTAAAAAAGCCAGGGAAAAGCATGCCGAAAACAAGAAGTTCTTTTCCAAACTTAAGAAGAAGCCGCCCAAAAGACTAGATTACCTGATGCAGGAACTGCATGAAGAAACGTTCCAAGAAACAAACTGCCTTGCATGTGCCAATTGTTGTAAAACTACCGGACCGTTATTTACGAATGCAGATATTGAACGAATTTCCAAACACCTTCGTTTAAAGCCGCAGCAATTTATAACTACCTATTTGCGGCTGGACGAGGAGCACGATTATGTACTGCAGCAGGTCCCATGTTCTTTTTTGGGAAACGATAATTATTGTGCAATATATGAGGTACGACCCAAAGCGTGTAGGGAGTTCCCGCATACAAATCGAAAAAAGTTTCAACAGATCGGCCATCTTACCTTGAAAAATGTAGCGATTTGTCCGGCTGCCTATGACATTGTTGAAAAGATGAAAATGCTTGTTGGGAAGTGAACAATGAGCAGTGAGCAGTGAGCAGTGAAAAGTAAACAGTGAACAGTGAGCAGTGAGCAGTGAGCAGTGAAAAGTAAACAGTGAACGGTAAACAGTGAGCAGTTTATGTACGTCCCTGATATAGGTTGACCATGATTCATCCGATTTTAATATCTTTAGTGACATGGAAAGCATTCTTACCTATTTTGAAAATATACCTTCTACCCATCGCAGTGCTCTTTTGGTAGGTGGCATTACGTTATTTTGGATCTTGGAGGGAGCGGTGCCCTTGTTTAAATTCAATTATAAAAAATGGCGGCATGCCTTGCCAAATTTCTTTTTTACACTCACGACGATCATCGTGAACTTTGCGCTTGCGTTCTTGCTCTTGCGAACAGCCGATTTCACGGTAGCGAATAGTTTTGGTGTTTTGAATTGGTTGCCCGCGATGCCCTTGTGGTTATATGCACTTATCGGTTTGCTGTTACTCGATTTGATCGGGGCGTATCTTGCCCATTTGGTAGAACATAAAGTAAAGCCCCTGTGGATGATTCATTTGGTACACCATACGGATCACAATGTAGATACTACCACGGCCAATAGGCACCATCCCTTGGAAAGTGTTATTCGCTTTACGTTCACCCTGGTCGGAGTGCTGTTGGTCGGGGCACCTATCGGTATCGTAATGCTGTACCAATCCATTTCTTTGGTGCTAAGTCAGTTCAATCATGCAAATATCAAACTCCCTAGAAAAGTAGATGAGGTATTGAGTTGGATCATCGTTTCTCCTGATATGCATAAAGTGCACCATCACTATGTATTGCCCTATACCGATAGCAACTATGGAAACATCTTTTCGCTGTGGGACCGCTTGTTCGGCACCTATATGAAATTTGATCGTGATGCTATTGTATACGGTGTGGACACCTTTCCCGATGAAAAAGAAAACAGTAGTATCAAAGCGCTGTTAAAACAACCTTTCCATAAATATCGAAAACCCACCACGGCCGCAATGGGCGATAAATAAGCTGGGTAAAACTTAGTCGTACCGAACATACTTGGCCCGGATGGCTTTGAAGTTTTCCAAATCGCCTACCCATGTTTTTTTTATGTCCGCTTCGCTAAGACCTGCTTCAATCTGCTGTTGCAGTTTTTCGGTGCCGGCATGCTTGGTAAACCCGTTTGTATTGAAAACCTTGGTTTGATCGGAGGCATTGGCGTAGGCATCAATCAACCAACGAAGTGAAACTTGGTTCATCATTGGGGTGGCTTCCAAATTCTTTCCAAAACATACCTTGCCCTGGTGTTTGGGACTTTTTGAACCAAAATTTGGAATGGGCGTATACACAAAAGAATAAGCGTCTTTTTTTAGAAAGGGAGCTCCGTAACGTTGAAACTGCGATTCGGTGCCCCGTCCGGCATTGATCGTGGTACCTTCAAAAAGACCCAGACTTGGATACAGGTTGATCGCCTGATCGTTCGGTAGATTGGGGGAAGGCCGTATAGGCAGTTCATATGGCGTGCTATGGCGCCAATTTTTTAGGTTGATTACTTGCAGGTTGGCCTTTTGACCTCCCTCGAGCCATCCTTCTTCATTGATCATCACAGCATATTCCCCAATGGTCATCCCATAGACCAAAGGAATTTGGGTCATCCCTAAAAAGCTGGTATGGGCCTCTTCCATGGTCGGGCCATCAATATAATGGGCATTGGGATTGGGCCTATCCAAAACGAGGATCGGGATACCCGCCTCGGCACAGGCTTCCATTACCAATTGTAAGGTGGCGATATAGGTATAAAACCGTACTCCCACATCTTGAATATCAAACAATACCAGGTCTATACCTTCCAAATGTTTATTTGTAGGTTTTCGGTGTTTACCGTGCAGGGAAATAATAGGAAGCCCCGTTTTTGTATCCTGTCCGTCTTTGACATTTTCTCCTGCATCTGCCTTTCCCCGAAATCCATGTTCAGGGGCAAAGACCTTTTGAATGTTTATTTCTAACGACAAAAGTGAGTCTGCAAGGTGTGTATAGGGAGTTGAGCGGTCTCCCTTGGCACTGGGGGTCTTGAAAATTACGCTGGTCTGGTTCGCAACAAGCGCTATTTTTTTTTCTTTGAGAAGTGGCAGGTACACCTTTGTACGATTGGCAGCTACCATAACCGGAGCCACGCTGTCCGTTTCAAAAGTAGTGGTAGCATCGCGCTTGGCTGCTTTCTGTTGTTTTGGTTGGTTTCCGCAAGCCGATACCAGTAAAAACCATAAGAAAAATGTACTTTTGACAACGGAGAGAAACGCCATATATTGAATTTAGAATTTTACATCGCAAAGCGACTCATAACCGGCAAGGAGCATAAAATTAGTATTTCCGCCCCAATTATAAAAATTGCTATTGCCGCCATTGCGATCAGTATCATCATCATGTTGATCGCCATTGCGACCGGGGTAGGTCTTAAATATAAGGTTCGTGAGAAAGTGGCGGCCTTTAACGGGCATCTTCAGATTTCGAATTTTGATAACAATCATTCTGATGTTTCTGTCAGCCCTGTGTCTTTGGAGCAGGACTTTTATCCTGAATTTTCAACGGTCGACGGGATTGCACATGTACAAGCGGTGGCTACCAAAGGAGGGGTGATCCGAACCGAAGAAACCTTCGATGCCTTTATCGCAAAAGGGGTAGGGAGCGATTACCGATGGGATGCTTTTAACGAGTATTTGGTCAAAGGGAAATTGCCCGACTATACCGGTGATTTGAATGAAGAGGTACTCATGTCCGTCTTAATGGCAAACCGTCTCAATCTAAAGGTCGGGGATGTCTTTTATACCTTATTCCCGAAACAAGAGGATGCATTGAACACTCCCAATCAGCGAAAATTTGAAATCGCGGGGCTGTACGAAAGTGGTTTTGAAGAGCTCGATTCGAAATACATCCTTATCGATATTCGCCATATTCAGCGGATGAACAAATGGGAAAAAAACGAGATCGGTAATTTTGAGGTTTTTTTGGAGGATTTTAATACCATGGATGAAAAAGGGAAGGAGATTTATGGTAAAACCCTGTCTTCTTTGGATACCAGAACGGTGCGCGACAAATATCAAAAGATTTTTGAGTGGATCGGATTGTTCGATTTTAATATCACCCTCATTATCGGAATCCTGATCATTGTAGGGGGAATCAATATGATTACGGCCCTCTTGGTGCTGATTTTAGAGCGAACACCAATGATCGGAATTCTCAAGGCATTGGGTACTTCGAACTGGAGTATCCGAAAGGTGTTTTTGTACAATGCAGCATATTTGATCCTTATCGGGCTTTTTTGGGGCAATCTCATAGGGCTTGGGGTGTTGTTCCTGCAACAACAATTTCGGCTCTTTAAATTCCCGAATCCAGAGGAATATTATATCGAGTATATTCCCGTACATATTGATTTTATGACGGTCATATTGCTAAACATCGGCGTCTTGTTCCTTTGTTTGTTAATGCTGTTGGTGCCCTCTTTTATCATTACCAAAATAACGCCGGTAAAAGCAATGAATTTTGAATAGTATATAGAAAGGGCCATAGGCTTTCACCTATTTTTTAAACGAACTAAGAAGAAATTACCCAAATCTAGAAATACTAGGAATTGTATGGAGTACGCTGAAAATATATTGGAGACCATCGGGAAAACGCCGTTGGTGAAATTGAACAAATTAGCCTCGGAACTGCCCTGTTTGGTCTTGGCCAAATATGAAACGTTCAACCCCGGTAACTCGGTGAAAGATCGGATGGCATTACAGATTGTAGAGGATGCGGAAGCCGCAGGTATTTTGAAACCGGGCTATACGATCATCGAAGGAACTTCCGGGAATACCGGAATGGGCCTTGCCTTGGCAGCGGTCGTGAAAGGATACAAATTAATATGTGTACTGAGCGATAAGCAATCCAAGGAAAAGATGGATATTTTAAGGGCCATGGGGAGCGAAGTACATGTATGCCCCACCGATGTGGCCCCGGAAGACCCTAGGAGTTACTATTCCACGGCGAAACGCCTGGCAAAGGAAACACCCAATTCATGGTATGTAAACCAATACGATAATCCCTCGAATTGCAGGGCACATTTTTTAAGTACGGGCCCGGAAATATGGGAGCAGACCAAGGGGAAGGTGACCCATTTTGTTGTGGGGGTAGGTACCGGAGGTACCATCTCTGGGGTAGGATCTTATTTAAAAATGAAAAACCCGAATGTAAAGGTATGGGGAATCGATACGTACGGTTCGGTATTCAAGAAATACCATGAGACCGGTATTTTCGATAAAAATGAAATTTATCCCTATGTTACCGAAGGCATCGGGGAGGATATTCTTCCCAGAAATGTGCGTTTTGAGATTATTGACGGTTTTACAAAAGTGACCGATAAAGATGCGGCCGTGTATACACAGTTGTTGGCAAAAGAAGAAGGGATGTTCCTTGGGAACTCCGCCGGGGCCGCAATGAAAGGCCTACTGCAGTTAAAAGAACATTTTACAAAAGACGATGTGGTCGTGGTTTTATTCCATGACCATGGCAGCCGATACGTAGGTAAGATGTTCAACAATGATTGGATGCGCGAAAAAGGGTTTTTAGATTAGTTTCGTACCTTAGAGGAAGCTTTAAAGAAAGTTGTCTGCCCATACCGTCTCTTTTTGATATATCCTACAAGGAGTGATTTGATTGTGAATAGAAAGGCCTACTTTGGAGCCCATCCTTAAATGTTTTGAACATGTCCCACAAAAAACGAACTTCAAAAGTACTTCTTACTTCCTTGGTATACAGCTTTTTATTGGTAATGGCGCTTTCCTGTAATAAGGATGATGACCCGGCATTGCCTCCAGATGGGGAAACCCCACCAACGGGCACCCCAATGAGCAGTGGAGACTTGCCAAGGTTTACGGTACGAACGAATGGTGGGGTCATCGTTGACGAACCCAAGGTAAATGCAGAGCTGTCTATTGTTAAAAATAATACGGTCCTTTTTGAAGGGCCTATCGGAATCGAGTTTCGGGGAGCCACTTCCCAAGGCTTCGATAAGAAATCGTATGGCTTTGAGACTTGGGATACCAGTGGGCAAGATATAGATGTGGCACTACTCGGATTTCCAGAGGAAGAGGACTGGATTTTGAACGGACCTTATAGTGATAAGTCATTGGTTCGAAACCATCTGATATATGAATTGGCGCGAGAAATGGGTAATTACGCCAGCCGCACCGAATTGGTAGAGCTCAACATAAATGATAGCTACCAAGGAATCTACGTGTTTATGGAGAAACTGAAACGCGATAAGAACCGAATCGATGTGTCGAAGCTAAACCCCGATGAGAATACCGGAGAGGACCTTACGGGTGGCTATGTTCTTAAAATCGATAAGCTTTCGGGATCCGATTTGGGACAAAGCTATACCGCTGCCAATTCTTTTGAATCCCAAATTCTTCCTCCCGATAACGGCATGGGGCAGACCATTAAATATCTTTACGAGTATCCCGATGCCGAGGATATCACGCCCAAGCAAAAGACCTATATAAGTGAGTATATCTTCCAATTCGAAACCGCACTGGCCTCCGATACCTTTGCCGACCCGCAAACGGGATATGCAAATTATATCGATGTAGATAGTTTTATAGATTTCTTTCTATTGAATGAACTTTCTAATAATGTAGATGGATATCGCTTAAGTACCTATATGCATAAAGACAAAGCGGGCAAGTTGGCAATGGGTCCCATTTGGGACTTTAATCTGGCTTTTGGCAATGCCGACTATTGCAGCGGCGGGGAAACGAACGTATGGGCTTATAAATTCAATGAACGCTGTAACTTTGATTTTTGGTTGGTGCCTTTTTGGTGGGAACGCCTGCTAGAGGACCCAGCCTTTGTAAGCAGATTAAAAGATAGGTGGAATAGCTTGCGGGGGAATACGTTATCCAACAATAATATCACTGCAAAGATCGATGGTTTTATTGCCCGTATGCAAGATGCCGGGGCCATCGATGAAAATTTTAATACTTGGGGAGTGCTTGGCGTGTATGTATGGCCCAATAATTTTGTTGGGGACACCTATGACCAGGAAGCGAATTACCTTAAAACGTGGATCGATGATCGGGCTGAATGGCTCGATACCGCCATAAACGAACTACAATAATGAAGCAATATCCTTTTCTGTATGGTGCGTTTGGTTTTCTACTTTCTTTGAATATCCTGCAAGCGCAAACCAACATATCCAAGGCGGAAAAAAAACTCTTGAAATCGGTTGAGCACAATAATGGGGAGGCCATTTCCTTTTTAGAAAAAGTGGTGAATATTAATAGTGGTACGCTGAATGCAAAAGGCGTGCAAGCGGTGGGCAAGGTCTTTCGGGATGCCTACGATGCCATTGAATTTGAAACCTCTTGGAT
Source organism: uncultured Flavobacteriaceae bacterium (assembly GCA_947500385.1). Classification (GTDB taxonomy): domain Bacteria; phylum Bacteroidota; class Bacteroidia; order Flavobacteriales; family Flavobacteriaceae; genus Pelagihabitans. The sequence goes on along the minus strand of CANMSA010000001.1, from coordinate 543,499 downwards.
AGCCATGCCGCCCGAAATGAATAGAGCCGGGCACTTGTTCGCCGAAACCAAGGGTAAAAAGGGAAAGAAACTCCTGCTTATCGGCCATTTGGATACCGTTTTTGAAGAGGATAGTCCGTTTCAACAATTCAAAAAAGTAAACGATAGCATTGCACATGCGCCCGGTGGCAATGATATGAAAGGCGGTAATGTGATCATGCTCTACGCCTTAAAGGCCTTACATGAGAATGGAATGCTTGCAGATGCGCAAATTGTGGTTGCCTACACCGGCGATGAGGAACGTACCGGGAAACCCCTAAGTATCAGTAGAAAGGCCTTGATCGATGCCGCAAAACGAAGCGACATTGCATTGGGTTTTGAAAACTCTACAGGCTTTAATTATGCAACTGTGGCACGCAGGGGCGCATCTGGTTGGGAACTGCATGTAAAAGGTAAGCGAGCCCATTCTTCTGGTATTTTTAGCGAGCGTACCGGGGCGGGGGCCATTTTTGAAATGTCCCGCATTCTGAATGCGTTTTATGAAGAAGTACGGGGCGAGGAATATCTTACGTTTAACCCGGGCATCGCCTTGGGCGGTACGTTTTTGGAATACGATCAAAAAAGTAGCAAAGGCAATGCCTTCGGGAAGGGCAATGTAGTGGCACAGACCGCAGTCGTTAAAGGCGGACTTCGATTTATATCGGAAGCGCAAAAGGAAAGCGCACGGAACAAAATGCGCGCGATTGTGGCCGCCAATTTACCACATACGGAGGCGGAGATTCTTTTTACGGACAGTTACCCCGCGATGGGGCCTACCGAGCGCAATATGGTATTATTGTCCGAATTGAACCAAGTAAGCTTGGATTTAGGGCAAGGGGAAGTACGTGCGTATGATCCTGGAAAACGGGGTGCGGCCGACACCTCCTTTGTTGCGGCCTACTTGGCATGTCTTGATGGGCTGGGTACCATGGGTACAGGGGCGCATACCCCGGAAGAGACGGTGAACCTAAACACTATCGAAGCTTTGACAAAGCGCACCGCGGTATTGATTTATAGACTCATCAATCAATAATATGACAACAATAGCATTTCAAGATCAACAAGTCGCTATCGATGCGGGGGAACTGGTAAGTTATCAGATCCAGGGGCATGAATACATACATCAAAAAGGGAGTCCCGGATGGCGCAATGCCGATACCGAGATGTTCCCGATCATCGGCCCTACCGCCGAAGCAGACTTTTTTGTGCAGACTCCGAAAGATGTGGCGGTACTGGACCAACACGGATTACTACGGGAACTTGCCTATGAGCTGGTTTCGAAAACGGAAACGGAAGCTGTTTTCAAAAAAAGGTATACTGCCCGAACGCCGGTCGAGAACTCAAAATACCCCGAGAAATCTACCAAAAAGTACCTCTTTTGGCCATATGACTTTCATTTTGAGAAAACATTTCGACTAAGTCCTGAAGGCTTGGAAGTACATTTTAAGATTACCGGCGAACGCGATAGCCCTTTTATGTTAGGATACCATCCCGCCTTTAAATTGCATGCTTCGGAGGTAACCATTGCCAGTGCTGAAAAAACCGTTTCCTTGGAAGAAGTACTGGCAGTGGGAGGACGCGCATTGCACATGCCCGAGTGCGAAGAATTGATTTTAAAGGATGCGAAGCAATTGCGCATCCGAACAGAAGGCTTTGGCGCGTTTATGTTGTGGACAGAGGTACCCAATATGATATGTATTGAACCGATTACCTTTTATCCGTATTCCGTGCCGCAGCGATCGATGCATGAAGGGTTTGGTTATCTGTTGGATACCCCCAAGGAATTTACCGTACACATCTCCGCATTGGATTGATTTTGTTACCCATGAAAGCACTACTGGAAGCCAATTACGGATATTTGTTTGAACAGGCGCTGCTGGATGATATAGCCCATATAGGCGTTTTTAAAAAAATAGGGCAAGGGGAACAACTCATGGATATCGGGGAACCGATTACCATGATGCCCTTATTGCTTACGGGAGCCATTAAGATCTTGCGGGAAGACGATGAAGGCGATGAACTGCTGCTTTATTTTTTGGAGACCGGTGATACCTGCGCGATGACCTTCTCTTGTTGTATGGGGAAGAATAAAAGCGAAATACGGGCGGTGGCCGAGACCGAGACCGAACTCGTATTAATACCGATCGAGAATATGGAAGTGTGGATGGGCCGTTATAATAGTTGGCAACGGTTCATACTTGATAGTTATCATACCCGTATGATGGAGTTGTTGGAGACGGTCGATACGCTCGCCTTTCTTCGGATGGATGAACGTTTATTAAAACACTTGCAAGACAAGGCAAAAGTAAACCACGACGATTTGGTGCATACCACCCATCAAGACATTGCATTGGATATGCATACCTCCCGGGTAGTAGTTTCACGCTTGCTCAAAAAACTTGAAAAGGAAGGAAAGATCCAAATGTACCGAAACCAAATCAAAGTACTCGATTTGTAAGACCCAAGTAGCCATTCCCCAACCGTATTTAGAAATCAGCATCAAAAGAATTAAAAACAACAAACCCATACGATGAAAGCACTAGTAACACTTCTTCTTTTTACCCTTTTCACAGCATCCAACGCCCAAGATAGCACTCAAAATGAGTTGCCCTATACTAGCATTCCCGAGGCACCTGATACCTATACGCCCGGTACCGTGGTTTCCCGTATGATCGATGGTCTTGGATTTCGGTATCGTTGGGCCACAGAAAACCTAACAGCCGCCGATTTGGAGTATGAACCGGGTAATGAAGGCCGCACGATCGCTGCGATCATGGATCATCTGCACGGACTTTCACTGGTAATCGTTCGTTCCGCGGAGAAAAAACCACGCGATTTTACAAGTGAACCAATTGAAATGACCCTGGACGAAAAACGAATCGCCACCCTTCAAAACTTCGAAAAGGCAAGCCGGTTGTTCAAGGAAACGACCGATTTAAACGAACACCCCGTTATTTTTATACGGGAGAATGGTACAAATGATTTTCCCTTTTGGAACAACATCAATGGTCCCATCGAAGACGCGGTCTGGCATGCAGGGCAGGTGGTCGTCTTACGCCGTTCGGCAGGGAATCCCATTAATCCCAAGGTAAACGTGTTCTTGGGAAAAGTAAGGGATTAGTTGTTTCCATCCTTACTTTTTCCAAAATTTTTCGTCGCGTACCCGATGGGCGTCGGCCAATACTTCGTTTAAAATGGTGTCGTTGATATCTTCGAGCTTTTGATAGCGAAGGGATCGCATCACCTTTCTGCCCGCAGTGGTCATATGCTCTAGATGTACGCTGAGGTGGGCGGCATGCCAAAATCCAAGATCCACATAATCTTTTGACTGGTTTAAATAGCAAAACGGTTTGCCGTTAATGTAGTAAAAAGGAATACGGTATTTGAATTTTAAATCTACCTCGGGAATGAGGTATTCGATTCTTGCCTGCAAGTGCAGTAAGATGCTTCGAAAAGGTTCTGGTTGTTGTAGTATGTATTCTTCCGACGGATTCATATCTTTAGTATCTAAGGAAATGCTATGCTCAAATCAGTTTTGCTCACGGTGCTATGGCTGGGGTGCCTTCAGTTGCACTCCCAAAAATATCAAGCGGTCGATACCAAGGTAAAAAACTATCCCGATTTTTCAAGTATAGAGGCACTATCGATTCGGATAAAAAACGATTTTCATACAAAAGAAAACCGCGTACGTGCCGCATTCGTTTGGTTGACGAATACCATTGATTACCAGCGGACCTTGGACGATCTGTTTGTTTCCAATCTACCCCTGATCTACTACTCCGAACAAGGAAAAAACTATCAAATCAACAAACACGAGCGAAAACTGATTCGCAAGGCCTTTGCTACCAGGAAGGGAGTTTGTAAAGACTATTCGCTCATGCTCGATTTTTTGTGTAAAGCGTTTGGTCTAAAATCTAAAATTATCTACGGGGTCGCAAAAACGGCGATCAAAGATTTAGACGGAAAGCGTTTGGTAAAAACCCATACATGGAACGCGGTCGCGCTCGGGGGCGAGTGGCATCTCATGGACCCTACTTGGGCGTCGGGCCATTTTGACTGGGACAGCCGAAGGTTTGTTAAAAAATTTACAGAACATTTTTACTTTACGCCTCCAGCGGAGTTTATTAAAGATCATTTTCCCAGTGACACTTCCTGGCAGTTGCTTCATGAACCCGTGCAGCTGAGTACCTTCTTTAGCGGACCTATCTTTTTCCCTAATTATTTTGACAGTCAATTAAAATTAGCTCCCGAAACAAACGGTACGATCATATTGACCGAGAAAAATAAGTCTTTTCTACGGTTCACCCAGCTGGCCGATAAAAAAGAAGTCTATTACAGGGTGCAAGGAGATCACCAAATGCGGAAAATGTACTTTCGCAAAAAGGACGATGCCTATATATCCAAAATTAGATTGCGAAAAGGGCTTTGGGAGCAACGCTATTTAACCATCTTTATCGAGAACAAAGCCGTATTGAATTTTAAGTTGAAGCAGCATACCATTGCCCCTCTGGGAAGTTAAGGGGGCCAACTGCAAAAATACGTTTTAGTACTCCGTGTATGGTTGTAAGCCTACTCGGGTAAGCCAACAAAACAATACTTTTATAAAACCGACCTGTAATGAAAAAACTACTCTTTTTTGCTTTGATACTTTTCAACCCTGTAGCCCAACAAGCGCAAGAGCATTCCCATTCCGGAAGTAGGCCACTGCACTATCCGGATATTGACGGATACCTCACCTTAAAGACCGATTTGCACATGCATACGGTTTTCTCCGATGGTCATGTGTGGCCCAATATTCGTGTAATGGAAGCCTTACGCGACAATTTGGATGCGATTTCCTTGACGGAACATTTAGAGTACCAACCACACAGTAGCGATATTCCGCATCCAGATCGCAACCGGGCCTATGCCTTGGCGATGGAAGAAGCCCAAGAACATGATTTGTTGATCGTACCTGGGTCGGAAATTACGCGTTCCGAGCCGGTGGGGCATAGCAATGCGGTGTTTATTTCGGATGCGAACAAGTTATTGGCCGACACACCCGAAAAAGCATTTGGCGAAGCCAAAAAACAAGCTGCATTTGTTTTTTGGAACCACCCGGCCTGGCATGCGCAGAGCCCGACCGGTAATCCTATTTTAAGCGATTTTCAAAAAGAACGCATTAAAAATGGCGAACTACATGGTATCGAAGTGATCAATTCAATCGACTACGCGGCGGAATCCTTGTCAATTGCACTGGAAAACAATCTTACGATTATGGGAACCAGTGATATTCATGGGTTGATCGATTGGGACTACACAGAAAAGGGCGATTCCCGGCCCATTACCCTGGTTTTTGCAAAAGAAAGAAGTTTGGAGAGCCTTCGGGAAGCACTTTTCGAAGGTAGAACCGTAGCGGTATTCAACGAACTTTTGGTAGGGAAAGAAATGTATTTGAAACCTTTGCTCCAGGCGAGTGTTGAGGTGATGGGGGCGGTGTATATTGAAGATACCCAGGTGTTGGAGCTTACCTTAAAAAATAATAGTAGCAGTGATTTGCTTTTTGAGAACCAGATGCCCTTTACGTTCTATACGAATCCTCCTATTTTTGAGATTGCCGCGGGCGCGACCTATGTGCTGCGCGTGAAAACGTTGAAAAGAATTCCGTCCCTTAGGCTGCAACTAAAGGCACTAGGAGCCTATACGGCCCCTAAGCAACATCCCGTTGTATCGTGGGATATTCCCGTTGAAGAGTAGCGCGGGGTATTTTTTGATCCGAATAGTTGTACGATTCGATTTTTACATTAACTTTGTATTTCAAAGTACTTTTAAATGGATTCAAACAAATACTTAGAAGATATTTCCGAGATAAAGAATATGATGAGCCGTTCGTCGCGGTTTATCTCTTTAAGTGGACTTTCAGGGGTGTTGGCCGGAGCCTATGCGCTGGTCGGAGCTTTTTTGGCGCATCAGGTTTTAAGCGGCTATTCGGAGGAGAATTGGGCCCGGGAATCGGTGCGGACCGATGCGTCCGTCGTGCAACAGCTTTTTATGATAGCGATCGGGGTTATGATCTGTGCCATTGTCAGCGGTATCTTCTTGACCCTTAAAAAATCTAGGAAGAGCGGAGAGAAAATGTGGGATGTGTCGAGCAAACGTTTGGTCTTCAACTTTTTGGTACCCTTGTTTACCGGGGGGGCTTTTTGTTTAGTCCTGATCCAGTACGGGATTGGCTGGATGGTGGCGCCCGCAACGCTTATTTTTTATGGGTTGGCATGTATCAATGCAAGTAAGTATACTTTGGGAGATGTGCGTTACATGGGAATTGCGTTTGTAATTCTGGGCCTTATCAATACCCAATTTATTGGATACGGATTGTATTTTTGGGCACTCGGTTTCGGTTGCTTCCATATTTTTTATGGTACGCTTATGTATTTTAAATACGACCGAAAGTGAACAGAAAGGTACCATAGACCGTCACGCTGTGGGACCGTTATTATAGGAGGCACCACCGTTCTCAAATTAATTATACCGTTATTAACCCTAGATGAGTTTAATTCATAACATTAACAAAGCCTTTGACCATCGAATACGGTTGGGAATCATGAGTATTCTCATGGTCAATGATCATGCAGATTTTAAAATGTTGAAAGAACTTTTGGAAATAACCGATGGTAATTTGGCCAGCCATGCCAAAGCACTTGAGAAAGAAGCCTACATTTTGGTAGAGAAGCAGTTTATTGGCCGAAAACCCAATACACGCTATGCGGCTACGAAACTGGGAAAAGCCGCATTCAAAAAACATATTGAAGCATTGGAAAAGCTCATTGGAAAGTGACCTTTTTTTTAACCATTTACTTTGAAATTCAAAGTACTTTTAAAATATATATATGAGAGCATTACTTCTTGAAACACTCTATGAATGGAGCAAGGTACCCTATCAAAAAATTTGGAAACGAACGCGGCCATGGGACGTCGCCGCCAACGACCTGCTTAGGTATCCGGTAAACAGCCTTGGTTTTCATTTGGGATGTTTCCTGATCAAGCACAGTTTTGAAATACAACCAAAACTCGAGAGTCACGATGTATACCATGTGTTGACCGGTACGGGCATATCGGTACCTGAAGAAGTAAGTATGCAATATTATCTGATGGGCAATGGGAAACGCAGCTTGTATCTCTATACGGTGGTGGCATTGGGAACCGCTTTATATCCCGACGAGTTGGGTCGCTTTCGAAGCGCATACAAACGGGGGAGAAGTGCCTTGGCGTTTCATCAGCTCGATTTTTTTAAGCTTTTAAATCAGCCCATTAACAGTATAAAAAACGCCTTTTTAATTTGTTGAACATGCTGCGATGAATTGCGTTAGCATACTTCTTGATGTCCGCCAAGATCTTCCATCGCAAACGATATGTATAAAACTATAAAATTTGAACAGATGAAAACAAGATTTAAACACCCCGTCAATTATATTTCCGCCCTTGCGGCGATCATCAGCCTTGTGTTGGGTATTTTTTGCCTGCTCGTTTTCAAAACAAATGGGGACACAGGCCTTGTGGCATTAGGATACTTCTGTATGCTTTCCGCTGCCGCACTTAATTCGCTGATGCTACTTTTTTTACTGCTGAACGGTGCATGGCATTTTAAAGATTATAAAGAACACCTTTTTTCCCTACTACTCTTATTAACGACCATTCCTATACTCTGTTTTTACTTCGATGTTCTCTAAAGGATACTAGCAGGGAAAGGACGCCACGTAAAACAACTAGTCATTTAAAAAACATATGCAATGAACGTACATATCAAATCTTTGTTCGGGGCCCTGGCCTTTAGTCTTTTACTATACAGTAAGAGTTTTGGATTGAATCTCTTTTTGCTTGCCATACTTATCGTAGTGCTGCTGATGACACATTCAGAACGCAAGGTGTTTCCTTGGCGCTATGCATCGCTGTATCTTTTTACCGGGCTCATGGTCTTTGTGGATCCATCTGGTTTTCATGTCTTTGTTCATTTTCTCAGCCTCTGCGTGCTGATAGGAAAATCGGTAGCAATGAAAACATCGGTCTATATGGCCAGCTTTGCCGGCCTTATCAATTTTTTTGTGGGGGCTCTTGTGCGGCAGGTCGAAACGCGTAATGGGCCGGCACCTGCGAAGAAAGAACTTTCCTCCACAACGGTCGGTTATGTGAAAGGTGGCTTGCTAAGCTGTGTCTTCTTGGTAGTATTTGCTTTCCTATATCAAAATGCCAATCCGGTTTTTGGAGAACTGGTCAATAGTATCGACCTGGGTTTTATCAGTTTTCAATGGGTCTTTTTTACCTTACTTGGGTACGTCCTGTTTTTGAATTTGCTAAGGCCCTATACCCCGACGGAGCTTGTGGAGTTTGATCTTGGGAATGGAAATGAGCTCATCGCTCCCAGCGCGCCTTTTAGTGCCACCACAATGAAAACACTTGCACAAGAGCACACCTTGGGAATCATGGTGTTCGGCGGATTGAATATACTATTGGCCTTCTTCCTAATGACCGATGTAGTGTATTTGGTACAGACGACCTCCTTAAGTAATGCGGCCTATTCCGACGCTGTTCACAAAGGAGTGTATGCTTTGATCTTATCGTTTGTATTGGCCATAGTACTCATTCTTTGTTTTTTTCGGGGAAACCTTAACTTCTATAAAGGAAATACTCTTTTAAAAAAATTGACATACGGTTGGATTTTCTTGAATCTTCTTTTGGTTGTCAGTACCTGTTACAAAAACTGGGATTATGTTTCCGCACTAGGTCTTACCTATAAGCGTATTGGGGTATTCGTATACCTTGTCCTAACGTTGATCGGCCTGATGACCGCCTATGTGAAAGTTTCTCAGGTAAAAAACTTTACCTACTTACTTCGAATAAATACTGCCAGTTTGTTCGCGCTCCTGATAGTGGCTACCGCGGTGCCTTGGAATAGGGCCATTACTTGGTACAACCTGCACTATTTGGACCGACCGGATATTACCTATCTCCTGCAATTGGGCGATTCTAATATGCCCCTTTTACAATCATATGCGAAAAAGGAAAGCGGTCATTTGATTTCGGAACAGGAAGAGGCGATTCGCGATCGGTACGAACGCTATCAAAAAGAACAGGATACAAAAACCTGGCAAGAGTGTACGTTGTATGAATTTACTAAAACAGAAGAACCATGAGTACCTACCTCCGCTATAGCCTACTTAGAACCATCGCCTATATTATGGCGGCCAACCTGTTGGTGAACAACCTTGTGCTGCTGCTCTACCTAGAATGGGAATGGGAGTTGGTTTTACTATTGGGTACGGCCCTTATCCTCTTTTTTGCATTCGTAGGATTGCTTGGTTCCTTCGTAATAGGAATCAAAACCTTACTTGGTTTCCGGAATTTGGGCACCCATATCATCCCACTGTTCTTATCACTCTTGCAGCTACCGCTCAACATTTGGTACGTGTATATTTTAAACTAAGCCGGTCGCTTCTGCCTTTAAACAGCCTTATTAATTGATTTATAACAAACTATGAAACGTATTTTTCGCGCACTTGAACCATTGCATTGGAATGTTGTCATGGCCCTAAGCTTTAATATGCTATTGCTCTTATTTCGAATCGGGATAACCCATAGCTACTTTTATAGCTTTTTGGTATGGAACTTATTTCTGGCCGCTATCCCCTACGGCATTAGTCGTTTAATGGGGATTATACAAGAAAAAAAAGGCTTTCACACAGGATGGTTTTATGTCGGGTTTATTTTTTGGCTGTTATTCTTCCCTAACAGCCCTTATATTATCACCGATTTGGTGCACCTGCATAACGAACGTTCCTATCTTTTGTGGTATGATTTGTTCTTGGTGTTTATTTTTGCGTTCAATGGGCTTCTGCTGGGTATCCTCTCTTTGATGGATATGCAGCGGTTATTGTTCGTTCGGTTTTCTGGCAAGACTACCCGGGCCATTTTGTTTTGTTGTTGTTTTCTTGGGGGGTATGGGATTTACTTGGGTCGATTCTTACGCTTTAATTCTTGGGATGTATTCTCAAATCCATGGGGGCTTTTACAACAAATACTGTACAGTGCAAGCGACCTTAAAACTTGGTACATTACCTTGGCGTTTGGAGGGTTTTTATGGATTGTATTCCGCTTATGCCAATCAAGACGCAGGGGTCGTGCGCGTTTTGTCAACAGCAATTATGACTAATTTCCACATCAAAATCGGCCTCGATCAATCGGAGGTATTTGGCAGGTGTCTTGTCTGATAAGGTGATGCGTTTGGAAATCATGTTTACATCGAAATGGAAATTGGAGAAGTCTCCATTGCATTCGTTCTCAACACGCTCCAGCAAAAAGCGGGTAATTTTTGGGCGAAGGCTGTATTCCAAATCAACACAAAACCGTTTGAGTTGCTCTTCCTTTCCTTCCTTGAAAATCCAATTAAATTTCACCTTTGCCGTTTAAAAGTCCCTCAATATAAGACAATTATAGAGGTATAAATCAGAATACGAACTGATTTAATTAACAAAATTGAAATAATTGTTGAAAAGCTTGTGAAAACTCCGAACCACCCATGATGCGGTTGGCTAAATGCTACAAGCGAGCGTTCTATTTTTATACTAGCGTTTTAGGCTAAAATGGCCTGTAAAGCGCACTTGCTCATTCGTTGTCAAATCGGTATAATTCGCTTTGAACCAATAGTCACTTGACGGAAGACGATTTCCATTGGAGGTACCGTCCCAGCCCGGGCCGTCTGGTGCAAGCTGTGCCAAGAATTTACCATAGCGGTCAAAAATGTTGATGCTGACCGATTCTACAAGACCAGAATTGTCAAGGCCCAGAATGTTCCATGTGTCATTGATACCATCATTGTTGGGAGTGAAAGCGGTGGGATAGTTGATAATCAGAAATGCCTCGCTTTGCACGGCAACACCACATCCCAAACTGTTTCGAACGAAGATGGTATGCAAACCACCATCTACGTTTTCAAAAACATTCGATGTTTGATAAGGACCGTCTACATTATCAAGACTATATTCAAAATCACTGATATCCCCATTGCTCGAGGTGGCTGTTGCCGTAACGATATTCCCCGCATTTTTAAAGCTATCGGCTTCCACGGAAACGCTGATGTCAAGTGGTTGAGACGAGCCTATGATGGTCGCGCTATAAACTACACTGGTACAACTAATTCCGGGAGCGTTTACACCAATTTCGAGGGTATAGGTGCCGGGAGTATCAACAACGAACAAGGGCTCTTGAATACCATCTCCGTTTGTATCATTGCTGGGGGTCCAATTATAGATGTAACCGGGTCCAAGGTCTTCTCCCAAAACAATGGGTATTACTGCTCCGCTTGCATCTGGGCAGAGTACCCCATTTTCTTGAAAAGATATCTCTGGCGCTTGAAATATGGTCACGTCGAAGCTGCTTTCATTGATACAATTTGGGTTGATCTCTGAACGCGCAAATATATAAACGGTCTGCGAGCTAAACAGTTCGGTACCGGGACTCAATGTGGCACCAACCCCTCCAGGATTTACAAAATAGGTATTTAGCGGACTCAAGGGCGGTAGCGTATAGGACTCACAGGCGTCTACATCTGAAAAGGTATCTACCAGCGGTATTTCCGTTATTGAAATCGTCAATTCAAGCCGCTCACTGGTACAGCCATTTACGGCCTGCTGTGCCTCCGCAAAATAGCTGTAAATTCCTGGTGCCGTATCCGAAGGGGTAAAGCTTAACCCACTTGCCACGGGGATACCACCTGTTGCCGTTGTAAACCAGTTTACGGTATCACCCAAACCAGTTGTTGGAAGCTCTACCGACAATGAGCTATTGGGAGTGCCTAAGCACATGGCAGCATTTACAGGGTTTATAGGTGCTTCTATATCTGGGCAGGGACATTCGGGAGAAACGATGGTCAATGGGGTAGTACAGGTACCATTCGTTGCATTAATCGTGATATCGGTACCTACTGGAATATCGATTATCGAGTTTCCGGCAACCGTACCTGCGGTAGTGGTCACCGAACCGATAGTGAGGTCAAACGTAACCGAATAGGTCAACAAACTGGGGTCGCAAGTAGTGACTACGTTGCTCACAACAGGCTGCTCATCAATGGTAATCGTGAAACTGCTTTCATCGAAACAAGCGGGATTGCTGACCGAGGCATTGTAAATGTAAACTGTTTGACTCGTTGTTATTTGGGTTCCCGTGGTTAAAACAGCACCACTGCCAGTAGGCCCTCCCGGAGCATCGTAATAGGTATTTCCCAGTGTTAGGTTGGGAAGCGTATACGTAGCACATGCACTCACATCGGCAATAACCTCTGCGACCGGCACTGCGGTAATCTCTAAGATTACCGGAATTCTCGTAATACTTTTACAAGAAGATACGGCCTGCTCCGCTTCCGCATAATAGGTATAGGTGCCTACCGCTGTGTCAAGCGGTGTATAGCTTAGGCCGGTAGCAAGGGCGGTACCTCCTGTTAAGGTCGTAAACCAATTTACCTGATCACCTAGGCCCGCAGCCGGTAGGGTGACCGATAGGGAAGGGGTAGCATCCCCAAAACAGATATCGCCCCCAACGGGGTTCTCGGGTACATCGATGATAGGACAACTACAATCGATCGCCGTAAAATCAAAAGTACGGGAACAACCATTGTTGTCAACGGTGACCGTTATGTTGGTACCTGCCGTAATTCCTGTAATCGACGTGCCTGAAATAGTACCACTGCTGGTACTAACGGTGCCGATGTTTACAGCGAAATCTACCGAGTAAGTCAATAGGTCGGGGGCACATGCCGCGTTACTAAAGGTTAGTACTGGAACGGTATTGACGGTAATGGAAGCGCTTTCTGATCCGGTAACGATACAACCCGTGGTGCCGTCTTCGACCGATACTACCTCCAAGGTCGTATTTACGGTTACGGCGGGCAGATTTACGGTTGCCGCGCCTGTACCGTCCAACGTAATGCTATTTACGGTAGCACTACCGTTTACCCGATACCCTACGATATCGTTCGGGTTGCCATTTAAATTGAACAATGCATTGTCTCCCGCACAAATGGAGGCATTCACAACCAGGGGAACAATCATTGTCGGCAACGCGGTAACGGTAACGGTTTCCGTGTCTGTTGACGTTCCAAAACAACCGCTTACATCATCTTCTATGCGTACGATTTCCAAGGTCGTATCTACCGTTATGGCGGTAACGGTTATGGTTGCTTCACCACTAACCGCATCTAAGACTACTGTTTGATTTGTAGTGCCATCGGTGGTGTAGGTAATAATATCTTCGGGATCACCGGTAATGGTGAAAACGGCGTCTTCCCCGGAGCAGACGCTGGCCGAGGCTGCAGAGATATCCGTAATGGTCGGGGGAGGAGTAAAAGACAAAGTGCCGAACGATTCCTGTCTGCAAACATAATCGTCTGCATACACCTCTACTCTGTATACGTTTCCGGCATCTGCCGCGACCGTCGTAAAACTTAGGGTGTTGGAAGTCTCTGCCAGCGGAGCGCCAAAGGTGGTACCGCCATCGGTACTAACGGTCCATTCATACATAAGCGTTCCCGTACCGGTAACATCGATGGTGAAAGTGGCAATATCCCCTTCACAAACACTGGTGTCATCTACCGGGGTGTTGATGGTTACCATGCCGACCGTACGTACGGCGGGTAAAATAGGAGTGGTATAGCCCGTAGCACTGGTCACACGACCTTCGCCATCAACGGCTACCGGAGCGTCTCCTAACTGACCGTCCATATCATCGTCGGTATACCCCTGTTCCCGCACATCGTAACAGCCGTCATCGTCTGAATCGATATCGGAACAATCGGAGATACCATCTAAATCGGTATCGTAATCAATACGAATATGGTCGTAACTACCTCTCAATTGGTTTAGCGCCAAATTCATTGTATGGCCAATTCTGATTACCATACGTTGCCCCATAGAGGCGGGGGTGGTCGCGAAGGAAAAACTAAAATCTTTCCACATACCGTTCGGGGTCATCCAAGGCTGTACGATCACAGAGCCCAAGGGTACAAAGGTTCCCCCGTTCATATAGCCCGCTTCTATGGACGATCTCCCATCATTGCGGTATGGATCTTCGTAGTCTACATCGTCTCCGACGGCAATGGTTACTTTATATCCCGCATTGTCAATGGTCACTAGTTCCGGGGTAGTGGCAATCTGCATGACCGACACGTTATTGTTGAGGTAGAGATAGGTGTCATTTTTATAGAAAACGGGGTCTCCGTCCTGCCCATTCGGATTATCGGGCAAGTGGGTACCATCTGTTTCAAAATTGGGAGGGTAATTTCCCGGAGAACCAGGGTTGACCGGATAATCATCTGCCGAGATCAAATGCACACCGGATAGGTTTGGATCGGTACTTTCCCAGAAATTTATGGTAAATACACCTGCATTAAACGGTGAGGTATTCCCTACCGGCGGGTAGTACACAAAGTTGTTTGCAGGAAGTTCAAAATTATACGGCTGTCGGTTGATACCCACCATGGTGAGTCCGCAACCTTCGTCTAAATCATTGATACCATCGTTGTCGTTGTCTTTGTCAAATTGATCATAGCGTTCGTTTCGACTCTCGTTGTAATAAATACGATCTCCATCGGGATTCCCGTCGTTATCTGTATCCAAAACGGTACAGCCTACCTCGGCAGGGTCAATGACCATAGGCCTATTTCCACGATATCCTCTAAAACCTTGGTACCCGCTTACGGTGCCGTCGGTGTTGATACCGGTGCCTTGCAAAGTACCGGTTCCTGTGGTAATGTAACCCAATTCGGCCGCATCGAAACAGCCGTCATTATCGGAATCCAGTTCTTTACAATTTGAAATCCCGTCCTGGTCGCTATCGATGGCCAACTGAATATCATCATAATTCCCTGCCTGGGCGCTTCCGATCACTCCTTCATGTGTAATTCGTATCAGAATACCGCCGCCAACTGCCGGGTCGCCCGCATTCACCACAAAAGGAATATCAAAATAGGTCCATGACCCGTTCGGGGTTTCCGTAGCCCCGTCTACAACCCTCGATGCACCACCCCCTAGCGGTATGAAAGATGCCGCATCGTCCCCATATCCAATTTCAATGGTAGAGACGCCATCGTTTCTATACTGGGTGGTGGCAAGGCCATCGCCTACGGCAAAAGATAATACGTACCCTCCCGGAGAAAAGGTGCTGATCGGATTGTTCAAGGTAATCTGATTGGTAGCATCTCCTGGTACATCCGAATTGATGTATAAGAATTGAATTCCTTCCGGGGCGGCATCGTAATTGGAACTGTTTAGGTCGTGTGTACCGGTCTGACTTCCATTGGGATAGGTCTTGATCCAATGCGTTGGTTCTCCGTAGGGAGCCGGGGATTCGAAACTGTACCCCGCAATGCCGACAAAGCAATCGTACATATCCTTGATACCGTCGTTGTCGTCATCTGCATCGCAGGCATCACCGATCCCATCGCTGTCGGTATCTGTTTGGTCGGGATTATAGTTGAGGGGACAGTTATCGGCACCATCCAATAAACCATCATTGTCTTTATCACCGTCGGCCTCACATACGTCACCCGTACCATCGTTATCGGTATCGAGCTGGTCGGGGTTGGGGTCATTGATACAGATATCACAGACATCTGGCACGCCATCACTATCGGTATCTGTCGGGTCTAAATCAGGGTCGTTGGGACAACTATCGCAGGCGTTACCAACACCGTCACCATCCGAATCGGCATTGGAAGGGTCTGCCGCAAATGGGCATAAATCCATAAGGTCGTCAACGGTATCGTTGTCATCGTCTGTATCACAAGCATCTCCCTGGCCATCTTCATCATTATCTCCCTGTCCGGGATTGGCCGTTCCAATACAATTATCGCAAATATCTCCTACACCATCCCCATCAGTATCGGTCGTAGCGGTAGGGTCTAAAGGGCAAGGATCGGAAACATCCAATATACCGTCTTCATCATCATCGGGGTCACACGCATTGTCAATCCCATCCCCATCGGTATCGATGCCTTCGTCCGTGAATCCCGGGCAGGTATCACAGGCATCTCCTACACCGTCCCCATCGGAATCGGTTTGTGCCACATTGGAATCATCGGGGCAATTATCGCATACGCTGCCAATACTATCTGCATCTGGGTCGCTTTGGGAGGGGTTATAGAAAATACAGTTATCCGTTGTATCGGGGGTACCGTCATTATCGCTATCAGAATCGCAGACGTCTCCATAGCCGTCGTTATCGGAATCTGCCTGACTTGGGTTTGCAATGGTAGGACAATTATCGACATTATCATTAAAACCATCGCCATCGGAATCTTGTGCGAAGCCATAGGAAGAAAAACATAGTAAAACCAGTATACAAAGAGCCCTTTGCACACTAGAAGCGAACCCCTTGTTATCTAAAGTTGACCAAATCCTAACCATAGCACCCAACAAATGAACAAACGAAATTATTACTATTTGACTACATAACAATAGAAACTCGATGTACCCGACTATATACTAGATAATTTCCCGATTTATCGGATAAACGGTTCTTTTTTTACGAAAACCGGTTTTTATTGGTGTTGAAAGGGCTTTATGCTTACGTTATCCTTCAGATTTTCGTACGGAACGCGCTTTGGTATTCAAAAATGTAAGAGGGCGCATATACCCATCATCATCCCTATTTTCCGAGACGCCGCTATCTTCCGATTTGGGTGGATGATTCGCTGCTGTTAAGGCTACTTCATAAAAAGAAACCGTGGCTTGGAAGCGGCAGTATAGTATTATTCGGTACCGTCTACATAGTCCTGTAAATAGGCGTAGCGTTCTGTCAGCTTCCCGTTTTGGGTCATTCTGGCACGTGCGAGAATGCCTTCTTGGTCCCGGTCAAAAAAAGCGGGAATCACATGTTTTAGAAAGGCTTCCCCAAAACCAATACTGGCGTCGCGGGGCAGTTCACAAGGGAGGTTATCTACCGCCATAACGGCCACCGCCCCGGCATTTTTAAAGTCGGTCTCTTTTTCGGTCCGTGGATCATAACCGTAGATGGGATCGGCAATGGTAGAAGGACGAATAGTGGTGGCCACGGGGCCATCGATATCGCAACTCACATCGGCCACCACGCTGATTTTAAAATCGGGTTGCCTGGCGTCTTCCCGGGTATAGAGATAGGGCGCTCCTTGCCCATAAAAATGGCCGGCAATATAAAAGTCGGTCACCTTGGTAAAGCGGGTGAAGTTGGATTTATATTCGTGTGGATTCGCAAAAAAATCGGGCTTGTTGCCCCGTACCCCATCTTTTCTTTTGTTGTACTCGGAGGCATCGATCTGGCAGTAAACGGGCTCATGGAAGTCTTCCGTGAGATAGTCACCCACATTGACGCGTCGCAGGTTCATGGCATCGAGCATTTCACGGGCACCATTGCCAACGCGTCCGCGGCCGGTAAGCAGTATTTTGATGTTCGGAAGTTGAACGCTGTTCAAGGCGCTGATCAATGCTTGTTGGTCTGTGAGGGTCTCTGCCTTGGGCAACACAAATAGGCCATGCTTTAGACCATAGGCCCGAAAACCATTGTAAGCGCCTACAATGCCGGCATAGCGCCCAAAAGCCACCAAGCGTACGCCCTTACTATTGGTAATGACCTCGTGATCGTACAATTCAATATTTTTTTCTAAGATGGCCCGTAGGAGCGGCCGGTTGTAGGGCTGTTTTTTAATGGTATGGGAAAAGAAAAAGTACTTTTTATTGGGAATCAATGCTTCGATCGGTACTTCTTTGACGCCAAGTAGTACGTCGCATTGCTCCATTTCAGCAGCAACTTGAAGGTTCAGTTCAGTATATTCCTTATCGGCAAAGGCGCGAATGGGGGAGGGCTCTACGACCAGTCGTGCCTTGGGGTTTTCGGTCAGTAGTTTTTGGCAAGCTTCCGGAGAGAGTACGACCCGGCGATCGGGCGGATTTTTACGTTCGCGAATGAGTCCGAATTTCATGGTATGATCGTTTTATAACTACAAGGGTTCTTCTGGTTTCAAATGTAACAGATGACCGGGGCCTGACAAAACTTTTTTTGGAATACTTTTTGGGGTATCTTTGCTGGCCGCGTTAGGGATTGCAGCGGATACCCCGCATCCTCCGAAGTCGAGCAACGCGAAGACGAAGGAGGGGAGGAGTAAAAGCGGAAAGCCCGGCCCGAGTATTTTTACGAGGGAAACGCCCAAGTGACACATAAGATAAAATTTAAACAGGTCCTGAAATGAATTCAGGACAAGTTCATTGAAAAAAAAGATGGGGGAAGAAGATCCTGACGCCTGCTGCCGCGGTCAGGATTCAATTCGTTTAGGGCAAGCACAGCTTGCCTAACTCATTGTAAAATATATGGCTTCCCGTTATATTGGAGAATGCCAAAGTTCATTGAAAAAAAAGATGGGGGAAAAAGATCCTGACGCTTGCTGGCGCGGTCAGGATTCAATTCGTTTACGGCAAGTACAGCTTGCCTAACTCATTTCAAAATAAATGGCTTCCCGTTATATTGGAGAATGCCAAAGTTCATTGAAAAAAAAGATGGGGGAAGAAAATCCTGACGCTTGCTGGCGCGGTCAGGATTCAATTCGTTTACGGCAAGTACAGCTTGCCTAACTCATTGAAGGGGCCGACTGGTTTTTGACAGCGAGACCAATGGTGATGTAAGCATGCCGAGCGCTGGTGAACAGCTCGTAAATCTCATTTTCCACACTTTTAACAGGCGATACTAAATACGCTCTTGCCGCTTAATCTGAATTATAGTAAGATTAGCCTCGTCCTTACTAGGTAGGGAAGCGAGATGTTCCTGAATAGCCTCTGTCGACGGCGATTCAATTCGGAGCACCGTAAATGTCGATATAAGGCTACTAGCGCTTTGATAGTAGCACCAAAACCTTAAGAAGCTAAGTGTTGGTTAGGCCGTTTCCGGTCAGGCCAACATCGAAAATTAAGCGGAAACTATGCATGTAGAAAGCATTTTCATTGCTTGTTTGGACGAGGGTTCGAATCCCTCCGGCTCCACCTTCGCCCGCCCTCGCTCAGTACAACTGAGCGGTGGTGGGCTTTTTATTTAACCTAATAGATTTCTGGGAGTGCATGACTGCGGGCTTCGGTATATCCGGATCCCTTGAGGAGTTTTTTAAGCTTGTTACGTATTTTGACTTTTCACAGTTTTTACTTTCGCAGCGTTTGCCTTTTCGGCCAATGCCGATCTACCGTTTGCTAGATCAACTTACTCAGAAACACCCTGTAAGAAAGTTGCGGTGTCCCCATGTATCTTTGGAGGTCTAAAAATCATTAGCATGAAACTTCCGTACCCTGTTTACCTATTAAAATGTGCCAATGGGAAACATGTTATGGGGTACTCTGTCAATGTTAGAAACAGGTTAAAGGCGCATCGACGCGGGGAAGTAAGCTTTACCAAAGACAAATTACCCGTTGCACTGCTACACCTATCCTTATTCGCCAACAAACAAAAAGCCTACGATTTTGAGCGCTATCTCAAATCGGGCTCTGGTTGCGCGTTTAGAAACAAAAGGTTGCTCTAATTGGATAACAAGTTCTCCGGAACGGTAAGCGCAGCCCACCACGCCTGAGAAGGTGTCCTTTCTCAATAACGCAGAAGCCGGTGCACGGGAAGCCTTCATAACGGGAACGCTTAAAAAAGGTCAGTTGGCAGTTCCTGAATACCGAAGTCCGAATACCATGAAAAGAATGGCGTTATATTGGTCTTTGAGTCGCTCCCTTAATATTTTAAAGGCCTTGGTAATCTGGGTTTCCACTGTTTTCGGAGAGATATTCAAATATTCCGAAATTTCAAGGTTGGTAAGCCCTTCTTTCTTGCTCAATTCAAATATTTGCTTACATCTTGGAGGTAATTTCTCCATTTCTTTCGTGACCGATGCTATCATTCGTTCTAGCGTATTTTCATCTACAGATTCCATAATTTCGGATAGCGAATCATAATACTGCTTTTGGAGCAATAAAACAGATTGGTCTTTTCTGTAGGTATTAACGAACTCGTTGTAGACCAATTTGTATAAGAAGCTTTGAATGGATAATTCCGCTTTCAGCTTTTTTCGAAATTGCCACGTTTTCAAAAAGACATTCTGGATGATGTCTTCGGCCAGCACGTGATTGTCGACCAATGTTAAAGCATAGCTATACAACCTTCTGTGATACTTGTCTACCAAATATACATAGGCAATCTCCTCACCAGCGATCAAACCATTTACAAGCTCTGTATTGTTCATAAAACTCCCTTCTGTAAAACTGCGAATATCTTAATATAAGCATGATAATTCTGCCAAATTAAAAAAAATGTCGTGAATAAGTAAGGGTATCGTAAAGATGCCTTGTATTACTAATAGAGATAACTTGCAAAATTGAGCAAATGATCGAGCCGAACATACAAAATTCCCTGATTCGATTTCTGACCAAATCCGCGAACAAAACGGACCTTGATGCGCTCAATGTTTGGATCGAAAAGGCTCAAAACAAACAACGCTTTAAAGACTTTGTCAAAACACACTATGCAATTACTGTTGGAATGAACGACCCAAATCCAGATGAATTGAAAAAACGACTGATTCAGGAAATCAGGCGAGATAAAAAAATGCTTCGGATAAATAACTATAGGAAGGTTTTAAGATACGCAGCAATTGGTTTAGTACTTCTAGGGCTCGGTTATTTCTACAGGCAAGAAATTTGGCCAAATGGGGAACCAAGTACTTCTATAGAAATAGAAAGCAACCAAGTCACTTTGGAGTTGTATGATGGCGAGATCATTGCATTACCAGAGGACAGAACGGGTACTGTGATAGATTCTGATGGGAACATCATCGGTTTTCAGAAAGGTGATAAACTAATGCACGACTTTGGTTTTTCCAATACGAGTAGTCACCAAAACCTTTTGAACGTTCCCTATGGAAAACGGTTTGAGCTGTTACTTTCAGATGGAACCGCGCTCTTCGTAAACGCTGGAAGTTCTGTGCGGTACCCCCCTCGATTCGTGAAGGAAAAGAAAAGAGAGGTAAGTCTGGTAGGTGAGGCTTTCTTTGATGTAAATCATATGCCGAACCAACCCTTCAATGTCAAGGTCCAAAACCTAAACGTAATGGTACTCGGTACGGAATTCAATGTATCCAATTACCCTGAAGACACGGCTACCGATGTGGTGTTGGTAGAAGGTTCGGTACTGCTTGACCCAAATTCAAGTCTTGGCAAGGGTGCGAAAGACTTGATTCTTAGGCCTGGATACAAAGGGGCCTATGACAAGGCAAAAGGAACCATCTCCGAGCAGGAGGTAGATACCCATCCCTATATCTCCTGGAAAAGCGGGAATCTTATTTTTAGAAATGAATTCTTTGATGAAATAAGCAAAAAATTGGAAAGAACGTATGATATCACCATTGCGAATCACAATACCAAGCTTACAAAGGAACGGTTCAGCGCAACTATAGAAACCGATAGGGAATCAATAGCGGACATACTTGAATATTTCGATAAGATTTATGGTATTGACTATAAGATTGACGGGGATAAAATAACCATTGAGTAATCCTCTCTAAAACCAGCCTAGGAACCGTATGAAAATACTGCTAAATAACAAGAATTGGCCCGATCACTTTCTTTTTGGATGACGGATGGCATGTAAAAAAAAATCGGAAAATGCTGTAACATTTTCCGATTCGAAAGTGATCAACTTATACATATTAACCACTCATTAACACTCAAAAGTATGAAAAAACTACTTAGCTCAAAAGATATGTCTTTTGGGAAACTCAAATTTGACCTTAAAATGAGGATTTCTTTGGTGCTTTTATTGACTTCGATATTGAGTCTGCAAGCGAAAGACTCCTATTCGCAAACGACAAAAGTGACCTTGGACATGGAAAATGTGCGGGTGTCCGAGGTAATCGATGCGATAGAATCCGAAACCGAGTTTAAGTTCTTCTTCAATAATGAAGTAGTAAACCTGCACAGGAAAGTATCCCTTAAGATCAACAAGGCGAGAATTGAAAAAGTGCTTCATAAATTGTTTCGAAATACCGATACCAGTTTTGAAGTTGCGAATCGCAAAATTCTGTTGAAACCAAGAAAAGCCGGTAAAATGATAGAAAAGAAACCTGGTCAGCAGGCCTTTACCGTCTCCGGTACCGTGAAGGAACCAGATGGGTTTCCCTTGCTCGGCGCTACTGTATTGCTCCAAGGTACAAATCAAGGAACCGTTTCTGATGTGAATGGGAATTTTAACTTGCCCGATGTTGCCCCGGGAACATATACCCTCATAGTGATGTATGTCGGGTTTACAAAATTCAGTCAAGAAATTGTTGTTACGGATACCGACCTCACTGTCGATGTTGTTTTAACGGAAGATGTGCAGTCTTTGGATCAGGTAATCGTTACCGGGGTAACCAATCCAAAATCTAAATTGGAATCGAGTGTGTCGGTCACTACGATTGGCCTTAAAGCAATTGAAAAGACCGTGCCGAGAAACCTGAATGAAATATTCCGTTCCATACCCGGTATTCGGGCAGAAGCCGCCGCCGGTGATGGGAATGCCAATATTTCGGCCCGGGGGGTACCTATTTCGGCAGGGGGTGCAAAATATGTGCAATTACAAGAAGATGGGTTGCCCGTGATGCTTTTTGGTGATATCTCTTTTGCGAATACCGATAACTACCTTCGATTTGATACCAATATAGGGCGTATCGAGGCAATACGCGGAGGTTCGGCCTCTATTTTGTCAACAAATTCACCCGCGGGGATCATTAATTTGATCAGTAAAACGGGAACGATCGAAGGGGGATCCGCAAGGACCACTTTTGGATTGGATTATGAAACCTTCCGAACAGATTTTGAGTATGGTGCACCGATCGGTGATGACCTGAATTTTCATTTTGGCGGATTCTACAGAGTGGGAGAAGGTATTCGGGATGCGGATTTTACGGCCAATAATGGTGGCCAGTTTAAATTTAACATCACCAAAAAATTTGAATCCGGTTTTATACGGCTGTATGCGAAATACCTGAACGATCGGGCGATTTCGTATTCCATCTTTCCGATTAAGGTCACGGGTACGAACAATGACCCGACCTGGAGCAATGCGCCAAATTTTGATGCCACCCAAGATGTGCTTCACTCTACTTTCTTGTCCCAAAACTTGGGATTGGGACCTGATGGTGAGCGCAGAAGATCAAAAGTGTCCGATGGAAATTTCTCCAATTCGGCCTCCGTAGGGCTCTCCGCCGCATTTGATCTAGGAAATGATTGGAGAATTAAGAACAATGGAAGATTTTCAGTGACCAATGGAAGGGTGCTGGTACCCTTTCTCGCACAAATAGGCACTCCACAAGATATTGCTGCAAGTTTTGGTGACGGTGCAACCTTGTCCTATGCAAATGATGGGGCTCTTGTGGCCAACAATTCACTCGTCAACCGAATTCATCTGTTTGATACCGAGTTGAACAATTTGAACAACTTTATGAACGATATTCAGCTCTCGAGATCATTTGAGAATCTTGATGTAACGGTCGGTTTTTTTAAGGCCGCCCAAAACATTTCAATGTCCTGGTTATGGAACTCTTATTTGCAAGAGGTTGCACCGAGAAATGCCCGTTTGATCAATGTATCCGACAATACCGGGGCTCCTCTGAGCGAAAATGGCCTATACGCCTATGGGGTACCATTTTGGGGCAATTGTTGTACTCGGAACTACAATACCCAGTACAACATTTCGGCACCTTATGTGAATATTAGTTTCAATCCTACCGAAAAACTCGCAATTGATGGTGGTATCAGATACGATAAAGGCCGGGTCGATGGGTCTTTTGCAGGGTCGAACCAAACCACATTTGATATCAATAATGATGGTGCCCTATCGTTTCCTGAGCAAAGTGTATCTGCCATCGACAATGCGGATCTGACTCCGGTCAATTACGATTACGACTACTTCTCCTATTCATTGGGGCTTAATTACAAGCTTCACGACAAACGGGCAATTTTTGCCAGGTATAGCAGGGGCGCCTCTGCTAAGCCCGATCGTATTCTCTTTACGGGTTTGGATAGTTATACGGATAGTGATAGGGTAAATGCCCTTGATTTTATTGACCAGGCAGAACTTGGCTTTAAAGGCAATTTGGGAAAAGGCGCCCTTTATTTGACGGCCTTTTATGCCCAGACTACCGAAGAAGGAGGCTTTGAGGCGACCACGGGTCAGATCATTGAAAATGATTATGAAGCCTATGGGGTTGAACTGGAAACTTTTTTCACCTTTAACCATCTGAACCTAAATGGGGGAATCACCTATACCGATGCAGAGATCACTTCCGGTGATAACGAGGGCAATATTCCCAGAAGGCAGCCAGATGTCAACTATAGCCTTACTTCCTCTTACGACTTTGGATCTTCAAGGAGAAGTTCCGTTGGTTTGAGCCTGATCGGTCAGACCAAGTCTTTTGCCCAGGATTCCAATGAACTGGTCATGCCGGGCTTTGGTGTTCTCAACGGTTTCTTGAATGTGGGACTTACGAACCGCATTGCATTGAATATTGCGGGAAACAATTTACTCGATAGCATAGGCATAACAGAATCGGAAGATGGCAGCATCGTAGAGGGCGTGGACAACTTCATAAGGGCCCGATCGATACCCGGTAGGTCTTTGACCCTTTCCATTCTTTATGAATTTTAAGTTTGAGTTAGTTTAATTCAATGATGGGTGCTGGACGGCTAAAGTTCAGTGCCCTATTTGATTGCTCAAATACATTCCAAGCAATACCATCTGCTCATTTCAAATAAATTAACCGCTATTTACTAGCCCTTCCCCAAGTATATGAAACGCTCAAAGCCAACGCTCAAACTCGCCAGCATCATTAATATGAATTTTGGTTTTTTTGGATTGCAATACAGCTTCGGTTTACAGCAGGCCAATATGAGTCCTATTTATTCCTATTTGGGCGCCGATGCCAGTGAACTTCCTTATTTATGGCTTGCGGGTCCCATGACGGGCCTACTGGTTCAACCCATCATTGGTGCTATGAGCGATAGGACTATTTCAAAATACGGGCAACGGAGACCTTATTTCCTAGTCGGGGCCATCGTATGCAGTCTTTCGTTGTTCATTATGCCTTTTAGCGCTTCGGTCTGGATGGCGGCAAGTATTCTCTGGATTCTCGATGCGGCCAACAATGTCACCCTAGAGCCCTATAGAGCCTTTGTAAGTGATCGGCTGAATAAGGAACAACATGCCATAGGTTTTCTCACCCAAAGCGCATTTACCGGTCTCGGGCAAACATTATCGTACTTAACGCCCACATTATTGATTCTTTTTGGAATAAGCAAAAGTGCCACAGCACTGAACAACATACCGGTAACCACTTTTGTCGCTTTTATTATTGGTGCCGTAGTGTCCATTGGTTCTATTCTGTGGACGCTTTATACCACCAAGGAAATTCCTTTGACGAAAGCACAAATAGACGGTATCAAAAAATCCCCCGGCGGGGTCTCGGGAACCCTTGCCGAAATAGGGCGCGCCATCCGGGAAATGCCAAGGGCCATGAAGCAAATGATCCCGATGATGTTGTTTAGCTGGTATGCCATGTTTACGTATTGGATCTATATTGCCAAATGCCTGGCCAAATCGATATACGGGACAACCAAGACCATGGGGGGCGGATTTCGAAATGCAGAATTGTTGGTAGGCCAAATAGGGGCTTTTTACAATTTCATTGCCTTCATCGGTGCATTCGGACTGGTCTATCTTTCAAAAAGATTCGGGGTAAAAAAAGTACATGCTTTCTGCTTGGCGATTGCTGGAATTAGCTTATGCTATCTGCCTTTTGTGAACGATGTGGTATTTATTTATGTACCTATGATAGGAGTGGGCCTCTGCTGGGCAAGTATGATGGGCAATACCTACGTGATGCTGGCTGGTGTGATTCCCAAAAAACGCACCGGTGTTTACCTGGGCATGTTCAATCTTTTCATCGTTGTTCCCATGTTGATCCAAACCTTTACGGTTCCCTTGTTTTATGAGTCTTGGCTCAATAATGATCCGGTGAACGCCATCAAATTAGCGGGAGTACTGCTGATTTTGTCGGCCCTGTCCGTTTCATTCATAAGGCTTGGCAACGAGAAGAAAGTATCAAATACAATTGTTGAATAGGAACTGGAAAAGTTCTTTTAGAATATACGATATGGATGTTCAGTACTACGCACCGCAGGAACCTTTTTACGTTGGTGACTGTATGCCTTTTTTCGATCAGGGCACCTTTCATTTATATTACCTGTTGGATATTGATCACCATCAGGGCAACAATGGTCTGGGAGGTCACCAATGGGCACATATCTCCAGTACCGATCTAAAGCATTGGAAGAAGCATTCCATTGCTTTGCCCCTTGATCCCGAAAAGGAAGGTTCTATATGTACGGGGTCTGTTTTCAAGCATGGAAAAAACATCTATGCTTTTTATGCGACCCGTAACCGGGATTGGACACAGCATATCAGCTATGCGATCAGTGAGGATGGGATTAGATTTAACAAGCAAGAACCGAATCGTTTTTTGATGGCACCTGAGGGATACTTGGCGGCAGACTTCAGAGATCCATATGTTTTTAAGGATGAGGAGGGGAGCTTTCAGATGCTCATAACGTCTAGGGTCGAGAATTTCCCACTAGCTGATAGGGGCGGTTGCATTATGCGAATGAGTTCAAAAGACCTTATGAATTGGAAATGCGAGGGTACTGTCTTGGTACCGGGTGGTCCGGCGGGCGCGGACTGTGTTCCAGAATGCCCCGACCTATTTTTATGGAATGGTTGGTATTACCTCTTGTTCGGCACAAAACACCAAACCTCTTATGTGATGTCCCGAAGCGTTGAGGGCCCATGGACCAAACCAAAAGGCGATGTACTGGGAACCGCTTGGATGCTCTCCGTCATGAAAACCGCAACCTTCAAGAACTGCCGTAGAATTGGGGCCGGTTGGATCGGTAAGAGACATAACAACAGGGATAGTGGAAAAATGCTATGGGGAGGCAATCTGGTACTTCGCGAATTCATTCAGTTTCCCGATGGTCGGTTGGGAACAAAGTTTCCAAAAGAACTTATTCCAAAATCATTGGGAGAAATTGATTTTAAGGGAGCCAAGCTTACCGGGAACATACGTTTTTCCGGGTTGCAAGCGGTGTTGTTGGCAACAGATTTTCAGGCGGTAATGGCCATTGAAAATGTACCTCTGAATTTTCGGTTCAGGTGTGAAATGAAGATCGGGAAGGATACCGATGGCATCGGTGTTGGATTGAGAGGCGTGGGGAATTATAAAGATATGTACGCGCTTGAGTTTGACGTCTGGAGGAAAATGATACGGTTGGAAGAGGAACAAATTGATTTTTTTGGCGATTTCGGCCAGTGGTGGACCGTTGATATCATAGCAAAAGACGACATCATAGATGTATGTGTCCAAAATTCACATTGCCTCATCAATAGACTGGGAGAAAAAAGGGGGGACAAACTTTTTATTAGTTGTGAAAAAGGACTTTTAAGAGTAAAAAATATGCGATTGCAGCGTATCTGAGTTTCGAACTATAGATGGGGGTCAAAGCAATTGATACAGGATCATATTGTTTTGAATCAACCATATAACACTAAAAAAGGGAACAATAAAAATGAAGATCAAGGCCAGAATAATACCGGGTTATGGAGCCGCTTCGGGCAAGAGCGGGGATGCAAGATATCCCTATGGAACCATAAGAATGCAGCAGAATTGTTTTTTGGACAGAGGATTGGACATACGCCACTACTATATGGGGACGGTGAATGTAGATATCTCCCCTTTTGGGTTTGAAATTAAGCGGCCCAAATACTTCTTTGAAAAGGTCAAATGGTCTGATCACATCCCTCCCGAAAACTTTTATTTTTTTGATGTCACCCTGCATTTTAACAATAAAGGGTACGCGGGGCTTATCTATATGCCGGATCCTAGCACAAAGGTAGAGCACGTACAAAGCGCATCAACACTGGAATTGATTCTTCCCGAAATTGAGGAATTGAACTATGAGGATGAAGTGACCATAGAATTGAATACCGAACAGATCAACATTCAGAATACTTACTAAAAATTACAAAGACAGATGGAGTTTTTTATAGATACTGCCGATTTAGAGCAAATTAAACAAGCAAGTTCATGGGGAATTTTGGATGGGGTGACCACCAACCCCACATTGGTTTCGAAGGAAGGATTGCGTGGTGCAAAAGCCATTGAACAACGGTACGTGGATATATGCAATAGCGTAACCGGTGCAGTTTCGGCCGAAGTACTGTCCACCGCATTTTCCGATATGGTGGCGGAAGGGGAAAAACTGGCAAGCCTGCATGAACAAATAGTAGTTAAGGTGCCGATGACGGCGGATGGAATAAAGGCCATTGCCTATTTTAATTCCAAGGGAATTCGAACCAATTGTACCTTGGTGTTTTCAGTGGGGCAGGCACTGATCGCGGCCAAAGCAGGTGCCACCTATGTATCTCCTTTTTTAGGAAGATTGGACGATATTGCTACGGATGGATTGAATCTTATTAGCGAAATAAGACTGATTTATGACAATTATCGGTTTAGGACCAAAATTTTGGCAGCCTCAATTCGTAGCACCATGCATATTATTAATTGTGCCAAAGTAGGGGCCGATGTCATTACCGGACCGCTTTCTGCCATGCAAGGGCTATTGAAACATCCTTTGACCGATTCGGGCTTGGAAAAGTTTTTGCTCGATGCCAGGAAGTTAACCCCTTGATTGCCCCCCTCGTCTTAAAAGGTGAGGCAATTACAATAGAAGGTAACTTCATCCATAGTGGTAAGCGCCGCGAACCATGCAAGAGAAACATCGCTATTCGGAACAACCGTTTTTTGGCAGAACGGGTCAAGTCCTTCGAAACAGCAGTGAAAAAATGTGGTTAACCATACAGTTTTTGCAACGACCTATACAATGGCCAAGCATTTTTGCTACTAAAATTGATAGCTTATAGGGTAATTCACCCTACGTAAAACATATGGAACCTTTGAAACCCCGGCGGAAAAATTCGTATGATCTGGACGCCGCTCCCGAAAACTACTTGGAACTTTGGAAATGGTTTTCGGAGGACACGGCCAAGATTAAGGATAAGATGTGGACGATGGCGTCCTTTTTCTATACCCTTCTTGGGGCTTTGTTAGGATTTATAGCCAAGGGGGTGGTTGGTACCCATCCGTTGAAATTGGAAAGTCCGACAGTATTGCTGTTCGCTTCACTGACCGGGTTGTTGCTCAGCGGCTATGGCATGTACATGCTATGGGAATATGGCAGGCATATCCGAACCGGTTGGGACAGGACTAATTACCTCAGAACAAAGATCAAGGGGCTTACGCCAATTTGGTATGCTGGCGATGTGGAAAGAATCGAGGAGGAAAAAACGGACCTTGAGCAGGGAAAGAGAGGAAAAGCAAAGAAAAAGAAAATCTATATGCCTGTTCCTCCTTTTGCCATACGCCTTATAGGATTGCTGGGGCTGTTTTTGTTGGTCTTTATGGGGGCATTGGGCGTTGTGGTTTATTATGGGAGCCAATAGGCAGCGCTATCGGGACCTTCCCATTTTATCATTCTCCGAGGCGTTCTCATACGATTACGGATTTCCGTAAAAAATTTGTGTGGTTTGGGGTATTTTTGAGTGGACCATTGACCAACCAAAATGATTAAAAAACTCTTTTTTTTAGGCACCCTGTTTCTTCACTTGATTATTTTTTCCCAAACAGATGAAATCACCTTGGTCTCTTGGAATATTCGTGACTTTGGAAAGACAAAGAATGCGGAGGAACTAAATCGGATGGCCGACATTTTAAGGGATTCGGACATTGTGGCCATTCAAGAAGTGGTCGCCGGGTTTGGTGGGGCTCAGGCGGTAGCGAAGCTGTCGGATATCCTGAATCGAAAGGGGAGCAAGTGGGATTATGTCATTAGCGATCCCACTCATAGCAGCAAGTATGTGACAGAACGCTATGCCTTTGTTTGGAAGACCAAGCATATCAAAATAAAGAATAGGGGAGGACTTATTGAGGCCTTGGATACCGAGATCGATCGGGAACCGTATTTGATGGAGTTCTATGTAAAGGGGAAAAAGCTGTCCATCATTAATTTCCATTCGCGGCCGCATAACAAGAATCCGGAGGCTGAGATCAAGGCTCTTACCACCTATATATGCGATTCACTACAGGTTCCTTTGATATTGACCGGTGATTTTAATGTGGATGAAAAAAAACCGGTGTTCGATAGGTTGAAAGCGGCCGGGTTCACTCCAGCGATTCAAAATCAAAAAACAACCTTAAAAAGAAGCTGTAGCCGGCAAGATTATTTGAACTACCCCATAGACAATGTGTTTTGCTCCAAAGAAATTGGAAAGGTAAAAGGGGGCGTTCTAGATTTTGTACGGGTCTGCGATGAGCTGGAAAACGCACGAAAGCTATCGGATCACTTACCGGTGGTTTTGCGGTTTTCTTTAAGGTAACCTTCATTTGCCAGGCCGTTACCACTTATCATAAAAAAAGTCCCACCGAAGCGGGACCAAAGGTTTTTTACCTACGGCATATAGCCTTATTGTGATAAGATTAAAGATTGGAAGTCTTTATCTGAAGCTAAGATAAATAAAAGTCTACAAATACCATTACGGATATCTATTAGTATGTATTCTTATTTTTAATTAAGTTTAAACCTACAATACTTTTTAGCAATATGGGTCAAATATTAGGATTGGATTTAGGTGCCAACAGCATCGGTTGGGCGTTAATTAATAATACTGAAATAATAGGCATGGGAAGTAGAATTTTCCCCATGGGGGTGGAGAATTTAGGAGATGGGGAAAAGGAGCTGTCCAAAAATGCCGGTAGAACCGGTGCTAGAGGAATTCGCAGACAATTTTTTAGAAGACGTCTGC
The DNA here is from genome assembly GCA_947500385.1 of uncultured Flavobacteriaceae bacterium. GTDB lineage: Bacteria > Bacteroidota > Bacteroidia > Flavobacteriales > Flavobacteriaceae > Pelagihabitans. Next base: position 512,515 of record CANMSA010000001.1, on the reverse strand, counting down.
GTAAAAAGATATTGCTACAATGCCTTTCTGAACACAATATGTGCCCTTTGAACGAGCAAGATTTTAAAGAATGGAGGAATACCAAAAAATTCCCTGAGAGTAAACTTGCTAACTGGTTTGCCCTGAACCCTTACGATCTTAGAAAAAAAGCCTTGACGGAGAAGCTTGCACTTCACGAGTTAGGTAGAATTTTATATCATTTAGTGCAACGTAGGGGTTTTTTGAGTAATAGTAGAAAAGGAGGAACAGACGATGGGGCAATTTTTAAAGGAAACGCCAAGGAAGGAAAAATAGGTATCGCTGAAACTTTAGGAAAAATTGAAGATCAAACACTAGGAGCGTATTTGCATCAAATATCCCCAAAGGACAACGAACCTTTTAAAGGTGGTTTGGAACGCATTCGAAACCGCTATACTACCCGTAAAATGTATATTGATGAGTTTGAGCTTATATGGAATAGGCAGGCGCAATACCACCCTATATTAGATGAGGGATTAAAGACTTTATTCGGAGGAAGAAAGCAGGATGGATATAAAGAAGACGGTGTTTTGTTTCATCAGCGCCCTTTACGATCACAAAAGCATTTGGTGGGCAATTGTACATTTGAATCCAAAAAGGCTAAGTGCCCCGTAAGCGTGATCGCATTTGAAGAATTTAGAATTTGGCAATGGGTGAACACGATAGAATGTAATGGGGAAAAAATTACCCAAGAAGAAAGGGAAAAAATAGTAGGTTTTTTATACAGTGCGGAAAAACCCACATTCAAACGAATACGAAAGGTATTGCAAAAAGGGAGTGCCGAGTTTAAGTTCAACTACAAAGACGATGACAAAATTGTGGGTAGCCATACCATAGCCCATTTATCCAATAAAAAGTTCTTTGGGGCTAAATGGTTTGAACTTACACCGAAACAGCAAGAGGATATTTGGCATGTGCTCTATTTTTTTGATAGTAAATCCAATCTAAAGGCATATGCCCAAAAGCAATGGGGGTTTACTGAAGAAAAAGCCGTCGCCATTTCAAAATTCAATTTAAAGGAAGGCTATGCCAGTGTAAGTAGAAAAGCCATAACCAATATTTTACCGTTTCTAAAAATGGGATATACCTATGATGCTGCAGCGGTCATGGGCGGCATTAAAAATGCTTTTGGGGAAAAGTGGCAAAACGATACCCCAGAAAATGACCAAAGGCAATTGGACCTGATCGATAATGTGGAAGCTATTGTCCGTTCAAAAACGACCGGTGGTTTTATAGGGACTATTAAAGAGATACTCCGTAAAGATTTTGGTATTGCAGAAAAGCGATTGCATAAATTGTATCATCATTCCTCCAGTATCGACGGAAAACAGTTGCTACCCAGATTGCCATTGGGGAAGGAGGCGGACAAGGAAATACAAGCGATACGAAACCCAATAGTTATTACGGCTTTGTTCGAATTGCGCAAACTAGTGAACGAACTGATCGATACGCATGGTGCCATAGACGAGATAAAAGTTGAAATAGCAAGAGATTTAAAAGCTTCCAAAACACAGCGGAACAACGTTCGCCGTGACAAAAAAAGGCGGGAAAGGGAAAATGACCGAGTTAAAGCGGAAGTGTTGAAATATACGAATCTTTCGCATAACACTATTTTGAAATTTAAATTATGGGAAGAATGTAAAAAGACCTGTCCATATACCGGGAAATCCATAGCTATTGCGGACCTATTTACGGGCCAGGTACAAATAGAACACATACATCCGTGGAGCCGTTCCTTGAACGACAGTTTTGCCAACAAAACACTTTGTTGGGCCGATGAAAATCGAAAAAAGGGGAACAAAACCCCATTTGAATTTTATGGGGGAGATGAAAAGAATTGGTCGGCTATCAAGGAACGTGCCATAAAACTGTTCTCGGATACCAAGGAATATCCCAAGGCCTACTACAAGTTCAAGCGCTTTGTGCAGCAGCATTTCGATGACGATTTTACAGCGAGACAGTTGAACGATACCCGATACATCAGCAGGGCAGCGAAAGATTACCTTGCTGCAATTTGTACGAAAGTGTCGGTTTCCCCTGGGCAAATGACGGCCCAATTGAGGCATAAATGGGGCTTGAATTCCATATTGAACGAGCAAAATTCCAAAAGCAGAGCCGACCATCGACACCATGCGATTGATGCCTTGGTAATGGCCTGTAGTAAAACGAGTTATTTACAAGAATTATCCCGATGGAACCGTTACAAACAGAACCCCGATCAAAAGGATTTTCCCATGCCTTGGGAAACTTTCCGATACGATGCCGAAAAGGCGGTTGAAAAGATATTGGTGTCCCATAAAAAAACTGTTCGCGACCTTACCGTTCGTACGCACAAAACGGAGAAACATGGGAATAGCTATCAAAACAAAGGGGTAGCTGCTAGGGGGCAATTACACAAGGACACCGTATACGGCAAACGCAAAGCACCCAATGATGAACCTGGCTTTCATATACGTAAGCCCATTGATAGTATTTCTACGGCCAAACAGCTGCAAAAGGTGGTTGATGAGGCAATAAAAAAGCAAATTCTAAAACGCGTTCAAGCATTGGGAGGTTTTGAAAAAGATAAAGTGCCGGCGAACACTTTTTTTATAGTTGATGAACATGGGGCAAAACAACCACAAGTTTTCTTACCAAACCGCAATGGGGACCCGGTACCTGTAAAGAAAGTGCGCATGCGGGAGCATTTGGGTAATGCAGAACAACTTAAGGATGGGATAAACCAATGGGTGAACCCACGGAACAATCACCATGTATTGATCTATAAGGACGAACAGGGGCGATTACAGGAAGAGGTGGTCACGTTTTGGACGGTGGTGGAACGAAAACGTAAAGGCTATCCCATATACCAATTGCCTCCGGATGGGAAGGAAATGGTAACGACATTGCATATCAATGATATGTTTTTACTGGGTTTAAGGGAGGACGAACTTGATTGGGAAACCCCGGATTATGAATTGTTACAAGCGCATTTGTACCGGGTGCAAAAGTTATCAGCTAAATTTTACGAGTTTAGATTAACTTCAGAGGCTACGATTAAAAATAATTTTCAACCATTTTACATTAGAATTCAGAGTTTTGGAGAAGGAAAAACAGGTTGGAGTACTTTTAGCCCTATGAAATTAAAAATTTCAGTTTCCGGCAAAATAGTAAAGCTGTAGTTTATAGCAGATATGATCTTTGAAATACGGTAAAATAAGGATTACAACTATTCCAACCTGTTCTTGTTGGGCGCTCTCACCGTTGTGGTTTGATTAAAGATTGGAAGACACGATATTCAAGACTATATCGACTTAAAACCTAAATGCGTTGTGGTTTGATTAAAGATTGGAAGACACGATATTGGTAAAGACAAATGAACCTCCAACCAACAGTTGTGGTTTGATTAAAGATTGGAAGACACGATATTAACAGAGGTCTTAGCGAAAAAAAGGTTTCCGTTGTGGTTTGATTAAAGATTGGAAGACACGATATTGTATGACCTGAACGGCACCGGGCAGGCTTTGTTGTGGTTTGATTAAAGATTGGAAGACACGATATTGTAAATATACGGATAGGTGAGAACCAACCCGTTGTGGTTTGATTAAAGATTGGAAGACACGATATTCTTTGCGGCACATTGGGCAATAACATTTCAGTTGTGGTTTGATTAAAGATTGGAAGACACGATATTTAACAGCATGAACACCTGTAGCGTCATACCGTTGTGGTTTGATTAAAGATTGGAAGACACGATATTTTTGAATTGTCATTATGTGCTTGTCGTGGTGTTGTGGTTTGATTAAAGATTGGAAGACACGATATTCCATTCCTAAAATTTGAACAATACAACTGAGTTGTGGTTTGATTAAAGATTGGAAGACACGATATTTCCTAAAAAGGGTTCTGCCCGTATCAGCTTGTTGTGGTTTGATTAAAGATTGGAAGACACGATATTGAGCAAGCCGAACAATTCAAGTTGTACGAAGTTGTGGTTTGATTAAAGATTGGAAGACACGATATTAGGGAATCCGCTGCGGTTCTGTCGTTTACAGTTGTGGTTTGATTAAAGATTGGAAGACACGATATTTAATACCCAGCAAGGAATTTCTGAGTTGCGGTTGTGGTTTGATTAAAGATTGGAAGACACGATATTGTATGACCTGAACGGCACCGGACAGGCCCTGTTGTGGTTTGATTAAAGATTGGAAGACACGATATTTCATATTACGTGAACACCGAAGCGTGTCCGGTTGTGGTTTGATTAAAGATTGGAAGACACGATATTAAATAGAAAAGATAAGGGGTAAGCACCACGGTTGTGGTTTGATTAAAGATTGGAAGACACGATATTTTAAAACAGACCAAGACGGTTGCTACATCAGTTGTGGTTTGATTAAAGATTGGAAGACACGATATTGTTGGGGCAAACATTGGACGCCTTTTCGTCGTTGTGGTTTGATTAAAGATTGGAAGACACGATATTGATTTGATCGATGATGATTTTAAGCACTTTGTTGTGGTTTGATTAAAGATTGGAAGACACGATATTTTTAATACCAAACAAATGAATAGGCCGATCGTTGTGGTTTGATTAAAGATTGGAAGACACGATATTCCTGAATTGTATTTTACACTTGCCCCAGTAGTTGTGGTTTGATTAAAGATTGGAAGACACGATATTCCGAAGAAGAAATAGATAAATCATTCGAAAGTTGTGGTTTGATTAAAGATTGGAAGACACGATATTCTTTCAAGAATCAATAATTGCCGAAGCATCGTTGTGGTTTGATTAAAGATTGGAAGACACGATATTTTTCGGCACTAACATTTATTTAACGAGCAAGTTGTGGTTTGATTAAAGATTGGAAGACACGATATTAGGAATCGTAACGGACAGCAAGCACGGTGAGTTGTGGTTTGATTAAAGATTGGAAGACACGATATTTCCTTAAAGATGTTGCGGAAGTTGATACGTGTTGTGGTTTGATTAAAGATTGGAAGACACGATATTCCGTGTCCCTGTATAGTAAACCCAATCGGGTTGTGGTTTGATTAAAGATTGGAAGACACGATATTAGTTGGTCTCTTACCTTCTAATAGTTAGGTGTTTAAGCGTGAATATCGTTTAAAAAAATGCCCCTTATAAGCAGTGATAAGGCTTGTTTGGGGCATTTTTGGTTTTAAAACAGTTCCAATTGCATGGGCGGGGGTGCTTTGGGGGCTTCTTCGCGCCCCCAAAAATTTAAGATATTTCCAAACTGCTTATCGGTGATACGCAAAACACTTACTTTGCCAAAAGGAGGAAGTAACAAAAGAATGCGCCTTTCATGCGCATCGGCACTTTCACTGCTTGCGCAATGTCGGGTATATACGGAGTATTGCATCATATCAAAACCGTCTTTCAATAAATTCTTGCGAAATCCGGCCGCATTGCGACGGTCCTTTTTCGTTTCGGTTGGCAAGTCAAAAAAAACAAATAACCACATAATGCGATATCCGTTTAACTCCATAGCTTGGCATAATTTATTTTTTTTCGCTGCCCTGTAAAACACTGTTGAAGAGAACTGGCGGTTTTTTGTAAAGCCACCATTAGGGGACTTTTTTCGTTTTCGAAATACACGGTTCTGGTTAATAGGTTTACAAGTTCCAATTTTATAGGGGTAATCAGTTCTTTTTCGTCGAATTTTTGCATCAGCCCATGTACACATTCGTCCACGAGAGGCCTGTACGGTTCCATAATATCATCGGCCAATGCAAAGGCATTGTACTTATTTTTGTGGTGTATGCCCAGTGTATTCAACAAGCCGCTGCCCGAAAGGGCTCTGGCCGTAGCGGCCCTTAGAATGGCATACCCATAGTTTAAAAAGTTATTGGGATAGTTCCCAAAGCGTTCTCTCTTAAAGTCGATTTCAAAAAAAGAACCCCAATAGAAATTGGCTGCTACCCCTTCCATATTGGAGGTGTCCCCACTTAATACCTTGGACACCAAAAAATTGAACTTGTTGTCTCTTTCAGTAACTCGTTTCAACAATAGGCCCTGGTTGTGTATTTTTTGTTTTACGGTCTGCTGCCATAATTGCTTCTTCAACGGACTGCTGGCATTGATCTGTGCCTTGAATAGTTGTTGTTGAATATGATGGGCGTTCAAGTTAAGGAACATACCATGTGGTAGGTGGTGGGTATCGCAGATAATAACCGCGCTATTGTTGGCAATGAGCTGGTTCAGTGCGGGAATACTAATATAGGTTTCTTGATGTTCTATGACCAAAAAACCGATATCTTCAATAGGTATAGTAGCCTCCCTTTCAGGAGTCGCTATGCAAAGTTGACGATATTTACAGGTTACTTTAGCATTTTGTTCTATTAGAATCGATCGTTTTATCATCTGTGAAACGATTTAGTCATGTTTTTTGCTGATGCCGGAATCCATTTCTAATTTACCCAACCGAATCAGCACTCATCATGGCCGTTAATTATAGCTTTCATAGTGTTGCTTGGGCATTTTCCAATAACCTATTAAACTCGTCAAATTCTTCTTTTTTAAGAAAGATAGTAGAAGTTCTATCCTTTTTTTCAAGTCTTAAGTATAATACCCATTGGTCCTTACTGCCCCAAAAACAACCCATTTCAAAACCGCTTCGGCTATAAAAAGCGATTTCTGTGTAATTGGTAGGACTATTTCCCAAGACCTCACTTTTGATTACTCTAATGGATTTGAGCAAACCGTCGATTTCATCCGAGTCTAGTGTTATAATTTTCGTGCCTGAAGAATAACCGTTTTTAACATTTTGTCTTATTCTTAACGACTTTATTGAAGCTCCCGAAATCATATCGGTAACTTTTAATATTTCGAATTCTACCTTTTTTACTTTTCCCAAATCAACAAATTCTTTCTCGAAAAGCGTACCTGATTTGGAAGAGAATAATTCTGCATTACTTACGGTTAGGGAATCATGCTGCCCCCAACACAATGCATGTGAAATACATAATAGGACCAATAGTTTTTTCATGTTTAAATGGTTTTAATGGTTAATATCCCAAACCTACCCCCATTCAAAGACAATTCCTTACAGATATCCGTAAAGCAAAAAAGAACGGCCTAACAACCGTTCTTCTCCTGTGTTTATAGTGTAGGTAATGGTTAATCTTCCCAGCCGCAAAGGGTCCTTCCCATTTCTTTGGCCTTTGTCTTTGCAACTTCATATATCTTGGTCGAACAGCGGGAAAGGCCGCGACATGACTTCTTATAGTGGTATTTTTTGCTTCCTTTCCCTTTGCAGATATAGACCTTGGTTTCAACATTGGATAGTGGCTGAAGGAATAGAAGCGTACTAAAAAAAAATATCGAAAGTGTTTTCATGGATAGTTGGTTTTAATCCTTTTCATAATCCTCCACCGTTTGTAGTAAGGCTTCTTCGAATTCGTAGATCGTATCGATCGATTCAATGGAGTGTTTGGTTTCACTTTTATCCTTTTCAAACACGCCCAAGTATTTTTTACTGCCATTTAGATGCAATCTGCAAAGCGGCTTTCGATTGTTGTCGTCTAATAAAATCCCAAAATAGGACTGGGTATCACGATGCGCAATGCGTGCGACCGGTAGTTTTCTCCTTAGGATCGCCACTACGATTCGAAACCCTTCCAACTCTTCTTCAGTGGTAATAATCTTACTGGTTTCCTTCGGTTCTGGCACTTCTTCTTGTTGTTGTGCTGCTTCTTTGTTGAGTGCGCTATTTAAACGGTCATTCACTTTTTCGCTGATGGTCTGGGTAAAGGCCCTGCCTACCAAATCGGTGAATTCCCCAATCACTTTTTCAGTAAGCCGGCCTGTATGCACCTTCGCTGCAAAGAGTTTTACAAAAGGTAATGAGGGGTCTTGAAGTTCTGCAAGAATCAACTTTTTAAGCTCTTTGGTATATTTTAAGGAGCTGGCATTGTCCACTATTTTTTGCAAATCAAAATTGGATTTGTGGAACTTGGTAAGCTCATGAAGGGTGTTATCCTTTAGTTTGGTAATATCAAATTCCAAAAAAGGTTTTTCGTCCATTTTGTTAGCTGCCTCCAAGTCGGTATAAAACCGATATTCAATGCCATTGGTCAATAGGGCAAAGCGCGTTTTGGAAGCATGGAAATAGCGAACCAATTGAGAGTTGTGCGCATCCAAGCCTTCTTTCCAGTTTTTACATTCCATGATGATGATGGGCTGGCCGTCTTGAAAAATGGCATAGTCTACTTTTTCACCCTTTTTTAGGCCGATGTCTGCCGTGAATTCGGGTACCACCTCTATGGGATTAAAAGTATCATACCCCAATGCATTGATAAAGGGAAGTACAAAGGCATGTTTGGTAGATTCTTCGGTGGTGATCTGGTCTTTGAGCTTGCCTATTTTTTCGGCAAGCGCTTTTAGTTGGGTTTGGAGTTGCGTCATTGGAGTTACGTGTATTTCTTGTCTATCTTTTTTATATTATTTTCAAAATTTTTACCTAGGGGCTATGTAATGACTTTCTCTGAGGTTCGACTTGTTTTTTAAGTATTCTTTCCGCTATTTCCGTGTCATTTATGATTTGTTGATTGGGAAGAATCATTTGAATTTTACCATCAACTGGGTTTTCAAAAATTTCAAACCCTGATCTACAATTCCTGTATCTAAACAATAGGGCATTCAAACCTCCATGAAAGCCTTTTTCTAGGGTTTTCCTATAAACATGTTTGGAACAAGATTCCTTGAAAATGCATCTTCTCCTTTGAGGTTTTGGAATACATATCCAGTACAGTTTAATACTAGCTACAATGAAAAAGGGCATCTATTTTTTCTTGAATACTACCATTTGCCTAGAAGCGGTGTAACCAGGAGTTGCGCCTAGTCCAAAACAACCTGCACTAGGCAGAATGTAGGTTGAAACTTCTTCAAGACTAACAAATTCCCAATCAGCTTCATTGCCTCTCCTGATAATTCCTTCCAATTGTTCTGCCACGTGCTCAGAATTTTCCTTTTTCTGATTAATTGAAGGAAGAAATGGTATTACTTTATAGTTCATGGTTTAGTCTTTGTACCCGTGTCGTTTGGCATTCTCAATACAATCCGATTTGTTGACATATCCTTGAGTCGACGCACCTACTATTCTACCATTTGATGCGGTTCGTCTCCAACGCCATTCTTTTTTTGAATCTTGATAAAATTCCCATTTGTCCACATTGTGCTTATTTAAGTGATTTATATTACCCCAAACCTACACCCATCAAAAAAGAATCCCTTACAGATATCTATAAGGGATTGAAATTTGTTTGATAAAGAGGAATTATATAGGTCAGATTTTACCCAATTTCACCAGTTTGGCGATCAAATGGTTGGTGTTTTTGGCGCCAAATTCATCGAAAAGACGGCTTACCCGTTTGTCAATGGTACTTTCACTATTGGGAGAGATGTGTTGGTCTCTTAGCTTTAAGGCAATTTCCTTTTTGGTGAGTCCGTTGGCCAAATCCTTTAGAATGTCGAGGTCAAATGCTTCCAGCTCAAAAACGTTGTTTTGTACTTGCAGATTCACATTGGGTGAAACGTAGGTTCTGTTTTGGTATACTTCCCGTATGGCTGTGACCAATTCTTGCAACCCATTTGGCCCCTTGCATACATAACCGTTGATGTTGTGTTCCTTAAAAAGGGCATTTATTTTCATAGGATTGTCTTCCATGGAGTTTACTATGATGTTTATTTTGGGCTGTATTTCCCTAGCAGCTTTCATGAGTGAAATTCCGGAGGCTACTTTTTGAACTACATGATCTTTCTTAAAAGATAAGTCCGTTATAAGAAGTTCAAAAGGCTGAGCATGACCATGGGCAACTTTTAAACGGTTCAATGCTTTATCGCAATACATCTCGCCTTGTAGTTGATCAATGCCTAATTTCTCATGCAATGTTGTCACGATACCACGGTTTTCGCCTTGGAAATCTTCTGCTAATAGTACTTTTTTGAACATGGTGCTGTTTGTTACTTGGGGATTTTGATTTCGGCATGGAAGCCCTTTCCCGTTTCAGAATCAAAAGTAATGGTTCCGCCAATGGCTTGAATACGCTTTTCTGTATTCTGCAGGCCATTTTTAATGTTGAGACTGCTTTTTGACGCCCCGATGCCATTATCGGCATAATGTATTTCAAGGGTGGTCGCCGTTTTTTTAAATATGACCGATACTTGCTCTGCTTGGCTGTGTTTTCCCATATTGATCATGAGTTCCTGTAGTACTTTGTAGAGCGTGGTTTTGATCAGGGAATCTAGCGGTTCCCAATTGATTTCCTTTAGGCCTGCCACTAACAATTTTGTTTCTGGTGCCTTTCTAGATCCGAGCATTGCTAATAGTTCTTCAGGGTAGTGGAGGCCTGTATCCACCTCGTTGATTTCTCTCGATAGATCGCGGCTTTGATGGTAGGCACTGTCCAGGGTATCCAGTATCTCTAATTTATCGGCATTGTTTTGTAGCAACGTCATACCGTAATTCAGTGTGGCCCCGATCCCGTCGTGCAAGCGTCGGGACAATGCCGCCTCCGTTTCATGGGACGCTTCCAGTCGGGCTGTTTTGTTTGCCTGTTGGAGGCGTTTGTTGCGTTGTTTAAAATAGTACCATAAAAATGTGCTTGCCATCAACACAAGAATCAAGCCGAAGAGGTACATTCTATTCTGTTGCTGTTTTTGACGCGCAACTTCCTTCAAGGACACGTTTTTCGCAGTAAGTTGATCATTTTCGTACTTGGTGGTCACATATATGCTGCTGATTTTTTGTTTGGTGCGCTCAAGATGCTCACTAATTTCTTTATACTTTATCGCTTCCTCGGTTGCATTGCGTTTCAAGGTATTCTTAAGCGAAATCTGAAGCCCCAATGCTTCGTGTACTGCAACAGGATTGTTCAATTGTTCCCCATACGTTGCAGCAGTAATGGCGTGTTCAAGCGCCAATTCGGGTTTATTGTTCGCATAATATTCGGCCAAGTGGATGTGGCTGGAAATAAGTCCCGATACGGTTTTCAATGCTTCCCTTTCCTTTGACGCCCTTAACAGTAGGGCTTCACTTTCACTATTATTTGGGTTTTCTTGCCATTTTACCACCCCCAGGTTGCACAAAACCCTTGCATATTCGGTTTTACTTTTGACGGCCGAGGTGTCTTTCAACAATTGTTGTAATAAGGAAATGCTTTGGGAATAATGCTGTTGCCCTGCTAGGATATTGGCCCTGGTATTTTGGAATATCAAGATATCTCTTGCCCGTTCTTCGTCTTGTAGAACGGTATAGATTGCGCTATCGTTCCATTTTAATGCCTCCTTGTAGTTTCCCAGTTCTTTGTAGGAGACTGAGAGCACATGGTGCAAGCCGGAAATCGCTACTGTTTGTGTTTCGTTTTTCAGGTATTGTAAACCGTCAATTGCGGTAGTGTTACTATTATTGAATGCCCCTAGGCTTTTCTGAATGTTGGCCATGTCTAACAGCCGTTCCCCGGCGGTAAGGCTATCCTTGAGATTTTTACGGATGCTAAGGGCTTTATTGAAGAAAAAAAATGCTGAATCGAGCTGATTTTTCTTTTTCTTATAAAACCCCAATCTGCGATTGGCATTGGCCATATAGGAGCTATCATTAAGGGCTGTGGATAGGCGCAATAGCTTTCTTGAATAGTATATGGCACTATCGTATTTTTTCTGCCTTCCGAATGTGCCAATAGTATCTGCAAGAGCCTTCAAAGATGTGGAATCCGAAATCGGATATGAATCGCTTTTGACCGTTGTGTTTGAGTTACAGCCTTTCCAAACAAAAGTAAATACAAAAAAGAGGGACAAGGCAACGTAATGCTTCATCCCTCAAAATTAGTAAAAAGGCCGATCAAATGTAAGAACTAACTTGCATTCTATTGACCGTCAGGATCTTGTTCTACTTCTCCATCGTCTCCCTCGGTCGCCTGGGTTTCATAAAGGATGTCGGTTTCGGCGATGGAATCGTCGGTACAAGAAAATAAAAACATATTAAAAACTATTGCCAATGCGGCTATTACTACTTTTTTCATAAAACTTTGCTTTAAAATTTGTCATAGGGGTGGCCGTCCGGGACCTTCCCAGAGCTGCTTTTGCCAGTCCCCCGTAAGGGGTGGAGTACTCCTTGTTTTTGTGGAAAGTGAAATCGGTAGACGGTGGCGTTAGGCTACTTTCCAATGGGCCAAACCCCACCGTTTACAGATTTCCGTAAGCATGATTTTTCTAGAAACGCTATGTTAGCAATGCATAGCGGTAATCATTGTTGAGTGCAATTTGGGAAAGATGACAGAAGTGATTGCAGACACGAAGCCGACTTGTTTTCGACTTGTTTTCGACACCAATGAAATAGGGCGTTCGAAAGGTATTATGCCAAAAGTTTGTCTATTTGAAATTTGTATTTTTAGAGTAATGGATGAAAAAAGGATAGATGAAATTGTTTGCAAAGTTTTTGATAAGGCGAAGAAGGAACACGCTTCTCATTCTAAGTACGCACTATCCAGCCACATTGGTGAGCAGATTGGATTAAGTTCTAAAACAGTGGAAAGAGCATATGATAGATACATAAATAAAAGGAAGAGACACGGTATTCCGCAGGCCGACAGTGTAGATTTGTTTTGCAAGTATTTGGGGTTTGATAGTTTTTCAGATTACGTTAAGAAGACCCCATCTTTAAAGACAGGAAACGCTATAGAAAAGGGGAAAGTAAAAAATGATAAATGGATTGTGATTTTAGTTGTTTTATTGATAATGGTTTTATCTTTTTTTGGATATCGTCATTTGGTTACTGTCGGACCTGAAATTGATTCGAACGAAAGCGTCTGCATGACCTGGGCCGATTCTGTTTATGTGGAGGTATCTTGTGATATAGGTCCTTTGTCAAAATTCGGAACGGAAGTGAAGCCTTTGGACAAAGTGGAATTAAAAAGTATGAAGAAAGTAAGGGTAGATGCCGCCTATGTTTTTTTTGGCCCCACCGGCAAGCCCTTGATCTGGTACTACAAGAACAAGGCCACCGAAATCGATTATTTTACGGCCCCGGGCCTGCACCCGGTACACGGGGAAACCCTAAAAAAGATTACCCCTTACATCATTGAAACCTATGTGCCGGAGCATAGGTTCAATGCGAATTCTTTTGTGAATCCAAGCGCTGATAAAAAATAAGTTTTTGGTATTGGATAAACGGTACTTCGCTACCCCAACAACCCTTTCTCCACTGCCACCCGAATGAGTCCGGCCGTATTGCGAACGCCCATTTTTTGGATGAGGTTGTTGCGATGGGTCTCCACCGTTTTGGCGCTGATAAAAAGCAGTTCGGAAATTTCCTGGTTGGTGTGCTCTTCCGCGATGAGGTTCAGGATCTCTTTTTCGCGCCGCGTCAATTTTGGAATAAAGCTCGTTTCCGTGGTGCCAATACTATGGTTCAATAAAATATCCTGTACGCCCCGTGGTAGGTAGGTCTTCCCTTCATAGACCGTTTTAATGGCCTGGATCAGTTCGGCCTTGCCCGTGTTTTTAAGCAAATAGCCTTTGGCCCCATTGCGCAACATGCTTTTGATAAAGCCCGTTTCGCTGTAGTTGGATAAGGCCAAAATGGCCAATTCTGGATATTTTTTGTGCAACGTTTTACAGAGGTCAACCCCATTACTATCGGGTAAGTTGATATCGAGCAACAATACATGGGGCATGGCGTTTTCAATGTCGTTCAACAGTTGTTTTCCCAAGCCATAGGTCGCGCAAATGCGGATCTCATCGGAATCTTCCAACATGGTTTCAATCCCCTTCAGGACCATACTATGATCGTCTACAATGGCTACCTGTATCACGTATTGTTTATTTTGGTTAGATCTATTTCAATACTAAAAGTAGTACCTCTGGCGCCGGAATTCAAGTCTAGGTCTGCTTTTAAAAAATCAACGCGGGATCGAATGTTCTGAAGCCCAATCCCCTTGGAAGGGCTTTTGGGGTCAAAGCCTTTGCCATTGTCCTCCACGGTAATGGTCAGCTGATGCCCGCGATTATTGATCTGTACCAAGGCTTCGGTGGCCTGGGAATGCTTTATGGTATTGTTCACGAGTTCTTGTACAATACGATAAATGGCGGTCTCATTTTCTTTTTTTAAGGCCAATTTGTTGCCAAAATATTGAAAACTAATGTTGACAGGGTGCGCCGCATTTTGGGTAAGGCAAAACTGTTGTATGGCTTCGATTAGATCAAAGTTATGGAGCGAAGGAGGCGCCAGGTTGTGAGATATCCTACGGATTTCTTCCACCGCATGGTCTAACATTTCTACCGCATCGGTATGGGATAGTTGTTCTTTGGGAGAAAGGGAGACGGCCTCGATGGAGCTGATCTTGTACTTGATGACCGCCAAGTCGCCATTGATGCCATCATGCAGGTCTTGTGCCAACCGATTGCGTTCTTTCTCTTCCCCGTCGATCAAGGCTTCCAATTTTAGGAGTTCCTGCTTGGCTTCCAAGGCCATAATTTCATTGTTCTTTAGGGTTTGCCGTTGCCGAAAAAACAGCCACAGGCCCAAACTCAACAATACCAAAACCATTCCTGCACCCAAGGCCAGATTAAATTGATTTTTCTTTTTTAAGAGATCGTTTTCCTTTGCTTGCAGCCGTAAATTTTGCTTGGCAATTTCTTTGTCTTTTTTTGCTGTTTCGTATTTCGCATCTGCCGCGGCCAAGGATTCTTTGTTCTGATGGGAATAAAGCGAATCTTTGAACCGCATGGCCGTTTTTAGGAGCGTGTTCGATCGGCTGTAGTTGCCTCTTTTGGCCTCTAGTTCCGACCAGCTTTCGTAGGCATTGACCCCTACATAGAATACCGGTTCCTCTTGCTTGAACAACCGTTCGAATTCCTCAAAGTAACCGCTTGCTTCCTCGTAATTTTCTTGTTGTGACTCATGCCGGCCCAGCATGATGTAACTGCTAAGAATATCGAACCGCTTTTTGCGTACTAAGGCATATTCATTGGCTTTTAAAAAGGCAGCTTTCGCTTTTTTGTGTTGTTTGAGGCCGTCGTAAAATTCTCCGAGTTCCACATGAATGCCGTAGCATGTTTCGGGCGATTTGGTGCGTTCACAGAGCGCAAGGGCCCTTTCTAGGTATATCTTGGCGCTATCGACCTGCTGTTCTTGCCGGTAGATATAGGCCAAGGCTCTTGCTGCTACCCCTTCTAGTCGGGTATAACCGCCCGTTACGCTTTTTTCATAGCCTAGTTTGAAGTACTTTTTGGCCGGTGCTTTCAAATTATTTTGAAAATACAATACCCCTTGATTGTAGTATATTTTACAAACGACACTGTCGTTGTCTTTTACCAGGTCGATCGCTTTGATGTTATAATCGATCGCTTTTTCAAAGTCCTTGTCCAGCGAAATGGAATAGTTGGAATACACCTCGGATCGCACTATTTTATCTTCTTTTTCATCCAACCTTTCCAAAGCCTTGTCAAAATAGTAATGCGCCGAATCACGATTCGCACTGTAATGCTGAAATAAGCCCTTATTGCTATATATTTTAGCCGCTTTGTACTGATTGTTTAGGGCGGATAGCTGGGCCGCTTTCTGTGTATATAACTGACTACTGTCAATGCTAACGGATAAAAACTCGCTGCTCAACAATAAACAGAGGTCCACTTTCGTGGTATCCGCTAGATTGGTCTGAAGGAGGCGTTGTTTTAGAGAGGTTATCGTACTATTCTGGGCATAACCGGCTTGGGTAACAAAAAAGAAGAATAGTATTTTTAGGAACTCTTTCATAGTGGGGACGATACCATAAAAGTATCGCGATGTTCTTTGTGTTTGGTTTCAATCACATGCCGGGCTGTACTTTCCGGCACCTTCATAGGTCCTAAAATAGCGATTCCCGTTCAAATAGGTCTTATCGTCCGCATCTATGGTGACTGTAAACTCGTATACTTCCTTGTTGTAAAAATGTAACCGAAGCACTACTTGTCCTTGATTTTCTATCATAGTCCATGTGCCGCTGCCTTTTGTATTACTCCCTGAGCCGGCGCTATATGCCCCGCCGTTGACACTCATACTGCTATAGGACGAATGCCTAAAATAGCCCTTGGCACAGAGGTCGATTTTAATTTTTTTGCCGTATCCGCTACTTCCCGAAGATTGGTACGATTCCATGAAGGTGAGCCGGCAATTATTGAACTTGGCCTTCCATTCGGCGGATTCATTTCCCTTTGCAATAGGGAGAGGCTTTTCATTCGGGTCGTAAAAAACCACTGATTTGGCAAGGTCGAGTCCGGCACTTTTTAGCCTATCCGAAAAAGCATTCACATTCGCACCACAGATAAGCGTAAGCCCCTGACCATATTTGTTTGGCATTCCCACGATGTACGCTTGGGCGGGTTTACCGGAAATGGTACCCGTAAAGCTCCCGCCCAGCATGTCATCCCTTTCTGTGTCAAGGGCTCCCATAGCGGTTAGTTTGCTGTTGGGCCCTAAGGTAAATCCTTGTTCCATTTCTTGCTGTATTGCTTTCTTATTTTTAAGATCATGTGTAGTCAAGAGTATAAACCCCGACACTTCTTTATGACTCACCAATAACCCATTTTCAACTTCTTGTGTTTCCCATTTCTTGGGAACTTCAAAAGAAATGCCCAGGGCGGGGTAGTCAATGGTGTTGTTGGTCTGAGAATTTCCTGTGCAACCAACCAATAGGCCTGTAGTAAATAGCCAAAATAGGTACGTATGATACTTTGTAATGTTCATAGATACGATATTGTTATTCGCAACTGGTGTACCCGCTTAAGCTTATGTTCGTGCCAGTGTCTCGCAGGGCGCACACTGCTGGTGGTAGGCTCAATAAATCAGGATTGTCCTGCAGTCTTAAAAACCGTAAGGTGGTCAATTGGCCCAGTTCTTCTGGCACTATACTCAATTGATTGTTCTGTAAAGCAAGGATATCCAAGGATGCCAAACTACCTATTTCGGTAGGGATTTCTGTGATGAGGTTCTCCTGTAAATAAAGATATGTGAGTTGTTGTAACGCGCTTATTTCTTGGGGAATTGTTTTTATTGCATTGTCGTCTAAGTATAGCTCCTCCAATTTTGTCAATTGCCCTATGCTGGGAGGGATTACTTCTATGCTATTGGATTGTAGTTCCAACAAGACCAAATTTTCCAAACGGGTTACTACGAACGGTACTTCAACAAAGTTATTTTCATACAGGGCAAGTTCCTTTAAAATAGGCAAATTGACAAGGCTTTCAGGAAGCGTGGTCAATTGATTGTTTCCTGCGTACAAATGTTCTAGACTAGCAAGCCCACCGATGGCAGAGGGTAGCTCGGTAAGCATATTACTGGTTACTCCCAATTCTCTGAGTTGGGTCAATTGGCCTAGCTCGGATGGCAGTGTCGTTAGTAAATTTCTAGCTAAGAACAATTCTGTTAAACCGTTGAGTTTTCCTATATCTGGGGGGAGTTCGGAAAGGTTGTTCAATGATAAGGACAAGAAGGTCAACTTTTCAAGTTTACCAATTTCAGCTGGGATTTCACGAATGTTGTTTTTAAATAGTGTTAGCGAAATCATTTCGGTTAACCTGCCGATGACCGCAGGGATATTGGCAACATTTTTTTCTCGTATGCTTAATTGCACAATGGCACCTGTGTCATTGGTAATAACGCCCTCCCAAGTTGCGATATCGGTAGCTGTGATATCCCATGAAAGGGTGTTATCGGGATTTTCATTGTAAAGGGTAAGTAGAATGTCGCGTTGGGAGATTTCCCAAATAACCTCATACCTTTTTTCGGTACCGTTTTCTGCAGTGATGGTATACACCACCGGTTCTGTAAAATCTTGCCGCCCAACGGGTGCAAATGTGGCTTCTTCCGAAGCCTGTACTTGTGGTAGCAAAGAAGCAATGTCAGTGCCTAGAGGTGTTTCAAAAGTGACGGTGTTGTTGTCCTCATTGATCCTTCCCACAATGGTCAGGGGAATGGCATTGTCGCTTGCAGTGAACACAAAATCCAACATTTGTTTTGCATCGCTTAAGGTCGATTGTTCCAATGCAATGCCATCATCCTTGCTACAGGCCAAGGTAGTTAGTAGAAGAATGGCGTACATACTTTTTAGTTGTTTTTTCATGAAGTCTTTTTTAAATTTTGGCGCCAGGTTTGGCATGCCATTTCTGATGGATTTGTTCAAGTCTCTTAGAATTATGGGTAGTACTTTTGAGTGTTGTCTATTGATGAGGAACTTTATTGACAGACGGTTGTTGAATCTAATAAAAGTTGGGTTCCAGTATCTTGAAGATCACATATTGCCGGTGGAAGCATCGTTATTCTCGGGTTAAGGATTAAATCTAACGTTTCCAAATTGGTCAAAAGCCCCAACTCTTCCGGAAGACTACCATTAGGTAGTCCACAATTTCGATAACCGAGTGTTTTTAGTGAGGATAGTTGCCCCATTTCCGGAGGGATGTTTCCAAATAACAAAGAGGATCCGAGGTCTATTGTTTCAATGTTGGGCAGTAACCCAATGCTCGCTGGAATACGCACTCCGTCGCTGAAAATTATCCGTAACCTGGTCAAGCTCTCTATGTTTCCAATTTCATCGGGGATAGCGCCAATAACCTCTATCGGCCCATCAGGTCCATCGGTAAGCCTGATTATGTTATCAAAAAGTATCTTGCGCATGGACAGTATTTGCAAGTTTTTGGCCTCTCCCATCTCAGGAGGAAATGACAAGCGAAAGGGGCATTCCTCTATAAGAAGTTCTTCTAATTCCGGCATTCGAAACACGGCCACGGGCACCACTGTCCAATTATTGGCTGATAAATTCAGCTTTTTTAGAAGAAGCTGACTAAACTCAGGGGGTAGGCTGTTCATCTCATTTTCTTCAATTTTCAACTCAATGAGATTGCTTAGGTTTCCAATCTCTTTTGGTAGGGTCATCAGTTGGTTGCCCTTTAACAGTAATCTTCGCAGTTGTGTCAGTTGGCCTATTTCGGTAGATAGGATACTGATTCTGTTGTCAAGAGCACTCAGCAGTACTAAATTTTCCAAAGTGCCAATCCCATCGGGGATGATACCGATTAGATTCGTATCCAATATCAGGCTCTTTAGTCCGGTCAACCTACCGATGACCCCGGGGATGCTCAACAAGTTTTTATCTGTAAGGTCAAGTGCGGTAATGGTGCCTTCAGTGTCTACGGTAACCCCTTCCCAGTTAGAGACGTTGTTATCGGTGATATCCCATGAAAGGGTATTGTTGGGGTTGTCATTATAGAGGGTGTGTAAAACATCTCTTTGTGAAATTTTCCAAATGACCGTGTAGTCTTCGGTACTGCCATCTTCCGCAGTAACGGTGTATACGACGGGTTTACTAAAATCTTGAAAACCTTCGGGGCTGAAATGGGCATCTGTGGAAACCTGTATCTGTGGTAACAAAGCACTGATATCGGTTCCTAACGGAGTCTCAAAAGTGATTGTATTGGTTTCTTGATCGATCGTTCCGATAATGGTTACCGCTATGGGGTTTTCATTAAATGGGAAGGCGAACGCAAGAATGTTCTTGGCGGTATTTGATTCAATGGTTATCACCACATCATAGCGGGCGGTAGAACCGTCTTCGGCCGTAACGGTAATTTTTACGATTTCGGTAAAATCGGTAAAGGAGTCATTGCTGACCGATGCCTTCTCCGAAATCGCTATTTCCGGTTTTAGGGCGCTCACATCGGTCCCGTAGGGTACGGTGGCCGTAATGATTTTATCGGCTTCGTTGATACTGGCATTGATATCCATTGATAGGGCGTTGTTCACATCGGCCTTGAATATAAAGGTCGTAATCTGCTTTAAGGTACTTTTGACGGGTTCTTCGGGTGTCATGGCCCCGTCATCCTTGCTACATGCCGCTAGGATTGTAAAAAATAGAATTGTCCATAGATGTAATCGCCGCTGTTTCATACCATTTCCTGTTTTAAATTCAGGGCTAAGGTATGGGCAGCTTGTTTCTTATTTGTACATGAAAATCCCTGAAAAAATTTCTACGGGTTTTCCCTGATAAAATAAAGGAGGGGTATTCCTAGTGCTCCAGAATAGGCATTGGAATGCTTGTTTGAAAATATTCCAAGGTATCGACTAGTAGAAAGAACATATACTTTTTGCCCTTATAAGAACTGTCAATACTACAGGATACACAAAAAGAATACAAGGTATAGTGCCGGTGGCGTATTTTGGCATTCTATGCTGTTCTCGTGATGTCGAATCTTTATTTGAATAGAAACCGGATTCCAAAACTTATTCTTAGGAATTGGATATCAAGATTCTCAATTTGGCCGATGCTTGATTCCTCAGGTGCCACAAAAGCGTTATCTACCCTATTGCCTAAATCATAGTTGCCTTTTAAATAAATAAGTGTTCGCACACTAGACGTGTATTGTCCGTTCTGTGCCTTCAAATAGTATTCATACCCTATAATTGAAGATACAAAGGGAGTAGGTTGAAAAAGAGCTACTCTAAAAGGTTCTTCAGCTATTGTTGTAGCACCTAGTCTGGAGTTGAACTTGGTACTTAACGGAATAGAGTAACCACCTCCGAAGGCGGCCCAAACATGGCTTTTGCCGGTGGTTTTCCCCAATCGAAACTTTAGATAAACCGGAATTTCAACATTTTTACTGGCTATTGAATCCAAGCGTTGGTTCGTAGTCCCTTGAACTGAATATTTTTGGGAATTGTATTCCGCTGCGATGTAAAGCCCTAGTACTCCGTTGGGGGAGTACAGGTCCATTCCTACGCTCATACTCCAGTTCGCTCCTTCCCGAAAACGAATGTTTTCGCCGGTGGTCGCCCCATTTAACTGGATCAGCTCTAAATCACCATTTTTTCCTAGATAAGAGAGGTCCGCTCCCAAGGAAAAACTAAGATGGGTATTATAGGTTGCCAGTAGTTTGGGTGGTACGTTGATACGTTGCCCGACTAATGAATGGAAAGAGCAGCCAAGTATGAGTAAGAGCACTTGGAAACATATTTTTTTTGGGTCAGCGCTTTTCATTTTGATATTCTTTTGGGATGATAAATCTAAGTTCAGTGTTGTCATATCCTTTCTTCTTGGCCAATAAGTAGTATTTGCCGATCAAATGCTTGGCGTAGTTCCTTGAATATCCAATAGATTTTGCTGCTTTACTTCGCTTGCGCAATAACAAGCGCGTCATAAAATCGTAGTGCGTTCCCCTGAGTAAATTTGTATTCTCATAT
Source organism: uncultured Flavobacteriaceae bacterium (assembly GCA_947500385.1). Lineage (GTDB taxonomy): Bacteria > Bacteroidota > Bacteroidia > Flavobacteriales > Flavobacteriaceae > Pelagihabitans. The sequence continues at coordinate 491,285 of CANMSA010000001.1, read as the reverse complement.
TTTTTATAGGTTTTGAAAGTGGAGATGTAGTATTTTCTTGACCTTTTTGCATCCTTGTAGGCTTTTTCAATTTGTTTTCCCACATAGTCCGGGTCGCCATTTTTGCACTTTTCTATCTTACCGGTAATACTGCTGTTGCCAGGAGATAGCCTCACTAATTCTTCATACCGATTGCGAGCCTCTTTAAACCGGTGATTTTTCAGTAGATAATCTGCCTCGGCCAATAAACGGTCGAATTTTAGTTTTGCATTCCCCTTTTTGCAATCTTCTTCAATTTTTTCCTCCCAGCGACGATCAAATAGAATGTTAACGGTTTTAGCTTCTTTTAGCGCCTGTTCGGCGGCATTATATTTCTTATCTCGCACCAGACCCTCGATGTATGTTTGGTAGTCTTTGATGGCAATTAGGTTTTTACATTGATTCGCCCCGTCTTTTGCGGTTTGATTGTTTGCATCGTTTTGAAGTATCTCCTTAAAATGGTTCAGGGCTTCTGGATATTTTTTGTCGCGATAAAGTTGCTGCGCCTTTTGCAAGTGGGATTTTATGAAACGTTGCATTTCGGCTTGTTGTCGTTTCAGCTCGTCAGATGTAAGATCTAGTGCACAATCTGCCAGATACTTCTTTTCAATCGATGCTAATTTTAGATAAAGTCCGGCAATGGTGAATTCGGCTTCTGTTACATCAATGACCATTAGATATTCTACGGCGGTAGTTTGTTTATTGTATTTGGTGGTTTTCGAAAAACTGGCGAAGCGATAATTTCGACCTTCTATAAACTTTTCGCAAGGATGTATTTTTTGACGATCGATCGAGACTTCCAAATTGTACTTGTAATCGTCTCCTATATATCGTAAATAGGTTAGCAGTTGACACTTGACCTTGTTCTCAAAAAGGTCATTGTCGTGGTTCGTACTGATCGTACTGAACAAGGTGTTCAATTTTCGGTAGGCACCCTCTACATTTTCGTTGTGTGAATAGGCAATAATGTTGGTAGCATATTCAGATAGGAGCAAACTAATTCTTTCTTCGTTAAAGGAAAACGACAGCTGTATTGAAAACAGCATGGATAAAAACAATATTTTCTTTTTCATGATCCTATAGAATTTTTAACGATTTTACGGTGATATCCTCATAATACATGCGCCATACGGTGCCTTCATGATTGTTCTCTTTTTTAATCTTAAAGCTGCCTTTTTTCCTCGTTTCATCCACATAGTCATAGGACAAAAGGCCTTCTTTGTTTGGCATGCCGGTTTTGGAAGCGCTGAACCGTTGCACGAACTCATAATCGAGGTAATAGGTGTTTAATTCTGTTTCATGGGGACGTAGCGTATCACTTACCTTGAAGGAAACAAAGTCGATATCAACGAGTGCATATTGTTTTCTGTACTTTTTGTTGAGTACCGTTCTTAGGTAGTACGCAATAGGGTAATTGTTGACCTTTTTTCTACTGGCTACTTCGATTTTGGCATTTTCGGCAAATTCGGTCAATAGGGTTTTGATGAGGGATTGCTTTATTTCCGTCGAGGTTGAGGACGCTATTTTGCTGAAGCCAAAATGTAGGTCCCTTATTTTTTCGACGGCGATTTTTTTCATGTCCGCTTTGTCCTTGGCACTCATTACCCCGAACTCCTGGGCCTGTATGGCATTTGGCCCTCCCACCAATGCTATGGACAATGCCAACATGCATTGGTAAAGCCCTATGTTCTTTAGTATATTCTTCATTGTAATAGATTTTTTTAGTTTTCCCGAACCATTTCTGTGGCGTTGTGGCATTCTGCCAAATGAATGCCCGATATCTTATGCTCTTCACCGGCCCGTGTGGAAAATTCGATACGGAAAATATTGATATCGGTGATCGACGCTATCAAGGCGATCCTACTGGTAAAGTAGGCCTTGCCCTGTCCCGGTTCATAGTATCCTACTAGAGTGCTTCCGCTGGTGTCGGCATAACGGTTGATGTAAGCGTTCTTGGAAAAATAGGTGTCCCAAACCCTATCTGCCATTTTTAATCGTTCATTATCGGACTTCGCGGTATTGGTTACCTCGAGAATAGCATCCTTGAGCACCATGGCCTTGGGCACGGTATTTGCTTTGCATGGATCATCGGTAGGGGGTGGGAAAATAGATGGATCGGGTTGGTCAACAGTTTGCCGTTCTCCCTGGGGATAACCGTATAAAATGGTAAATGTGGATTTTTTGAACGTACAGATATCCTTGGCCATGTCCTTACGTATTGATTTTATGGAATAAAACAGTTGGTTATCCCCCCTTGCAAGGGAATCAAGGGCATACCGATAGTCTACGGAATAGTTTTTTAGCGTAGCTGCTAGGCCCGAAGGGTTCTTTTCCGAGGGGATGAATACAAATTCGGGCAGTGTTAGCTTAGGCAAGCGTTCTTTGTAATCGGCCAGAATGTGCATAGGCCGTAAAGTACCCATGGATTTTTTGAATTTGTTGATGGCCGAGAGTGGTACTTCCAAAGAATCTTCGCGTTTTTTGTTAAGGTCCAATCTGGCAATAATGAGCCGGGGAACGAAAGTGGTATCCGTACATTTCTCGTTTTCAATAAACCAGAATAAGGCTTGCATGTCCCGGGTTATTCTTTTTTTATGGGCCTTCATATCGGAAGCCACCAATATCCTTACCTCTATTTCCTGGACATACTCATCTTTACATGAAGTAGTTAATAGCGTAAACAAGGTCAATAGCAGGTACTGTGGTAAAAGGAATTTTTTCATCTTATCTCGCTTGTTTGATATCCAGTTCATAGTTTTCGAATTGGTGTTTTCTGCATTCCTCGGTCAATTCCAGTTTTTGGAACTTCCCCTGACCGCCAATTAGGTCAATGATATCCTTATCCGTCAGTACCCCATTGGTATGGAGTCGATACGCAAACTTTCCTTCTTCTTTGACAGCGGTATCGTCCTGTACCACTTTGAAGTTTTCCCTTTCGACAGGAACATTGGTAAGTTCATGTTCCATTGAAAATGGATGAGATCGTTCTTGTGTATTTATTCCGCTGGAATCGTACTGTTTGCGAAACATCTTACTGGTTTTCCAGTAGGCGATCCAATAACCGGTGTGGTATACATGTACATAGCCAACTACGATGTAAATGGCCAATACGGGGAGGTAAACGAATTCGTTGCTGAAAATGCCCAAGGCAATGATGGCCGCTATTTTCACGAGAATCACGAAAATAATCAGCACCACAAAGCAGAAGTCGACAAATTTCCATCCCTTTTGTTCCAATTCCAATTGCTTGCGTTCTTTGGGTTTTTCATCATGATACAGGAAAATGTAGTTGTCTATTTGGCATTTTCTGGCCTTGTTGCGGTGCAGTCTGATCGCGCAGAGTATATCGATGAACAAAAGTCCAAGTACCACTAAGATCGAAATGATCAAAAAAGTACCTCCTATGGTGGCCCCACCGTAAATGGTAAGTACCATTCCGATCAGTTCGCCTGCCAAGGCCACCAAGGTCCAGTTGAGGTCTACATCGTTGCGCGTGTCCCCAAAAAAACCGGGTACCGATGTTCCTCCCACTTGGTAGGTTGGTTTGCGGGTAGAGAGCCATTGGCTCAAGGCGTTTGCATTTGGTTCAAATTCGGACTTGTCTGGTATTTCTGGCATACTGTGGATTTAGAAATTTGTTAAAAGTGTTTTTGTACTGGTCTTTGGTTTAGCTGGTCGTTATTTTCTTATTGTCCAAAAGCGTTTGCACGGCAAAAATGGTATCGCTCGCTTCCGATAAATAGGGTACGGTGTCTTCCAAGTTTTCGATAAACAACTGATCGGGCAAGGCCAGTTCTATGTTGGTCCCTCCCCTTGTTTCTATGATAAAAGCCCGGGATAAATTCACTTCTTTGATGTTTCCTTGAACAATGGAAGGGAATTTTTCCTCTATCTTTTCAGCTTCCGTCTTTATGCCGAACAAGCGTTTGATCCATTTTATCAAGGAAAGGGAAACAATCATTTTTTCCGTGATGTCCTGAAAGTAATAGGTGGTAATTTCATTGAAGTAAACATTGTAAACGAAGGTGTCGATGAGGTTTCCCGTGAGCAGGTCCAGCTTGGTAATGCACACCACTAATTTATCGTCCAGGCACAACAAAAGTTGAAAGATCAAGGGGGTATGTCGATACAGGCCGTCTTTTCCCTTTTTTCGCAGTTCAAAAGGAATTTGCAGGCCCCTAGGTACAAAATTGCCCCATAGGGTACGTTTTGGCGTATATTGGTGAGCAAGTATCTCGAACCTATTGAGCACATCGGCTTCTTCGATATTCATTTTTTGACCGACCAATTGTTGTAGGTTTTGGATATTGTTTTCCAGTGTTTTATCGAATTCCCGATCCGAACAGGCCTTACTTTTTAACAACGCATATCGCGCAATGTAAAAAATCAGGGGAATACCACCGATCAATGGGTAAGCCATGGTCAACAACAACCAAAAAAGAAACCATTTGATATTGAATCGTATAAAATAGTGTCGAATTCTTTTTCGTTTTTGTTTCATTTGTAAAGGCTATAATTGTTTTTTTTCATTTCGCTTAAAGTGGTCCTAATTGCCCGGATCGTATTTTCCGCATCGGTAACTTTGAATGTCCCATTTACTTCCCCGATTGTTTCATAGTCGGAGAGTTGCACCTCTAAAGAAGAATTGCCCCGTGTTTGAAGAATGAATTTTTTGGAGGCGTTGTATTGTTCTTTTCCCCTTTTTACGAATACTTTTACCACGGGTATCTTCTGGAGCACTTGTGCCGTGGGACTCAGTTTTTCTCGCATCTTTGCCGTTTCCCGGGTTTCTATGGAAACCACTTCCTCATAAAAGTAGGTCCAGGTACATTCATTGAATGCTTTTTCCACCGTTGGGTCGAACAGGCATTGATAGATGATTACTTCGTGCGCGGTGAAATTTAAAATTGTGACCAATATGGGCAGGTATCTGAAGTACCTGTCTTTTCCCATTTTATATTGAAATTCGATGCCGATGCTATTATAGTTGTCGAGACCATAAATGGCCTTGGATTCGCGTACACAATCTTCTTTGGACAGCATGGTCTTTTCCAAGGCCCTTCCGAATAGCGGCTGGATCGCTGCTTGTAAAAGCTTGTCAAATTCGGCATCCGTGGTTCGTTTTTGCAAAAGATGCGTATTGAAATATCGTTTTATTTTTCTTCCATTTTTTGTCATACGAGCTTTCTTTTGGTCCTTTGTTATGTTAGGGAATGGCAAATTGTTGTTTGGTAAGTCCTAGGAGCATAGCGGCGCGTTCCAACTCCATTTCGTCGGTTTCCAAGACATTTGCATTAAAATCGGTGATATTGTTTTCCGGATTCCGCAAACCCCTCCGTTGATAGTAGTCATTGTGTATAAAGGCTTTCAAATGATAAAATTTGGCCTTGTTGCCATTGAGGCGAATGGCCATGTTCAGATAATCTAGCATTGTCCTTATCCCTTTCATTGACAAACGAAAGGGGCGTTTGCCACAACAACGGGCCAGGGCCAAATTGTAGTAGCATTCGTCGTTAGTGGGATCTATGCCCAATGCCATACTCAAAAAGCTGGAGGCCGCATCGTATTGTTTTTGTTGTAATAGCAAAACTCCCAGCCAAAAAAGGCGGGATGCATTTTGGTCTCTCCTATGTGGATGTTCAGCAAGTTTTTTGGTGAAACTTGCTATTTTTTCTTTGCTTGCCGTCCTGATTTTGGCATAGGAAATGTTTTCCAAGGAAATTTCCACATCTACAGCATTGACAAAAGCAGTATAATCTTCAAAACCCAGGTATTTGCACAATTCATCAATGCTGTGTGAATGTGCCTCCGGGACTGAGGATTTGCCCTCCACGTACCTAACATACATGCGCTTGATGGTCTGGGTCGATATGTTGCCATCCAGTTGGGTTTCTATATGGGTGCTCCAGCCGTTCAAAGATTTTTTGGCACTGTCTTCCTTGGCCTTGTCAAAAGCTTTTTCAACTAATTTCTCCAAGTAGTATTCCCGATTCTTGATCATAGGGTAAAAGTATTTGAAAGTGTAATGTCCCGATTGAGGTTTTCCATAATCGGGCCTATTTATTTTCACTTCTTGGCATAACGTATTCTCTTTCCCTAAACCTGTTTCGACATTTAAATTGCTTCAAAACCCTGTAAAATCAATAGATGTACAACTTGTACAAAAGGTGATCAACCTCTGGCTTAGAGGTGAGCAGGTAGCACCTTTACTTTGTCCCCATACTATAGTTCGTGCTTAGTTGGCACAACAAATTCCAAATTTGGAATGAAGCCCTTTTTAGAATTAGATCCTATGTCAAAATGAGGAGGCTAGGTAAAATTTGAAGAAGGCATTTCTCCTCAAAACGTCAATGCGCATTGACAAATGAACCATACGCCTTAAAAGGGGCGCTAGAATTTTTTTGTCCAATTTTTAAATAAAAGTAACATGAAGAATGTAATCAAGTTAATAGTGTCAATATCCATAGTAATCAACGTGTCTTGCGAAAAGACGGCATTGAATGAGCGTATTCCGCCGAATTTTCTGCCAACTGAAAATCCGTATGAGTGCGAGCCTGTAGAAAATCCAGTAGAAATGCCTGCCGAAGAGGTTCCTTTGGATGTCTGTATTGAAGAGGACGTTCAAAGTACCGTTGGAGAGGATTCTCCTATAAAGCCAGAAGATGACGAAGAGTAAGACTAAGTTAAAATAGTTTAATTTTAGAGGGATGAAAGTGAGACACCTACTTTCATCCCTCTTTTTTTCTTATACTCGTAGTTTCTTATATGGATAACTGTAAGGAAAAAGTGTTTTTATTCCCCGAAATATTAGTCTAAAAAGCAAGGATTCCACTATACTCAATAGAATGGCGAAGTGTGGGATTAATATGAAATAATTCGAATTTAGAGGAATGAAATTACGATACCCAAAACAATCGCTCTTTTTTTTCATGGGACTGTTAATTTCTTCCGGAGGTATCGCCATTGCCCAAGAGATAGATCGGGTTCGATTATCCGGGCAGATAGATAGTTTAGAAAAGTATTATGTAAACAGCAAGGCCACTATAAAGAATTTGGAAAAAGCCTTGCCGACCATTGATCAGTATATTTCAGGATCTCTTCAATTAAAGCTAGATTCACTTACTTTTAAAGGATATATGCTAAAAACCCGAATCCTAGGGTTTCATGGTAGATATGATGCGGCTATCGAATCATCCAAGATACTTTTGAATTTGGCTGTCGCTAAAAAAGATAGTTCTTATTGGGCTAAAGCGTACTATAAATTAGGAATCTACCATGATTATTTGGATAGGCCGCTGATAGCTTTTGAAAATTACAACGCATCCTTTAAAATTCATCGTGATTTAAAAGATAGTTTGCTGGCTAGTAAACGATTGTTGGCCATGGCCAATACCCAGGCGATATTAGGCGATTACATTGGGAGCAATATCACGGCTATTGACGGTATTAAGTATCTAACCGCCCCACCAGACTTGACGATTCTTTTGGGGCTGTACCAAAGTATAGCAATTTCTTATCGAGAACAGGAAAACTATGAGCAAGCACTTTTTTGGAATAACAAGGCAATAGCACTGGCTAAAAAGCCTTCGCTTTTCAAAAAAATCGGGGCCCGAAATATCCTAAAATTCCAGAACACTAGGGCCAATATCCTTACGGATAAGGGAGAGTATGATAAGGCTATTTTAATTTTGAAACGGCTTTTACCCAATGCTTTGAAGCTTCAGGACTCTCTTGAATATGCCAGGGTATTAAGCAATCTGGCGAAAGTTAAATGGGAGCGCGATAATAAGGATCATACAGTAGAGCCCATGCTTTTAGATGCTTTAGGTATCCGAAAAAGGGCAAACAACTATGCCGGTTTAATTTCAAGTAATATTCACCTTGCCACATATTATTCAAAAAGTGACAAGAAAAAGGCATTAGCACATGCGGGTGATGCCTACAAACATTCTCGATTATTAAAAAATCAAATAGCCATATTGGAATCTTTGAGTATGATAACGGCGCTTGACAGCACCAGAATTTCGGACTATCGGGAATATAAGGCCATCAATACATCACTTCAGGAGAAACGGAAAAAAGCCCGCCAAATTTATGAGCCTACCCGTTTTGAAAATGAACGTTTAACCCTGGAGAAAGAGGAAAGTATTGTTGAAGTTGAAAAGGAAAAAAATCAAAAAAAATGGCTACTGGCATTCTTTGCGATGACGCTTATTGGGGTGCTCATTTATTTAAGGTTAAAAGAGAAAATGCAAAAGGAAAGGGAAAAATTGCAAAAACAAAAAGACACCTCTGAAAGAATTCTTGAAATCTATCAAACAGAGAATAGGTTCTCCAAAAGAGTACATGACGTTATTGCCAATAAAATTTATTTGGTTAAACTTCTTGTAAATAGGGATGTAGGTAAGTCTGAGATTTTGGAAAAACTTGATTCGGTATATACCAAGGCTAGAGACATCTCTCGGGAAAATACTGAGATTGGGGATGAAGATTTTGGGAAGGAATTTGAGAACATGATTTTTAGTTACAGTTCACAAAATACAAAGGTTTTTATTGTTGGTCTTAAAACCATTTCTTGGGAGAACACCATAGATGTAGTAAAATTTACCATCTATAAGGTAGTGCAGGAATTAATGACGAACATGGACAAGCATAGTGGGGCTTCAATAGTAAGTGTTGTTTTTTCAAAAAGTGGTAACCAGCTCAAAATTGTATATACAGATAATGGAATTGGCTTTGACTATTACAATGGCCCTAAAAAAAATGGCATTTCCATTATGGAAAACCGCATAAAAAAGATTGGGGGAAGTATTAGTTTTGATACGAAAAGAAAATCAGGGACCAAAATAGTTGTGAAAATCTCCGACTTTATATAGTCTCTTCATTGTACAAGAAATGTTCAAAAAAATATTAGTTGCCGAGGATGTCGAAATTGCAAATTTTGGTATTATACACACGTTGGTAGAAAGTGGACTTGTTACCAGGAAAAACATAAAACATACCCAATATTGTGATACAGCGCTCAGTGAATTGAAAAGGGCGTTGTTCGATGATTTACCGTTTGATCTTCTTATCACGGATCTGTCGTTTGAAAAAAACTTTAAGGAAGAAAGGATTATATCGGGATACGAGTTAATTATAGAAGCGAGAAAGATTCAGAATAATATAAAAATTATAGTGTATTCCATTGAAGATAGAATATCTAAGATACGATTCCTTTTTTTTAAGAGTTTTATCAATGGCTATGTTTGCAAGGATGGCCATGATGCGACCGAGTTAGTTAATGCGGTAAACCGAATAGCTGCAAATGAGACTTACATTCCTCCAGGCCTACGGGAAAGTATCTACAAAAGCGACCGTACCGAATTGACGGATTACCAAAAAAAGTTATTGACGTTGCTGGCCGAGGGTCATTCTCAAAAGAATGTTGAACAGTATTTTAAACAACGGGGTATCAAACCGAATAGTATCAGTATGATTGAAAAAAAACTAGAGAAATTACGGGATGATTTTAATGCTAACAGTACACCACATCTCATAGTAATTCTAAAAGACTTTGGGTTACTGTAGTTTGTTAGTATCTGTATGCTGTTCGATTGGTCTTTACTCTTTTTTTGGCCCGTCCAATAGTCCGTTTTTCCTTCTCCCGTTTTGAGGGTGGTTCTTGGAATATTGGCCTAGAACAATGGTAACAGGGGGTGGGGTGCGAATGCAAGGTATTTAAAAATCTACTTCATTTTATTGGTTGTAGTCGCATTTTCCATTCTTGATTTTTTTGGATTTTGAGTGTTGAGAGATAAGTTTTTGACAACAGATTTTTTTGCAGGATCGTTGAACTGGTATTTTGCTGTTGTCCTCAAGGGTTATGGTAATAGAGCTTAAATCTATTTTCATAAAAATTTACGGTAGGACTCGGGATTCAATGAAAAGGTGCTGTTTCTATAGTTGAAAGTAGGTGCAAATGGCGTACGTTTCTATGGGGTTCTACTTTGCGGTCTTTGATACTAAAAGGAGAGCAGGGTAGTATCGAATCCAATACCAAAACCAAACCAATATTTTTTATTGTAAATCCAGTTTTTAGTCTCTTGTCCAAGCCCTATATCGAACCCCATAGGAATTAAAATAAATGAAATGGACTTGTAGGTATAGTTAATGCCTAAACCAATGGAAAGCCCCAATTGGGAAAGGTCAGCTTGCAATTCACCATCAGTATTGGATTTGCTTAAAGAAATCAAGGTAGGGGCCACAAAGCCGCCAGCAATAAAGGTATGTGTTTTGCTTATTCCATTGTAAAAATACCTCTTTGAAGTGCGCGAAACGCCCAAAAAGAGCCCTATATTTTTTAGGTCTGCGGTCGCAATACTAGCTAAGGTATCCATTTTAGGTCTAACTTTAAAAGGAATATTCAAAATGGAAGCTTCGAGGCCTCTTTTCCTATCACTTATGGTAAGAAAAGACCGATATGGAATGAACAACGAATCTATTTTATGTTCCTGGGGTAATATGGTATCATAATAGCTGGCAGTGAGTTTGTTTCCTTTCTGTTGTAGATCAAAAACGACTCGGTCTTCCTTGAAAATTCGATTCTTGTCTCTATTGAAATTCCCTATTGCCCTATCTTTTTCACCCCTGTACTTACCCTTTAATAGGGCAGAACTTTGTGCTAAAGTATTGAAGGTGACAAATATGGCAAATGCGGCAATCAGTTGTGGCCTTTTTTTCATTTCATTTTTTTATTGGAATATGGTTTAGTAGAACGAGAAGGGCTTGAGTATTACTATTTTCAGGTCTTAAAAACAAAATCCAAAATCGGTTTTAGTCTCTGAATAATTATTGTCGTTCACGGATGATTCTGATAGTTTCCCATCTGGGTCTATAGCAATGTTAAATTCGTAGTTACCGCAGCTGAGGTATTCAAAATTGAAGCTAAAGGTCGCATACTGTCCCGAGGGAATATTAAATACCGTTTTCTCCACTTTTCGCTCGCCTACGATTTCACCAGTGTCATTGGTACGGACTCGCACATCCAATACCGATTTCACCTCTTGGGCAGTCTCAAAAATACAGTCGAGGCTATTGTCTTGTCGCTGGTTCACAACCGTTTTATAGTATACAATCGTTTCCCCTTCCTCGAGATTGCTAAAATTAGGGGGGGTATCTTTATTCCAAAAGAATACCACATTTTGATTGATACCTTGAACAAATCGGGTAACCGAGAAAAACTCGTTTGTAGCCCATACCCCGGGTGCCACGCCCACTGCGGTACCGGCAGGGAAGTAGGTTTGTCCTACAAAGGTGGGTTGAAAGGTAGTGGTAAGGGTCACATTGGTTACGGCATCTGGAAACCAAAGGTTGGGGTCTTCGAAACAGTCATCACATTTACCGAACCAGCAACATCCTTGTAGTGACAAGAACAGTAACCCTATACCAAGGTATTTCATTAGTCGTAAGTAACGGTCACTTTCCATTTGGCGATGTATTTGTTGCGATTTGGACTAGTTGTTACATTCTTGGCCAGCATGGCCTCGGTTACATGAATAATGCGGTTGCTGTCGGGAAAAAGACCCTTCCCGGATACCGTGTTCAAGTCTTGGTTATTGGTTTCATTTCGTTCTTGTACCAAATTGGTATGGTCGATGTTGTTGTCCAGTATGTAAAACCCGGCTTTTTGGAACACCACCTCGCTAGTAACGCGATAATTGGCATTGGGTCTGGTCATTTGATTTACAGGCGCATTTTGGGTTTCCACCACTTCTGAATTCACAAAATCTTCGTTGTCGCTAAAAACAAGCTTCAGCTGGTCTTCATGGGCCTGGGCATCGGATACTTCCTCCGGACAATCAAAATCCTCAGCGATATTGATGACCGTATGGATAATATTGTAAGCAGTTTCCCCGTCCGAGGTTTCTTTCAAATCACTCTCGAAGCTAGAAAGCAGCAGGTCGGCAAAAGCAGAACTGGTCTCGATTTCTTCACACGTGTCGCAGTCGATCCCAAAGATTTTACAGCATCCCGTAGTGATTAGTAGACAGCATAAGGACGCCGCTACTCCCATTTTTTTTCTCATGTTGTTTGTTTTTATATTTGTTGCTAAACTACTTTCGTAGATGGCATAAAAAAATCCCCATTGGTGGGGATTTTAACAATAAAAATGGAGTGGGAAACACTAAAATTCATATTTTTTCTCCAAAGCGTATCGCAACAGCTCCCCGGCACCGCTAAGGCCTAGTTTCCGAATCATATTCTTACGGTGGGTGTCAACGGTACTCTTGCCTATAAAGAGTTCGTCGGCAATTTCATGGGAGGTTCTTCCTCTGGAAATCAATCCCAGGATTTCCTTTTCCCGAGAAGAAAGAATGCTCTTTGATTTATTTTTTTCGGCGGTCGGCAAATGTATTTTCTTATCGAAGTAGGTTTTCCCGCCGGCTACGGTACGGATGGCTTCCAAAACAATTTGAAGGGAGGAATTTTTTAGGATATAACCTACCGCACCGGCATCTAACATTTGTCGTATGGCATCTTCTTGATCGAACATGGTAAAGGCGATCACCTTGGTTTGGGGAAATTTTTTCTGAATAATCTTGGCTGTTGCGATACCATCTACTTTGGGCATTCGAATATCACAAAGCACAATATTGGGGGGGCGTTTTTCTACCAATTCCAACAGTTGGGCCCCATCGTTGGCGTGCCCTACGATTTTGATATCGTCCTCGTAATCGAGGTAGGATTGGATACCATCGATAAGGGCTTGGTGGTCTTCTGCAATGGCTACGGTGATCATATGGGAATATCGATTAAGATGGAGGTTCCTTTTCCCAGTATGCTGTCTACGGTAAAAGACCCTTCTAGGTGTTCAATTCGTTTTTCAATGGTACCTAACCCCATGCCGTTGGACGTACGAGATACTTTGGTCATGTCAAAGCCCCGCCCATTGTCCTCGACAATGATATTCAGCTTGTCCTCGTGTTGTGTAAATTGGATCGAAGCCTCCGTGGCACCGGCGTGCGTTATGATATTGGCAATTAATTCCTGAACAATTCTAAATATGGTGAGTTCCAAGGAATTTTCCATACGCTCTTCGAGACCAAAATCGGCGACACTCACTTGTAGGGCATTGGTCTCGGAAATAGTTTTGGCCATTTTTTTAATGGCGGGTAACAATCCCTGGTCTGCCATTAGTCCAGAATTTTTGGAATGCGCGATGCCTCGTATTTTTTGGTAGGCTTTCTCCAGTAGTTTGGAGGCACTTTTTAGGGCCGGGTCTTGTGTATCTCCTTTGATATTCTCAAAATGCAGTTTTATAGTGGCCATTAGACTACCCAGATCGTCATGCAGTTCATTGGCCACCCGTTGGCGCTCTTTTTCCTGTCCTGAAATCATGGCGTCAATGGCGGTGAGTTCCTGTTCCTTTAGGAGTGTGGTCACTTTTTGTTGTTCGAGCAAGGTGTTTTGCTCGGCCAATTTTCGTTTCTTGGTCGTGTTTTTTTGAATCAATAATGCCGTTAAACCACCAAAAATTAGAAGCGCAATCGAGGCCACTAACCAATTTCTGTTTTTTCTTGTTCGTTGTTGTTCAAGAAGGATTTGTTTTTCTTTTTCAGCCGTTTGGTATTTGGTTTCATACTCGGATACTATTTGAAGATTATCAGCTTGGTTCGCTTTCATCTCATCCTTCATATACTCACTAAAGTATTTACAACTGTTAAGCGCATCTCCTATCATTTCATATGAAAGGTGCTTTTTAAAGGATATAAATTTTTTAAGGGAATTTGTTAAGTAATCTGATCCGTTGATATTGATGGAATCAAGTATGGAAATTGCTTTTTGCGGTTTTTTTAATAATAACTGTAGTGATGCTTTATTGATTTTGGCTGCTATTTTTCGTTCGTTTTCAAAGTACCCTGTTTGGTTTTTAAGTATCCTAAAAGTTTTATCCAAAAAGTATTTACAACTATCTGCATCCTTGGTGTAATCTTGATGATGGACATAGTGTGTGAGGTCCCGTTTGGCCTGGAAATAAGGGCTTTTAAGTGAATTCAAGTTGTTTCTTGCCTTTTTGTAATTGGATAGGATGTAACCTATATTTTTAAAATTGAACCTTTGACTTATCCTATACTTATACAAAGCTGCTTTAGACTTTTCCCTTTCGTTATAGGCATACTTTTCATATTCTTGAATGAATATGTTGTATGTCATATCCTCAATCACTACATGAAACCTTTCGTAAATTTCAAGGATGTATTTTAGAGATTGGCATACTAAAACTTTGTCTTTTCTTTTTTTTGCTATTTTAAGACTTTGTCTGAGGTATTTAAAAGCCAAGACTTCATCTCCATGATAAGCGTACTGGGTAATAGCAATGTTTATCAGTCTTATATTATTTTCTAGGGTTGGAGAGTCGTTGTTGAAAGAAGTTGAATCAATTCCCGGAAAAACTCCATTCTGTATAATTTTCAAATACGTTTTTAGATGATTTGAAAGCTCTTTTTCTTTACTTTTATCAGCAATTATATATGCTTTGTCATAATTACTATTTTCAATATGGCGAAAAAAGTGCTCCATTTCATTTTGTGAAAAAGAAATGGAGCAATAGAATAGGAAAATAGTCAGAATCAGTCTCACCTTTAAAATAATAAACTGGTATCGGGTGAACAAATGCCAAATTCACCCCCTGAAATTCCTTCGTCACTATAATTTTTAAATGGTTTTGTACTGCCGGCTGTTCTTCTGCCTAACTCAATTGCAGTATCTCCATCTCTCTCATATTTATATGGTAACAAATAATCTGATTCTATTGGTTTTTTCTTGTTGTACATCCCTGCAGGCAAGTCAAGACTTACCTTTGTCTTCAAGAGTTTTGATCTGTCAATTTTCTCAACAAAAGGAAAATCAATCTCTTTGGAATATTCATTAAAATGGAAAGCTTTCAAAAATATTTCTATGTTAATTGTAAATTCTTTATCTTTTACCTTGTATAGTTTAGGTTCTTTAGAAAAGCCGATGCTAACTGCTCCTCTGAAGTTTTGAATCCTAAATTTACAGCGATAACTGGCTGTTAAGTTACCCATTAAAGAATCGGAATCTTCGATTAGGTTCATAAATTTTACATAGACTACGTAAAAGGTATTAAAATCTTGTCCAGCATAAATAGGTTGCCATTCAACACTGTCATTTAGATGTAATCGAAATTTAAGGTTTTGATGTGCCATTTTTGTTTTTTTTTGGTTTATGGATTATTGAAAATATGTAATCATTTTATTCTTTTGCAGTTGTCTCATGAACTCATTTCTTGATAAAAAGGATTCTTTACTAAGGTGATAATTTTGAGGGAAGGATAGTGCTCTTAACTTTTCACCACCATTTGAATCGGTTCTTTTTTCAGCATGGGTAGCGTAATCTTCAAAGTATTCATACTCCTCACTTGGCAATCTAAAACCTGCACGTAATTCATTTACATTTTCTATAATTGGAAGTAACGTGAATGAGTTTCTCGGAATTTCAGGGTAGCATTCATTTGAAAATTTTGAAATATTTTTGAGTGTATTAAGTATGCTTCTATCTACTGTTAAATCTGTATTTGTCTTAAATTCTTGTACAAAGTTTGGAACGAATTCATTTTGTAACAAGCCAATTGGGTTGGTGTGGGGAATTAAATCATCTTGTTTTCTTTTTGTTAAATCCCCAAGTAACCGATTGATTTGTATTGTTGCCAGTGATAGGTAATTATGAAGAACATCATCTTTGATTAAGGTTGTATGGTCAAAAGTTGAAAGGTCTAAACTACATGTCCAAGCTTTGAGAATTTTTTCATTATTTATAAAATTCTTAAGTAACTGATAATATTCCGCACCTCGAAGAGGATCACCAATGAGCACATATTTGCATTTTTTATAATATCCATAACCAGATAACATGATTAAATGGGTACCATTTGGCTTTTCTATTTGAACTAGGATTGGGAATTTCGAATTGTTTATGTTTTCAACCACAAAGTCATAATTACTAAGACTTGAAACTAACTTATTCGAAGGAATTCTATCGCATCGTATCCCAAAGTCAGAAAAAACGGATTCTAGATCTTTCTCTAATAAACCTAGATTGCATGTTTCATTTATAGTCCCATCATGACAACATTTTGAAATGCTTTTGCCATTACTTTTGTGATATGTTTTTAAATAGTAACCAGCGATACTGCATTGATTGTTTTCAATATTAGTAGTTATTCTGAACCCCTGTATAAGTTTTGAAATACATGCGGCCCAACACCAATTTGAGAGATCTGGTTGCGATTTGTGGGCAATTCCTTTAAAAAACTTAAATTCATAATCCTCCATTAGTAATTTGTTGATGAATTAACATTTCAAAACTCTTCAATTGGATGGTTTCAGAAAATCCCCATTCATGGGTATTTTCTTCCAGATAGCATAAAAAGAATGAAAATTCAATATAAATAAGAAGGAAAGGGCATGGGTAAATTAAGAAAAATAGGTAAAAAATGGAAGATTGTTTTTTATCTATTTTGTTCGACCAGAAATGAAAAGCGTTGTGATAATCGGTATTTATAGAAAAAGAATGCCCCCCACCAATCTTTAATAAAGGTGTTTCCTCCAAGTACAAAATCAAGCTCCCTGCACATATACAAATTCCTCGTTGATCCGTAAGCCCAAGAAGCCCTTGCTCCGCAATAGCTTATCGAGTTCACGTATCTTTTCCATAGGAATGTCAAAGGTTTTTAAGGTTTCCCTACTGATGGGGTTGGCCGCCGACAGCAAGCTCAGTTTGCTCAACAGCTGCAGCATATCCTCGCGGTTATCCAACACCGTGTAGAAGCCCCTCTGCTTCATGCTCTCCATCAGCTTTTCCAAATGGGCATCCTCACAATTTAGGGAACAGTGGGTATAGTATTGGTAAAGGCTTGCCAAATTGTCCTTGTGATTGATCGCTATCTTTTCTACAAAAAGATCGATGCCAGTGGAATCAAAATACTCAAAATCAAGATGTCTTTCGGTTTCTGCAGGGTTTTGAAAATATCGGATAATTTGCTGCCGCTCATCTTTTGGGAACGAGTCCGAAAAATTGTGGAACACCAAGCTATCGTCGGCAGTGGCTCGAAACAGTGAAAAATGTTTGGAAATTGCGAAAAAAGTGATGTATTTTTCCATAAAGCATTCGCCTTCAAAAGTGCTAAAACCATTTTCATTGGTCATGGCAAAGGATACCACGTCAATACCACCTTCACGGATGGTGGCCGCTTTGGTCTCCAATAGAACGGCAATATTTGGATGCTTTGCAACACTATGGGGATAGCGTACGTAAACCTTTATCCGCTCCGTATCGATGATCAGGTAACATTTGATGTTTGCCTCTCGAAAATAGCTTCGCATGTACCAGCGCGATACTTCCCCGTCCGTGGTTTGGTCAACGGCCTCCAAAGCTGGACCAAAATATTCCATGGCCTTCTGAACTCTCTTAGGGTTATTAAAACACCCTAGGTTTCTGGCCTGCACGTCCTTATCCAATAAGTAGGCTTCCAGGGTATCAAAAGTATCAGGAGCCAATGCGCCGATGTTCCGCGTTCTGTTCATAAAATGGTTCACCATCCGATGCGAAATATGTTCGTCCTGTGTTTGCGGGTCGAACAGCAGTTGGACCAGTTCAAAATCATTGAAATAATACTCTCTGAGAAAGCTGATGAAAATATTGGGATCCGAAAATTTCGGATTGTTTTGTATAAGTAACTGCTGTAGGTTTTTAACAAAAAGGTACCCGGTCAAATAAGGCGACTGTTCCAAATTTGCTTCCGAGATCAAACAATCGGCTTTTCGTTGGGATACCTTGTTGGTCAATAGTCTTTTTTGGATTAAAAATTCATGGTATTCTTTTTCGTTCAAGGCATATTCCTGCTTCCAGAATTCGTTGCCACCCTTGGGACGAAACATCATACTGGTATAAATGAGGTGATGGGGAATGGCTTCGGTCTTTGTGGGGTATACGTCGAATTCCGCGAACAGGGCGATTCCTTCGATCAAGGGTTTATAGATATCCATGAGGAAGCGGTACTTACAAAAATCGGACAAGAGGTCCCATTCGATATCCTCCTCCAGTGTACTTTTATCTACAGCACTTTCATAGGCTTTTAGGCGTTGGGTCATGCTATTATGAAACACAAAAGCGGCGCTTCCCCAAGCCGACGTAAACGTCCAATGGTGTGTTGCCTCATGTACAAAGCTCAAGAATACCTCATGGGGTAACTTACGGCCCAAGAGAATATTGGGAAGACTGGATTGGTCCGGATTGCTTACAAAGGCCAAATTAGAAATCAGCTCTACCCAGCTCTGGTCTAAACGGCTATTGTTATGGAAGATCATGCTTTAAAGTTTTCCAATAAGGACTCTAAGGTATCAAGGATGTCAATGACCATCGCAACCTGTTTTTCGGCCATGTCCTCATTTTTTTCCTCTTTTTTTTCAATGGTCAGCACTAGGTTGTTGGGAAACTCAATGGTAATGGTTTTCCCCGTAGTATCTTTTTTGGCACGGTTTGCCAGCCAGAGTTTAAGTGCCGAAAGGGCTACCTTTGTGGCCGCCAGTATTATAATGGATGTAGATACCGATATAAATTCATTGAACTTTCCTTCGGTTTTTTCTACGGTCTCCTCGGTCGGTTGTTCGTATGCTATTTGGTGTTCTTCTAATCTGGTTTGCAAAGACAATAGGTCAAGCCTATCCAAGCCTTCAATACGCACTTGTGGTGGTTTCATAGGTGTTGTATTAGTAAATTATTTTGTTCGGCATTGTTCTTTATCGTTTTACTCCTGCCATTTCATTATGAGTTTGGAGGCGCAATTTAGCTTCTCGGGAATACAAATAACATCCCTATCCATGGGGATGTCTTCCCTTATCTTTTACGAGGTGCCCTTATCTTGTGCCTTCCATCTATCTTTTAGTACATCTCCCTAAGCTATAGTGAGGCTTTAGGGGACTATACTATCCATTGTCCTCAAGGTCATGGAATGCCCGATCATCTTTCTCATAAACGCATAGGCTTCATCGGCCATTACCCGGCTCATGGGAGGTTCGATAACTATTTTATCACCAAATCGGCATTTTTGATCCAATAGCGCCCTAATTTCTTGATCATTGTCCTTTGCCAACTCATAAAAGAGTTCATTAGCGGCATTAAGGCCATTGCCCGTATCAAGCGCGTCTCCATAAATTGCCTTGATATCGGCTACATCAAAACGATGCGGCAGGTAAATGGTATAATACTCTACGCAGCTGCCTTTCAATTCGGACAAACGCTCTAGTTCCGACTTTGCGAATAGCGGAAACATCTCGGTAGCGGCCACCGAGGCTAAAATGGCAGAAATTTCAGTACTCTTGTTAATTTTGCTGGATCTGACTTTCTGTTCCAAATTCTTAACCTTTTCCATGATATATTGGTTTTTATCGTTCACGATATTGATAAAAACGTTCCGTTGCTTCAGTTGGGTCACGTCGGTAACGGAGTCCGTAAAATTTACGGCGTGGAATAATTTTAACGCAGAAAGAATACCCGAATTTTCATACACGCCGCCATCGTTAAAATGCCCTTTGGTTTCAATTTTGGCGGCCGGGCTCAACAATGGGAACCGATTGGAGGTCGATACAGCATTGTAAAAACTCAGTGTAAGGGAGTCGCTTTTTTCTGCTACTCCCATAGGATTATAATCCGTTTTATAAATTTCCAGGATATTGTCCGTTTTTCGATAGAGTAACTTGCTAGCGGTATCATTTTCTACCCGAACCGATACGGCCATACCTCCCTTGCCCTTCACGTTGGTAGAATTCGATATGAGTATCGGGAATTGGTAGTTTTGCTGTTCATACAGCTTTTTCCAATATTCACGATACGGGGTAGGTTTGCAAATTTGATCCGCATTGTTGGTAAGCTTGGCATAACGGGCCATGGCCTTGGAAGATCGGTCTTCCCCACTTAGTGTCATTCCCGGTACAAACATGTGATTAAAGGTGTCTCGCCCCAAAATATGGGTAAGGTCCAAGGATAGGATGTTTTCGGTCGAGATATCCGTGATAAGATTGCCCCATGCGGTACTGTCTTTGTTACACTTTACGATTGCCGCCATATTGGCCCAACCGATAGTGCCTCCGGAGGCTCCTGAAATACCGACGGTTTTTTTGAAAAAATGTGGGTCTCGATCATAGAATGCCTTCAGAACGGTCATCGTCCAGGCATTTGATTTCATACCGCCACCATAACCGTTAACATAGTAACGGGTTTGTTCTTCGGGCAAATTGTCCACATAGTCCTCCAAGGTAATTTCTTGCTCGGCCTTTCGTTCCAAGAGCGGCAAGGTGAAAAGCTCATTGCTGAAAGCTCTACCGAGACGATTGCAGACCAGCAGGCCTACTACAAACAATAATACCAAAAATGTAAATCGGGTTCTGTTGCGAACCGCAAAGGCTTCACAGGAGTGCCGGTAATAGATAAGACTTTTTGAAATAACCACTACAAACCCATAGTAAAAGAAAAGGGCTGAAAGAATTATAAGAATAGGATTGAAATAAAGCGATAATTCGCTATTGATGTTGATGATCAAAAAGAACAGGGCATTGATAATGCCTATTAAAATGGTGAACTGAAGAAATGTGACATTGTTACTGAGTGCACCAGCGCCCAAATTTCGTAAAAGAGTATGGTACCCCCCGGTTAGGGCAAGACCTTCCACTCCTTCTTTTTTTGGATTCAGTTCCTCGAAAAAGCGCAGCAGGTTTACTACCTTGCAACGAAAACTCAATGGTTTTTTTTGTGTTGTTTTTTTCAGGTTATCGGGGTCTTTCTCAAGTTCTTCTAAACATTTGGAATCCTCTTTCGTGGTCCGCAACATATAAAAGGAGTTGATAATGGCCCTGAATTTTTTCTTGTAAAAAACAAAGCGTAGTACCGACCGATAGGTGCGGTAGTACACATAGGAGAACAACTGCAGCGCAATACAGAGAAGACTCCATATACTGGTGAATTGTGTATAGCGGCAGTCTTCGCACCAAAAAAAGAATAGTACCAGCCCTATATGCACCAATACGGTAAAGGTAAAGAGCCATACGAATCTGTTCACGTATTTTTTGATTCCCAAAAAGGCTTTGCGCATTTCGTCGGAATCCCCTTCGCGAATCGCTCCGCAACGATCGGGTCTTAGGCTCTTTTCACCGGCTTCCGTCGCTTTTACGGGATTGTCACCGTCGTAGAAACCGGGCAGTCGTTGGCCTAGGTACGGGGCCACGAGGGTATACCATTCATCCTTGATTTTTTTTTGTCTGTAAAGGGCAATAATCCCACAGGCCAGTAAGATTATCGCAATCTTTGAAACCTGAATGGGCCAATCAAAATTTACTTCTGATGTATAGCCCAACATGTAAAATAAGGCAGTGTAAAAAAGGATACCGAGAATGCGGTACAAGAAATTGACTTTCCCTTCATCTTTGCCACCTTCAGACGTATTGAAAGCCTCATTGTACTTATAAAAAATAGTGCCGATCAAACCCCAACGTACGTTTGCCATATACCAGTGACGGTATTTTTCGTTGATGTAAAAATAACTGGGGTAGTGGGCCAGCACCACAGCGAAAGTCGGGGCCACCAAAAAGAGAATGATCAGATCCAATGGACGCTCGTACAAATTTACCACAATGGAATTTACCTGTGTGGCCTTCGGTAAAAAGGAGCCTAATACGACCAATATTACAAGACTGTAGACCGACGCTTTTAGAAAGCGCAGCAATGTTTTGAGGTAGTTCTTGAAGGAAAAGTGAAAAAAGACCAAAAGGGCGCTAAGGGCAACCAATCCGTAAGCAATCATTTTGCCGGCACTAAGGAGTTTTAGATATGTTTTGTGGAAGGAATAGTAGTAATTTTCAACAAAATCGATTCCTAGTGCTATCAAAGCTATTGCGGTAAAAAGACCGAAAAGTACTTTTGGTTTTACGGCAGCGGGATTGTAAAAAGTACGTTTAACATACATCCAGATGGCAGCCATCAGCACGGGTGCCCAAATACAGTCGATCAGAAAAAAAAGGTAGTAAGGCAGCATGCCATACTGTTTCGTCAATAGGCTTGTTAGGGTTTTGGAATCGATAGCCTCCGTAAATTGCGGATGTGCGATAACACCGGGGATATGGGAGAAATCAGCCAACAACCACATAACAATGCTCAAAGCGAATAGCGCATAAAGATGACGGGTACTTACTGGTTTTGTTTTTAAATAGTTGATCAACATGCTGTCATTTTTAGTTGGGTGTTGGTAGTGGTCCGTTAGAAAGCCTACACGACGGCCGCACCCCTTAAGTAGGCATCGGTAAAATATTTTCGCAAAAAGGCGATCATATTATCAGAGAAAATGGCGTCGGCAATTTCGGCAGGACTTTTGCCAAGTAGCAACTCGGCGAATTCGGTATCGGTAAAAGGAACTTCTGAAGGTAGGGAGAGCACCCGAAACCCTTTCATAAATGGTTTGTTGTTTTCGGTAATCGCCTTAACTACCCTTACCTGAAAATCATCGAGTTTCTCCGCAGTGTTAAAATGGTCGAAGGGATCTACGATTCCGTCATTGTCGGTGCCTAGACAAATGGTTTTCCAAGCCTCTTTTTCATCGATAGGATCCGCGGGGTCCGCTTGGTTTTTTGCTCTGATATGATGCAAATTGGTTTTCAGGATATGGAAAATATTGGTCAAGAACATCTGGGCATGAAGGCGTTTTACCGGCTCTTCGGTCACGAGCTTGCGGCTGTTTTCCTTTAGCAATTTTTTAAACTTCCCCCCTGGCATACGCCCGTCGTGCATGCAGACCCCAATGACCCCGTCGGTATCGAAAATTTCTATGATATCCTCATCGGTAAGGTTGATGTTCCATCGACTTACATACGAATCTTCATCATATTTGTTCATATCGGGCAATTTCCGTGCCTTTTCCCGGGTGGCAATGCCATTAACGGCGGTATGACTGCAAATTATAGGTACAGGGTCCCCGTTTTGTTGAAATTCGCGGATAATGGCTACGAACTCGTCGCGGGTTTGCAGTGACATGTGTTTGGTGTCGATCAAAATTCTTGGGCCATTGTTCCTGGAGAGCAGGTGGTCTTTGATCAAATGTTTACCAAAGGCCGTAATGCCCTTGCCCAAGCCCAAACGTTGGTCAAAAACATCCTTAAATCCGGGAACGATTCTGTTTTTAGCATCGGCAAAGCTTTTGGCATGGCCTGAAAGCAAATTGTTGAAATGATGGGAAAAGGTAATAAAAAAGGGAGGAAACTCGAATTCTGCAGTATTCTTTAACCGTTGGATGTTCGTAACAAAACTGTTTTTTAAATTCTGCTGGTCGGTGGGGTCCATGGTATCGATACTTTCCTTGAAAAAGAGATCTTTACTCTGATAATTTCCAATGGCATGCATACCCTCTGCGGTAATAATCCCCAATACCTCATTATTGGGAATGTGCTGTTGGTATTCCGAAAAGTTTTTTATAAGCCTGAAAGTAGGGCTGTTGGGAAAGGTGGTGTTCGAGGAAGAGGTCAAATGACTTCTTTTTAGATAGTCGTACTCCTCTTTGTAATCGATATCAAAATAATCGATGTTCGGGGCATCGTAGATTTGATCTACATACCGCTTGGCCCGTTTTTCGGAGAAGCCGGTAAGCATTTGTATGATCTTATTGTCCACATCTCGTTTAACCTTTTTGCCAAATATCCATTTTAGCAGGGTACGCTGTACCCAAGATCCATCCTTAAAAGGCCTACTAGGCTTCATAAAGGGTCGTTCCGGTGGGTAAATGGCCGCAAATACGAGCCGGTTGCCACCTTTGTAACAATTGTCGAGGTTCGATTGTGTATACACGGCCATATTCTTTACGATTCCCCCCACCAAGAGTTTACGAAGACTAACCTTGTTAAAAAGATCTTTGGCTTTTTCATTGACAAATGGTTGCCAGATATCCTTGATATCTGAGTTTCCGTTCGGTTTCATGGCCGGATGACAATGAAGGTCGATGATTGGTTTCGGCATTGGCTTCAGTTTTATAATAGGCTATCGGCCAGGGTTTCTTAATTAGTGATCACCTTACGGGATACAGAGTTCTTTGAGGGAAAATAATTCGCTTGGCCTGTGAGTATATCAATAGGGAATATGGCGTCAAGTCTGTGAGAAAAGTAAGCATAATTATTGAGAAGAAAAAGAAATGTTGATAGACTATTTTGCATATACCGGCATCCACTGCCGTACCCTTAACCGTATGCAAGAGATTTACAAAATGATGAAAGTACGTAAAGTATACAAGTAGGTTTCGCTGCTTAAGAGAAGCCGTTTGCCGATACTATTATTTGAAGGGATAATAGTACTTTTTGTTATTATTTTCCGAAAAGTCTGTAGTTTTTTAAGACAATGATACGTTGAATAATGTACTACGTATACAATAAAATACACCAAACATACAAAAAGGAGATATTTAGTAGGATGCGTTTTATACATTGATCATGCCTAACCCCATTTCAATGAAATTAACATTTTCACATCGGGTACCTGCTGATGATCCTATGGATGAAAGAGCACTTTTCTCCAAAAAGGGATCCCTGATCAAAGCCTGTGAGCACTCCAAAAATACAATGGTTGCAATCTATCTTTTGGAAAAAAGTCGCTTTTTGTTTTGCAATTTAAAGCTAAAAGAGCTTTTGGGAGGCTGCTGTGAGCGCTTACGTTCTGATGGGTGGGAGTATTGGTACTCCCTTATAGACCGCAAGGAAGTAAACCGTATTAAAAGTGCAATTGCTGATTTCATAACAGTACCATATGTACAAGACGCAATTACGTTGAAGTACCATGTTACGGATAAATTGGGTAAAAAGATGTTCGTTCGACATGAGTTGCTCATACATGAAATAGAGCATGACCTGCTGGCCACGAACTATATTTTTGATGTTTCTGAAAAAGAAAAGATAGAGCATTGTTTTCGTACCCCGGCGCATTTGGGACCCAATAGATGCATAAAGCGAGCGGCCCCTAGCATTTCCCCTCGTGAAAAAGAAGTTTTGCAACTGATCGCAGACGGTTTTTCTTCGAAAGAAATTGCTGAAATACTTTTTATTAGCAATCATACGGCGGTTTCACATCGAAAAAACCTTATTGAAAAATTTCAGGTCAAGAACACCGCTCATTTGGTAAAAAGGGCTTTACCGCTCTTGCAGCTATAGAATACTGTTTGGGAATGGGTACAAAAATCCCCAAAAAAGGGGATTGCGTTCACGGCCCATTTTATAAACCTTGCGGTTCATATTGTAGGTCGGCTCAAGAATGGCTTACAGCTATTGTTTCGACCATTACCTTCTGTAATAATTTTCATTTTCCCCACCGTAGTACCAGTACCTCCCCCTTAACATAATTTCCCCCGCTGCCATTTAAAAAAAAGTAGCGATGATCGGATTGGCTTTAAAGTTATTACGCGACGAACTCAGTGAATATGTCTTTCTCAACAAAAGACCTGGGGACAATATTACGCAAGACGACGTAATCCTTCACAATATTGCCTTAATGGAGGACCCTGCCAAGGCCGATTTAAATAATAAAATTGTTATTACGCTCGTAAATTCTGAAGAGGAAAGTACCTTAAAAAATAACAGTAATGCCGTAAGAACTATCAATGGTATTCGCTATGTGGAGCCAGCTGTATTTTTAAATCTGTACGTGCTTATATCCGCGACGTTGGGGCAAGACCTGCAAGATGCATATGAGTTTGCGTTGCATCGGTTGTCCTTGATCGTGCAGTTTTTTCAAGCAAAAAAAAGCTTTACGGTCAAAAATTCCCCCTTTACCACAATTGCTACCGACAATAATATTCCGCAGGAAACCAAAGACGAGCTACGATTAAACGTAGAGTTGTACACCCTAACGTTTGAGCAGATCAACCACTTATGGGGGTCTTTAGGGGGCAAGCAGGTACCCTTTTCCATGTATAAGGTAAGGCTTGTTAAAATACAGGAAAACACCGGTAAGGAAGCACCGGTTATAGAGATTGTCAAGACTGTTGAAACTATGATAAATGCCGAATGCGATGAGTGAGAAAGTATTTAAAAAAATATTCGAAGTGCATGTATTGCATGATTATTTTTTGACCACGACCGATGGCACTTCTTTTTTTGAACGCAATGAAATTGAAAAGAAAGGGGTTTTATCGAGTAAATTGACCCATGGCATCTATAACAGTAGCCACATTTTTACCATACGCCCGCTTGAGAAGACCAAGGCTAGAATGAACGAATATGGGTTTGTGATGGCTCAAACCCCTTTGGGCTTTGTGGTTGGGATTGAGGTGAACACTTCTGATTTGGGAGGAGCAACGGTTTATAAACCCAAATTAAAGGTACCCACATCCATCCAGTTAAGTTTTTCGATAGCCACGCGCTTTTCTTTTTTTAACACCATTACCAACATAGGATTTGAATCGGTATTCCCTGCCATCCATTATTTCACCAATAAAGGGCGGCAAGAACTTGACGAGGCTACCGTACCGGCCTATAAATCACTACAACTTACCGATACGCACCGGGAACACCAACCGGGAATGCATCATGAAATGGGAGCGCTCATCAATTTTGGAGGTACCTACAGGGAAGCACTCCAAAAAACGGATGGCACTGATCCGGCGCATTGGGAGGATATTGAGAATAGGAGGGTTGTAAGCAAGGCAGATCGAATTTTGCTCCCAAACAACTTTGCATTTTCTTTTAAAGAAGAGGATGCCATAACCGATGCTGATTTCGTATTGGAAGATGCTGCAAATACAGTGGTAAAAACCATTGCAAAGAGCACTGGTACATCGCTGGTAACAGTACCGCTCAACTTTAGTAAGGTCGATGAAAACGACCCTAACTCCCCTGTTATTCCTACAGGTTTTTATACGCTTAAGGTAAGGGCGAACGGTGGCCCTGAAATTTCTTATCCCATTTATTTAAACGATACTGCATACAATAAGGAGCTTTTTGGCATCATCGAGTTACGGTTCGATGAGCCTGCCGGTCCCTACAGCTTATTGGATGCAGCTGGCTTTCTGAAAACGAGGATTACCGCCGCTGGTGAGGTGGTTCCCCATCCAGTGTTTGAACTGCGTCTTAAAAATAGAAGTACCTACTGGCGCTATCATAGCGAAAGTGTCTTCAGTGCTGGTGATATTGCCAATACCAATGCCCATTTGGCCCCTGCATCGCCGGCCAATGAAAAACTGGTTTCTATTCGTCCAAAGAGACTAACAGAGGCTTTGGTGCCCTTTGTAAATGGTGTCGACCAAGTATTACCGCATCCCGAAACTTCTTCCTTACGGGTCGAGAAAGAAAAAATATACTCAGAGATCTTTATAAATCAATCCAATCGATTGTTGAATAGTTAAAATTTAAACTTAAAAAAGTCATTATGAATTACAAAACACCTGGAGTTTATATCGAAGAGATACCCAAGCTCCCACCCTCAATTGCCCAAGTAGAGACCGCAATACCTGCATTTATTGGGTATACAGAAAAAGCGGAAGACCAGCGGGGTGATTCTCTGTTGAACGAACCTAAGCGAATTACCTCCTTGTTTGACTACGAGCGCTTTTTTGGAGATCCCGATGTTGAGGCAGGGTTAACGGTTGATCTTACCGGAACCGTTTCCAATCCTTCGGCACTTCAGGTGTCGATAGTAGATCGTTCCAAATACCTGATGCACTATGCATTGCAGCTATTTTTTGCGAACGGCGGTGGGCCCTGTTGGATTGTGTCAGTAGGTGATTATTCGACCAAGTTGGTCGATTCCGATAAATTGACGGACGGACTAAATGCGACGGAAAAAGTTGATGAGATTACATTATACGTCTATCCCGATGCGCAAGGTATAGAGTTGTCGGCGAATTTCTACAATTTATTTAAGGCCACGATGGACATGTGCGTAAATTTAAAAGACCGCTTTGCCGTGATGGATATTTGGCAAGATCCTGCTGAACCAGACCTGTTGGCCAATATAGACACTATGAGGTCGTCGGCCATTGGTGCCGAAGAAGGCATCTTAAAGTATGGCGCCACCTATTTTCCAAATCTGGAAACGATCATTAATTACTATTACGGAGGAGAAGTAAAAGGCGATGCCAATGTAAACATTACAGGTGCCTTTACCGGTACCTTGGCGGACTTGAAGGCAGCGAACAATGCTACCTATTTTAGGGCACAAAGCGCCATTCGAGATTTTCCCTTAGAAATGCCCCCATCTCCGGGAGTCGTAGGTGTTTATGCAAGTGTAGACAGTTCTAGAGGCGTTTGGAAAGCACCGGCGAATGTTAGTATGGATCTGATTGTTAAACCTATGATGAAGGTAACCGATCAACAGCAAGATGGTCTCAACGTAGATGCCGACTTTGGAAAATCCGTCAATGTGATCCGTTCATTTGTTGGCAGGGGGCCAGCTATTGTTTGGGGAGCCCGTACCCTGGCGGGTAATAGCAATGAATGGCGGTATGTTCCTGTAAGACGCTTTTTTAATATGGTCGAGGAATCAGTGAAAAAGGCAAGCATCCAATTCGTTTTTGAACCGAACGATATCAATACATGGTCTAGGGTTAAGTCTATGATCGATAATTTTTTGGTACAACAATGGCGTGCAGGAGCCTTAATGGGTACCACACCAGAGCAGGCATTTTACGTAAAGGTCGGGCTCAATGAAACCATGAACGAAGTAGATATTTGGGAAGGAAGAATGATAGTAGAAATAGGAATGGCCGTTGTGAGGCCCGCTGAATTCATCATTTTGAAATTTAGCCATAAGATGCTGTCAGAATAGTATAAAGGTATAACGAATCCATAAAAAAAAGTAGAAATGGCAAGTAAGAATGGTACTGATTGCGGCATATCCCAAACTCCCGATACAATAGTTTGTGATATTCTGACCGTGGTCAAAAAAGATCAGAAAACGGCGATGAGCGATCAAAAGGCCGACGAAACGACCAAGCAATCAAAAGAGGCCGCCAAAGGATATAAAATATGTTGTTTGGATAGGGCGAAGGAAACCAACGAAGTATATCAAGACCTATACAGTTGTGTGGTGCTGGGGCAATATAAAAAGACGGAGATTATTCAGAAGAATATTGATGATTATATCAAAAAAGATGATGACATCGAAAAGTTGATAGGGGAATCATCTAAACTCCTCAACGACCTATGTACGAAGATTTTGGAAGCAAACGATGAACTATGCACCATGTCGAACTGCATCAAGAACAAGTTGTTGTCAAAATCGTCAAAGTTAGCGGATAAAGATAAAACCAAGGTTGAAGATTGCCTTGAAGAAATTACGACAACCACCAAAAAATTGGTTGATAAGGGTAGAAATGCGGTAGAATCGATCGTGACGATAGCTGGGATTCAAACCTTTACGAACACCCAAAGTTTAAAGGCCTTTGTAGATGTGTTGATGGAAAAAATGAAAAACTTTAAAGAGTGTACGGAGGCGAATATTACGAGTACTGAAGCGGAGATAACCCTCTCACGGGAAGAGTTGAATACAATTATGGAAGAATTGGCGCAAATCGAATGCGATGCCACCGCCCAAGGTGCTACAGTGGAAGGCTTGCAACTGCTGATCGATTTTGTTTGCGGTTGCGAATGTGATGACGAATGCTTGGATCTATGCGCTGAATTCGATAGCTGTTGTGGAGATGAAGCCCCAAGCCCACCAGAAAAAAAGCCGTCTGTCAAAAAAGCGGATCAGAACTAAAAAGTGTTTAAATCATGAAATGAGCCATGGCAGTTCTCGATCCAAACCGAGATGTTGCATGATGAGTTATACTCGCCTGAATGGAAAGGGCAGTTCTGACCTAAATAAAAACAATAAAATTTAAACAGATGAAAAATAATAGTATGAAAAGTTTTATAAAGGATCCCAATAGTACTTGCTGCGATGATGCTCCAGGCAATGGCGATAACGGTCCAAAAGATTGCGTGGAGAAATGGAAAGATGAACTTGAAGATGTCTGTAATAGATACAGCATAGAGGCTTCCCTTACCGCCAAGTATAAAGAAGCATATGAAAACTCCTTAGGGTGGGAGACCAAACTTGAAAATTGGTGCGGGCTCATAGAAACCACCGACGAAAAGGTAAAGGCAGTGGTACAAGAACTTGATTTTTTATTGCAACAGTTAAAAACGGTTTGCGTGAAATCTAAATGTACCTACGAAGTACTACAAAAACTGACTTGCTTGGTAAAAACCATTTTTGATTGCTTCTATACCTATGATGACAACCAAAAAGGATTGAAGAAAAAGATTGCAGACTTCAAAGAACTGATCAATTGTTTGAAAAGTGTTGGGGAGAAAGAAAAAGGGGAGGTCATTGCCTGTATTGATGCCTATGAGGCGAAGATTACAATTGTTTGCGATATGCAAAAAGAGGTGCTGGAAAAGCTATTGGCGACCTTACAATGTGCAGACCTGTTATGGGCCTATATCTGCGGAGAGTTGGGGCTAGAGTATAAGCTGAATGGCATACGCACGATTCTTATAGGAGGAACCATTGCCGAAGGTACATCGGAGGAAGATTGCGACCCTGAAGATGAGGATAGCGGACCCAAGTACCCATGCGATGATAAGGAAGCAAAGCCTATGCCGGTATTTCCGATCAAGGAAGAAACCGCCGATCCGAATGCGGTCAAGGGGAACCCCTATTATGTAAAGGTCAAAGAGGAATTTGCAACGGCTGAAAATCAAACCAAAGTACTAAAACAACGTTGGATCGATAGTAAAATAATCAGCGATAAAATATTATCGGAAAAGAACAGCCTTACCGAAGCCATAAAGGCTGCCGAGGCATTGATTACCACTAAATAGGTAATAAACGAAAATTAATAGTAAACGAAAAAACATAAAGTATGGCAGCGATAGGAGATTACCCATTACCCAAGTTTCATTTTTTGGTGGAATGGGGAAGTGATTTTAGAATCGGATTCACCGAAGTAAGCGGTTTGGATTTTGAAACGGAAGTGATCGAATACCGGGAAGGAAGTAGTAAAAAATACAACAAGAGCAAACAACCGGGGCTCATCAAGTATAGCAATATTACCTTGAAAAGAGGAACGTTTGAAGGAGATTTCGACTTCTTTACAGAATGGCAAAAAACGTATTTCTTTCAAGAAGGCAACGACACAGGGTCTCTATATAGGAGGGCCGTTACCATTAAACTGCTAAATGAAAAACACGAACCGATCATTACCTGGATTTTAGAGAACGCCTGGCCCAGTAAAGTACAATCAACCGATTTAAAAGCCGACGCCAATGAGGTGGCCATCGAAACGATGGAATTGGTGCATGAAGGCTTAACAATCTTGGAGGCTAAATAATAGAATGTTATGAAGCCAGTATCAAACACGATACATCAGATGGTCGGTTTCCATTTTAAGGTGTCTTTTATCACATTATCAAAAACCAAGGCCGTTGATGTGAAGTTCCAATCTGTTTCCGGTCTCGATGTACAAATAGAGAAAGAAGCACTAAAAGAAGGCGGCCTCAACAACTTTGAGCATAGCATGCCGGGCAGAAACAAATACACGACCCTTACCTTAAAGAGAGGATTACTGACTCCCGAAGATTCGGCCTTGACCGTATGGTGCCAGCAAGCATTTCAAGATAGGAAGATCAAGCCTATAAGCGGGGTCGATGTAGAGCTATTGAACGAGAACAATGCACCAATGCTCAAGTGGCAGCTAACCCATGTATGGCCGGTAAGCTGGAAAATTGGTGAGCTGAACGCCGAAAGAGGGGAGGTATTGTTAGAGACCTTGGAGCTGAACTACAATTATTTTAAGCTGGTAAACGTCAATTAAAAGTATAGATATGCCTTTGGAAATACGAGAGTTGGTTATAAAAGCAACCGTTGTCAACGGACAAGGGCCATCGGGTGGTGGTTCTGAGCAACAACCACAAGACAATAACACCATTGACGAAATCGTCTCAAAGGTCATGCAAATAATCAAGGATAAAACAGAACGCTAATGTCAGATCGCGGACAATTGGTCAAAGTTTCCATTGAAGCTTTCGATAACGAAGATTTTACCATTAAGACGAAATTGGATCCCAATCCTATTTTTCTTCCTGTAAATCCTGAAAGTTTCACCCAGAATTTTAAGGTTGAAGTAAACCAACAAAAAGGGCAAGGAAACCAGAGTACAAATGCCAATTACAAGGGTACGAAACCAGAAGAATTGAAGCTCGAATTTATCTTCGATGGTACAAATACCATTCAAGGATACAACTCAAAACTGGATAAGAACTTCATACCAGACCAGTCTTCCGAGGAAAATCCCGTACCGGTAAAGAGGCAATTAAAACGCTTTATGGATACCGTATATAACATGAGCGGGGAAATCCATAGGCCCCATTTCCTAAAAGTTCATTGGGGAGACGGTTTTAAGTTTCCTTGTATACTAACAAATTTGGATCTCAACTATACGCTCTTTGAACCTAGTGGAGATCCACTTCGGATAAAGGCAAGTGCCACTTTTTTAAATTATATAGCACAAAAAGAACGGGTGGCAAGGGAAAAGAAGCGATCCCCCGATCTTACCCATGTGCGACTCGTTAAAGCTGGTGACCGACTGGATCTAATGACTTTTGATATCTACAAAGACCCTAAATACGTGCTTCAAATTGCAAAGGCAAATGGCTTGTCGACATTTAGAAAAATAGACCCTGGAGTAGAAATGACCTTTCCTCCCTTAGATAAAAACGCGTAATGAAAGATAGAACCATACCCATAGAGGCTTCTTACAACGTATCCACTTTTGATATTTTGATAGACGAGCAATTGGTCGATCCGGGATATCAAGTACTATCGATCGCAATTCTAAAAGAGATCAATCGGGTACCCACGGCAAAAATTGTGTTGAAAGATGGGGATGCTTCCGAAGAAACCTTTAAAATCAGTGAAAAGGAAGAATTTTTACCGGGAAAATCTATACGCCTTAAAATAGGGCGAGATGGTCAGAACAAACAACTTTTTAAAGGTCTTATAACAAAGCACAGCATTCGGGTAAAAGAAAATGGGGAAACACACTTGTCCCTAGATTGTATGGATGAAGCTGTTAAAATGACTTTAGGACGTCGCAATGTCTACTATGAAAATAGTAAAGACAGTCAAATAATGGAGGAAGTCATAGGGAAATACTCCGAATTGAGCCATGAAGTAACCCCCACAAATACGACACATCTCGAAATGATTCAACACCACAGTACCGATTGGGATTTCATGCTCATGAGGGCCGAAGCCAATGGAAAATTGGTCATGGTTGATGATGGTAAGATTCAGATAAAGGCACCGGAGACCAATGCCGCCGCCGCCCTTTCTGTATTATATGGGTCTACGCTGCTTGACTTTGAGGCAGAGATGGATGGCAGAAGTCAATGGACATCGGTAGAAGCCAAATCATGGGATTACGGTGGCCAACAATTGTTCGAACATGTGACCGATAGCGTAGGAATCAACGAATTAGGCAATGTACAAGGGGCTACTTTGGCAGCGGATCTTAATCCCAATACGTTCGAGCTCCGGCATTCCGGTCAGGCAATCGCCGAAGAACTGCAGGAATGGACGAAAGCAACCATGCAATTAAGCCGATTGGCCAAAATACGGGGAAGGGCACGGTTCATTGGTTTCGATGCCTTAAAACCGGGCCAGTTGATCGATCTACAAGGGGTGGGTGCCCGATTTACAGGGAAAGCCTATGTTTCGGCGGTACGGCAAGAGGTACGTGATGGTTCCTGGTACACACAGGCACAGTTCGGGTTAAAACCCGATTGTTTTGCCCGTCAGTTCAATGACATTGCCGACGTATCCGCTGCAGGCTTGGTACCGGCCATAAACGGGCTCCAAATTGGCAAAGTAGTGCAACTGCAAGACGACCCCGAGGGCGAAAATAGAATATTGGTGCGCCTGCCTATTATAGACAATGCGGCACCCGGTATATGGGCAAGGGTATCGACCTTAGATGCTGGCCAAGGGGAAACCGGCGGGGGAAGAGGTTCTTTTTTCCTGCCCGAGATCGAAGATGAGGTCATCGTAGGGTTTTTGAACGATGATCCCAGAGATGCCATTATACTGGGAATGGTCAATAGTAGTACCCGTCCGGCCCCCATCGCAGCAAACGATGCCAACCACGAAAAAGGTTTTGTGACCCGTTCTAAGATGCGCATACAGTTCAATGACGATACCAAAACGATCACCATAGATACCCCTGCGGGAAATAGCATCATTTTGGATGAAAGTAGCACCTCCATAGCTATCGAGGATCAGAATGGTAATACGACCAAAATGAGCCCATCGGGTATTGAATTGAAAAGCGCGACCGATATCAAGATAGAGGCTACCGGGAAAATAGATATCAAGGCCGGTCTAGGGCTCACATTGGCCGCGGCCCAAATGGCCATTTCCGCACAGTCAAGTATGGAAGTTAAAGGGGCGACCGCCAAGCTTTCATCCGACGGAATTACCGAAATCAAAGGCTCGTTAGTGAATATTAATTGATTAAGTAAAAAGCAATGCCACCAGCAACAAGAATTTCAGATATGCATACCTGTCCACTGTTTAATGGGCCGGTACCGCATGTGGGCGGACCCATTGTAGGGCCCTCGGTACCAACGGTACTTATTGGAGGACAACCGGCCGCCGTCGTCGGGGATATATGTGTTTGCGTAGGGCCGCCAGATACGATAGTACAAGGCTCGGGAACCGTATTCATCGGTGGTAGGCCTGCCGCACGAATGGGTGATACCACTGCTCATTCAGGCGTTATTGTACAAGGTTTCCCGACCGTAATGATCGGTGGATAAAAAGAGAGAAAATGAATACGAAGAAAGCATATTTGGGTACAGGTTGGTCTTTTCCTCCCAATTTTGATAGTGAGGGCAAAACCATCACCATGGTCAGTGCCGAAAAAGATATTGAACAAAGTTTGGAAATATTGCTTTCAACAAGTTTGGGCGAGCGGGTTATGCAGCCAGAATATGGCTGTAATTTAAGGGATTACCAATTCGAGAATATGGATAGTTCCCTCATCGGGTTTATAAAAGACCTTGTAGAAAGGGCGATCCTTTTCTATGAATCGCGGATAAAATTAGAACGGGTCGATATCACAGAACTAGACTCGTTCGAGTTGGTACAAGGGGTCCTTAGAATTACCGTACACTATATGATCGAAGGAACAAATACCCGAAATAACTATGTGTACGATTTTTACCTAAGGGAAGCGGATCAAGGTATTTGAAGACAATAAAAAGAACATGCAGACACCATCAAAAATAGCACATCCTTTAAAGTATCGTACCGGCACGAGCCAGCGAACTAGAAACATTGATGTCTTACAGCCCGAAGCGGCCCCCATTGATGGAAAAACGCTGGCTGACCAATTGGCTATGATAGGGGAATATGCCCGCTATGTCAACTTTTACGAATATCAGAATGAACAAGGCGAAGAGGAACACCAAGAGGTGACCAATTGGGTGTCGTTCTTTGAACACAGTCTCCCGTTTCAATTAGCCTATCTAAGCAAGATTTCGATATCCGACTTGGAAGCGAAGTTCACGCTCTTGCACAATGAACTACTCTCGAATCCCTCTAAACATGCCCTGGAATCGCTCTTGGATTTTGTGTATAGCACGCTCATAGCACCTACCGATGTATTGTATAGAACGGTAGCCGAGGCAGAAAATAGCTTTCATGTGCCTTTGTTGGCAATCGTTAAATCTGCTTTTCTAGAAGGGCTTGTTTGCTATATTGCCCTGCACAATGCCAGTGCTACCTTTTTATGTGTGGCAAAAAAGAACTTCAATCAATTTCTAAATCAACCATGGCAACTAAAAGTAGGTGACATATACGCCTTTGACGCTTGTATCAAAAACGTTAAAAAAGGCAAAAAGGAGGCATTCCTATTGGCAGCGGATACGGTCGCGACCCTATTCAATCAAATGCTCAATGGTCTGCAAAATATGGTTGATAAGGCCCCTGACTTTATAGAGGAGAGCCTGTACCCATATGAAGAATCCCTTCAAAAAAAGCACGAACCGCATGTAGCGTTGCTCTTTACATTTTTAGAGTTGTTCAAACATTTTCAGGGCAATATCAATGAACTGGGAAAAAAGCATTTAGATTTTTTCTATGAGCAGGTATTGAAGTTGGTTCCCAAGGAAGCTGTACCCGATTCCGCCCATATTGTTTTCGAGGTAGCGAAACATCTGGAGGCCTATCCATTGCCCAAAGATCTTTTGCTGAAAGATGGAAAAGATGCCAACGGGCAGGATATACAGTTCGGTTTGGATCATGAGTTGGTGTTGGACAAGGCGCAAGTGAAAGATCTTCGCTCCTTGTCTTTGAATACCGTGAAGATCAATACCAAGGCATATACCGAAGGGGTCTATATTGCTCCGGTAGCCAATTCCCTAGACGGGTTGGGAAAAAAGTTTAAAGAAGAGCAAGGTAATAACTGGGCCACACTCGGTGCAAAGTATAGCAAATATGTCGAAGAAGGGAAGCTGCTTCCCGAAGAACACCCCAAGGCGCGTATAGGATTTGTTTTGTCCTCTCCTGTATTGCTTTTGCAAGAAGGGAAAAGAATCATAGATATCTCTTTGGATTGTAATTTGAATGTCTCTGATTTGCCTCTGTGCACATCGGATAACCTTTCAAATACCATTTCAGAAAAGCTGGGTTATATTGCAGATCAATTAAATGCGAACCAACAATCAAGGACTTATAGGATTAATCAGTCCGTGATCGCCGTATGCAACCTGTCCGATGGGGCAAAGGCCCACCTGGCAAAAATACTTCTGGACACTCCATCAAAAACGTTCTCAAGACAAGCGTTATTAGCGCTTTTTAAAGCCCAAGATCCTATTGATTGCAGGCCCATCTTTAGCTTCTTGGATAAAATTAGACTGATTCGTTGCCTTTACAACATGGGGTTGGTGGCTATCATCAACCTTTTTCATATTTCGTTTAGCGGCGTATCCGAGTGGTTGTTCCCCGAACCCGAAGCGGTTACTTTGGTGGTGTCAACCACGGCAAGCGGACTGAAATTGGATTTCAATATTATATTGGATACTGATTTTCCTGCAATCGTTTTTTACGATGAAGAAAATCTTAAAGAAAAATTTGATTTAAAGGACAGTTTCCCATTGGTGAAAGTAGCGCTGAACGATGCCATAAAAATCAATTGTGATGAAGCTTCCGATGATTTGGAAAACTGTTGTTTGAAAAAGAGCCCGGGAACCAATGATCTCTTTATTTCGACATACCACTTTTTAAGGGAACTTCAACTGGTAAATGCGCATATAGATGTGAATGTATGCGGGGTGAAAAACCTGATTGTCCAGAATGATGAAAATTTGCAAGATGTGAACAAGCCAATTTACCCCTTTGGTCCGAGACCCAAAGTAGGTGAAAATTGGTTTATTGATGGTGGCGCAAATTTCTATATTGGTAGTAAGGAGGTTTTTTGTAAAAATTGGCAAAAATTCTGGATTACTACTACTTGGAAAGATAAACCGGCAGACATGCATGAACATTACCGGTTCTATAGGGATCCTGCATTTGAAAATGGTGATGAGGCAATTGTAGATTTAAGCTTCCGTTTTGCGACCAGTCTTTTACACGAAGGTGAATGGATCAAGGATGGTAAGAACAAGAACACCCCGCCACCGCCTTTTGAGGTAGATCCGATTAACGGAGATTTTAGTTTGGGATTTCTTGATGGAGAGTTATTGCCTTTATTTGGAACATTTCCTCAAGAACCAAACCCCTGTGAACCTTCTCCCGATGTAGCAACCAATTCCTATAATATACACGATACTTATTTTACGCCCAATGGATATGAATATAGGCCGAAGTCTATGCCAGTGGAGCCTTTGGAGCCTCTAACGGTAAATACTCGTAAAGGTTTTACGAAATTGACACTTGCAGGGGTAAGTTTTCAACATGAAACATTTACCTATGTTCTTACCCGTCAAATGATGGCCCTGGCAGATTTGGTAGATCCACAATCCATTGCAGATGCATTGGTAGAATTGGAAAACATCAAATTATTATCCAATCAAGCCGATGCGCTCATCGTGTTAATTCTAAATGATCTGGGGGACATCATTACATCGATCGATGCGTTGCGAAACGATATTGGAAACAATATAATAAACAATAGTATTGTAGAGAGAGTGAACGATGTTGTTGGTTTTGTTAGCGCTGCCCAGGCGCATTTACCCGGTTCGCCAGGACCTGCTAGCACAGATTTAGGCTTTGCTCAAAGTGCTTTAACCAATTTACTTACGGCTTTAGGAACTTTGAGTGATGCCGTTGTTTCTAATACCGTACACGGTAGGATCAATAACATTATCGAATTGGCAGATGCCATTGAAAGTAATATCACAAAATCTATAGCGGTTCCAATATTCACATTTCCTCCCTTAGATTTGGAGAATATCCATCGGGTTTATCTAGACAACAATCTAGATGATTTTGGGTTAGAGCATTTAGTCAAAAGTATTTCGACCAAAGTCGATATTGTCCTAGCTCTTTTTGATACGAAAACCAAACTGGGACTACCAAAGGAACCGTATACCCCGCTGATTAAATCCTTGTCTATCAATTACCATGCGCTTGCCGAAAAAGACGATATGGAAATCGTTCATCTGTATCCCTTCGAAAACACTTCGAAAAGTGAAGATATTGAGCAAGACCCGACACTGTTTCCATATTTCGATGAGGAAGGAACGCTCTTCATTGGTGTAGATCAGTTAAGCCCTGGCGGTACCATGTCGCTGTTGTTTCAATTGGCAGAAGCCACGGCCGATTCCGAACAAGACCGTGCCCTGATCAATTGGCATTATCTAACGGGGAATGAGTGGGCGCCACTTCGGCCCCATTTTGAGGTGCTCTCTGATGAAACGGAAGGGTTCACGGTTTCGGGAATTGTGACCCTGGCGATCCCTGATACCATTAGTAAAACAGGCAATACCGTTATGCCAACCGACCTTTATTGGATAAAGGTATCGACCCCTAAAAATGTAAGGGCTATTGCCGAAACCATTGGCATACATACCCAGGCGGCAAAAGCTTCGGCACGTTTCAACGAATTGCATGATACCAAACGCCTAGAGGCTTCCTTGGCAGCGGGGAGTATCGCCAAGCTGGTAGAAGGTGACTTCAGTGTTAAAAAAGCGGAACAACCATACTCGTCTTTCGGGGGTAGGAAGCCAGAGGCGGAAGGCCATTTCTATACCCGGGTTAGCGAACATTTAAAACACAAAGGAAGAGCGTTGATGCTCAACGATTATGAAAAAATAGTACTAGAGGGGTTCCCTGAGATTTACAAAACAAAATGCATATCCCACACCATGGGACTTTCTGCAAACGTATACCATCGTGATCTAGAACTGGCACCTGGGTACGTCGTGGTAGCTGTCTTGCCTGATTTAAACAAATTAAGGGCAGGTAACCAGCTAGAACCAAAGGTGCCACTAAGCCTGTTGGAGAAAATTGCAGGGCATCTTCGCCTAAAATGCTCCCCCTTTGCCCGGTTAAAGGTCATGAACCCTAGGTACGAATATGTCAACGTCTGCATCGCCGTACGCCTGTATAGGGGCAAGCCTAAAAACTTTTATGCGCAAAAATTAAAGGAGGATATCTCTTTGTTCCTCGCACCTTGGTTTTTGGGCGATTCGGAAAAATTGGCCTTCGGGGAAGAAGTCCGTTTCTCGGATATCGTTGCGTTCGTAGAACAGTTGACTTATGTAGACTTTATCGCAAATCTCAAATTAGAAGGTGAATGTGAACAGACAGGAACGGTGATAAAACCCCTTACGGCACGTTCCGTTTTAACAGCTGGGGAAATTTGCGTTGCTATTGATGATGAAAAATGCCTTCCGGTCGAAAACACCCCACACGAATTAAAATAGCATGGCAGAAGCAACAGAAAATATAAGCACGGTGATTACACAAACGGATCCAGACCTACCGGAATTTCTAGATTTTGAAATACTAAGGAAGGAGGGCTTGGAACACATCGGCGCACTGGCAGGGAAAATATGGACAGACCATAATGCCCATGACCCAGGTATCACCATCTTAGAGGTGCTGGTCTACGCGCTAATGGATTTAGGGTACAAGACAAACCTGCCCTTTACAGATATCATAACACCCAAAGAAGGTTCGGATACGGATGATAATTTCCTGACTCCACTAGCCATTCTGACGGTAAATCCGGCCACTATTACAGATTACCGAAAGTTATTGTTAGAAATAGAAGGTGTTAAAAATGCTTGGCTAGAACCCGTAGATCAGGAGGTCCCCATGTTTATTGATCCAGCGGATAATAGGTTAAAATGTACCCCTCCGCAGGTACCAGATCCTATTGAGCCTGTTTTTACGGGAGATGGGGTCATAGGTATTCCTGTTTCCGATGCCCCATGCCCGATTGAGGACTCCCGCTTTATGCAACTGCGTATAAATGGGATATATCAGGTATACGTTGAAATGGACAGGGACATAGTACAAAACAAAAAAGGTGAGCAAGATACCGTTAAAGAAATACAACACTTGTTGGCCGAACACCGTAACCTTTGCGAAGATTTTAGACGGGAAATATGTGTTTTAGAACCCGTAGCGATAGGAGTATGCGCCGAAGTGGAAGTCGATGATGCCTTTGTGCCAGAAAAGGTGTACGGGCAGATTATAAGGGAAATTCGCGCGTTTATTGAACCTCAAATACCCTACTACACCCTGAATGAGTTATTGGATAAGGGAAAAACGACCGATGAGATCTTTGCCGGCCGGCCCTACCGCTCGGAGAGTTATGGTTTTGTCGATACCGAAGAATTGGAAGCGCTCGAAAAGCGAAGTGAAATTTATCTTTCCGATTTGTATTCCGTAGTGCTCAACGTAGCAGGGGTGGTACGAGTAAAAAAAATACATATCAATGGTGGAACCGAATTGGAAACTCCAGGATTCGGCAAGGAAGCGGGAGACGAAGACAGCAGTTGGGTAACGGGAATCCGTATTTCCCAAACACAGGTGCCCGTGTTTTCGTTGGAAGAAACCTGTGTGGACCTTTATAGCAAACAGGGGTATATACCATTGAATAAATTCAAGGTACATCAGGCATTTTCGTTCTTGCAAAAATTTCATTTGCCGGCAGAGCAGCTCGATACTCAAATTCCTTTGGGTCGGTATCGGAAAGATGTAGGTTCCTTCGAATCGATTCAAAACGATTTTCCGATAGTGTACGGTATCGGTGAGGATGGCCTGCCCGATCGTGCTGGTTTACTTAGAGAAACACAGGCACTTCAACTAAAAGGGTACTTGTTGTTTTACGATCAATTGCTGGCCAATTATACGGCGCAGCTAACCAACCTACGTTCCTTGTTTTCCTTAACCCCCGAAACCGACAGGAGCGCTTCCGAAAAACACACCTATTTCGCACAACTTGCAGCAAATATACCCGAACTAAAAGCGCTTTTGAAATATTATGGAGAAGAGGCGCAGTTGGCTACGGGTACCACCCTGGCAATACCCGTAGCGCGGGATATTGCCTGGGAAAAGGTATGCCGCCTGTTAGAGAGTACCCCCAAACCACACCTAAAAGTAGGCGGCTATTGCCAGGACGATCCAAAGACCCATCTGCGCATTTTTACCTTTTCATCGGTAGCGGTACGGGCCATTTATGTAAATCAATTGGTCACTTCATTTTTCGACGGCAATTACACAATTGATATTGCATCCGACAAAGGCGGGTATTTCTTCATTCTTTGCCCGGCATTGCCTAGCGATCTCTTGTATATAGGAACTAAGCGGTACCAAACAAATGAAGACGCTTACAAAGAGGCGGTCAATAGCGCATTTCTTTTTTCCCTAAGGGAAAGCTACCGCATGGTTTCCGATTTGACCCACCCAAGTGGTGCCGATTACCATTATTTTAATCTCGATTACAACCCTATTTGCTATATAGATATTATACAGGGGCTCGCAGAATGTAGTCATGAATACCTCGAAAGGCGACAGTTGTTTTTAGATCACTTGCTGGCCAGGTTTGGAGAAACTTTCACGGATTACACCATACTTCAATATCAAAATAGTACGAACGATACGGCAGAAGCTCAACGTAAAATTGAAGACCAATCGGTCTATGTCAACCAATATGCCGAAATAAGTAGAAATAGGGCTAGGGCGTTTAATTATTTGAAACCGTCTTGGAACACCGATCAGGTATCGGGTTTTGAGAAACGCATTTCGTTGTTGTCGGGAATCAACGATTATGACCGTCGCAACCTTTGCAATTTTGAGGTCACTCCCTGTTATCGTTTGCAACTAAAAGATTTTAAAGGAAACATTCTTTTTAGAAGTAATCGAAGTTATGAGAGCAGAACAGAACTAATGCAGATAACCAATAAGGTTTTGAAGGAGCTTCGCCATGTGGAAGCCTACCCAAGGCTGGAAAAAAACTTAACCGGTTTTGATAAAGAAGTGGTCGGCCGCCTATTTTCAGTAACGCCTACCGAAGACCAGATCGTAATAGCACAGCATGAATACCATCATCAATTATTGAACGATAAAGGAGAAGTGGTAGTCGAT
The DNA here is from genome assembly GCA_947500385.1 of uncultured Flavobacteriaceae bacterium. Taxonomy (GTDB): domain Bacteria; phylum Bacteroidota; class Bacteroidia; order Flavobacteriales; family Flavobacteriaceae; genus Pelagihabitans. Next base: position 448,604 of record CANMSA010000001.1, on the reverse strand, counting down.
AATCTTAATAAAAAATTCAAATCAGCGCAAACCGCTTATAAGAACGAAAAAGCCTTTATAGCAACCCTTAATTCCAAAGAGAAAAAGGGAAGACCTAACTATCGCTTGCTGCCACTGGGCGAACAAAATTATCTAGATACCAGTGTCTTGAATCATAATGTTAAGACTATTAAAAGATGGAAATGGATCAAGTTCGATGATACCACAAAGAAAAAAGTAAAGAGCACGTTCGTTTTCAATAGTGAAAATGAGGCATGGGACCAGCTGGTTCAATTACCGGAGGCCGATAACTATCTGCAGTTATACAAGACCGCTTTCCGATGGAAATTGCGGATCAAGGGGAATGTAATTTTACAAGGGGAAAACTACAATCCCGATAAAAATAGTGCGGTCGCTATATGGAGGCAAGCGAAAATGGCCGGTAGTACGCCCCATAATTTTAAAGTGTTGGAAAAGGAAGGTGCCAACGTATTGGTACTTACGAACGAAAGAGGAAAGTGCATCGCGACTTCTGGCCCAATAGCCGAAAAATCAGAGGCTATTAAAACCCTCATTGCAGATTGTGTCAGGGTATTTAGCAATAGAAATACCAAACCAAAATACGAAAGTGCGGAAGGGAAATTCGGCTTTTCAATTGCCGATAAAAAAGGAACTCCGCTGCTAGTGAGTTACAGCTGTTTTGATTCTAAAAAGCAGGCGTTGCAACATATGGGCCTTGTTTTTACCATGGGGGCACTTAAAAGGAATTACCTATTGTCCGGAGATGAGGGCAACCCTCGATATAATCTGATTCTCAAGGATGGGTACGACACCTTTTTGGCACTGCCTTCACAAGCCTTCGAAACCGCTATTGATCGTGACAAGGCCTTAAAAACCACTTTTGAATTTTTTAAAACCCACGTGCTACCACTGCAGGTAAAGGAAGAGCCACGATCGTATGTATGGGAACTTCTGGAAGGCAAACGCATTATTGCCGCCGCCGCCCGGGAATTTTCGTCTGTAGCAAAGGCGCAGCATGATTTTGATACGAAAATTACCGAAGCCGCAAAAACGGGCAACCTTGAAATACTGCGCAATCATATATACAAATGCAATGTAGCAACACAACCGTTGAACTATCGTTTTCTGTATGGAGCTAGCAATGAGGATCGGGAACTAGTACCAGTTTTCCAAAGCACCGTGGTTTTCGAGTCTTATGAGCGTGCCAAAGAACAGTATACCAGTTTTGCGCAAAAATTACCCGCCCTGTTGTTAAAACCTTCAAAGACGAAAGAGGCGATATATGATTTTGCATTGTATGAAAAGGGTGAAAAACAGCCCTTGGCATTGCAATACCGGTCGAAGGATACGGTGGCATCCTTAAAAGATGCGAAAGAACTCATAACGTATGTGAAAGAAGTGTATACGCAGGAAGGCGACCCGCAAGAAGCCTTTATTTCCGATTTAAGGAAGCGTGAGGAAAACCGTTACGAATGGCGTTTTTATAAAAAGAACGCTCCCGTGGCAAGGAGCCCGTATAGCTGCTGGGAAAAAGGGGACGCAGAAAAAATTAAAGCCATTGTTTGCGATAAACTACCCCCCATTTCCCTTGAAGAATGTCCTCGAAAAAGCAAGGTGGTATGCCCCAAGAAAAACCCGGGAAAATATCATTATCAAGTTTGTTTCAAGGATAACGAGGGACGGGAATTTGTCTTAAACAGTTATGTGGGTTATGACAGCCATGAAGCTGCCGAAGCGGCGTATGACTTAAAATGGTTAGAGGTGATCGACCTTGCACGGGATGTCACCAGCTACGTAGGGGAAGTACTGGGCAATCGAAACGGAAAAATAAGTTTGGTAGAGCAGTACAAAAAACCAGGTTCAGCCGCCTGCGATGAGGGTGCCTTGATAGCCGTAGTCCCCGAGGAAGTGAAAAACAAACGCGCGTTGGAAGAACAAGGGTTGGTAGCACTTTATACTTTACTGGCCGAATTGTTTCCGCTCTATGAGATTAAAAACAAAAAGAATGAAGAGTGTTATACCAAGTATGCATATAGGGTAGTACTTGAAAAAGAAATCAAAGATGCCTTTTGTGATTTTCCGGATGGGAAACCCTATAAGAACAGAATACTTTGGGAAAGCGTTGATTGTTACGATACCATTGCGGAAACGTTGAATGCCTATCGTCACTTTTATACATTGGCGGGCATTCACAATAACTGTAGGGTTCTTTGTCATCAGGGAAAATTTTATGTAGGATTGGTAGAGGTATTGGTTGAAAGTGCCTGTGAATTTAATAGTGAGGCCGCTGCTTGGGATGATGCATTCCCTGATAAATTAGTGAATGATCAGTATTGCGGCTGCCCTCCCGGTGGGGTTCGGGAATTTGTTTATGCAGGAGAGGATTGTGAGAATTACATCCCCATTTGCCGAGATAATTATTGGACTTTCAAGGTAGTGTCACCCCATTATTTTGTGGCAGATCACCATTGCTGTTACGATTCGGCGGAGGCCCGCGATAAAGAGTTGAAGAAATGGAAGTCGGCCTTGGAAGGTCTCGATTGGGAGCCGTATATGACGACCGATCTATGGAACGAAGAAACGCTTCCTGCCAACTACGGTTTTTTGACCCATTTTATTTCAGCAGCTCCTCGGAATGATGGCTTGGACGATCTGTGTGCTTTTGTGGAAGCAGTGCGGGAGTGTTTACCGAAATGCAAAAAGGAAACAGTTTCGAAAGCCGACGCATTTGAAAACACCCTTGCTTGTTTAAGAGAGAAATACAGAAAGAACGATGCGGTATGGAGTACTTTGCAAAACCCTAATTTTAACTTGGATGACCTGCAGCAATTGGCGAACTATTTTCCAGTGTATAAATCGGATGAAGGGTATTGCTACCGTCTCTACTGGCCGGCCAATGATACCGAAAGTACTCCGTTCGGACTGCAACCTTGCGATTGTGGTAGCGAAAAAGAGGAAGAAACGACTGGCTGTGATTCTGATTATATCTTTGTAAGTAGCAACTGCTATCCCTGCTGCAAAGAAGCCTTAAATGCGTTTAAGGGTTTTTGTGAGACCTTCGATAAAAATGGGCTGACCTTTGAATGTACAGAAAAGACACCCTATGGTCCCTTTTCATTTCAATTGGTCAACAAAGCAAAGGAACTAGGGTACCATCCACAACGGTATGGATGTCTTCAGGAGGTTATCGATGCAATGGATCACACAAAGGCCTGTATAGAGAATACCGGTATGCATCTTTTAGAGCATATATTGCTTCGCCCCAAAACAAAGGGGGCCTGCAACGATGAGGTGATAATCGATGCGAACGGTGAAAGACAGGGTATTTGTTGCCTCCTCCCAATTTGTCCTGACTATTGCTGTGATATTGAATGGCAACCCGATGCGGATAAAGACGACCCTTGTACCGAGTCGAATCCCAATACTATTTTCTATCTTCCAGGCGGGGATCCCTATTCCTTTTGGGCTACTTTGGTCTTACCGGCATGGGACAAACGATTTAGAAATCAGGCTGCTCGAACGGCCTTTGAAAGACTAGTATATAAGGAAGTGCCCGCGCTCGTTGGCCTTCATATTTTATGGCTTAGCCCTAGGGACTTGTGCAAATTTGAAGATGCGTATCGTGTATGGCTGGAATGGTTGCAATGGAAAGAGCACCCCGATACCGATCCGGACAGTACCTTTTGCAATCCATATGGTGCTTCGCCGAATTGTATCATCACGGAGTGTATCAAACAACTAAGGTCCGAGCCTCCTTGTCCTTCACTTTCAGGAACCGAAGGCAATTGCAAGTGCGAACCTCAGGACAAAATTAGCGATGATCACTGCTGCCTACCTCTGGAACATTCGGGGACGCTTTTTTGGGGGTATTGTCCGCCAGAAGCGCCTCCCATCGATCCACCGGGCGATGATGTCCAATTTTCCGCCCTTACCGCTCTAGAATCTGCCGCATTGAAAGAGGACACCAAGGTTGAAACAACAACCAAACCGAAATCAAGCGCCAAGGCTCGAACAAAAAAGAAGCCGACTCCCAAAAAAGAGGCCCCCAAAAAAGATAACAAAGCCCTTTTGGCAAAAGTTCGCATGCGGAAACCGCAATATTTGAAGAATATCAGCGCCTTGGCCGACAAAAATATCCAAAGCACCAAAAGCTATGAACGTGCCCAATTTTTTATTAAAAATACCCCCACGGTAAATGGTTTTCTTCAATTGGCCGACTTTTTCAACCGATATAGCCTGCAAAAAGATACCAATTTGCCGGCCTTTCTCGGAATAATTGAAAATGCTATTTGGCATCTGCTAGATAAGTTGATCCTTGAGGTTGATCAAGAAGTGCCAAAAGAAGAGTTGGCACGCTTAAAAGCTAGCTTATTTGCATTAAAGGGCAAAGGATTGGCTTTGGCAAACGTACAGGCAAGGTGGAAGGCTGAAGAGATTTCGGCCTTGGTTAATACCAAGACCTTGAGGCAGTTGAAACGTATATTAAAATAACAAATGGCGAACAAACACCTCATAGGCAAACAATGTATTGAGCTGATCTTACCATCGGCCAAGAATGTGCATGTTACGCAGCAAACTGTCAGCGATTTGGTATGGAGGGATTTAGTACCACAATTAAATTCGTTATTCGATGATCTGGTAGGGGATAATGAAGTTCTTTTTTTTGATAAAATAACAATTGATCTTGGTGAAATCAGACTCCATGAGGGAGCTTATGATGTAATTGTAGCACGTATCATAGAACTGTTGGAGGAAGAATGTAAAAATCGATTGGATATACTGAGCCACGGGGACGCCATAGGCGCGGAACCTACTAGCAAGGGCTCTCACGAGCCTTTGCGCAGTTATTGTTTCAGGATTTGGATCTATTGGTTGGTGCACGGTACGCTACCCCCTTATTCCTCAAAACCCGAAAAAAATTGGCTGTCGCAGGTATTTGAAACATTGGCATTGGAAACCAAGGCCATTCAAAAGCTACAAACAATTGTAACCAAATATCCCTTAGCGCTAGAACGTCTTGTACTGCAACATGAGGTAAGCGACCTGAAATCAATCGTAGAATTGTATACAGGGCACTCGCAAGCGAATTTGCCCATCTTCTTTGAGGAACTCAAGAGGGTATTTTCAAAGCAAGTGTTCGCAACCGAACAGCTGGCCTATCGAAAAGTTGCGCTGGACCTATGGAGAACGATATTTCAAAAAGTTATTCAGGATAGGGAAAAATTATCCTTCAAAATGCTCATGGCGAATGTGCTGCAAAATTTTAAAGGAATCATTTTAAAACCGTATGTGGAAGAAGGTTTAGTTCTTAACCATAAAAAAACGCCGATTCTTTTAGCGGTGATTGAAAAAGCTATCGAAGGGCTCCCCAACAAGGATAAGAATGCGATTCGAAGAAAAGAAAAAGGTCGAGAAAGGCCCCCTCAAAATAATGCAAAGACAATAGTTGCCAATGAGGATGCCCTGGAGAGCAAACAGCGACTTTCAGAGATCGAGCAGGTCGGGACGGCGAAAGTGCCGGAAGTAAAAGAGTTGCCAGAAAATACGTCGGTAGAAGTTGATCAGGAGGAATTAGAACCCGTTGGTCCTCAATTCTTTAAAAATGCAGGTGTCGTATTGGTCCATCCTTTTCTTTCTAGTTTTTTCGACAAACTCGGACTGTTGAAAGCAGGAACATTTATGAATTTTGAATGCCAGTCCAGGGCGGTACTATTGCTCCATTTTTTATGTGGGAAAGAGGAAACGGTCGGTGATTTCGAAATGGTATTGCCAAAAATGCTTTGCGGTATGCCGGTAAATCTGCCCGTAGACCATACTCTGCAACTCTCGAAGAAAGAAAAAAAAGAGGCCAATCGCTTACTGCAGGCTGTAATCGACCATTGGGATGTTTTAGGAAGCACCACTCCCGACGGGCTACGAGAGGGGTTTTTAACACGCGAAGGAAAACTAGAGAAAGAACAAGGTGGTTGGAAGCTATGTGTAGCTCATGCCACGCTTGATGTGCTGTTGGATCGTTTGCCATGGAATTTAAGCATGATCAAGCTGCCTTGGATGAAAGAGCTTTTGTATGTAGAATGGCGCTAACACAAATTTAAATTAAGACGAATGGAAAGGCTTTTTGAAAATCTATACCTATACGAGGTAGTACTTCTTTTTTTGGGAGTGTTTTTGTTCATTATTTTATGTGCTGGCCTGGTCTACTATATCATAAAGAAAGACGATATTAAAAAATTACTGTTCTTTTTTCCGATTCCCATTCTCATGATTGGTTACCCCAGTATTCAAGAAATTCAAATAGAAAAAGACAAAATCGCATTGATAAAATATACCGATGATGTCTTGGCAAACCCTGAGGACAAGATTGCCAAGGAAGAACTTTCTAAAGTGACCGAAAAACTAGAAAAACGAGCACATAGTATTAAAGATTTAAAAGCGGTCAGCGAAGCAAATTTGGTGCTGGGGAATGCTGATAAGGTACTTGATTTAACCCAACAAGCCTTTGATAAACAGGGGTCGGAAACCGATGTAATATCTGTGGCGAAAAATCAAACATCTTCAAGCAGTGAAGTGGATAGAAAAAGAGAGGCCATGTTAACATCGCTAAAAGGCATTCATGAATTAGCGACTGTTCAGAAAACGGTACAGGAGCATCCCGAGGTATTCAAAGATACGTTGTTAGTACAACAAAAAATAAGCAAGGTGTCGTGGAGCAATCCAAGGGTAAAACAGTATTTGAACAAAAAAATTCTGAACACTGATATAAAAGAATAAATGTTGCAAAAACGCAACAAGAATTAGGGAATATAAAAGGGAAGGCAACCATTGAAAATAGAAGAAACAACTAAAAGTACTACCGCAGACAATCTATTGCAGAAAAAGCGGGAACCATTCTTTTCGAAAGAAGGGCAGGGTGACTTTTTTTCAAAAGCTTCTGAACCAACAACTTCGTTTTTTGTACCGCCGACGATTCAACCAAAACTTACGATAGGCCAGCCCAATGACAAATATGAAGTCGAGGCCGATGCCATGGCCGATAAGATAGTGCAGAAAGTAAATGGCACCGATACGGCTGCCAACATCCCATTGCATAATGCCTCAAAAGCAGAAATACAAACCAAATGCTCAGAATGCGAAAAAGAGGAAAAATTACAAAAGAAAGAAGGTGCCTTGCCCAATGGAATAACAAGTATACAGCGTAAACCTATTTTTGAAAGTGCTGTTGAGAAACCGGAAGCCGATGTGCAAGCAAAACCAATGGCGGTGCCCACTGTGCAAACCAAATGCGCCTCCTGTGAGGAAGAACAACTGCAAAAGCAAGAAGACGATTTATCGGGAGATGAACTGGAAGTACAAAAGAAAGCGCAAGGGCCGGGTAAATTCGATAACGGGGGTATAGCGCGTCAATTGAATGCGACCAAGGGCGGTGGGGCAAGCCTACCGGAGCATGTCCAAGCATCCATGGATGATGCGTTTGGGGCCGATTTTAGTGGGGTTCGAGTGCATACGGACAGCAATGCCGTTCAAATGAACAAGGAATTGGGGGCGCAGGCCTTTGCCAATGGCAGTGATATTTATTTTAATGAAGGCAAATACGATCCAAGTACGAGTAAGGGCCAACATTTATTAGCGCATGAACTGACGCATACGGTTCAGCAGGGAGCTTCAAATGTGCAGTTGTCGCCAGAACCAGAAGAGATTACGGAAGATCTGCCTGCTGCGACCGAGAAAGAGGTTGGCGAAGAGGTCGCCAAACCTCTCAAAATTTTTGGTTTCAACTCACTGTACTGGCTGGTCGATTACAATAAAAAGGCCACTTATGCGGAGTTGAGGATTATGGCCAATTTCAATGACCTATCGAACTATTTGTACGGGAATATCGATCAAGCAGATACCTTGGCGACCTTTAACAATCGTTCGGTAACCGAAGAACTTGGCCCGGGCACGAGAATCATAGTGGGCAGCAAGGCCTTAAAAGGGCCAAAGAATAGCAAATTGGCATTGGGGCATTATAACAACGCCCCTATTTTTCCTACCGAAATTACCAGTCCGAAGCAGGCACTGGCCGATATGGGCGTTGCAGATCAAAGAAAATATAAGACGCTTAAAGAACTCAATAAAAACCTGCTGCAAATAGATTTCAATTTTGTGGTGATGATTCTTAATTCTAGCTACTATAGTGACGCCGATGAGAACCGAGTCATCCAAATACTTACCAAATGGGCCGAGAATAAGTTCGTTGGTAATTTAAATAGATATGCCAAATATAAGGACGGTGGCTACTACTTGGATAAGATGTTCATGAAACTACGGGGCAAAATGAAAGATATAGGGGGCGTCTTCTCCAGTGAAATTACCAGCTACTATGATTTGATTTTTAATCATTTTGACAAAGTAGGTCAGGTGAAGGCTCTGAAAAATAAATACTCTGCAGACTACAAAAAAGACAATGGTATCAAAGAAATGAGCTTTTTTCAAGATGTCGTGGTCGATACGGTTACGGGTATTCCGGGCGGTTTGACTGCGGGAGCCGGGGGCTTGGCAGGAGCACTTGGTTGGGAAGGGGGCGAAGAGTGGTTTAAGGAAAGGGGAAAAGATTGGATGGAAATGGTAGGGTATTGTGATAGCGACCCGGAATGCATCAACCAAGCGATCGAAGGTTCGGCATTGGTGGGTGGTGTGGTTACCGAAGTGGGAACCATGGTATATGGCGGACCTATATTTAAAGCCGTTAATATGATCCAAACCATCTCTAATCTGGGAGAACTCAAATCGATCAAAACAAGCATCGATCTATTAATGAATTCCAAGACCTATTTGGCAACGGCCACTTCCTGGTTTTCAGACCCAGAAAAACTGTTGTTGATGATGCTTGGAGTTGAAGGAGAGGGGGCTGCCGCGATCAATAAAATGGAGGTATGGGCGAACAGTGCGGTCAAAGAGCCCGAATTAAAAGGCAAAGAAACCGCATTTGGCAATGAGCGAGCCAAACTGAAATCCTTTATCAAAAAAATAGTTGGGATCTTAAAAAAGATAAAGGAGACACTCAAAGTGATTTTCAACATTCGCCGCAAGTTTGTTGATTTTATGGGAGATATCGGGGTGTTGATTGCAGGGCTGCCCATCTTCTTGAAACTTATGGAACAACTAGAGAAAGCGCCTAAAAATAAAAAAGAAGTACATAAATTGGTTAAGAAGCTCACTTCGCAACTAGGAGACAAGCTTCAGGAATTTTTGCTTGGTGGAAAAACCTTTCTCCTGGCGTTAATCCAAAATTTTGAAGAAAGTGTCATGGACTTTCAAATTAAGACCCAAGAAGTGGCCAGTGCGATTACCCCATTCATTTTGGCTTTTGTCGGGAAGAAAATAAAAATGGTGAAGGCTGTTGGTGCGGTACCACAAATACGGGCCGCTATTTCAAAGTATGTTGTTGAGCCAATGATTCCAGAGGGCACCGTTGATCCAATAAACAATTCCATTCAAAAAGTAGTAAAAGGCTTTCAACCAGCGATCATAAATGCCAAAAATGGAGTGTCATTTTTGTATGAACATGCCTCTGTGGCCTTAAAGGAACAAATCACCCCGAATATAGAAAACCTGTTTATTCAACGAAGTGCTTCGGACAATGGATCCTCTCAACCTGTATTACCAGATACCCATATCGAAGGTATGATGGGCGCCTCAAAAGGGAGTCCGCTCCCAACGGACTTTCGAAATGAAATGGAAGAGGAGTTTCAACAAGATTTTAGCAAGGTGAAAGTGCATACCGATTTGGACGCTACCGAGGCTGCCGAAGGCATCCAGGCAGACGCTTTCACACAAAATAAGGACATCTATTTCGGAAAGGACAAATATGCGCCCAATACAACACCAGGCAAGCATCTTTTGGCACATGAGCTTACACATGTGGTACACCAGAATGGATCAGGACAAAAGAATACGGTACAGAGAAGCTACAAAAAAACCTTGGACAGTTTTGTACGGAAGTTTGGCAGTCAAGTTCTAAAAAGCATGACGGGAGTAAAATCCCGAAGCAAAAAAGATAGGGCGGAAGCGGTCAAAATCTTAAGAATAATAAGAAAACAACGGCTCATTGGGAAACGGGTAGATGAAAAGAACTTACCAGATATAAAAACGATTACCAAAGGGGCATACTCTTTTGTGTTTGATAAAAAGTCGGGTAAGCCCAAGGCAATCCGAATAGCATCCAAGTGGAAAGGTTTGTTGCCTCGATTAACTATTCGAAGATCAAAAATTCAAGTAGGATTATTGAGCCAGTTTTCACAAAAAGAAAAGGAAACAGATGAAAACCAGGCGGTTTTAAAGGACAAGGTAGGTTTTGAACCTATGGAGTACAAGGCTAAAGCAATGGGAAAACAGGTAGATAGCAGGTTTTCGGCCAAGAAAAATGTACGCCCCACAAAAGTTTTTGGGCATATAGATCAAATGAAAAATAAAGTAGGTAGGGATGCCCATTTTAGTGCAAGTAAATTACCTGGCAACGAACCCGGGGATCATGGGGGGCATTTATTGGGAGATCGTTTTTATGGGCCTGGAACGAGAAAGAATCTAGTGCCAATGACAGCAGATTTGAACCTATCCCGATTCCCGAATCAGTTTGAAGGGCCCATGGCTAATTGGATAAAAGCCAAGAATGCAGCAGCGACGCCCTGGGTAATTTATGTGACCATAAGTGCAAAATATGATGACACTAAAAAGGGAAGAAAAAAGATGCGTCCGGTGCAAGTAAATGCATGGGCCAAAGGGTTTACAGGAACCTTGGATTCTGTTGGAAGAATGAAGGTAACCGAAAATACTATTTCACGAAATTCATTTACAAACTAAAAACAACGCAATGGTGGGTTTGGAACAAATTGTTGAAGCATATAATAGGCTGCATAGTTCGGCTATCCAAAAATTTGGAAAAATGGGTTGGGTGAAGAGAATTGAGGTAAATGGTGATTTCAAGACGATTGGAATCACGGAAGCGAATGGGTTTGTTTTCTTATCGATTTATCCTTTGTGCAAGCCAGAAGAAACTTTTGTGTCCTCAAAAAAATCAATGGAAACATTACTCATATTAAACTCGAAAGACCCCCTAATTAAATACGCGGTGGATGAAGAAGGCATCTTATTTCTGTCAATTGAACTTTACATGAAAAACTTTGATGAAAAACTAATGGAGAAAGCGATAAATACAATGGTGAACCATTTGATAGCATCGAACGCGAAACTAGAAAAGATACTAGTGTCTTAAAAAATACTAATACAAGTGATCACAGCTGAGGTAAAAACAAGTTCTTCCGCGAATAAGCAAATACAGGCAAAGCGTCCACCTTTCTTTTCAAAAGAAGGGGGGGACTCTTTTTTCTCAAAATCGAATGAGGTGCCGACCTCTTTTTTTAGTCCAGCGACCGTTCAACCCAAATTGACGGTTGGCGAACCCAATGATAAATACGAGGTCGAGGCAGATGCCATGGCCGATAAGGTGGTACAAAAGTTAAGCAATAATGAGGTTGCATCAGAAGAACCTCGGGAGGAGGTTGTTCCCGAAGCACAGCAGGAAGAGGGCACATTACAAGCGAAATGTAACGAATGTGAACAAGAAGAAGCGGTTCAGAAAAAGGAAGAGGAAACGCAAGAAATTGTGGACGAGGCTCCTGAGATTCAAGAAAAACCCATTTTTGAAAGCAATGCCGAGGAAGTTGTTCAACCCAAAGCGGAGGGTGCCACCGCCCCGGAAGTTTTCACCTCGGAGGCGGTTACACCTGCATCACTCGTTCCTATGCCAACGGTGCAGGCCAAATGTGATGAATGTGAAAAAGAAGAAGTTGAAGAAGGGGAGACCGAAGAGCTGCAACGAAAAGAAAGCATGGGGACTGTAGGTACTCCCGAAGAAGAGGAAGACCCAAATGTGCAATTGCGGTCATTGGAAATGGAAAGAACGGCCTACCCCATCATGTTTAAAAAAATGCCCAATGTGCAATTGAGCGGTAGTAGCGCCGGTGCCACTGGGTCGAGAGAGCGTATTGTGCATGAGGCACAAAAAATGGTGGGGAAAATAGAGGCGAAAAAAGACGATGGTTCCGGTGGGCGCATAGGAGCCGAGCATCTGCTCGAAATTTTTCATTTGGCAGCAAAAGATGCTTGGTCCGATGAAGTAATTCAGAATGTGCGATATGTAGACGAGTTTCCGCATTGGTGCGGCATCTTTTCGGTCTATGCCATTAAAAAGGCCGGAATCGACCTCGGGTTTTGGGAAGTAGGTATGGGAGTATCGCGTTTTGGAACCCTACAACCTACTGATAACCCACAACCAGGAGACATTGGTTATTTTACCGAATTTCAGCACCATTGTATTATAAAAGCGGTCAATGGAGACATGATCGATTCAATAGATGGGAATAGCGGCAATTTTAGCGAGGTCAAGGAACGAACAAGGCCCAGATCTCAATTCCATGCATTTTTTACCGCCTTTGGAGGTGCTCAAAGTACGGTCCAAAAGAAAGAAGAAACGTCCTCTTCTACCGCAACAAATAACGCTAGTTTAGAAGATCAATTAAGTGCAACTGCCGGGAAAGGAACGAGGATGGATGGCAGGACCCGCAATCAGATGGAGGGGGGCATCGGAGCAGATTTCAGTGGGGTTAACATCCATACCGATAGCAAGGCAGTACAAATGAGCAAAGACCTGAATGCTCAGGCTTTTACCCATGGCAATGATATTTATTTTAACGAAGGGAAATACCGACCAGATACGGCTTCGGGCAAGCATTTGTTGGCACATGAATTGACCCATACGGTGCAACAGGGGGCTAGCGCAGGGATAGCGAAAAAAGAAATGCCGGATGTACAACGGGCATGTCCACCTGATTGCCAAAATACCCTTACGGAAACCTTGTATATAAGAGTATACTTTGGTGATGAAACACTCGATTATGATTTGGCGGTAGACCAGGAAACGTTGGATTTTTTCTCGAACACGGACAATGCTTGGTCAATATTTGAAGAGCATATAGAACAGGTGTTCTCTCCTGAGGAAGGTCCCATTCATGAAACTGCTGAGTTTCTTAGGAGTACAAGTATAAAAAGCCTAATTGAACGCGATGCAAGGGCTTGGGCAAGGGTAGGCGGAGTGATTGAAATGCCGCTGCTCGAGGCGCGGATCAGTGCAAGAATACGATCCATTACGGAGAATGTGATTTTATACAAACTGGAAGAATATCTCGAAAACAATACAAACTATGACCCGGCTGCCATAGATTGGAACGTAGTCATTCCGGCCTTGCAAGCACGTTTGCCTTGGGAGCCAGAAAACTTAATGCAGGCGTCAGACTTTGATTTGTATCAACTGGTATTATCCATCATGTTATCAGAAGTAAGTGGCAATGATCCCGTTGCGGGTGCGATCAGTCCGGATCTCGATGAGTTTGAAGGCATCGTTTATTCCGATTTTGTATTGCGTACGCTCACGGTCGATGACTTTACCGAGGAAACCCTGCAAGTTCATAGCGAGAAATTTCTGTTCCACTGGATTCCGCAAATCGAGGCCATCCAATATGTTCCCGAAAACTTTAACATCGAAGATTTCCGACCAGAAAATAGCGCGGAAGAAATAGAAGCTGAGCGGGAGTTGTTGTTGGCCGACTTCATTGAATACGACGTACCGGGATTGATGATCAGTTATTTATTAGACGAGTGGGCGGTAAGTGGATTATCACCTGAACAATGGCTGGAAGCGCTTGATTTAGAAAACTATAAAGAAGGTTTGTTAAACCATTTGGTCGATAAGTTCATGGAATTCTCCCTTTCGGACCCGGATATGCTATATGCCTTGCGCTTTGCGGCCATTGAAGAAGGTAGATTTAGAAGTTTGGTGTTGTATCATACCCTGGCAAAAGGTCGGGAAATGTATAACGATACATTAGCCGATGAATTGACCAATACTCCTATAGATGAGTTAGATACCGACATAGCGAACATAGCCAACAATCCTTATGATTACTTCACAATAGCGACCGAAATCGCTAGGGCTACTTACAATTTATTGGATAGTGTGGTTCCCGGCAGTGCAATCACCAAAGAAATCATTGACTTTGGGAGGAATATTCTAAATACGCTTGCGTATCCTGCCGAAATGGCCGGAGTTTTCATGTTACCCCAGTTGTTTTCCACCTACTCCGAATTTTCAGATCTCATTGAAGAGCAAGAGAGAAGGGCAAGGGAGGCAATTCGTGAGTCGGTGAACGTGGAATTCGAAGATATTGCGGAAGTCATTGAAAATGTGGCGGATAATGCCAATGAATTCATAGAAAATGAGTGGCTCGAAATGCTGAAGACCATTGCAAAGGAAAAACTCAAGCGCAATCGGGATGAGATGCAAGGCATGTACGACAATTGGGATATCGCCAATTATGAATTTGCCATTCGTTTACGTGCAGGGGCCGAAGAGTATCAGGATATTGCCAATAACCTTGAAGAGGATAACTACGAGTCTATTGAGTTAAATGGCGAGATTGTTAGAAAATCGGATGTTTCAAAATTGAGGGACGCGGCCACTTTTATGGAAGATGAGGCAGCCATTCGTTTGGATCCTGACGGAGCAGAGGAACGGAAGGAAGAGCTATTGGAAGCCATTGAATTGTACGATTCTGTCAAAGAAGATATCAATGATGGGGATTTTGACCCTCTGGATTATGCAGGTGAAGTATATGACGAGGCCAGGGCGCGTCTTGGCATCAGTGAATTTCCAGAAGGGACCCTTACACTGCAAGTTCTTAGAGGAGAGGTGACCGCCGAAAATAATCCCTTTTTGGCACGTACCATTGTCGCATGGCATTGGAAAGAAAGTTCAGAACGTGCTTTTGAAGAACTTCTATTGGTCGCTGGTATGGTCAGTCTTTCGGTGGCGAGTATGCTGGTACCGGGGGTCGGAGGTATTTTACTGAAAGCGATTGATCTGGCTGTGAGTATTGGAATGGGTGTCAAAGACGTCGTTGATGCCCAAGAAGTTCTTGACATGGCTCGAATGGATACGCGTCAAGATATACGAAGGGTTACAGTAGAACAAGCCGAGAATGCCTTGATGTGGGCATGGATCGGTTTGGGGGTGTCCATTGTCCTTGAAGTAGGGGAAGTGGCCTTGGCAAGGAGATTAAAAGTCGTTGGCCCGGGTGGGGTAGAATTGCCACCCGCTACCAGGCGTTGGGAAAACAACCTCAATCCCCTTACCAGAAGGTTGTTTAGGGACAACCCCGGTTTAAGAAGGTTTTATTCCGAAATGAATCCGGCGGTTCGCAGATTGTTGACTCAATGTAGTAGTCCATGTATCCCGACAAGACCAAGGCCATCGGCAAGCGATTTAGGAAGGTTGGAAACCCTAATTAATAGATTCCCTGAATTACAGTCTCATAAGGGATTAAGGGAATATTTGAATCATCCGTTGAGAAGAAGAAACCTGACGCCGGCCATTGATACAATTGAAAGTGTATCCGATGTCGCTGATTTGGAACGACGCTTAAATCGTGCTATAGCTGTAGATAATGTCGTTGAACCAGGGGCTACCGCAAGACTCGTAGGTGGTAGATGGGAATATAGCAGACCGGGAGGAACCAAAATTTGGGAATATGAGGTTAGCAATCACGGCACACTATCCGGGACCCGCGGTACACAAAACTTCTTTCAATCCCATCATGGTATTCAGGATACTTGGGCCAAGAGGATTCCCGGTTACAGAAGAAACGATTGCCCGGCTATTTTGCTGAGGGATTCTAAAACAGGTTCTCCCCATCAAAGAATTACTGCTAGGCAAGCATCAAGAACTAGAAGGGCTGGACGTGCAACAAGGACCTACGCAGATGAACGACAACTTATGATAGCAGACATGCAGGCAGCAGATGTGCCAACGGTGCATGCCCAAAGAATAATCAATGACAGTGACACTTATTTTGGACAGCTATATCGTCAAATAGAAACGACCGACCCTGGCAGCTTAGTAAAATACTTTGGAAGTTGGACCCCTTAATACCATTTATATAATATGAAAAATAATTTAATAAAATTAATAAAGTCCTTGCCAAAAGAAAGTAGGCCCGATGAGCAAGCTGATGGGCTTCGGTTTGTTGATGAACTCCAAGAAGTACATTCATTGAAACTGCCCAAGGACTATTTGAGCTTTGTAAAAACCTTTCATCAAGGCACCATTAAAGGAGATGAAATGGTCATACACCTGGAATCCCCAAAAATTTTGATTGGCCATAATATGGATGAACGGTTTATAGAAAATATTCCGGATATGTTCGTAATTGGAGATGATGCCGGCGGCAGTATTTATTTCTATGACCCAACAAATGCACTCGGTAATGGCGCGTATGCTGTTTACATTGTACAACTAGGCTCACTGTTTATAGAAGATTCGATTTTTGCGGGTGTTTCATTAACGGAGGTTGTAGAAAGTATTATCAAGGGAGATAATTTTTTTGACAGACCAACCATAGAAGAATCAAACAGTTAAACCGATGCGACCTTAAAACAAAACGATCTAAAGAAACTTATAAAAAAAAAGAACAATGGCAACAACAAAACAATACATCCCCAGCAAAGCCCACCAATGGAATCGCTTGGTATGCGATGCCATCCACTATGTGAATTTCCCGCCAACCGTGGCCGCTAGGGCCTTGGCGATGGTACATACGGCCATGTACGATGCATGGACGAATTACAACGACGGAGGCTGTGAAGTGAGCACCACGACCGGCAGTCGCCTAAAACAACCCGATAGCAACTGTACTACCGAAAATAGGGAAACGGCATATAGCCATGCTGCATTTACCGTTGTGCAGGCCCTTTTTTGGTGTGAATTACCCCCAGAAAAGAAAAGCATGTTTCGCGATTTTATGTGCGATTGTAATTTTGACCCTGACAATAAAAACCTGATTCCCGACAATGCCATAGGTGTAGGCAATCTATCAGGGCTCCTAGTGCTCGAATGCAGAATGGGCGATGGCGCCAACCAGCATGCGACCCTACAGGAAGGGAACTACAGCGATTATAGCAACTATAGCCCTATAAACCCGCCCCTGCCACAACCTATGAAATACGAAGATCATTGGCAAGCGCAGCTAAATGGTCATAAGCCGCAAGAGTTCTTGACCGCTCATTGGGGGTTGGTGAAACCCTTTGCATTGCTATGGGGGGGACAGTGCAGACCACCTTCCCCGATCGGATGTGATAAAAATGAGTTCAAAAAACAGGCCGATCAGGTATTGCATTACAGCGCAAATCTTACCGATACCCAAAAGTTGGTGGCAGAATTCTGGGCAGGGATGCATGAAGACAAATTTGTAGATGCTGTCAAAGATGATACCTCGCGATCGGCTACCCCGCCAGAGCAATGTTGTAGACAGGCGCGCTACCTCTCTAGAATGTACGGTCATAAGAATGCGTATGATATTAAGTTGTTTTTTCTGCTCGGAAATGCTCTTTTAGATGCGGCAATTGCAGCCTGGGACTGTAAAGTATTTTACGATTATGTACGTCCCATTTCCGCCATACAGAATTTATACCGTGGCAAGAGCATTACTGCCTGGGGCGGACCTTGTGAAGGTACTAAGGAAATAGAAGGGGAAAACTGGCTTCCGTACATCCCAACACCTCCCTTTGCAGAATATGTTTCCGGGCATAGCACTTTCAGTGCCGCCGCCGCAGAAGTGTTATCTAGTTTTTGTGGGAATGGCAAATATGGGGAATCGGTGGTCATCCCAAAGGGAGGGTCCAGAATAGAGCCCGATTGTACCCCCGCCGAAGACCTTACCATTCATTGGAAAAATTTGAAAGACGCTGCTGACGAGGCAGGTATTTCAAGGCTCTATGGAGGTATCCATTTTAAGGATGGTGATATGGAAGGCCGAGCCTTGGGGATGAATGTGGGTTGCGAAGTTTGGAACAAGGCCATGCAATATTTTAATGGGGAATTGGGGTAGACCATACGCCGTTCTTTCCTTGAAGGAAATTGCCAAATGATATAAGCAGAACAGATTTAAGCCAAAAAGAAAGTGAAATAGGATGAAAGTAATAGCAATAGCAAATTTCAAAGGAGGTGTTGGGAAAACCACCACCGCAATCAACTTGGCTGCCGGATTGAAAACAAGAGGCAAAAAGGTACTATTGCTCGATGTAGATCCCCAGGCCAATCTTTCTCAATCGTTGGGGGTAGAAGAAGATGAGAAGGCCATCTATTCGGTGTTGCACAAAGAAGCGATGGGAGAAGAGACAGATTTATTGGAGGTGTTGGTAAAGAAGTCGGGTTTGGATCTCATTCCTGCATCGCTCGACCTGGCCAATGCAGAATTGGAACTGTCAAGCGTTTATGGTCGGGAACATATCCTTTCTCAATTGATACGATCGCTGACCGGGTATGATTTTGTATTCATTGATTGTCCCCCGTCTATGGGAATGCTCACCATCAACGCTTTGGTGGCAAGCGATTATGTGCTAATTCCTTTGCAGGCAGAATTTTTACCTTTAAAAGGGGCCCGTAGTTTTTTGGCACATTTTAAACGCATTCGAAAACTGAATAAAAAAATAACGCTATTGGGCTTTGTACTGACCAAGTACGACGAACGAAAGAAAATGAATCGTCAGATAAAGAAAGAACTTGAGACCGAGTTTACCGCTAAGAATGTCTTTGCAACGCACATTAGAACCAATATTGCGCTTGCCAACGCGCAAGAAAATGGCACTCATATTTTCAACCATGACGCCAACGCCAACGGTGCTTTTGACTACGCAGACCTTACCGATGAGTTTTTAGAACGAATGAACACCTAAATCAAATAAGATGAAAAGTATATTCTCAAGTAGCCGAAACAAGAGTCCACATACCAATGAGGAATCAGGGAAAGAAGAAGCATCGTTTTTTGGAAAGGAGGTTAAAAAACCTTTTTTCAATGGTTCTTCCAAGGGAACTGTTCAAACGAAGCTGAAGGTGGGCGAAGCCGGGGATAAATATGAGAAAGAAGCGGATAATGTGGCAAATGCTGTTGTCAACAAAACCGCAAAACCAGACATTCAGAACAAAGAGATCAGTAGCATTCAACGAGAATCACTGGCCACTCCCTTGAAAGATGAAAAGCTCGGTACGGCGGAACAGCGTATGGAAGAAGATAAATTGATTCAGGAAAAGCCAGAAACCGAAAAGATGCCAGGTCTTGAGGAAGAGGAGGGAATGATCAATAAAATGGATGGAGAAAAGGAGGAAGAAGAAGCATCCGGAATGATCAATAAGATGGATGGGGAAAAAGAGGAGGAGGAAACGGCCCCCATTCAAACAAAAAGTACAACTGCCCGCACGCCGCAAACAGCAAGTACGGGGGTAACACGGAAGCTGAAACATAAATCAGGAAGGGGGCGAAGTATGTCAAAGAAAACAAAGACAGAAATGGAAACTTCCTTTGGAGTTGATTTTAGTGGAGTCAACATTCATACCGATCAGGATGCGGTTAAAATGAACAAAGAACTGGGCGCCAACGCTTTTACGCACGGGAAAGACGTTTACTTTAATGCAGGCAAGTATAATCCAGATTCTACGGAAGGGAAACGCCTTTTGGCACATGAATTAACACATGTAGTGCAGCAAAATAAAACGATCCTACCCAAGATTCAGAGAGATCCTCAAACGAGTCCCATATTGGGCCCTCTTCGCAATTTAATTCCAGATACCACTACCTTGATCGGAAGCGCTCTTGGGAGGCCTTTGAATAGACGGGAAATAGGTGTTTTAATGCCGGTGTACGGCCCCCATTTAAACTACTTTTCAGTGCGGATTTGTCAAAACAGTATATGCTCGCCCGATGGCGTTGCCAGAACCATAGGAAACTTGATAGCGAGCCCAGGAGCCATTTCAGACAGTACGCTAATTCATGAAGCCGCGCATGTATGGCAGCATCAAAACGGTGTCCCGTATGGATACATACCAAGTGCTTTAAGCGCACAACTAGCCTCATGGCTGTTAACAGGTACACGTTCAGGTGCTTATAATTACCATCCTATGATTCGTTTTCGTATTCCGTGGCGGTTTTGGAATGCCGAGCAGCAGGCTAAATTCATTGAAGATAGAAAATCGCTACCTCCTTTTTTAAACTGGGCAAGCGGCGGGTGGCTGCCAGTACGTTAAATTAAAACAATTGTATTACAATGACAGATTTGCCAGAATTCAAATACTTAGAAGCTTTTGTTAGATACCGACTGGATCGTTACTTTGATCCCAGTAGTACCACCAAAGAACCTAAGATGCCACCATTGAGCAAGTGGGGAATACATATTCCCGAGGTATTAAAACAGGCAAAGTTGCAGAAGCAAGAAAAGATAGTGGTATTGTTGGCCCTTTGCCCACATATCGCGAGCAATCTTTTAGATCAGATTATTCAAGGCAAATTGGCGGCTACAGGAGACTTCCCGCAGTTGGGAGGCGTTCGGGGAAAGAATTTCAGGGGATTTTTGCCCACAGGACAGACGGCACTCTTTTTGTTGGACGGTGATAATTTTAAAAATCGAAAACCCATATATGAACTGTTCGGATCCGACCACCTTTTTGCCAAAAAGCACATACTATGGCTAGAAGAAGCTTCAGAAGGAGAACCGGTAATGAGTGGTAAGCTGGTGCTATCCTCAGATTATATAGAACTCTTTGTTTTGGGTAAGATGCGTACGCCAAGGTTTAGTATGAAGTTCCCTGCAGAACTAATTACCACTGAAATGGAATGGGATGATTTAGTCTTAAATGAGGAAACGCAACGTCAAGTATCAGAATTACAGACATGGGTTACCTATGGGGATACGTTGTTGGATGATTGGGGCCTGGGTAAAAAGATAAAGCCTGGATACCGAGCACTTTTTTATGGTCCGCCTGGAACAGGAAAAACCCTCACCGCCAATTTATTGGGAAAGTATACGGGAAAACAAGTTTATCGAATAGATCTTTCTATGGTGGTTTCTAAATTTATAGGGGAAACAGAAAAAAACTTGTCCAATTTGTTGGCCAAAGCAGAGAAGACGGATAATATCCTTTTTTGTGATGAATGTGACGCGCTGTTCGGGAAGCGCACTAGTGTGCGAGACGCACATGACAAATATGCGAACCAAGAAGTTTCATATCTATTACAACGTATCGAAGGGTACAAAGGCCTCGTGATTCTCGCTTCCAATTTCAAAAGCAATATTGATGAAGCGTTTATACGCCGTTTTCAATCCATTGTCCACTTTCCAATGCCAAAGGCAGCGGAACGCCTGATCTTATGGGAAAAAGCGTTTCCCTCGGTAGTAAAATTAAGCCCCGATTTAGATTTGGGCAGTATGGCAAGGAAGTACGAGATTTCAGGAGCGGAAATCATGAATGTAGTGCAGTATGCCTGTTTGTGTGCTTTGGAGGAAAAAAAGAAAACAATAACCGCTTCCTATATTACCAGCGGTATTCGAAGAGAGTTTCAAAAAGGGGGAAGGATCATGCGATGATTTCTTGCCTCATATATAAATAAAAGACAATACATAGTTAATAACCTTAAACATACCATCATGGGAAAATTTGTAATTAAAAAAGATGCGTCAAATCAGTTTCGGTTTAACCTGAAAGCTGGGAACGGGGAAGTCATTTTAAAAAGTGAAGGCTATACCACGAAATCGGCTTGCGAGAATGGGATTACCTCCGTTAGAACAAATGCCGTTGATCAAACCAGGTACGATCGTAAAACGGCTTCTGACGGCAGTCCGTACTTTAATCTCCGAGCGGGCAATAATCAGGTAATCGGTACCAGTGAGATGTATTCGAGTGTTGCGGCAATGGAAGGTGGAATCACTTCCGTTACCAATAATGCGATTGACGCCACGGTCGAGGATAATTCGTAAGTAGTCGACGCCGATCAGTGTATGAACACTTACTACAGGTAAGTCGGGGCGCGCATTTTTGAGAGCCCACTAGGATATTAGAGGTTTGCCTACTATTTACAAGCCTCTAATATCTTCACATTTATTACTTCTTTGTTTCAAGACTAGCGTGCAATCAATTCCCCTCCACTGGCGGCAATGAATCCCGATAGGGCGCCCAAAATGTTTAGGGTACAATGTATGATGATGCCAAGGTATACGTTCTTTTTTTTCCATACGACATAACTAATAACGATGCCAACCCCCATAATAGCCAAGTAATTGTGTGGTTGCCAAAAATGATAAAGGCCGAACAAGGCCCCATTCAGAATCGGCGCCCATTTTTTTAAGTAAGCCATACGTGGGAGTAAATACCCTCGAAAAAATAATTCTTCCGCGACCGGCCCTACGATGCCGTCAATAAAGATGGCAAAGAGAAAGACCTTCGCTATCAAAGTCATATCAGTAGTACCAAAGCCGGGATCAAAGTACCAAGCGGGAAGCCAGGAAAAGAGGGTGTCTTTTAAATATAATCCTATCGGATATAAAGGACCGTAGATCAATACACAACCAAGAATTCCTAAAAGCGACCATTTTAGATATTGTTTAAGGCTCAGTTTGTCACAAAAGGCAATGACCCGTTTTAGTGAAAAAGAGCCATTAAGTTGTTTGCCTTTCCAACCCATGTGCAGAAAAGCAATAGGGGCTAGCACTAGCAATTCTATGAATAATAATGCCGATAGGCCTGGAAAACCATGTTCAACGAGGTACTCACTGATAAAAAGATATACGAGGGTGATAATGATACCTGGATAAAAATGATACCAGAGTATCTTTTTTAAAGGAAGTTGATCTTTAGAAATGTCAAAAGAAGAGTGCATAATACGAGATTTTATTGTTCAGGACAAATCTCGTATTACCACTGGTTTTGTGCGACCGAATACATGAAGTCGAACGCTTTAGATGCGTTCGGCTTTACGCGCAACAAAGTACTACTCAGCTATTACCCTTTAAAAATGCAGAGGGTGTACGTCCGGTTTTTTTCTTGAATTGGGTATTGAAAGAAGACTTCGAATTGAAACCTACTTCGTACATGACCTCTAATACGGTTAATTTGGGGTCGTTGTTCTCCTTGAAAATCTTTTTTGCCTCTTCGATACGATAGCCATTAACAAGGTCGAAAAAACTCTGGTTCATTTGATCATTGATGACCTGCGAAACTTTTCTGCTGGGATGCCCCACAGCTTCTGAAAGATCTTTTAGACTAAGTTCGGGTTTTAAAAAAAGGCGTTTTCTTTCAAGGGAATCCGTAATGCTATGAAGAATTGTTTCGATTTCTTGTGATGCAATGGGATGCTCTTTTTTACTGGTGACGGGAGTAGCTAGGAAGGGGCGATCAAGAGCTTTGAAAATAATAGTACTGATAAAAATACCTATTAAAATCAATACGCCTATTAATGCGGTCTCGTAGTACTTTTGACCGGAAATGTGTTGTACGATTCCAATAAGTATTGATAAAACCAATATAAGAATCATAAGGTTTAATAGCTTATCGAGCCACGTTATATTAAAATGGGAATAAAAATTTACCAATTGCTTTTTAGCTGTGCCGATCCGTTTTTTCGATTTCCATAGATAGATGGCAAAGTGCACATAAATCAAAGGGGCGATCAAAAGGGATTCTACTGGTTGATCAAAATCGGTAATGGCGGTAAGTATCTGCAATTTCTCGGATACCGGGCGTAAGTGAAAAGAAAACAACAATAAAAGGAGACCAAGAATAAATGGAATGAAGTGAATTAACGTGCGTACTCCCGGCAATCGCTCATTTCCCAGCGATAGTCTGGTATAGAAAAATAGCAAAGGACCATACAGGAGAAAAAAAGGCTCGGTCCAAAGTGCAAAATGCGGATGCTTCAATTGATACCCCTGAAGTAATAGCAGTCCATCCAACAAATCCAACGACCACAAAATGAAAAAGCTTCCCAATAAACGGTTCGCCGTTTTAGTACCTTTTTGTGTGGTGATAAGATAGAGACCCAACAACGCGAAAAGAGTAATACATACAATCGATAAAACGACAATGAGTTTCATGGGGCCGGGTCGGTATTCCAACAAATGTAAGAAAAAGTGGGTGCTTCTAAATGTCCCGGCGCCCGATTCAAATAAATGCCTAACTTTATTCTATAAATAGGCAGTAGAACGTGTATACGATTGTTGATATAGAAACCACTGGAAATGGAATCAAGGGAAACCGGATTACAGAAATTTCTATTTTCAAATACGACGGACACGAAGTAATTGATGAGTTTACCTCACTTGTAGATCCCGAATGTGAAATTCCGTACTTTATTACCGGGCTAACGGGTATTGATAATGAAACGGTCCGCGGGGCGCCAAAAATTGACGAGATTGCCCAAAGGATTCTAGAAATTACCAAAGGATGTATTTTTGTGGCGCATAGCGTCAATTTTGATTATAATGTGATCAAGAACGAGTTGAAGCATATTGGGCTCGATTTTGTGCGCAAAAAATTATGCACGGTACGACTTTCCCGTAAACTGATTCCAGGATATCGCTCCTATAGCTTGGGGAAACTCTGCTCGGCCTTAAACATTCCTCTTTCGGATCGGCACCGGGCAAGAGGTGATGCCCATGCCACCGTACTCTTGTTTGCAAAATTGCTTCGGGCCGATGGCGCGGAAAAAGTATTCAAGACCTTTTTAAATTCCCGTTCTCAGGAGGCGACCCTACCACCGGGGCTGCCTAGGGAAACCTTCGAAAACCTCCCGTCTGCCCCCGGGGTATATTATTTCAAGAATACGACGGGTACGATTATTTATGTAGGGAAGGCCATCAACATCAAAAAAAGGGTTTTGGGACATTTTTACGACAAATCCTCGAAGGAAGTACGGCTCTGTCAGGAGACCACGGATATAGACTTTGAACTATCGGGCAGCGAACTACTGGCCTTGTTGATGGAATCATCGGCTATCAAGCATCATTTCCCCATATACAATCGCGCCCAGAAAAGAACGGTTCAGCAGTATGGTATTTTTGCATATCAAGACCGAAAAGGGGTTTTGCACCTGGCATACAATAAACTTAAAATGGTTCCCAAAGCCATTACGGTGTGTTATAGCCCCACGGCTTGTCGCACCTTTTTAGAACACCTATGTAAGATGTTCGAACTATGTCCTAAGTTTTGCCATCTGCAAGAAAGCAACGGGGCGTGTTCACACTATAGTATTACCGAATGCCGAGGGGTATGTCGGGATACGGAGTCCGTAGCGGACTACAATAAAAGGGTTGAAGAGGCTATTGCCTACGCCGATGTAAAAGGGGATGATATGGTCATCCGACAAAAAGGACGCAACCCTTCTGAAAGTGCTTTTATTTTGCTGGAGAATGGAGCTTACAGTGGCTACGGTTTTGTGGAAAATGAAATGCAACTTGCTAATCGGGAAGACTTGGAGGCCTATTTAATACCACAGCGCAATACCGTTGAAACGCAGGGCATCATACAGTCGTATCTCAATAAGAATAAGGGGAATATCTTAGTGTTGACGGATCGGGTCGTCTAAAGACCTTTAATCTTTGAGCTTTTTATACATGCGAATCACAAAAAGCATCCAAATGGTAAAGACTATAGCGACAAAAATGGAATATAGTAAAATAAAATCCATTACTTTTTGTGCTTAAAATAATTCATAAAACCAAGTATGGTCGGCGCCCAGAAGGCAATAAATATTGCATCTAGTTTGTCCCCTTTAAGGAACATATATTCAGAAACAAGGATGATGGATACTACCACCAAGAGCATGATGGCATTCATGATGCCAATGCGCTCCAGAAAGTTTTTAATCATTCTTCGTAAAGTAATTCTTATTAAAGGTACTAAATAAGCCAGCTGGTCCCGTCAAAAATGTTATGATTTCTTTAACATTTACGAATTTCTTAAAAAATAGCTCAATTCTTTAGAGCTATCATAAAAAAAAGAGCCTAAAAGAAGGTTTTAGGCCCGGTAACTGAATGAAATCAAAGCCAAAAGCGCTATTTCTTCTTTGGCACGCTGCAGGTACTAATTCCTAAAAGGCGGTACAGTGGACAAAAATTAACCAGACTGGTCAATACAAAGATTCCGGCCAAGGCGAGCAGTATATAAGCGAAAATTCCGGAAACTATATCGAAATAGATCAATAGCGCTACTCCTATAGCGACCAGTGTACGTACTAGACGATCGGTTTTACTCATGTTGGTTTTCATGGTTGCTTTTTTATGTTCGTATTACAGTTTAATGAGCACTGGGATGAGGTGTCTACGGTTCTAAGGGCAGTGTTACGCTATACTTATTGTGTAGACGGGCAAACATAGTTGGTCACGGCCGCTCCTGCTTCTTTCAAGGCCCCGAAACCACCTTCTATATTTACCAAGTTGTGAATGCCCCTACTTTTTAAGATAGATCCCGCGATAACCGACCGGTACCCTCCGGCACAATGCACATAAAAGTCACCTTCTTTTGGAAATTCGGAAAGAAATGAGTTCAGGTCGCTCAAAGGGGTATGCTTCACGTTTACCAGATGTGATGCCTGATATTCTGTTTCTTTTCGTACATCAAAGACCAATGCTTGGCTCGCTTCCATTTTTTCCTTCGCCATCGTTGCACTAAAGGAAGGCATCGTATCGAACTGTTTTCCGCTCTGTTGCCAATGTTCAAAACCGCCGTCTAAATAACCAATGGTACCGTCAAAACCAACACGTGATAAACGGGTTATGGTTTCGGCCTCTTTTCCCTTGGGAGTAACAAGTAGTAGCGCTTGTTTGGTATCCGCGATCAGGGCGCCTACCCAGGGCGCAAAATCGCCATTTAGTCCTATAAAAATAGAGCGCGGTACATGGCCTTGTACAAAATCGTTTTGGTGCCGTACATCCAAGACAATTGCGCCCGTTTCGTTCGCCGCACGTTCAAATGCTTCCGGGGCAAGCGCAGTGGTTCCTCTTTTTAGTACTTCCCCAATGTCTTCATACCCTTCCCGGTTCATCTGTACGTTTAGGGGAAAGTATTTCGGTGGGGGCAGCAACCCTTCCGTAACCTCTGCGATAAACTCTTGCCTGGTCATATCTGCTCGCAGGGCATAGTTCATTTTCTTTTGGTTCCCGAGGGAATCTACCGTTTCTTTCATCATATTTTTGCCACAGGCGGATCCAGCACCATGTGCGGGATACACGATAACGTCGTCGCTTAGCGGCATAATTTTGGATCGCAGACTATCATACAGGATACCCGCCAAATCTTCTTGGGTAACATCCGCTGCTTTTTGTGCTAGGTCCGGGCGCCCTACATCTCCCAAAAAAAGGGTGTCCCCTGAGAAAATAGCATAGTCCTTTCCTCTTTTGTCCTTCAATAAATAGGTGGTGCTTTCCATTGTATGACCGGGTGTATGGAGCACTTTTATGCGTACATCGCCCAAAGGGAATTCTTGCCCGTCTTCAGCGATGATCGCGTCAAAAGTAGGATTGGCTTGCGGCCCATAAATTATGGGGGCTCCGGTTTGCTTTGACAGGGTGACATGACCGCTCACGAAATCGGCATGAAAATGTGTTTCAAAAATGTATTTAATTTTTGCATCATCATTTTTTGCCCTGGCCAGGTAGGGGTCTACCTCCCTAAGAGGGTCTATAATGGCCACTTCACCATTGCTCTCTATATAGTACGCCCCTTGAGCAAGGCATCCGGTATAGATCTGTTCTATATTCATAGGTTTCTTCTTTTCTTCAATTATGCCATTCACCACTGCCACTATTCTTTTGTAAAGATAGCATGAAATGTATGTTTAGTTTGTAACATTGGTTACCGCGTTCTTATTTTGGTGTGCCACCTTATCCTGCAGGGCCGTCAGGCATTTAGGGTCTTCGAAATAGGCGACCGCCTCCTTGATTTTTACAAACAGGTGTTCTTTTTTTAAGGAATTGATGATGCCGCTTCGAAAAATAATGTCTCGGGTAGGCCCAATGGCACCGGCAATGTAAAATTGGAGTCCGCGGGCTTTCAGATCATCGATTACCTTCGTCAGCATTTGCGCACCGGTAGAATCAATATAATTTATAGCCTCGGCGTTGAGAATCACCACCTTTAGGCCTTCTCCTTTGTCCTCAACGGCCTGCAACAACTGCTTTTTAAAGTAATTGGCATTCCCAAAATACAGTTGCGCGTCAAAACGCACTGTTAAAAGATCCTCCCTTAAAATAGCTTCGTCTCCAAAACGCTTCACATTTTTGTAGTAGTCCGAGTTTTTGATGTTTCCCAAAATTGCGAAGTGAGGATTGGAGGTGCGATACACCATTAGTAATAAGGAAAACAGTACCCCTATTAAAATACCTTCTTTGATACCAATAAAGAGAGTCGCCAAGAAGGTAGCCAACAATACAAGCAATTCATCTTTGCGGTGTTGGAACAGGCTTTTGGGATACCGAATATCAATAAGACTGAAGACCGAGACCATGATGATGCTTGCCAGGATTGCATTGGGCAGGTAATAGAAAAGGGGAGTGAAGAATAACAAGGTCAACACCACCAATACCACACTTATAAGGGATGCCAAAGGGGTGCTCGCCCCGGATTCATTATTGATCGCCGATCGCGAAAAACTGGCCGTGGAAATATAGGATTGAAAAAAGGAACCCACTACATTGGCGGTTCCTAAGGCGATCAATTCTTGATTTGGGTCGATGGTACTGGCGCTGTTTTTTTCTTCAATAGCCTTCCCGATCGAAATCGTTTCCAAGTAACCGACCAAGGCCAAAGTGAGCGCTATGGGCCAAATGTCCAAAAGATTTTTAATCGTGATATTGGGGATGTTGAACATGGGAAGTCCTTCGGGAACGGTACCTACAATAGCTACACCATAGTCCTGTAGGCCTAGGGAGTACACTGCCAAAATACCCAAAAATACCACTAGGAGTATTGCGGGTATTCGTTTGTCCCATTTCTTGAACAATACGATGATCAGGATGCCCAAGAGTCCGATCATGAGGTCATAAACATTGGTATCACCTAGTTTTTCGAATGCATTTAGCACCAATTGGTGAAACTGGTTGCTTCCCACGATATCGGTTCCCAGAAGATGTTCTAACTGGCTGAAAATAATAATGATGGCTGCACCCGAGGTAAAGCCGCTTATGACGGGTTTTGAGAGGAAGTGTACCAAAAAACCCATACGAAACAAGCCCAGTAGGAACTGAATCAACCCCACCATGAAGCTTAAAACCAACGCCATGGCTATATAGCTTTCAACCCCTACAAGAGCCAATGTTCCCAAACCGGCCGCTACCAAGATAGAATCCATAGCAACGGGACCCATGGCGACCTGTCGCGAGGTTCCTAAAAAGACATACAAAATCAATGGCATAATTGCGGTATAAAGGCCATAAACCGGTGGAAGCCCTGCAATCATGGCATACGCCATTCCTTGCGGTACCAATACGATTCCCACGGTGAGACCCGCTATAAGATCTTTGGTAAAGTCGGTTTTTTGGTAGGTTGGCAACCATCCTAAAAAAGGTAGGAACTTTTGCATGGTTCAAAGGTACTGTAAAAAGTAAAACAGCAAGGTAACTTTGGTTACCGCATGCGTTTTGGGGCGAGTACGTTTTGCGCCCATTGATCGGTAACTAGCATTTAGTTGTTCGTTTAACATCCAAACAGTGAGCAGTGCGCGGTGAGCAGTCCGCGGTGAGCAGTGAACAGAATGGGAAGTAAACGGTGGGCAGTGAGCGGTATTCAGCAATAAGTATTCACTACTGAATTTGGAATGGACGTTTGAGTTTTTAGTTGCGCCTATTGCATCCAACATCCAAAGGCTCCGATTTGCTATTTGAATGTGGGCTTGATTTCAAGGTTTCCGCTGCAGCACCACCAGGGCGTTTTTCTGATCATTAACGATTTGTTTGAATAAATCCTTGATCATCTCATAATTCTCGGCCTTAAAATGGGAGCTGTTCAATGAAAGGTCAAAAGACAACAAAACCGAATTTTGTTTTTGATCGCTGAAAAAGCGGTAGGTAACCCGCCTGCTTTCATCAAGTGCGATTGCTTTCTTTTCGGGAAGTTCTTTTACTTCAAAACCTTCGGGAATCTGGATACCTACTTGGTAGCGGTAAGTTGCCGGGTAGCCAAAATCAATTGGGTAGGTACGCTCTTTTACTTTGAACGGGTTTTCATCAAAAAAACGAATCAAGAAGGGATTAAAATACAGCAGGTCGCCTTGCACTACCTCTTCGATTTCAAAGGCAAAACGTTCGGCTACTTTTTCCTCATTACTCCGCTCTTTGTTCAATTCATAGGAAGTAATGGCAAACTCACCTTCAAATTGCCCTTCTATCTTATCAAGATAAGCTTCTTCTGAATAGTAGTTGATCTGCTTTCTTTTTTGTATGGCTTTGTACCCAGTGGTAAATACATCTAAAATGCCTGTAGCATTTTGAGATTCAAGATCAAATTTAACATTTGCGCGCACCTGGTATTTGTTTTTGGTGTTGGGTTTAATATCGTACCAATAGCTCTCATTTTTGAAGTCCATTACCCTACCATAGTGGTTTAGGGCACGAAAGGGTAAATAGCCAAAAGGATGATACTTATCCGAAGCGTCCAGAAGATAGTCTTGACCATCGATAGTTGTTTTGGCCACCGTATAGTTAAAGTCGTTCATTACAGGATGGACTTTCTTGGGCAATCCCCGCTTGCGGGTGGCCAATAGCATTAAATGTGTCGGGATGCCCGCCGCATTGAGTAAGTTGATCAACGACATGTTGATTTCGGCCGTAGTACCCTTTTTTTGTTCAAAAGCCTGCTTTACCCTATTATCGTTGTATACCCCGTATTCCTCGTTCCATGTAAAATGGTTTTGGACAAATTGGTAAATATTTTTTGCCCTTCCCATCGCATCTCCCTCTACCAACAAGGACGTTGGGACATTTTTTTCAAAAAAACTTTTTTTAGTTAACTGCCTTCCGATATCCTTATCCGATCGGAACTCCCGATCAACATCCTTCCAAGATTTGGTGTACTTATCGCTTGTACCATCTACACCGATCATTTCGGACATTTCAAATTCGATCTGGGCAATATAATTTTTTTCGGAGAGTGCGTATTCTTCATCCATTTTAAAGGCAGGAATATCCTTCATAGCATATTTCAATATCTCACAATCGGCATCGCCGGCCCCTCTTAAGAAAAAGCAGTTTTTCTCAATAGTGGCATCATTGGTATCCAGTTTTAAGTAACCGGTTAGAGAACGATTATAAATAAAATTGCCCGGTATACGTGCATTGAATTCACTATACATTTTGGGGATTTCAGATTGAAATGCCCATCCGTCGAAATTACCGAAATATGGGGAGGTGATGGAATAAGTGTATTCTAGAACACTTCCTTTTTGGATTTTAGGAAAGGTGAATTTGGTAGCTTTCCACCGTTCAGTAAGGTCTACGGTAAACATCTCGGAAGGCAACACACGGTATTGGTTCGCTCCGTTGTGGGTAATCGCTTTTATCTTTGTAATTTTTTCAGTAGAGGTGTCATTGTGATAGTAGGGAATTTGAATGGTACCGTGGTTGAACCCCTTAATATCCAATATTTTTATTTTGGCATGGTATTCTTTAATAAGACGAACCTTATCATTTACGACCTTAAAATAATGATCACCTCTTTCAAAGAGCACCACGGCAACGGCATCTGCATCTTTGTCATAGGTGGTTACGTTGCTCGGCGGCGGTAACATTCCCAAACGTATCGGGTATTTGGGCCGTGCCCAAAAAGCTTAAAAACAAAATAGGGGCAAATAGACAAAAGTATTTGTACATGTTCGGTTGGCTTAATCGTACAAAAGAAACTAAGAAATGGTAAAATTATTGCAGGTCGTTCACCGTTTTTCGCAAACGTGTCAGATTTGTCAACAAGGGTGCTAGATGGTCCAAATGAAGCATGTTTGCCCCATCACTCTTTGCAATCGAGGGGTCGAAATGGGTTTCCATAAAAATACCATCAACCCCGGTCGCGATTCCCGCTCGTGCAATGGTCTCGATCATATCTGGGCGCCCCCCTGTTACTCCGGAAGATTGGTTGGGCTGTTGTAACGAATGGGTGACATCCAATACTACGGGCGCATAGGCTTTCATGGTAGGAATTCCACGAAAATCAACGACCATATCTTGATATCCGAACATGGTACCCCGGTCGGTAACCATCACTTGCCCATTCCCGGTACCCGTCACTTTGGTCGTTGCATGTTGCATGCTTTCCGGGCTCATGAACTGCCCTTTTTTCAAGTTGATGGTCTTCCCGGTTTTTGCCGCTGCCACCACCAAATCCGTCTGGCGAACCAAAAAGGCCGGTATCTGCAAAACATCTACATATTCCGCCGCCTTGAGGGCATCGGAAACTTCATGAATATCGGTCACGGTGGGTACGTGAAAGGTCTCCGAAACCTTTCTAAGTATTTTCAAAGCCTTTTCGTCCCCGATACCGGTAAAAGAATCTACCCTACTGCGGTTTGCTTTTTTAAAACTTCCCTTGAATACATAGGGAATCTTCAAACGATCGGTAATCCCAACGATCTTTTCTGCGATGCGCAGCGCCATCTCTTCCCCTTCAATGGCACAAGGTCCGGAAAGAAGAAAAAAATTGTTGTTGTCAGTATGTTTTATTTGAGGAACAAGCGAAAGGTCCATTTCTTAAATTTTCCACAAAGATAGTGTTTCCCTCGGGTTTAGTTTTTAGATTTAAACACAGAAAACGGGATTTTACATGGCTAAAAAATTACTACTGGTACTCACTTTTTTTGTGCTATCGTTCGAAGCGGATGCACAAATTCGGAAAATCAACGAACAGGGCAGTGGACTGGTAAATTTGGAAAAACACCACGTGAATTTCAACTTATTAAGTCCTGGCATTACGTATGAAATAGGGCTGTTTAGAAATCAAACCGCTTCGACCTCCTTGGGTTTTGGCTTGGCGACCTATGAGGAAGGCTATGCCTTTGGACTTGTCTGGAACAACCGCTACCGTTACTATCACAACCTACAACGCCGACGGGATTTACGTAAAAATGTAGATGGTAATTCAGGCAACTACATAGCTGCGGCACAGGCCATCTTCTTTTCCCAATTACGCGTTGCAACCAATATTGAAGGGCCGAGCGATTTTAATGTGGGGTTCTACGGAATGGTCTATGGAATTCAACGAACGTACCCAAAAGGACTTAATTTTACCGCAGAATTGGGAGCAGGCTATTACCGTGGCGATGGGGTACTGTCCGGTTACGGACCCATGGTCGGTTTCAATATTGGGTGGACCCCTTCAAAAAGAAAGAATTGACGCAATTAGAGCATTAGTTCTTTCAATGCTTCCATATAACCACGACTTACGCGTACCACATCCCCGTTTTGCATCGTTACATCGTATGACTTTCCGTACTTATGAAGCTCTTTTACCGATTTAAGCTGGATTAAAGAAGATCGATGTACCCGAATAAATTTTTTGGGATCCAATTTTTCCTCTAGGGCCGAAATTCCATAGTTACTGAGGAAAACATCTGTGGCCGTGTGTAACTTCGAATAGTCGCCATAGGCCTCTACCCATAAAATATCTTCTACCGCCACGGTAATAAGGCGATTTGCGTGCTGTACCAAAACACGCTCCGGGTATGATGGTTTTTCCATCAAAAGACTTTCGGTAAGTGCCCCTATAGGTGCTGTGCCTTGTCCCAATTTTTCGATCGCTTTATCAAAGCGCTCTTTGGTATACGGTTTCAATAAATAATCTACCGCATGTACTTCAAATGCCTGCAATGCGTATTTATCGTAGGCAGTGGAGAAGATGATCTGTGGTATTTCCTCGAGATGGGTGAGTACCTCAAAACCGGTCATTCCCGGCATTTGTATATCTAAAAAAACAAGATCCGGTTTAAAACGATTAATTTCCTTGACGGCGTCTACCCCGTTATTGACTTCGGCGACCAGAATTAAATTAGGAAAAGCTTCTAAGTATTCCTTAATCAATTTTCGACCGGCCTTTTCGTCATCAACGATAATTACTTTTTTCATATCGAAAAAGCGATTTTAAGACCCTTAGGGTCATTATCGGAAACTTCTAAATGTGCTTGATACATTTTTTGAAGCCGTAATTTGGTGTTCGTAAGCCCGATGCCTTTATTGAAGATGGCTTTTTTATCCGTGACGCCGATACCAGTATCCGAAATTTCGAAGCGCAATTTATCTTCTATTTTTTTTATTCGTATGGTGATAGTACCGCCTTCGATCAAACTAGAAAGACCGTGTTTGACGGAGTTTTCTACCAAGGGCTGCAGCAACATTGGGGGTACTTGTTCCTTTAGAAGGGCTGGTGCCACATCGATGATGATTTTAAGGCGTTCCTCAAAACGTGCTTTTTCCAAATCCAAGTATTTCCGTACAAAAGCCAACTCATCTTCCAAAGGTACCAGTTCGGTCTGGGTGGCACGTAGTTGATAGCGGAATAGATCCGAAAGTTGCCCTATCATCTCACGGGTTTGTTCCTGTTCGGGCGGTACCGATGCATTGATGGTATTAAAAACATTGTACAGAAAATGAGGATTCAACTGTGCCTTAATAGCTGACAGCTCACTTTTTAAGGCAACCTGTCTCAGTTCCCCCTCCAACAAAAGCTTTCGTTGATTTTCCTTGAAGTATTCGTAGGCATGAAAAAAACCGAACTGAATCAGGTAAAATAAGGTGGGGATATACAAATCCCAAACGCGCCCGGTACCGATCAAATGTCCGTAGCCCCATAGTTCTGAAAGGTAATAGTAAGCTTGTTGCGTACCTACCACGAATACGGGCAGCATTACCAAGTTAATAGATAGTTTGGACAGAATTGACAAATGGGCAAAACGTTTAAAAACGAGCCACCAGATGGGAACCGTAAAAAGAAAAAATAGGAAATACTGGGTTCCCCCATTGGAGATAAAATTCTGAATACTGAACAAGGGATCATCCGGGTTTTTATAACCGGCCCTATTCAGCCAGAGTGTCGAACAATACAAAAACGCAAAAAAGAAATACAGGAACATTAGAGATAAGAGCTCTCCTAACTTAATTCCCCAAGGCAACCTTTTTTTCATTTGAAGTAGTGTATATGTTCAATAGCAAAGTACTAATAAAGGCTCATTTTCAAAAGTAACATCCGACGAATGGTCCTATAGGCAGTTGAATTGTCCGGGGTAGCTTCAACCGGCTACAGGGCCATTCGTCGAATTCCAGTTTCATGAGCTCCGTCAAAATTGGATTTTTGAGGAAACTAAAAACAAACCGTCATGAAAACCATTTGTACCTTAATTACCTTACTAAGCTTTCCTTTTCTTTGGGGCCAATCTATTTCAGGCCAACTGATTTCCGAAAACGGGGAACCACTGGCATTTGCCACAGTTCTTTTAAACGACACTCAAGACAGTGTGCTTGTAAAGGCAACGACCAGTAATGAAGATGGCTTCTTTGAACTTAAGGGCCTTTCCGAGGGCACATATCAACTTGTTATCACCAGTGTCGGTTTTGCCGAGTTAGGAAAAACGGTAGCCGTAAGCCAAACAGACCTTGAATTGGGATCGATCACCATGACTTCCGAAATGCAAAATCTAGAAGAAGTAACGGTAGTAGCAGAAAAACCCATGGTACAAGTGATGGCCGATAAAACGGTATTTAACGTAGAAAACACGATTAATGCCACCGGCACCAGTGCTTTTGAATTGCTGCGCAAAGCACCTGGAGTGATTATTGATAATAACGGTGGAGTGGTTTTGGAAGGGAAGGCCGGAGTGCAGTTTTATATCGATGGAAAGCCTTCCATATTACAAGGAGATGATCTAACCAATTACCTCGAGAGTCTACAAGCGACCGATATCGAGGCCTTGGAGATCATTACACAACCCTCATCGAAATACGACGCTGCGGGGAACGCCGGTATCATTAATATCAAGTTAAAAAAAGATAAAAGCTTGGGAACCAATGGGTCGATCACTTCGGGGCTTACCATTGGGAATTTTAAACGGTACAATACAAGCGTATCCTTTAATACAAGAGGGGCCAAGGGCAACTTGTATGGGACATACAGCAACCGATTTGGAAAGAGTGCCAACTTCATCAACCTATTTCGCAGGCAAGGTGCCACTGAGTTTGATGCGAAGACAAGGAGTGTTTTTGACCAAAACAGCAATAACATCAAGCTTGGGTACGACCTATATGCAAGTGCAAAAAGCACATTTGGAGCTATCTTTAACGGAAACTTCAACAATGGTTTTGGCGAAAGCGACTCGCGAACTCCTATACGGCCCATAGGCGCAATGGTCAACGACAGCGTTTTGGTTGCAAACAACCGTTCCTCTTTTAAGTCGTATAACGTGAATGCCAATGTAAATTATCGGTATGCCGATACCCTAGGGTATACCGTAAACGTCGATTTGGATTATGGAAAGTACAAAAGTGACCGTAATGCTTTTCAGCCCAACTTTTACTTCAATGGCCCTGAGACCGAAATCATTGGCGAACAAATCACCCGGCAGGAAACGCCTATAGATATTAATATTGTTACGGCTAAAATTGACTATGAGCAAAATTTCTGGAAGGGGAAGCTCGGGTTAGGGGGTAAAATTTCTTTTGTGGCCACGGAGAATACGTTTGATTTTTTCAATACCGTAAGTCAACAAGAAGTATTGGATGTGTCGCAAAGCAACCGATTTGAATATGATGAGCAAATCAATGCCGCTTATTTTAACTACAATCGAAAATGGAATAAATGGAACGTGCAATTTGGCCTACGAATGGAAAATACCATCTCCGACGGGAACCTAAGAAGTGATCAAGAGACAGATGCCAATAGAGTAAAACGCAATTACGTGGATTTTTTCCCTTCCGGCGGACTTACCTACCAACACAATAGAAAAAACCAGTTTGCACTGACCTATAGCAAGCGTATTCAACGCCCCAACTACCAATCGCTCAACCCTTTCGAATACAAAATCGATGAGCTGTCGTTTCGCAAGGGAAATCCCTTTTTACAACCCCAATATACCGATAACTTAAAACTATCGCATACCTTCAATTATCGCCTCACCACCTCTTTGAGTTATAGCTATGTTTCCGATTTTTTTGCCCAAGTAACCGTAGCAGAGAGTGGGGGACGAAATTTTCTGATCACTCGGGACGTGGCCGACCAGCAAACCATCAATGTAGGGGTTTCGTACCCGGGCAAGATCAACGACTGGTGGCGAATTTTTGTAAGTGTCAATGCGTTTCAAAGTAAATACAAACCCACCAGTCCCGAATTTTTGGCCGTGACACAGGAGACGCTTAGTTTGTATGCACAAAACACCTTTAGCCTTCCGGCCGCTATTCGAATGGAGTTATCAGGATGGTATAGTTCCCCTTCTATTTGGGGAGGTACGTACCAAGCTCGCTCCTTAGGGTCGTTAAACCTCGCTTTTCAGAAAAAATTCTTTGCAGAAAAATTAACGGCTCGGCTTTCTTTCAATGACTTATTATATACGGTGCCTTGGAGTGGTACTACACAATTTGGTGAATTGTTCATTGATGGTAGTGGTGGTGGGGATAGTAGACAAGTCGCTTTTAGTCTGAGCTATAACTTTGGACGAAACGAAATTAAGAAGGTGCGGAAGCGCGAAACGGGACTCGAAGATGAAAAGGGAAGAATAGATTAATTCAGAATTCCCAGTTTGGTCCGATGTTTGATTCGCTTGTGGCGTACCACTAAAAACAACACCCACTATGCGAAAATGCTTGATTTATTTTTTCCTGTTATGTGCTGCGCTCATGTTTGCCCAATCCAATAAAAATGTAGAAGACCAACTCTTTAAGGTGAATGCGCTGACTCCCGGGATATCCTATGAAATCGGATTGGGCCAAAACACTACCTTGAACTTCGATGCCCTTTTGGGCTTCGCCTTGGCCGGGGGTACCGATCGTAATACCGATTTTGGACTTTTCCCCGGACTACAGGCAGATTTTCGGTATTTTACCAACATGGAACGCAGAAAAAGGAAGCGCAAAAATATTACAGGGAATAGCGGAAACTATCTGTCGCTTACGAATCAGCTTTTATCGGGAGATCCTTTGATCGGCAATCTGGATTACGACACTTCCTATTTTTACAATGTGGCCGTATTATATGGAATTCAACGCACGCGACCCAGAGGTTTCTACTGGGGCGTTTCTTTCGGCCCTGCGCTTTTGAACGACGAAATAGGCACCGATTTTGGTATCTGGGCCGATGTCCGCTTAGGCTGGGTCTTAGGTAAAGGTCAAAAAAAATAACTTCCTCAAAATCAACAACATAAAAATAACATAAGTTTGTACCAAGGAGCAAAAAATAGCAGTATCTTTGCACGCTTAAAATGACAGGTTTCTGTTATTGAATATACATACTATGTCAACAACAAAGAATATTGCGATCATTGCGCACGTAGACCACGGCAAGACTACCTTGGTAGATAAGATCATGTACCACTGTCAATTGTTTCGTGAGAATCAAAATACAGGAGATCTTATTTTGGATAATAATGATCTGGAAAGGGAAAGAGGCATTACCATTACTTCAAAGAATGTATCGGTAGTCTATAAGGATACAAAGATCAATATCATCGATACCCCTGGTCACGCCGATTTTGGTGGGGAAGTGGAGCGGGTATTGAACATGGCCGATGGGGTTTTGTTATTGGTAGATGCCTTTGAAGGTCCTATGCCCCAAACGCGTTTTGTGTTGCAAAAAGCAATCGACCTGGGTTTAAAACCTTGTGTGGTCATCAACAAAGTTGACAAGGAAAACTGTACCCCGGAGGAAGTACATGAAAAGGTTTTTGACCTGATGTTCGAATTGGGCGCCGAAGAATGGCAACTCGATTTCCCAACGGTATATGGCTCTGCCAAAAACAATTGGATGAGCGAAGATTGGCAAAATGAGACCGATAATATCGAACCTTTGTTGGATATGGTGGTGGAGCATATTCCCACTTTCGAACCTGCCGACGGAAATACGCAAATGTTGATCACCTCTCTAGACTTTTCGTCCTTTACCGGACGAATCGCCATTGGGAGATTGCAGCGGGGTAGTTTAAAAGAAGGACAACAGGTTTCCTTGGTGAAAAGAGATGGTAGCATCGTAAAATCAAAAGTAAAGGAGCTTTTTACCTTTGAAGGCCTGGGCCGTAAGAAGGTAAAAGAAGTAGCTACGGGCGATATTTGTGCCATTGTTGGTTTGGAAGGTTTTGAGATCGGCGATACGATTGCCGATATCGAAAACCCGGAAGGGCTTAAGACCATTGCCATCGATGAGCCTACCATGAGTATGTTGTTCACCATCAACGATAGCCCCTTTTTCGGACAAGATGGCAAGTTTGTGACCTCGCGCCACATCAAGGAACGTTTGGAACGGGAATTGGAAAAGAACTTGGCGCTGCGGGTAAACGAAACCGATAGTGCCGATAAGTTCTTGGTATTTGGTCGCGGTGTATTGCATTTGTCCGTCTTAATAGAGACCATGAGACGAGAAGGGTATGAATTGCAAATAGGACAACCACAGGTCATCATTAAGGAGATCGATGGTGTTAAATGTGAGCCGGTCGAATCGCTGACGATCGATTTGCCGGAGGAAGTTTCGGGTCGTGCCGTGGAAATGGTCTCGATTCGCAAAGGAGAAATGACGAGCATGGAAGCCAAGGGCGATCGTATGTTGTGCGAGTTTTTGATTCCGTCACGCGGTATCATCGGTTTGCGTAACCAATTGCTGACGGCTACCGCCGGGGAAGCGATCATGGCGCACCGATTTTTAGAATACCAGCCCATGAAAGGGGATATTCCACAGCGTCAGAATGGATCTTTAGTCTCTATGGAAAAAGGCAAGGCCATTCCGTATTCAATCGATAAATTGCAAGACCGTGGTAAGTTTTTTGTAGATCCCGGAGAAGATATTTACGAAGGACAAGTGATTGGCGAAAATTCTCGTGGAGATGATATGACCATCAATATCACCAAAACCAAAAAACTCTCGAACGTACGTTCGGCAGGAGCGGATGATAAGGCAAAAATTGTTCCGGCTATCAAGTTTTCATTGGAAGAAGCCTTGGAGTATATTCAGAAAGACGAGTATGTTGAGGTTACACCCAAGCACCTTCGGCTGCGTAAAATCTACCTGACTGAGGTAGAACGCAAACGCAATAAAATAGCATAAGGTACACCCCTTTTTTTAACAGCCCTGACCAATAAGTCAGGGCTTTTTTTATGGGCATTGTGTAAGTTCGTTTTCTTAGTTCAAATACGTACTAGTGGCTATGTGCACGTTCAAAGTTTTAACGTAAAATTAGAATGGCTAGGAATCTATTTTTCACTTCACGATCGGGGGAAAAGTCCACTTTTCAATACTTATGGTTAAAAATATGAGTATGCTCAAAGTAAATATGAAAGAAGCAAAAAATAGAATAGACGCCGCTAGGTGCAAGGGGCTTAATAGTTTGGATTTATCCTCCCTTGGTCTTACAACAGAAGATCTAGCGTATCTATTACCGAAAATTCAAAAAGTGGAAGGCTTGGAAAGACTGTATCTAAATGATAATTATCTCTATGCATTGCCAGAAAACTTGTTCAATTTAGCATGGTTGAAAGAACTGGACTTGGAAGATAACTTGCTGATCGATTTACCATCGGCTATCGGGAAACTTTCCAGGCTTAAAAAATTGGATGTCAACTACAACAGGCTTAGGCTTCTTCCTGAGGAAATAAGCAATCTGCGCAAACTTGTCGAATTGAACCTAGAGGGCAACCATCTTATAGAGGTACCCGAATCACTTGCCGAGTTGGCCGATCCCCTTGTAGGGCTCAACCTAAAAAACAATCCACTTACCCAGCGGACCATGAACTGGCTGGCGGTTACTTTTGATCAATATACGCTAGGGGATGATATGGCGGCTTAGCCGATGAATGGGCACAACAAAGCATATAGACCGTATATGGTTTTTTGGGCAAAAAAAGTTGTTAGAAACAAGCCTTGAAATAAATGGTAAAAGAAGTAGGGAAGAAAGTACGCTGTCAGGCAGAAGACTAGGTTGACCCACTGCATGGCCCATCGCCGTATGCATTCTTTATGGATGCAATTGGGGGTAAAAGCAATTTTTTCATACATAGGTATAAAGCATACACATGTTCCTGGAAAACAGCACAGTACCGCAACAAAGAATAGCAGCGGCCATATCAAAGGAAACCACCGCCTTGGACCTTTCGGAATTAGAGCTTACGACCGAAAAGCTGGCAACCTTATTACCGGCAATAGCTACGTTGCCAAATCTACAGGTTTTATATCTAAACTGTAATGCGCTCACTTCCCTGCCCGAAGGCATTGGCGAACTGAAAGAACTACAGGTTCTGGGACTCGGAAACAACATGCTTAGGACCCTTCCCAAGGAGATAGGAAAGTTGGTCAACCTCCGATCTTTGGGGGTGGAAGATAACGGTCTTAGAATCCTTCCCGAGGAAATAACAGTATTGAAACAGCTCGTATCCTTGGATTTGGAAGATAATGAACTTACCCACCTACCGGCTTCGATGGGTAAACTAACAAGCCTTCGAAAACTGGATTTGGGGAGTAACCGTCTGCATTCTTTGCCAAAGGAAATGGGGGCGTTGCGCCAACTTCATAAATTGGCACTCGATGGGAACGCACTGCGCGTATTGCCCGCATCTTTAGGGGAGTTGAGAGATGTACTCCACAGTATAGACCTAAACGGTAACCCCCTTCACCAGGCAACTTTGTTATGGCTGCACCATACTTTTTCTAGAACCTTGGTACATACCGATGTATTGGTGAATGAACAAGAAGTAGCACAACAACTGTCCTTTACAGGCCGCTATAAGGATCCAGCATCAAAATTGTGCCACCCGGAAGATTCTGATATTTTCTATTGGTCAAGGAACCATACATTGAGGCAACATGGTTAAGCCCTAGACCATTTCTTCATCTACCATATGGGATGACAACAGATTTTTATTCCCATAGATAGAAAAAATACCGGTATGACGAATATTGAAAAAGCACTAGAAAAAATTCAAGAGGCGAGCGCCAATTCAAATCGCTTGGATCTATCTGGTTTGGAATTGTATACGGAAGACTTGGAAAACTTGTTGCCAGCGATAGCACTGTTGGAACACCTAGACACCTTAATTTTGAACGGTAATGAGCTTACCTCCTTCCCGGCAAACATAGGGGTGCTGTCAGGTCTTACTACCTTAGATCTGTCCCAGAACAATTTTGTTTCTTTGGAAGGAATCGGAAAGCTGGTGAATCTCCAAGAATTGGATGTACAACAAAACCAGCAACTAACCTCGGTAACCAGTGAAATAGGGGAACTCAAAATGCTGAATAATTTAAACCTAGGTGATTGCCTTATTTCCGAACTACCTCCAGAAATAGGACAATTGGGCAACCTTAGGTCTTTATACATTTCGGATAACGAAATTGGCGCTCTTCCAGAGGAGATAGGTTTGTTGGAAAGTCTAGAAACCTTAGAAGCAGCAGAGAACAATCTCAGGGTTCTTCCGGAATCGTTAGGGAACTTAGGGATTGATGCCCTTGATCTTCGAGACAATCCACTTACCCCTGAGACGAGGACCTGGTTGAGTAACGTTTTTGCCGATATTGAATTATTGACCAATATGGCAGCGCAGGACGAGGAGGTCGATCCCGACGCGGTATTGCAGGTCTTGTATGGGGAGGACGCGGATAAGATGCTTGAGGGTATAGAATACTCGAACCATGAACTGGATGTACTCGGCCCGGATGAGCAGCCGAATAAAACGGCGCCAAAAGAGGCGATTTTTAGTTTTTTAAAAGGGATTCCCTTGGAGGACCCCCTATCGGATCGGGTATACCTTCCTGCTGTAAAACGTTTGTTGGACGATGTTCTAAATCCCCATAAAACAGTTGACGAACGCAATACAGCCCTGCAAACTATTTTTACGAGTCTTGGAGACTGCACCACTCCGATAAAATCGTTGATGATGCAAGAGCATATCGGGCGACTACTGCACGGAAAAGGGGAGATGGACGCCATAGATATGGCACTTCTGCAACGCGAGGCGATACAGGAGCAAATAACTATAAAACTTGGCGGGCTGCTGCAGCAAAATGAGAGGATCGAACAGGTAGAAGGGCTTTTGAACTTGATATATCTGGAAGGAGCGGAACAGTACGAAGAAAACCCCATATCGATCCAAGGAAATCGCAATTTCCTTCCCTCCAAGACGGCCTATCCCGGTTTTGCTTTTTCACAATTGAGTGGTGAGAGGAGGGAACCCCTGATCGCCGCATTTACCGCCTTGGTCTGCAAGACGAACGAACAGGGTGTGGCGATCCGGGAGCAGGGTTCGTATGTCTTGGATCCTACAAAGATCAAAACAATGACAGAAGGTTACCTTTCCGCTCGTGGGTTGATTTCAGAAAGCGAAA
Source organism: uncultured Flavobacteriaceae bacterium (assembly GCA_947500385.1). Taxonomy (GTDB): domain Bacteria; phylum Bacteroidota; class Bacteroidia; order Flavobacteriales; family Flavobacteriaceae; genus Pelagihabitans. The sequence goes on along the minus strand of CANMSA010000001.1, from coordinate 405,151 downwards.
AGCAAGTAACGCTTTTCGCTGCCGAATTGCAGGATTTTTTACAACGACCCGAAAACAGTGCCTTGGCCATAGAGCATTACGGCCATCCCGAGGTAGAAGAACTGATCAATGTCCCGACCTTGAAAGAGCGGCTAAGAAACGCCTTGGGCCGTGCAGAAGCGAACGAGCTTGAAGGTATACGAACCGGCTTCCAAAAAGGAATCCAACTGCGTGTCAAGAAAATTTTGTCAGCGTTGGAAAAAGATTCAAGACGTGAACATGCAATGGGTGCCATGGGGAAACCAATGAACGAGAAACGACGGTTGCCGTCTCCTTCCCCTCCCCATTCCGATTCCCCGAAAAACAAACGGCAAAAACGTTCTCCAAGCCAAGGATAAAGGGTGTCAGGCAAAAGATTATTGGAATAATACGTAAACACCCTCGTTTTTAAAACTACCTGAAAACGCTGAGCAAATCAAATAAAATTTCTTCAAAAACAAGGGTCATACACTTTAAAAATACCTTGGTCGTCAGTGTCGGCATACTTCCCAAATTAAATAAAAGCAACTCACATTTAGGTATATGCCCAAGGAGCACCAGTTGCACGAACCGTAGCCGTTTGAAAAGGTCAGCGAACAGACTTTACCGCGGCAACGGCAGCGCCGATGATTCCGGCATGGTTCCTGAGCTCTGCGGGTACCACAGGAGTTTCAATGGTAATGCAGTCTTTGTATTCTTCAAAATCCTTGGATGCACCGCCTCCTAAAATAATGAGATCCGGACAAACGATCAGTTCGACCAATTTCAAAAACTTATTAAAGCGCTTCCCCCATTGCACATAGGTCAGGTCTTCACGCTCTTTGGCCGAATCAGCGGCCCACAGTTCTATTTTGGAATATTTTTTATATGGAATTTGGCCCAACTCAAAATTCGGAATCAACACCCCATCCAGAAAGGCTCCACTTCCCAGACCGGTACCGATGGTTATCATCAAGACCAAGCCTTTTTTGTCTTTCCCGATTCCGTAGTTCATGGTGGCATAGCCGGCCGCATCGGCGTCGTTGACTACCGTCACCGGTTGACCGGTAGCATTCGAAAACAATTCCTGTACGTCGCGCCCGAGCCATTTTTTATGAAGATTTCCGGGAGACTTGCAAATACCATTTTTGATCACGGTAGGAAAGCCGACCCCAATAGGTCCCGTATGGTCAAAGTGCTTTACAATAGCCGCGACTACCTCGGCCATTTCCTTAGGTTTTCTCGACTCAGGGGTAGGAATTCGATACCGTTTTGTCAACATTTTACCTGTCACTGAATTCACTAAGGCCCCTTTTATTCCTGAACCTCCAATATCGATTCCTAAGACTTCCATTAAATGGTATTAAAATTCACGGGCAAAAATAGCAAAAAAGATTCTCCTACAAATCCAAAGCTCGGTATGCGTGTCTTGTTTTTGGATAAAAGGCAATAAAAGACACGGTAAATAAGTACTCGCTGTTTTTAAAAGTTCGTATTCGAAAGTGGATTAGCAACCTAGGGATATTTCGTAAAATTGGTAGTATACAAAACCCTGCTTTGATTCCTTAAGACTACTTGTTCTACCATACCCGCACCATCAAACTGAATGCGAAACCCTATTATTTTCTTAGGTATCTCGGGAACCTTCAATTCGTAGGCGACATGACCGTTAACAAAAATGGACAGCTTTTGATTTTTGGAAATACACTGTACCCTTGCAGCAGTGGAAAAGTCTACTCCAAAGGCCGAAAGGTCCGTTTTGCTCCCATCTATATATCGATCAAATGCCATCAGATTCAATTCGGCAACACATCCCTTATCGGCCAAGGTAAGAACAATGGCTCCTCCATCGTACAATAGGGTAATCAAGGTTCCTTGGCAGGCATTGATTCCTTCATTGTATTGGTTCTGAAGAACCGTTTTGAATTCAAAGTCATTGGTGTACAATTCTCCAAAATCACGCACCTGGTGCAAACTCACCCTGGTTCGGGAGATGCCAGGATCTATGCCATACTTGCTTAAGGTGGCTTCGCCGACCCCAAGGGATCCATTGGTAAAGATTTCTTCGTTTTTCAGGTAAATCGGTACACTGTCGCGATCAATCATGCCCAACCAATCTTGAGAGGTAATGAATACATCCTTTTCCTTTACAACCGAATCGTTTATGACCAGTTTGGATTTAAAAAATCCGGGGCGGTAGTAGATACAGGTAGCAATGCTGTCCTCCCTATTAATTTTTATTCGTTTACGGCGATCCCAACTTTGTTGAATTTCTATTTTGGCATTTTTAGGTGCCGCAGCGGCATCGTATTCGAAAACCACCGAATTCGGAATGTCATTGCTTACAGGCCTGCTGGTGAACGAAAAATTTCCCGGATCATAGGATACTTTTTCGGTTCCTTTTTTGGAAGAGCTCATGAAGAAGCTAAGCAACCCACCGAAGACTAGCAGACCCAAAACACCGTAGCCAATTTTCGCATTCCACCAAGGCGGTATCTTATTGGTTACTGTGGCCTGCTCTTGTACACGAACAAATGCCCTCCAGTTTTCGTGCCCCAGATACTCCGAAAGGATATCCAAGGTCGCCATACTAGGGTTGGCCACCTGCTCGGCCCTTCCCCAAATGCGTTTTAAGGTGGTAACACTGAGGCGTTTATTGGTAGATTTTAAAATACGCTCGCTTAAGGCCTCAAAATCCTTGTTCGTCCATGTATCTCCATTTCCCCAATCGAGTTTTTTCTCGATGGCCGATACCAAATGTGTGGTCATATGTAAGGTAGATTTGTCCATAAAAATAACAAGGGCATTTACAGTAGTCTGTTTTGAACAGGATTAAACAGAATTGAACAAGCAACAGATTGGCCATTTAAAATTTGGGGAGGTATTTTTAGCCTTCATCAAAGTTAGTTTTAAAATGCAAACAGAACAAAAAGTGAACGGTATGATTAAGAGGGTATTCTTTGTGGTAGGGCTACTGCTTCTAAGTGGGGCAATGCACGGGCAACGCACAAAAAAAAGTAAGAAAGTAATAAAGGTACCCATGAACGCGGAACATTGGGCGCCCACAAACGGTTCGGTCGAATTTGTGACACATCGATCGGTTCCTGCGGTTCGTAGTGCCAACAATGAGGGGTACGGCATACATCTGAAAGATTTTCAATTTGCCGACGGTACCATCGAATACGATGTAGAACTTGTGGGGCGCGGCTTTCCCGGCATCATGTTCAGAACAGGGAAAGATACCTTGAACTCCGAATTGTTTTACATACGATATTTCGGAACACCGGACGACAAAAAGCGGACTACCTTACAGTATACCTCCGTTCAGGATAAGGTGAACATGTGGGATATGACCGATGATTATCAAGCAGCCGCGACCATTTACGAAAAGCAATGGAACCATGTTAAACTGGTGGTTCATGGGCGACAACTGAAAGTGTATGTAAACGACATGCAACAAGCGGCGCTCCAAGTTCCCGCGATGGAGGGGGAAAACCTAGTGGGGGGTATTGAACTTACGGGCAACGTGATCTATGCCAATTTTGTGGTACGACCCAACGCGACGGAAGACCTACCCGCAGGACCCGGATTCGATGCCACAAGCAATGATCCGCGGTATTTACGAAATTGGTCCGTTACCAAACCAATCGATTTTCCTTTTGGGAAGGACCTGATGTTAGGCATTCCAAGAAGCCCTGGAGTTGCAATTGATCCTGGTTTGTTCGATAGTACGGCGGTATGGACACCGCTCAAAGCAGAACGTCGGGGGTTGGTGAATCTTACACGAAGGTTTGGGCAAACGGAACAAGGGGAGCGACGGCTTACCTGGATCAAGACCACCATTACCGCCAAGGAAGCTCAAAAAAGACAGGTAGCTATGGGCTTCAGCGATGAGGTATGGGTTTTTATCAACGGACAGCCCTTACATATCGATAAAAACTATTACGGGTCTCCGGGAATGAAAAAACCACGTGGGCGTTGTTCCATAGAGAACACTTCCTTTGAACTGCCCTTGCAAGAAGGGGAAAACGAAGTGTTGATAGGGGTTACAAACTACTTCTTCGGATGGGGCATTATCGCGCGCTTGGACAATTCGGAAGGGCTTTCTTTTTGAGAAAGGTTATGGCCTATGCGAAGGAGCTATGCTTTTAAAACCAAGGTTTGTTGATTTGAGATAGGTGCCCTCGGTACCGATTCTCGGCCAATAGGGTACTTCCTAAGGCCTAAGGCAACAAAAAAGACGATGTTTTTCATACTCGACGAACGTATAATCTGCCAATAATTAAAGGGCTACTTCTGATGGTATGGGATATAGTTCCCCCATTCCCAAGGCGTATATACATCCTTCATGATTAGTTCTAAAGCTTCTTTATAAATTCCTTCTCCATTATCGCTATTGGTCATTAGCAATACCCCTTTTTTTGCATCAGGGAACAAGATGGAATAGTGCTGAAAACCATTGCCATGGCATGATTTAAAGGCGCCCTTTCCATAGGGGGTTTGTAGAATACCCCATCCCAAACCATAACTGAGTTCAATGCCGTCATTCAGCGTAGAGTCTTTCAAGGCAAGCGGGCCGAACTGTTTGATCGCACGTATTTTTATTTGTGGCGAGAATAATTCATCGAACGATTTTTTTGACAGTATTTTGCCTTGGAGCATTCCCGTGAGGAATTTCGTATAGTCTTCTGGAGTGGTTTCCAAAGTACTGCCGGCCCTTGGTTCGTTATCGATATCTTTTTTCCATATTTCGTCATTGGATCCATGGCCATGTGCAAAATCATCTTCAAATTTTGTAGACCATTGGTAGCTGGAGTTTTTCATATCCAGTGGTTTAAAAATTAGTTCTTGGGCCAAAACCTCCAGATTTTTTTTCAAGAGCTTTTCCAAAACTACTTGTAGGTATATAAAACCTTCTCCCGAGTAAAAATATCTAGATCCCGGTTCGCGGTTTACCCGAAGTTGATGATCCTCTTCGAGCCATCGTGAATTGGCAAATCCCGTGGTATGGCTCAAGCACATACGGGCGGTTATTTTATGATACAGACTGTCGTTCTTTAAGGCCGAAAAATCATCATGCCAGCGGGTCAACGGTTCATATTCATATATTTTTTTTGGCAAATACGACTCTAAAGGGGTATCCAGATCCAGTACCCCGTTTTCGACCAATTTCATGACCAGCACCCCAAAAACGGCCTTGCTCAGCGAGCCTCCGTAGACATTTGTTGAATCGGTAAAGGGTAGTTTCTCTTTACGATTTTTATAACCGAAGAGGTGTTGATATACCACCTCGTTTTCATTAAAAACAGTTACTGCCATACCATGTACCCTACCAAGTATCGCCAATTTTTCCAACCCAAGCGTTAAAGAATCCATTGTGATTTCGGAACCATCCAAACGTTGTACGCTAGGTGCATTTTTCGGTACGTTGCAGCCAGTAGTGATTCCCATCAATAGCAGTCCAAGCATTACATTGGTTACAACCGATTTGGATTTTTGAAGGAAAGGAATGAAGGGATACCTACAGGTTTTCCCGTTTAGCACCCGAACAATATTGAACAACATAATACAGACACTTATAGGGATAACAGAAATAAAAAGAAAGAACCCCCATTTCTCTATAGTTACCAAGGCGACCAAGGAAAGCGCATAAAGAATGCTTATCGTAATTTGAAAATTGATGATTTGAACTCCATGAACGTCATATACTTTGTTGTCCTCACGTTTATGAATCCATAAAAACAAGGGGATTAATATATTGGCCAATGGTATGATAAAACCTAAAAAAGGGGTGCTGTGTAAAAGAATCAACCATTTTTTTTGGATGGTTTCCTCTTTAGGGTCCTCAAGAGGCAAAAGGGCGTCAACTTCTACGCCCAAGCCTGCCGCCAATAACTTAATGGTTTGGAGATGGGGTTGTACACTGCCTTTTTCGATACGTTGAATCGTACGGACCGTTACTTGAGTTTTAGAAGATAAATCTTCTTGAGTATACCCCTTTAGTTTTCTCTGGTATAGAAGGTTTTTTGCAATTGACTGGTTTTCCATTCGTCCTGATTTTGTTTGGAACAAATGTATGGCTAGTCGATGGTTTTTTTAGCGACAATTAGGTGTCACTTATATGTCATTCACTCGTTAACCCCATATATATTGAGGCAAAACCTTTTTCAACAACCTAGATGGGCTATTCTAACCTTTTGGCCTCTTCGACTACTTTTCCGTTTTCACGAACAACGAACCGTACGGGTTTTTCTTCAGAATCCAATACAAATTCGATTGTGATGGGAGCTTCCTTCATAAAAAACAGGGTAGCGGTTTCGGGATATAGCTTTGACTGCATTTGTCCCGCTTTCATTTCCAACAGCGGGTCATTTTCGTCAAGGGTAATATGCACCGTTCCTGTTTGTGGCGCTTGATACTTGCCGGTAAAACGCGACAGCTGTTCCGGTGAAAGCGCAAGCGATTCCTTAAAGCTGTTCTCCGATGCCGGTTGATGATCGTAACTAAGGACTCGGGCCATTTTCAATTGATCATTGGCCGACCTCCATACATGGGTGAATTTTGCTTTTTCCACCAAGCGTTCGGGCTGTCCTTTTTCGGTCAAATAGAACAGATGCTCCCCTGTGAGTATGCCGCCGTATTTGTTTAGGGGATAAAACTGTATGGTTTCTTGGACCGCTACCCTTCGCAGGCGAGTATCTGGATTTGCGCAAATGCCGGTTTTAACCAAGGAGAGCATCTTTTCCAAACCAGCGGTCAATCCTCCCTTGTCGTGATAGAATTCGAGGTCTTCGGTCAGGTATTTTCTAAAGTCCTCTACGGTACATTGGTTATATGCTTTCCAGAATTCGGCATCCAAAGCCACTACTTTTGATGCAATGGACGCTGATTTTGCTTGTTGGGCATACACCGATTCGGTAATGCTGAATAGCAGAATGACTGCCAAAAATGTGATTTGATTTCCTAAGATAGTTTTCATGTGTTCGTTTTTGATGATTGAATAGGTACTAAGGATAACTATTTTTAGCGATTGTTACCCTTAGTACCCGTTTGTTTTAAAATTTTATTTTTCGAAGTCCAGGTATCCCGTATTGGGAAATGTATAGGATTCTCCTGCGGTGATCGGCCGCAATGCCATTTGGGCTTGAAAAGCTTGCTTTCGACAGCTTTCCATCGGAATTTCCATTTTCCCCCGTACCTGCAAAAATGCTGATTTCACCATCAAGTGTAATCTTAAAAATTACATGTTCACTGATGCCGGTAGCATAGATAGCATCTTCGAAGATGGTCATGTAACCGATGGCAAAACCCAAAGTAACGTTGGGAACGGTGGCAATTAATGAAACGTTTGCCTCGGCATCGATGCTCAGGAAATCGGCAGTGGAAAAATTAGCGGTTACCAAATTACCGTATTTGTCGATGTCAATGCCCACGCAACCTGCCAAGCGGTCATCGGTAGCGAATGTTGATACGGTGCCGTCCGGTGTTATTTTATTGATGACGGGAAGGGCGAAATTAGCGGCGTAAATATTGTCCTCCTCATCGATGGTTAAACCTGAAGGCCATCCTGGAATTTCCGCCAGCTGGGAAGAGGAGCCATCTGGGGCAATTTTTACCAAAACTCCGGACACCAGATCATTGTTGTTCTCATTGGTAAAGTAGAAATTTCCTTGGCTATCGGTAACTCCTGCCATAGGGGCTTCAAATCCGGTTGCTTTTTCTGTAATGTCCCCTTTTCTACTGACCTCATATACCGTGGTACCATTATACTTGCCTTGCGCCTGGTCGAATACCCCAAAGTTAGAGGCAAATATAGTTCCGTCGGGTGCAACAAAGAGTCCGTCATTTGCGGGAAAATCTTCCCCCACCAGCGTTTTTACTTTCACCGGCTTACCACCTTGACCATGAAAATCTTTGATACATGCGCTTAACAGTAGAACGGCCAATACGAGTATGGCAATTCCTGATCGAAAAAATAAATTGGGCTTTATCATTTGTGTAGTTTTAATTGTTAGGCCATAAAACTAAAGGCCTTGATGGGCAATTGCGACGTTTTGGGTACATGTACACCTATCTAAGCGACTTGTTGATTTTTGATGTAATGACTGGGTGTTTGTCCTGTTACGGCCTTAAAGGCCTTGTTAAAAGTCGATTTTGAGTTGAAGCCCACATCCATTGCCAAGGATAAGAGTGTATGGTTTCGATGCGCTTCGTTTTCGATTCGTTTAATAAATGCTTTGATACGATGGCGATTAATATACTCGTAAAAAGTAGCTTGGTACACTTGATTCAAGAGCCATGATAGATTGTTGGGAGAGGTGTTTAATTTGTCTGCCAGCGATTTCAAGGTCAAGTCTGGTTGCATATAAACCGCTTCTTCTGCCATAAAGTAATTCAGACGTTTTTGAAGTTGTTGAATTTCTGCTGGTTGAAGGCGATCCTTTTCCACTTTGGCTTTTCCAGAGATGGGAATTCTGAAAATCTCTGGCTGTCGCAGACTAAAATACCCTATGACGTAGATGAATATGGGAGTACTGATCCACATGGTGGTGTAGCCGAGATACGGAATTTGAATGCCAAAAAACTGTAACGAGACAAAACTGATCCCCCACAGGGATATTGATAGGAACAGGGCCCCCATGACGCAGCTCAAAAATGTAAAAACGTTTTGTTGAAATGATAGCTGTTTTTTTTCTTCTTTACGGTAGCTCCGAAGAAGGCCATAGGTTTTGAGCCAGTATACGATAAATGAAATCAAACCTGCTGTTTCAACGATGAAAAATTGCAGATTTAATCCTCCGTTGGCATAGGTTGCATTGAAGTCTTTTAATGGGATGCCCAAGGTCCAGAAATAATAGGATAAGTGAAGGCCGGCCGGGACATAGTGAACCCAGTTAAGCGTGCGAACCCGAGGGGTTAGAAAAAGCATCTTCCGTACATACAAAAATACCAACGGCCCGAACAGGAACAGACTGGTATCGACCAAGATACCGAAACGCCATACCCAATCGGCGGGAATACGAAAGGTAGAAATGCGGGCGAAAAGCATGACTACGGAAATCAGTAAAAGCCATGAAAGTACGCGATTGGCACTTTTGTTTCTGTTATGAATGAGCTGTAAGCTAACGGCAAGGAAAATACCTTGACTTACTCCCAAGAAGAGTACGATATCGGTAAAATTAAAGGACACGGGCACATATTTTGGAATGCTAAAGTTACGGGTATTCTGTGCTTAAAAAGTGCTGTTGGGTACACTGATACCCATTAAAATCATTTCATGGGAATTTCCCCGTGGGCTAACCCACTGCTTACAAGGATTAAAAATTACTACCTTGCCAGGGTATTTGTAAAAGCTAGGGTGGCCTTTAATAGATTGGGTCCGCTTTGTGCGATGGCCTGTTTCAGATCTGGCATACCCTCCGAGATGGCCTTTACATACGATAGCCCCATTTTGGTTTGCTGTTCTCTATTGATATCGACCGCTCCGCAAAGGGCTGCGACCGATATATTTTTTTGTTTGGCGGAGGCAAGTACCCCATTGATCGTTTTGCCGGAAAGTGTTTGCCTATCTAACTGGCCTTCCCCCGTAATGATCCAATCGGCTCCTTGGATCGCCGAATCAAAGTTTGCAAGTTCTTTGATCAAGTCGATGCCCGAACACAGTTCTGCATTTAAGAATAGCATTGCGCCACCTCCAATACCCCCTGCGGCCCCGGCGCCCGGAATTTTTTGAAGATCTTTATGATAGTGTTTAAAAAGGACCTTGGCAAAGCTTCGTAGTCCCTTGTCCAGAAGGTCTATTTCTTGAGAAGTGGCACCCTTTTGTCTTGCATAAATATAGGCCGCTCCGTGGGCGCCGTAAAATGGATTGGTAACATCACAAGCTACTTTAAAATGCACCTCTTTGATCCTCGGATGCGCTTCCCTTGCATTGATCGTGTGAATTTTAGAAAGGTTCGCACCAACGCCCTTTAAAATGCCTCCCTTATGATCAAAGAATTGAAACCCAAGGGCGGTCGCCATCCCGATACCCCCGTCATTCGTAGCACTTCCGCCGATACCCAGAATAATTTCCTCTGCTCCTTTTTCAAGGGCATCCCGTATAAGTTCCCCGGTACCAAAAGTAGTGGCGTTCATGCAATCGTATTCGGTAGTTGCTAACAACTTTAAGCCGGAAGCTTCCGCCATTTCGATATAAGCAACTTTCTGTTGAGAAGAAAAAAGGTACCTACTGTCAATAGGTCTAAAAAACGGATCGTTTACCTGTAGCGATATCTTGTTGCCTTGCATATAATGCTGAGCGACTTCCATAGTGCCATCACCGCCATCTGCCAAGGGTATTTTGACTATTTCAGGATCTAAAAGCCCCTTTCGCAAACCGTCTGCCACGATATCACAAAACTCAAATCCCGTCAAGGACCCTTTAAATTTGTCTGGGGCGATTACGATTTTCATATTTCGCTAGTTCATTTCTTTTTTCTCTACACCGCTCGTTGCACCACCTCAAAGACTTTTCCACCATCGCATTTAAGCGTTTTGGAGGGGAATTTTAAGATAAGTGCATAATCATGGGTCGCCATAAGAATGGTTCTGCCTGCTTTGTTAATGTCCTGCAACACTTTCATGACTTCTACACTGGTTTGAGGATCCAAGTTGCCGGTAGGCTCATCTGCAATGATCAATTCAGGGTCATTTAATAGGGCCCTCGCGATTGCGATACGTTGTTGCTCACCACCAGAAATTTCATGAGGAAATTTAAAACCCTTGGTTTTCATTCCCACTTTATCAAGTACATTTTCAATTTGGGAGCTCATTTTAACCGGATCTTTCCAACCAGTGGCTTTGAGTACAAATTTCAAATTGTTGTTGATATTACGATCTGGGAGTAACTTGAAATCCTGGAATACAATACCCAATTTTCTGCGCAGATAGGGAATGTCTTTCTCTTTAAGCTTTCGAAGGTCAAAATCAACGATACTTCCCGATCCCTGTTTTAAAGGGATGTCTCCGTAAAGTGTTTTCATAAAACTACTTTTGCCGCTGCCCGTTTTGCCGATCAGATACACAAACTCTCCCGGATTTACGGTGAGGGTCACATCGTTCAATATCAAGCTTTCCTTTTGGAAAATCACTGCGTCCTGTAGTTGTAAAATAGGTTCTGACATTCGAATTATGGTTTTTGATCTTTACGGTCGAGGGTTGCCCAATAGATGACATCCCGAAAATCTTTTTGAGCGGCCCTTACCAATTCCGGTATTTTGTCAATTTTTCCGTCGGCCAATGTTAAGATGGCTTTTCTAGCGTTTAAAAGATTCCATTGCGATTCGGCCATTACATGTTTTGTAGCTAGTTCAGAAAGCATCTTGTGTTCCTTTTCGTGGACGCTAAGATCGTAGTTTTTTTCAATATCCTTGTGAATGTCCTTGGCCATTTGTGCCAGCTCCTCCTTGTTCATCTCCCCGGCTTTGTTGATATAAAAGTAATAAGTTCCTGACGATATGAGACCTCCGGTGCTTGAAAATCTTTTCCTTTGAGAAGCCCAAAATATACTTAGGCACCATATTTGCCGTTATATACTCTAGTAAATAGTTAGAACACTATGTTTCAAAAAACAGCCGCTTTGCTTCCCTTCTTCTTAGGGATGGTTTTTTGGGGAGCTTCCCAAGAGACAAAAATTTATACCCACGACGATAAAGACTATCAAGATGCCCTGGCCCTCTACAACAACGAGCAGTTCCAAGCGGCGCAGGCCATCTTTGGAAAAGTAAAGACCAGCAGTAGCAGTTTGGAGACCCGAGCGAACAGTGCGTACTATGAGGCGAACGCTGCAGTGCGTTTGAACCAATTAGGGGCCGATCGTCTAATGGAGGATTTTGTAGAAAAGTATCCCACCTCTACAAAACGCAATTCTGCCTTTGCCGATGTGGCCGAATACTACTTTGAGACGGGCAAATACCCCTATGCGCTAAAGTGGTACAACAAGGTAGACCAAAGTGCCCTGTCTAGAAAAGAGATGGACAAGTTCAACTTCAATTACGGATATTCGCTTTTTTCCTCTGGCAAGAAACGTCAAGCGGAACAATATCTGGGTAAAGTGAGCAATTCAGAGGTCTACGGCTCTCAAGCCAAATACTACCTCGGTTATATTGCATACCAGGAAGATGATTATGAGGCGGCCAATGAACGGTTTGATCAAATAAATGATCCGGAATTACTAGAGGAAAAATTGAGCTATTACCAAGCGGATATGAACTTTAAATTGGGAAAGTTCGAGGATGCCATCGCATTGGCCAAACAGCAACTGCCAAAATCGGACCGCACCGAAAAGTCCGAACTCAATAAAATTATCGGAGAAAGTTACTTTAACCTAAAGCAATATGACAATGCGATTCCCTATTTGGAAGAATACCGTGGAAAAAGAGGGAAGTGGAGCAATACCGACTATTACCTATTGGGATATAGCTACTACAAGCAAGGAGATTTTGCAAATGCCATTCAACAATTCAATAAAATTATCGGGGGCACGAACAGCGTTTCACAAAACGCGTATTATCACCTGGCCGAATGCTATTTGAAACTTGATAAAAAGCAAGAGACGTTGAACGCCTTTCGGAATGCATCGCAAATGGAATTTTCCCCGGAGATACAGAAAGATGCCTATTTGAATTATGCCCGTTTGAGTTATGAAGTGGGGAATGCCTACGAACCGGTACCACAAGTGATTTCCAATTACTTGGAGAAGTATCCCAATGATGCCAATACAAAGGAAATGCAAGAACTGTTGGTAGATTCGTATATCACTTCGAAAAATTTTGCGGGCGCCATGGAACTTCTTGAAGAAAACAAAGGGTTCGCAAGCAAGGCGACCTATCAAAAGGTGGCCTATTTCAGGGGAGTGGAACTGTTCATAGATGGCGATCATGGCGCAGCTTCCGAGGCTTTTCAGAAATCACTTGGCAGTGCGGAAGATGCCTTGTATAAAGCCAGGGCAAGCTATTGGAAGGCCGAATCCGATTATTTGTTGAACCGCTTTGACGAGGCTTTGGTAAATTTTCTGGCGTTTAAGCGCAGCCCGCAGGCCCGATCAACCCCCGAGTATAAAGAGGTGAACTACAACTTGGCGTATACCTACTTTAAGCTTCGAGACTATCCCAGCGCCATTGCCAATTTTAATGATTTTACGGCCGCTGGCAATGAGGATACCCAAAAAATGTACGATGCGTATGTACGTTTGGGCGACAGTTACTTCGTAACCAGTAAGTATTGGCCCGCTATCGAAACCTACAATAAGGCCCTGGCACTGCCCGGTACGCAAAAAGACTATGCCGCCTACCAAAAAGCAATGAGTTATGGTTTTGTGGATAGGCGGAATACCAAAATTGAAGAACTAGATCGTTTTGTAGCGGCCTACCCAAAATCGACCTTAAAAGATGATGCCCTTTTTGAACTGGGCAATACCTATATCAGTTCCGGGAACGAACAACAGGGGTTGGAAACCTATGATCGCTTAATTAGTGAATACCGTCGAAGCTCCCTGGTGCCACAGACAATGATGCGGCAGGGCTTGGTACACTATAATGCCAACCGCAATGAAAGGGCCTTGGGCAATTTTAAAGCTGTGGTACGCGATTTCCCGAATACGCAGGAAGCCGTGCAGGCTGTTGCTACCGCAAAATTGATCTATGTTGATTTGGGGCGGGTAGACGAATATGCGGCTTGGGTAAAAGATTTGGATTTTGTGGAAGTGACCGATTCCGAATTGGACAATGCAACCTTTGAATCGGCCGATAAACAAAATTTGGAAGGTAAAAAAGATGCGGCCATTCGCGGGTACGAGAAATATATCAAACAATTCCCGAACGGACTGCATTCGATCAAGGCCAACTTTAATTTGGCGCAACTTTATTTTGGGAAGGGGCAAAAAGAAAAAGCATTGCCCAATTACAAATTCGTAGCGGATAAAGGAGGTAGCGAGTATGCCGAACAGGCCCTGACCCGGGTTTGTGAGATTTACATAGGTTCAAAAGATTACACGAGTGCATTGCCTTATCTTGAACGCTTGGAAAGCACAGCCGATATTCGTCAAAATCGCACCTTCGCCCAATCGAATTTAATGAAGGGGTACTACCAACAAAAGAACTACGATCAAACATTGGCTTATGCAGAAAAGGTGCTCGCAACACCCAGTATCGATGATCGTATTAAGAGCGATGCCCAGATCATGATTGCACGATCGGCGATCGCGACCGGCAACGAGACCAAGGCCGCCCAAGCATATACGGATGTTTTGAAAATAGCTTCGGGAGAAACTGCCGCGGAGGCCCTCTACTACAATGCCTATTTCATGCACAAGGACGGGGAATATGAAAATTCGAATAGAGCGGTTCAAAAATTGGCAAAAGATTATGCGGCTTACAAAGAATGGGGGGGCAAAGGACTGGTCGTTATGGCGAAAAACTTCTATGTACTGGGTGATGCCTACCAAGCCACATACATCTTAGAGAGTGTAATTACCAACTTTAGCCAATATCCCGAAATTGTCTCCGAGGCAAAAGGAGAATTGGCGATCATCAAATCAAAAGAAGCGAAAAGTAATTCTTCGGTAAACCCACAGAATTAGAAAAGCAGGAAAAGAACACCTTATGCGAAAACACTTATTAATAGTCATAATATGCTTTTTGGGCCTGGCTTTCAACGGGTATGCCCAAGAGACGAAAGAAGATTTAGGAACAGAGACCGTTACGGTTACGAAGGCCTATTCACCAACCATTTCAGATGCGTTCAAAATCAAGTCGGTGCCCAATTTGAACGATTCCATTGTGCTGCAAAAAAAGGAAATCGAGTACAGTATTTTTTCCGTACCTGTGGCTTCCACATTTACACCTGCCAAAGGGAAAGCATCTACGGTCAAGAAATCTCCGCCGCCAGAACTTTTCAATTCCTATGCATCGGCGGGCGGTGGTAATCCGGCAAATCTGATGGCCAAATTTTATACCAGTAGAACAATCGACAGGGAGTCTGGCTATACCGTGGGCCTGGGCCATAATTCTACTAGGGGCGATATTGCGGGAGTGGCATTGGACAACGTGTATTCCGATTCTGAAATTGAAGGCTCCTATAAAAAGAGAGACCGCGATTTTGATTGGGGTTTTGATATCGGGGCACAACACCAGTTGTACAATTGGTATGGCTTGCCACCCGAGACCTTTGATGCTACCACCGTAGGAGCTATTGACGAACGCCAAAATTATTTCAGGGCGGAGGTAGGTGCCCATTTAAATGTAGAAGATTCCTATTTTAAAAGTGCAGATGTACGGTATCGTCGGTTTTGGGATAGCGCCAAATCTGGTGAGAACAGAATCGTTTTTCAACCGGCTTTTGATTTTCCGGTAAATGATGAAACTTTTGGAATAAAACTAGCAGTTGATTATGTGAACGGGAGTTTTGAAAACGCTCCTTTGAACCTGCCGACCAATGAGATTGGAATCAATTATAGCAACCTGCAAATAGGGGTCAATCCTAGCCTTACCATGCTTCGTGACGACTTGTCCTTAAACCTTGGTGTGCGTTTGGTATACGGCTTGGACGGTGAACGAAGCGAAAGTAATTTTTACATTTATCCGGCCGTCACCGCATCGTACCGACTTTTGAACGAATTTGCGATTGCCTATGGTGGTATCGAAGGGGAATTAAAGCAAAACTCGTATTATGGTTTTGTAGAGGACAATCCCTTTGTATCGCCTACCTTGAATATCATACCTACCGATAAACAGTACGACGCCTACCTTGGACTCCGCGGACAATTATTGCCAAACTTAAGCTATAATATTAAGGGTTCCTATACCGCGGAAAATCGAAAACCACTGTTCTTATTGAATCCGCAGAATGCCGAAAGGGGCGACCCTGAAGGGTATAATTTTGGGAATTCGTTCGATGTGTTTTACGATGACTTGCGAACCTTGGGAATTTTCGGAGAACTGAATGTGGACTTCAACCGCAATTTCACCATGAGCGTGAACGCACAATACAATAGCTATTCAACAGAAACAGATCGACCCGCCTGGAATTTGCCCGAAATTACAGCCAACCTGTTTATGGATTACCAAATAGGGGAAAAGTGGTTTATGGGCGCCAACCTCTTTTTTGTGGGGGAGCGCCAAGATGTGGCCACCGTTGCTACTGCAAGCGGTATTTTTTCGGAATTTCCGGCCACTATTCTCACGTTGGACAGTTATTTTGATGCAAACGCGCATGTCGGGTATCGGTTGAGCAACCAATTATCGGTATTTGTCAAGGGAGCCAACCTTGCTAATAATAACTACCAACGATGGTCCAATTTCAAGGTGCAGGGATTACAAGTACTGGGAGGAGCTACTTATAAGTTTGATTTTTGATCGGTAACCTCAGTAAAAAGATATGGTTCTTCCTGATACGTAAGTAACCTCATTCAATATTTCTTTTCACTTTGCGTTTTAGTAATGGTAAAATGTACTAACATGCTTTACTGGCTTAAAAAGAGAAAGGGGTTTATAGCCCTAATGGTCATCTTGCTTGGTTGCGGGAATGATGCAGAAGAACCAATCATTGAATTTCCCGAACCTTCTACTATTTGCGAACAAGAGGGCTTGCTGGAATTCGCTACGGATACGGAAGGTAATCGAATTTTTATTTATGATAACGGGGAACTGTATCTTGAAAAAGAGGGTGCCTGCCAATTTGAGTTGCAGTATTTTGATCCCAATTTTTTAGAAAACAATTATGAAACCAATGCATCAGGAACATTTCTTATTGATGATTCGAATTTAATTGCGGTTAAAAACAACTTTTTAGAAGATTTCTCATCAAAAAACGATTTTAAAGATCTTTTTCTTTTTGACACGACCGACCCCGACTTTTTCTGGACAAACTTAACTTTACAAAGTCCGCAGGCCAAAACCGTGTCCGAATATGTAGCGCTTTCCGAATGTCTCTTGATAGACAATTGTGATTTTTTAGACAATCGTATCGCTATCACAAACGATCCCGTTAACGACGAAAATCAAGTAATACAGTTTACCAGCGTAGCGCCTACGGCCGATATGGTGACAGCAAAATGTAGTCTTAGTTCGTTACTTGCTTATTTTGCAAAAGGAGCTGATGTTTGGTATGAAGCGGATTATTACATCGCGGAGGGCATGCCTTATAGCATTGTTGATTTTGAAAGCTCTTTTTTTGAACAATCGCCTGGACCGAGAGTGATCATCACCGGGGGCAAACTAGCCTTGAACAATAAATTTGGGGCAAAACTACAATATGAGTCGAATAGTGATACAACGGTACCGGTAAAAGAGTGGTTTACGGTGAAGGTACACCTGAAGTTTAGTAATACCCAAGATGGTATCATAGAACTGTGGCAAAATGGAGAACAGCTTCTTCAAACCACTGGAATCAACCTGCAAACTTCAAACGGCCTCCAAAATATCCTTGAAGTGGGCATTTCCGCTACGCCCGTGGCAACAACCCTTTTGATGGATAATATTCGGATTTCAGATTCCGCCTTTTAGACACTACAAGATAGCATATCCTTCGCATTTTTTCTGCTAAATGAATGGGCGTTTGTCCAATATGGGATAGGTATGCAAGGCTTCGAGAGCTCCCTTGAACCATAGAATAGTACCAGAGTGAAACGGTACGTACGGGAAATACATACATATAATAAATGTTAAAATTTAACGTTTAGTACTCAATAAATGTAAGAAAAAACTTAAAAAATTGAACTTAAGATGTATAGAATCCCCCTAGTACTGACTATACTTTTATGGAGTTTAACGCACTGCTTGAAGGCTCAAAACTTGGTGAAAAATCCTAGTTTTGAAGAGCATACTAAATGTCCTGAAGAATTAGGGAACATTGATGAAGATGTCCCGCATTGGTCTCGGGCTTCGAATGGCACCACAGACTACTTTAATCGTTGTAGCGTTGCCATGGGGATGCCTAAAAATTTCAATGGATATCAGCAAGCCGAGTTTGGTGATGGATATGCGGGTCTATACTTAAGCGCCCCGAACAACTATCGAGAATATCTGCAAGGAGAATTAAAACGGCCCTTGCAAAAAGGAATTAAATACAAAGTCAGTTTTTATGTGAGTTTGGCCGACAAATCAAACTTTGCCTTACGTGATATCGGGGTGTTGTTCTCTTCATCCAAATCAAAGGAAGATACCAGAAAGGTAATCAAGTATTTTAGAAACCTGGGAGGCAACGAGCATTCAAATTTTGTGGAGATTCGTAATTGGATGTATTTTGGGAACAAAGCTGGGTGGACCCAAGTCTCCACCACCATTACGGCAAAGGGAAATGAACAATATTTGATCATCGGTAATTTCCGGGATGACGTAAAATCTCAGATAAACAGCGTAAAAGGGGTCAAAAGTGCTGCCTATTATTATTTGGACATGGTTTCGGTAACACAATTACCGGAAGAGTACCCGCACAATGATCTCCAGATTAACAAACTGTATGTTTTAGAGCACGTGGTTTTTCCAAGCGATGTTCATGAACTAAGCGAAAAGGCCCAAAAGGAACTCGATCTACTATTTGACCAATTGGGAAAAGACCCTTCTTTATTCGTCACCATACATGCCCATACCGATAATGCCGGGTCAAGCAATTACAACCGCGATCTATCTTCGAAACGTGCCAGATCCGTCGCGACCTATTTACTTGGGAAAGGATTGGCAAAAAATCGGATTCGTTGGGTAGGCCATGGTGGGGATCAGCCGATTGCAGAAAATACTTCAGAAGACGGGAAACAGAAAAATAGAAGAGCAGAGTTTATGATTTCCAATGGAGCATTTGAAAGTAAAGACAGCAGAATAACCGAAACGATCTTCGAAGAGGATAACTAGTGGTGTAAATTCTTTTCTGTGGCCAAAATAGGATACCGCAGAAGGATGTTTGCCGAATACCGGTTTAAAAGTTGATACCAGCACAAGGGTATTTTCGAAGTACCCGAACATCCCAAAAAAGATGTATTTGAACGAAGCAATGAGGCCAGTTTTGAATCGGTGAAGCATAAATTGTAATTTTAAAGGGTATAAAACGCCCTAAATGATTGTTTCACTTGACATTAAGAAATTGCTCTCCCTTTTTTTGTTGAGTATCGGATATATAGGATGCGCTCAAAATTTGGTGCAGAATCCGAGTTTTGAATTGTATGCGGATTGTCCCGAACGGCTGGGGCTTTTCGATACGAACGTGTCTTCTTGGTCGTGTCCTACTTCAGGTACCACTGACTATTTTAATGCCTGTAGCACTGCAATGGGTACGCCAGATAATTTTAAGGGCCGGCAACCTGCCGATTTTGGTGATGGCTATACGGGAATGTACGTGTATGCACCAGACGATTATCGAGAATATGTACAAGTACCTCTTCAAAAACCTTTGGAAAAAGGGAAAAAATATCAAGTGTCTTTTTATGTTAGTTTGGCAGAAAAGTCAGACTCCGCGATAAAAGAGTTTGGAGTGCTATTTTCAAATTTCGAACTTAAAATAAATACGCAAAAATACCTTTCAAAGCGACTGCGGTATCAACAGGAAGGGTATAAATATACCTACATGGAAATTGGATATACCAATTTCTATTCTGATACCAAAGACTGGATTTTGGTAAGTACGCAATTTCAGGCCAAAGGAGGGGAACGCTATATGATACTGGGCAATTTTAAACAAAACGCCCGCACACGCTTGTTCAAAACCAAAAAGAATGCGCATCAAGGAGCCTATTATTATCTAGATATGGTTTCTGTAACCACTGCGAATAAAAGTAAGGAAGCGATGGAATTGGTAGCAATTGCCGATGGCAAAGAAACCAAGAATATTGAGCTTGACCGTAGCTATATCTTTAAAAATGTATTGTTCGAGTTTGATCGCTCTATGCTATTGGAATCGTCACGTATTGAACTTCAAAAGGTTTACACCCTCCTGAAATCTAATGCGAATCTTCAGATCGCCATTAATGGCCATACCGATAATGTAGGGGCGAAGGCCTACAATATGACCTTATCTGCAAAACGGGCTCAAGCAGTTGCAAATTACCTTCAGAAATTGGGAGTTTCAAAAGACCGTATTATATGGGAAGGCCATGGCGGTACACGACCTATTAATGGCAACGAAACCGAAGAAGCACGCAGACAGAATAGACGGGTCGAGTTTACCATTACCCGTCTGTCTTCCCGTTGAGGGTACCTTCCTTATCCTTAAGAGACGTCCATTGCTATTCGTAGATTTTTTATGCTACTACCAATACCTGCACTTAGGTAGGGTGGCGTAGTACGGCCTAAGTACCCATTCCTGACATACAATCTTCGATAAAATACATTAAAAGTCCGACGAACTGCACACTTCCCTTCAACAATTTTTGGCTGCTACACATCATTTTTGTAGGAATATACAACAAAAAATATTTGAAATATAAGAATAAACCTA
Organism: uncultured Flavobacteriaceae bacterium; assembly: GCA_947500385.1. Taxonomy (GTDB): domain Bacteria; phylum Bacteroidota; class Bacteroidia; order Flavobacteriales; family Flavobacteriaceae; genus Pelagihabitans. The sequence continues at coordinate 384,688 of CANMSA010000001.1, read as the reverse complement.
CATTCACAATCGAAATTATGAAGAAAAATCTTACTTGATGCTAGCCTATTAATTTATACCAAATGACAACCAATAACTGCCAATGTACAACTCCCCCTCCGTACGTATCATTTTTAAAAAAGTTTCTTAGTACTTCTTTAGTAACATTGCTATTGGGGCTAAGTCAATTTGTCCATCCTATTGAAACCGTCGATCCTGAGCTCAAAGAACCCGGGATAAAGGCGCATGCGAAAGCGACATCCTTTGGAACAAGTGTGCCAAACTTTTTTCCTCGGTTTCCGATGATGGCGCCTCCGGTATTAGATTTAAACGGAAGTGAATCGGGTGTCGATCATGCTGCCTTGGTAGAACCCACGCCCGGTTCGGTGGGGGCCTATATGAATCCTGAACTTACAGTAAGTTCGGATGGTGGAGGCATTCAAAGTGCTACGCTTACCTATTCGGGCATCGTGGATACTGGAAATGAATTCATAGGTATCCTGAACAGTAATGATAGCTCTTTGGGTGGCGTATACGATCTATCTGTCGTGGGCGCCTCCAGTGCTATTATAGCTGGGACCAGCACGCTTACGGTCACAAATACGGCAATGGGCGTATTTACCGTGGTAAATAGTGCAGGCGGTTCCATCCCCGATACCGATTTTATGACCTTCTTGGTAAATGTGCTTTACGGTCATCAACTGGCTACCGGGGCAACCGAAGGAAATAGAACCATGAATGTTGCCGTCACCGATTCCGAAGGAACGTCATCGGCCCAAACCCTTATATATGTTGGGTACACTCCAATAGCGGTTGACGATGTGAATACGATTTCAGCAGCTGCAACGGGGGCCGTTACCGGAAATTTAGCGGGTAATGACACCGACCCAACCGTTCCGTCACAAACGTTGAGCATTTCAGAAGTGAACGGTTATAGTGCGGCAGTTGGTAGCGTGTTCGCGTCAACTTATGGCTTCATTACGGTACAGTCAAATGGCAGTTACTCCTATACTGTTGATGCGACAAATATAGCGGTCAGTGGCCTCGAGACGGGTGAAACGATTACGGATATCATCTCTTATGGCGTGCAAGATCCATTGGGGTTTATCGACTATGGATATATTTCAGTTACCATCAATGGGGTCGATGAACTTCCTGTAGCGACCGATAACGAAAACAGCGTTACAGTGTATACGGGAACAACCGCTTCAGGTTCGGTGATATATGACGATGACGGCTTCGGTGTTGATACCGGTGATCGGCCATTGTCACAACTCATTTGGGAGAACGAATTCGCAAATTTACAACCGATAAACGGAGAAACAAGAACCGTTGATGATGTAGATGTAAGCTTTTCTTCAACCGACCCCGATGGGATGGGGATTCCCGGAGAAAACCAAACCGTACTCAGGTTCTCTACCAACGGGGGGCATACGGGCTATCTCTACTATGCCGTAGATGGCTCGGTAAATCCTTCGCAACCCACAGAAACCACTATCAATTTTGACAGGGCGGTGGTGAATCTCTCTTTTACACTTTCAGATATAGACTGGTCCCAAGGAACCACTTGGCAAGATCAGATTGAAGTGAATGGAACGCTGGCCGGGACACCGGTATCCTTTATTCCACAGGTATCCGGGTCTGTCGTGCAGGTAGGGGATAACCTCTTTTATGGTACCGGCTCGGTACCTCCGGAGGATGCCCATGGCAATATAAACATCTATTTTAATGAGCCGATCGATCAACTGGTATTGTCGTATAACTACGGACCGGCAGCGACCGATGCCGACAACGGTATTCAAATTGCCGGCGTATCTGATCTGAACTGGCAGGGAACCAGCGCACCCCGGGTAAGTGAGGTAAATGGAAACGCCGGTGATGTAGGAGTACAAATTGCGATGACTTATGGTTTTATTACTATCAATAGCGACGGTAGTTACACCTACACCTTAGATCCAACGAATTTAGATGTCATCAATCTGTTATCCGGTAATACGCTGACCGATGCAATACCCTACACTTTAAACGATAAGAAACTTGGAGAGCCCGGAGGCAATGTCGATACGGCAACCTTAACGATTACGATCAATGGTTCGGCCTTCGATTCAGACGGTGATACGGTGGTGGACGCTCTGGATTTAGACGATGATAACGATGGTATTCTAGACACGGAAGAAGCGAATTCGAATGAACCGGACGGGGACGAAGATGGTGATGGAATATTCAATTGGAACGATACAACAGATGACGGTACCGGCGATGGTAGTATAACCGACTATACGGATAGTAACGGTGACGGAATTCCCGATGTTTATGATTTTGATAGTGACGGTGTAGCCAACCATTTGGATTTAGATGCAGACAATGATGGTATTTATGATGTCGTAGAAGCAGGGGGAACTCCTAGTACGGCTATAGGTCAGGAAGGGCGTGCTGACGATAATGATGACAATGCCGATAATACTACCAGTGGTATCCCGACCTCGGCCGGTGCCGGAACAAACCCTACGGAGACCACCTTGGCGATTGCCGATTATTTGAATTTGGACAGTGATGGTGATGGCTGTAGTGATGCCAACGAAGCGCATGAAAGTGCTACCGCCGATGGAGGTGATACAGGAACTTATGGTACGGATCCGGCAACCGTAGGCAGCACAGGACTGGTCGATGGGGCCGCTTACGATACCGGTACTGTTTTAGCGGTAACTGTTGCGGACACTATAGACCAAGACAATGACGGTTTGGTGGGTGCATGCGAGTTGGATAATGATGGTGACGGAGATCCGAATGTGACGGATTCCGATCCCAATGATCCTTGTGTCTATACCAATTTTCAGGTATTGGCAAATGTTACGGCCTATTGGGAAGCATTGGATTGTGATGGTGATGGCGTAACGAATGCACAAGAAGTTATAGACAGCACCAACCCATTGAACCTCTGCAGCTTCATATTGGCCAGTGCCACGGTTGCACCTTCCGCAGTATGGAACAGTACCGATTGTGATGGTGATGGGGTAATCAACGGTACGGAAATAGCGAACAGTACCAATCCCTTGGATGCTTGTTCCTATTTTTTTGCCGATGTGACGGAGCCGGTTACTTCTACCTCTGATTGTGATGGGGACGGTGTGATCGATGGCACAGAAGTGGCCAATGGGACCAATCCCAAAAATGCCTGTTCCTATAATGTAGCCGATGTTACGGTAACGATAACAGCCACTTCAGATTGTGATGAAGATGGGGTAATCGATGCGACGGAAGTGGCGAACGGTACCGATCCCAAAGATGAGTGCTCCTATAATGTTGCGGATATTACCGTGACGGTCACGTCGGATGTTGATTGTGATGGGGATGGGGTGCTCGATGCCACGGAAGTGGCCAATGGCACCGACCCCAAGGACGAATGTTCCTACAATGTAGTAGATATTACCGAGCCAATTTTAGCTATTACAGACTGCGACGGCGACGGGGTAATCGATGCCACGGAAATTGCGAACGGTACCGATCCCAAGGACGAGTGTTCTTATAACATAGCTGATATAACTGTGGCCATCACGGCAACCACTGATTGTGATGGGGACGGGGTGCTTGATGCGACGGAAATTACGAACGGTACCGATCCAGGAGACGAGTGTTCCTATAACGTGGCCGATATCACGGAGACGATCACGGCGACCGCCGATTGTGACGGGGACGGGGTGCTCGATGCCACTGAAGTGGCCAATGGCACCGATCCCAAGGATGAGTGCTCCTACAACGTGGCCGATATCACGGAAACGATTACGGCGACCGCCGATTGTGACGGTGACGGGGTACTCGATGCTACGGAAGTGGCCAATGGTACCGATCCCAAGGATGAATGTTCATACAATGTGGCCGATATCACGGAGACGATCACGGCCACCGCCGATTGCGATGAGGACGGGGTGCTCGATGCCACGGAGGTGGCCAACGGCACCGACCCCAAAGACGCATGTTCCTATAACGTGGCCGATATCACGGAAACGATCACAGCGACCGCCGATTGCGATGGCGATGGGGTGCTCGATGCGACGGAAGTGGCCAATGGTACCGATCCCAAGGACAACTGTTCCTATAACGTGGCCGATATTACGGAAACGATCACGGCGACCGCCGATTGTGATGGCGACGGGGTGCTCGATGCCACGGAAATTGCGAACGGTACGGATCCCAAGGATGAGTGTTCTTATAACATAGTTGATATCACCTTGACTATCACGGCGACCGCCGATTGTGACGGCGACGGGGTGATCGATGCCACGGAAATTGCGAACGGTACCGATCCCAAGGACGCATGTTCCTATAACGTGGCCGATATCACGGAGACGATCACGGCGACCGCCGATTGCGATGGGGACGGGGTCATCGATGGAACGGAAGTGGCCAATGGAACCGACCCCAAGGACGCATGTTCCTATACCGTGGCCGATATCACGGAGACGATTACGGCGACCGCCGATTGCGATGGCGACGGGGTACTAGATGCGACGGAAGTGGCCAATGGCACCGATCCCAAGGACGCATGTTCCTATAACGTGGCCGATATCACGGAGACGATCACGGCGACCGCCGATTGTGATGGCGACGGGGTACTCGATGCCACGGAAATTGCGAACGGTACGGATCCAAAAGACGCATGTTCCTATAACGTGGCCGATATCACGGAAACGATCACGGCGACCGCCGATTGTGACGACGACGGGGTGATCGATGCCACGGAAATTGCGAACGGTACCGATCCCAAGGACGCATGTTCCTATAACGTGGCCGATATTACGGAAACGATCACGGCGACCGCGGATTGTGATGGGGACGGGGTGCTCGATGCCACGGAGGTGGCCAACGGTACCGATCCCAAGGACGCATGTTCCTATAACGTGGCCGATATCACTGTGACTATCACGGCGACTGCCGATTGTGATGGGGACGGGGTGCTCGATGCCACGGAAGTGGCCAATGGCACCGATCCCAAGGACGCATGTTCCTATAACGTGGCCGATATTACGGAAACAATCACGGCGACCGCCGATTGTGATGGGGACGGGGTGCTCGATGTGACGGAAGTGGCCAATGGTACCGATCCCAAGGACAACTGTTCCTATAATGTGGCCGATATCACGGAAACGATCACGGCCACCGCCGATTGCGATGGAGACGGGGTGCTCGATGCGACGGAAATTGCGAACGGTACGGATCCCAAGGATGAATGTTCCTATAACGTGGCCGATATCACGGAGACGATCACGGCCACCGCCGATTGTGACGGCGACGGGGTAATCGATGCGACGGAAATTGCGAACGGTACGGATCCCAAGGATGAATGTTCATACAATGTGGCCGATATCACGGAAACGATTACGGCGACCGCCGATTGCGATGGGGACGGGGTGCTCGATGCGACGGAAGTGGCCAATGGTACCGATCCCAAGGACAACTGTTCCTATAATGTGGCCGATATCACGGAAACGATCACGGCCACCGCCGATTGCGACGGGGACGGGGTACTCGATGCGACGGAAATTGCGAACGGTACCGATCCCAAGGATGAATGTTCTTATAACATAGCTGATATTACTGTGGCCATCACGGCGACCGCCGATTGTGATGGCGACGGGGTGCTCGATGCCACGGAAATTGCGAACGGTACGGATCCCAAGGATGAGTGTTCTTATAACATAGCTGATATCACGGAGACTATCACGGCGACCGCCGATTGCGACGGAGACGGGGTAATCGATGCGACGGAAGTGGCCAATGGCACCGATCCCAAGGACGCATGTTCCTATAACGTGGCCGATATCACGGAGACGATCACGGCGACCGCCGATTGCGATGGGGACGGGGTGCTCGATGCGACGGAAGTGGCCAATGGCACCGATCCCAAGGACGTATGTTCCTATAACGTGGCCGATATCACGGAGACAATCACGGCGACCGCCGATTGCGATGGCGACGGGGTGCTCGATGCGACGGAAATTGCGAACGGTACCGATCCCAAGGATGAATGTTCTTATAACATAGCTGATATAACTGTGGCCATCACGGCGACCGCCGATTGTGATGGCGACGGGGTGCTCGATGCCATGGAAATTGCCAATGGTACCGATCCAAGAGACGAATGTTCATACAATGTGGCCGATATCACGGAGACGATCACGGCGACCTCCGATTGCGACGGGGACGGGGTGCTCGATGCCACGGAAGTGGCCAATGGCACCGATCCTAAAGATGCCTGTTCTTATAACCTATCCGACATTACGGTAGCGGTTCTTTCACCATCAGACTGCGACGGCGACGGGGTACTCGATGCCGCGGAAGTGGCCAATGGTACCGACCCCAAGGACGAATGTTCCTATAACGTGGCCGATATCACTGTGACTATCACGGCGACCGCTGATTGCGATGGCGACGGGGTAGTCGATGCGACGGAAATTGCCAATGGTACCGATCCCAAGGATGAATGTTCCTATAACGTGACGGATATCACAGAGACGATTACGGCGACCGCCGATTGTGATGGCGACGGGGTGCTCGATGCCACGGAAGTGGCCAACGGTACGGATTCCAAGGACGACTGTTCCTATAACGTGGTTGATATCACCGAAACGATTACGGCGACCGCCGATTGCGATGGCGACGGGGTAATCGATGCGACGGAAATTGCGAACGGTACTGATCCCAAGGATGAATGTTCCTATAGCGTGACGGACATTACGGTGACCATTATGGCGACCGCCGATTGTGATGGAGACGGGGTCATCGATGGAACGGAAATTGCCAATGGTACCGATCCGAAAGATTCATGTGACTACAGAATAGACGATATTACAGAAACGATTTCTGCAATAGTGGATTGTGACGGGGATGGGGTGATAAATGGAACTGAAATTGCCAATGGTACCGACCCAAGGGATGCCTGCGACTACAATATGGCAGATATCACCGTAACGATTACCGCTACTGCCGATTGTGATGGTGATGGGGTAACAAACGCCTTGGAAATAGGAAACGGTACGGACCCCTTAGATGCCTGTTCATACAATGTGGCCGATATCACCGAAACCATTACCGCAACGACCGATTGCGACGGCGATGGGGTACTCGATGCAACGGAAATTAGCGATGGTACCGATCCAAAAGATGCCTGCGATTTTGTACTTGCCAGCACTACGGCTACCACCGATGCCGCATGGAAAAATGCCGATTGTGATGCCGATGGTTTAACCAATGAGGAAGAGATTACGGGAATAGACAGCGCGATTACCACTGCCGATCCGCGGGGTAGTATCACGAATCCGCTTGATGCCGATACCGACGATGACGGCATCAATGATGGACAAGAAGCTATAGATACGACCGATCCTACCGACCCATGCGATTCTCTTGGAGGAACTCCTCCCACCGGAATATCATGTACCGAAGATTCAGATGGAGACGGTATTAGCGATGAGCAAGAAGTCTTGGATGCTACAGACCCACTTGATGATTGTGATTCTATTGGGGGTACACCCTTACCAACAAGTGATTGCGACAACGATGGTTTAAATACCTCTGAAGAAGAGACCATGGGTACCGACCCCAATGACGATGATACAGATGATGATGGCATTGCCGATGGGCAAGAAGTGGTGGACGATACCGACCCCTTGGAAGACTGTGATTCTATAAACGGGACACCACTTGCTACCAGTGACTGTGATAATGATGGGCTTACCAATGGCGAAGAGGAGAAATTAGGCACCGACCCTGAAAACGTCGATACCGATGGAGATTCAATTCCGGATGGGACGGAAACCAATGATAATACCGATCCTTTAGATCCATGTGATTCGTTGGGAGGAACGCCCCCCGATGGAATTGCCTGTGGCATCGAGATCGAGAATGAGTTAATGACACCGGACGCGGATGGTATCAATGATTTCTTTCGAATTAAAAACATTGAACAATATCCGGACAATACGGTCGACATTTACAATCGTTGGGGCGTGAAGGTGTTTTCTGCGAAAGGATATGATAACGAAGGAAATGTGTTCAATGGTCAATCCAACGGTAGGGTAACCATTCAAGAAAACAATCAACTACCTGTAGGGGTATACTATTTCATTATCAATTATACCGATGATGGCAACACAATTACCAAATCGGGTTACCTCTATATCAATCGTTAATCAAACCAAATCTTTAAAAAACCAATCATGAAGAATTTTTTAACTAGCATATTGTTGCTTGTACTTGCCATTGAAGGTGCCTCGGCACAACAAGATGCGCAGTATACCCAATATATGTATAATACAATGGTAGTGAATCCTGCCTACGCAGGCTCCCGGGGTGTGTTTAGCGCGGCGGCGTTACATCGTTCCCAATGGATCGGGCTAGAAGGAGCACCCAAAACGCAAACGCTTAATCTGCATTCCCCTGTGGGAAAAAGAGTGGGCCTTGGTTTCGCTTTGGTAAATGATGAAATAGGGAACAAGACCAGTCAAGAAACAAATATCGATGTAGCTTTTTCCTATACGCTTCCGTTGTCAGATACCAAAAGACTCTCCTTTGGACTCAAGGCGGGCGGGCACTTATTAAGTATTGATTTTTCCCGTCTGGCGGGCTTTACGATGGAACAAGGTGCCAATGGGATGTTGAACGTAGATAAAAAATTCTCACCGAATTTCGGAGCTGGGGTATACTATCACACCAATCACTTTTACATGGGACTTTCCGTTCCGAATTTTTTGGAAACCGAACATTTTGATAATGCCTCGGAGGACGCATCCTTTTTGGCAAGTGAGCGCATGAACTGGTACCTCATTTCGGGTTATGTGTTCGATCTGAATTCGAATTTAAAATTTAAACCGGCCGTTCTGTTCAAGATGGTGACGGGGGCGCCCTTACAGGCCGACCTATCCGCCAGTTTCTTGCTCAATGAAAAGTTCTCCCTTGGAGCGGCCTATAGATGGGATGCAGCATTAAGCGGTTTGCTCGGTTTTCAAATAACGAATCAATTAATGCTGGGTCTCGCCTATGATAAAGAAACGACGGAGTTGGGCGATGCCACTTTCAATGACGGATCTTTTGAAGTTTTTCTTAGATACGAACTAAGAAGAAAGGCATCCGGAGTCTTGACACCCCGATTTTTTTAAGGAATCAAAAACAATTTAAAATTCTTCCCCGCAAAATGACTTATATAGACTAAACAAGATGAACCTAAAATCAAACTGCTTCTTTTGCCTCCTACTAGTAGGTACTCTGTGGACCTATGGGCAGAATAGAAAAATCAAATTGGCCGATAAAAGTTTTGCACGGTATGATTTTTCACAAGCTGCCGAACTGTACGAAAAAGCGATCGCTCAGGGATACGATAAACCCAAGGCGTATCAAAATCTGGCCGATTCCCATTACTATAACGCGGACTATGAAAAAGCCGCTTCCTGGTTTGGGAAAATGGCGGAAAAAGATGAAAGTGCATTTGATGTTGAACATATGCACCGTTTTGCCCTTACCCTTAAATCGGTGGGGAATTATACCGAATCAAATCGTTGGATGGAGAAACTCATAGCTGCCAAAAACGACGATATTCGTGGTAAGGCATACGCTAAAAACCGAGATTATATAAAACGAATCAATAAACGATCGAACCGTTTCGATATCAACAATATGGTCATCAATTCTCCCGAGTCGGAATTTGCACCTTCTTTTATGCTCGAAGCACTGGTGTTTTCATCTTCTAGAGATAGTAGTTTAGGCTCGAGCGAGATACATGCTTGGAATAAAAAACGTTTTTTAAACCTTTATACAGCTTCCCCGATCGATGAAGCCAATTTTGGAACCATTCAAAAGTTTTCCGATAAGCTGAACACAAGGGCACATGAATCGTCTACTGCGTTCACACCCGATGGCAAAACGGTATACTTTACCCGTAACAACACCAAGAACAACAATTTTGCCCGCGATGTCAAAGGAATTAGTCGCTTAAAACTCTATAAGGCTACTTTTGAGAACGGTCAATGGGGAAATATAAGGGAGCTCCCCTTCAATAGTGAGGATTACTCGGTAGCGCATCCCAGCCTTAACAAGGCAGGTGATAAGCTGTATTTTTCTTCGGATATGCCGGGTACTTTTGGACAATCCGATATTTTCGTGGTCGACATACATCCTGACGGCACCTTTGGTATTCCCACCAATTTAGGTCCCAAAATCAATACGGAGGGTAAAGAGACGTTTCCATATATAACTAGGGAAAACGTTCTGTATTTTTCAAGCGATGGTCATCCTGGGCTAGGGGGGCTCGATATTTTTGCAACACGACTCGGCCAAGACCCTTATGTAGTTAATGTAGGTGAACCGGTAAATAGTACGGCCGACGATTTTTCGTTCATTATCAATTCCGAAAGCAAAAAAGGATACTTTGCTTCGAACCGAAAGGGCGGCAAAGGTGGGGATGATATCTATGCGATCCTTGAAACAAAGCCTCTCGATATGAACTGCGGCAGTGAAATCTCCGGGGTCGTAAGAGATAAGGAGACGCAGGAAACGGTTGCCGGCGCCTTGGTGATCCTATATGACGATTCAAATACGATATTGGAGGAAACAACCTCTGGAACAGATGGCACTTTTGTACTGCAAAGCGACTGTGGCGCTGGTCAGTATGCGGTTATCGCAACCAAGGAAAAGTACGATAAGGAAACCCTTGCCGTTGACAACCGGGAAGAAGAATCTGTAACCGCCGTTGATTTTTGGCTGGTTCCAATGAAAGAAGGTGTGGCCATTGGTACCAATTTAACCAGTTTTTTGAATATAGACCTTATTTACTTTGACTTGAACAAGGCCTATATTCGTGAGGATGCGCAGAGCGTATTGGATCAAATTGTATCTTTTTTGTTGGAAAACGATCAAGTAAAGATTCAAGTACGTTCTCATACCGATAGCCGATCGAGCGATACCTATAACAACCGTCTTTCCGACCGCCGGGCAAAAGCAACAGTTGCCTATTTGGTTTCCAAAGGGGTCAGGGAAGAACGTATGACGGGTATGGGATATGGCGAATCGCAATTAACGAATGATTGTGATAATACAAAAAAATGTACCGAAGCCGAACATCAAAAAAATAGAAGATCGGAATTCGTAGTAGTAGAATAGTGGAGTGCCCTTTCATGCGATGAGCAATCACCACCAAACTCCAAACTTGGCCGGTGGTGATGGTTTTTAATTGTGAGTAGAGGTACTCTAAATTTGGGAGAAAGGTGCTGTCCGTCCCCCGACGGGCAGTACTTATCTTAAAGAAATGAAAATATCAATGATATTGAAGAGTATTCACAATTGGGACTGTGAGTAGAAGTGCAGTTATTTTGGGAAAAGGCGCCATCTAATGGCGCCTTTTTTAATTTTATTAATACAGTATTCATAGTAACTTTAAAAAGTCTTAGAAACCGCAGTGACGATCGTAACGGTGCATAAAATTAGAAAAGAGATGTCTATAACGAAACAATGTTTTCTTTACCTGTTCGTAGGAGGGCTTTTCGCCTGTTCCGAAAAAAGTAAAAATGTTTCAAAGCCTGTAAATCGGGTAATGAAATCAAAGGAAATTGTGATGGAGGCATTTCAAACTATTTTAGATAGCACCCATCTGAAAGGAGCCATTCTACTATATGATCCTGCAAAAGAAACCTTTTATTCAAATGATTTCGGCTGGTCAAAAACCGGTAAGTTACCGGCATCTACGTTTAAGATCCCCAATTCAATGATCGCCCTTGAAACAGCGGTTGTAAAAAGCGATACGGTCGTCTTTAAATGGAACGGTGAACCTAGGGCCTTGCCGGTATGGGAGCAAGACCTGAATCTACGAGAAGCATTTCACCTATCCTGCGTGCCCTGTTACCAGCAAATAGCGAGGAAAATTGGGGCCGACCGTATGAACGAATATGTGCATAAACTACGCTTTGGGAAAATGGCAGTGGATGCTACGACCATTGATATGTTTTGGTTGACAGGGGCTTCGCGGATAACACCCTTTGAACAAATTGATTTTTTGAACCGTTTGTACCATTCAAAACTTAGCATATCAAAACGCACCGAAACACTTATGAAGCAATTAATGGTGATGAACGAACATAAGGACTATCGCATCAGTGGAAAAACAGGATGGTCTATTTCTGGAGGGCAAAACAACGGTTGGTTTGTCGGGTTTGTTGAAAAAGAAGAAGAAGTGTATTTCTTTGCTACGAATATAGAACCCGAGGATGCTTTTGAAATGAAACATTTCCCTGAGATTCGAAAAACAATTACCTACAAAGCTTTACGGCAAATGGGCATCATTCCTTAAAAGATAGGATGCACGTTAGCAATCATCATAAAAACAAGCTAACTTGCATAGAACCAACTCAATTGGGTAAACAAGCACTGCTATAAGCAACCATAAGGAATAGAAGCATGGATTTAAACTTGGCTGTATTGATCGATGGCGATAATATACCATCTGCCTACGTAAAGGAAATGATGGAAGAAATCGCCAAGTATGGGAACCCTACCATTAAACGCATATATGGGGATTGGACCAATCCGCGTTTGGGTAAATGGAAGAATGTACTATTGGAAAATGCCATAACCCCCATTCAACAGTATGGCTATACCCAAGGAAAAAATGCGACCGATTCCGCTATGATCATTGATGCGATGGACGTACTATATTCCGGGAAGGTAAATGGTTTTTGTATTGTAAGCAGTGATAGCGACTTTACACGTTTAGCGACAAGACTGCGGGAAGCGGGAATGCAAGTATTTGGGATTGGAGAGAAAAAGACGCCTAATCCGTTTATAGTGGCTTGCGACAAATTCATCTATATAGAGATTCTCAAGAACCGCTCACAAGAAGACAATAATACCGACACGGTCAAGGAGGAGGAAAACGGAAAAATAGCCATCGATAAGATTACGGCAAAAGAAATCAGGTGGATATCCAATACCATCAACGATTTGGCGGACGATGACGGCTGGGCATTTCTGGGAGATGTGGGGAGTTTGTTACAAAAGAAACAACCCAATTTTGATTCTCGGAACTATGGCTATCAAAAATTGACCCCTCTAATAAGTGCTATCAAAAACTTTGAGGTAGAAAGACGGGAGGACTCCCGCGGTCGTAAGAAGCTGGTCTATGTGAAACTAAAAGAAAAAAAGCGCGGTCGATCTCGTAAGTAGTCAGGCGACATTGGTTCCCATAGTGCATGGCTCACCCCTCTAATTTCAATACCGCAGTCGTTCGGTTTCTTGTTCTTTTGCATAGGTCTCGGTCAGAAATCAATGACTTTCCAATACTTGGAATCATCTCCCGTAGTTTATTTTGCCAAGAGGGCGAAGCCATTTCATTTGGAAAACAGCGCTTTAGCAAATCCAACATTATTGAAACGGATGTAGATGCCCCTGGGGAAGCCCCTAGCAAAGCGGCAAGGGTATTGTCCTTGCTCGAGACAATTTCGGTCCCGAATTTAAGAACACCCCCCTCTTTTGGATCCTTTTTTATGATTTGTACCCGTTGTCCTGCGGTGATTAGTTCCCAGTCTTCAAAGCGTGCTTCAGGATAGTATTTTTGAAGTGCTTTAAAACGTTCTTCCGGTGATTGAACAACCTGTTCGATCAGATATTTGGTAAGGGATATATTATGAATTCCCGCCGACAGCATCGGGAAGATATTATGGGCATCTATGGAAAGCGGTAAATCTAGGTAGCTACCGTTTTTAAGGAATTTCGTTGAAAAACCGGCATAGGGACCAAAAAGGAGGGAGCGTTTCCCATTCAGCATGCGGGTGTCTAAATGGGGTACGGACATCGGGGGTGCCCCTTCCGCGGCCTTTCCATACACTTTGGCTTCATGCTGCAAGGTTACTAGGGGGTTGGTACACTTCAAAAACTGTCCGCTTACCGGAAATCCACCATAGCCTTCGCCTTCGGGGATAGCCGATTTTTCTAGCAGTTTTAAAGCGCCACCGCCGGCGCCTATGAACACGAAGGCACTATCGGCAGTGTGCTCTTCGCCCGTACGAAGATTTTTGACGTCTATTTCCCATTCCCCGGTTTCTTTTTGACGTAAATCTTCTACCTGATGCCCTAGATGTACCTGTACCGAATCGCAACGTTCCAGGTACTTGATCAAGCGGCGTGTAATGGACCCGAAATTTACATCGGTACCGATGGCCATCCGGGTAGCGGCAATTTTTTCGCTGGGATCTCTGCCCTGCATCATAAGGGGCACCCATTCCGCGATTTGTTCAAAATCTTCAGAATGTACCATATCCTCAAAAATACCATAGGCCCTTAGTGATTCATATCGCTTTTTAAGAAAAGCCCTATTCCCCTCACCCCATACAAAACTCATATGATCAATATCATTGATAAAAGGAACCGAAGTGCTTACCAGCTGTTGTTCAACCAAATAGGCCCAAAACTGTTTCGAGATTTCAAACGCCTCACTAATTTTTAAGGCTTTGGATATGTCAACTGCCCCTTGTTCGTCCTCCGGGGTATAGTTGAGCTCACAAAATGCGGAATGGCCGGTCCCTGCATTGTTCCAAGCATCGGAGCTTTCCGCACCAACCCGATCAAGTCGTTCGTAGATGGTGATGCTGCAAGTGGGCTGCAATTGTTTTAAAAGAACCCCAAGGGTTGCGCTCATAATACCGGCCCCTATCAGCGTGTATTCTTGTTGTGTGTTCATGTTTGATCGTTTATGGAAGTAATCGGTGGTGCAAAGCTAGGAAACCTTTTGCGGTTATCGGTGTGACAGTACCTTCTTGAAACTATTTTCATTCAGTATAATCCTTATTTTTGATATAGACCAAACGTATAAGATGCATAATGACCTTTGGTGAAGGTACATGTTCCTTGGTATTTCGAAAATGTACGTATAAAAGTGAGCCATATAAAAGGGCCATTGGTTTCGGCATGGTCCTTGTAATAATTACCATAAATAATCAATACATTTACGAAACGACTTTAAACACAAACCTTAAAAATCTACAAAATGAAAAAATACTACACTTTATTTGTTTTTATGCTCATGCTTTTCGCCGTTCCCTTTAATTCAAGCGCTGTTGAAACGGTCGCTACCACCACTGGAAAGACGTTGCTCGCAAAGGATTCCTTTGTTGGCGGCTGGTCCTATACCTTGCAAGGTGCACCCGAAGGATATGAAAAAGGGTTTTTGCTGGTGCTTAAAGAAGGCAAGACCTACAAGGCACAAGTGCAGGTGGGCAAAGCTACGTTCATGGCAAATGAGATTGTAATCAAAAAAAATACAATGACTTTTCACATCATGGTCGAAGGGCAGAAAGTAATGGTAGCGCTAACGGCGAATGGGAGCAAGCTTTCAGGAACAACCACAACAGATGAGGGCGTGTTTCAGGTGACCGGGGAAAAAACGCTTTCAGCAGGAGAGTAAGTAGTGCTCATATGATATATGAAGCCCTATGAAGTACCTTGGTTACTTCATAGGGCTTCATTTTTAAACTGTTTTTTTCCTTACTTTTAGCAACACTTAACGTAAAGGGGGATGAAAAAAATAGTGGTTTTATTGACACTCGTTTTAACGAGTTGCGAATACTTGAAGGAAGAAGTGGATTTAGTGGTGTTCAATGCCAATATCTACACGGTAGACGAGGGTTTCTCAAAGGCAGAAGCCTTTGCGGTAAAAAATGGTAAATTCATAGCAATCGGTACTTCCGAGGAAGTGAGAAAAGTATATACTTCAGAACGTTTGTTCGATGCCGATGGCCGTACGATTACTCCGGGTTTGATCGATGCCCATTGCCATTTCTATGGCTTGGGATTAAACCAGCAAGTGGTGGATCTTACCGGAACCAAAAGTTATCGGGAGGTATTAGATCGTGTTACCCAATTCCAGACAGAGCATCCCAGTGAATTTATTCGAGGTCGCGGATGGGACCAGAACGATTGGGAGGTGAAGGAATTTCCAACCAAAAAAGAATTGGATGCCCTATTCCCGGCTATACCCGTCGCTTTGGAGCGTGTAGATGGTCATGCCTATCTCGTAAATCAAGCAGCTTTGGATATGGCCGGTATTGCGTGGAATACCACGATTGATGGCGGTGAAATTGTAAAAGACCCTAATGGAATCACGGGAGTTTTGGTAGATAACCCTATGCGTTTGATCGATTCGGTGACGCCGCCGCCTAGTTTAGCTACCAAGATACAGGCGCTAAAAGATGCTGAGAACATCTGTTTTAGCTATGGCCTTACCACTGTCAATGATGCTGGTATCGATCGGGAGACCATTGCATTGATCGATAGTCTCCAGCAAGCAGGAGCGTTATCAATTCGTATATATGCCATGGTCAGTAATAATAAGGAAGATGTGGATCACTTTATTTACAAAGGGCCGGTGAAGACCGATCGCTTAAATGTACGTTCAATAAAAGTGTATGGAGATGGAGCGCTGGGATCTAGAGGGGCTGCATTGAAAAAGCCCTATTCGGATAAATGGGGGCATTACGGGGCCATGATAACCCCGGTGGATGAAATCGAGGATTTGGCCAGGCGTTTGGCCATTTCCGAATATCAAATGAATACACATGCCATTGGAGATTCGGCGAATGCCGTGGTGTTGAGGGCGTACCGGAACGTGCTGAAAGATAAACCCGATAGACGGTGGAAAGTGGAACATGCGCAAGTAATCGATTCGGCTGATTTTGATTATTTCAAAGATGGAATCATTCCTTCGATACAACCTACCCATGCCACCAGTGATATGTATTGGGCAGAAGAAAGGGTTGGTGCCGAGCGGGTGAAGGGGGCTTACGCGTTTAAAAAGTTATTGGAGAAAGCCGGTATCGTCGCATTGGGGACCGATTTCCCGGTGGAACAGGTGAGTCCGTTCCTAACATTTTATGCTGCGGTGGCTAGAAAGGATTTGGACGATTATCCGGAAGGCGGATTTCAAATACAGGATGCCTTGACTCGGGAAGAAGCTTTAAGAGGTATGACCATCTGGGCCGCATATTCCAATTTTGAAGAGGATGAAAAAGGAAGTATCGAACTAGGGAAGTGGGCCGATTTTACCATTTATAGTGATGATCTTATGCAGGTGCCATTGGCGCAAATACCCACCATTGAAGCCGAGCAGACTTTTATCGCGGGCGAAGTGGCGGAATAAACGGCTTTAAGGAATCTGAAAAAAAGCCATAAAAAAACCCAAAACCGAAAGGCTTTGGGTTTTTTAAATGAATCTTCTCTTACATCGTAATTGGCACGGCAACACGGGTTTTGTCCCATCCCATTACCAAATGAACTCCCCCATCAACCTCTTTAAAGGCAACAGAAAAGGCTTCAAGCGATTTGTCTCCTGAAGAAACACCGGCACTTACACGCGCCACATCGCCACCTTCTTTATAAAAGTAAGAACCCCATTGGTTCAAATTGTTATGCAAAATAACGGTCCATTCCTTTGCACCTGGAATGGTCAAAAGCGCATAGGTACCAGCTTTGACATTCTCACCTCCAAACGTAACGTCTTTGTAAAAAGTAATCTCGGGAGCTTCATTGGCTCCGGTGCGCCATACTTCACCTGGCTTGGCTAGTTCCGCTAGCGATCGCCCTTTGAGTTGTGGACGACTGTAAATAATTCGAACTGCTTTTTCCGCTACTTTGTAATCAGAAGGGTACGAAGCGGCATCCATCGGACTTTTATCCAATCCGCTAAAATCTTGAGCATTGGCCTCGGTGGAAAATACCAAAGCGATTGCCATCATGGCAAGGGTAAATACTTTTTTCATAATAGGTTTTCGTTTTTTCCCAATTTTATATCAGGGTTTGTGTTCAAAACTAGTGATCTCTCACTTTAAAATCTTTTAAAAAGTCGTTAAAATTCTACCAACTTACAGAATAGTTCATTTTTACTTCAAATTAGGTCAAATACTAATAATAGATGTTATATGTTGATTTTAAAGTTATAATTTATAGTCAAATAGTGTATTTGTGTTTTATATTTGAAAGTTAATAGACATCTTTGTTTAAGAATTGATATAAAATATTTGCTATGTGTGGAATTGTATGTGCTTTTGATGTAAAACAAAGTACGGATGTGTTAAGACCTCAGTTATTGGAAATGTCTAAGAAAATTAGACATCGCGGTCCGGATTGGAGTGGAATTTATGCAGATGACAAGGCGATTTTGGCCCATGAACGTTTGGCCATTGTAGACCCTGCGTCCGGGAAACAACCTTTGTACAGTCCCAATGGGAAGTTGGTACTGGCGGCAAACGGCGAAATCTATAACCATCAGGAGCTGCGAAAGCAGTTCGATGGGGTATATGACTTTCAGACTGCTTCCGACTGTGAGGTTATTTTGGCATTGTATCAAGAAAAAGGATGCGATTTTGTAGATGAGCTGAACGGTATTTTCGGGTTTGCTATTTACGATACTGAAAAGGATGAGTATTTTATTGCGCGTGACCATATGGGAATAATACCCTTATATATAGGGTGGGATCAGAACGGAACGTTCTATGTTGCTTCCGAACTCAAGGCGTTGGAAGGTACATGTACCAAAATAGAGCTTTTTCCTCCGGGACATTACCTACATAGTAGCGATGGGGAGTTCAAAAAATGGTACTCACGGGATTGGATGGAGTATGAAGCGGTCAAAGAAAATGCCACCAGTATTCAGGAAATAAAGGAAGCCTTGGAAGCGGCAGTGCACCGGCAGCTAATGAGCGATGTACCGTATGGCGTGTTGCTATCCGGAGGTTTGGATTCTTCGGTGACCTCTGCCGTGGCCAAGAAATATGCCCAGAAGCGAATCGAGTCTGGGGATACCGTAGATGCCTGGTGGCCACAGCTGCATTCCTTTTCTGTGGGCCTCGAAGGATCTCCCGATTTGGCTGCCGCCCGCAAGGTTGCAGATCATATCGGAACGGTACATCATGAGATTAAGTTTACGATTCAAGAGGGTCTGGATGCGATCAAGGATGTGATTTTCAACTTGGAAACCTACGATATTACGACGATACGAGCCTCTACGCCCATGTATTTAATGGCGCGGGTCATTAAATCGATGGGGATCAAAATGGTATTGTCAGGGGAAGGGGCCGATGAGCTTTTTGGTGGCTATCTATATTTTCACAAAGCGCCGAGTCCAAAAGATTTTCACGAAGAAACGGTACGCAAGTTAGACAAGCTTCATATGTACGATTGCTTGCGGGCCAACAAATCTTTGGCCGCCTGGGGTATTGAGGGGCGTGTGCCGTTCCTTGACAAAGAATTCATGGATGTAGCCATGCGAATCAATCCTAAGGATAAAATGATCAACGGGGAGCGAATGGAAAAGTGGGTAGTTCGTAAAGCGTTCGAAGATATGTTGCCCGAAAGTGTCGCGTGGCGCCAAAAAGAGCAGTTTTCAGACGGTGTTGGCTACAGTTGGATAGATACCCTTAAAGAAGTGGTCGAAACGGCTGTGAGCGATGAGCAATTGGCAAATGCCAAGTTCAGGTTCCCATTACAAACGCCTACGAATAAAGAAGAGTTCTATTACCGCTCTATATTTGAGTCGCATTTCCCAAGTGATGCGGCGGCATTGTGCGTGCCGCAAGAGCCTTCGGTGGCCTGTAGCACCAAAATAGCCTTGGAGTGGGACGAAGCATTCAAAAATATGAACGACCCGTCTGGTAGGGCGGTAGCACAAGTACATGCCGATGCCTATGACAAATAAATGATATTATGGCCCTAGATGGGCAAACAAGGAGCTGGTTTTGGGATAAAACCGAACAAACCGGGCTCCAAGCAACGTAAATTCTGTTTCATTCAGTTTTTATTTTAATTAGTCAATTGACCCTGGCTTACGTGCTGAACTTCCTTTCAGTATGGCCAGGGTCTTTTGGTTTGTAGAAGGTAGGGAACCGGCTATCCATTTTAGAATGATTTTTAGGGTATAAATACCATGTAAAATCCTACCATTTTTCCAACGGACCAACCCTCGTTTTTTCCACATTATTTGTTGATAACTTCAAATTCATTGAATGGGTGAAAGGCTATATTCTATAGGGTTTTCCGTATATTTGTAAGATTGCAAAATTAGAAGTGTAGTGGTGGCTCTTTCAAATAGGGACCCGCTTTAAAAAACAACTTTAAATTTATGAGCGAAGAAGCAAATAGGAAAAATTATTCGGCCGATAGTATTCAGGCATTAGAAGGTATGGAGCATGTACGTATGCGGCCTTCCATGTACATAGGGGACGTAGGGGTCCGCGGACTGCACCATTTGGTGTATGAAGTAGTCGACAACTCTATCGATGAGGCAATGGGAGGGCATTGCGATACTATCAGCGTTGTTATAAACGAAGACAATTCGATCACCACCAAAGACAATGGTCGAGGTATCCCCGTTGGTCTGCATAAAAAAGAGGGTGTTTCCGCACTGCAGGTCGTGATGACCAAAATTGGGGCGGGCGGAAAGTTTGATAAGGATTCTTATAAAGTATCCGGTGGTCTTCACGGGGTAGGGGTTTCTTGTGTGAACGCCCTGTCAAACCATCTCAGGGCAACCGTATATCGCGATGGCAAGATATGGGAGCAGGAGTATGAAAGAGGCAAAGCACTTTATCCTGTGAAGACCATCGGTGAGACGACCGAACGCGGTACGGTGGTGACGTTTCATCCCGACGAAACGATATTTACACAGACCATAGAATACAGTTACGAGACGCTGGCAAATCGTATGCGTGAGCTTGCTTACCTGAACAAAGGAGTCACCATTAGTATAATGGACAAGCGTCAGAAAGACAAAGAAAGTGAAAGTGGCTATGTTGGGGAGACCTTTTTCTCCAATGAAGGTTTAAAAGAGTTTGTAAAATTCTTAGATGGGAACCGAGAGCAACTTACACAGAATATTATCTCTATTGAAGGGGAAAAGAATGGCATACCGGTAGAGGTGGCCATGGTGTACAATACGTCGTATACCGAAAACCTGCATTCTTACGTCAACAATATCAATACACATGAAGGAGGAACCCATTTATCCGGTTTTAGAAGAGGGCTTACCAGTACCTTAAAAAAGTATGCCGATACTTCCGGTATGTTGGATAAGTTGAAGTTTGAGGTTCAGGGAGATGATTTCCGTGAAGGACTTACGGCAATCGTTTCCGTGAAAGTGGCAGAACCGCAGTTCGAAGGACAAACGAAAACCAAATTGGGGAACAGGGAAGTGTCTTCGGCGGTTTCCCAGGCTGTTTCCGAGATGTTGACGGATTATTTGGAAGAACATCCCGATGACGCCAAAACCATCGTGCAAAAGGTAATTCTTGCTGCCCAGGCCCGCCATGCGGCGACAAAGGCACGCGAAATGGTACAGCGTAAAACCGTTATGAGTATTGGAGGGCTTCCCGGGAAGCTTTCCGATTGTTCCGAACAAGACCCTACGGTTTGCGAGGTGTTCCTGGTAGAGGGAGATTCGGCTGGTGGTACGGCCAAGCAAGGCCGTGATCGAAATTTTCAAGCAATCTTGCCTTTAAGGGGTAAGATTTTGAATGTGGAAAAAGCGATGCCACACCGGGTATTTGAAAACGAAGAAATCAAGAATATCTATACGGCTCTTGGAGTTACCATCGGTACCGAGGAGGATAGCAAAGCATTGAATATCGATAAACTGCGGTATCATAAAGTAGTAATCATGTGTGATGCCGATGTAGACGGTAGTCATATCGAAACACTGATTCTTACTTTCTTTTACCGTTATATGCGCGAATTGATCGAAGGTGGTCATGTATATATCGCGACGCCCCCATTGTATCTGGTAAAAAAGGGAAGTAAAAAACAATACGCCTGGGATGATGAGGAGCGAGATACTATTGCCAATAGCTATAGTGGTGGCGTGAGCATTCAGCGCTATAAAGGTCTAGGGGAGATGAATGCGGAACAATTGTGGGATACTACCATGAACCCCGACTTTAGAACACTGCGACAGATCACTATTGAGAATGCTACCGAGGCAGATCGTATTTTTTCCATGCTCATGGGCGATGAGGTACCACCTCGTAGAGAGTTTATTGAGAAAAATGCTGTCTATGCGAACATTGATGTATAAGATATAGTGCTTTCACAACAAAAATTCGTCCGCCACTGGCGGACGAATTACTTTAGGGGGTATAATTAATTAAATCTCCTAAATTCTTATTATGAAAGTAAAATTAGTATCAATGTTATTATTTGTGTCCAGCATGGTCTGCTTTGGGCAAGAAGACTTAAAAGAAAGAGAAAAGCAGGCTGCATTCGACCCAACCTATACTTCCTACTCAAGAAAGAAACCAGCTTTTGTTACCTTAAAAGACGGTACCAAGATCGAAGGAAACATTAAGGATGTGGATTACAAAAAAGGACAGATCAAGAGACTTAAAATTATTGAGGAAGGCAAGAAAAAAGTAGAAATCGTAGCAGCCGATATTGCCAGTTTATATATGGCGCCATCCGGTTTGGATAAATTGGGGAAGCAAAGTTCCTATTTCAACGATGCCACCAAATGGGGCAGAAGCGATGCCTCCAAGCATTTGAATAAGGGGTATACCATGTACACCAATGAAACGGTATCCTTGAAAAATAAGAAAGATCCTGCAGAGTTCTTAATGCAGGTGGTAAACCCTAAGTACAGCACTGTAATACAGGTTTTTTCAGATCCATTCGCAAAGCAAACCGCTAGTATCGGTATCGGATCAATGAAATTGGCCGGAGGTATTGCAAAATCCTATTACATTAAGAAAGGAAACGAGGAAGTACTTTGGTTGACAAAGAAAGATTTCGACGAGCATTTTGAAGCACTCTTTATGGATAATGAGCAGTTCAAAGCCAAATATGCCGATCATAAATTCAAGTGGAGCCTTTTGGGAGTCTACGTATTGGATTATTCGGAGTTTGTTCTAGAAGCCGAAAGCGGCGCATCAAAATAAGCTTAGAACAACTATCATTTAAAAACCCCGCAACAAATTGTTGCGGGGTTTTTGTGTATGTAAGAATGTGTAAGATTAATTTCGAATGGCTACCGTAGCGCCTTGGGCATCTTTTAAGATTTCTCCATCTGCCGTTTGTTGCATAGAAACGGTTTGATCTGGGAGGTCGGTACCGGGATAAGAAATGGTATACAACCCATCGGTTTCGGTCCATTTAAAATCCGTTTTAATGGTCTCTTTTCTGTTTACTTCGTGATTGTATCTGCCCAAATAGGCATCGTTGAAGGTCCATTTCTGTAAAATGGTCTGTTTGCCGGTCTGTTCTTGCGTCTGCACATCTACCTTTTCCCAGTACCCGATAATCGGGTCGTTGTTTTCCGGGATGCGGGAACAATTGCTCGCTAAGATGATGCCAATGATGGCCAATAGCGAAAATAACTTTTTCATAACGTAGGTTAATTTAAGATTCGGGGTCTCTTATTTTTAGTAACGAGTTTGAACGAAGGGGTATTGTTAAAAATCGACGTATGGCAACTTATTCGGATTTTCTTCGTTGAATGGTTGTTTTTTTTAAGACTTCGTGCATTTCAACGAGTCTAAAATTGTGCATTAGGGTCGATTAAAGTGCATGTTCGTGGCAGGTTTTTACCAAAGAATGCGTAATTTTGACCTCCCAAAAATAGAAACCAATTAAAGTATTCATATGTCATGACATCCTTAAATGATTGTTCGAATCGTGAAAGGTTTGTTTGACTATTAACAATTATTAAAAATAGATACATGAAAGTTACCGTAGTAGGAGCTGGTTCAGTAGGTGCTAGTTGTGCAGAGTACATCGCGATTAAGAATTTTGCCTCAGAAGTTGTTTTGTTAGACATTAAAGAAGGCTATGCCGAAGGCAAGGCAATGGATTTGATGCAATGTGCCTCTTTAAATGCTTTTGACACCAAGATTACGGGTGTTACCAATGACTATTCAAAAACGGCCGGTAGTGATATTGCCGTTATTACCTCCGGGATTCCTCGTAAGCCGGGAATGACCCGTGAAGAGTTGATTGGCATCAATGCCGGTATTGTAAAAACCGTATCTGCAAGCTTGATCGAACATTCTCCGAATGTAATCATGATCGTAGTGAGCAATCCTATGGATACCATGACCTATTTGGTACACAAGACCACTGATCTTCCAAAAAATAGAATCATAGGTATGGGTGGTGCTTTGGATAGTGCCCGTTTCAAGTACCGATTGGCAGAGGCTTTGGAAGCGCCTATTTCAGATGTAGATGGTATGGTCATTGGTGGGCATAGTGATAAAGGAATGGTCCCTTTGACCTCTCATGCAACCAGAAATAGTATTCGAGTATCTGAATTCTTATCTGCGGATCGTTTGAAGCAGGTTGCCGAAGATACCAAAGTCGGTGGTGCAACGCTTACAGGACTTTTGGGTACCAGTGCTTGGTATGCCCCGGGCGCGGCAGTTTCAGGTTTGGTACAGGCCATTGCCTGTGACCAGAAGAAAATTTTCCCGTGTTCTACCTACTTGGAAGGCGAGTACGGCCTATCCGATTTATGCATTGGAGTACCGGTAGTATTGGGAAGTAACGGAATTGAAAAAATAGTGGATGTGCCTTTGAGCGATGCCGAAAAGGCAAAAATGAAAGAAAGCGCCGAAGGGGTGACGAAAACGAATGGCTTATTAGAGTTATAAGGCTTTTCAATTATAGATAATAAAAGGCAACCCATTTCCGGAGTTGCCTTTTTTAGTTAAAACAGCTATTTCCTTTGAGGCTAAAAGGAATAACTCCTAAATATGTTGTCAAATCCTACGGGAAAATCATATATTTGCAGGCTGTTAGAAAAAGCATCCAATTAATATATGTAACCCATGCAAAATAAAGGACTTATAAAGCTTTTTGGCCTGTTATTCGGTCTTGTAAGCATCTATCAACTTTCCTATACCTTCATTACGAATAATGTAGAGAATAAGGCGGAAGCATTTGCTGTGAGCAGTATTCCCGATTCAGATGAGGAGTATCTTGCCAAGCGGGAGGCACTGGAGGCCAAGTACTTGGATTCTATTGGGGAGAATAGCATTTTAGGCTATACCAATTATAATGAAGCCAAGAAAAAAGAGCTGAACAAGGGCTTGGATCTTAAAGGAGGTATCAACGTAACCCTTCAGATTTCGGTAAAAGATATCTTGAAAGGCTTGGCGAACAACACCAAGAACCCCGCTTTTAACAAAGCATTGGTAGATGCCGATGAAGCTTCCAAGGACAGTGATGATACCTATGTGGAGTTGTTCTTTGAAGCATTCGATAAGATTAAAGGGGATACCAAATTGGCTTCTCCCGATGTGTTCTATACCCGCGGACTGGAAGGGGAGATCAATGCCAACATGAGCGATGATGAATCAAAACAAGTCATTCGCAGAAAAATTGATGAGTCTATCGAGTCTGCTTTTGAAGTGTTGCGAGAACGTATCGATGGGTTTGGTGTAACCCAGCCCAACATTCAACGAGAAGGTACTTCTGGTCGTATTTTGGTAGAACTTCCTGGAGCGAGAGATATTACCAGAGCCCAGACATTGTTGTCAAGTACGGCACAATTGGAGTTCTGGGAAACCTATCAACCCAACAATCAGGCCTTGCAAGGCTTCTTCTTTCAGGCCAATGAGGCCCTTCGGTCTTTGGTCGATACCAAGGTACAAGAGCCAGAGGTAAAGGAAGATTCTGAAATCGATTCCTTATTGTCGGATGTATCCCAGGATTCGTTGGATTTGGCTGCGCAAAGCAATCCATTGTTCGAAAAGTTTCAAATTGGTGCCCCTAGTTACGCGGTAGGGGTAGTGGCAATAAAGGATACGGCAGAAGTAGGAGCGTATTTAAGGAAACGTGAGATTAGAAGATTGCTACCGGCAGATTTACAATTTGTAAAGTTTCTTTGGGAACGACCCTCTGAAAATGCGGAGACCGTAGAGCTCTATGCGCTGAAATCGAATCGGGAAAACCAACCAAGAATCAGCGGGGATGTGGTGAGTGATGCCCGTGCCGATTTTGATTTGGGCGGTAAACCGGCGGTTTCCATGAGCATGAATACCAAAGGTGCCAAGGAATGGGAGAAACTTACCGGCGATGCCTATAGCAATCAGACCGGGATAGCGATTGTGCTGGATAATAAAGTATATACCGCCCCGGGAGTTTCAAAAGGTGCTATTTCTGGTGGTAATTCCGAAATTAGTGG
Organism: uncultured Flavobacteriaceae bacterium; assembly: GCA_947500385.1. Lineage (GTDB taxonomy): Bacteria > Bacteroidota > Bacteroidia > Flavobacteriales > Flavobacteriaceae > Pelagihabitans. The sequence continues at coordinate 358,515 of CANMSA010000001.1, read as the reverse complement.
TAAGTTCACCATTAATGAGACCAAAGATATTGCAAACGTATTACGGGCCGGTAAACTGCCTGCTTCCGCAGAAATAATTCAATCTGAAATCGTAGGTCCCTCTTTGGGACAAGAAGCCATTTCAAGTGGTTTTATGTCGTTCTTGATTGCCATGGCCATTGTATTGGTTTGGATGGTTTTCTATTACGGTAAGGCAGGGATTTTTGCCGATATTGCTTTGTTGTTGAACATCTTGTTGATTTTTGGTGTGTTGACCAGTTTAGGGGCTGTTTTGACCTTGCCCGGTATTGCGGGTATTGTGTTAACGATCGGTATGTCGGTCGATGCGAACGTACTAATTTTTGAACGCATCAAGGAAGAGCTGGCCAAGGGCAAAGGAAAGGCCCAGGCGGTAGCAGATGGTTTTAGCAACGCGCTTTCTTCTATTTTGGATGCGAATATTACAACAGGTCTTACGGCGGTTATTCTCTTTATCTTTGGTTCCGGACCTATCAAAGGGTTTGCGACGACCTTATTGATCGGTATTGTGACCTCTTTGTTCACCGCAATTTTTATCACACGTCTCTTAGTAGATTGGTATATCAGTGGAAAAGGAAGAAGGTTGGACTTCTCTACGGCCATGACCAAAGGCCTGTTCCAGAACATTGATATCAACTTCTTGAAAAAACGTAAAATTGCCTATGTGATATCATTGATATTGGTAGGGGTAGGACTCTTTTCATTGATGACCACTGGCTTGCAAGAAGGAGTTGATTTTATCGGGGGGCGCACCTATCAAGTGCGTTTTGAAAAAACCGTAAGCTCCTCTGAAATTGCTTCCGAATTAAACGAGGTTTTTGGCAGTGGAACCCAGGTGAAAACATATGGAGATGCAAACCAAATAAAGATTACCACTCCTTATAAAGTGGATGTAGAAGGAATTGAGGTTGATAATGAAATTCAGGACAAGCTCTTTACCAGCCTTCAGAAGTACTTGCCCAGTGGAATGTCTAAAGCAGACTTTATAACTGGCAGTGGAGATGATGCCTTGGGGATTTTACAATCTATAAAAGTAGGGCCGACCATTGCAGATGATATCAAGAAGAATGCGTTTTTAGCGATTATCGGGTCACTAGCGGTGGTATTCCTGTATATCTTATTGCGTTTCCGAAGATGGCAGTTCTCATTGGGGGCGGTAACAGCGGTGTTCCATGATGTGATGATCGTATTGGGGATTTTCTCCTTGTTGGGTACGGTGATGCCCTTTAACATGGAAATCGACCAGGCGTTTATCGCGGCGATCCTAACAGTAATCGGGTATTCGTTGAATGATACTGTGGTCGTGTTCGACCGTATTCGTGAAATAATCGGTGAGAAAGGCTGGAAAGCAGGGGACAATATCAACCTTGCGTTGAACAGTACGCTAAGTAGAACCTTGAATACTTCGTTGACTACCTTGGTGGTGCTATTGGCCATTTTCACTTTTGGTGGGGAATCGCTTAGAGGCTTTATGTTTGCCATGATCATTGGTATTATTGTGGGTACCTATTCATCACTTTTCATAGCAACTCCAGTCATGTATGACACTCTAAAAAAGAACGTGACTTCGCCGATAAAAGAAACGGTTAAAAAGGAAAAAGAAAAGGCAACCGCCTAATCGTTCCATAAACTTCAGATAACCGTTGATCATTTCAATTGATCAGCGGTTTTTTTATGCTCTTAGGCAAGCGCCGGTAGAACCATTTTCTCCCAAATTAAGCTGATATATATTTTCGGGGGACAGGCCTGGTTCTCTTCTATGTGACACAAAAATAATTGCCGAAGTACTTTCGGAAGCGAATTTGTTTACGAGTTTCACAAACAACGCGGCGCTGGCGTCGTCAAGTCCGGCAGTGGGCTCATCAAAAATGAGGAGGGTAGGGTGTTTGATCATGGCCCTCACACACATGATCAAGCGTTTTTGTCCCATGCTTAGTTCATGGTACAAACGGTCTTTTAAGGACCACATATGAATGAGCTGTAGCCATTGTTTGGCCAATCGAAGTTGTGCAGCCGTAGGGGAAAGGTATAAACCGATCGAATCATTAAAGCCACTGATTACCATATGTTCTACCGAGTGGTAGCCCGTAAATGTATCGGTCATCGATGGGGTGAAATAACCAATTCTTTTTTTGATATCCCAAACACTTTCTCCGTTTCCCTTTTGGTACCCGAATAAATACAGATCTTGGCCGTACGCTTTTGGATTTTCTCCTGTAATCATGGAAAGAATGGTGGTTTTGCCGCTTCCGTTCTTTCCACGCAGTTCCCAAAAAGATCCCTTTTTAATGGTCCAATTAATGTTATTCAAAACGGGCTTTTCAAGATAAGAAACGCATACATTTTTTAAAGCAATGAGCGTTTCCAAGTGATAGTCATCTATTACCAAAGGGGATGGAATGGACTGCTTGAACCCTGCGAGGGATTCGGTCGAAAGGGACGCCGGTTCCTTGGCGTCAAAAAGCAAGGTGTCTCCCTTAAGAAAGGCACTTTTTTCAATAAAAGCCAGTACGTCGGTTTTCCGGCTGGCCAACTGTAGCAGCAGAACCGAGTGGGCTATGGCTTCCAACTGTGTTTTTAGTGTCTCTTGGGACTCACTATCAAGATTATCGAAGGGATTGTCAAGAATAATATAGTCGGGCCTACTTTTTAAAATATGCCTCAGTAAGGCTTTTTTTTGCTCCCCGCTAGACATGGTCCTTAGCGCTTGTTTGCGATCTGGATGTATAATTTTGGTGCCATGGCGCTCTTCTTCATCCATAAAACGTTCCAAGGCCAGTTTCGAGAATAGCAAACCTTTAAGTTTCTTAAATACGGAAAGTTCAGAAGGCGGTTTTCCGTTCAATAACACGTTCACAAAATGTTGTTTGTACGAACTGTTATCGATTAAAATAGCCCAATGGTTGCGTTTCATGCAGGTGTTCTGTAAATATGTACGGGATTGTTCTTATAGGTGGTGGTCTTCTCCAGCACCATTCCGTTGTTCAGGGCTACTTTCTGGGAAGGGGTATTATGAATATGTATAATGGATATGAGTGAATCGGCGAGTTCATGGGTGAAGGCGTAGGCCTTACTTTTCTGAGCCGCTTCGGTAGCAAACCCCTGTTTCCAAAATCGCGGCAAGAGCGAATAGGCAATTTCCACTTCTCGTTGGTCGTCTACTTCTTGGATCAACAAACCCGCTAACCCTACCAATTCATTTGTATCTTTTCGAACGATGGCCATTCTGCCACCCAGATCGTTTTCATAGCGATACAAGGTGCGTTTAATATCTTCTTCGCAGGCAGCCTTCGGATCTTCGGGCAGTCCTGACCAGAATTCGGAAGTACGTTTGTCTTGGTGAAAAGGCAACCAGGACCCAAAATCAGATGGCGCCAATTTTCGAAAAAGCAATCGCCGGCTTTCTTCTCCGTCCAACAGAAAATCCATTGCCTTACAGTTTTTTAAATTCAACTTTATCACCAAGGGCCAGTTGCCACTTTTGTACCAAACCGGCATTTACTTCAAACACATATTTGACCGGAACCTTTGAAGAGAGTCCGTTTTCGTTGAAAGGTTCGGCATTTTCCTGAAAACTGGCAATGGTCAGATCTTCCTTAATATAAATCAAATCCAACGGGAATTGGGTATTCTTCATATAAAAGGAATGCATTGCTTCATTGGGGAAAATGAACAACATACCTTGCTGCTGTTCCATTGAATTGCGATACATCAAGCCTGTTTGGGTCTCATAGTCATTATCGGCAATTTCGATATCAAAATGAGTTATGATGCTATCCGTATTTTGCTTAAAAATGGATAGGGTTCCTTCTTTTTCAAAAGCCACTGTTGCTTGCTTGACCACTTTTTTGGGGGCATCTTTGCAAGAGCAAACCGTCCAAATACACAACAGCAACCAGGTAAACGTTCCAATAGATTTCATTTTAATATGAATTTAAACCTCACTGCGTCTAAAAAATATATAGTTCAGCAATCTTTTTGGCGACTTATTTACTTGTATTAGGGCGTAGCATAAAGTAGAGCCCAACTAAAATAAAAGGAATGCTCAGCCATTGTCCGGTTGAGAGTAGTCCCAAAGATTCTTCGAAGCCTCCTTGACTTTTCTTGACAAACTCAACAAAGAAACGCACAGTCCAAAGTAGGGTGAAGAAAAGCCCAAAAAGAAAACCTAGCTTATTCTTTTTGTCTGTTTTCCAATATAGGTAATACAACAAAATAAAGATAAAAATATAGCACACCCCTTCATATAATTGAGCAGGGTGTCGATAGGGTATTTGCGTCAGGTACTCTGAAAATTGTGGGTTGTTTTCCAAGGCATTGTACGCTGCGTTCACTGTTTTTTCCTTGGTGATCCCTAAAGCCTTCGAAGGGTGCATGTCATCGGAATCACGAAGGAACTTGGTAGCAAAAAGGGTACTTTCGTTTGTTATTTTCCCATTGATTTCTGAATTGAAAAAGTTGCCCAAACGCACCAAAAAAGCACCAATGGCAATGGGTATCGTAATGCGGTCAATAATCCAAAGCATTTTGAATTCCGGATATTTACGAGTATAAAAATACATGCCGATGATAATACCTAAGGTTGCTCCATGGCTTGCGAGTCCTGTAAAACCGGTAAACTCATAGCCTTTGATAAAGCCGAGTAAATTTCCGTCGCTGGTTTCCCGAATCGGCAATAAAATTTCCAATAAATGATTGGAGTAGTATGCCCAGTCATAGAAAAAAACATGTCCCAGGCGCGCTCCCAACATGGTAGCCAAGACCGTGTAGATAAAAAGGGAATCAAGTTGTTCTACCGATTTTTTTTCATTGCTGAAGATACGCTTCATAATGACCCAACCAACCGCAAATGCGGTAATCCATAGAAGGTTATAATATTTAATCTGCAAAGGGCCGATCGAAAACAAAGTTTCGTTCGGATTCCAGATAATTCCTAAAAAGTGCATAGAACTTATTTTTGAAAGGCTAAGATACTAAAATAGACCCAAGGGAAGTAGGTGGTTTTAATAGTATTGAGCAATTAAAAGTTGTAACAACTGTCAAGTGCAAAAGATGGTGATCATGGTACTGTTTGGTGGGAATCTGTTTGCGGTACTTGGTACTTGCGACAGGGATAATTCGGAGGGAAGGTAGCGTTTGAATTCTTATATGAACAGGGGTAACCGAACTGTAGTCAAAAAACTAACGGGAACCATGGTTCCCGTTAGTTGGCAGTGTTAGTATAGGGTATGTGTAATAAGTTCTTTACCGTATGAATCGAACCACTTTGCTGGCACCTTTAGAATCGGTAAGACGTAGAAAATGAACACCTTTGGGAAGGCGACTAACATCGATTTTCATATTGTTGCCATCCATAACCGGATCCACTTTCAACGCCATTCCGCTCCAATCAACAATTTCTACCTTGCTATAGTCGGTTTTTTCATCAACTGCAACGTTCAGGTAATCGATTGCCGGAATGGGATATAAAAGGGTCTTGGTGTTACTATCTTCTACCTTAGTATCCGTGGCGGCACTTATCAAGTCATTCCGGTTGTTGGTTCTTGCGGTGGCCGAGGCGCTATTGGTACCTGCTTCGACAAAAACAAAACGGGTCCAATTTCCGTTAAAACCGGTGGTTACGGTTTCTACCTGCCCAGTACTATTGACCCGCATTCGCATGTAATCGGAGGTTTTTAAGGTAGTAAGCTGGTATTCTCCGTTTCCAACGTCGGTCAAACTCCATCTGGTCCATGTTCCGGCGCTATTGGTAGATTGCATATCGGCAAATTGACTTAAGTCGGTTCTGATGCGAGGTGCGTTTCCACCACCTACACAATCAATGTAATAATAGCCTTCGGTAGGAGAGGGGGTAATGGTCCATTCTACACTATCACCGGTGGTATTTCGCGAGGTGGTGAAGGCATCTTGTGAACCATCCGCACCGAGACGCACGTCCCATCTAGGGTTATCAATATAATACGTTTTATTGGGGTCGGGAAAAATAGGTTCTCCGACGGCTTCTAAGGAGGCAAATGCATTTAACCGGCCACTACCTAAATAGTCGAAAGACAAGGGGTCGGTACTGTTTACAAGCCTTGACCAAACTTCAGTGGGGGTAATGTTACCGGCGTATTGAGAAACAATCAGGGCGGCGACCCCGGAAACATGGGGGCAAGCCATGGAAGTACCGCTATTATAGGCATATCCGTTGTTTGGATAAGTGCTTACAATGGTCGACCCCGGAGCCGCTATATCTACCCAATCCCCTCGATTGCTAAAAGAGGAGGCATTGTCATTGTTGTCAGTAGAACCCACGGCCATCACGGCGTCGTAATATCCGGGATACCATTCGTCGTCCGTGCCATCGTTTCCTGCGGCAAAGATGACAATACCTCCCTGCATCGGCCCTATGGCATTACCAGCGGCATCGTATCCTGCCTCGGCAATAAAATAATCGATAGCGTCCAATACACTTTGGTCAAAAACCCCCGCTTGAATATATCCCCAGCTATTCTGTGCGATAACTGCGCCATTATCAGCTGCATAGACAAAAGCTTCGTCAAATCCCGCATTGGTTACACTTCCAAAAGTGGCACATGACATCATTCGAACACCATCGCCCGATCCGTTACCACCTGCAACGCCCGCTACACCAACATTGTTATTGGTTACAGCGGCAACGGTACCGCCCACATGTGTACCATGGTTGCTGGCGCCTATGGTACCAGAGCTGTCACCGAACCCATATCCGTTAACATCATCTACGTACCCATTGCCATCATCGTCTATACCGTTCCCGGCAATTTCTCCTGCGTTTACCCACATATTGGTTGCCAAATCTTCATGGGAAACATCAATACCACCATCAATGACCGCTACGATAACATCCGGATTTCCAGTTTCTATGGTCCAGGCCTCTGGCAAATCAATATCGGCATCAACAGTGCCACCTCCACCATTTCCGCTATTGGATCCGGTATTTTCATAATGCCACTGATAATCATAAAAGGTGTCATTCGCAGGCGAATTAAGTGAGGCCACCTCCACCGGAATGGGATCCCCGCCTATTTTTATTTTTTCATGCACCGGTTCCAGGACCGAAATATCCTGAATGCCTTGGAATGATTTTAATGCGCTCTCAATGGGAACGTTTTTGTCAAACGTGATTTCGTACCATAAATGCAAGCCATGTTTACGGTGTTTGGCCTCGAACTTGCCACCCGGGCGAAATACACGTTTCATATCGGTTGCCTTACAACGCTGCATGGCGGCATCCAGTGCGCTGTCGCCGATCATCGCATATCCTTTGGCGGACGTGGTGAGTTTGGCCTGGCTTATGAGAACGGCCTTCGTTTCTTTCAATTTTATTCGTATCACTCCTTCCTTGTACTGTCCGCTAAGCAAAGAAATGAACATCGAGAAAATAACTACTAAAAGGTAGTGTTTGGAAGCGTAATTTTTTTTCATGTTGAATGTGTGTTAGGTTATTAAATAGACAAACTTTCAATAGGCATGACCGCACCATAAAGGGGGCTACTTCCGATGTAAGCGGTGAAAAAGAGACCATGGTTTTTGCCTTTTGCTTGTACCGTTGCCTCTTGACGGAAAAAAAATCCATGTGCATCACCGATTGACACGAACGCGTGTTGAACTCATGGTTGCCATGCCAAAGCGATTGAAATATACCGAATAAAGATTTTTCCTACTAATATTTTATTAAATTTTCTCAACTTTTAAGAATATCTCAATAAGGAGGACTGTTTTTTCTGAGATTGTTTTTCACAACTACGCGTGTATGACTCCTTTTGAACTTGGGTTGTATTCTTGCACTTGCACTTATAATACAATGACCAATAATCAAGTAACAATGAACTATTTTTTGGTAGTAGGTAGTTGGTAATTAACAATTCGCAGTTGAACTTGAGTTTGAGTTTGAACTTGATTCTTGCACTTGTACTTGCACTTGATTCTTGCACTTGTAATTCAATGATCGATTAACAAGGAACCATTTTTTGGTAGTAGGTAGCCGGTAGTTGGTATTTAACAATTCGTAGTTGAACTTGTGTTTGAGTTTGAACTTGATTCTTGCACTTGTACTTACGCTTGATTCTTCCACTTGCACTTGATTCTTGCACTTGCACTTATAATTCAATGACCAATGATCGATTAACAATGGACAATTTTTTGGTAGTAGGTAGCCGGTAGTTGGTAATTAACAATTCGCAGTTGAACTTGTGTTTGAGTTTGAACTTGATTCTTCCACTTGATTCTTGCACTTGCACTTACTAAGGAACCGGGTCATACCCTTTTCCACCCCAAGGGTTGCAACTAAATATGCGCTTTACGGATAACCAACCTCCTTTAAAAAGGCCGTGCTTGCGAAGGGCGTCTAAGGTATATTGCGAACAGGTAGGGGAGTAGCGGCATGTTGCCGGGGTATACGGAGAAATAGCCATTTGGTAAAAACGGACCAATGCAATAAATGGAGCTATCATTATTTTTTTCACCGTGTTCCGTTTTTGTTAAGGTCGAAAAGAGAACTAAGCAACCGTGAAGGTGGTTCCATCCTTACCATCTTTTAGCTGTATGCCCAGCGCTGCTAATTGGTCCCTGATCTTATCTGAGGTTGCAAAATCCTTATTCGCCCGAGCTTCCATTCGCAATTGTATGAGCAATTCGACTACGCCACCCAGCTTATTGGAATCCACTCCGGAGGCGCGTTCATTTTCAAGTCCGAGAACCTCAAAGACAAAGGCATTGATGCTCTCTTTCAAAAGGGTTATGTCAGCCGCGGTAATGGTTTCCTTTCCTTCTTTCACAAGATTGATACGCTTTACCGCCTCGAACAGTTGTGCGATAAGGATAGGGGTATTGAAATCATCGTTCATTGCATCGTAACACCCTTGTTTCCATGCTACAATATCAAAATCAGTCTTCGTACCTACCGTAAGTTTTGGTAGGGTAGTTAGTGCTTCCATTAACCGTTGATAGCCTTTTTCAGATGCGAGCAACGCATCATTGCTTAAATCCAAAATACTTGTGTAATGTGCCTGCATCATAAAGAAACGAACCACCGAAGGGGTAAACGCCTTACTGAGAATCGAATTTTCACCGCTAAATATTTCTCCTGGCAAAATATTATTGCCGGTAGATTTGGCCATCTTCTTACCATTCATCGTAAGCATATTTGCATGCAGCCAATAGCGCACGGGAGAATGGCCATAACAGGCTTCGGCCTGGGCGATCTCACATTCATGATGTGGGAATTTTAAATCCATTCCTCCCCCATGAATGTCAAAGGTCTCTCCCAAATACTTGGTACTCATCGCCGTACACTCTAAGTGCCAACCCGGAAAACCATCTCCCCAAGGAGAGGGCCATCGCATGATATGTTGTGGCTCCGCTTTTTTCCAAAGGGCAAAATCCTGTGGATTCTTTTTTTCGTCCTGTGCCGCCAAAGCGCGCGTATTGGCAACCATATCTTCCAATTTTCTGCCGCTTAACTTGCCGTACTCATTGGTTTCGTTAAAGGTAGCTACATCAAAATACACCGAACCGTTTACCTCATAGGCATAGCCTTTTGCTAGAATATCCTTTACAATTTCTATCTGTTCTATAATATGGCCCGTTGCCGTAGGTTCGATGCTGGGCGGTAAAAAATTAAATTGATCTAGAATGTTGTGAAAATCTACCGTGTAACGTTGAACCACTTCCATCGGTTCCAACTTTTCCAAGCGTGCCTTTTTCGCTATTTTGTCCTCCCCATCATCAGCATCATCGACCAAATGGCCCGCATCGGTAATATTGCGAACATAACGCACCTTATACCCTAAATGCCTTAGGTACCGGAAAATCATATCAAATGACATAAAGGTTCTGCAATTACCCAGATGTACATTGCTATAGACCGTGGGGCCGCAAACATACATCCCCACATGGCCTTTACTCAGAGGGGTGAAAACTTCTTTTTTGCCGGAAAGGGAATTATAAATTTTTAATGGTTGGTTTTCGAACAATTGCATTAGTGGTAACTGCTATTAAAAATTGGTGTCGAGATTAAGATACTCTAGAAATTCGCGACGAACTGATTCTTCTTTGAACTTACCACCGTATTCCGCGGTAACCGTACTGCTATCGACATCGCGAATACCACGTGAATTTACGCAAAGGTGTTTGGCATCGATTACACAGGCCACGTCATCGGTACCCAATACCTTTTGCAGCTCACGCACAATCTGAATATTCAAGCGTTCCTGTACTTGTGGGCGTTTGGCATAATAATCGACAATACGATTCATTTTTGAAAGACCCACTACCGTACCATTGGAAATATAAGCAACATGGGCCCTTCCAACAATGGGTAACAAATGGTGTTCACAAGTAGAATACAAGGTGATATTCTTCTCTACCAGCATTTCACCGTACTTGTACTTGTTGTCAAAGGTGGAGGATGTCGGTTTTTTATCGGGATGAAGTCCGCCGAAAATCTCGTTTACGAACATCTTGGCCACCCTATTGGGCGTTCCTTTTAGGCTATCGTCATCAAGATCTAAGCCAAGGGTCAACATCACTTCTCGAATGTTTTCCTGTATGCGTGCAATTTTTTCTTCATCGGTCAGGACAAATGCATCTTTACGCAAGGGAGTGTCTTCAGCTCCCGGGACATGTTGGTCTCCCATCTCTTCAAAATGCTCCTCTAATGTACCTTTTATTTTCATCTATTTAGGACTAAAACCAAACACAAAGATATACATTATATGGCACTTTACGCCCCATTTACCCCGTTACACAACATAAATTAGTGTTAACATGACCCACTGGTTATTTTTATACTTTTCAGAAGTGCACCTACTTATGAACCGTTTTATAGTTCTTTTGATTCTTCTTTTTTTTATAGGGGTCGGTACGGGCAATGCGCAAATTTCTGCGGATTGTGTGGATGCGGTTGCCATTTGCAATAATACCCCTATTAATGGTGGTACAAATGGTTTTGGTATCGATGACTTTGGTGGAGCCGCGAGTAGTGGATGTCTTGAACGCTCGGCGACCGGGCTGATAGAATCGAACACTGCCTGGTATCGTTTTCGTACCGGCGCTTCGGGCCAGTTGGGATTTAACATAGGCTTTGATGCTTCTGAAGACTGGGATTTTGCATTATACAGGGCAAGTGATTGCAATACGCTGGGAGCACCTGTTCGATGTAATTTCTTTGATAATAGTGATGCGAACAGTTTTTTGGGCGTTGGTGAGGATCCAACAGGGGATCAAGAGAACTTTCAGTATGAGCCGTGGTTGACGGTGACGCCGGGAGAGGAATATTACCTGATGATCAATAATTTTAGCAATACCAATTCAGGGTTTTCGATACAATTTTCTGGATCTATTTTTATAACGAACCCATTTGATGCACTCGATTGTTCCATCGTAAACAATCTGTTGGGGCCGCCCATTGCGGCTTGTGAAGGGCAGCCGGTAACTTTGGATGCCACTACACCAAATGGTACATACGACTGGGCCATGGATACGGGTAGTGGTTTTCAACCAATTACTGGGGAACACAACGCAACACTCGCCGTAAACGTCTCAGCAACCTACCAGGTGCAGGTCACGACCCCGCTGGGCAATACTATTTTCAGTGAGGTACAGGTCGCATTTTCCGAAGTACCCGTTGCCGAACCTGTCTCCGATATAGCGGCTTGCTCTGGCGCTACCACCATTGACCTCTCGGAAAAAGATGCCGAGGTTTTGGGTGCGCAAGACCCAAATGTTTTTGTAGTTAGCTATTATGGCGATTTAGGCGATGCTAACAATGGGGTAAACTCATTGCCGAAGTTGTATCCTGCTACTGCCGGTTCGGAAACAATTTACGTTCGTATCGCCGCTATCGATAATCCCAATTGTTTTGATGTTACCGAACAGTTTCAATTGATCAATTTGGAATCGCCGTCCCTAGATTTTCCTCAGGAGGTCTTTTTGTGTGGTGGAAACGGCAATGTGAAGCTTGGCAGCGAGGTCGCGGTACCGAATTACTCTTATGTGTGGGATACCGGGGAAATGACACCCAGCATTACGGTTGACCAAACCGGTGTATATACGGTTACCGTTACGAATATGGTGGCGGGCCTTTCCTGCGAAAGTACTCGTACCGTAACGGTTTCCGCATCGAACCCACCTGAGATCCTGGATATTCAGATAGAAGACCTACAGGCGAATAACACGGTAACCGTTGTCGCCAATACCGCCGGAGATTGGGAATATCAATTAGATGACGGCCAGTTTCAAACCGGTAACCGTTTTGAAAATGTAGCTCCGGGACCGCATCGTATTACAGTGAGCGACCCCGGTGGCTGTGGCTCGGTATCTGAAACGATAGTTGTTGTGGGTTTTCCCAAATATTTCACGCCCAATGGCGATGGTGCCAATGACCGCTGGTATATTGTAGGGGCCGAGCTACTTGAGAATGTTGAAGTTGCTATTTTTAATCGCTATGGCAAATTGTTAAAGGTGCTTAGAGATGACGAAATCAGTGGATGGGACGGGACGTTCAACAATAGAAAAATGCCCGGGGGCGATTATTGGTTCAGGCTTACCTATACAGCTCCCAACGGTCAACATACCGTAGCCAAATATGTAAACAATCATTTCTCTTTAAAACGCTAGTAACGGGGTCTTTTCCGTACCGAAATGCTGCATTTCATCGATTAACTGCATAAAATTCAGGTGAAATATAATAAAACCGGCGTTGTGCTAGTTATTACGATAGCCCTCGGTATCTAAAATAGTCCCACTACCTATGCGAAAACTACTAGTTTTTGGTTGTCTCTTATTGTCTATGTTCGGCCTTCGTGCCCAAAACTCTCCAGACTGTAGAACCGCTATTCCCGTTTGTGCAGATGCTCCCATTATGGGACTTGTTGATGGCAACGGCGATATTGATGATTTTGATCCGGAAGTAATTCAACAGGTCGGTTGCTTGGAAAAAGGAAGTATTAGTTCTGCCAACATAGAGAACAACACGGCCTGGTACGTATTTCGGGCCGGTACTGACGGACAATTGGGATTTGATATCGAAGCATTGCCAAGTGTCGGAACCACGGTAACCGCTGAATTTGACTTTATTGTTTTTGGGCCCGATCCCGATTGTGGCGCCATGAGCAATGGTACGGCGCCTGTGGCTGCCTGTAACTATGAGGTAAATGAAACCAACTTTACCGGGGTAGGGGTGAACCCCGAGAACGGACAGGTAGGACAACCGTCGCTTACACAGAATTTAAATACGTATGATACGTGGATGGAGGTAAGGGAAGGGGAAATCTACTATCTTTTGATCAATAACTTCAACACCAATTTTGATGGGAACGCAGAACCATTTATGCTCACCTTTACGGGTAGTTCAGTAGATGCGGATCAAAATACGGCCTTGGATTGTACCTTACGGGACGAATTCCTTGGTCTGGATATCATTGCCTGCGAAGGCGATCCCGATATTCCGTTAAGTGCTTTGAATTCGCCTGCGGGGCCAGATATTGTAAATGTTACCTGGTCTGTGGATTATGATGATGACGGTACCATTGACGATGCCAATCTTTTAAGTGGCCCTGCCGAAACCGAATTCATCGTTACCAGCCCCAATTCAGGTCGCTATTTTGTAAACATCGAAACAAGTTTTGGCTTTATTACCGACGATATTCTGATCACTTTTTATGGGATACCAGTGCTGGATCGTGTAGAAATACTGGAGGATATCTTGGATGACGATACCAGAACGAACAATATAGAGATTATTGTAGACGGAGATAGCAGTTATGAATATTCGGTGAATGACGGTCCTTTTCAAGACGATCCTATTTTCAATGATGTGCCGGTTGGAATCAATACAGTGGTGATCAATGACAAAAATGGTTGTGGAATTACCGAACCCTTGGAGTTTCTGGTAGCGGGCTATCCCAAGTTCTTTACACCAAATAGCGATGGTATCAACGATGAATGGTTGGTGTACGGGATAGAAACGCTAACGGATCCGCGGATTTTTATCTTTGATCGATATGGGAAGCTCTTAAAGCAATTGGCACCCGGATCTGGTGGATGGGACGGTACCTTTAACGGTATTCCCCTGCCTTCTTCCGACTATTGGTTTAAGCTCGATTTTTCAAGATTAGAAGACGATGTAATCGTGGCAAGGACCATTCAATCGCACTTTACCCTAAAACGATAAAAAAAGGCCGGAACAGCTCCGACCTCTTTTTTTATTTTTTCCGCTAATCCCATACTCGAGATCAAGCTTGACGTTCCTAAAGCCTCATGGCCTGGCCCGCAATGCTATGCACCTTTAGAAATTAAAGGTATAACCTAGCGTAACGTTTGTATTGATTCTATCGATGGTTGCAGGATTGGTCACCCCTACATCAAATAATTGAAGTGCCATTTCTTGCTCGGTTCTATTCACCGCCAAATCAAGTCGGCTGCCTCCAAAATCGAACCCCAACCCGCCAGAAATTCCGGTAAGATCACCTACGGTAACGCCATCTTCATACGGACTTTGTTCAAAGCGATATCCGCCGCGAAGGCTAAACCGTTCGATTCGGTACTCCCCGCCTACCCGTAAGGAGGAAACGGCTGCCAACTGACTCGAAATATCAGAATTCACCTGGGCAAAGTTCGAATCGTTCTCGGGACGCAAGCGTGCCTGCGACATGTCCTGATACCCGTAGTCGGCGCTAAGGAGACCATTCTTTCCAAAAACAAATGCCAAACTGGCCGTTAGTTTACTTGGGGTTTTGATTGTATACCGATCGTATACGTTTACAATATCAAAATCTATAAATTGGATGTCGGTATCGGCCAAATCAGAATTGATGCGCTGGGCGAACGTATCCTCCAAGCGATACCAAGTAGGGGATTGATAGCTCGCTCCAATACGAACCACATCGTTCAATTGTGCAATGACACCAAGATTTGCCGAAAAACCGGCTCCCTCGGTACGCAAGGAATTATCAAAAGTGGTCGTTTGAATAGGAGAGTCGGTCGCATAGCCTGTTTCCCGAAAGAAATCGGTCTGGTTGTACAACACATTATGAAAGTTCAAAGACACGCCAAGACTCACTCTTTTTCGGTACTGGGTGGCCATATTTAAGGTATAGCGTGCATTATATCCTGAGGTATTCCGTAAAAAATCTTGGTCTACACTGTTATAAAGGGCATTGGCATTATACACCGTATTGTTATCTTCTACTGCCGCAGGGTCTAAAACTCCTCCAAAATACCCTAGAAAAGCCTGTTGATCGGCAAAACCTTGTTGCGCTCCGATATCTTGATAGGCGTTTTCTAGAAATTCGCCGTCCTGTAATAAGATATTACCAAGGGGCAGTCCCTGGGCAAAAGCAGAAAAATAATTGTCGATGCCTTGAACGGTATTTCCGGATACTTCCGTCTGATTTTCAAAATTTTGAATTAAATCGTAGTTGAAAGCCAGCGAAATTCTATTCCAATCGGAAACATCACTATCGTTATTGAACACCATCACACCACCTACTTGGTTAATATCCAGATCGTGAAAGGTAGTTTCCAAGGTAGTGTTCCCATAGGTTCCCGTATTTTCCCGGTAATAACTTGAACCTGAAACCGTGAAAAGTCCATGATTGAACACGGCCGACCCGGCAGGATTGTTGTTCAGGGCCGACAAATCCCCGCCAAGAGCTCCAAAAGCACCTCCCATCGCTTGGTATCGGGCGGTTCCCTGTAAATTTTCGGTACTGTATCTGAGTACGTCGGTCATGTTCTGGGCGCTCAGTATGGCGCATGCGAAGCACATGACAAAAATTGTGAGTTTTCTCATTTGTATTCTGTTAAATTCTTGATGAAAATGGTGTGGGCCAGTTAGTTTCTTCTGCCGCCTCCGCTTCTACCTCCGCCACCAGAAGATCTTGAACCACCAGAGCTTCGAACACTTCCACTGCTGCGGGTACTTCTACTTCCAGAACTTCTATATGAGGAACTTCTGGGCGAAGAATTACGGTACGACTGGTTCGCTCTAGAGCTCGAACTTCGAACACTTCCACTACTTCTTGTGCGGCTACCGGAACTTCGGTACGCTGAGGTCCTTGAAGCGGATGATCTGTTCACTCGCGATGAGGTACCTCTGCGGTAGTTGCTACTACGAGGTGCGGTACTTCTATAACTTTGATTGCTTCTTGTAGCGGTCCCGTAGCGAGAAGAACTGTTGTATCGGGGTAAGGCCCGCGTGCTTCTGCTGCTTCGGTATGCCCGATTTCGATCCACTCCGACAGTTCTGCGGGATGCCGATCCTGTTCTATAATTTCGTGAGCTTCTGCCTACAGAACTTCTTCCATTATTTGAAGAAGAACGGTACCGGCTCGTATTGGTGCTTGATCTGCCCACGCGATAGTTAGAACGTCCTCTTAAAGCGTTACTATTGGTACTGGCAATGGTGTTATTGTTGTTATAATATCCTCTTCTTCCCCTACTGTACGCAAAACTTCTGTTGTTATATCCGTAGAAGGCATTTCCATAGCGACCAAAACCGCCATAATATCCAGGAGGGCAATACCAGTTATTGAAGCCTCCCCAGCCCCAGCCGTTTCCGGCCCAGCCATATCCGCCCCATCCCCAGTTGTTCCAGCGATTCCAGCGATTCCATCTCCATGGGTTGTTCCATCCCCATCCGTAGTTAAAGGCTCCGTAGCCCCAGCCACCACCCCATAACCAAGGTGATCCAAATCCGTATCCGCCCCATCCCCAGCTGTTGTCGTATACGTTAATACTCACGCTCGTAGGATTGTCGCCCCAACCAGCCTGTCCGGCATAATCATTTTCACTTTGATAATAATCTGTCAACTGTCCTTGATTGATGCTATCATTGGCAATGTCACTTGAATACGAGTCTACATCCGTAAAAATTTCACTTTCTAAAATCTGATCGTATTGGTTCGCCTGTTGCCCAAAATAATCCTCGTACACCTCGTTTCCTTGCACTTGCTTATTTCGAACTTGTCTTGTTGGTCTTTCAACACTTACCTGCCGCGTTCCACTTGCATAAATACCATCATTATCATAGTACGAGGCCTGTTGGTACGAACCGCAGGAAACTGCGAACACACCCACAAATGCCAAGAGCATAGCGGTGCGAAATTGTTGGAGGGGTAGTGATTGCATCATCGTTTCAATTTTATATTGTTGAACATACTAAAAATAGTTAGTTTTACCCAAATATTTCGTTGAACATAGCACAAGTTCTGTGCCAAACTACTTTAGATGGGTAAAAATTTAACAAAGCGCAGTGAAGATTATTCCAAATGGTACAATGAATTGGTGGTCAAAGCCGATTTAGCGGAAAACTCAGGGGTTCGGGGCTGTATGGTAATCAAACCCTACGGATTTGCTATTTGGGAGAAAATGCAGGCCGGTTTGGATAAAATGTTCAAAGATACCGGGCATCAAAACGCTTATTTTCCGCTTTTTATACCCAAATCATACTTAAGTAAAGAGGCGAGCCATGTAGAAGGCTTTGCAAAGGAATGCGCAGTAGTGACCCATTATAGACTGAAAAATGACCCCGATGGGAAAGGGATTATCGTAGACCCTGATGCCAAATTGGAAGAGGAATTGATTGTACGACCTACTTCCGAAACCATCATATGGGATACCTACAGAAGGTGGATCCAGTCGTATAGGGATTTACCGTTATTGATCAACCAATGGGCGAATGTAGTGCGCTGGGAAATGCGTACCCGTTTGTTCTTGCGTACTGCCGAGTTTTTATGGCAAGAGGGGCATACGGCACATGCCACCGAGAAGGAGGCGATTGCGGAAGCCGAGTTGATATTGGATGTCTATGCGGATTTTGCTGAAGCGCACATGGCGGTACCCGTTATTAAGGGGACCAAAACGGAAAGTGAGCGGTTCGCAGGGGCCATAGATACCTATTGTATCGAGGCATTGATGCAAGATGGCAAGGCTTTGCAAGCCGGGACTTCTCATTTTCTGGGACAAAACTTCGCAAAGGCTTTTGATGTGAAATTTGCCAATAGGGAAGGCAAGCAAGAACATGTTTGGGCTACTTCTTGGGGTGTTTCTACACGTTTAATGGGTGCGTTGATCATGACGCATAGCGATGATAATGGTTTGGTACTGCCACCAAAGTTGGCACCGATTCAGGTGGTAATTGTACCCATATATAGAGGCCTTGATCAGCTAGACCTTATTTCTGAAAAAGTGGCGCCCTTGGTGACCGAGTTGCGCAAAAAGGGCATTGCCGTAAAATATGATGATCGGGATACCCAAAAGCCCGGATTTAAATTCAATGAGTACGAATTGAAGGGAGTTCCCGTGCGTTTGGCAATAGGTCAACGCGACCTTGCAAACGGCACTTATGAAATCGCACGCAGAGACACCTTGGAAAAAGAAACGATCAAGGCGGATGAAGTGGTCGCCAAAATTGAATTTTTGATGGAAGATATTCAAAAAACAATTTACGAGAAGGCGGCGGCGTATAGAGAAGACCATATTACAAAGGTGGAAAGTTACGACGAGTTCAAAAAGGTATTGGATAGCAAAGGAGGCTTTATTTCAGCCCATTGGGACGGTACCAACGAAACCGAGGAAAAGATAAAGAACGAAACAAAGGCTACGATACGTTGTATTCCGATAAATGCCGTTGAAGAAGAAGGTAGCTGTATGGTTACGGGAGCACCATCAAAGTACAGGGTGTTGTTCGCCAAAGCCTATTAAAATGCGACAAAATGCCGGTGTAATTCACGGTTTCGTCAAAAAAAAATAACTAGCTGTTGTAGTAGTAAAAAATAATTGTATTTTTGCACCCGCCTGAATGGTATTAATTTTAGAAATTGATAGTTTCATGGCACGCATTTGCGGAAGCAATGGCCCGTTCGTCTAGGGGTTAGGACGCCAGGTTTTCATCCTGGTAACAGGGGTTCGATTCCCCTACGGGCTACAATAACGGTATTGGTTACCGGTCTTGATGACCGAAATTGATACGACCGAGGTACATACTGATAAATTGGCCCGTTCGTCTAGGGGTTAGGACGCCAGGTTTTCATCCTGGTAACAGGGGTTCGATTCCCCTACGGGCTACGAAACGGAAACTGTAATTGCTGGTTTTTGTAAAACAAATAGCCTTTTATAAAAGGAAAAATAACAAATAGTAAAAGATGGCAAATCATAAGTCTGCATTAAAAAGAATTAGAAGAAACGAAGCGGTACGCTTACGCAACCGTTATCAGCATAAAACGACCCGTAATGCAATCAAGAAATTGCGTGGCGAGGAGAAAAAGAAAGATGCGGAGGCCTTGTTGCCAAGCGTTGTGAGTATGATCGATCGCTTAGCGAAGCGCAATATCATTCATGCCAACAAAGCGGCCAACCTGAAAAGCAAGCTAACAAAACACGTTGCCGCTTTATAAGGTTTGTTTCCAAATTAACTAGAAAAAGCCCTTTCTGTCTAAACAGTAAGGGCTTTTTTCTTGAAATGATTTAGGATAGGGGTTTGATTCGTTTCATTCTCCAAAAACCAATAATGAAGCAGCTGTACATTATGGCAATTGCAAAATAATGAATTTTTCTCAAGCCGAAATCCACGTAAATGCTGGTATTATAAATTCCTAAAATTGATATCGGAGGAAAAAACAAATTGAATATTAGCAGACCTGCACCAATCCATAGCATAACATGCTGTCTTTTTTCTTTTTTCCACACTTCCTTAAAATAGAGAAGTATTGCCATGACCAATATTATTGAACCTATGGTAGAAGCGAAAACTTGGGGAAAAATATAGACGTTTTGAAAAAACGGATTGACAAGAGCGGATACGAGATACACCATTGCACCATATTTTATAAAACGCTTATGACCTTTTAAAGAACAAACCCTCCAAAACAAATAATAGAAATAACAAAAGAAAACTAAATCATATATATTAAATATGAAGTAGTTCGCGTTATAATATGCTTCTTGATATATTATTTGAAATGAATCGAAGTCCTTTATAAAGAATCCAAGTAGTTCAGATAACAGCGTGTAAGTAATTATTATTGGAAAATACTTTAGTACACTATCATAATACATGCGATATCGTATGAGACATACAACTAGAGTAATCACATAAAGTGGTATAAAGGAATTGTCCTTTAAAAAATCGATCATCTCTTCCTTAGGTGAATTTATACTTGTTATTCATGGTCAGGGGGAGGTACGCCGGTGCCTTTGTTCATTGTCAAACTCTGCCCACCATTGTAAGGATACACCACGGTGGCATTGGGAGTTGAAAAACTCGGCATCATAGATGCATATGCTTTTTGTTCCTCCTTGCTTATGGCACCAATCTGCACCTTTGATGGTTTAAAACTATCGGTGAGCAATACAGGACGCGGGTTTTTAGGATCCGAATCATCGATGTAAAAAAGATACTCTCGTTTATCCTTATGAAGTGCCGGGGAGATCATGATCGAATTTTGTCTTGGGTGTACATACTGGGTACTATCCGGGTAATTCGAGAAGTAGAAGCGTAGCGTAGAGATATCGACTTTCGCAGCGGCGGCTTGTTGATCAATAAATTCGATATATTGTTTTATGGTCTTGTAATCATAATATACATAACGGGCCACATCGAACTTGGCGGGCGCTTCCACCATTGTTGCCGACTTAGCCTTGCCTTTCTCTTGTTGCTGCATTCGCGGAATAGTATCCCCCATTCGACGCCGATTGATCGAATCTTCGTACCGCTGGATCAGCGGTGCCCGCCGTTTTGAATAGTTATCGTAATACCCTTTGGCCTGTTTCACGGTGACAATTTGCTTGGGCGGATCTATAGGTGTTTCCGTTTTTTTGTCTTCTTTCTTTGGCTCACAGCCTGCGAAGCCAAAAAGGAATAGCGTGGTAAGAAAAGTTCGTAGAACTATGGTTCCATAATTTTTCATTGATCGGGTTTTTAGGATTAATAAAAGTAGTTAGACTTTTACTTGCAATAGGGGGGTAAGGATGACAAGTGCGGTATAAAGATATTTATTTCAATACTATTTGTCTATTAATTTTTGATAAATCCTTGAACAAAAAAATCCCAAACACTGTTGGCATTACCATCACAGCATTTGGGATTTCGTTATTTGAAACTCGGTTCCTGAAGAAAACCTATTGACTCATCGTCATTAAAAACTCCTCATTATTTCTAGTTTGTTTAATACGTTGTTCAATAAACTCCATGGCTTCTACCGGGTTCATATCGGCCAAGTACTTACGCATGATCCACATGCGTTGTATGGTGCTTTCATCTAACAACAGGTCATCGCGACGGGTGCTTGAGGAAGTAAGGTCGATGGCCGGGAAAATTCGTCGGTTCGAAATTTTTCGATCCAGCTGTAATTCCATATTACCGGTACCTTTGAATTCCTCAAAAATTACTTCGTCCATTTTAGAGCCTGTTTCGGTCAATGCCGTAGCAATAATGGATAGTGATCCGCCGTTTTCAATATTTCGGGCGGCACCGAAGAACCGTTTTGGCTTATGCAGGGCATTGGCGTCTACACCACCACTCAATACCTTTCCTGAAGCTGGCTGTACCGTATTATAGGCTCTTGCCAGTCGTGTTATGGAATCGAGTAGTATAACGACATCATGGCCGCATTCTACCAAGCGTTTTGCTTTTTCCAATACGATATTCGCGACACGAACATGTTCTACCGCTTCCTTATCGAAGGTAGAGGCAACCACTTCGCCGCGCACGTTTCGCTGCATATCGGTAACTTCTTCGGGACGTTCATCGATCAGCAAAATAATTTGATATACCTCCGGGTGATTGGCCGCAATGGCGTTGGCAATATCTTTTAATAACATCGTCTTACCGGTTTTTGGCTGGGAGACGATCATACCGCGTTGTCCTTTTCCGATAGGAGAGAACAAGTCCATTACCCTGGTAGAAATACTACTTTGTCTCGCGGCGATGTTAAACTTTTCTTGTGGGAACAAAGGGGTCAAATGCTCAAACGAAACACGGTCGCGAACCACTTGGGGGTCGATACCGTTTATCTTGTTGACCTTGATCAAAGGGAAGTACTTTTCTCCTTCTTTCGGAGGGCGTACATTTCCGAGTACCGTATCTCCCGTTTTTAGGCCGAACAAACGTATTTGCGATTGGGAAACATAAATATCATCGGGAGAGGATAGGTAATTGTAATCCGAGGAGCGTAAAAAGCCATAACCATCTTGCATGATATCTAGAACGCCCTCACTGGCAATGATACTGTCGAATTCAAATTCGGGTTCCTTGTATCTGTTTTTTAGATCCTTATCAAAATTACTCTTGTCGTAGTGACCTTGTTTTTGAGGTCTTTGCTGTTTATTTTGATTCTTGTGCTGCTGTTTATGCTGGTCTCTTCGATTGTTCTGTTGCGGGGTCGGTGCTTCCTGTTTCGCTTCCCCTTCTCCTTTTTTTGCTTGGTTTCGTTCGCCCTCGGTCCGTGGTTTCGGGTTGGGGCGATCCTTTTCTACGCGTTCCCTTTTTGGGCGCGGTTTAGGCCGTTCAGCAGTCTTTTCTTTGGTGCTTTCCGCTTTTGGAGTGTCTTTTTTTGGTGCAGCCGTCTTGGGCTTTTCATCTTTGGACTTGTCCTCTATTTTAGGTACTACCTCTGCCACTTTTTTGGGGTCGGCGGCTTGAACGTCGAGAATCTGGTACACCAAATCCAATTTTTTAAGGCTTTTGTACTTTGGTACCTTTAATCCTGATGCAATTTCCTGAAGCTCAGGAAGCTTTTTAGCTTTTAAATCCGAAATTTCAAACATTAAATGTCGTGTAAGTTATACGTGTGTTGAAAACTAGTTGAAGTGTATTGTTATCTGGGTGCTACTTGAGATTGATATCCCTAAGGGTAAGTACTATAACTAATAACGCAGCAATAATACAAATTATTTTCAACTTTGAATGTATATTTTTAAAAAGACACGTATTTTTGCGGTCCTATTAGGTTTTAAATACATGTTACAGCGCATTCAAACCATCTATTTACTACTGGTAGCCCTTGTATCGGGCTTACTGCCCTTTTGGGCACCGCTATGGTCAAATAGCGCGGGAGAACCTTTTTTCGCACAGGGTGTTTTATGGATCGCGATCGCTTTTTATGCCACGGCTTTATTGGCATTAATTGCGATCACATTGTTTAAGAATCGAAAAAATCAATTTGTACTGAACAGATTGAATATGATATTAAGTCTTTTTTTACTGGGATTTTTCGTTTACCGATCGCTAAGCTTATCTGGAGAGACCTCGGTCTCGGAGAAGGGTATTGGGATGCTGATTCCTGTATTTTCTATCGTTTTTCTGGTCCTGGCCAACAGGGCTATCAAAAAGGATGAAGATCTTGTAAAATCTGTGGATCGTTTACGTTGAACCTAACATCTTAGTAGTATTAGTGCGTGGCCCAGGGGTAGTTCCCTGGGCTTTTTTTGGGGTTTACTTCAAGGAAAAAGTTCGATTTTTTAACCGGGGAAGCCAATAAGAATCTACCCGTTGGTGATACGCGTCTTGCGAACCTTCTTTTGATTGGTGTTCCGATTTCGGCAATAAGATCAGTTCTTTGCTTGCTTTCAGCTGATTGAGACCGGCATAAATCCCCTCCGGAGGGCAGGTTGCATCTAACAATCCTATCCCTACCAATACCGGGCATTTAATAGAGGGAATAAAGTTGGCCACGTCAAAATACCTACTGGTCTCATGTACTTTGGCAACATCTTTATTCTTCGTGTTCGTATACCAGTTGGGCCAACCGTCTTTTCGCCCTATAGTGGGACCCATGGTATCAAAGCCGGCAGGGACCAAGGCAAGGGCCGCAGAAATTTTGGGGTGCAAACCGGCGGTAACGAGGCTCTGCAAGCCTCCTTGACTGGCTCCCATGACAACCAAGGTTTCCCCATCCCAGTCCGTTCGCTCCGTAAGATATTGTGCCGCACGGTAGCACGACAGGTACATGCGTAGAAAATAACTTTTGTTCCGGTCTTCGTTCTTGATCGCAGGATAATTGTTCAAAGCACCTTCCTGTTTTGCTTTGTAAAAATCCTGTTCTCGATCGATCGGCAAATCGTGGGCGTTGATGTTGAGCACCAACCACCCTTCTTTTGCTTTATCGATCACCCATGCAGGCTGCAATGGGTATACTCCGGCCCATTGTACTATGAGTAAGGCAGGTAATGTATCGCCTTTCGCAGGTTTGGCAAGTTGCCCGCGGATATGACTTTGATTGATTGAGCGTATTTTGGTATGATAATATTCGATGTCTTTTGCATCCTCTAGTAAGATACGCCGTAGTTGCGTTTGTTTGTCGATGGTAGAAAGCTCCTTGATTTTCTGTTCCCAGAACGCGTCGAAATCGGCCGGTTTTTTTGCGGAAAGCGAGATGTTTTCCGGGTCGGCGATTGCCCCGCCGACGGTGCTTTGCCATTCATTTTCTGCGGTTTTCCATTTGACCTCTAAAAGTACGGCCCCGGGTTTTTTGAACTGGTACTGCAATTGCACCGCATTTTTCTGTAGGTCGAGCATTCCTTCGTCTTCTATTCGTAAGCCCCCGTTCTTGATTGTATAGCGAACCGAATCTACAGTAACTCCCTTCTCTAACACAATATCCCAACGGGCTGTTTCTCCAACCGAAAAAATACCTGCTGGCTGGGTGGGGGTAATGGTTAGTTGTGCATGCAAGGAGTAAAAGCTTCCTAAAAGGAACAAGACCCCCAGGCATTTTTTTTTAGATATATTCATCTTTGAAAGTGTTTTTAAGGTGAACTAAAATCGTTATGTTTCAATAAAAATACGCATGTAGGGCTACCGCTTTCCCAACTCAATAACCTCTAAATCTTTGATATCTTCCCCTGCGATAGTAAAACGTAACATCGTGCGTACATGATGAAAACCATGTTTGCCGCAGGCACCGGGATTCATGTGCAATACACCCAGGGGTTTGTCCCACATAACTTTTAAGATGTGCGAGTGCCCACAGATAAATAGTTTTGGCGGTTTCTTTTTAATTTCCGTTCGTGTTCTACTGTTGTATTTGGGAGGGTATCCGCCGATGTGGGTCATCAATACATCAACTCCCTCGCAAAAAAAACGTTGATTCAATGGAAATTCTTGCTGAATAGTGGCATCGTCTATGTTCCCATACACGGCGCGCAGGGGTTTCAGTTGGGTCAACGCATCCGTGACGGCCAAGCTACCTATATCGCCCGCATGCCAAATTTCATCTGCCCATTGCGCGTGGGTTAAAATGGCGTCATCTATGTGCGAGTGGGTGTCCGATAAAAGAAGAATTTTGGTCATATGTATGTGTAAGAATTGCCACGTTGCGGTAGCAAGCTTAACTTGATTTTAACTTCTTAACGTAAATTTCCTAAAAGAATCAGGTATCTTTGTACGCTGCAAAACTAACGGTTTCTCTTGAGATATTTTGTTCAATTTTCCTACTTCGGAACAGCCTATCACGGTTGGCAAAAACAACCGAATGCAATTACGGTGCAATCGGTCTTGGAAGATGCCTTTTCAAAACTGCTGTCCCGTAAAATTGAGCTGACCGGTGCGGGTCGCACAGATGCAGGGGTGCATGCCCGCCAAATGTACGCCCATTTTGACACCACAATGATAGAAGACTTAAAGACCCTGGTTTTTAGATTAAATGCCTTTGTCCCCCACGATATTGCGGTACAATATATTCATACGGTTCAGGATAATGCGCATGCGCGCTTTGATGCCATTGCCCGAACCTATGAGTACTGGTTGGTACAACAAAAAGACCCATTTTTGTCGGCGGCGGCCCATTTGGTAAAACATCCCTTGGATGTGGATAAAATGAACAAGGCGGCGGCGATTTTAATGACGTATCACGATTTTGAGTGTTTTTCGAAATCAAATACCGATGTAAAAACGTATCGATGCGATTTGCAAGCTGCGCATTGGGAATGGCAAGGAACCACTTTGGTGTTTACCATAACGGCCGATCGTTTTTTAAGAAATATGGTGCGCGCGGTCGTGGGAACTCTTTTGGAAATTGGTTTAGGTAAAACGACGGTAGCCGAAATACACACGATTGTTGCTAGCAAAGACCGCTCCAAGGCAGGCGCCTCGGTGCCGGCAAAAGGGTTATATTTGACATCGGTTTCATACCCAAAATCACTATTTAAGTAGATGGATACAAATTCAGGAAAGGCTTTTGACTATGGTTTGTTTCGCCGGTTGGTGGGGCACACACGCCCTTATCGCACGACCTTTTTTAGCGTTGCACTGGCGGCCATACTGCTGTCGATTTTTGCGGTATTGACCGCTTCTTTTGCCGGAAAAATTGTAAATGAAGCGATAAAAGTGAAAGATTCCGAGAAACTATTGTATTTGGTGTTGGCAATGTTCGGGGTACTGTTGGGGCAGGTTATTTGTCAGCTTTTTTTCAATTACTACGCGAACTGGCTTGGACAGTCGGTCATCAAGGATGTACGGGTCGCACTTTTTAAAAAAATGATGGGTTTTCGAATGCAGTATTTCGATAATTCCTCTATTGGGGTATTGGTCACCCGAGCAGTTGCCGATATGCAGCGAATCGGTGAAATTTTTAGTCAAGGTTTTTTTGTAATAGTCGCTGATTTATTGAAAATGCTGGCGGCAGCATCGGTCATGTTGTACCTTAACTGGCGGCTTGCGCTCATAGTATTCGCTCTCTTACCCATTATTCTATATGCCACAAGACTCTTTCAAAAGGCCATGAAAGTGGCATTTATTGAGGTGCGGGCACAGGTGTCAAATTTAAATTCCTTTGTTCAGGAGCGCATTACCGGTATGAAGATCGTACAGCTTTTTACTCGGGAACGTATTGAAAAGGAAAACTTTCGAAAAATCAATGAAAAACACCAGAATGCTTGGTTGAAAACCGTTTGGTACAACTCTATTTTCTTTCCGATAGCCGAGATTGTGAATGCGATTGCCATTGGGTTGGTGGTTTACTTTGGGGTGCTACAAAGTTTAAACACGATTAACCAGGATAATATAGGAGCCATCGTTTCCTTTATATTTTTAATCGAAATGTTGTTTCGTCCCCTACGTCAAATAGCCGATAAGTTTAATACCTTACAAATGGGAATGGTGGCGGCAAACAGGGTGTTTTCCATTTTGGATACCGAAAGCCAGATCAAGGATGGCGGCACTTTGGTACGGCAAGATGTAAAAGGGGCCATTAAATTTTCCAATGTCCATTTTGGGTACGTTGCGGATGAGGAAGTGCTTCATGGGATTTCCTTCGATGTAAAAGCGGGCGAAACCGTAGCGATTGTCGGTGCCACGGGAGCGGGGAAGTCTACGATCGTGAATCTTCTAAACCGTTTTTATGAGATCAATTCAGGGACGATCTCAATTGATGGTATTGATATTAAAGATTTTACATTGGCTTCGTTGCGTTCCCATATCGCGGTAGTATTGCAAGATGTTTTTCTATTTGCCGACACCATTGCGAACAATATTTCCTTGGAGGATCAGGATATTGCCATAGCCGATATTGAGGCGGCCGCGAAACAGATCGGGGTACATGAATTTATTAACAGTTTGCCCGGGGGATATTCGTATAATGTAAAGGAACGGGGTACCATGCTCTCAAGCGGACAACGGCAACTTATTGCATTTCTCAGAGCGTATGTGAGCAATCCAAGTATTTTAGTGCTCGATGAGGCTACCTCTTCGGTAGACACCTATTCAGAGCAATTGATTCAGCGTGCTACCGAAAAAATCACCGAAGGACGTACCTCCATCATCATTGCGCACCGTTTGGCTACCATTAAAAAGGCGGATATAATTTTGGTAATGGACGCTGGTAAAATAGTTGAAACGGGCACCCACCAAGAACTTCTTAAAAAAGGTGGGTATTACAGCAACCTATACGAGGCCCAGTTTTTGGCAGAAGATGTAGCGTAAATCGCTCCTACTTCTTAGGTAAAAAATCATCCGGACTTACTTGTCCCGTAATTATCAGGTAGAGGGGAATTGCCAAAGAAGTTCCAAAGTATTGCACCGTAAATACCATATAAAAAATAAGTGTTCTTGCGATATAGGCGGCACCTTTGAAAGTGGTCAACCTTTTAATGATATATGCGGAATAGAGGTACATGAAAAGCGTAAAGACCAATGCCATGTTTCCGTAAATTAAGGGCTTTATAAGCAAAATCAATACTGAAGGAACAAAGGAGGTAATGCTGTAATGCGCTAAGGTATACATAAATAGTACGAGGCGTTCCGTAAAATTGTATTTTTTACTTTCAAAGCAGATCCAACCGGCAATGGCCATCATTGGTATATACGCGATAAACAATAGGGCCTGAAAATCAAAAGTAACCTCCGCAACTTTTGTCATACCTTCCGTGCTTCCACCTGAAACACCGAATACGTCAAAATCTATTTTGTCGGAAGCCTTTACCATTAAATACACGACAAAACTGGATAATGTCAGGGCAATACCGAGATAGCTAACAGGATTCAAGTACTTTTTTCGTATTCCCGATATATACCCGTCGATGACAATCTCAGGTTTGGTGAATAGGTGTATGAAGGTGCGTAGAAAGGTATTGTCAACATTAAAATAACGTTCGGTGACATCGTACCAAAGATTCTTGAAAGTGATTCGGTTACGAATAATTTTGGCCCCACATTTGGCGCAGAAGCTGTAATCGGTTCGTAAGGGAGTCTCACAGTTTTTGCAATTCATAGGGCGGTGGTTGGTGGGTTGGTGGTACTTTAAATAAGGTCATCTTTCATTAGTTGACCGAGTTCATCAAGATCCTTATAGAGTGCAAATTCTCCATTTTTAATATACGATATGGTTCCGGTCTCTTCGCTCACAACCAGTGCAATGGCATCGGTCTTTTCGGTAATTCCAACGGCGGCTCTATGCCGCAGACCAAAACGCAACGGAATCGACCGTTCGTTGGAAACGGGCAGGATAACCCGGGTAGCCACGATGTAGTTGTCTTCAATGACCACGGCGCCATCGTGCAGCGTGCTATTTTTATAAAAAATACTCTCTAAAATCGGCTGATTGATTTCTGCATACATCTGATCCCCGGTGTTTTTAACAAAATCCAAGGAATTACTACGTTCAAAGACCAATAAAGCGCCGGTTTTGGAATTTCCCATTTTCTGGCAGGCGGCCAATACAGCATCTACGTCTACCTCGGTGGTCAACCCTTCTTGCCTTAAAAATTTGAAGTGCTTTACGAAATTTCGCTTGTTGGCAAAGTTGGTGGAACCGATCATCAACAGAAACTTTCGTATCTCCTGTTGAAAAACGATGATCAATGCGATTAACCCTACCTGCATAAACGCCCCGACCATACTACTGATCATCTCCATACCCAGCAATTCGGTCAACTTCCAAAAGGCCCATACGATTACGATTCCAATAAAAATGTTGATCGCAACAGATCCGCGAACCAGCTTATAAATGTAGTAGAGGAGAATGGCAACTAAGATAATGTCTAGGACATCTGTAATTTTAAAGTCGATAAAATTCAAAAAATCCAATCCTTGCCGTTTTGGTAAAATTATAAAAAATTAACAGAACAATGCCGTTCTTTAGTGGTTGAACTATCTAAGAAGGAAATTGCTGCATTAATTGCACACATTCAACCGCTTCCTTTACATCGTGTACGCGCAATATGTTGGCTCCTTTTTGCAAAGCGTACATGTTGAGGGCAGTCGTGCCGTTCAGGGCATTTTGAGCATCGGTACCCAGGGTCTTGTAAATCATCGACTTTCTGCTTACCCCGATTAAAATCGGATATCCCAGCGTTTTGAAACCTTCAAGTTGCCCCAATAGTTCATAGTTCTGTTCCAAGGTTTTGGCAAATCCAAAACCAGGGTCGATGATCAGGTCATTGATACCCAATGATCTTGCTGCGGCGATGCGCTCCGAGAAATACTGTAATAGCTCAATTAAAAGATGGGCATACTGGGTATGTTGCTGCATGGTCTGCGGGGTTCCTCGCATGTGCATCATTATAAAGGGGACCTTGAATTTGGCAACGGTCCGTAGCATGTCATTATCTCGTTTTCCGGCAGAAATATCATTGATAATGGCAGCCCCTGCCTGCAAACTCTCTTCGGCCACTTTGCTTCGGAACGTGTCGATCGAAAGCAGTATTTCGGGAAACTGCTTTAACAGCAATGCTACAATTGGAAGCATACGGCCCAATTCCTCGACCTCCGAAATACCGGTAGCTCCGGGGCGCGTGCTATTTGCTCCAATATCGATAAAAGTGGCGCCATCATTCAGCATTTTTTCAACTTGTGCCAAAATCGATTTTTCATCTTTGTATTTCCCTCCATCATAAAAAGAATCGGGAGTGATGTTCAAAATTCCCATAATTTTAGGAGTTTGAAGGTCAATAAGGGCACCTTTGCAGTTAAGGGTCATATGCAGTAATTCAATGAGGGATAGTTTGACAAACCGAGTTATTGTACGAGATTTGCAAACGAAGGTATTTATTTTGAGGCCTTCGCTTTGAGCAATTCAATATTTTAAGCGAAATTTACGCAAATTAGAACGATTACATGCGGCATACCTCCGAACAATACGACACGGTGATAAAGACCTGTCGAGACCTGTATGAGAAGAAAATGAAAGACTACGGCAGCGCATGGCGTATTCTAAGACTTCCTTCCCTGACCGACCAAATATTTATCAAGGCACAACGCATACGAAGCCTTCAAGAGAACGAAGTAAGAAAGGTAGATGAGGGGGAGCGTTCCGAGTTTATTGGAATAATCAATTATTCTATTATGGCCTTGATTCAGTTGGATAAGGGCGTTGCGGAACAACCCGATCTATCGGTACAAGAAGCCTTGGCGCTTTTTGATACCCATAGTACAACCACTAAAGCGTTGATGGAAAATAAGAACCACGATTATGGGGAAGCGTGGCGCGATATGCGGGTGAGTTCCCTGACCGATTTGATTCTACAAAAATTATTGAGGGTAAAACAAATCGAGGACAACAAGGGAAAAACCTTGGTTAGTGAAGGTATTGATGCCAATTATCAAGATATGGTAAACTATGCGGTTTTTGCATTGATTCATATCGGAGAAAATACCTCGGTATAAGAATGAACAGGGTGTACCCCTGGTTTTTGAGGTGGCTAAAGTTTAATTCGGAAGTGTAAAAGCAATGAGATACATAGTACAAATCAGCAGGGTCTTAGTAGGTGTTTTGTTCATCATCAGCGGTTTTATAAAACTCAATGATCCGGTAGGGTTTTCCTTTAAGCTTGAGGAGTACTTTAGCGCCGGGGTACTCGATTTGCCGGTCTTTGAACCGTATGCGTTGGCTATATCGGTTTTTGTGGTGATTTTGGAAGTATTACTGGGGGTCATGCTGTTGCTGGGATTCCGGGTCAAGTTTACGGTATGGAGTCTTTTGTTGATGATTATCGGCTTTACCTTTCTAACTTTTTATTCAGCGTACTTTAACAAGGTCACCGATTGTGGTTGTTTTGGGGATGCCTTGAAACTTACCCCTTGGCAGTCATTTACAAAAGACATTGTGTTGCTCTTTTTGATTCTTATTTTGTTCAAAGGGCAACGGTATATCACCCCTTTTTTAGGAGCGAATGCAAAACGGATTACTACGGTAGTCGCCTTGCTTTTATGTGCGCTGTATGCAAATCATGTACTACGACATTTACCGGTAATTGATTTTCGTCCGTATAAGTTGGGGGCCAATATTGCAGAAGGGATGTCCGTTCCCGATGATGCGCCCAAGGCAATTCATGACTATGCTTGGAAGTTTAAAATAGATGGGGCCGAAAAAATAATTGTTACCCAGGGTGATTATCCGAATGTAGACGGAGAATTTATTGATGTGGAGACAACTGAAGTGCAAAAAGGATACGAGCCTCCCGTGCATGATTTCACCATAGAAAGGGAGGGAACCGATTTTGCCCCGTCTTTATTGGAAGAACCAAAACTGGTAATGGTAATTGCATATGACCTTTACAAAACCAACGAGGTGGTGTATGCCGAGCTGCAAGCGATAGCGGCCAATGCCATGCAGAAGGGATATAAGGTTATCGGTATGTCCGCCTCAAACAATGAACAAACGACCAAACTGGTCGAAAAGTTCAAATTGAGTTTCGAATGGTATTTTACCGATGAGACTACCTTGAAAACCATTGTTCGGTCCAACCCCGGGGTGTTGGTGCTGAAAAAAGGAACCATTGAACAGAAAGTACATTACAATGATTTGGAGGATTTACAATTCGATTAAGGCCAAGACCAGGCAAGAAGGTTTTCCCAAATGAAAGGAAACCTCGCATGCAGTAGGCCCAAAAAAACATACATAAAGTACAAACACTAAATGAAGAAAATGAGAAGTAAAATAGTAGCTGGAAACTGGAAGATGAACAAAAACCTAGCGGATACCGAAACCTTATTGGCGGAACTTTCAGCTAAATTACCCGATACCAATGCCGAAGTAATGGTGTCCCCTACCTACGTAAACCTGGTCGGCGCGACCCGGGCGTTGGAGAACTCTACGATTGAAGTAATAGCGCAGAACATGCACTTTGCCGAGAGCGGTGCTTTTACCGGAGAAATTTCTGCGGATATGCTGCTTGGTATTGGCGTAAATACGGCCATCATAGGGCATTCCGAAAGAAGGGCCTATTTTGGGGAAACCGATGCGATTCTGGCGAAGAAAGTGGCAACCGCCCTTTCAAAAAATATTCGTACCATGTTTTGCTTTGGAGAGGAGTTGGAAGATCGCCAATCCGGAAATCACTTTAAGGTGGTTGAAAGTCAACTTAAAAATGCGCTTTTTTCACTCAATGCCAGCGCTTGGAGCAGTATTGTATTGGCATATGAACCGGTTTGGGCCATAGGTACCGGGGAAACCGCCTCGCCAGAGCAAGCACAGGAAATGCATGCGTTTATTCGTAAGACCATTGCAGAGCAATACAATACCGATGTCGCCGACGGGGTATCCATTTTGTATGGGGGTAGCGTAAAGCCCGGAAATGCTGCCGAAATATTTTCAAAACCAGATGTAGATGGTGGGTTGATAGGCGGCGCTTCTCTGGTAGCAGATGATTTTGTCGCCATTATTAAGGCAATCTAAACGTGCGTACACCATAGTTTATACCAAACGACGATATCATAGACAGAAGTAAAACGGCGGGGCATTCAACAGAATGCACCGCTATTTTATAACAGGATACAATGGCCAATACAATATACATAGAATATACTTTTACGGTGGCACCGCCACAACCTGCATCCGATATTCTAATCGCTGAACTCGGGGAAGCGGGGTTTGAAAGCTTTGTGGAACAAGATGATGGTATATTGGCCTATATTCAAAAAGAAGACTGGCATACCGGAATATTGAACGCTATTGCTATTCTTTCGAACCCCGGTTTTAATATCAAAGGAACCTTTAAGGAAATTGAACAACAAAATTGGAACGCTACTTGGGAAAGCAATTTTAAACCGATTCAAGTAGGTGATCAATGCGTGGTGCGGGCTCCTTTCCATGAAAGGTCTACAGTGCGCTACGATATCGAAATTATGCCTAAAATGAGCTTCGGTACGGGACATCATGAAACGACCCATATGATGCTTCAGCACATTTTGGATCACGATTTTCAGGAGAAATCGGTGCTTGATATGGGAAGCGGCACGGGGGTGTTGGCCATTTTGGCCGCCATGAAAGGTGCCATCGATATTGAGGCGATCGATATAGATCACTGGTGCTACCTAAATGCCTTAGAAAATACAGCCCGAAACGGATGTGAACACATCGTAGTGAAGGAGGGCGATGTACAGCTTTTGGAAGGAAAAAAGTACGATATCATCCTTGCCAACATCAACCGAAATATTTTACTGCAAGACATCCCGGTATACGCAAGTTGCCTCACCGAGACCGGGCGATTATTTTTAAGCGGATTTTACGAAAAAGACCGTGCCATGGTCAACGAAGCTTGTGCAAAAACAGGGCTGGAATATCAAACAAAACTTTCCAAAGGCGATTGGGTAGCGACTTCCTACAAGGTAGCCCAAAGCTGATCCCTCCCCACTGAGTGAAGGGTGAATTGTGTTTTTGTTCCCTTTAAATACTGTTAAAAATAAGGTAGAAACGGTATTTATTCATTTCAGAGGTTTATATTTAGTGTATAAAAGGCTTTCGAACCATACATGTATTTTTATGAGTACCAGGGAAAAATTAGAAGAAGACCTGTTGTTGGCGGAGGATACCGTTAAGCAAAGCGAGATTGTATTATTTAACGACGAAGTGAATACTTTTGATCATGTAATCGCTACTTTGATCGCGGTATGTGAGCACAGTCCCGAACAAGCGGAACAATGTTCATTGATCGTTCATTACAATGGGAAGTGTACGGTAAAGACCGGAGCATTAGACGATTTGAAACCACGTTGCAGTAGTTTGCTTCAGGCGGGCTTAAGTGCCGAGATCGTGTAAGGTTGTTTCTAAACCTTTACTGGGATAGAAAGAATCGTACTAAAATCAGCAATGCTACAAACTTTCCAGGGAATGCAGGCCCGTTGCGTGTTTAAATACTATCGCTTATACACTAATTTTGACATTTTTGAACCCGCGGTAGAATAGAGCCGTAATAGATATACTCCTTGTTGTAATCCTTCTAAGACCACAAACTCCTGCGTATCGGTTATTTCTTTTCGAAAGACTATTTTTCCATCCAGACTATATAATTCTAACCAGGCAGTTTGGTTGTCAAAATCACTGGTAAACACCGTGATGCCATTATCAATTGGGTTGGGAAGTGTAATAAAGGGGGTAGAGGTCAAAAAGAGCAGATCCGCTTCTTCAGAGATAAAGGAAGTGCCATCTAGTAAGACCACCGTTACCCGATACCTGTTGAGGCCTTGCACTGGTTTTGTATCCAAAAAAATGGGCGTTAAGCTGTTGGGTGCGTCTACTTGACCTATAATAGAATACGCATCCCCGATTTTCTTTTCAACATCTACCCGTGCTACATTTAGTACGCTCGACAAAAAAATGGATAACAAACCTCCCTGCTTGTCGTCAGATAGACTGGCCAGGAGAAAGCTCTCATAACAACTGGCATCAAAGAACTCATAATCGATGGTTTCGCTGCGAATACC
The DNA here is from genome assembly GCA_947500385.1 of uncultured Flavobacteriaceae bacterium. Taxonomy (GTDB): domain Bacteria; phylum Bacteroidota; class Bacteroidia; order Flavobacteriales; family Flavobacteriaceae; genus Pelagihabitans. The sequence goes on along the minus strand of CANMSA010000001.1, from coordinate 323,336 downwards.
AATCTCTCCTGTTTCAAAAATAGGTTCTACGGCAAAGTAAGGAGAGGATACATCCGCTTTGGTGAATGCGTAGGTGGTATCCGTGGTCATGGCAGTAAGTTCCATCTGATTCCGGTTCAGGTTATAAATGCCATAGTTCTTTACATTATTTTGCGGATTCCAGCTCAATTCCGCCGTTTCTTCGCAATCCAATGTCACGTTTACAGCGGTGGCATTCGAGATGGTAAAAGGGTCCGATAAAAAAGTCTCGGTACCGATAACCATTCGTATGATAGCAGCTCCGACAACCTCTTCTGGGGGCGGCCAAAGGTAATAACCGTTCTTTAAAACTACCGCTGTCGCAATAATTTCCCATGTTTGTCCCATATCATAGCTGATCGCCATTTCGCCTTCTTGATCATCAAAATTACTTTCCCAGCGAAAATAACTGGCAGTTTCCCCGTCATAGGGAAAATTGTCCCCGGCCAAAGGATAGTTCCAAACGAACGTATCGGCTTCCTCCCAGCCATAGGCGATATAAAATTCTTGTGTAGCACTTGAAATGTCGAAACCGGTTACCTGCAACTCCACGTTGCCTTCTGAGGGTGTTTCTATAAAAATCTGCTCAATATTGTTTAAATGGTCCGCCCCAGTGGTTGCGGGTTGCTCTAGACTGGTTAAATTGGCCTGCGTGCTTAAGATCCAGGGGAGGTACATGGAGTTTTGTGCATCCGTGATATGGAAATCGATATCGTTTACCAAGGCCGTATTGCTGTTTACTTGGGCCGGTGGGTCGGTCCAGACCAGGGTTGCCCTAAAATTTTTGATGTTTGCTGGCAAGGAAATTGAAAAGGAGGTCGTTTCCGCGTTGCCGATGAAACCCTTTAAGAATCGCTCTTCCGTTAAAACGGTCAGGGCTTTAAATGCATTTAGGACTCCATATCCCGAACTATGATCAGGACCAGGGGCATCGATGTCGTCGGCACTGTTGATCAAAGCGGCCTTCAACAGTGCTGCGTCCGCATTTGCGCCGAACTGTTCCTTATGGTACTGTTGTAAGAGGCCTGCGACCCCGGTGGTAAGAGCGGTTGAATTGGAGGTACCTATGATGCTATAGCCGATAAGCTCTGGTTTTATTCGACCATCATAGGCAGGGCCGCGTGAGGAGAAAGGGGATAACTGCTTTTCCTCATTCATTGCACCTATTAATAAGGTGTTTTTTGCCATCTTGAAGTTGCCGGTTAAGTTTGCGTATTGGCCTAGTCCGGCATAGTCTCCCTCCGTCGGAATTTCTTCCCCGGCATTACCGGAAGAAAAAATGTGGAGTTCTTCGGGATTCCCGGAGATATGTTCGTCATACGAAGCTGCCAAGGCACCATAAAAGCTTTCTCTAACCGTACCATAGGAATGATTTTGAAGGTAGATGTCGGTATCGGATAAAAAAGCTTCCGGGTCCGGTGTCAGTTCTAAAAAATTAGAGGTCTGTAATTGGGCCCGGGGCGCAATACCCCTTCCCTTAATAGAAGAATTGCCCAGGCCGGCGATGATCGTCGCCATGTCAGTGGCATGATCGTCGGTCGTATCGGCACCCAACGGGGAGGTAATAAGTTTATCAAGGAGGTCAATATCATTGTCCCGAAACTTATTGTCTTTTACCGATATGGAAACCCCGCTGCCGTCCAGTTCAGGGTATGCTTTGTAGATTGCATTAACGTTGTTAACGGCCGGGTTTAAATCACGAACGATACTTTCCTGCTCGGGTTCCATTGACTCGATTCCCAAATACTGTACTTCGGGGAGTGACAATACCGCTGATTTGAATTCGGACAGATTCCCTTTCACATACAGGTCGTTCCTATGTTGCCTTATGATTTCGACGCCAGGGAATTTTTTCAAAAGCGCTTTCGTGGCGGGGACATTCGTAGATCTAATAATGTACTGCCCCATTCCATAAGTGGTAGCTAATAACGGATCGCTAAGCTTCCAAAGATTGTTGGCCGCTGTCAAGGTACTTTGTTGGGGTAGTCTCCCTACATGGGTTTTAGAAAGGGAAACGATGGCGCTATAGGTATCGAGTACTCGTCTAATGACCATTCCATGGTCTTGAAGGCTTCTTTTCGATAAAGGCATTTTGGATCGCAGTAGAAAATCATCCGATTTATTTTGGCCAGTGAACAACCGTTGCGTGTGCACAGAGTCTTGGGCATACAATTCCCACTGATTCATTGCTTGTTTTTGGGCAAACAATGCCTGGGTCAATAGAAGTAAAACCAGTGATAAAAACTTCAACATAGCTAGGGCATTCCTTAAAAGTATTGTATTTGAGAAAAAGAAATAGTGTTTTGATGGTTTTTTCGATAAACCACCTGTTATTTTTTTCTGTAGGAAACCTCTTTATAAAGTGGAAACTCCATCGTTTTCGAAAAAGTGAGAAAAAGTGCATGTATTTCATCGATTTATTCCCAATAAAGTGTTAATTATCGATAAAAGTTAATACTTTAACGAGGTTGGAATTTGGTGCACAAAGTTCCGATATGACTAATTTATTAACATAAATACTATTAAAAAATGAAAAGTTTATTAAATTTTATGAAATTATTTGTATTATCCTCAGTTTTCGTGTTGGTTTCTTGCGAAAGTGAAGGTGTAGATGTAGCTACACCTGAACCCGAGGGCGTGAGTGCTGAAATGAAGGCAAAACTGGATGCTTTCTACCTAAATGGCAGTCTTGCAGAGCCACATGTAAACATTTATCCCGATGGAAGTTCGGCAGAAGGAATTCTTGTAGAGGATAAGTTCTTTACAAAAGATCAGATTAATTCCATGGAAGATTTAACAGGTATGGAAACGATTTGGACAGAGCAGTACCGGACCAATAATCTGGTGAGCCAACCAAGAACGATCAGCGTTATTGGTTATACCGGTGGGCAGTTCGCATTGAGCAGCCGTGGTAGAACAGGGCTTCAATGGGCGATCAACAACTACAATCGCCTAAACCTTGGTATTCGCTTTACGCTGCGTTTTGCCGCCTCAACCAATGCTGATATGGTTATTTATGACAATTCTGTGAACAATCCTGGAAGTTCAGGTGGAAGTGCTGGTTTCCCTACCGGAGGAAATCCTTTCAAGTTCATCCAGATTTATGGACTTCAAAATAGCTCAAACAACGTAAACGAGCATGTGATTACCCACGAAATGGGCCACTCTGTTGGTTTCCGTCATACCGATTATTTTAGCCGTCAAAGCTGCGGACAAAACGTAAATGAAGGTAGTGCTGGTGTGGGTGCTGTGCGCATCCCGGGAACTCCTGCAGGTTTTGATCCGAACTCTATCATGTTGGCATGTTTCAACAATGGTGTAAACGGTGAGTTCAACTCAAATGACGTTACTGCATTGCGTTTCATGTACTAAGAGAACACTTATTGAATTAGAATTAAAGGGAGTTGTGGCCACAACTCCCTTTTTTTAATGGGGTAATTTACTTCTGAGGAGTCCATATACAAATGTGCCCGCGATAGCCGCAATGAGCAGGATACCCACACTAAAGGCTCCCGTACCCAACAGAATGTACATGGGGCCGGGGCAGGCACCGGCAAGCGCCCATCCCAAACCAAAAATACTGCCGCCCACAAGGTACCGTACAAATGATTTTTCTTTTGCCGGAAGCGCAATGGGTCGCCCTTCACTATTTTTAACCCCCACCTTTTTTGATAACCATATCCCAACAGCTCCCAAGCCCACGGCAGACCCAATAATGCCATACATATGAAATGATTGGAATTGAAACATTTCAAAGATCCGATACCAAGAAACGGCTTCTGATTTTACAAGGACGATTCCAAAAAACACCCCGACGAACAAATATTTTAGATACTGCATATTTTTGCTTTTAAATGATGGTGACCTGTTATCCAAAAATAAGTGGCAGGAGAAGGTGGGTCATTAACAAACCTCCAATAAAGAAGCCGACAACCGCTATAAGAGATGGTAACTGTAGATTACTGAGTCCGGTGATGGCATGCCCCGAAGTGCAACCGCCGGCATACCTCGTGCCAAAACCGACCAAAAATCCGCCTCCTATCAAAATTCCCATACCTTTTAAGGTAAATACGGCATCCCAACCGTAGATTTCTGCTGGCAACAAGGTATTTCCCGCGTTGGTAAAGCCTAGCATTTTAAGGTCGTAGATTGTTTCTGGTGACAAGGCGATGGGAGCACCGGTCGAGAGAAAACGAACCGAAATATACCCGCCCAAGACCGCACCTAGGACCACCATAAGGTTCCACCGTTGTGCTTTCCAATCGAACCGAAAGAAATCCGAATACCTCCCGGCACCACCAAGGGCGCAAAGCGTTCGAAGATTTGAAGACATTCCAAATGTTTTTCCAAAGTAAACAAGCACGAACATTACGGAGGCGATCAAGGGGCCAGAGACGTACCATGGCCAAGGTTGTAAGAGAAAATCCATTTTAAATTCTTTTGGGCGAAGATAGGTAGATTCCGGGGCCTGCTCTGTGATGTTTGTTACAATCGTTTTTTTGCCTTCGTTCCCTGTTCCCCGAAAGAATGTTAATATGTTGAATGGTATGCACTTAAATTCAAAAAACTGCGTTTGATTTCAAGGACGGTACGATTCCCAAATCGCGAACGCCCTTCAAACCTTAACCTACGATGTACGCAAAGACTATCATCGCATTTGTAGTATTTTTTTTAGGTGTGCTAAGCTCCCGGGCGCAGCGTGAAGCGGCCGTATGGTATTTTGGCGACCATGCCGGTCTCAATTTTAATACAGGTTCTCCTGAAATACTTGAAGACGGTGCTTTGACCACCGCCGAGGGGTGCGCAACCATTTCAGACCCAATGGGAAGTCTCCTTTTTTACACCGATGGGGTCACTGTTTGGAATCGAAATCACCAGATAATGACCAATGGCACCGATTTGAAAGGGCATGCCTCGAGCACTCAATCGGCCATCATCGTTCCTGCTCCAAACAGCACCGAGCGGTATTTCATTTTTACAACACATTTCCAAGTACAAGGCGGTCTCTACTATTCGGAGGTAAACCTTGGTCTAGACAACGGTTTGGGAGCGGTAGTGCAAAAGAATGTACTACTTCAAGATCCCACGACCGAGAAATTAACGGCCGTTCAACATGGCAATGGTACAGATGCGTGGGTAATCACTCACGATTGGGGCAATGATGCCTATCTGGCCTATTTAGTTACATCATCGGGCGTACAAACCGAACCCATTATCAGTAGGGTGGGTTTTGACTTGGACTATGGTACCAATGGCAATGATGTGTTTAAAAGTAGAGGGTATTTAAAAACCTCAAGCGATGGTCGTAAACTGGCGGCTTGCCACTCTTTTGTCGGTATTGAGCTGTTAGATTTTGATCCTTTGACCGGAATTGTTTCGGACCCACAGATTCTTATGCAATCAGGGAATAGCGATTTTTACGGACTGGAGTTTTCTCCGTATGGCGATATGTTATACGCCTCTATTATTAAAGACGACATCGTACAGTTTAATTTACGGGAACGCGATGTGGCTGCCACCAAATTGGGTTTGAACGTGCCCGATCAGATGACCGGGGCTTTGCAGTTGGCGCTCGACGGAAAAATATATGTGGCGGGAAGCCAACGGCTTTCGGTCATAGAATTCCCCGAAAAGAGAGGTTTAGAAGCTGGTTTTAAAGCCAATGCGGTTGACTTGGGTACCGGTGTAGGGACCTACGGCCTCCCACCTTTTATGACTTCCTATTTTAATCTTGGCATACAGGCCGATAGGTTTTGCTTGGGCGATACAACGGAATTCTCGGTATCAGCAACCGAGCCAATCGACCTGGCGGAATGGGATTTTGGAGATGGTACCACCGCAAATGGTGAAACAACATCGCACCAATATGGGGCGACCGGAGATTATACCGTGCGCGTTACCCTACAAATCGGGACAAGAATCAAAACAGAAACAAGAATTATTACCATTTATGAGGTACCCAGTGCGTATGACGCTACTTACAGGCAATGCGATGTGGATCAAACGGGGACCTACACCGTTGATTTACAGGAGCTGGATATCGAGGTATTGAATGGGCAAGACCCTTACTTCTTTGAAGTCGCTTACTTTTTCAATGAAGTGGATGCTATGACCAATCAAAATGAAATCCAAAAAGAAGTTTATAGAAATACCGTATTAGAGGAGCAGCTCTATGCCCGCGTTCAACATATTGACGCCCATGCCTGTTATGCACTTTCAGAAGTACGTGTTCAGATACGACCCTTGCCGAATCCGCAATTGGAACCAGTCTATTATGTGTGCCCGGACGTACCGTTTTTGGTGCTAGATGGCGGTAACTATGCCAGTTGGTCCTGGAGAAATGTGTTGGGCCTTGAAGTAGGCACTTCAAGAGAAATTGAACTAAGCGCTTTGGGGAACTATAGTCTCACGGTCGAAGAGGAGACCGGAGGGTTAAGCTGTAGCAATACCATCTTTTTCGAAGTGCTGCCCGTAGCGGTACCGGAGGATTTTACCGCAGAGGTAAACCATTTTTCCGATAACCTTGGTATTCGAATTTCAGTGGATGGTGCAGGAGATTTCGAATATTCTTTGGATGGGACGATTTTTCAAAGCGATAACTACTTTGAAGTATCACCCGGTAAGTATGAAGTACATGTGCGCGGGGCGCAGGGATGCCGCACCCTTTCAAAAGAGATCGTGGCCCTGGGATATCAAAAATTTTTCACTCCCAATGGTGACGGAATAAATGATTTTTGGAATATTGCCGGGGGAGAATATGCCCAGCAGGCAACCCTTGCTATTTTTGACCGCTACGGAAAGTTATTACAGCAACTTGACCCAAAAGCGGTTGGATGGAACGGCACTTACCAAGGGTTGGAAATGCCTTCATCCGATTATTGGTTTCGTTATGAAGATAGCGAAGGCACGGTTTTTAAAGCACACTTTACGCTAAAACGTTGAGAAAAAATCTCCAAGAACGCCGTTATTGCCTGGAATATACAATGCTATTAAAGCCGGGCAAACTTTCCCCTATGGTATTGGTGAGTTCGTTGTTGGCGCCTACCGAAAACAATACGGTATTGGCACCATCGGAGAGGGTCAATAGACCATTTTTTACTTCCCAAAGCCCTTGATTGCCGAGGGGGTTGCTACAAGAAAAATTGTATAAGTTTCCTGTGATGGTAGTAACGCCCACGTTTACAAAAGTCCATGAATAGGTGTTGTCATTATTCAGGAGTAGGCTTCCGGTTGCACAAGGAAGTTCGGTAAGCACGTTCGACGTGGTATTACCATCGCCGTTCACATCGGTGGCCGGACTAATATTCAAGGCGGTAAGTTGGTAGGTTCCAACAGCCTGTTCTTTTTCATTGTTCGATGGGGCATTGTCATCGCTCGAGCAAGCTCCCATACATAAAAACACTAGGGGAAGGACCCAAATAGATCTAGAAAATTTCATAGCAATCGTTTTTTGATTCTTGTAAAAATAATCAATAGCCCGAAGTAACCAAAAAAGTGAGGAGGAAACACGGAATATTGGTTTTTTTGTGAAATTATTTGCGTAATCAATCGGTTACCTATATATTTGTAACCGATCGGTTACCTTATTATATGAGAAGAGATGTATTTCAAGCCATTGCAGACCCTGTACGAAGAGATATCATTGCTCTCGTGGCAAATGAGAAAATGACGGTCAGTGAAATAGCCGAAAAGTTTGCGATAAGTCGGCCTGCAATTTCCAAACACCTACGAATACTAAGAGAATGTGGTATTGTTGAAATTGAACAAAAAGGAAGGGAACGTCTTTGTCATATTCAACCAAAAAATCTAATCCCGGCTTTTTTATGGATCGAGCAGTACAAAGTACTTTGGGAAGCGCGGCTCGATTCTTTTGAAAGTTATTTAATGCAATTACAATCTAAACAAAAAGACAATGAGTGATCAAGAAAGTAGAACAGTTACCATTACCCGAACGTTTAATGCTCCCATAGCGTTGGTATGGGAAGCTTGGACACAACCAGAACATATTGCCCAGTGGTGGAGCCCGAAGGGAATGGTAACGAAGGTGGAACTCCACGAATTTAGGGTGGGAGGGAAGTGGAAATATACCATGCCCATGCCAGACGGCAACGAGTTTTGTGCCGAAGGTACTTATACCGACATAGTGAAATTCGAAAAAATTAGTTCCATTGCCGATTTTAAACCAATGACGGAGGGTGTGGAGATACATGCGCTTTTTGAAAAGGAAGGGGATATCACCCATTTCACCTTTAAGGTCGTACACGCTACAGCGGAATATAAAATCGCCCAGGAAAAAATGGGAATCATGAACGGTTGGGGATCCGTTTTTACCCGATTGGACGAATTTCTTACCACAATCAATACGTAATTATAAACCACGATTATGAGAAAAATGACTTGCACCCAATTGGGCGGCGCTTGCGACACCGAATTTGAAGCTGCCACCTTCGAAGAAATGGCAGAAATGAGCAAAGCACACGCGATGGAAATGCTACAAAAAGGAGAGGAGGCGCATTTGGCCGCCATGCAAAAAATGAAAGAATTAATGCAATCTCCCGAGGCTATGAAGGTCTGGTTTGATGGTAAAAGAAAAGAATTCGAAGCCTTGCCAGAAAACGAATCTTAAAATTGCCATCCGGTTCAAGGTTGTATGTTTTAGGAAGAGAAAGAATTGCGGGAGTGCCAATGAATCGTTTTTGAAATAATAATGCACCGTCTATTCCTTTAAAAGGAGCGGTAGACGGTGCTGGTTTTATTTTAAGCATTTGCATATTCGGCAAGACTGGCTGCGGCCATTTGATAGAGCCCTTCTGTGTTTGTTTTAATGTCCTCGAATGCGCCTATATTTTCTTCTGAAATGTCGAATTCTACATCCCATTTGAGCTGCGTTCCACCTTCTTTTTCAGAAAGTGTCATCGTCCCGATAATATTTGATACAGGGAGCATTGATTGTTCGTCGATACGGTATTGAAAAACCTTGTTCACGGCATCTGATTTTAAAATGGTTTCTTTCAAGGCTCCTGCTTCATGCGTATCGCAAACACGTTTGTTGCCTTCTACTCGGCAGGCGGCCACAATAGGCATCCATTTATCCATATTTGTGCCCGGTCCTACTTTTGCCCATACTTTGTCTAATGGTGCATTTACTTGATTTACTGTTTGAATTGTTTTTTTCATTGTACTAAAATTTAAAGATTACATTTTATTATATCGACCAATCTATTTAAATGATGAGTAAATTTTTATAGCATCACTTTTGCGAAGATTACATCCATCTTTTTAAGAACCGAATTGCGTATATCAACGTGTTCGGTGTACCTTGAATCCTTGTTGAACACTTCACGGTCCTCAAATTTTTGCCATTCAAAAATTCCGAACATATGTGGTACAAACATATTTGTCTCTTCTGGCATTGCAGGGTGTGGTCCAAAAAAGGCAGTTTGTGAAATTCCAAACTCCTGAAGTACTGGTGGAATTTTCGAAAAGTAAGTACCCAATACTTCAAACAAGGTAGGGAAGGCACAAGGGTCATCCGAAATAAACCAAGCACTCGAAAAATCGTAGATTTTATCGGCGCTGAGTGTAACCGATATATCTTGTTGCACACCAAAGAACCCGTATTCGATATTATCACCTCCCAAAGCGGCACTTATTTTTTTGAAACCGGTTTTAGATATACTATTGGTTCTTTTTGAAGGGTCTGGCCATTGAATGAGCACAATATGTGTCATTTTTCGATCGGTATTGGGCAATTGGGTTACTTTAAAAGTTGCTAGAACCTCTCCGCCGGCGGAGGCAACGGTTTTGACATAGGCCGGAAGTAATTTACTGATTACCTTCGTATCGCTTTCCGGTACGTTTAGATAGAGCGTTTCAATCATAGCACCTGCGGTAATGGTGAAGCTGACATTTCTTATAGGCTGTTCACAGGCCGATAGGTGCACTAGTGATAAAAAGATAAGCAGGCTACTTAAATAATTTTTTGTTTTCATTTTGAAGATTTAAATTGTTAATTTAATTATATAGATCAGTCGGTCTAATTAAGTAGTAAAAAATATTACCACCCAAGGTAGGAGGGAGGCTTGCTATTTTTGAGGTGTAGGTATACAATCATCTGTCCTCTATGATGGGATAAGTGATTGTCCATAATATTGGCGATTTGATATCGGGTTGTTTTCCCATACCACACATCTACGATTTCAGTGAGTTGAGATTCATTCATTTTTTCCAATCTCTCAATGAAGGTATCGAAAAAATCTTCCAAGGCTATTCTAATTAAATCTCTTGATGTCATTTTTATTTTTTCAAATTCCTCAGTGGTTACAAAGCGAGAATGTGTGCGCAACCAACTTGTAATATGGCTCAGTTGTGATTGATAGCTCTTCATTTCTGCGGTAGGTTTAAAATCGAAATGTTCGACTGGCATGGCATCCACAAATTTGAGGGTGTAACGCTTATTACCTTTCCATTTTTTTAGTAGTTCTACTTTCGTCATAGCTACGGGGTCAATATAAGTGCTAACTGCGTTTGAAATGCTTCTAGGGGTTCGTGGTGCATTCCTGATTTCATTAATACCAATGCTCCATTGTACATCGATAACATTGTCAAAGTCAAGCCTCTTGCATCTTGTTTTTTTGAGATAACACCAGCTGCTTGCCCTTCTTCGATACAGGCTTGAAAAACGGCCACAAAGCTTTCGAAGTTGCGTTCGCAGGCATTCGTAAATGAGGGGTTGATCTGCCCGAGTTCTTGTGTCATCCCCACCAACAAACATCCCCATTTATAATGGTCACGTTTATACCCCTCAATGAACAGATCAAACAGATGGATCAAACGCTGTTTGGGGTTCAGATTGGTATCGTTCAAGAGCTCTTTCATATAGTCGGTTGACCATACGCCGTAATAGTCTAACACCTGAATGCCAAAATCATCTTTGTCAATAAAGAAATTATAAAAAGACCCCCTTGAAATTCCGGCCTCTTTAATGATTTCCTTAGTACCCGTATTGTGATATCCATTAAGGCGAAAAAGCTCCATTCCCTTTCTCAAAACGTCTTCTTTGTTGTGTTTGATATTCATAATTCAATTAATTAGACCAATCTATCTAATTACAAATATATTAAAAAATGCCACTTTGCAAACTATTTATAAAAATAAAACCCTTCATTGTAAAATAACCAAGGGTTTTAAAGGGGGCTTTAACTGCACCGATCACATTATGAATAGAAAAATTGTTCTGACATTATTTTCCCATTTTCAACCTTGTAAACGATGAGCTCATCTACCGGCCACTCGGCACCATCCTTGAGCATTACCGTCATTTTATAGGGGAGAGCGATATAGTCCTTGGAAACGATGGCATCTCCCACTTCCATCCCTTCAACTCCTGCAATATTTGCTCCCATTGTAGCATCTTTGGCCTTAATGGCCGCTACCCCCTTTACATCTGAAAAATGTTCGGATTGTGGTTCTATATGATGCGCGTCCGTATGAAACAATTCATCATAGACGGTCATAAATTGTCCTTGTCTTAGGAGGTCTACCAATCTATCTGCTATTTCTTTCGTTGTCACGCTAGTTGGTTTTGATTAAAATTGGTTCTGGATAATTGTCCTTGACTTCATCATATTTTCCATTGCCCCCACGAACGATCTCCCCGGTTTCAACATAATGTTTTAATCCGACCAAGGTTCCCTTCAATTGCTTTTTAAAAGACCCTTTCGCAATGCCGCCCATAAAGGCCGGCTTCGTTCTAAATTGAAATTCATAGCCAGCAGTGGCGGTGCCATCTCCGTTGTCGCGAACGGTATAGAAAGCCTGTGAGTTGTCAAAATTCAATGGTAATTTTTTACCATCGATTACACGATTGGTCATTTTCATATTGGCTTCGTCTATCGCGACGATCTGCTCTTTGACCCATTGCGTGCCTTTCTCATTAAAATCACACTTCCGCCGTGCTCCCACCTCTCCTTTAAGAGATCCTCCGGTATAATTGGACGTATATATATAGGGAGAGAAATTGGAGATTTCGCCATAATCGAGTACCATTGCCTGCCAAACTCGTTCTGCCGGGGCATCGATTTTCAATTCTACATGTACTGTTCTAAACTTCTTTTCCATTGACTGTGCAAAAGTGCATATACTTGCCATGACAGCAATCATTGCGAGTGCTATTGATTTACTTTTCATTGGATGAGTTACTTTTTTCATTTTTTTCTTTGTTTTGGGTTAAGCGGCTTTTTTGCCTTTCTTTTTGAAATAGGCGCTATCTGACTTTTTCTTGGCCTCTGATTGTTCTCCGGTCTCTGCAAAATGTTTTAGGTCTTCCATGGTCTGGTAAACATCTTTTCGCATTTTGGGTTTGATCATCCAGCCCAGAAGCAGGGCAGGGAAGGTTGCCAAAGTAACATCTAGGTCCATGGTAATCGATGCCGTATGTGATCCAATAGGGGTTACCTTCCAATGCGCGCTCGCAGCCTTCATTATAAAAGGAATATCATCAAGATGGTATTGAAGCTGCCTATTTTCCTCGTCGACTTGATCTATGATTTCACTTACATCGCCGAAGACCGTTGAGCAGGTTCTACCAATATAGTCGCTGCCCGCAACGATCCTTTCCTGTGATTCGTTAACCGTGCTTGCCCAATGGCATGCATCGCCATAATTGGTATAAAGCACTTTCCAAACTGTATCGGCAGATGCGTTTATTTTAAGAGTCTTATTGATTTTCATTTGAATGTTTTAGGATGTTTTCTGGAAGCCGGTGCTTCCTATAGGCATTTTTAAAAGAATAGAAGAGACCTTGTTGAAAAAGCCTGCGTGCACAGGCCTTTGGGTTCTTATGCGTCTTTGGCCATATTGGTCACAATTTCATCGATAGATGCCTGCATGAATGCGGTAAATTGGGCTTCGGTCATTTGGGGATTTTTCATAAACGCCTCGTAGTTAGACCACCATACGATCATCGATTTATTGTATCCTAAGTCTACTACTTTAAAGTTGTTTACAAGCCTGTTTACCGGAACGCCCTCCACAACGGCATAGGTGTAGGTACGGTTTAAATCATCATAGGCAAGAATACTTTCTTTGAACTGCCCTTGCCCATCGGGAGCGGTACATACCCGAGACGCACCCGCAGCTGCTTCTCCCGTAACTTTGACGTTTGAAATGGTCTTGGTGTATTTGGCAAAATCAAGATTACGCACTACTTTCCAAACCTTATCTGCACTTTTATCGACCACCTTTGTGTAGGTTAGTTTTGCATTTGGGTTCTGAGCGAATGCTTTGTTGGCGGTTAGTCCCAGTGCGAAAAACGCCACTAGGCTTACTAATTTTACGGTGTTCATGTTTACTATATTTTAAAAGTTATGCCCTTTTGATGCAGTAAAATGAGAGGTGTGACCACTTGCAGGTTTTATTTTTTTGGACTGTAGATTTATACGGAGTTTTATTGAAATTCAAAGGCGGTATTGAGGAGAATACGGTACCTTGACCTAGGGAGCCGTCTTTTTAGGGCGAAGTTGTCACACTTCATAAAAGGCCGCATCTAATACATAAACTACCCATGATGGACAATCCTTTTTTAAAAACATATACAGGCGAGAAAACGGATACGGCTCTCGTAAAAGAAGCGCAGCACGGAAGCAAGCAGGCACTGGAAGAACTTTTATTGAAGCACCAACCGTTTATTTACAATGTTGCCTGGAAGATGGTGCGGCATCCTGCCGATGCCAAAGACCTTACCCAAGAAGCCCTTATTAAGATCGTGACCAATCTGGGCAAGTTCAAAGGGAAAAGTAAATTTTCAACTTGGTGCTATCGCATTGTCGTGAACCATTTTTTAATGTCGAAACGAAAGGCCAGTGAAGCCATTTTCACAAGTTTTGAGGCCCATGCGGCGGGTTTGGAAAATACACCTGATACGGCCATGAGCGATGCCGAAAAGAAAGCGAATGAAAAGCTGATCAAGGAAATGAACTACTCCTGCATGAGCGGTATGTTGCTGTGTTTAAATAGAAAACAGCGTTTGGTGTATATTATAGGGGAAATGTTCGATGCAGACCAGACCATAGGCTCTGAGCTATTGAACATATCAAAGGACAATTACCGGAAGCAATTGTCAAGGGCACGAAAAGACATGTTTAACTATATGAACGATAAATGCGGCCTGGTCAATAAAGACAACCCATGTCGCTGTCATAAAAAGGTGCAGTTTGCCCTGGATAATAAGATCATTGATGCAAAAAACCTGCTCTTTAATAGAGCTGAGCATGCAAGTTTTAAAGAAGCCATTAAACCAGATGCCGATTTTATGATGGAAACCGTCGAGGACAAATTTGACGAACTCTACAGACAGATGCCCTTTAAAAAAGATTTCGACAAGAAGACCTTCTTGCAGGATATTATCAACAACGAAAAGATCAACCAGGCAATGCGGCTGAACTGATATCTCATTTGTTTGAAAAGAGCGTCAAACGGCATTTTGGTTGAATTTTTCCTCGTTATTCGTCACACTTCCCCTATTTCCGAATCCAATTAGCAAACATTCCTGTGGTATGATAATAAGCTGGTTGGGTTTTTTAAGAGTAGTGTCGATAGTGGTTACCTCTTCATTATTAAGTCAGTACAGGCAAGCTGACCCTATGGAAGAATCGTTCATTGTGGATAGCAAGATCCTTTCTGAAAAGATTTCGGTAACGACCTATGGTGTTACTAAGCAGGGAGAAAATAAGGCGATCGTATATATTACCGACGGACAAAAAATGATTGAAAATGGTGCTTTGAAAAACATAAAAAAGCTCACCGCTCAAGGAAAAATACCCAATGCCCGCTATGTGTTTGTCGGTACAATCGATGCAGAGACAAATGTGGATAAGCGCACTAGCTATTTTTTCTGTAACGACGACTACCTTCGCTTTTTTGAAGAAGAGTTGGTACCTCGGGTAGAGGGCTCGCTGTCCAAGAAACGAACTACAATAGATCGCAGTTTGATCGGTATTTCCTTTGGGGGCCTTAATGCAGCTTATTTTTCAGCTAAGACGTCCTTGTTTCAAAACTATGCCCTGTTATCCCCGATTACCTACCCCTGCGAGAAGGTATTGAGTGCGATTGCCTTTATGGAAAATAAGGATCTGACTATTTTTATCTCTACCGGGAAAAATGATGCTGAAAGTTACGTTGCTCCCCTTAAAAAGCTCTATATCTCTAAAAACCATACTGTTAGAAGTATTTCCACGGACGGGGGGCATGATTTTGAAAATTGGAACGGACAACTAGAGGAAGTATTACAATTTCTAATAAGAACCTAAATTCACCAGTCGGGTCTTCTTTTTATTGTTTTTAGATAGACCAAAAATTGGATAAAATTACTTGTCCCAATACTCACCAATCGTACCTTAAGACTAAGTAGGTTCCGATCACTTTTCTGTACGATTAATATTAAAATTTTCAATTAAACTTAAAAGGTATATTTTACGCCCAACTGCGCCCGCCATCGGGAATTGAATAAATCGGTTACATAGGGGGCGGTTCCTTCCGGAATATTAAATTGAAATTGGGGTTCATTGTTTTCGATACCGCGAAAGTTCAATAGACTAAAGCTAGAGTTGACCACGTTGGGCACAAATACCAATCGGCCCCACTCCCTGTTTATAAAATTAAACACGTTGAGCATATCGAAAGACAGGGCAAGACCATCACCATTTTTGAGTTTTAGGGCATATTCCAATTTCATATC
This sequence comes from uncultured Flavobacteriaceae bacterium, assembly GCA_947500385.1. Lineage (GTDB taxonomy): Bacteria > Bacteroidota > Bacteroidia > Flavobacteriales > Flavobacteriaceae > Pelagihabitans. The sequence goes on along the minus strand of CANMSA010000001.1, from coordinate 307,582 downwards.
CAATTCATGATTCCAAGGGGTACGCGCGCCATTGCGTTCGGCAATTTTTCCACGTCTTTTTCGTAAATATGGATCACGTTCAATAAAGGCATTTAAACGGGCCCATTGCTCAGAAGCGGCAAGGGTCGTATTTCCCGATGCATCAGTAATATCGACCAAGTTGATTTCATCGGCGGTCCTGGGTATGTAGATAACATCATTTCTAGAAGACCCATCACGGTTTAAATCCCCTTGATATACATATGAAAAAGGGCTGCCCGACCGACCATTATATAAAAAGGAAATAAAACCGTTAGCGTTCTTACGAATATTAAAACGATACGAATGATTGCTTATTAACTTGTGGCGCAGATCAAAATTTGAAAACGAAAGAGAAGGGCTATTGGCGATAAGTGCCTGGTTCCATTCGAAATTGGCCGCCGGGGAACTGCGAACGGTGCTTGATATATCTTTACTCTTTCCATAGGTGTATCCGAGATATCCAGTGTAATTATGGGTCTTTTTACTGAGACCAAGAGTGAGGTTGTACCGAAATCCCTGATCGGTATTGGTCAGCAAAAAAACATTGGTAAAGTCAGGGTTGATTTTTATTTGATCACCGGTTTCCAAGAAATAGGGCCGATTGTCCGCGCCGCTAAAAGTACCGATATCGTTTCTGCGATTGATAGATTGAAAAAGTAAACCGTTCACCACTTTCGTATAGGTCCCTTCTAAGTCCAAGGTCCATTTATGGGGTAGTCGGGCCTTAAAAGCGAGGTTAGTTTTCCAATCTCTTGGGAGACTAAACTCGGGATCCAATAAATTTATTTCGGTCAAATTCGGTTGCACACTGCGTAAGTCCTGCAAATTTTCAGTTAAACCAATGGTATTTGTGGGTCTTAAATCAATGTTGAAGTAATCGGTTCCCGAGATATATTCTGCGTACGCAAACCATAGATACGGAATTCTACCTGAGAACAGGCCGGTTCCTCCCCTTATGGTATACCTGCCCTCTGCATCAATTTTGTACCCGAAGCCAAATCGAGGATTTAGCGGAGGTTTTTTTGAAATGGTGTTATCAAATCTGGAAAATTCGGGAGTGTTGCGTACCGCTTCACTTATGGGAAGGCGCTGGGTAAGATATTGGCCATCCAATCTAATGCCTGCAGTCAGCTCCAATTTTTCACCTATTTGAAGATTATCCTGGAAAAAGACAGCTCCCTCCAAAACACCGACGGTCGCAGAGGGACGACGGCTAACAAAAGCAAAATCGTTGTTATCGACATGGTAAACTCCCCTTATTCTCGCCGGGTTGTCATTCAAGAAATCAGCAACGGAACGATATTCCCATCGTCCGTTCCAAGCCGAAAGAAATCCATAATTTACATCGTGCAATTGGCCAAATACACCCGTGGTAAAATGATGTTTACCCATATCAAAAGTGTAGGTGTCCGCCATTTGCAACGTAGAAAAATCGGTGTTGTACACCGATGCTTCCCGGTAGGTGCCGGCGAATATACGACTGGCCGAGGAGGCGGCTATTTGGATGTGTGGAAACACGCGACCTTCGAAATTACGATGTTCCTTGACCGTGTTATAGCCTATTGAAAGCTTGTTGGTGGTACCGCTTTTAAAGTTCGATTTTAGCTCTAAAGCAAGACTATTGGCAACACTGTTGTGCCGATATCCTTGATTTCCAAAATTAAAAAAAGTACTGTTCCACTCTAAGTTATCGGCAAAACTGTTTACGTAATTGTTGCGCAAGGTAAGCTTGTGAACTTGGGAAACGTTATAATCCAATCGCGTAAACAACTTCGTGCTAGCGGTCTTTAATGTAGCACTTTGAAAGGCCCCCGGGTCGTAATCGTATACCGCTAATAGGCGGTTGCGAATAGCGGTAACATCCTCTAAAGAAATGCTGGTCGATTCGCTTCCAGGAGCGTTTAAAACAGGTGTATTGGATAATGCCTGTTCAAAATTCACATAATAGAACAACCGGTTTTTTATGATGGCACCGCCGAGACTACCGCCCAATTGTGTATCATAGAACGATTGTACTTCTTGTTCGGAACCGCTGGCAAACCGACCGATTAGGTATTGATTGTTTCCGTACCCGTACAGTTCCCCTTGTGTGCTGTTAGTTCCATTTTTAGTCACTAAATTAATACTGGCACCATTGAAGTTACCGATACTGGCATCAAATGGAGAAAGTTTAACGCTTAGCTGTTTTATGGCGCCAAGACCAATGGGTTGACTCCTCGATAAACTTCCAGGTGTGCCATTGGCAGAAGAACCCGACGCCCCACTGGCCGGTTCCTGAAAACCGATAATGTCATTATTGGCGATACCATCAATGTTGAGGTTGTTGAACCGGTTGCTGGCACCTCCAAAGGAATTCAAATTGTTTTCCGGGATGTTTTTGGTCAAATCTTGGATGCTCCTATTAATGGTAGGCGTCGATTGAATTGTCTTTCGGTCAAGTACCGTTTCGTTTCCACTCTTTTTTGGGGTAGATTCGGCCGTTACGACTACCTCGAGCAGCTCAGTGCTTTCTTCAAGCAGGACGAAATCTTTTATCGTCGTACTGCCAAGACGGATGCTGAGGTAGCTTTCTTCAATTGGTTTGTACCCTAAAAATGAGACGGTAATGTTATAACGCGTACCCGGAGGTAGGTTATGAATCCTATAAAACCCATTTTCCTGGGATATGGCCCCATAAGAGAAATTAGTTTCCGTGTCGACCACCACAATGTTTGCAAAAGACACGGGGTTGTTCAGGGCATCTTTTAAGGTTCCTTGCAGGCTTCCGGTCGTCTCTTGAGCAAATGAAACGGCACTTAACACCATTAAAAAAATAATAATGGATATTTTCTTCATACTATTCAATAAATTACATGACAGATAATCGACCCTAGGTTAGGGAGTATTTCCGATGAGTGTCTACTATTGTTTTAGAGTCAAAACAATGGAGAAGGGAGGCAGTTCGGAGTTGGCGAACTTCATCTTCCTAAGCGAAGTTGGGACAGGGAGATCCTTTGTTATAGGCAGTAGATCTTAAAAGCTCCAGTTTGTGATGCGTATCTCGGAAAAAGTATAGTGCATACCCCGCGGCAAGACTTCGAACAATCCCTTTCAATTGCGCATTTTGGATACGTTGTAACGATAATTTTTGTAAATCTGAGAAATAATTGATGTCCCGAAGCTTTTCAAGCCTGAAAATTGCCTCGGTATCGGCGGTGATACCCGCTATTACTTCCTCAAATACTTTTTCAGTTTTCCAGGAGAAATTCAAAAAGGTATCATAGTCAAAATCGTCTTTGGAGATGCCGAGCAGGTAAAACCCACCATCATGCGTTGGCCCAACAACCGTTTGTTTATTTGCCAATGCCTGTTGCGCTGCAAGAATATGATTTACTTGTAGTTGCGGGCAGTCGTTTCCTATGGTAATGACCGCATCATACCCCTCATCATAAACCTGTTTAATTGCGTTCGAAAATCGGGTCCCAAAATCAGTGCCCACTTGCCTGCTTTCATCGAAGGTTCGAATGGGAAGCCCACTGTTTATGGCAATATTATGTGTATGACGGTTTAGGGATTTCGCCAAATCCGCTTTTGCCGAAAAAGGCTTGTTTTTTACTTCCTCCTCAGGGGAAAGGGCAAAAACGAGCAGTGCAATATTTTTGGCGCGCATTGAATGTTTTTAGGATATACACAGATAGGTCGCATTTGGATGGGGAATATTACATCAAACGGATTAATTTTTTGCAACACGTGGTATGCGAGGAACGGGTATAGCGTATCAAAACATTAGGGCTTAAAATATGACCAAGACAGGCTTGGCTTGGCCGTTCCATGATCGCTCGGCTATGATAATAGTACAAACAAAAAAACGCTCAAGTACACTTGGCGTTTTTTCTTATTGAACGATTTATTCGTGACCCTGACAAGATTCGAACTTGTAACCTTCTGATTCGTAGTCAGATGCGCTATCCAGTTGCGCCACAGGGCCGTTATTGCGATATTTTTGCCTTCCGATTCGCCGTCAGATGCGCTATTCTCCCGACACTTCGGGGGCGCCACAAGGCCAAAAAAAAGAAGGTGATTCACTAGTATGCACCTCCAGAGCCGAATCGGATACATTCTTTTCGTGAACTCAAAAGAGTGCCGTGAATGCTTTTGTTTCCGTTTAACGGGCTGCAAATATATTTCTTTTTACTTTTAGGACAAAATTACTAGAACAAAAGAAATGGATTTTAAAACCTACATACGCGATATTGCCGATTTTCCTTCGCCAGGAGTGTTGTTCAAAGATATTACGCCCCTTTTACAAGATGCTACCGCACTCCAGGAAACCGGCAAGGCCCTAGTAGCGTTGGTAGGGGGGCAAGCGGTAGATAAAGTGGTCGGGATGGAGGCACGTGGGTTCTTTTTCGGTACCCAATTGGCTACCAAATTAAATGCCGGGTTTGTACCGGTACGCAAATTGGGTAAACTACCGGCTGAAAAGATTTCCGAGACCTATGCGCTTGAATATGGTACCGATACCTTGGAAATACATAAAGACAGTATCGTACCTGGGGACCGGGTATTGATACACGATGATGTGCTCGCCACCGGGGGCACGGCAAAGGCGGTATGCCAGCTAATAGAGCGTTTGGGAGGGGAGATTGTGCAATGTAATTTTTTGATCGAACTCGATTTTCTAGAGGGAAACAAAAAACTGAACCGCTATCCTATTCAGTCGCTACTGCATTATTAGTCCAGCGCCCGGGTAGTTACGAAATACCGCCATCCAATGAGGGCCAATTGCACCTTTGATGCCTTCGCCAAATCCAAACGTTTTTTTGTGTAAGAGGGGAGAAGTGCCTTATTTACCTTGGCCAAAAATTTAAATACTGCTTTTTTCACAGAAGCAATGTAGTGAAAAATATAAAAACCCGGTTCCAAAGAAACCGGGTTTTCTGTAACAGACGTTATTCACCCTTCTTTTCCATCATTTTTTTGGCAAGGTCTGCACCGATAAGCGATTGTAAAAGGTTGGCGTCTGTTTGTTTATGGCCACCACCTTCGATGAAAATTTCGGGCAGGCGCAGTTCTTTCAGTTCTCTGGCGACTCCTACCGAGGTCTTAAACTCCCATTCTGCACGTTCTTGTGGGGTAAGACCCGCACTCACCAGCTTCGCGTTCTGATATGCCTCGGCATCGGCAGATACTTTTTTGCTCAATGCTTTGAACTTCTCTACCTCGAATTGTTTTTTCTCCTTTACCAGGTTGTATTCGGCAACTTTGGCCTCGGTCTCAGCCGCAATGGTTTGCTGTATCTGTTCTTTTTCCAAGCGGGCTCTTTCGGTCGCTTTTTCGGCCTCTCCCTTCGCCTTCTCCTTTTGGGCCCGATAGAACTCCCGTTCGGCCTGTTGTTTTTCCAATTGGGTCTGTGCCACCTCTTCCTTTTGCAGTTGCAGTCGGTTATCAAAGGTCTCTTCCCAATCAATTTCGGTAACAACGGCTTGCACGACGGTTAGGCCGTAGGCCTTAAGGGAGTTTCCTTGTTCGCGCACCGGTACCCCGTCGATCATTTGGATTCGAAAACGCTTTTGCTTGCTTTCCCGATTTACGACGGTTCGCACTACCGAGCTGTCACCGATAACTTCTTTTTTCTCGTTGCGCACATACTCTTCAAGTACGTACATTCCGTTTTCCAATTGATCCTTAAAGTACCGGTCAAAGTCGGATGCCTGTCCAGAGATATAATCCTGGGCATCCATCAATTTACAGGTGTTTTTAATAGACTGATCAATGTTTGGGATGATTCGGGAACGGATCATATTGCGCTCGGTTTTGTTACGATCGGCAACCGATAAGAATTGACCTTGGTCCTCCGTGTTAATGCTAATAACGACGGAGGTCGCGATGCGTGCTTTTACCGCATCGCTGAAAGCCCAATACTTTGCGGCATCCACATTGGCATAGGTGCTCTGCTCCCCCAGCTTTCCGTCCGTGTTGGGAATCACATACTTAATAGGCAGTTCAAATTGTATAGGGATCAAACGTCCCCACATTTTAGTGTGAATGCCTTGGCGAAAAATAGCCTTCTGACCGCCCCAAGGGTATTGAACCGCATAGGCAGTACCTGGTTCGGCATAGAAAAATGCACCGGAAACGATGCTTAATAAAAGGCCAGCCCCAATAATTCGAACGCTTTTACCGGCGGTAAACCAATCAAACAATTTGATGTTTTTTAAAAAGGGCTTTGCTACTAAGGTCGCCAGGCCGATAAAAATGATAAATACTCCAATAAATGTTAGCATATGGTCGGGTTTTAAAGGTTAGACAATAGGAATGTTAAGACAATATATATGAGAAACTTTATGATAGTGATCATTTTATAGTTGTTTTGGGTTGAACAAAAAGTGAGATATAATCGATTATCCAAATAAGATATATCAAAAAGTCACATATTTCCTAACATATTTTAGCTAAATAATGAATTTGAATGCAAAATTGTAATTAAAAATATGAATAGAATTACATTTTTTTGATCTTGCTCTTGGGTTGTATTCGAAAATATAATAATAAGTATCACTTATAGTTGCACTCTATAACAATTGAAGGGGGCTTTGGTGTCTTTTTCTGATTACCAAGGGGAAAAATGTTCTTAAAAAGGGTGTTTTTGATCAATATGATCTTTCAGACTTGCAATTTTCACGTCAGATTCTTCCCTCGACCTTCCCGCTTTTAAATGGATTTCTTATTCTATATTTGTCGAAAGTTCCTTTACGCTAACCAATGCAAAACACTCTTTTTATCCTTTTAGGTCTTGCCCTATTAATAGCTGGGGGCAATTGGTTGTTAAAGTCGGCAGTAGCGCTTTCCCTTAGACTAAACATTCCCAAAATTGTGATTGGAATGACCGTGGTCTCTTTTGCGACTTCGGCTCCGGAACTTATTGTAAGTATCAAATCGGCCTTGGACGGTTTTCCGGATTTGGCTTTGGGCAATGTAGTGGGGTCGAATATTGCCAATTTAGGACTTGTATTAGGTATCACTGTACTTCTGGGCGGCATTGATGTAAATAAAAGCTTTTATAAGACCGATTGGCCCGTAATGATGCTGGCTTCCCTGCTTTTTTTTGGTTTTATTTATTTTGATGGGGAGTTACAGCAGTATGAAGGCGTTATTATGGTCACTGCGCTCTTCTTTTTTCTGGTATTCCTACTGCGTTTTCAAAAAACGGCGGTGGTCGACGAATTGCCCGAAGATGATAAACCCCTGCCTTTATACAGGACTGTCTTGTTTTTGGGATTGGGCGGAACTGCACTATGGGGCGGTTCTGAATTGTTGATCAGTGGTGCAGTGGGTTTGGCAACGGATTACGGGGTTAGCGAACGGGTCATTGCGGTCACAGTCGTCTCCATAGGGACCAGTGTTCCCGAATTGGCGGCTTCTATCATTGCGGTCATTAAAAAGGAAAAAGCAATTTCTTTAGGAAATCTTATAGGGTCCAACATATTTAATATCCTGGCAGTTTTGGGAATCACTTCTATCATAACCCCCATTAGGGTGATGGATCATGGCCTGCTCGAGAACGATATATTCTGGATGCTGGGAATCTCCCTGTTACTGCTACCATTGGTATTTGTTCCAAAAGGATTGCGCCTGGGGTGGCGAGATGGTATAATTCTTGTGGGTTGTTATTTGGTTTTCGTATATCTTACGATTCCTTAAAAACAACGCCATAATCAACTATGCCCAACAAGGATGTAAAGGCGCTATTGTGTGCCCTATTCTGTTTTATTGCTTTAAATGCCCAAGAGGAATTCATAAAAGGTCAACTGCTGGATTCTAAAACCGGGGAGCCTGGGCCGTTTGCCACCATTCGGATCAAAGGGTATGCCTTGGGCGTTGTTTCCAACATGGACGGGAGCTTTAAGGTGCCTCAAAAGTTTCAAAACTACGGGGACCTTATAGAAATTTCCTGTATGGGGTATCGGAAAAAAGGAGTGCTGATTTCCGGTCTGTATCGAAAGGGCCTTAATACTATTAGCCTTGTACCTCGAATTTTTGAGTTGAAAGAAGCCATTGTAACGGCCGAGAAAAAAAGAACACTTTCTGCAAGAGGTATTATTAGGCGTGCGCTGCGGGCCATTCCCAAGAACTTTCCTGTCACCTCTTTTTCTACTGTAGGCTACTATCGGGATTATCAATTAAAAGATTCCCAATACATCAATTTGAACGAAGCCATTTTAGAAGTGTTCGATCGGGGTTTTGATTTTTCCGATATAAATAACAAGGTCTTAATGTATGACTATCAGCAAAATTTGGATTTTACCGTCGATACGCTTGGTTCGCAAGCGTATAACTATAGAACTGGGAGAAAGATCATTGATAAAGATGTGTTTCTTGGTGATTACGGAGGGAACGAATTTGTCATATTAAGGATACATGATGCGATTCGCAATTACAGAACGAGCTCGTTTTCATTTGTCGATAGAATGCGGTATGATTTTCTTTTGAATCATCATGGGTATAGAAAAGGGGCGGTAACTTATTTGAACGATCAAACCTTTTATACGATTCACTTTAAAAAGCACACCCGTAATCATGATGTTAAGGGAACCTTCTACATTGCGAAAAATAATTTTGCCATTCATAAAATGGAGTATAGTGTGTATGATAATCTCGGTGATCGAAGTAGGGATGAGGGGAAGCGAGGGGCATTGATATTTCGGATAGTGACCGAGTACCAGCGCAAAAACTCCAAAATGTACCTTAATTATATATCGTTTAACAATCGTTTCGAGATACGTAGACCGCCTGCGCTATATATGAAGGAAATAGGAGTAAATCCCTTGCAGAAAACCTTCGTACTTCGATTTAGCGAAGAGGTTGCCGAAATGGGCGTTTTTAACAAAGAAAATTATGAATTCACCTACAAAGGCAAACCCGTGGAAATTGACCGTATCGTATTGTACGGCAAGGAGGTGTGGGCCTATCCAAAAATGGCGAGTGAACAAGATTTAAAAACGTTCGAAGAAATCTATATGTTTTCGAAAAGGCAAGGTAAAATAGAAAAATATTTGAAATTCAATGTACGCAACTTGCAATCCATAAAAGGAGATATGTTGAACGAAAGAAAATTGGAATCCTATAATCAGTTTCGAGAGTTTTTTGTACAGCAAATACGCCCCGGTAGTCTTCCGGTGAACACCACAAATTTTATGGATAAGGAACGTCCAATCTTTGAAAATCAACCAATGGCACCGCCAGCCAATTTTGAAGATTATTGGATGAACACGCCGCTTCAAAAGATGGAGGAATAAAAAACGGCCCTGATATTTTCATCAGGGCCGTTTTTACTTTAACAACAATACTGTAATTAAACGTCAGCTGTCTTCACTGTTTTCACAATGCGCGCCGCAATTTTATATGGATCACCATTCGAAGCTGGTCTGCGGTCTTCCAACCATCCTTTCCAACCTTTTTCAACGGTGATGATAGGAATACGTATAGAAGCACCTCTGTCAGACACACCATAACTGAAGTCATGTATGGAAGCGGTTTCATGCAAACCGGTCAAACGTTGGTCGTTAAATTCACCATAAACAGCGATGTGTTCTGCAGTCACTGGGCGGAATGCCTCGCATATTTTTTCGTATACTTCTTTAGAACCACAGGTTCTAAGGGTGGTGTTGGAGAAGTTTGCGTGCATTCCAGAACCGTTCCAGTCTCCTTTTACCGGTTTTGGGTGGTATTCGATATACCAACCATAACTTTCAGTTAAACGATCTAAAAGATAGCGGGCCACCCAAATTTCATCACCCGCTTTTTTGGCACCTTTGGCGAATAATTGAAACTCCCATTGGCCACTTGCCACTTCTTGGTTGATACCTTCGAAGTTCAGGCCGGCAGCGATACAAAGATCTGCATGTTCTTCTACAAATTCTCTACCGTGCGTATTTTTTCCACCGACAGAGCAATAGTACATTCCCTGTGGGCCTGGGTAACCACCTACTGGGAAACCAAGTGGTAATTGTGTAGCAGTGTCCATGATAAAGTACTCCTGCTCGAAACCAAACCAGAAATCATCATCGGCATCATCAATGGTTGCTCTAGAATTTGATTCGTGTGGGGTGCCATCGGCATTGAGAACTTCTGTCATTACCAAAAACCCATTGGTCCTGGCAGGATCCGGATAAATGGCAACAGGTTTTAACAAACAATCGGAAGAACCGCCTTCGGCTTGTTTGGTAGAACTTCCATCAAAAGACCACATGGGGCAGTCTTCCAATTTACCGCTAAAATCTTCTTCAACCTTGGTTTTGCTTCGTAGGTTGGCAGTAGGTTTATAACCGTCCAACCAGATGTACTCTAATTTTGATTTACTCATAATATGTGGTCGTTAATTTTTTTGTAATTAAAAAGACAAGCAAAAATAATTTTTTTGATGAATCATGCCCAAAATTTAGGGGGTAAATAGTTAACATTGTGCACTTTTTCCATATACCCCTATTTTTTTGGGGGTATTTTGTGAAATATCTATTTTTTGATGCTAATTTTGTCAAGTTATTAACAGAAGTGCAATAGTTATTAATTCGAGCATATGTCCAAACAACGTTTTACAGCCATTATTAACAGTCAGGAACGGGTACAAATTGATATTAAGGAAGATAGGAGGCGTTCAGAATTATTCGCAACCAAGGTTTTCAATGAGGAAAAAATGATTCAGCACTTGACCAAAGATGCGCTCGAAAGCATAAAAGGGGCGATTTTTTCCGGTTCAAAAATAGACCGGAAAATAGCCGATCAAGTGGCCGAAGCGATGAAAGCATGGGCCATTTCTATGGGGGCTACCCATTACACCCATTGGTTTCAACCTTTAACCGGCGCCACTGCTGAAAAGCACGATGCTTTTTTTGATCTGCTGTCAGATGGGAAGGCCTTGGAGAAGTTTGGCGGGGGGCAGTTGGTACAACAAGAACCGGACGCTTCCAGTTTTCCCAGTGGGGGGATCCGCAATACTTTTGAAGCAAGGGGCTATACGGCGTGGGACCCTACTTCCCCGGCCTTTGTATATGATACCACCCTTTGCATCCCCACCATTTTTGTTTCGTATACCGGGGAGGCCTTAGATAACAAGGCGCCGTTGTTGCGCGCCTTGAACTCGATCGATGATGCGGCCACCGCCGTTGCCAAATATTTCGATAAAAACGTTTCCAAAGTGAATGCGACCTTGGGTTGGGAACAAGAATACTTTTTGATCGATAAATCATTGGCCGACTCACGTCCCGATATTTTGATGTGCGGTCGTACCCTGATCGGCCGTGCCGCGGCCAAAGGCCAACAGTTAGACGATCATTATTTTGGAGTGATTCCCCAACGGGCCATTAGTTTTATGAAAGACTTGGAAAAGGAGTGCACCAAATTAGGGATTCCGGTTAAAACAAGACATAATGAGGTGGCCCCCAACCAATTTGAATTGGCGCCTGTTTTCGAAGAAGCAAATCTGGCCGTTGATCACAATCTGTTGCTGATGGATGTGATGGAAAAAATTGCAGATCGCCATAAATTCAAGGTGCTTTTTCATGAAAAGCCGTTTGCAGGGATCAATGGATCTGGCAAACACAATAATTGGTCGCTATCTACCGATACGGGTGTAAATCTATTGAGTCCCGGTACCACCCCTATGAAGAACCTGCAGTTCCTCACATTTTTTATAAACACCATCAAGGCAGTGGATACGTATGAAGAACTATTACGGTCTTCGATTGCATCTGCGAGCAACGACCATCGTTTGGGGGCCAATGAAGCTCCCCCTGCCATTCTTTCCATTTTTATTGGCAAGCAATTGAGCGAAGTACTCGATGAATTGGAAGGGGTATCGCAAGGAAAGCTGTCTCCAGAGGAAAAAACTGAGCTCAAGCTGAATGTAGTGGGAAAAATCCCTGAGATTCTACTCGATAATACCGATCGCAACCGAACCTCTCCCTTTGCCTTTACCGGAAACAAGTTCGAAATGAGGGGGGTAGGTTCCAAGACGAACTGTGCAAAACCCATGACGGTCTTGAATACTATAGTTGCGAAGCAATTGCAAGAGTTCAAGAAAGAGGTAGACGACCTGATCGATAAAAAGAGCTTGAAAAAAGATGAAGCGGTCTTCAACGTTCTTCGAGAATATATAAAAAATTCGAAGCGTATTCGTTTTGATGGCGATGGGTACAGCGAAGCTTGGGAAAAGGAGGCGAAACGAAGGAAACTGAGCAATAACAAAACGACCCCGAAGGCGCTCGAAGTACTTACTAGAAAGAAGAGTCTTGACCTTTTCAAGTCTATGAAAGTAATGAGCGAAACGGAGGTGCGGGCGCGGCAAGAAGTTGAGTTGGAAGCGTACATTCTGCATATTCAGATAGAAAGTAGAGTATATGGCGAATTGGTTTACAATCAAGTGATTCCCTCCACGATCGAATACCAAAATACCTTGATACGGAATGTAATGGGCATGAAAGATATTTATGGCGCGGCGCATTCCAAGTTTTCAGACGGGCAGTTATCCATTATCGAACAGGTCGCGGAACATATAGCGGCAGTAAAGAAAATGACCGATGCCATGACCGAAACCAGAAGGAAAGCCAATGCGTTGTCCGATACCCATAAAAAAGCAATTGCCTATTGTGAAAATGTAAGACCCTATTTCGACAAGATCCGCACACATTGTGACAGCCTGGAGCATCTTGTTGACAACCGCCTATGGCCATTGACAAAGTATCGGGAGTTGCTATTTATCAAATAACCTATTTGCTTTGATGACCGGTTTTTGGCTCCTCGATTTTACTGGTAAGGCCCTGAAGACACCAGCTATGGTCGCTCCTCTTATTTTATTATAATTGGAATGGTTTGTTTTTAAAGTGATTCCCCTATTTTTGCCAAAACAGTTTGAATGGCTTCCTCAACAAGCGATAGATACCACCAAAGAGGCGTTTCGGCCTCCAAAGAAGATGTACATAATGCCATCAAGAACATCGATAAAGGCTTGTTTCCCAAGGCTTTTTGTAAAATAGTTCCTGATTATTTGACCGGCGATGATGCGTATTGCTTGGTGATGCATGCAGACGGGGCCGGCACCAAATCGTCGCTCGCTTATATGTATTGGAAAGAAACCGGAGACCTTTCTGTTTGGAAGGGAATCGCCCAAGACGCATTGATTATGAACATCGATGATTTGATATGTGTTGGGGCGACCGATAATATTATGCTATCATCGACCATTGGACGCAATAAGAATTTGATTCCTGGATCAGTAATTTCGGCGATTATCAATGGCACCGAAGAACTTATTGCGGATTTAAAGGCTCATGGAATGGTGATCCATTCCACAGGGGGAGAAACGGCCGACGTCGGCGATTTGGTACGGACCATTATAGTAGATTCGACCGTTACGGCACGTTTAAAGCGTAGCCAGGTAATTGATAATGCCAATATTCGTCCGGGCGATGTGATTGTTGGCTTGGCCTCTTACGGGCAGGCGAATTACGAGGGCGAATACAATGGGGGAATGGGTAGCAATGGCCTTACCTCTGCAAGACATGATGTGTTTGCAAAATATTTGGCAGAGAAATATCCGGAGAGCTTCGATGCTGCCGTACCCGATAATTTGGTCTATTCGGGCAATACAAAGTTGACCGACACAGTGCCCAATTCCCCAATCGATGCCGGTAAATTGGTGCTGTCCCCTACGAGGACCTATGCACCTATTGTAAAAGCGATCCTTGGAAAGTATGATGCCAAGGATATTCATGGCATGGTGCACTGTAGTGGTGGTGCACAAACAAAGATTTTACACTTTATCGAGTCGCTCCATATCATAAAAGATACTCTATTGCCAGTTCCTCCATTGTTTAAACTCATTCAAGAACAATCTGGCACTGATTGGCGTGAGATGTATAAAGTGTTCAATTGCGGCCATCGAATGGAGCTTTACGTAAACCCGGCCATAGCCGAAGATTTGATTGAGATTGCTGCCAGTTTTGGTGTTGTTGGGCAAATTATCGGAAGCGTGGAAGAGAGCAAGACAAAAAAACTGACTATTTCGAGCGAATTCGGCACATTCGTATATGATTCTTAAAAAACCTTTCTGCTTAATCGATATCAGATTTAGGAATTTTGATACGGTATTTACCTAAAAAGTACCATATATCGAATTCTCATTGGCTCCTATACGATTCTGAACTTTAACACGTTCTTTTTATATAAAATTGTTGTTATGGAAAGAAAGGAATTTCTGAGAAGCTTGGGCGCGGGAGCCGCTTTTGCTTTGATATTCCCATGTGCTCAAGGTTGCTCTTCAGACGATGGAGAACCCGTAGGAGACATTAAGGATATTCCCACGGGGGTCGATTTTACGGTTGATTTGACCTCTTCGGAGGCCAGCCCTTTGGCGAATGATGGTGGCTTTATTTTAAAAAATGATGTGGTTGTCGTTAAGAATTTGCAGGGCGAATTTATCGCTGCCAGCCAGATATGCAGTCACCAAGGATATGACCAAGTACGGTTTGTGAACCAGGAAGGCGGTATTTTTTATTGCGATGTTCATGGATCACGGTTTGAGCAAAATGGTACCCCTTTGAATCAGGTAGACGATAATCCTGCCAAAGCCCTTAAGATATATCAAGTGGAACTTTCAGGAGATAGTTTACGGGTGTTCGAATAAAGATTGGCACTGATTTTGTTTTACCCTATACATGACTAAGTATCTAGCTTACATTTTGTTGTTCTTTATCCCTTTGGTTACTCATTCACAAGAATGGACAGCCGACTATAAAAACGCGGTAGCACTTTCCAAGGAAACCCAAAAACCGATTATCTTGGTTTTTGCCGGATCTGATTGGTGTGTTCCTTGTATAAAACTCGATCGCGAGATCTGGCAATCAAACGAGTTCAAGACGCATTCCACGGAGCATTATGTACTGTACAAGGCAGATTTCCCCAGGAAGAAAGCCAATCGATTGTCAAAGGAAAAAGTGGCTAGTAATGCTCGCTTGGCCGAAATGTTCAACCCAAAAGGGTATTTTCCGTTCGTCGTGATCGTTGATCCTGAACAGCAGGTAATCGGTACCATGGGATATGAAAAAATTTCTCCCGAGCAATATGTAACCCGTATAAATTCATATCTAAAATGAAAAGGCTCTTGCCTTTCTTTTTTTGCTTTTTTATGCTCTTTTCAATGGGGCAAAAAACGAAGTACGTTACTGTAAACCGTACTATGAAATTGATGGGAAGCCGCTTTGATATTACGGTTGTGGCGGCAAACGAAGAACTTGGTTATATAAATATAGACGAGGCGGCGGCCGAAATCACCCGTATCGAGAAGATGATTTCTGCATGGGATGAGAATTCCGAAACGGCTTTGGTCAATAAAAATGCAGGTATAAAACCGGTAAAAGTAAGCCAGGAACTATTCAAACTAATTGAACGGGCAAAACAAATTTCTGAAATCACCGATGGCGCGTTTGATATATCCTACGCTTCTATGGACAAAATTTGGAAGTTCGATGGTTCTATGGAACGAATGCCCACGGCAACTGAATTAAAGAAATCCATCGCAAAGGTGGGCCACCAAAAAATTGTTCTAAACGAGGAGAAAAGTACTGTTTTTTTAAAACAGGCCGGAATGAAAATTTCATTTGGGGCCATTGGCAAAGGGTATGCGGCCGATAAAGCGAAAGAATTATTGGTTTCTAAGCAGGTGGTGGCTGGAATTATCAATGCTGCGGGCGATTTAACTACCTGGGGTACAAAAGCCGGCGGTGATAAATGGTTGATCGGTATCGCAAACCCCTTGAGCAAGGATAAGATTTTTTCTTGGCTTCCGGTAGTGGAGTCTTCGGTGGCCACCTCGGGTAATTATGAAAAGTATGTGGTATTCAAAGGAAAAAAATACGCACATATTATTGATCCAAGAACGGGAATGCCGGCGTCAGGTGTAAGCAGTGTTTCCATATTTGCCAAGAGTGCCGAATTATGTGATGCCTTGGCCACAGCGGTCTTTATCATGGGGAAAGATGCGGGAATATCGTTGATAGAACAGCTGGGAGGCACCGAGGTGATCCTGATCGATGATACAAATAAAGTACACAGCAGCGGGGGCATATTGTTCGAGAATACGAATTAACCCCCTTCTTATTTGACTTAACCCATTAGTGCACATGAAACATTGTAGGTTTTTTTTCCTTTTGCTGGTAGTGCCCGTATTTCTCGTTTCCTGCAGTGAAGATAGGGAGGGAGACATTCAAAATAATCCCATAGAAGAACCCCAAAGCGATCATGCCCCTACCGATGTGCTGCTCTATTCAAAGAACCCCAACGGGTACAACGAATTGTATAAATTGGAAAATGGGCAGGAGTCCCTCGTACTAGGTGATTCCAACTACGACTATTGGTGGGCCAAGGTGCGTCCGGACAAACAAAAATTATTAGTCTACCGATCTTTGGTAAATCCGGAAAAAAATCATGATGATTATCAAAACGCAGAATTGGTACTGGCAGATATTGACGGTTCGAATGCCGAGGTAATTATTGCCAAAAACAGTTTTGGTTGGAATGCACAAGGAGTATGTCGTTGGAACAATGATGGGACCAAAATACTCATGTGCGCCGAAATACAGACGCCTCAGGGCTTGCAATGGCGTTTGGTTACCACCGATGCTTTGGGTAAAAACCCCAAGGTGCTTTCGGATCGTTGGGCCATTGACTGTAACTTTTCGGTCGATAATGAACGTATTGTTTTTATGGGATATAAAGACAACGCCCTATCATTCGATTTTACAAAGTTAGAGTTGCAACAAGGAGATTATGATGCATTGACCGATACCGTAACGAATGTGGTATCGCTTACGGCGAATACTACCCGTGATCATGACCCCGACTTTTCGCCGAATAATGAACAACTTGTGTTTTCGGCTGGTAATGCTTCGTATAGCGATGTCGATTTGGTTTTGTACGACTTGAAAACAAATGAGGAACGCATTTTGCTAAACGACACCGCGGCGAATGGCGGTAGTATGTGTTGGTCTGCCGATGGAAGGAACATCTTTTTTCACAGTTTGGAAATTTTAAAATCTCCATTTCGGATAAAGTGCGTTAATGTCGAAACAGGAAGGGTCACGACACTTTTGGAAGATACCGGAAACGCCTATGGATTTTTTCATCCCGAAGCGTATTGATTGTAGGGTGTTGCGAATGGCCGGTAAGGTGAAAAATATGATTAACTTTAGCATATGAAAAAGGTATTGTTAGCTGTTTGTATGATTGTTTTCGCAACCTCTTGTGTTACGGTAAAGGAATATGAGAAAGTGTATCTAAATGACGAGGAAATGAAATTGAGTGCGAGGAACAGCGAACGTTTCGAGACCAATTTTCAGGTATACAGGGAAGCGGCCGCCGGTGCCAATGGTGGTCAAACGGGCGGTGGTTGTGGCTGTAATTAAAAGCGCTTCCGTTGAATCATTTAGATAGCACCAATTAAAACCAAAATACCATTGTGAATTTAACACAATCCCTTAGTACTTTCTTACTCTTGCTAGGTGTTTTCGGATTCGCACAATCCGATTCTACCGCTTATGTAAAAAGGGTGTTGGAGACTACTGAAATCGACTTGTTGTTTAGCTATTATGGGCAAGATGGCACCAATGCGGCAGTTACGGGTGGGCAGGGAACAGAGGAGCTTACTGATGCCACCTCGAGTATCGTAGTGAGCATTCCTATGAATGCGAACGATGTGCTGACCGTTGATGCGGGCATATCGGCCTATTCCTCGGCATCTTCGAGCAACGTGAACCCGTTTGATGGGGGTATCGCAAATCCGGCCAGTCCTTTTAGTGCTTCTTCGGGTGCCTCGCGAAGCGATGTGTTGGCACATTTCAACCCATCGTATCGGCATAGTTCGGAGGATCGTAATTCCGTTTGGTCGGGAAACGCATATGTGGCTTCCGAATACGATTACTTTTCATTGGGAATAGGAGGGGGGTATACCCGTCTTTTTAATGAAAAGAATACGGAACTGTCTGTAAGCGGTAATGTGTTTTTTGATAAATGGAATCCCCAGTATCCGATTGAACTTCGTAACGGCTTTTTTGATTCACGCATTACCGGTACGGGAACCTATAGTCCAGATTTTGAAGTATTTGCAGATGAGAATCGCAATTCGTACTCCTTGTCCCTAGGGCTTTCACAGGTATTGGGAAAACGCTTGCAGGGTTCTGTATTTGCAGATGTTGTTTTGCAACAAGGGTTGTTGAGCACCCCTTTTCAGCGGGTGTATTTTGGGGATACGGAATCATTTTTTATTGAAGATTTTCAATTGGCCGATGATGTGGAACGGCTACCGGATACCAGGCTTAAAATACCCATAGGTGCGCGTTTGAACTACTATTTGGGGGATCGTTTTGTTGTGCGAACCTACTATCGGTTTTACTACGATGACTGGGGTATTACCGCCCATACCCTCAACTTAGAGGTGCCGATAAAGCTGAGTGACTCCTTTAGTTTGTATCCTTCTTATCGCTATTATACCCAGCAGGGGGCAGATTATTTTTATGCCAAGGAAACTGCGCTTTCTACTTTTGATTTTTACACCTCTGATTACGACCTGTCCGAATTTGATGCCCATCAATATGGGATGGGATTACGGTACAAAGATATTTTTACTCGGGCCCAACTGTTTGGTTTTGGTTTTAAATCGGTGGACTTGCGACTTCAAAAGTACGACCGCAGTGATGGGTTGGATTCGTTTATCATAAGTCTTGGAACTACCTTTGTCGGAAACTGATCTTTGGGTTGTGTACCATCGAAAAAATACACCCGTATCCCTCAAAAAAATTGTAAATTCGCAAACTGAGTAACGCAAAATGCCCTTGGGTAAAAGGGATGATTTGTATGCTTAACCAATTGTTATGATCGATAAACTTAATATAGTAAAACAACGTTTCGATGAGGTATCGGATTTGATTATTCAACCTGATATTATTGCAGACCAGAAACGCTATGTACTGCTCACCAAGGAGTATAAGGATTTGAAGGAATTGGTCGAGAAAAGAGATCACTACCTAGAATTGACCGATAATATTGCCGAAGCGGAAGAAATTATCGCAGATGGTAGTGATGCCGAGATGCTCGAGATGGCCAAAATGCAGTTGGAAGAGGCCAAGGCTGGCCTACCGCAGTTAGAGGAGGAAATAAAATTGATGTTGATTCCCAAAGACCCGGAAGATGCCAAGGATGTGGTAGTTGAAATTCGTGCAGGAACCGGTGGGGACGAAGCCAGTATTTTTGCGGGAGACCTCTTTCGTATGTACACCAAATATTGTGAATCGAAAGGTTGGAAAACGAATGTAATCGATTTGAGCGAGGGTACCAGTGGTGGCTATAAGGAAATTCAATTCGAAGTAACGGGTGCCGACGTATACGGCACTCTAAAATTTGAAGCAGGGGTACATCGTGTGCAAAGAGTGCCGCAGACCGAAACACAGGGCAGGGTACATACCAGTGCCGCGACCGTGATGGTGTTGCCCGAGGCAGAGGATTTTGACGTGCAGATAGACCCAAAAGACGTTCGTATCGACTTTTTCTGTTCTTCCGGTCCTGGAGGGCAATCGGTCAATACAACCTATTCTGCGGTGCGCTTAACCCATATCCCATCTGGCTTGGTAGCTCAATGCCAAGACCAAAAATCACAGCATAAGAACAAAGAAAAGGCTTTTAAGGTGTTACGTTCGCGCTTGTATGATCTGGAGTTGGCCAAAAAACAGGAAGAAGATGCGGCCAAAAGAAACTCACAGGTAAGCAGTGGAGATCGTTCCGCGAAGATACGAACCTACAACTACCCTCAGGGAAGGGTAACCGATCATCGCATAGGACTTACCCTGTACGATTTGCAGAATATTATCGATGGGGATGTGCAGCGGATTATTGATGAGCTTAGTTTGGTTGAGAATACAGAGAAGTTGAAAGAAGCTTCGGAATTGTTTTAAGATGACTACCCAAGAATTAATAGATCAAATACGTTTAAAAAAATCATTTCTCTGCATAGGCCTAGATACCGATTTAGAGAAGATTCCACCATTTCTGTTACAGGAGGAAGATCCCATTTTCGCCTTTAATAAAGCCATTATTGATGCCACCCACCATTTGTGCGTGGCGTATAAGCCCAATATCGCCTTTTACGAGGCCTATGGTATAAAGGGTTGGATCGCCTTAGAAAAGACCATTGCCTATTTGAATACGAAGTACCCTCAAATTTTTACGATCGCCGATGCCAAACGGGGAGATATTGGAAATACCTCTAGCAGGTATGCGAAGGCCTTTTTCGAGGATTTGAATTTTGATTCTATAACGATCGCCCCTTATATGGGAAAGGATTCTGTAGAGCCGTTTTTGGCATTTACCGATAAACACACGATTCTACTCGCACTTACCTCGAATGAGGGAGCGTTCGATTTTCAAACACAAAAAATAGGCGCTGAAGAATTGTATAAAAAAGTGATTCGTACATCGGCTACCTATGAGAATGCCAATAACTTAATGTATGTGGTCGGAGCTACGAAGGCACACTTTTTAGGCGATATTCGAGAAATTGTTCCCAACAGTTTTTTGTTGGTACCGGGTGTAGGGGCACAAGGGGGGAGTCTTGAAGAAGTTTGTAAATACGGTTTGAATGAGAATATTGGCCTGCTGGTAAATTCTTCGCGCGGCATTATTTATGCCTCCAACGGCGAAAATTTTGCAAAGGCTGCGGCCGAAAAAGCCAAAGAAATGCAAGTCAAAATGCAAAAAGAATTGGAAAGCTTACAATAGTACTTTGGCTACTATACCAAACTTTCTAGTACTTTCTTGATTTTCTGTGCTTTTTGCTCAAAAAACTCGCCGAGTTGGGTATCATTGTACT
The DNA here is from genome assembly GCA_947500385.1 of uncultured Flavobacteriaceae bacterium. GTDB lineage: Bacteria > Bacteroidota > Bacteroidia > Flavobacteriales > Flavobacteriaceae > Pelagihabitans. The sequence goes on along the minus strand of CANMSA010000001.1, from coordinate 286,668 downwards.
CAATGTTTGAGGCTTTCTCTACAAAATTTTGATACTGATACTCTAACAAGGCAATCGCCTTTCTTCCTGAAGTCATGGGGGTAGTCGTACCTACCCTACAATACTGATTTTCCATAGTTTAATAAATAGTCTTACCAAAGATACGTTCGAAAGGGTTGTTTGGACTCGATTGATCGTTATATTTGTCTAAAAATCAGTTCTTTTGATGATTAATTAACAAGGATCTAATATCAGGCTTGTGAATGGTGAGGTTAATCTGTTAAAAAAAACGATAAAATCCTTTTTCCGGCCAAAAGTTTAATACATTGCGGTAGTTCTCACGAAAGGGAATTCCAAAGAGTTATATGCTTCACTATACCACCCATTTACATCCAGATTCAAATTCATGGGTAACCTTTGTTCATGGGGCGGGCGGAAGTTCTTCCATTTGGTATAAACAGCTGCGCGAATTTAAAAAGCATTTCAATATTTTGTTGTTAGACCTGAGAGGGCATGGCAATTCAAAGCCCAACCTAAAAGACGCCTTTAACGATAAGTATACCTTCGATTCAATAACGGCCGATATTGTAGAGGTGATTGACTATGAAAAGATTGAAAAGTCCCATTTTGTGGGCATATCGCTGGGTACCATATTGATTCGGAATTTGGCGGAAAAATATCCTGAAAAAGTAGATAGTATGATCATGGGGGGAGCTATCATGAAACTCGACCTGCGTTCTCAGGTATTGATGCGATTAGGCATCTTTTTTAAATCGATAGTGCCCTATATATGGCTTTATAAGTTTTTCGCTTTCGTAATCATGCCCAATAAAAATCACCGGGAGTCAAGATCGTTGTTCGTTCGTGAGGCAAAGAAATTATATCAAAAGGAATTTATTCGCTGGTTTAAGCTTACTTCGGAAATTAATCCGCTTCTTCGGTTTTTTAGGGCCGCGGACATCCGTATTCCAACACTGTACGTAATGGGACAGGAAGATTATTTGTTTCTACCAACTATCGAGAAGGTGGTGCTAAAGCATCAAATGAGTAGTTTGGTTACCATCGAAAACTGCGGTCATGTGGTAAATGTAGAGCGCCCCCAAAAATTCAACACATTGGTCATCGATTATCTGAACGGGCTCTAACCCTTCAAGTTTTGTTATGAAAATTAAAAAGTCTGACCCATGAAGGTCAGACTTTCTTAAATCCAAACATTTTTCTTTTTTAGTAAACGCAGCCCTGAAATTTGATGACTAATTCAAATAATACTCAAAAATGAAACAGAGCTCCTGTTTGTATGTAGAAGTATATCAGAGCTGCTTTCTTTACTAAATGGGTCAAGAACATAAAAGCTATGGGACATTTTTTAGAGCCATTGTCCCATAGCTATCCTCAACTTTGTGTTTAGGTCTTTTGAACGCTCGGTGCTAGTTGATACAAGGTGCCGGATTCGGCCCGAAAGGCCCTCTCACATCACCATCGGGTGTTTGTATGGTATATATATGCTCTTCTTCAAAAGCCCCACTCGTATAAGAAATGACTAAAGAAGCGGTTCCCTCCGGTACTTCTACCGCGAAAGATGCGTTCGACCCGGATGTAAAGGTGTAGTTGGTTGCGACCCCGTCTATTTCAAAGGTCACAAAGGCACCGTCCCAACCGTCACCGAACAAGTCCTCCATTTCGATGTTCCAGGTACCGGCAACGGTCGCATCGCTGATGGGGGAGCACTTTATCAATATGATAAAGTTAAATGCCTGTCGCTGCTCTGGCTGCCCCGTTACGTTGGGGCTAAAGTTATCAAAAGTAACGACCGAACCATCGGTACCCGTAGCCGTACCCAAGAAGCGAATGAAATCACCTCCCAAGATTTCATCGGGGGTAATTCCCAATGCACTTGCAATATCGGTATATGGAATCGAGATGTCACTGGGAAAGTTCGTGACGGTCGTTAACGAAACCGTATCACTTACCGTACCTCCGGACTCGCGGCTTACCGAAAGTTCCCATGAGGCAACATTCTTATCCAACGCATCTACGGTGCCATTTAAAGCACTTGTGGCGATATCACCGGCTGCCACAATAGGCTCTTCAACAACGATTCGAACAAAAGGAGATTTAGAATCCTCTAATTGAAGCAGGTTGATCGGTTTTTTGTCTTCATCCTCACAACTGAAAAAGGCCAAGGAGCATGCGAATAGCGCTATGATCGTTTTTATAGTTATTTTCATTTTTTTCATTTTTAAAATTTAGTAGATATCACTATTCAACAAAACCCTCTGGGTTCGTATCCCAAAATACAGGAGTATCGGGAGCGCCTTTCTGATTAAAATTACTATTACTATCGGTAGCGGTCTGTGAATACCACATGGAACGCAGGAAGGTTCCTGAATCTTCCAAAACAAAACCTGGGGTGATGTTGTCCGGTTGTCCTGTTCTTCGATAGGTATTATATGCTTCAATACCATTGCCCCATAAAGCTATAAAATATTGCTCTACGATGATACGGAGTTTGTCGGTTTCGGAACCGCCATCGTATGCTGCCAAGATTTCGTTAACATGGTTGTCAATGGCAGTCGCGCTGGGAATGAGGGCGCTACCAGCGGCCAAATTGGCCCCGAAAGCCGTAACGGTATTGATAGACCCTCGTATACCACTTTCCAAATAAGCTCTCGCATCTCCGGTAGTATTGATCGTAAGCGCCGCTTCGGCCAACATGAAATAGGTATAAGAAGACATCATGAAAGGGGATATACCGGCACCGGCAAGTCCTTCTGATATCGCAGCCGATCCCGATACGTTTCTAAAGGAATCGTCATCAAATGGTCCGCCCACGGGATACACACCGTGCAAGGTCCGGAATTGATCATCTGGTGGAATACCATCATCATCAAGGTGGTTTCTACCCCAGTATCCATCGAGCCCGTTAATGTTCGGAACGGTACAGAAAGGTTCGTTCGCATCCCACCAAGAAGGGGTAGAGATTTGTGTCACACATTCCTTGGTAACCACATCCGCTCCGGAAAAATCTGCTACTTGTCGGTAAAAATAATACCGGATTCTAGGGTCTGGATCACCATATTGGTTTGCCATCAAGTTCATGTAATAATTACAAGTATAGAAATCGGAACTAGGCCCTTGTCCGTCATAGTTGGCGTCAAAATAAGGGTGTCTACTATCTGGAGCGGCGTTAGAGGTACCCCATTGAAATTTGAAATCATCACTCGCGTTCATGATCAATTGATTCCCGGCAATCAGTCCGTTAATCACTGAGACCGATTCGGCCTCGTTTACCAAACGTGTTTGTAAATACAACTTTAGCCGCATGGTATTGGCACATTTGATCCACTTACTTTCATCGCCCCCGTAGAATAAATCGTTGGTGGGCAGTACCAGTTCGTCCTTGTTCAAATTTGCAAGCGCATCGAGTAATAGCTGATCTGCCGCTGCATAAATAGAAGCTCCGGAGTCAACACCTGGGTTTAAAAGCCCCTCACTTCCCCTGAGAGCCTCGCTATACGGTACATCCCCGAAGAAATCAACCATCGACATCATGATATAGGCCTCTAAGATTTGGCCGATCGCTACGTGTGTAAACTGTTCTTTTTCTTCTGCCAATGGAAGCATGGTACGGATATCTATAAGTGCTCGCGCATATACATTGTTCCACAAACGGTCAAAATCTGTGGGATCATACATGTCCCGATAGGTTGGTCCAAACCCGTGTTGTATGCGCACAGGTTCCATACCGAACTGACTTAGGCCGTTCTCGGCGCGACCTTCCTCTCCCGAGTGGATTTGAGCGGTCATTATTTGAATCTGATTCAGGAAAAAGTCGACACTCGCCTGATTTGGACTTAAGTCGTTCGGACTGTCGACCACCCTAAGTTCGGTAGTCTCGCAGCCTGCCAACAGCAGCAATGCAAATAGGACCGAACCAAGACCTGTTATTTTAAATGTTTTTCTCATAATTGTTTTATTTTATTTCTTAGTGATTAGAAGCTGGCTCGCAAGGTAAATCCATATCTTCTTGCCGAAGGACCTACGATGTAGTCGATTCCTTGTCCGTTACCGACACCAGAACTAGAGGAGTTGGTATCGTAGTTGATATTGTCAGGGAAGTTAATGGCCTTAAACCATAAGTTCTGTCCCGAGAGCGTAAAGGATAGGCTTCCAAAAGGTGTTTTCTTTAACATCTTACTTGGAACCGAGTATCCTAATGAAGCTTCTTGAAGCCGAATCGTAGACCCATCAAAAACACTAAGTTCGTTGATGTTGCCGCCGAAAAAAGTATTGAATCCTAGCTCGGTAGAACTGATGGCAACATTGTTCGGAGTACCATCGGCAAAAACACCTGGTAGGATGTAGTTCGATTCTCGATTGATCGGGTTGTCGGCATCTACCGTACCACGACCGATCAAGGAAGCGGCGGTAAGAGAGTAGATATCCCCTCCATGGCGATAGTTGATATTGGCCGATAATGTAAAGTTCTTATAGGAGATAGAAGGAATTATCGCGGTGGTCCAATCTGGATTGGGATCTCCTATTTCAGACAAGGTGTTATCTGCCAAATACCGGCCATTTCCTCCAACAATGCGATTGCCATTGTCATCTTTTAAGAAAGTGGAACCTAAGAATACTCCGAACGGTCTTCCTTCAACAGCATAGTTCGCCGCTTCACCGGCAACGGCAAAGGTTAATAGTATGTTGTTCGTACCATCGGCCAAATCGGTAACAATGGTCTCGTTGGTCGTAAAGTTACCTGCGATATTAAATTTGAACCCATTATCATTCGATTTGAAAATGTCCAAATCATAATCTACCTCGACTCCCTGCGATTGTATTTCCCCAATATTCACAAATGTACTGGTGAAACCAGTGGAACCATCCAAGGTTTGTTGTGTGATCAAATCCTTCGTAGTTTTCTCGTAGAGACTTACGTTGAGGTTTAAGCGGTTGAAAAGGCGCATATCTACACCCACTTCAAGCTCTCCAATACGTTCTGGCTTCAAATCCCGGTTTCCTAAAACATTTGAAACCGTGTTTCCAGAAATCACATTTCCGTTCAGGTCTACCAGGTTTCTAGCCCCTAAGGTGAGTACATCCCTGGTGTTGAATGGGGTAGGGAATCCTGCAGAAGACCCGTACCCAAAACGCAGCTTTAAGTAGTCCAATGCTTTTCCTTTGAGTCCGCCAAAAGCTTCTGTTGCAATAAATGAAAGGCTGGCCCCGGGATAGAGAATCGAATTGTTCTCCCTTTCCAAGGTAGACGACCAGTCATTTCTAGCCACAGCATTCAAATAGAGATAGTCTTTATACCCCAATGTGGCATCTAAGTAAACCCCGACTAAGTTCTCTTCAAAATCTTGGTTGATCTTCACACCTGAAAAGGAGTTAATGGCAGAGGGAGTAGTAAAATTGAAGTGCTCCAAGACACCAAAAACCAATTGCCCCTGACTTTCTAACCCGTCTCTAGAGAAGGTATCCCGTCTGCTGTTCAAACCTAAAGTAGCTTTCAGGTTCAAATTTGTGGTAAGATCCCTGTCTGCGCTTAGAATCAAATCATGGTTAGAAATACTATTGCGAGCAACGGTAGTTCGTAAGATGCCCAAAACCGGACCATCTACACCGCCTCTATTCTGACCATAGGAGTTGAGCTCCGTATACGTGTCAAGACCATATTTATAGGAAAGGTTCATCCAATCATTGAGTTCGTAGCTTAAAGACATGTTTCCAACAAAACGATCGGTGTTCTGGCTTGTTTTTGAATTGGCGACTGTCCAATAAGGGTTTTGGATATCATTTCCTGCCCTGTAGTAAACACTTCGTCCGTCTGCAGCTTGGAAAGGTAGGTTGGTAAGGTCAACACTTCGCGGGGTATACAAGATATCCCCGAAAATAGCACCTCCACTAAAGGCCGCCCCACTGCCGGTACTTACCGCGTTCGGTGGTGATCTAAAACCGGTTCTTGAGAAGTTAAAAACACCTCCAACGGTCAACTTGTTCGATAATCTTGCATTTCCACCCAAACTAAAGTTGTTACGCACAAGGTCGTTCCCCGGTGTAAACCCAATATCTTCTGTACGCCCATAGTTGGCATTAAAGCTTACTTTTTCAGAGCCACCCCTTAGGTTTACCGAAGTACTATAAACATATCCTGTTCTAAAAAATTCTTCTACACCATTATAAGGTTTATAAGGATAAGGGTCATCTAAAAGGTCTTCAAAACCGGCTACAAGGGTTTGGTCTCCTATAAAATTATGTGGATGTCTTAAAATGGCCACACCACCGGCTCCATTTCCTTGAAACTGACCCGCGTTGGCGATACCGTCATTGTCCGTTCTATCAAATCGAGGGCCCCAGTTACTGAAAAAGTACCCAAATCCTTGGTGGAAACCACCGCCATAGTTATTTTGATAATTGGGAAGAATAGGATTCGATTGAAAAACAGATTGGGTAACGCTTACTTCCGTTTTACTTGGCGCTTCACCAGTGCTAGATCCCTTGGTCGTGATCAAGATTACCCCGTTTCTACCTCTGTTACCGTACAATACCGTCGCGCTTAATCCTTTTAGAACACTAACGCTTTGAATTGCATTGGGATCAAGATCTAAGAAACGGCTCGATTCGGTGTTACCATCTAAAAAGTTTGATTGGGTATTGGTACCACTATCAAAAGGAATCCCATCAACGATAAACAAGGGCTGGTTCGACTGTGTGGCCGAAGAAAATCCACGTATGATAATGTTGGTTCCCGAACCCGATAGGCCGTTGTTGGCCGTTATGTTTACCCCGGCGACCTTGCCGCTAAGTACCCTGGCGATATCGGCTTCCGGCCTTGCTTCCACCAAGTCCGATTCAACGGTGGTGACCGCATATCCCAGTGATCGCTTTTCGCGTACTATACCAACCGCCGTTACCACTACTTCCTCTAAGGCTTGTGAATCTTCTTCTAACTGAACATTCATCTGGTTGCTGGTACCTACAGTGACTTCTGTAGTTTTTTGTCCCAAATAGGAGAAGACCAACACTTGGCCTTCGGAAACTTGAATGGAATAGTTGCCATCAAAGTCCGTTTGAATACCGTTCGTAGTGTTCTTCACTAAGATGTTTACCCCCGGCAATGGTATACCGTCCTGGTCAGTGACCGTTCCGGATACTGTTTTTTCTTGTGCAAATGCCATTGAAACTCCTAAGAGCAGCAACATACACAACCAATTGCATTTTTTTTTCATACGTTAAAATTTTAATAAGTTAGTTTTGAATGAACAATTGTCTTTGTGTGAAGCAGCGTCCTAAAAACAAATACGGAGATTTGTTCAACGACATACTCGAAAACCAAATTGAAGATGATTGTGTAACCTTTTAGAGTAAGTTATTCTTTAGAGCTATCTTAACATTTTAACTAGTCATTCACGTCAAAGTAACAGTCTCTTAACATTTTATAGGGAAATCCTTATAAACGTTTACCCTTCCGATGATTCTTTACTATTATTTTACACTTTTGTGTTAAAGGGGGAAGATGGATGTAAAACGATCCGTGTTACGCCCCTTTGTTTTGGCGGTTGATCTAGCTGCTTTCCATAGCGATTTTAGACGCTTTTTTGACGCTTACGAGGCTGTTGCCAATGGTTTGGAAGTTGATGGTGCTATGTAGGTACCTGAGTTCCTATGTGCAGAGAATACTCTCATACAGCGAGAGGATAGCTGTCCTTTAGGGGTATGGTGCTAGATAAGGATGCACCTGTCGTAATAAGTGATAAAAGGAATGGTAATGGAAAAGGAAGAAAGAAATGTAAAATGCAACCCTGAGTCGTATTGATAGCTAATTCAAATAATTACTCTAAAAAATGAGACAGAAGAATATTTTTCAGAAGTAAGACCTCAGGGCTGCTGCCTTTACATAGGTTGTTACTGATTCAAAGTAAATGGATAAACCGAGTTTTATGGGCAAAGCCTATAAACATTTACCTTTTCCGATGAACATTTACGTGTATTTTACACCAGTTCCAAACAGGAGCGTTGAAATTGGCTTGGGGTGAGTTGTGTGTCTTTTTTAAATGCCTTATTGAATGTTACTTTATTATTAAAACCAACCTCGTAGGCAACGTCAATTATATTTAGGCTTCTTTTGCTGTCTTTTTCCAAAATGTACTTTGCTTCCTCAATGCGATAGCGGTTGACCAGTTCATGAAAATTCATTCCGAATTGTTCATTGATGACCTGCGACGCATTATGTCTAGTGGTATTGAGCTTTTCTGCCAAAAACTCCAAACTAATATCGTTCTGCTTATATATTTTTTCAGTATCGAACAAGCGCTTTAGGTTTTCACGGAGCTCTTGTGAAAGACTCTTGGTTAGGCCCGATTTTTCGTACTTAAAAAACAAATGATTTTCAAAGGAGTACAGGCCGCTAAAGACGCTGGGCTGCACACTGGCCGAAAAACCTAGGAACAAAACCATCAACGACATGGTCGCTATGGGCAGATGGTAGAAAAAACCAGAGGCAATATGGTTGCTTATCAACACCCCATAGAGCCCGTAGGTCGCAATATAGGCCACATGGATAAAGAAAATATTTCGCTGCCACTTTTTATTGATTTTACTCAGGTCTTTGTGTTGTTTGGCATTTTGGTACAGTTTATGGATCAAATATCCGTAGATGACCAGTGAGGCGAACTTCAATACAACAATAATAGACATATAGGCGGCATCACCGGGATTTAGGCCTCCGTTTACCCGATTCAGCATTAGTCCGAGCTTTCCATCGGCGGATAAAACGTAAATAGGGGTGAGGTATGCCAGAAGCAATACCGTGGGAAGCAGGTGTAATAAATCGCTCTTTTTAAAGGAATATTTTTGGGTAATACGCTTAAAGTAGAAATACAATAATGGACCGTACATAAAGGAAAACGCGGTCGACATCAAATAGGAGTGTGGTAGCTCATATTGATAATTGGTAATGTTTAAGGATATATGGAAAATAAAAAAGGAATGAATAAAAATGAAACCGCTGATCAAGATTTTTGCAACCGGGTCTATCTTCTTTTTAAAATGTAATATCATGGCAATATAGAACCCTATCAATGCTACATATAAGTACATGAAAGACCAAATAGTAATATTGGGGGTGTATTTTTTTTCGAGCGCTACAAAGGATTTGCTGTTTCGAATAGCGTCAAAACCACTATCCATTAGGATGTTTGAATTAAAGGTGGTTAAAAGTGACTCCTCTAAATAACGTACCGATTCCTCAGGTTCTGCCTGTGCCGCGTGGCTCAATGCCAACTTTTTCAGCACTTGTGCCGAGGGTGTTTCGTTTTGTTTTACCAAATTAGTGTAAGCGACAATGGCCAGGTCGTATTTACCTTGTGTGTAAAACCCGTTCGCGCGCTTCAGTAAATCCGGTTCATTTTCAAATGTCGGATGAACGAAATAATAATTCTCTGCAATGTCTATCGGGGGGATCGAGTATAGATAAATTGAAGAGAACAGAATCAATAAGAGTTGTAACCCTATCTGTCTCATGGATATGATGATTGATGATTGATTGATGATGATGATGAATTAGCACACTTGAAATTAGTTAAAATTTCAGAACAAACGCTTAAAAAACTCTTAAAATGGTAAGTCCCGATAAGAAGTTACCTTGGTTTTACGGTAAAGAAGCCTGCTGATTATCAAATAGATGCCAAAAAAGCATAAAAAAACCGGTGCTCCCACCGGTTTTAACTAACTAACTCAAAAAATTACTAACTCAAATATTTTTCCAAGGATTTTCATCAAAAGTTGATGAGAAAACCGACGCCCATCTTAAAAAATAAAATCGGGTACGTCTTTTAACCGTTAACGAGATTTTTTTTCATTTATTGTGGTCGAACCGATCTTTTTTAACACTAATCCTGTAGAACAAAAACCTTGCGCAACAAGTCTGTAGTTCGTGAAGAAACCTTGGTTCTAATTTCTTTTTCCTCAACGGCGATCATGGTATACACCCCTTCCAGGGCTTCTTGGGTAACATACTCCGTCAAATCTGGATTCACATTTTTGGTCAAGGGAATACTATTGTATCGATTGATAAGGTTGCTCCAGATCTTATCTGCCCCCACTTTGTCAAAAGAGCTTTGTATAACGGGCTTGAACTTGTTATAGAGTGCTTTGTTAGTGGCATTGTCCAGGTATTGCGTGGCGGCATTATCGGCACCCAGCAAAATGTTTTTTGCATCGGCAAAGGTGATTCCCTTTACTGCATCCACAAAAATAGGGGTCGCTTCCCCGACAGCATCTTCAGCGGCCCTGTTCAATACTTTCAGACCTTCATCGGCCAATTTTGAAAGACCAATGTCCCGCAAGGTCTTATCAACCTTTTGAAGCTCTTCCGGCAATAATATTTTGACCAATTCATTTTTAAAGAACCCATCGGCCTGGGTAAGTTTACTTACCTGTTTGTCGATTCCTTTGTTCAACGCTTCTCTTAAACCGCCGGCAATTTCGGCATTCCCGATGCTCTGGGTACCTTGTGGAAGTTGATTCACCACTTGTTGTAGTTCTCCGCACGCTGCCAATTGAAAAACGAGCACTAGCACACTTATCTTTTTATACATAGGTTTTGATTTAAGGTTATGAAAAAATTACAGTTTTGTTGTTATAAACCATTGTTTTGCGCTCCACATGAAGGCGTACTGCCCGGGACAGCACGATTTTTTCGAGATCCCTTCCTTTTGCGATGAAATCCGAAATACTATGCGAATGCGAAACGGTGGTAACATCTTGTTCTATGATCGGGCCCGCATCGAGCTCTTCGGTCACATAATGACTGGTGGCACCAATGATTTTCACTCCTCTTTCAAAGGCGGCGTGGTAGGGCTTAGCACCTGCAAACGCCGGTAAAAATGAATGATGAATGTTGATTATTTTATTTACAAAATTACCAATAAGCATGCCGCTTACAATTTGCATGTAACGGGCAAGGACTATAAAATCTACCTTTTTCTCCTGTAGTAGCTGAAGCTGTTTTTTCTCTGCGGCCACTTTGGTGTCCTTGCTTACCGGGACATGGTGAAAGGGTATATTGAATTGGTCGGCAATGGGGGCTAAGGATGTATGGTTGCTTAGAATAAAAGGGATAGTGACCTTGAGTTCCCCTGCATGGTATCTGCTTAAGAGATCATACAGGCAATGATTGTATTTTGATACAAAAATGGCCATTCGAGGTCGATCTTCCTCTTGGTATACTTGCCATTTCATAAAATAGGGTACGGCGACTTTTTTTTCAAAACTTTCTCGAAATTCTTCCAGGGTGTACGCCGTTTCATCAAAATTACTTTCAAGACGCATGAAAAAAATGTCCGCTTCTTGGTCAACATGCTGGTCCAAGTAAACCACATTGCCACCGTTGGTCCGAATAAAACCGGTTACAGCATGAACAATTCCAGGTTGATCGGGACAGTGAATAAGAATGGTCGTTTTCAAGCGCTAAAGATTTATAACTCAAAATTAGCGCATAAAAATAGCTTTGACAGAAAATACAGAGGTTTTTTTGCGAAAAAAAGAAATTCCTACAACCTCTTAGAACGAGTCGCTTGCCAATGATTTTCGCCACTTCCGAAAAGAAGACCGGAATAATTTGGTTTCTTTACGAAGCAGGTCCAAGTATTCTTTTTCTTTGATACCATCTTTTTCAAGGCCAGTGCAGTAGGAGTTAATGTTATTGATCATCACTCCAATAAAGGAGGCCCTTTTGATACGTTCGCTTCGCGAAGTGGATCGTTCGGCAGAAGCAATTTGTTGTGGTATCAAAATGGCATCGGTGAGAATGGCATTGGCCAATACATCCCGGAAACTTTTAGACTTATATAAATGCAATAAATCCTTGTTAAAAGAAATGTAAGAGGCTATTTCCCTGCTTAAGTGGCAGAGTTGCATGGCTTTCCCATATACTGGGACCGTGCTAAGATTTTTTCGGGACATCTTTTTCGTACTAAGCAATTTGTACTATAAAGTTACGTCCGATTTAAAATTTTTATCTTTGGATTAAATAGTTAAAATTAGTTTTTACTTTTTAATCTAAAGAAATAAGACAATATGCCTTTGAATAGCAAGATTGATGATTTGAATTGGGGAATACTAAATTGCCTGCAGAAAAACGCAAGGATTTCTTTTGCCGATATTGGCCGTCAAGTAGGGCTTACGCCTCCGGCAGTTGCCGAGCGCGTAAAGAAGATGGAGGACTTGGGGATATTGGAAGGTTACAAAGCCATGGTATCCCACGCGTTAACAGGATACCAGCTTAAGGCCATCATTACCTTACGGGCATTTATGGGGAAACTCAAGCCTTTTCTATCATTGGTAAAGACTTTTGATGAGGTTATCAATTGCTACCGCATTACCGGAAATGAAAACATTGTTATGGAGGTAGTATTGAAAGATCAATTTCATCTTGAGCAGTTCATTGACCAACTTATTCAGTACGGCGAAACCCGCACGAATATTATTCTATCGAACGTAATTCGACATGGGCACATCCAAAAAGTGCCTGACTCATCCCTATAGAAATTGTTGTGGCCGGATACTCCTGAACGATGTGCTTACACAATGGTTAAGTACTTTTACCAAAGTCATTTTATGTAACTTTAGGGAAGAAAATACCCCCTATGTCTATGATTTTGGAGTATGCGATTACCGCGATTGTTTGCCTAGTGACCGCCGTTGTTGTTCAGCGTATCTATAAAAGAGAACGTTCAAGGAGTGATACAAATGACGGGGTCAAAGGTATTTTGTGGTTCGGGTGGGCTATTTTCATATGGGGCATCGGTGCGCTTTTTAACTGTATAGCCGTAGCAGGGCTTTCGCTACTTCCATCCAACAAGATGTTCATCTACCTTGGAGTATGTATTTCGTTGCTGAACTCCCTGTTTATCTTACTCTCACTCCCTTCTATCGAGTACAGGGGGAAGCCCAATATTGTGGTGCGCCTCGTGGCTCGTTTTTCAGAAAGGGAATTCATTTGGCTATATCTAGGGCTCATGGGCATGTTCATCTTCGTTTTTTTTGCGGCCTCTTATACCAATCCCGCCATAAGCAACTCGTTAATTTGGTTGATCGATATTCCTATTTCATTGGTCGTAGCCTTTGCCCTTTTGCATGCCTTGACCAGAGCATTCATAAATCGAAAAATGCACTTTATGTACTTACCAAGTTTTGTGCTTTTTTTACTTATCCTGATTGCGGTTACCCATCGCATTGTGCCGCTCGAGGCAACGCCCGGTTTTATCGGGAACAAAACTTGGTCCTTGGTCGGTACCGTCAGCGCTATTTCATTTAAGTTCCTCTTTATTTTGCTGTTTTCCATATTGCTTTATAGCTGGAAGTTTCTGTCGGAGAAAGAGGAAAAACAATCGTTATTGGAGGCTACCCTCAAGGAAAAAATACAATTGCAAAAGGCGACCACCCAGTTGCAGGTGGCCAATGAAAGTCATTTGGATACCATTACCCGCCTAAAGGAAGAATTACGGCTGGTTACCGAAGCCTCCAAGATTGAATTATCCGACCGACAAAAAGAGGTGCTAGGAAATTTAGGCGCCTTCGGTCATCGAAAATCGTATACCGAAATGGCAGAGGCAATGCACATAAGCGTAGATGGTTTTCAAGCACATATACATCAGATAAAGAAAGTACTGAAAATCAGCGGTTCGGCAGGGAAGCATCAGTTAATTCAATACGCCCTTGACAATGACCTATTGTCTTATGCGAGTTTGAAGAAAGACTTTTAAAAATGTGGACTACTTAAGTACAGGCCTTTAAATTTTCAATAGTACGTACCCTTTTTTTATTTCGTAAATCGCCCGTTTTTGCGCTCACATTTAAAACTGCCGAGCGTTATGTACCCTATTTTTAAAAAGCTTCTAGTAACTGAAACTCCTTCGTTGGACGAGCGGATCGATCATGCATTTGAAAATGCGACAGGTTGGTTTGCCGATGCTATTTTTTCCGAGATCCCCATTACTGAAAACGTTGGCATCCCCTGGGTGTTAGTGGTGCTTTTATTGGGCGCCGGATATTTTACCATCTATTTTAAGGGTATTAATATTCGCGGTTTTTTTACGGCGGTCCGAATTGTACAGGGAAAATATGACGCTTTGGAAAATACAGCGGGCGTGTCGGCTTCCCCTGTTGTGGAAGATGCTCGGGAAGATTTGTCCGATACCATTAAAATTGAAGGGCACCATGGGGAAGTTACCCATTTTCAAGCATTGACCGCAGCCCTCTCGGCCACTGTTGGTTTGGGCAATATTGCAGGAGTGGCGATCGCCCTGTCGATCGGTGGGCCCGGAGCGACCTTTTGGATGATCCTTGTGGGCTTTTTGGGAATGGCCTCAAAATTTGTGGAGTGTACCTTGGGGGTAAAGTACCGTGAAATTTCGGCCGATGGTACCGTATACGGGGGACCTATGTATTATTTGACCAAAGGGCTGCAGGAGAAGGGCTTGCAAAAACTTGGGAAGTTTCTTGCCATTGTTTTTGCCATTATGTGTATCGGGGGATCCTTTGGTGGCGGTAATATGTTTCAAGTAAACCAGGCCTTTAGACTGTTCGAATATGTTACCGGGGCAGAGGATAGTTTTATTGCCGGCAAGGGATGGTTGTTCGGCCTTATAATGGCAACTTTTGTAGGGGTGGTCATCATAGGGGGAATTAAAAAAATAGCCAAGGTTACCGACAAGGTCGTTCCCGCAATGGTAGTGATGTATGTGTTCGCCGTACTGGTGATTTTAGGGATTAACTATCAGGCGATTCCCGATGCGTTCACGGCAATTTTTAAGGGCGCCTTTTCTCCGGAAGGCATTGCAGGAGGGTTTATAGGAGTGCTTGTCCAAGGTTTTAAACGCGCTGCTTTTTCCAATGAAGCAGGGATAGGTTCTTCCGCTATTGCGCATTCGGCGGTCAAGACCCAATACCCCGCGAGCGAAGGAATGGTTGCCTTGTTGGAGCCGTTCATCGATACCGTAGTGGTGTGTACGATGACGGCCCTTGTACTGATCGTTACAGGGCAAGTGGCGGTAGGGGTGGCAATTGATGATGCGCAGGGAGTGGTGCTTACGTCGAATGCATTGGCAAGCGGCATTTCCTGGTTTCCTTACCTTTTGTCTTTTGCGGTTATTCTTTTTGCTTTTTCATCAATGATATCATGGTCGTATTATGGGTATCAAGCTTGGTCTTTTCTCTTTGGAAGGGGAAAACGAATGGAATATACATACAAAACCCTTTTCTGCATCTTTGTGGTTATCGGTGCGGCAGCTAGCTTAGGATCGGTGACCTATTTCTCCGATTCGATGATTTTTGCCATGTTGGTACCCAATATGATCGGTCTTGTCATATTACTCCCCAAGGTAAAAGAAGAATTGGCAAAATACCTGGGTGCCATTGAAAATAGCCATGGGTAGCCCATTTTTTTACTTTTCAAACTCCCGCTATAAGGACATTGAGAATGTTCTAGGCTCAAAAAGAAATTAAATATTTGTAGGAAACCGATTTTATCGTTTATTTTAAAGTATGGAATGGAACGATATTGAGAAATACTGGCAGATAGCGATAGATAAGGCAGTTTTTTACCTCCCTAAAATTGTACTTGCCGGTATCATTTTGTGGGTAGGTTTTAAGGTGGTTCGTAAGTTGGTTCAGCTGTTTGGGAACCTTCTTAAAAAAACAGGTTTTTCTGAAACCCTACGTCCGTTTTTGTCATCAACTGTAGGAATACTGTTAAAAGGTACGGTATTGTTTGTAATTGCTTCTGTTTTGGGGGCGGATCTTACGGGTTTGGTGGCCATCTTGGCCGCCGCAGGTTTTGCGGTGGGGATGGCGTTGCAGGGAAGTCTCGGGAATTTTGCCTCCGGAATCTTGATTTTGACATTAAAACCGTATAAGGTAAATGATTGGATTCAAGTAGATGATAAATTCGGTAGGGTGGAAGAAATCGGAATATTTAGTACCGATGTCCTCACTCCGGGAAATAAAATATTGATCATCCCCAATTCGATGATTACCGATTCGGTGGTGACGAACTATTCTGAAAAAGGGATGATTCGATTGGAATTGGAAGTAACCATGCCCTATGAAGAGAGCTTTCCCCGAGTACAAAACATTATACAAAATGCTTTGAAAGAAGTTCCCAAGATTTTGCAGAGTCCTACACCGGAAATAGGCATAAACAACTTTGATTCCCACAGTATAATGTTGATTGTTCGCCCGTATGTGTTGCCAGATGATTTTTGGGAAGTCACTTTTGGTGCTAACAAGGCCATTAAAAACGCGTTTAGCAATAACCAAGTCAAGGTAGCATACTCCGAAGGAGTGGAGATGGGACTGATTGGAGAATAGCGGCGATCTATTTCCCATGTTTGTGCCCAAAATTCAATTGAATTGGGATTGAATTCATTTTGGCCTTATTTTTGATACCTGTTCTTCTAAAATCAAGCGTCTGGGGTTGCATGAGGTAACAACCGGTACTTAGGACAAAAGCGTATGAAAAAAATTTTACTGGTTTTGGTTTTGGGAGTTGCCTTTTCAACGACTGCACAAAAAATTTCTCTCAAAAAAGGTTCTGTTGTTGATTCCCTTCGAATAAACGATTCTATTCCCGAAAGTTTTGCGCTGTATCTCCCTAAGACATTTGACCCGATCAAGAGATGGCCGGTACTTTTTGTGTATGATATGCAGGGGCGAGGACGCCAAACCGTAAATATGTTTCGCGGGGCGGCGGAAAAGGAAGGATACATCTTGGTTTCGTCCAATAGTGTTCATGATAGTCTGCCTATTGCCAAGAACATCCGTATTTCAAGCAGACTATTTTCGAGTATTGGCACGTTGTTGCCTATTGATCCGAATAGGGTGTACACCGGAGGATTTGCGGGGGGGGCACGATTGGCCGCCGTGATACCCTCGTTTATCAGATCGGTAGAGGGGGTGCTATTGTGCGGGGCGACCATTCCGAATACAGAAGTATTGACCACAAAGAATCCCTTTCATGTGGTCGGGATCGTTGGGAACCGCGATTTTAACTATCCAGCTACCTTATCGGTTGAAAAGTTCTTGAACAAACTGCGTTTTCCAAACCAATTATTGATTTTCGATGGGGGGCAAGAATGGCCTAAAACCGAATATTTGGCGAAGGCAATGGAAATTTTCACGCTTTCGGCAATGGCCAAAAATAACATTGCACGTGACAGTTCCTATGTTGATCGAACCTTTGCGGAGAACCTTTCAATGGTCGATACCCTGGTTCGTACCCAACAGCCTCTAATGGCTTATAAGCTGCTGAACGAGACCCTTGATGTTTACCAACCTCATAAAAACATCGATTCGTTGAGGGAGCGTGCGAAAACCTTAAAAAGAAGCAGAGCGTATAAAAACCAAAATCGAAGTCAGAACAATGCTTTTTTTAAAGAATCTTTTCTAAAGGAAGATTATGCCTACTATTTGGAAGAGGATGTTAGAACCTATAATTATAATAATTTAGGATGGTGGACCTACCAAATGGAAGAAATAAGCAAGTATGAAAGCCATCCGAGTGCAGCGATACAACAAATGGGCGCACGACTAAGAGGGTATGTAAACGCCTTGATAGCGGATACGATCGATGTGGTTCAGCTTGCCGAACAAGTAGATTTGGAGGCCCTCAACCTTTTGTGGATGCTCAAGACCATTACGGACCCAAAAGCCTATGAAAATTATCTAAAAGTAATCACAAACAGTGCCTTGATAGACGATTACGGGACGGCTTTGTTTTATCTGGAAGAACTTCTAAAGAACGGATATACCGACAAAGCCAAATTATATACCCTTGAAAATACCGCTTTGTTACGGATTACACCCGAATTCAATGCAATCGTGGAAAAATACTTGAAGGGAGCTCGCTACGAAATTATTGAGGAATAAAATGGGGTACCTCTTCCAGCTTCCAATCGATTACCAAGCCCTTTGCCAAAGATCTTGCTATTTCCTTGCCGTAGAGCTGTTCACATACATACAAGGCCGCCTCGAAGCTTTTGGCCCCGCCGGCAGAGGTTATATATTTTCCATCATGTACAAATAGCACGCTGTCCTTTACGGATAGGTGCGGAAACATGGCTTTGTATTTTTCAATATCACTGGGAAAGGTAGTCGATGCGACATGATCCAGTATACCTGTTTTGGCCAGCACAAAGGCACCGTCGCAATGGCTGGTCATGAACAGCGCATTTTCATCTACCTTTTTTACAAAATCCAAGAGCATCGCGTCGTTTAGGTCAGTGTCCAAGTGGTGTTCCGCACTGGGCACCACCAAGATATCAATGGAAGGGAGCGAATCGTTGGTGTAGTCAAAATCGGGTAACAGCCGTACCCCTTCAAAAGTAGTGATGGGGTTCAAAGTATTGGCCACTGTAAAGGTATTCATGGCCTTAATGCCCTTTCGATACTGTGTATGCTGAAAAATATCGAAGGGTGCGGTGAACTCGGTATTGTACGTGCCGTCCATAATTAAAAAAGCTACGTTGTAACGGCCATCTTCCAATACCGGCAATACCCGTTCGGGTTGTTTTGATGTTCGAGCGTTTTTAGAGGGTTGTTGACAACTGTAAATGCATAGTATGCTTATGAACAGTACGAAGGAATTCTTCATTTTTGTAAAATTTAAAGGGGAAAGGTACGCCAATTTAAAAAAGTGTCGAACCACAAAAATTGTATTTTTGAAAGAAGAATTGTTTTCTTATGAAATATTTTTTCCTGACGATGTCGTTTTTGATGCTGAGCTGTAAGGCCGATAAGAAGTACCACCAAGTTCAGGAACCTGGCGCCTTCCAAGGTTCCGATACGTCTTTACAGGCTATAGCCACGTTTCAAAAAAAGCTAAATGCAGAGTTTAAAAATCCGGAAACGTCGCCCTTGCCGGATCGCTATCGAAAGAACTTTGAGACCTTGCATTTTTTTGAAGCGGATACGAGTTACACGGTGCAGGCAACGTTAGTGCGCACGCCGAATACCATTCCGTTCGAAATGCCCACCACGACCAATCGAAAATCCAAGGAACGGGTATATGGTGTTTTGCATTTTTACCTAAAAGGAGGCGAACACCAATTGGAAGTCTATCAAAACGAGGAACTTATGCAGCAAGAAGGATATGAAGACTATCTGTTTCTACCCTTTACCGATGACACAAACGGAACGGAAACCTATGGAGGTGGACGCTATATCGACCTAGAAATTCCTACAGGTGATTCGTTGCTCCTGGATTTTAATAGGGCCTACAATCCCTATTGTGTGTATAATAAGAAATACTCATGTCCGATAGTCCCGGCAGTAAATGCCTTAAACGTGGCGGTCAGAGCAGGGGTGAAGGATTTCAAACCGTTGGAAAAATAAAATCCCGGTCAGCTGACGACCGGGATTTAGTGTAAAAAAAGTACAATAATCAACCAATTAACTTTCGGTTTAGAAGGAATAAACAGCGGCTAGGATAAAAGATGCCAGACTGCCTTCCGCCTCTAGATCTCCGTTTAGGAAAACATCTTCAGAAGCGCTGTCCAATCTTAGTTCGGGTTTGATCATTAGATCTCCGATAGTGGCGCTTCCTGTTAGTGTTACCGCGATAACACTTGCATCCCCGTCTGCATCGGTACCTCCGATGGCGCCAAAACTACCGGTCTCGGCAAAATACTCCCCACGTAATCCGATTGCAAAGTGATCGGAAGTTGTGAGTTGAGGATATAGGGCAACTCCGGTAAATCCGGTACCGTCGGTATCTTGATAAGAAGCATTCAATCCTAAGAAGAATGAATCGGTTACATCAAAACCGCCGGTGTAATCAATTTGAAATAACGATTTTACATCGGTGTCAACAAGGTTCCCGTCGGCATCCAAGGCTTCTCCAAAACTTTGAGGACCGTATACTACATTTAAATATTGGCCCGAATATCCCAATTGTGCCCCCAAACTGTAGTTGCCAAAAATGTTTACATCGGTAAAATCGGTAGCATTCATAACGGCCAACATGGCCGACCAATCGCTTCCCAGGTCAAAATCGGCCTTCAGACCGGCGTGCGAAAAGGGACCATAGGAAAACAGATAAGAGGTGCTGTAGTTGAAGTTGGCGCTAGGAGAAATCACTTCGTATCCTAAAAAGGTATTGAAGTTACCCAGGGTTAGTTTTACTTTGTCGCTTACGTTCCAATACACGTATAACTGATTTACGATATTGGAAGAACCGAAGGGCGAACCAAAGACCGCTTCCTCTCCTCTAGGGCCGAAAACCAAATCGGCGACAAAACCTACTTTTTCGCCTTCATAACCCGCTACTAGGTTTACCATTCCCAAGGCAAATCCTGGCCTATTGGCGAAAGAGGTACCGGGAACCGCTGGGGAAAATGCAATATCACCATTGGCATCCGGGATAAATTTGTTCAAACCGCCTAAATTGGTTCTGTAATAGGCATCTACCGAGCCGCTAAAAGAGAATTTTGATTTTGCTTCCTCTTCCATTTCTTCTTCTTGGGCAAATGTGAATGCTGTAGCTAAAAACAGTAAGGCTAGCGTAAAAATATTTTTTACGAATTTTGTATTTGTAATCGTTTTCATTTCTCAATACGTTTAAGTTGTCCTTTTTTCGAGTTCTGGACGTTAGTTTATGCTATTGTGAGTGTAAAAGGTTATAAAACGGAGCGTTCTGCAAAACGCTCCGTTTGCTTTTTTAAACAAGGGTTTATTCGTTCATAAAGTCTGGATAGGCGTCCATACCATGTTCGTGAAGATCCAAGCCTTCGATTTCTTCTTCTTTGGAAACCCGCAGACCCATTGTTGTTTTGAGGGCGAATAGGATAATCCCAGAACTGATGATACAAAAGGCGCCGATAATCAGCACACCATAAAGTTGAACGAGGAGCTGGTCCATTCCGGCCTTACTGCCAAAAATACCAACGGCAAGCGTACCCCAGATCCCACAGATCAGGTGAACCGTAACGGCCCCTACAGGATCGTCCAATTTTAACTTGTCGATCAAGGCCACACCTCCAACAATAATTAATCCAGCAATGAAGCCAATTACTACAGCTTCATTTGGCGACATTAAGTCCGCTCCTGCTGTAATACCTACAAGACCTCCTAGAATACCATTTAAGAACATGGTTAAATCCAAGTTTTTATACAGTAAGGTAGATAGAATAAAGGCACCAAATCCACCTGCTGCTGCTGCCAAACTTGTGGTAACAAGTACTAAAGAAGTAAGCTCAGGGTCGGCAGAGAGCACCGAACCGCCGTTAAAACCAAACCAGCCTAACCATAGAATCAATACCCCTGCAGTAGCCATGGGAATGCTGTGTCCGGGAATCGCTTTAGGTTTGCCATCTTCTCCAAATTTCCCGATTCTTGCGCCTAACAATGCAATGGCCACAAGTGCTGCCCATCCGCCTACGGAGTGAACTAAGGTAGACCCTGCAAAGTCATAGAATCCCCAGGAATCAAGGAATCCACCTCCCCATTTCCAAGCACCTACGATAGGATAGACAAGCCCCACATAAATAATGGTGAAAATCATAAAGGCCCCGATCTTGATTCGTTCCGCTACCGCTCCCGAAACAATGGTTGCCGCAGTGGCCGCGAACATTCCTTGGAAAAGGAAGTCGGTCCACCAAGTGTAAC
The DNA here is from genome assembly GCA_947500385.1 of uncultured Flavobacteriaceae bacterium. GTDB lineage: Bacteria > Bacteroidota > Bacteroidia > Flavobacteriales > Flavobacteriaceae > Pelagihabitans. Next base: position 265,023 of record CANMSA010000001.1, on the reverse strand, counting down.
CACCGTCGGCATATCCTGGTGTCATACCGCCTTCCGGGGCACCGATGCCAAATCCAGCAAACTTTAATAAACCGGCATCACCGTCCTCAAAGCCAGGATACATGAGATTGAACCCGAAAGCATAATAAAGTAAGAGCCCTCCTGTAATAATAAAGATGTTCTTGAATAAGATGTTAATTGTATTTTTTTGTCTGGTCAAGCCGATTTCTAAAAATGCAAAACCGGTATGCATGAAGAATACCAATGCGGTACATACCATCATCCATACATTGTTAGCTGTAAATAATCCTGCGTCCATAATAATTCTCGTTTGTTGGTTTAAAACTTAGTTGATTCCCGCTTGTCCGTTTTCTTTTGTACGTATTCGATACGCTTCTATCATATCGGAAACGAATACTTTTCCATCCCCTACGTTTCCGGTATAAGCGGCTTCCAAAATAGCATTGACAGTTCTTTCTAAAAACTCGTCCGAAACTACAATGGAGAGATACCTACGCTGAATGTCGGTGGTACTATACGAAATACCACGATACACATGGCCTTGTTTTTCGTTTCCCACTCCTGTAACATCCCAGTAGCTGAAGAAGTTCACCTCAATTTGATGCAGCGCTTTTTTGACATCATCAAACTTCGATTTTCTAATAATTGCCTCGATTTTTTTCATGAGATTGATTTTTGTTTTTACGGCGTAAATATATTTTAAAATTGCATAACCCTGTCTTTTTTAGGGTAATATGGATGATTTTTATATTTATCTTAATTATACCCCTATAATTTTAGGGGTACGATATTTTTACACCGGATATTTTGAAATATTAACTAAATGTTAAGAAGTTAAGAGGGGGATAGATGAAAAATTGTAAGTCTTTGATCAATCAGATTGCACAATCCGTAAATATTTAACAAAACAACCGCCAAATTTTAAAAAAAGACAAAATTGAAGATTCCCCCATGATTAGAGTACACGGGCAAGCCATAGGCCCACGGTAACCGCAATGACTCCGACCGCAAGGCTACAAAGGGTGTAGAACGAGAAATGCCACAAGGCGCCATCTCTTAGAAGGCCATGTTTTTCAAAAGCAAAAGTGGAGAAGGTTGTAAAACCCCCACAAAAACCGGTTACCAATAATAGGGTATGGTTTTGCGAGATAAGATTTTCTTTTAACGAGAGGCCCATTAAAAACCCTATTAGCAAACAACCAATACTATTTACTAAAAAGGTGCCTAGGAAGAAGTGCTGAAAATAGTCGTTGAGTGTTTTAGATAGTACGTATCGCAACATACTGCCGATGCCGCCACCAAGAAAGACTAATAAAAGGGATTTCATAAGGCGTACTTAAAACAAAACGGTTAATTCATCACCATCAATATTCATGTAACGTATATCTCTAAAGAATGGTAGGTAGGGAACACATCAAATTTGCTGGCCCCTACCGATACCGGTTAAAGATATAAAACTAAACCGCTTTTTTGTATTTAGAGGGTAGTAAATCTATTGGATAGATGTCAGATTCTTTGGACTGAGAAGTGTCCTGCGAACGATTGACGGTTTTTTCTGACGCTCTATTCAAGCTAAAAAACATGAAGACCGCGTTTGCCGCGATTAAAATAAAAAGTATTCCGAAAAAAGTCATCATTTGTTGCCCCTTATAGATGAATAACGCAAAATTAACTGTTTTGGTATGATATACGCGGTAAATTGGAAAATTGTTGTGAAACGGTTAATTTTTGTTGTGAACGTAAAATTACCGTTAAATTTTAAAGAAAAATTTAATGCAAAAGAGGATAATTATAAATAGTATAAAGAAAATACCTACCCACTTAACACCTTGGTAGTTTTTTGCGTGCAACTTTTTGTCTTTTGAATAGGTAAATACGATGATTAGCGTAAAAGCGATGAGAAAGCTTATTGCAAAAATCCATTGTCCGGTGCTAAACATATTTCATATTTTTATGCAAAACTAACTCAAGTAGATCAAACTTTTGGAATCCGTTCAAAAAGTTTGGTGCACTGGACAATATTTGATTCGAATGAAAGATAAAATCAAGGCGGTAGAGCTATTTCATAATGCGTTTGGCCTAGGCGTATCGGAAGAGATGCTGGCAGATCTGGGTTCCGCCAAAAATAAACTCAGATTTAATTTAATGGATGAAGAAAACAAGGAATACCTAGAAGCTGCCGAAAATAATGATTTGGTAGAGGTAGCTGATGCCTTGGGCGATATGCTGTATATTCTATGTGGTACCATTTTAGAACATGGTATGCAGTACAAGATCGAGGAGGTGTTCGAGGAAATTCAACGGAGCAATATGAGCAAGCTTGGAGGTGACGGGCGACCTATTTATCGGGAAGATGGGAAGGTGCTTAAGGGGCCGAACTATTTCAAACCTGATATTAAAGAAATATTAGGGGTTTGAATCACGGACCTCATTTGTCTGTGCAGGGGCGGCGTCCCATAAAAAAAGGTCTTGCTTTTTCAAAAAAAGCAAGACCTTCAAAGTACTACCTTACAGATACTATCGCTGCCATCTTATAACTCCATTGGAATAAATGGCCAAATTGCTATCATCTTGAACGTGAAGCTGTGCCCCGGGGTGCGCCCAAGTGTGGGAATACCAAAGAGGTTGATTGCTCGTGCTATATAACACCATGTTCCCATCTGTTTGCATTATCAACCTAGCTCCCGGGTTGTTGTAGGTATGGCTATGCCATAAGGCTGTCCACCATCCTTGGCTGGTTAAATTCCAGGAATCATAAAGAACTATATTCCCATCGGTTTGCATGGCAAATTTGTATTGTCCACTAGGAGAGCTAATGGTTTGCCCTGACCACAAGGTTTGTCCACTTAGTAAGGAGGGGGGGGTTACTGCTGCAGGGTCTATATATATAATCCAGGCTGTACCGCTCGTATCATTGGGGTCTTCATAAGACCAGCCATCGGGCAATGATTGATTCGCTAGAACTTTATAGCGAAAACCATTGGGAGCGCCTTTAAGATATACTAATCTATGTCGCCAACGTGGAAAACCATTATCATTTCTGCGGTACCTATCAAAGATTACCCAATCATTAGGTACGCCAGAATCTGCCCATAAGAAAATGGTGTCCCCGTATGTGTAATCGCCTCCTAAGGTCCAGCTTTTTACGGATTTTAACTCTTCTTGAGCGGCCGGTTCAACGGCTTCTGTTTCTAGTTCCTCCTTTGCACAGGATGCAAACAGTGCCATTGCTAGCAAACCAAATAGGAGTTTGTTGGTAGTCATAAACTTTTTCATAATGTAAATTTTTTAGGTTTTGGTAAAAATATGGGAACTGGAGTCCCAAAAAGTACACCGATAGGTGTATTTTTTAAATCTCAAAATGAAGTGATTTTAACTTTTTTGATAGGGGAAATAGTGTTGGTATTTTGATTACCAGCTAGCTAATCAACAGTTTAACATCATAAAATTCGTGAAAGGATGGACGGCAATTATTTCGTAATCAGCAAGTTTTATGCTATTGCGAAAATATGCCGGGGTTCGACCATTTGGAATATACGGTTGTAGCATTCGTGATAATTAGCTCAATGATAGCAATAGTAAAAAAGTTTCAGACGGCCAATATCATAAATCGGGTAAGCGGTTTTCTTTACACCTTGAACCGCCACCCGAACGGGTCTTCGGCACGATTAAACTGTATGTCCGTAATGCGCTTCTTTAGTCTTTTTGCATAACTATCCGATAGTTCGGGAAGATCATAATCCGTATCCTTAAATCCAAAAGCGGCAATAGGGGAAACGACTGCGGCCGTGCCTGCGCCAAACATTTCCTTTAAGGATCCATTTTTCGCGGCTGCCACTACTTCGGTAACACTTATCTTTCGTACTTCTGTCCGAATCCCTTCATCTTCGGCGATCTTCAGAATGCTCTTACGGGTAATACCGTCAAGAATGCGATCACTGGTAGGGCCTGTGATCAAGGTGTCGTCAATTCGAACAAAAATATTCATGGCACCTGCTTCCTCAATATATTCGTGCGTATTGTCATCGGTCCATATAACCTGATTATATCCTTTTTTTACCGCCAATTGGGTCGGATAAAACTGCCCTGCATAATTACCGCCCGCTTTTGCATACCCTACGCCTCCGTTGGCCGCCCTTGAATAGGTTTCTTCGATCAGGACTTTTACTTTTCCTGAAAAATAGGCGCCAGAAGGAGCCAGACAGATGATAAATTTGTACTCATCGGCCGGTGAGGCGTGAAAACCTTTCCCTGAGGCGAACATAAAGGGGCGTATATATAAGGAGCTCCCTTCTTTTTGTGGTATCCATTTTTGATCTAGCTTGATCAGCGTTCGCAACCCTTCTATAAAGAAATTTTCGGGGAGTTCAGGAATCGCCATCCGATTCGCCGAAATGTTGAAGCGCTTAAAATTATCCATCGGCCGAAACATCCATACATCTCCATTTCCATCCTTATAGGCCTTCATCCCTTCGAAAATCGATTGGCCATAATGAAAAATCTTGGCAGAAGGCTCCAAGCTTAAGGGTTGATACGGCATGATCTTTGGAGTTTCCCATACACCATTTTTAAAATCACAGACCAGCATATGATCTGTAAAGACCGATCCAAAGTTTAGATTGTCAAAATCTACTTGGTCAATTTTAGAGGTTTTTACTTTTTCAATACTGAATGGTTTCGTAGTGGTTTCCATTTTAGAGCGATTTAACAAGAATAAAATTAACTAAATATAGCGATAAGGACTTCGTTTTTCGTTCAAAAATGACCAATTTTGTCGTATCGTTTTAATTTTTGATAGATATGAAAGGATTTAACACTTTAGTTGCGTTTTTATCGGTGGTCAGTGCTGCCTGGGCGCAAAATCATGAGACAAAAGAAGAAACTGCAAAAACGGCCGTACCCATTGAGGTTCGTTTGGGGGCCGATATGGATAAAAAAGGAGGCCTTACGTCCCTTCAGATGTTTGAGAAATACCAAAACTTGACGGTGAATGATACGGTACCGTCGAAATTTACCGGAGAAGTGCTGGAGGTCTGTCAAGCGAAAGGATGTTGGATGAAATTAGCGCTGGAAGATGGGCAGGAGGCCATGGTACGCTTTAAGGATTATGGCTTTTTTATGCCCAAGGACATTGCAGGCCGAACGGTCGTAGTGAATGGGTTGGCCTTCGTTTCCGAGATGAGTGTCGAAGACCAGCGACATTATGCAAAAGATGCCGGTAAATCCGAAGAGGAAATCGCCGCGATTACCGTTCCCAAGAAAACGTTTGGTTTTGAAGCGGATGGGGTGGTCCTAAAGCAATAGCTTGAAACGGACCATTATTACGACCGGGGATGGTTCCAAAACCATTCAAATTGAGGAGTGGAATGAGCAATACCACTCCAAGCATGGGGCCATTCAGGAAGCCTATCACGTGTTCATACAAAATGGGCTGGCCTTGTTCGATAACACCGACCTTAGGATTTTAGAAATCGGCTTTGGAACTGGTTTAAATGCCCTGATCACGTATTTGGAAGCGCCCAAGAGAAACATTGAAGTGGAATATGTCGGGGTCGAGGCATATCCCGTAATTCCTGAAGAATGGAGGCAGTTGGACTATGTGTCGGCGTTGGAGGGAGACCGTTTATCAGCTGTTTTTGAAAAAATGCATATGTCTGACTGGGGGACCGCTACCCGGCTCTCTGAAAATTTCACCCTCACGAAACAGCAAAAAGAGTTTAAGACCATACAGGCAGAAAGTTTGTTTAACCTTATATATTTTGACGCTTTTGGGGCCAGAGTGCAACCGGCATTATGGACCGAGACGATTTTTCTCAAAATGTACAAAGCCTTGAAGCCCGGGGGAGTGTTGGTCACCTATGCGGCCAAAGGAAGCGTGCGCCGTGCGATGCAGTCGGTCGGCTTCGAAACGGAGCGTTTGCCCGGACCGCCGGGAAAACGTGAAATGCTGCGTGCTAGAAAAGTGCTTCGCGACCTTTGATTTTATCTTAACTAGTTGTTTTTTATCTACTTAACTTTAAATTAACGCTAAACAAGTCTGTTAAATCCGAATTAAACTTGCGGTGGTGACCTTTTAAAAATCATACTTTTGTCTTATGAAAGTACTGATTACCGGAGCCACAGGATTGGTTGGCAGCGAAATTACGGCGCTATGCCGAAAAAATAATATCGCTGTTCATTACCTAACTACCAATAAGAGCAAGATAACCTCCGCAAAGGGGTATCGGGGTTTTTATTGGAATCCGGCCAATGGCGAAATCGATATGGATTGCTTTGAGGGGGTTACAGCCCTGATCAACCTTGCTGGTGCAAGTATCTCCAAGCGGTGGTCGGTCGCTTATAAGCAAGAGGTGTTGAAAAGCCGTATCGATAGCTTGAAAACGCTTCACCAAGGTATATCCAAGCTAAAAAATAATCAACTGCTGTCTTTTGTTTCTGCATCTGCTATAGGGGTCTACCCAGATTCCCTAACGGAGTATTATGACGAGGCGGAACCTCGGGTAGATGAAAGTTTTTTAGGGGAAGTTGTTGCTAAGTGGGAAAAGGAGGTAGATGCTTTCCGTACTTTTGGATTTTCAATCGCCAAAGTCCGTATTGGTTTGGTAATGTCAGACAAAGGGGGGGCGCTTCCTGAAATGGCACGACCCGTAAAGTATTTTGCCGGGGCCGCTTTTGGTTCTGGATTGCAATGGCAGTCGTGGATCCATATTCAGGATCTTGCCAGGATGTTTTTGTTTGTGGTAGAAAATAAATTGGAAGGTGTCTATAATGGTGTCGGGCCAAATCCGGTGACGAACAAGAAGTTGGTCAAAGAAATCGCCAAGGTTCTCAAGAGACCCGTTTTTCTTCCAAATATCCCAAGATTTGTAATGCAGACCTTGCTGGGTGATATGTCTTATATTCTGTTTGCCAGTCAACGCGTCAGTTCAAAAAAAATCGAGGAAGAAGGATTTGTGTTTTACCATAGTAATATCTGCAAAACGCTAGAAAACCTGTACCTAAAAGAACCAACGAGCACTTCATCAGATACGGTCTTTCATAAAGAATATGTATAATACGATTTCGTATCCGTTCTCCATGAAACGAAGAATCCGCTGAAGGCGGATTTTTTATTTAGTGACATTTTGACATTTTTAAAGAATTGGCAGTACTTTTGCCAGCTAATAGAAGTATTAAAAATTTAGGAATACCAATATGAGCGAAAAAGAGAATCCCGAAAATCTAGAGGAGCTTCTTTCTGAGGATGTACAAGAAGAACAAGTAACGGAAAATGAAATCGAATCACCAGAGGAGGAGGAAATAGCTATTGAAGATCAATTAAGAGAGGATTTGGCCAAAGAGAAGGAAAAGTTTCTACGTCTTTTTGCTGAATTTGAAAATTATAAAAAGCGTACCTCCAAAGAGCGGATGGATTTATTCAAGACCGCCGGACAGGAAGTTATGGTGGCCTTGTTGCCGGTGCTCGATGATTTTGAAAGGGCCATGAAGGAACTCGCTAAATCAGAGGACAAGGAGATGTTCAAGGGAGTTGAATTGATTCAGAATAAATTTAAGGAGACCTTGAAGTCCAAAGGGCTTCAAGAAATTACCATAAAAGCGGGCGATGCCTTTGATGCAGAAGTGCACGATGCCATTACCCAAATACCCGCACCCACCAAAAAAATGAAGGGAAAAATTATTGATGTGGTTGAAAAAGGCTTTTCCTTAGGGGATAAAATTATTCGTCACCCCAAAGTGGTGGTAGGAAACTAATAGCATTATGAAGGAAGATTTTTATTCCATACTGGGAGTTAGCAAGGGTGCTTCGGCGGCTGAAATAAAAAAGGCCTATCGGAAGAAGGCCATCGAATATCATCCTGATAAGAATCAGGGAGACCCCAAGGCAGAGGAAATGTTTAAAAAGGCTGCCGAGGCCTACGAGGTTTTGAGCGACCCCGATAAGAAAGCACGTTATGATCAGTTTGGTCATGCGGCCTTCGAAGGCGGCGGTGGCGGTTTCGGCGGTGGCGGTATGAATATGGATGACATTTTCAGCCAATTCGGCGATATTTTTGGTGGTGGTTTTGGTGGTTTCGGAGGCTTTGGTGGCGGTGGCGGCCAACGTAGAGTGAAAGGAAGCAACCTCAGAATTCGTGTGAAACTCAACCTCGAAGAGGTGGCCAACGGCGTGGAGAAAAAAGTGAAGGTCCGTAGAAAAGTCCAAGCCGACGGAGTTACCTATAAAACATGTGGTACCTGTGGTGGCCGTGGACAGGTGACCAAAGTGACCAATACGATTTTGGGACGTATGCAGACCGCAGCGACTTGCAGCACCTGCGGCGGTAGTGGGCAAATCTTGGACCGAAAGCCCGCGGATGCCGACTCCCAAGGAATGAAAGTGGCCGAAGAAACGGTTTCGATCAAAATTCCGGCGGGGGTAGAAGAAGGAATGCAATTGAAAGTAGGAGGCAAAGGAAACGATGCCCCGGGAAACGGAGTTCCAGGCGATTTGCTTGTAGCCATAGAAACGGAAGATCATAAAACCCTGAAGCGAGAAGGCGATAATCTTCATTATGATTTGTATATCAGTATTTCGGAAGCGGTTTTAGGAACCTCAAAAGAGATCGATTCTGTTGGAGGTCAGGTACGTATTAAGCTGGAACCAGGGATTCAATCCGGTAAAATACTGCGCTTGCGCGGAAAAGGAATTTCGAGCCTTAATGGGTATGGAAGCGGGGATTTATTGGTGCACGTAAACGTATGGACCCCAAAAGAATTGAACAAAGAACAAAAGGAGTTTTTTGATCGCATGCGGAATACCGAAAACTTTGAGCCAAAGCCGGAGAAATCGGATAAATCTTTCTTTGAAAAGGTTAAAGATATGTTCTCTTAACATATTTTAATTCCATTTTTAAAATAAAAACGTATATTTGACTTGGTGTTGGGAAACCAATACCAATTTTCTTTTTCATAGCAATTTTTTTCCCATCCTTATTTATATAAGGGTGGGTTTTGTTTTTGTACCCCCTTTTGGAACATTGGGTAACAAGCTACCATCAAGGTGGCTGCTCTTGACATAATCATACACGCTTCCGGCGCGATTTTTTTGTCGATTACGTTACCATCGTACACAAAGAGACAGCTTTTGATATAATTAAAGTACTTTGCTTTTCATCAAAATAACTCATTCTTAAATGTAATATCTATGGGGAAGAAATACCTGCTATCTGTTTTTTTTGGTTGTACAGCTTTTTTGCTTTTCTCCCAAGAAACTTTACGTATCAATAATGTTCAACTGTTTAATGGGGAACGATTGTTAACAGGGATGTCGGTATGGGTTGAAGATGGAATTGTGGTCCGGGTCACCAAAAATGAACCGATGAAGGCCAACATTAATGTAGATGGGCAGGGTAAGTTCCTGATGCCTGCTTTGACCAATTGCCATGTGCATGCATGGAGCAAACAGTTGTTAATGGAAGCGGCGCAGGCGGGGGTTTTGAATCTGTTGGATATGGCAGGGTACGAACCTATTGCAGCACAGTTGAAAACGCTACACGATTCCATACCCTATGCAAGCTACTATGCAGCTGGGGCGCCCGCAACGGCTCCAGGCGGACATGGAACCCAATTTGGTTACCCTACGCCCACATTAAGTCGGCCTGAAGAGGCTCGGAAATTTGTTGATGATAGGGTCGAGGCAGGAGCAGACTACATAAAAATTATCGTAGAACCTTGGAAAAATACACTAACACCGGATACGGTCAAAGCGTTGATCGATGCCGCGCATGCAAGGAACAAACTAGCCGTTGTGCATGTATCGAAGCTTGAAGATGCTAAAATGGCCATACAAAAGGGGGCGGATGGCCTAGTACATCTATATACCGATGCGTTGATAGACGAGGCGTCCCTGCAACAACTCGTAAAGGAGCATAGTTTTTTCATTATTCCGACCTTGGTACTGACTGCCGTTAAAGAAGAAAAAGCGAAAAAGGAAGGGACCGTACTAAAAAATCGTAAAAGCCTCAAGGAACTTCAAAATGAAATTAAAAGGTATTATGACGCAGGTGTGCCTATTTTAACCGGTACGGACCCTCCCAATTCTCAAATAAATTACGGGACCGATCTGTACAAGGAAATGCAACTCTTGGTTGAAGCAGGGATTCCAAGCATTGAAGTACTGAAAGCCGCTACGGCCATGCCAATGGGTATTTTTGGTATTAAGGATAAAGGATCGGTGCAGGCGGGGTACCAAGCAGACTTGGTACTGATAGACGGAAACCCACTTGAAAATATGCAAGACCTTCATCAGATAGCGCGCATTTGGAAGTTGGGACACGAACTCATCATGAAAACAGGTGAGTAGGGATCTTTTTGATCAAACTTTTACGATTGACCCCTACCTGTATTTTTCCGATTCGTTAAGAATGTGAAAGTTGTAAAATTGCCAAAGTAGGTTGAAAGCATTTAGCTATCTTTGGCAAAATTGCTTGCATGAACAATATTTTGGTCACTAAAGAGGTCACCAAACGCTTTGGAAGTTATACTGCACTGAACAAGGTCTCCTTAGAAATCCCCAAAAATAGTATTTACGGCTTACTCGGACCGAACGGGGCAGGTAAGACGACATTGATTCGAATCATCAACCAAATCACGCACCCGGATCAGGGGCTGGTTTTGTTCGATAGCGAACCATTGCGGCCAGAGCATGTTACCATGATCGGATATTTGCCCGAAGAACGAGGGCTTTATAAAAGTATGAAGGTGGGGGAACAAGCCCTTTATCTGGCCCAGTTAAAAGGATTGCAGAAGGCCGAAGCAAAAAAAAGACTAAAGTACTGGTTTGATCGTTTGGATATTGGGGATTGGTGGGGCAAAAAAATCCAGGAACTATCTAAAGGGATGGCACAGAAAATCCAATTTATTGTGACGGTACTGCATGCCCCCAAACTTTTAATTTTTGATGAACCCTTTAGTGGTTTTGACCCTATCAATGCGAATTTGATCAAGGACGAAATTCTAAAGCTGAAGGAAAAAGGTACCTCGATTATTTTTTCGACGCATCGGATGGAGTCGGTCGAAGAACTATGTGAGCACATCGCTTTGTTGCATCGTTCGGAGAAGATTCTAGATGGAAAACTTTCAGACATTAAAAAAGCGTATAAAAATAATAAGTTTCAAGTGGGGATGCATTCCTCGAACGGGCATATTGACCTGGAGGGTATCAAGGCTAAATTTGAACTTTCATCAATTGTTCAGGATCCTTCAGAAAATCACCTGAGTTTTACCGTTCAGTTGCCTACCAATGATTCCGGTGCTTTATTGAATTATCTGTCAGAGAAGGGGAACATCCATAATTTCCAGGAAAAAATACCTTCTGCCAACGAAATATTTATACAAACAGTGCAAAGTAAAAGTACCCATGAGTAAGTTGGCATTGATTATCAAACGGGAGTATTTGGCGAAGGTACGGAACAAGTCATTCGTAATAATGACCTTTCTTAGCCCATTGCTTATGGTGGCAATGGTGGTACTGATCGCCTACTTGGCAAAGGTGAATGATGCCGAAAAACGTATCGTGGCCGTTTTGAACCAAAGTGATTATTTCTCCACTGATTTTCAAACGACCGAGAGCGTATCCTATATTCGTTTTTTTGATATGGATTTGGAAACCGCCAAAGATTCGACATTGAAGATCGGTTATACCGGTCTTCTTTACATTCCGGCTGCCGAAAATTTGGAAATGGTGACGAAGGAGACCGTATTCTTCACCAAAGATTCTCCGAACTCATTGTTCCTTAAAAAAATTGAATGGGTCTTTGAAGACCGATTGCGGGAAAGCCGGCTGCAGGGAATAGGGGTGTCGTCGAAGGATTTTGCGAAAGTGGACCGGGAATTTGAGATAAATACCAGTACTTTTTCAGGAGAGCAAAATTTGAAACACATTAATGAGATCAAGGCGGGAATCGGTTTGGCTTTCGGGTATTTGATCATGATGTTCATAATCATATACGGAGGGTTTGTGATGCGCAGTGTGATCGAAGAGAAAACATCTAGAATCATTGAAGTAATTATCTCCTCTGTGCGTCCCTTTCAGCTGTTGATGGGAAAGATTTTAGGAACTTCCCTGGCCGGGGTGACACAATTCACAATTTGGATTTTTTCGGCAGGTCTTTTACTGCTGGTCGCCGGAATCTTCATCGATGTTGATTTAAACACCCTAAATGCCGGCCCTGATTTTATTAAAAAAACGACCGGTGATGCCAGTATGCCCATTCCTTCCTTGAGCGAAACGGCCAATCTATATACCCAGGAGGTATTTGAACTTCCCTGGTTCATGTTGGTTTCCTCTTTTTTGGTGTATTTCGTTTTAGGGTACTTGATCTATAGCGCTATCTATGCGGCGATCGGAGCGGCAGTGGACAATGAAACCGATACCCAGCAATTTATATTTCCTATAATATTGCCTTTAATGTTGGCCATTTATGTTGGATTTTTCTCCGTCTTCAATAACCCACATGGGCCTATCGCTGTGGGCTTTTCGCTCTTTCCCCTTACGTCGCCCATTGTAATGTTGATGCGACTGCCTTGGGGTATCGGCGAAGGCGGTGTTCCGATTTGGCAATTCGTAACCTCCATTTTACTATTATTGGGTACCTTTATCGGTATTGTTTGGGTGGCTGCCAAGATCTACAGGGTAGGAATCTTAATGTACGGCAAGAAACCTACTTATAGGGAACTCTATAAATGGTTGAAATATTAACAATTGTGCAAGGAGGGTTGAATAAAAAAACAGAGGAAATTTTAAGGGAGGATGTCTGGGCAACCGTCGAGGAGTTTTTGAACCTGGGAATCCATGTCGGGGAAGGCGAGCACTCGATTCACATTACGATCGGGCTGCTTTTAATGCTCAGCCTATCTTTCATAGTTACCTATTTTGTACTCAAGTGGCTACGGCGATTATTGACCCGGAAAATGCCTGCCGAAGATAAACAGAAGTTTATCAGCATTTTTAAGTTCATTAATTACTTCGTTTATATTGTGGTGGTTCTTGTGACGATAAGTGCGGCAGGAATCAATATTACGATTCTTATTACTGCCTCGGCCGCATTGTTCGTGGGTCTTGGGCTAGCATTGCAAGAACTGTTTCAAGATATCATTGGCGGGGTCTTTATTATTTTGGACAAATCGCTCAGTGTCGGGGACATTGTAGAGGTAGATCAGAAGGTTGGCAGGGTTTTTGAAATTAAACTGCGCACAACCAGGGCCATTACCCGTGATGATAAGGTAATTATAATTCCCAATCACAAATTTATAAGTGATACCATTTATAATTATACCCAAAATCATAGAACCACAAGGGAATCTGTGAAGGTGGGTGTAGCCTATGGCAGTGATGTACAATTGGTCACAACAGTTTTAGAAGAAGCGGTCATGGAGCAAAAAGGAATATTGTCAAACCCGAAGCCATTTGTGCTGTTCGATGATTTTGGAGATTCTGCGCTCTTGTTTTCTGTACAGTTTTATATAAATGACAGTTTCTCCGATCCGAAAATAAAAAGCGCAGTGCGTTATGCTATAGATGCCAAATTTAGGGAGCATGGTATTAGTATTCCGTTTCCCCAACGAGACGTGCATATATTCGAGAATAGAAAGGATAATGGGTGAACAAAAATATGGCTGGTCTAGGCTGCTGGGCGTTTTTATCTTTCTCTGTGCAGGTCAATTGATGTTTTCCCAAACAACAGACTTACTCCGGTTGGAATATACCGTGATACCTGAGAACAAGTTCGGTATACGTACCAATAGGTACCGAGCATTGTTTAATATGCCCATTAAACTGGTCGAGGATCAATATTTTGTGGCGGGTCTTGAGTACAATCGTTATGAATTTGAGTTCGATGTTGAACAGCCCTTTGAGGTGAGTACCTTGGAGAGGCTTCATATACTTGACTTAAACCTTGGGTATATTTTTAAATTGAATCCCGACTGGCGGGTTGTGGGTATCATAACCCCGCGATTAGCTTCGAATTTTGAAGCGGGTATCGAAAACAATGACTTTCGACTCAATGGATCTGTCCTGTTTTGGAAGGAAAAAAAGGATGAAGACAAACCCTATCGCCTCATATTGGGGTTAAGTTATAATAGTGCGACGGGGCTCCCGTACCCATTGCCCCTTATAAATTATTACAAACGATTTCACCCAAACTGGTCCTATACCCTTGGGATTCCGAGGACAGATTTTAAATTTTATTTAAAGGATAAACACGTATTTCAAACGGTACTGTTTTTAGATGGCTATTTCGTAAATCTGCAAGACGATATTGTGCTACCAAATAATAACTTTGGAACCTCTATATCACTCTCGGCCTTGGTTGGGGCCGTAGGGTACCAGTATAAAATCGCAAAACAGATTTCATTCTATACCATTGCGGGATATTCGTTGAAACAGGAAGGGCTTATCAGAGATGGAAATCGAGACCGGGCGTTCACTTTAAATGACGAAGGAAATTTCTATCTTAGAACGGGATTTAAAATATCAATTTTTTAAAAATAGCAGCATGTCAAGAATTTTAGTGATAGAAGATGAAGCCGCCATTCGCCGGGTACTTGTGAAGATACTTTCCGAGGAGAACGATTCCTATACCGTGGAGGAGGCCGAAGATGGTTTAAAAGGGTTGGAAACCGTTAAGAACAACGATTACGACTTGGTGCTATGCGATATAAAAATGCCAAAAATGGATGGGGTGGAAGTGCTTGAGGCCGCAAAGAAGATAAAACCGGAAATTCCCTTTATCATGATTTCCGGACACGGCGATTTGGATACGGCGGTTGGTACTATGCGCGCAGGTGCCTTTGACTATATATCAAAGCCGCCCGATTTGAACCGTCTGTTGACCACAGTGCGAAATGCATTAGATCGTAAAGAGCTGGTAGTAGAGAATAAAATTCTTAAAAAGAAGGTTAGCAAGAACTATGAGATGATCGGGGATAGCAAGGAGATTTCCGCAATCAAGGATATGATCGAAAAAGTGGCCCCTACAGATGCCAGAGTGCTTATTACAGGTTCAAACGGCACAGGGAAGGAACTGGTCGCTCATTGGCTGCATCAGAAAAGTCCACGTAGCAGTGCACCCTTTATAGAAGTGAATTGTGCCGCAATTCCCTCGGAGCTGATAGAGAGTGAGTTGTTCGGTCATGTAAAAGGGGCTTTTACCTCGGCGGTCAAAGACCGGGCGGGGAAGTTCGAAGCGGCAAATAAGGGCACTATTTTTCTTGATGAAATTGGCGATATGAGCCTGTCGGCACAGGCCAAGGTGCTACGCGCATTGCAGGAGAGTAAAATTTCCAGGGTCGGTTCCGATAAAGATATCAAAGTCAACGTTCGGGTCATTGCCGCGACCAATAAAGATTTAAAAAAAGAAATCGCCGATGGCAAGTTTCGAGAAGACCTGTACCATCGGCTGGCGGTCATCTTGATTAAAGTACCGGCGCTGAATGACCGAAGAAACGATATTCCTGCACTCATTGCACACTTTTCAAAAAAGATTACCTCCGAACAAGGTATTGCGCCTAAGATGTTCTCAGACGAGGCGGTCAAACTTTTGCAGGGATATGATTGGACCGGGAACATACGGGAACTGCGGAATGTTGTTGAAAGACTTATTATTTTGGGGGGTAAAGAGGTTACCGATGGCGATGTAAAGCTATTTGCGAGTAAATAGGAAGTATCCTAGCTATTTTGGGCAGCGTACGCTATTTGCAATCGCCTATGTTTTGGAGCGCCTCGGCCGTTATTTTTTGCGTTTGTAGGTTGTAGTATTTTCGTCCCTCCGACAAATTAGGGGTCAGCAGCTCTTTTTCGCACTCTTGGTATATTCTTTCTGCAAATGCCTTTGCTTCTTTACAATCGATTGTTTCTACCACCTTGGCCATGGATACCCGATATTTTTCCAAGGCGGTGTCAATCTTATTTTTTAGAAAGGTATGCTTCGGTTTTGACGCCAGCCCCTTTTGACCGTTGCTATCGGCAATATTCATAGCAAGATCGTCCTTAGCCGCTGTGCTGACGTGCTCGTGGTGGTTTTCTAGGGCGGAAATGCTCTCGTCAATATGTGTTAATACTCTTTTTAAAAGGGCTTTAGCATCTTGAATGGCACTTACTTTGGTAGCACGTTTTAATAGATATTCACTTTCTTCAATACCAATACTGGCATAGTCGCAACCACAGTCTTCCATTTGCTGTTTTGACTTTTCGATAGCGTTGAGGGCCTTGTAGGCATGGTAACGTGTTAGGTTCAAATCGTCTTTTGAAAGGGCCTTTTCGGTCTGGGTCTTTACAAACGTGATATTCGAACCGGCATACTCACAGGCCTCGGTCGGCTTGAGTGCGGTAAGGAGTAAAAGAATGAGCGCGTAGCTAAAAAAGTGGAACGCCTTCATATTGGGTTTGGTTTGTAGTAAAATTTGGGCATTTTACATTACAAAGTTAGCCATAGAGGCCTTGTTTTACCTAGTTTTTTCGATACACGGCGTGGGAAGCGCACTATTTTGGACGAACCGGGAAATTCACTTGATGAATGGTCATTTTTTTTAACAAATTTTACCGTTCACCGATAAAAAATTCTATATTTCCTGTATGAAAAACGTTTCGATTGCCGACTATAAGGTCGATAAACCCTTGAAATTGTCACAACGGGCTACCTATGAAGATTTTGGAGCTACGGACAAAGACCTCAAAAAGAATCTGGAAAAAGTAAGGAAAGCCTTGGGGGATTTCCAAGATACCCTATACGCGCACGGAAAGTATGCGGTATTGATTTGTATTCAAGGGATGGATACAGCTGGGAAGGACAGCTTAATTCGGGAGGTTTTCAAAGATTTCAATGCAAGGGGAGTGGTTGTGCATAGTTTCAAGGTACCCACCGAGCTTGAACGGCAACACGATTATCTTTGGCGGCACTATATTGCCTTGCCGGCGAAAGGAAAATTTGGTGTTTTTAATCGTACTCACTACGAGAATGTACTGGTTACCAGGGTGCATCCGGAGTATATCTTGGGAGAACATATCCCGAACATTCACACGGTCGCCGACATCGATCAGTCGTTTTGGGAAAAGAGGTTTGAGCAAATTAACAATTTTGAACGCCACATCGCCGAGAATGGGACCTTGGTTTTTAAGTTTTTTCTGCACTTGTCAAAAGAGGAGCAACGCCAACGCTTGTTGCGAAGATTGGAATTGAAGGAAAAAAATTGGAAGTTCTCTCCCGGCGATTTAAAGGAGCGTGCCTTGTGGGACCGTTATCAAGAATGTTACGAGGAGGCAATCAACAAAACATCAAAACCTTCGGCCCCTTGGTATGTTTTGCCCGCCGATAACAAAAAAGCGGCACGTTTGATTTTTGCGTCGATCATCTTGCAAGAGTTAATTAAATACAAAGATATCGAGGAACCGGAACTCGATGCAAAAATTAAGGCTAACTTAGCTACCTACAAATTACAGTTACAAAAAGAAGAAGAATGAAGAAGTTAGCGATGCTTTTGGTGTTGATCACTGCCCAGGGACTAGCACAAACGGCCGATGAAAAACAATTAAAACTTATTTTTGATGCTGCCCTTACGGAAGGAAAGGCATACGACTGGCTGAACTATCTCTCAAATCAAATAGGTGGGCGATTATCCGGTTCGGTCGAGGCCGAACAGGCAGTAATTTACACCAAGGCCCAAATGGATTCCTTGGGCTTGGATAAGGTATGGCTGCAGCCCGTAAAAGTACCCAAATGGGTACGGGGTACACCGGAGTTTGCCTATATGGAAACGAGCCCCGGGGTTACGACCAATATGCCTATTTGTGCTTTGGGAGGCTCGGTGTCCACCCCATTGGGAGGGGTGAAAGCTGCCATTGTAGAAGTACAGGGAATCGAGGATTTGGAGAAATTGGGCAAGGACCAAATTGCCGGGAAGATCGTTTTTTACAACCGCCCCATGGATCCCACTTTTATCAGTACCTTTCAAGCATATTCGGGTTGTGTAGACCAACGTTATTCGGGTGCTGGGGAGGCGGCCAAGTATGGCGCGGTAGGTGTAATCGTACGGTCGATGAACTTGCGTTTGGATGATTACCCGCATACTGGGTCTATGAGTTATGGCGATATACCCGTGTCGGAAAGAATTCCCGCGGCTGCCATTAGCACCAGGGGAGCAGACTTATTAAGTACCACCTTACAATTGAATAGCGAGACCCGTTTTTATTTTAAGCAAAATTGCAAACAGCTTGAAGATGTAGACTCGTACAATGTCATTGGGGAAATCACCGGAAGCACACATCCCGAGGAAATCATGGTAGTAGGCGGTCACTTAGATTCATGGGATCTTGGTGATGGGTCGCATGACGATGGTGCAGGTTGTGTACAAAGTATGGAGGTGTTGCGCTTGCTCAAGCGCACAGGATATACCCCAAAGCGAACCATCAGGGCGGTGCTTTTCATGAACGAGGAGAATGGCTTGCGCGGCGGTAATGCCTATGCGGAAATGGCCAAAAACAAGAATGAGGACCATATTTTTGCCTTGGAAAGCGATTCGGGAGGGTTTACTCCCCGTGGTTTTTCGTTCAATAGTTCCAAAGCCAACTTGGAAAAGGTACAAGAATGGAAATCGCTCTTCGAACCCTATTTGATACATATTTTTGAAGCGGGATATAGCGGCGCCGATATTCGACCATTGAAGAAAGATAGTATGGTTTTGGCAGGACTACGCCCGGACTCGCAGCGCTATTTCGATCACCACCACGCAGCCAACGATACCTTTGAACATGTGAACCGCCGAGAACTTGAACTAGGAGCTGCCGCGATGACCAGTTTGGTATATCTTTTCGATACCTACGGGATCATTAGGGAATAGCGCTCAAAAAAGAATCTTTTTTTGAGTTTCCTGCCCTCTAGAAACTTTCAAACTCCGAACAAAAAAAGTACCTTTGTCGCTCATTTAAAAAGAGCATTATGCAAGACGGTATCTACGCAAAGTTTAATACTACCAAAGGAGAAATAGTTGTCAAGTTAACCCATGATAAGACCCCTGGAACAGTGGGTAATTTTGTGGCCTTGGCCGAAGGAACACGGAAAAACACCGCAAAAGCAGAGGGGACACCCTATTACGACGGATTAAAGTTTCACCGTGTTATTCCCGACTTTATGGTGCAGGGCGGTTGCCCTTTGGGAACAGGAACAGGAGATGCCGGTTACAAATTCGATGATGAATTTCATCCGGAACTAACCCATAACGGCCCTGGAGTGCTTTCAATGGCAAATGCAGGACCCGGCACGAACGGGAGCCAATTTTTTATCACACATGTAGCGACTCCTTGGTTAGATAACAAACACACTGTTTTTGGACATGTAGTTACAGGGCAGGAAGTGGTCGATGCCATCGCCCAAGGCGATTTGATCGATAGCTTGGAAATAGTACGAAACGGGGAAGAGGCCCAAAAGTGGAATGCGATGGATGCTTTTAACAATCTTGAAGCTACAAAAGCGAAGAGAATGGAAGAAGCAAAAGCACGGCAGGCAGCCGAATTGGACAAAATAGCTGCCGGTTTTGATGAAACGCAAAGCGGACTTCGTTATAAAATCATACAAAAAGGAAATGGGGCCAAAGCGGAGGCCGGTACGCAGGTATCGGTACATTATGAAGGCTCCTTACTTAATGGGCAGGTGTTTGATTCGTCTTATAAAAGAAAAGAACCGATCGCTTTTCAATTGGGGGTAGGTCAAGTAATCCCTGGTTGGGACGAAGGTATTTCCCTTTTAAAGGTTGGGGACAAGGCCCGTTTTGTAATTCCTTCGAATCTCGGATACGGCAGTGCGGGCGCAGGGGGCGTGATTCCTCCCGATGCAACCTTGATATTTGATGTAGAGTTAATGAATGTGGGATAAGAAAAACCATTCCAAAGCACTGATTAAAAAAGACCCTTGAACTCAAGGGTCTTTTTTGTTAAAAGAAACAGGGGCGGCAACCATATGCAACGCATTTCATCGAATTCGTAAAAAAAGAGTGTGAATATTACAGAATTGTCAATATCTTAAAGCTGTAAAAAATCAACCTCTTTTATTTATGAAAAAACGTATACTACGTAGTCTTTGTATTACATCGCTCATTTTATCGGTTTCCTGTACAAAGGATGAACCTATTGCCGCAACTCCCAATACTCCCGAGGCCATTGATGAACAAACGGAACCACTTTCAATAACAGAAATAAATCGAATCATTGAGGAAGAACTACAGTCGAAAGGCGATTTTGACTGGAACGAAGCTTCCGATGTTGTACTTTGGAGCGCCTTGCAACATGCTCAAGGAGTATTGACCATTGGGTATGGAAACGACAAGGATGATTTTGCAAATAAAAATTCTGCCAGTCACCAAACAACCAAAGATGCGCTGATCAGTTTGGTGCGGAAATCCGAAAACCAGGCGAATACCGAATCGAATAAGGAATCGGATGTGTTGCTGTATGAAGATGCATACTTAACGGTTATCGATGTAAAGGTCACCCAACTTGCAACGGTAACAGAACTGCGTAAAAATGCTGATATACGCTATCTTGAGCCGGGCGGATATCCTTTAAATGGAAGCGCTCAGTCCAAGTCGGCCATGTCGAGTTCCGGCTGTGGCTTTGACACCGAAAATGTTGCTTCCTCTGATTATACCACGATTCAACCCAATGCGAAGATGCCCTGGAATTTCCCCCTGCACAATATAGACGACGCTTGGGCCTACAGCACGGGCAGTGGTATTACAATAGGAATCGTAGATACAGGACTTTCCGAGAGTCAATCACTCTTGGGTAGTAATTTTAACAACGGTTATTCTTCCTCCGGGCGAACCGTAGAGAAGTATGGGGTATATGTAGACTCGTTTTGGCCTTGGTCTAGAAAAACGGACGGTCCGAATGACAAGTGTGGTCATGGGACAAGTATGGCCGCAGCGGCATCTGCTCCCAGAAATGACATGGGATTACCGGTAGGTGTTGCCTATAAGTCGAACCTAATATCTTACAGAGCTTCTTCAGACGTATTATTGAACGGGTATCATGAACAACGAGGAGTGGCCCGTGCCATCACCGAACTGGGGGCTCGTAACGATGTGAAGATTATTTCAATGTCAATGGGATATATATTTTCCATTGGCCGCATCAAGGATGCCATCCGATATGCCTATGGCAGAGGTAAATTGATTTTCTGTGCGGGCGGTACATCTACCACCTTTACCAATTTTGTTGGAGTAGTGTTTCCTGCCTCGATGAGTGAGACGGTGGCCATAACGGGCGTAGAGGAGCGAAACGGATATCGGGAATGTGACACTTGTCACAAAGGGGGCGCCATCGATTTCACCATTATTATGGAGCGCGCTTCCACCAACAAACATGTGCCCACCTTGGGCTATTACAACGGCACGGAAGATTATGTGGGCGGATCTTCTGTAGCCACCGCAAGCGCAGCCGGCATAGCTGCTTTGGTGTGGTCCAAAAATCCAAGTTGGAGCAGAACATCCGTTTTGAACAAACTAAAAACATCCGCGGATCTATATCCTAACAAGAGCGGTAGTTATGGCTATGGGAATTTAGATGCGCTGAAGGCGGTACAATAGTATTGTTGTGCGTTCCTTTGATAGGAATAAACTACGAAATAGGTGTGATGGTATACCCTAACGGGCGTATCATGGCACCTTTTCTTGTTTATCGTTTGAAGCGTCCATGGGTGTCTCAACACTCACTGCCAATAGCAACAGATTAATAAGAATAAGGATGATAAGAATACCGAAGAAAGTTGTCATTTAAGAGGGTTATATCCGAAGTGATCATCCACTTTGAAATATAACAACTCATCGAAGAAAAACCCTACTACAACGAAGCGCCCTAAAAATTTTCAACCTCCATAGCACTGAAACGCATCAATAGGATGTTGACCAATACCAAAAAGGCTACTATGCTGAAAAAATAAACCATATTTAAGGTTAAGATTGCAATAAAATGACAATTCTTTAATAATTAACGGGGAATTTTAAGGATTATTATACTCTTGTCTATTCAAAATTACATAAAATGCAATTTTGTCAAAGAGTACCAACCACAAAGTTATCTTCAAAGTTCGATTTTTTTGTTTTGGCTTAGGTACAACACCATACTCAAACAAAAGTGAAAGTGGTACGGTCCTAAACACCCTGAAAATAGGGGGTAAGCGCAGTTTGTATTACAACGGCCCAGGTGGAAACTACTGTTACTTTTTGCGGTCGTTGGTAGTTATTAACAATAAAACAATATTTCCCAGTACTAAAAATGAGACTAAAAAGATAAATGCTACCATAAACGGCTTCGTATTGTATTCTTGGTTTTTTGAAGACTTGGGAACAGTCGTACTTTGTTTAACTATAGACGTGAAAAAGTTGGTTGGTTGCGTAAAAGATCAAACAGATAAAGTAAAATGCATGAAATACACATAAAAAAAGCCCCAACATCTATAGTCGGGGCTTTGTATAAAAAAAGTTTGTGCGTGCCTAGTCTACTACTTTCACATTTACCGCGTTTAGTCCTTTTTTACCTTGTTGTAGTTCAAATTCTACAACGTCACCTTCGCGTATTTCATCGATTAAACCAGAAATGTGTACAAAGTGATCTTCGCTTGAACCGTCTTCAGTGATAAATCCGTAACCTTTGGAATCATTGAAGAATTTTACTGTTCCTTTACTCATAATAAAAAATTAAAAAATTATTAAAGTGCGAAGATAGTATTAAAAATTTGAAACTGCTGTTTTTTAAGCCCTTATCTTTCTCGACGCACCGTATTCTTAACCGTAAATTCACATTACGCGGTGGGATCTGGAGTCATGCGCAAATACGGTTTCCACTCTTCGACACCTTTTTCAAACAGGCCACGTGCCTGCTCGGTTGGGATTGCTGGACTCACCACTACATCTTGACCCGATTCCCAGTTGGCCGGGGTGGCTACCTTGTGATAGGCGGTAAGTTGCAAAGAATCAACAACACGTAAAAGTTCATAAAAATTACGCCCTGTCGAAGCGGGGTAGGTAAGAATCAGTTTCACAGACTTATCGGGCCCGATAATAAATACCGAACGTACCGTAAGATTATTATCTGCATTGGGGTGGATCATATCATAAAGCTTGGATACCTTTTTGTCCTCATCCGCTATGATGGGAAAATTAACAGTTGTCTCTTGCACTTCATTAATATCTTTTATCCACTCAAGGTGTGAAGCGGCCCCATCAACACTTAGGGCCAACATTTTTACATTGCGCTTGTCAAATTCACCTTTGAACTTCGCAGCGGTGCCCAGTTCGGTAGTGCAAACGGGCGTAAAATCGGCGGGATGCGAAAATAAGATTCCCCAACCATCCCCTAAATAATCATATAAATTAATAGTTCCTAAAGAACTGTCCGCGGTAAAATCGGGTGCTTTGTCACCCAGTCGAATTGATGCCATTATAGAAGGTTTTAAATTGTAATTATCATATACCCTACAAAATTAGTAGATTAAATAGCAGTGCATAAATATTTTGGTTAAAAATGTATTAAAGTTCACTAGTTTTGGATCATGGAAGATACACAATTGGAACTGTTGAAATATCCTATAGGAAAATTTGAAACTCCCGAAGCGATTACCGATGCCCATATCTCTGAATGGATTGCCGCCTTGGATGCATTGCCATCTAAACTCCGCCATTTGGTCAATGGTTTGACTGAGGAACAATTAGAAACACCATATCGTCCCGGAGGATGGACCGTACGGCAATTGGTGCATCATATTCCAGACAGTCATCATAATAGTTATATTCGTTTCAAATGGGCAATGACAGAAGATACTCCCGTCATAAAAGCCTATGATGAGAAGGCTTGGTCCGATCTTTTTGATGCCAAAACGGCGCCCATCCAAATGTCCCTAGACCATTTAAGCGCGGTCCATGCAAAATTGGTATACTTTTTAAAAGGCCTGTCGCGCAATGATTTGAAAAGAAGCTTTGTACATCCAGAAGGAAAGGTCACCACCACCTTGGAAGAGAACATTGGCCGGTATGCATGGCATGGCAACCATCATTACGCACAGATACAAAACCTTCTTAAGCGAAAGGGTTGGGGAGGATAAAAGGAAAATGAGGGGGTTTTAGGGGGCCTTCCATTTGATATTACAGCCTATACTCGGCTTTTGAAGCGGACTAATTTCAGTACCCAGCAATAAGGCATCCATGGCGCTGGCCAGATCGTTCCCGCTCAGGGGAATGCCGTTTCCCGGTCTTGAATCGTCCAGTTGCCCACGATACACCAACCTAAGCTTCGAATCGAACAAGTAAAAGTCGGGTGTACAAGCGGCTTGATATGCCTGGGCGACCTCTTGCGTGGCATCGTACAAATAGGGGAAGTTATAACCCGCTTTTAGTGCGGTCTCTTTCATGAGGTGTGGAGCGTCTTGCGGATAATTCTGGATGTCGTTGCTCGAGATTGCGATAAAACCAATTCCCTTTTCCTGATAGCGTTTTCCCAAGGCACTCAGCATCGGGTTCACATGGATTACGAAAGGACAATGATTGCAGATAAACATCACGACGGTACCAACGGCACCCTTCAATTCTTCCAAGGCATATTGGTTTTCAGATATCGTATCGGTCAGCGCAAAATCGGGTGCTTTGGTACCCAGATCCAGCATATTACTAGGAGTTCTCGCCATATTATTGATCTAATAGAGATGCCAAAGGTAAATGTATTTATAAGAATCTTATGGAGTAATATGACTATTTTTAACCTCCTTTGAACCAATTTCGAAGGTAAGCACGTCTCCAATGAACCATACGATTACAGGGGAAGACTTTTCAAAAATAGACCTACGGGTAGGTACCATTATCAGTGCAATTGATTTTCCCAAGGCAAGAAACCCAGCCTCCCGGATACAAATCGATTTTGGGAACGAATCGGGTATTCGAAAATCTTCGGCGCAGTTGACCGAGCGTTATGAAAAAGATACATTGATCCGTAAACAGGTAATCGCCGTAGTAAACTTTCCAAAAAAACAAATTGCCAATTTTATGAGTGAATGTCTTATCTTGGGTGCTGTCGATGGGAAGGATGTAATCTTATTACAGCCGGAAACTTTCGTATACAACGGACTTAAAATTTCTTGATTGTTTGACCAATAACCAACTAGATACCATACAACTGAATTTTGATAGTGAAGCTCAATGGGTCCTGAACATTGCCCTAGGTTGTGTCATGTTCGGTATTGCCTTGGAAATCTCTCCAAAAGATTTCAAAGCTCTTTTCCAAAAACCCAAACCTATTTTGGTGGGGGTTTTCAGTCAGTTTATCTTGCTACCGGCCTGCACGTATGTATTGGTTTTGATTGTACAACCAATGGCCAGTTTGGCTTTGGGAATGTCTATGGTGGCTGCCTGTCCCGGCGGTAACTTCTCCAATTTTATTACTCATTTATCTAGAGGGAATACCGCCCTATCAATTAGTTTAACAGCAGTTGCAACGGTGCTGGCCGTAATCATGACCCCCGTGAATCTTCAGTTCTGGGGTGCGTTGTACGCTCCTTCTGCGGCCATACTAAAAGATATTGCCGTTTCCCCTTTTGAAATGGTGAAAATAGTCGCGTTGCTTTTGGGCATTCCTTTGGTACTGGGGATGTGGATCAATCACCTAAGGCCGGTTTTGGCAAAAAAAATAGGCAAGGTGCTAAAAACGGTTTCACTATGGTTTTTTATACTGTTGGTCATGGTGGCGCTGTATCAGAACAAAGATGTTTTTTTGGAGTACATATTCTATATATTTTGGATCGTATTGGCACACAATCTAGTAGCCTTTGGTACGGGTTATTCAATTTCAAAAGGGTTCGGACTTTCGAGTCGGGATACCAAATCGGTTACCATAGAAACCGGAATCCAAAATTCAGGATTGGGACTGCTCCTGATCTTTACTTTTTTTGATGGCTTGGGGGGAATGGCCCTGATTGCCGCCTTTTGGGGTATATGGCATCTGATTTCAGGATTGCTATTGGCCTCTTTCTGGGGGTATGGTCCTTCGGTAAACGAAAAAATAGCGTGAGGAATTTGGGGTATGTCTTACTAAAGTATTGGATTAAAATAGGATTACATCTCTATTATGGCAAAATAGTGGTGTCAGGTCTTGAAAAGGTTCCCAAGGACAAACCCGTAATGTTTTTACCCAACCATCAAAGCGCCTTGCTCGATGTACTGCTACTAGCGGTAGATTGTGGTAGAAAACCCTTTTTTTTAACTCGCTCCGACGTATTCAAAAAACCATTGCTCAAGCGGTTTTTTGCGTACCTGCAAATGATTCCGATTTACCGCATTCGAGATGGGCGACACGCATTGAAGAATAATGAGGCGGTTTTTGCCCATTGCGCATCCCTATTGAAGAAGAATCAAGCTATTTTAATGTTCCCGGAGGCGAACCATCATATTAAAAGACGCGTACGCCCGCTGAGCAAAGGTTTTACACGCATTCTTTTTGGTACTTTGAATGAAAATCCGGAATTGGATATACAAATGATCCCCGTCGGTTTAAACTACAAGACCAATTCGGGGTTTCCGGATCAAGTAGCCATTTGTTTTGGGGACCGTATTCCGGTACTCCCGCTCTATGATAAGACCGATTTGTTGCGGTCGACCCATGCGGTCAAAAATACGATCACTACCAATTTAAAAAACCTTACGACCCATATTGAGCATGAAGGCGACTATGATCGGATCGAAAAAAAGTTAGATGCCTTGAAAGTCGATTACTTGAAGCCTTCCCAGGTAAACGCGCGCATTGAGAGGATTGATAGATTGAATACTACCGCAAACGAAAAAAAACCTTCTAGGATGATGAAGCAACTGTTCAAAGGGTTGTTTGTTGTTTTAAACTTGCCCGTAGTCTTGCTCTGGTGGGGATGGATAAAACCCAAGGTCTGGGAGCCAGAGTTTACCGGTACCATGCGGTTTACCTTGGCTTTGTTGGCAATGCCCTTGTTCTATCTATCGCTATTTCTCATAATCACTGAAGTAGATACGGCCTTCATGGGTTCGCTAGTGGTGGCCATTCTTTTCATCTTTAATGGGATGTATGTTAAATTCGCCCAACCTTAGCGTTTTTAAAGTTTGTGGCCATGGAATCGTAAAAAATCGCCGCGCCAAAAGGTGAAACGATTTTTTACTCCAATATACCATCGTTATTCAATGGTAATTGTAATAGATTTTGGACGGTACCGTGCCGTAACCAAGCCTCCTGCCGACGAGGCACTCGCGGCGATCGAAACATCAAAACGTTCCAGTACCATGGAACCGCCTTGAGCATCGGCAATAGTTCCCAAAAAGTTGGGAGTCAATAATACCGAAGTGGCGCCATCGTCTGTTTGTGGAAAAAACTTTGATTCTCCCAAGTTATTGGGAATAATACTAGCGACCACCGAAGAATCTCCATTACCTACCGGTTCCCCTTCCCATGTGATTTCATAGGATTGGGCCCTATCGATGGTCGTGGGTGTACCCTCCGTAAAGTCAATAGTGCGAATACGAAGGTTGTTTGTGAATAACTGTCCGTCCAAATCGGTATACACAAAGGTACCTTCTTGAACGAAACCGGGTAACTTTAACTCGTAATATCCCAGCCCTGTTAAAAAGGGTACTTCTCTATCATTGAACAGGAGGGTTGCGCCTTCTGCAAGTTCCAATCGAGTACCATTATAATTTCCTAATGAGAAAGTAACGTTTATGATGGTAAGGTCTTGAAATTCATCATATAAAGCACCATAGGCGGCATAAATACGATCTTGACTTACATCCGCCGAGCTTTCCGATTCACAACCGGTTATTAAAAAACAAAGAAATAGAATCTGCAACGTTTTTTGAACATAGTTTTTCATAAAAGTATTTTAAATGGGTTCATAATGGGGCAAACGATAGTGGCCATAAAAAAGTACAGAATCTATTGAAAAGCGAGGTTTTATCGGTGTTTTTTGACAAATGTCAATTGAAAAACCCATAAACTATGACTAGTTTTATACTTAGTTGATAAAGTAGCTTAGTAGTGAAAATTTGGGTATGAACAATTTGATTGACCTTTTAAACTATTTTCATCCCCTTTCAGATTCGGTGCTTTTGGAACTTCAAGGCATGGTATCGAAGGAAACTTTTGCAAAAGGAACGGTTCTATTGCGTCCGGGAGAGGTATGCGAGCATCTTTATTTTATGGAAAAAGGCTTTGCAAAAGGATCTTATCTTGTAAACAATGTTGAAATAACTTCTTGGTTTTGGCAGGAAAATGACTTGGTAACATCTTTGGAGTCATTTTTAAGACAAGCCCCATCGGTAGAGTATATAAAAACAAACGAAGAATGTACCATGTGGGTGCTGACATACGGGCATTTGCAACAATTATATAAGGAACATCTAGAGTTTAACATTGTTGGGCGTAAAATAATCGAGGATTATTTTCTAAGGGCAGGTGCGATTGCCACTGATTTACGAAAACTCACTGCCAAAGAAAAGTATGATAAATTGTTCAAAGAACATCCTGAAATATTTCAACGTACCTCGTTGGAGAGTATAGCCTCATACCTAGGTATTTCCCAAGAAACCTTGAGCAGGATCAGAGGCATGTAACGGTAATGGTATTTTACATCATTGGCCCAAAAAATATGGCATTCATCAACAACTTGTTCGTACCGTACCAAAAAGCCCGAAAATTGGTATTATCGGTAAAACCAATGACACGCCCACGCCCCATACGTTGCACTTGAAAAGGAACACTATTTTTGATCAAGGCTTCGTTTTCCTCGGAAATGTAACCGCTGAGCAAGGGGTTGTTCGTATACTGTATGGGATTGTCGTAGCTATCTTTGTCAGGTTTCACATAGATGTTGGTGTTTCTGAAAAGCGCAAGGCGGTTATTTTTATATCCAAAATTGATGGGATGGGAGCGGTCAAGTATGGCTTCAAAAATAGCACCACCGGTTACCTGGGCCCCGTTAAAATCCCTTTTCTGTTCAAAAGAAACGTTTTTAGCGACCAAGCTGTCTTTTTTAAAGGTTAGTTTCATCAGATCATTCTTACTGAACCAGTTGACGATATTGCGATACCCGATCAGGGTTCCCCCTTTTTTTACCCATTCTTTCAACTTAAGCGCATTTGACTTGTTCAATGCACTGCCACCCCAAGAACTGGGAATGATGATATCGGTATACTCGCTAAGGTCCGTTCTTCCGAAATAGGAGAGATCAATTTTCGTTAGTTTTATCTGGTATCGGGTGTCGAAAAGGTGCCAGATTTCCCCGGCATCGTAGGAACGGATACCATCTCCCACTAAAATGGCCACTTTCTGCTTCTTCACCGTGTCAAAATCATTGCTTCCCAAATCAATTCCTCTTGTAAGTCCCGTACTTACCGCGGTAATCCGAATTTTACTGTCAATCGCCACCTGATTCAGGAATGCATAGAGCTCTTCAGACGATAACTCCTGGTTCTGCACGGGAACCATAATTGTTCCATAGTCGTACAAACGCCCTTCAAGAGTGAAGGGTGTTTTCGCAACTTTGGCCCTGATTCCTTTATTCACAATTGCATTAAGTGCCTTGGGCGTATAATACTCATGCCATTCAAATAAATAGGCATACTTACTTTCACGATCGGCACCACCGTTCAGTGGTCTTAAATCGGTCACTTGGGGCCCAGCATTGATCAATGAAGAAAGTTCGGTATGGTCTACATTGAATGATAAGGGAAATGTCCAAGCCGAGACATCGTAAAACAAGCTATCGGTAAAAGAGGTTCTTTTTTCAAACATTGCTTTGATCAACCTCGGGTTCTTTTGATTCATCGGGATCACATAGCTGCTCCCTTTTTTATAGGCCTTGCCCCCAAGGGTAGCATCCTTTGCGAGTTCATGAAAAACAATACCGTGGCGGTCTAATATCTCAGCTAGGTGCCAAGTTTTGGCAACATCCTTGCTATCACCAAAAACAATGGCCTTGGTTTTGCTTTTAGCGCCCTCACTCCGTAAACCGGCATAAAAGTCGCGCTGGTAGGCTAGAATTTTTGTCCGCATATTTTTGGCCGCTTCTATGGTGGACAAGGCGGTGGTAAATTGGTTTCGTATCGTAAAGGGAAATGTCAAAATACCATTCTCGCTTTCTTGAATATGTCCTCTGGAACTACCTTGCTCAAAGAGAATGCCGATTGAACCGTTTACATCGGGGAAGGTAGACCCCTTACCGTAGTAATAATCATCATACCCTTCTTCAGAGTAGTACAAAGAGCCGATTTTATCAAGGGCCTTGGCGTGGTAGGTACCTATCTCAGCGGTTAATTCTTGATTCATCTTGGGCGTTAATGGATGCACTCTACTAGGTACTCCCGGTTGATAAAAGAAGGTAGAATTGGTGCCCATTTCGTGATGATCGGTCAGGATATTTGGAAGCCACTTGTGGAAACTTTTGATTCGGGCCCGACTTTCTGGTAGCTGTACGGGAAGCCAATCACGGTTCATATCAAACCAATAATGATTGGTACGCCCTCCTGGCCATACCTCATGGTATTCACGTTCGTTGGGGTCTGCATTTAGGTTGCCGCTTTTATTGGTATTCGCCCAATAAGCAAACCGTTGCAGTCCGTCGGGATTGTAACAGGGGTCTAGCAGAATAACCGTATTGTCGAGAATAGCCGTTATTTCAGGACCTTCGGCCGCCGCCAAATAATAGGCATAAGCCAAACCTGCATTGGCACCGCTTGGTTCGTTCCCATGGATCGAGAAACCTTGGTAGACCACCAAAGGCATGTCCAAAAGGTTTTTGGTACCCCCGCCATTTTCGGTCAAGGCAATATGATCTTCCCTTAGTTTTTCAATGTTCCGATGATTTTTTGGGGATGTAATGGTCAATAATAGGATGGGTCTTCCTTCAAAGGTCTCTCCGCGATCTTCAATGCTTATTCGGTCGCTCGCCGCGGCCAGGGTCTTCATGTAAAATTGAAGCTTGTCATGGGTTACATGCCATTCTCCAACCTCATGGCCAATCACATCTTTCGGTGTCGGGATCGCTTCGTTGTAACGAACATCTTGTGGCAGGTAATAACTTAAATCGAGCGTTTCTTGACCGTAGATATAGGTGCAGAGCATTAAGAGAACAAAGAGGCAATTTTTTTTCATTTTGGCATGGTTTAGCAGGTGACCAGCATTCAAAAACGGTCAGGGTAAATATAAAAAAACGCCCTGTAACTTACAGGGCGTTTTGAAATTAGTTTATCGGTGGGTAGCTCAAATATCGTCAAAGTCGACATCGGTAAAACTATCGGTCGTCGGTGCGACCTCCTCGTTCGGCGCAACGTTCGATTCTTCCTCTTTTTTAAAGTCTTTTTGGTGTCGTTCAGATATTACCTCTGTTCCTTTCTCGTCTATGATATAGTCCATCATCTCGGATACATGTTCGCGGAAGGCCTCAAAATCTTCTTTGTAAAGATAAATTTTGTGTTTCTTATAATGGAAAGAACCGTCATCGTGGGTAAACTTCTTACTTTCTGTAATGGTCAAATAATAATCTCCGGCTTTTGTGCTTCTAACATCAAAAAAATAGGTTCTTCTTCCTGCGCGTAGGACTTTGGAATAAATTTCTTCCTGATCCTCATGGTGTCTTTCGCTCATTTTCTGTAGTGTCTAGTTACTTAAAAAAGTGTTAATCCACCAAAAATGGAAAAAAAATGTGTATCGGACAACAATTTTTTAGTTTTCTTTCTCGGATAGTTGATTCTGGTAAAGTTCTTGGTAGTACCCATTCACCGCATTCAATTCATCATGTGTCCCTTGCTGCATCAATTGCCCATCTTCCAAAACCAAAATATTGTCGGCATTTTTTGCAGAGGATACCCTGTGACTCACGATAAGGGTGGTTCGGTCCTCGGAAGCACGTTTCAAATTGTTTAAAATTTCCTCTTCCGTTTCGGTATCCACGGCAGATAAACAATCGTCGAATAAATAAATCTCCGGATCTTTTAACAGGGCCCTGGCGATGGAAACCCGCTGTTTTTGCCCTCCGCTTAAGGTAATGCCACGTTCGCCCAACACGGTCTCGTATTGTTTCGAAAAGCCCATGATGTTCTCATGAACTACCGCATTTTTTGCCATTTGCGCTACTTCCTCGTCCGTAGCATCGTCTTTTCCAAATTTGATGTTATTGCTGATCGTATCCGAAAACAAAAAGGCATCTTGCGGTACGGTGCCGATCGCCGCCCTAAGATCAAATAGGTTTAGTTCTTGAATGGGGACGTCGTCAATTAAAATGGTCCCTGAACTTACATCATATAAACGGGCTATTAGTTCTAAAATAGTGGATTTTCCGGACCCGGTCTTACCCAAAATGGCGATTGTTTCTCCTTTATTAATGGTAAAGGATAGGTTGCGAAGTGCTGTTATGTTCGTATCCTCATAGGTGAAAGTAACCTCCCGAAATTCTATTTTTCCCTGAACGGGCGTATCCGCGTCAACCTCGTTTTTAATTTCAGGTACTTCCTTCAAAAACTCGTTGATGCGTTTCTGGGACGCCTCGGCCCTCTGTACGATCGATGTGAGCCAACCCACAATGGCAACGGGCCACGTAAGCATGTTCACATATAATATGAACTCGGCTATGATGCCGATCGATGCTATTTCCCCGCTAATGTATTGTCTGCCCCCGATATAGATGACAAAAATATTACTGACCCCGATCATGAAAAGCATGAGCGGAAAAAACCACGCATCAACCTTTGCAAGGTTTACGCTTTTATCTTTCCCTTCGTTGGCCAAACGTTCTACCTCTGAATGAATCCTAGGTTCCAAACCATAGGCTTTGATAACCGCTACGCCCGAAAAACGCTCCTGCGTATAGGTGGATAGTTTTGCGAGAAACTCCTGCACCTTGGTACTTCTTTTATGAATGATCTTACTGATCTTGTAAATCAAAAACGACAACAGGGGGAAGGGCACAATCGTGTAAAACGCCAGGGTGGGAGCCTTGATGAACATTAGGGGAATAAGGCATGCGAAAAGCGTAAGCGCGTTCATACCATACATAATGGCCGGCCCTGCGTACATGCGTACTTGGTTGATATCCTCGCTAATGCGGCTCATCAAATCACCCGTTCTGTTTTTTTTGTAGAAATTCAGGTTTAAGAACTGGTAATGATCAAATACTTCGTTCTTAAGGTCATATTCTATGTAGCGCGATACGTTTATAATGGTTTGACGCATCAGAAAAGTAAACAAACCCGATAGTAGGGCGGTGGCCAGAATAATCAAGATATACTCCAATAATAACTCCCTGGCCAAAGACGCTACTATTTTCTGGCTACTATAGTTTTCAATAACCTCTATTGATTTTTTTACATAAGAGGGCATTACTAGGGAAAAAATGCGAGCGATAATGGTAATGATGACTCCAAGGAGCAGTTTGAGCCAGTATTTTTTGAAGTATTTATTGAGGTGTTTGAGTTCTTTCATTCAAGGGTTTGGCTAAAACGGTAAAGATAGGCCTGTTGCCAGTACCTCACAAGGGGCAAATGTAAAGAAAAACTTAAAGATGTAATTTCAATCGACCCCATGGGAGGGCCGCTATCCGCTACTTTAAATTCTTTTTGTGAGAAAGGACGAAGGGAGGGGTCTGTATTGGAAATAGATTCCTATTTTTGCAGCCGTATCTATCAAACCCAATTCTAGTAAAGGTCTTTAGCATGTTAACAAGAAGGCATATCCGGGTAAAAGTAATGCAGTGTATTTATGCATTGACCCAATCCAAGGATGATTCGTTGGAAAAACAGGAAAAATTTCTCAACGCAAGTATCGAGAATATGTATACCCTATACCTCCTAATGCTAAGCCTTTTGATCGAGGTGCATCAGCGTGCTACGGACCAGTTGGAACGTTCTTCAAAACGATATCTCGATACGGATGCCGATCAATATCCCAACAATCATAAATTCATACAGAATAGGCTCCTAACACAATTAGCGGGCAATAAACGGTTAAGGGAAACCCTTACCGATCGAAAGTTACAGCATTGGTATCTGAACGAGGAGTATGTCAAATTAATATACGGTGCTATTTTAAAAAGTGACCTGTACGATGCGTATATGCATTCCGAAACGCAGCACTATGAGGAGGATAAAAACCTGGTCATAGCGCTTTTTAGAGAAGTTATCGCCCCGAATGAGAAAATCTACGAATACTTTGAGGACGATAAACTTACATGGGTAGACGATTTGCCGATCGTGAACACCTTTTTGCTGAAGCGTTTGAAAAAGGTGAAAGAAAAGGAAAGCGAATCGTTTTTTCTTCCCAAATTACTCAAGGACCAGGAAGATTTGGTGTTCGCCCAAAAATTATTGACGAAAACCTTGTTGAACAATGCGCAATGGGAAAAGGAAATAGAAGGCAAGACCCCTAATTGGGATAAAGACAGAATTGCCGAAATAGATGGTATTTTGTTAAAAATGGCGATTTGTGAGTTATTGAATTTCCCATCCATACCGGAAAAGGTGACCATCAACGAATTTCTAGAAATTGCAAAGGAATATTCCACCCCGAAGAGCAGTATTTTCATCAATGGTATTTTGGATAAATTGGTGAAGGAATATAAGGTCGAAGGGAAACTTAACAAAATGGGGAGGGGGCTATTATAAAATATTTCTTTAATTTTGCCTTCGCGTACCATAAAATAAAGTAGCTAGGTACTACGTTACCTAAGAGTGCATGTTCACTGAGGCTAATCGATGAAATGCATGGAATTACGTAATTAACAAAAAAACTAAAAAGATGAAAAGAATGATTTTGGCCCTTAGTGCCATCGCCCTATTCGGATTTACTTCTTGTAAAGAGAACGCCGCCAGTAAAATCAATACTGCAAATGTCGCAGAAGCTGCCGAAAGAGATGAGGCCGCTAAGTTGATTCCGGTAATGACTTTTGACAAATCTGAGCACGACTTCGGGACAATCGACCAAGGAACACCGCAAGAAACTGTTTTTAGCTTTACAAATACCGGAAATGGCCCCTTGATCATTACCGATGCCAAGAGCAGCTGTGGTTGTACCGTACCAGAATATCCGAAAAACAAAGCGATCGCACCCGGTGAAAAAGGAGAGATGCTTGTTAAATTCAATGGTGCCGGTCAAAACCAGGTTACAAAAACGATTACGGTTACTGCCAACACCGAGAAAGGTTCTGAGCTCATTCGGATCAAAGCTTTTGTGAATCCAAAAAATGCAGGACCTACGGCAGCTGGACCTACCATTGCTCAATAATTAAATAGAAAGTAGTATATACTTATGGGAGAAGGTCAGTCTTTATTGCCAATGCTTCTGATTTTTGTGGTGTTCATTGTGTTTATGATCATACCACAGTTCAGACGCCAAAAAGAAGAGAAAAAATTCGCAACAGCCTTGAAAAAAGGGGATCGAGTAATAACAAAAGGCGGTTTGCATGGCAAGGTGTTCGATGTAAGTGATAAGGATACTTCCTTTGTGCTTGAGACCATGTCTGGGAAATTAAAAATGGAACGCTCCGCCATTTCAATGGAATTGAGCAAGAAATTAAATACGCCCGCTTCTTCCAAAAAATAGGATAGACATAGAATTCGTAAAGCCCTGACCATAGCTGTCGGGGCTTTTTTTTGCTTGTAATACGCCCTTGTCAAAAATTCGGTTTCAAAAAAAATAGTATCTTAAATGCATACTAAAACAACCGGAATGGGTACAAGAAGACACTTTATCAAAAAGGGAGGCATGGCCGTTACAGGTGCCGCCGCGGCGTTCGTTTTTCCAATGGAGCTGTTAGGACAGATGCGAACCCCCGTAGGCGCCAACGACCAAATACAACTAGGCGTTATTGGTTGTAAGGGCATGGGTTTTTCAGACCTTACTTCAATGCTTAAAATGAACGAGGTAACCGTAGTTGCCCTTTGCGATGTAGATGAAAGTATACTCCAAATGCGGACGGCCGATTTGGAAAAAGCAGGTGTTAAAAAACCCAAATGGTATAAGGACTATCGCAATCTACTGGCCGATAAGGATATTGATGCGGTAATTATAGGTACCCCTGATCATTGGCACTGTCTTATGTTGGCCGATGCACTGCAAGCAGGTAAAGATGTTTATTGCGAGAAACCCATTGCAAATTCGATTCAGGAGTCCGATGTGATGCTTCAATATGTCAACGCAAGCGACCGAATGGTACAGATAGGGCAGTGGCAGCGCAGTCAGCCACATTTTGTTGATGCCATAGCATATGTCCACTCAGGCGCTTTGGGGAACATACGGTTGGCAAAGGCATGGGCGTACCAGGGTTGGATGAAACCGGTACCGATAGTACCCGACACGGCGGTTCCCGACGGAGTCGATTATAAGATGTGGTTGGGACCGGCTCCCGAAAGGGCCTTTAACGCAAATCGTTTTCATTTTAACTTTCGATGGTTTTGGGACTATGCAGGCGGACTGATGACCGATTGGGGAGTGCACTTGATTGATTATGCCTTGTATGGTATGAAGGCCGGCACCCCAAAATCGGTCATGGCACTCGGTGGAAAGTTTGCCTACCCTGACGATGCCTCGGAAACGCCCGATAGTCTGCAAACCGTATTTGAATACGACAATTTCTCTATTCTATGGGAGCATGCTACCGGTATCGATGGAGGCAATTATGGCCGAAATCATGGCATCGCCTTTATAGGAAACAATGGTACTTTGGTATTGGATCGCAAAGGCTGGGAAGTAATTTCCGAAAAAGAGTTTCACGGTTGGGGAAAAGAACGACCCGACAAGATGGAAGCCATTCCCTTGAAAAAACGATCGGGAAGCGGTCTCGACCTGCATACCGCCAATTTTATAGCCGCTGTAAAAAGTAGGGATCGAACCATTCTAAAAGCCCCTATTGAAGTTGGGTACAACGCCGCCCTTGTCTCCCATATGGGGAATGT
Source organism: uncultured Flavobacteriaceae bacterium (assembly GCA_947500385.1). GTDB lineage: Bacteria > Bacteroidota > Bacteroidia > Flavobacteriales > Flavobacteriaceae > Pelagihabitans. The sequence continues at coordinate 228,045 of CANMSA010000001.1, read as the reverse complement.
TGCCTATAAAACCGGAGATAGAATTTATTGGGATGCGGAAAACCACCGTTTCAAACAGGAGAAAGCGAACGAATTCATACGGGCGAATTATCAAAACGGGTGGAAACTACCAATGTTATAACCTGGGGTACGGTCTATCCTTTTTTTTGGTACAAATGGTTCAGACCCTTCCCCTCTTTGATCATTGGTAGAATCTTTAAAAGACGGGATTGTTTCGTTTTTTCCTGTTTGGCCGTACGAATGTACTCGGCGTATTCTTTCTGTTTGTAAGGGGTCATCGCCGAAAATGCTTTTTGCGCCTCGGGATGTTCTTTAAGGGCTGCCGCGAGTAATTCGGGAACTACCACTTTTACGGGAGTTTTCTTCTTTTTCGCCAGCTTTATTCCTTTGCGTTCATTTTCTATTGCCTCGTTCATATAGCCAAGGACCGCTGTATTGTCGATATCATCCAGTGCATGGAATTTCCAATGGCGCATGGCCTGGGTTTTCCCTTCTTGTGCGTTTTCGAGTACTTCTTTGAAATCGCTTAGGAATACGCCATTGAAAAACCATATTCCAAAATGTTTTTTGAATTTGCAGATGGCCAATACGTTTTTACCTTTAAGTGTATACGTCGGAAACATCCACTTAAAAGTTTCCTCCAATCCTGTTTTCAAAGCCAGGGAGCGTAGTTGGGCAATTCCTTCTTTGAAGAGATGCTCCGTTTCGTAATACGCTTCCACTTTTTCCGATACATCCATATCACTGTTTTTAAAAAAGAGTACGTTATCGCAACCGGGAAAATACCGCTATTCAATTAGGTTGCTTCTTGGTTTCCCACAAGTTCGCAAATTTTAACGATTACTTCTACCGCCTTTTGCATACTTTCCACGGGCACATATTCGTACTTGCCATGAAAATTATGGCCGCCTGCAAAGATATTGGGGCAAGGCAATCCCATAAAACTCAACTGAGAACCATCTGTACCTCCTCGGATGGGCTTAATTATGGGGGTAATGCCCACTGCTTCCATGGCAGATTTCGCGAGTTCCACTATATGAAAAACGGGCTCTACCTTTTCTCGCATGTTGAAATATTGATCTTTTACATCGATCGTAATACAGTTTCCGTGCAGGGCGTTCAGTTTTTTGGAAATGTCCAATAGTAGCTGTTTACGTTTCTCAAACTGCTCACGGTCATGATCGCGAACGATCAATTCAAATTCGGCATGTTCTATGGTTCCTTCCATATGATGAATGTGAAAAAAACCTTCCCGTCCGGAAGTGTGTTGCGGGGTTTCCTCTATAGGCAAGATCCACATAAACTCATTCGCGATACTAACGGCATTCACCATTTTGCCCTTCGCGTACCCCGGATGAACGCTTTTGCCCTTGATGGTTATTTTTGCACTCGCTGCATTGAAGTTTTCGTATTCGAGTTCCCCAATCTGGCTCCCGTCCATAGTATACGCCCAATCGGCCCCGAACGCTGCCACATCAAACTTGTGCGCTCCTCTTCCGATTTCTTCATCCGGGGTGAACCCGACCCTTACTTTTCCATGTTTGATTTCAGGATGTTGTATCAGGTATTCCATTGCCGTGACGATTTCGGTAATACCCGCCTTGTCATCGGCCCCCAAAAGGGTGGTTCCATCGGTAGTGATAAGCGTTTGCCCTTTATACATCAATAAATCCTCAAAATAGGAGGGGGAAAGAACCACTTTCTCTTCTGCATTTAAGACAATATCGCCTCCATCATATTCCGTAATAATTTGGGGGTTCACTCCAGTGCCGGAAAAATCGGGCGAGGTGTCGTAATGAGAAATAAAACCAACAACCGGGACCTCTTTGTCAAGAGTGCTCGGAAGAGTGGCCATAATATAGCCGTTATCATCAATAGTTACTTCTTGCATCCCGATACGGGCCAATTCATCTACCAACAAATCGGCAAGTATCCACTGTTTTTCGGTACTCGGAGTAGTGTCCGAACCAGGATCGCTTTGTGTGTCTATTTTCACATAGCCTATAAAACGGTCGATAATGTGCTCCATTAATATAATTTTTGTTTAAAAATACAGTTTATATTACTATTGTAATAGCATGCAACCCATTCGGAATGAGCAATCTTAGAAAAATCATATGCACTTGTGTAAGCGGCCTTTTTGGTTTTGTGGCAATGGCCCAAGATTGTACCTTGGATATTGGAGGGAGAAATTCAGATGCGGTCATGACCATCTTTCAGCTGAACGATACACAACAAGCCACGATGGGAAATTTGAAAGGGGAGTTGCAAATCACCAAAAAGGTATTGGAGGACGAAATTCAAAAACTCTTCGATACGCATCCGCAGAGCACCCAACAAGAATTGATAACCTTGTCGGATAAATACAAGGACTTAAAGCAAAAAATGGTAGATGCGGCTTGGGAAGCCGATAAGCAGTTATTGGCTACTTTTAACCCCAAACAATACCAACGCTACCTTGATCTGTGCAACGAGGCGTTACGAAAACCTATTAAAATTATGCCCGTTTCCTACAAGGATAGTATAGCTCCCGAATAATTGTTGGTAAATGTTAAAAAAATGACTTAGATAGAGCAAATACTGGGATCGAGTTTGTATTTTTGTTGAAATTTCACCCCAGTCTATGTATAAGTTTATTCTAAGACCTTTCTTTTTCCTACTAGATGCGGAAAGGGTGCATCACCTCACATTTAGACTTATTCGCTTGCTCTCCAATATTGGTTTTTCCAAAATTTTCAGATCTATTTATACCGTTACGGATGCTCGCTTGGAGCGAGAAGTTTTTGGGATAAAATTCCCCAATCCGGTCGGTTTGGCGGCCGGCTTTGATAAGGATGCCATTCTTTATAATGAACTCAGTGACTTTGGGTTCGGATTCATTGAAATAGGTACCTTAACCCCAAAACCACAGGAAGGCAATCCAAAAAAGAGACTTTTTCGACTAAAAAAAGATGAAGCGATCATTAATCGTATGGGCTTTAATAACAAAGGAGTCTTCGATGCGGTTGAAAAACTTAAAAAGAAGCATCGGGTACTAATTGGTGGAAATATTGGAAAGAACAAGGCTACGCCCAATAATATGGCCATTAAGGATTACCTTATTTGTTTTGACGCGCTCTTTGATCATGTCGATTATTTTGTTGTCAACGTAAGTTCCCCGAATACTCCGGGCTTACGGGAATTGCAAGACAAAGAACCATTGACCCATTTGTTGACCGAGATGAAGAAGGAAAACAAAAAGGTTGTCAAAAAGAACAAGGGGACCAAAGAAAAACCCATTCTTTTAAAAATTGCCCCTGACCTTACCGATGAGCAGTTATTGGATATTATCAAGATTGTAACGACCACTAAAATTGATGGAATCATCGCTACAAACACAACACTTTCTCGGGAAGATTTAAAGGCCGATCTGGTTTTTTCCGAGGAAAAGGGGGGGCTAAGCGGGAAACCTTTGAAAAATAGAAGTACCGAGGTGATTCGTTTTTTAGCTGAAAAAAGCGGAAGGTCTTTTCCAATAATTGGTGTCGGCGGCATTCACAGTGCTGAAGATGCAATCGAAAAACTGCAGGCCGGGGCATCCTTGGTGCAAGTGTGGACGGGTTTCGTGTATGAGGGACCAAGCTTGGTCAAAAAAATCAATAAAGCACTTTTACGACACCCCGAAGTGCTTACCGCATCGGTGTAGTGGTTTCATCAACAAGTGCTGGCTTAATTCGTCCAATAATCTACCACTAATACATCGTCCAGAAAAGGACTAAGGACGGCGCCAAATGCTTTATGATCAGGATGAGGCAAATAAATCGCACGGTCTTCTTCGCTAGCGAATGTTAGAAAAAAACAGTGGGTAAATCCTTTTTCCAACCCTTCGGGACTGTTGTTCAATCCCCATTCATATCCTTTGATTTGTGGAATTTTTGAAGGCAAGGCGCTAAAAGCCACCTCCACATTGGAAATCTGTTCCGGAGTGGTCCCTTCCTTGAATTTAAAAAGTACCACATGGCGTAAAACACTGTCTTGTTGCATGCTGAATTCGTTTTGAAGGATGTTTTTTTGAGGGCTATTGAAAGCCATAAAGGTGAGTGATAAAAGGAGTAGCCCTATAAGGCTTGCTGGATAAATGGGTTTCATAAATTCATATTTGTGGTAAGATATGAAAACCTATTTGGTTTTTAGAATTTGTATTTTGCACCTTGTTAGCTGTATACCGATTGGAGTTTGAACTACGAAACCATTTATGCTTTTATACTGGCCACCGCCGTACTCGCCGTTTCTCCAGGTCCGGACAATATTTACGTGCTCACCCAAAGTATGGTCAACGGGAAAAAGTACGGCCTTGCCACGGTAGCGGGGCTGATCTCGGGCTGTTTGGTACACACCACTTTATTGGCTTTCGGGGTTTCAGCCTTGATCAAGGCAAGTAACCGTATTTTTTTTGCTATCAAATTATTTGGGGCCTTGTATCTTTTGTACTTGGCCTATCAGGTTTTTCGAGCCAAGGGCGAAGTTCAACTACAGGAAGAAAGCGCCTCCACTAAAAGTATGGGGCAACTTTTTAAACAGGGTTTTATCATGAATGTGTTAAACCCCAAAGTAACCATTTTCTTTTTGGCATTTTTTCCGGGTTTTTTGTTCAGCGATGCATTGAGTACCGTGGTTCAATTTTATGTTTTAGGCCTGCTGTTTATGTTGGTCTCCGCTGTTATTTTTAGCGGCATTGCCATACTATCGGGAAGTATTTCAGGCTATCTTACCAAAAACAAACGAACCGGAATAGTTTTGAAATGGTTACAGATTACGGTGTTCTTGGGTATTGCCATTTATCTCGTGATATCCGATAAATAATCCTAAGTTTGTACTACATTTCGTTTGGGTAAATATTTTCTCAACCGTGTTCTAAAGAGGGGGGATTTACTACGATACGCTAAATAGAATGCATGTCCCATAAGGTCAAAATAATTGAATGTCCACGAGATGCCATGCAAGGCATTAAGAGGTTTATTCCTACCGATCAGAAAGTTCGCTATTTGCAATCGTTGTTGGGCTGTGGTTTTGATACCATAGATTTCGGCAGTTTTGTATCTCCCAAGGCGATTCCGCAGATGGTGGATACTGCTGAGGTGCTTGCCGCGCTTGATTTATCCAGGACGAAGAGCGAGTTACTGGCAATAGTGGCCAACGTTCGGGGGGCGCAAGATGCCAGTCAACATGATCCGATCGATTACCTGGGGTATCCTTTTTCGATATCGGAGAACTTTCAAATGCGGAATACCCACAAGACCATTGATCAGTCTGTGGCTACGTTACAGGAGATTTTAAAAATTGCAGACGGTTCCGGTAAGAAGGTCGTCACCTATATTTCGATGGGTTTTGGAAACCCTTACGGCGATCCTTGGAGTGTTGAGGTGGTTGGCGAATGGACAGAGCGATTGGCCGAGATGGGCGCCCGTATTTTATCATTGTCCGATACGGTGGGCACTTCCACACCGGATACGATTGATTATCTGTTTGCCAATTTGATACCTAAGTACCCCGAAATTGAGTTTGGGGCCCATTTACATACCACGCCGACCAAGTGGCATGAGAAAGTAGATGCGGCATATAAGGCAGGTTGTCGAAGGTTTGATGGCGCCATACAGGGTTTCGGCGGATGCCCCATGGCGAAAGATGAACTTACCGGGAACATGCCGACCGAAAAAATGCTATCGTATTTTACCACTGAAAAAGCGGACTCTGGTGTGAATTGGCTGGTTTTTGAAGCAGCTTACAACAAAGCGACCGAACTCTTTACTGCGTACCACTAGGGGGTTTAGCGTTTGAACTTTTCATACTTTCAACCAAATCATCCGGCATGATCTTGTACCATGGTTTATGACTTTGAATATCCATCTTAATTAAAAGCGTCCTTGATATAATTGTCCAGGTTTAATTGAAACAGCGTGCCCTCTACCAAATCTTGAATAGCGTCCAATTCCTTCATGTTCATGGCAAAGGATACCTGCGGTGAAGGTGAATCGAGCAAAAGTGCCCTACAAGATTCGTTTTGCGCGCAATCATTACATAGTGAACCGCTATCTCTGGTGCATTTTATATTTTTAGAAAACTGGGTCAATTCTTGGTAGGATAACAACAGACCGGTATCTCTGAAAACCAGTTGTACTTTTCGTATGTTTTTCACCGTATTTCGCTTCCATTGAAAGGCGACACCAAAGGTGTTGTAATAAATGGGGTTTACATCGTTCATAATATCTCGTGTTTTTTATGTATTAGGTTGTGTGGGGCTATGTTCTCAATAGCAATCCATTTTTAATTGTTCTTTTTGCTCGAATTCACTGAGCGGTACTCCCAGATAGGTCTTTGAAATGTTCTCTAAGACCGTTAACAGTTCCTGTTGCATGGCAACTGATCCACAGATCATAAAAACGGCTTTTGTTGCAAGTTGTTCAGCTATAAAATCCGCTTGCTGTAACACAAGGTCCTGTACATAGGTGGTAACATCTCCTTCCTGCGAGTGGGCGAAGAAGACACGTTGCAGTGTTCCTTCCTTTAAAGCGGTCGCGACATGGTTTTCATAAATTTCGAAAGAAGTCTTTGTACGACCGCCCCAAAATAGGGAAACTGGTATGCAATGCTTGTTTTCCCCTAACATTCCCAGAAAGGGAGCCATGCCCGTACCATTACAAATAAGCACTACTGCCGGTGCTTCTTGCGGAAAATGAAATTGTGGGTTCTTTTTGATACCGGCAGTGACGATTTCACGCGGAGCAAGCCCGTTCAAAAGATTTGAGCAAATACCCTGCGGGTGTTTTTTGATACTCAATAAAATATCCGAATCGATCTTCGCTATGGAATAAAAACGAAGCGGTGTTTCTTTGGAAGGTTGCATGCTCAACAAATCCCCCGAACGAAAATGGGCCCGATTTTTTGGGCGTAATCTGATCATAAAGGTATCGTCTATATTACAATCGGTTCGGTCGATCAATTCAAAGGATTTTGGGCTGTGCTTTTGTGGTACCTTTCTCGGTGGTCGTAGTGTGAGCTGTATACCTGTACGTGCGCCCCATTCTTGCGCCCAATTTCTAACAGCTTCAAACGATTGATCGTGGATCTTATGAAGTGCCATATGCCGATGAAACTTGGTCGTTTTTTGGAGGGCATCATCGATATCTACGGCGAACTTACAATACTCGGGATACAATAATGACCCAAAACCGACTACACTGTAGGGTATTTTACGTTCGCCGTTCAGAGCGGTCGTTTCCAAGAGTTCGAGGAATTTTCGAGCATTGGAAGGCGCCTCCCCGGCACCATAGGTCGCCGTAAATATGATGAGGTGTTGTATATTTTTAAAAGGGGTAAAGTCGTTTAAGGTGGTCATGTATACACGGTGTCTTTCCTTTGACAATCCCTCTTTAAAAAGCTTTGCAAATTCAAAGGTGCTCCCTGTTTCAGAACCCACTAGGATTACGAATTCTGCAGTATCTTTATGAACCCCTGTATTAATGACCTTGCTTTTCTTTTTTCGTTTTAGGGCCATTTTAAAACCGCTGTATATAAAATAAAGGACGGCAATACTGGCAAAAAACAATATGATGGACCATAACACGCTGCCCTGCCCTGTGTGCAGCTTTAGGCTTAACGTGCTAACTAGGGAGAGCAGGGGGTATTTTGTCTTGCTAACAACGGTACCGTTCAATTGGTTCACCAACAGTTCGCTGTCCCGCAACCTTAATTGAAAGTAATCTTCGGGATCTTCCGAAAAAGGGAATACCACACTTCTAACTTCCGAAAGGGGGGTTGTTTTGAAAATTGGAAAGTCCGTTGGGTCCAGTCGTTGGTTGCTTGAGGCGTCCGGGTACACCTCCTCATTTGAAACCGGTCGGGGAAGGAGATCAAACTTTTCCATGGATAGATATACGCCGCTCAGGGAAACTACAAGTATGGGAACAAGCATGAGTCGGCCCCAAACAATATGGTAATACTGTTCAAAAGATTCCCGTTTTACGTTGGCTACAAACCGCTTGATACTTCCCTGTCTTTTTAAGATTAGAAAACTCCCTGTAACGGCGATCAAGAACAACAAAAACGAAGCCACCCCGACCAGCAAACGACCGCTAGTCTTTAGGAACAAGGAACGATGTAGGTTCGTGGCAAATTTGAAGAGTGGTTCTTTTTCCTGCGGTTCCCCAATGTTGTCCGCAGAGCGAGGGTCCATGTAAAAGGTAGAGGGCGCGCCGTCTTCAGAAATAACAGCGGCCATTACAAAGTCATTGGAATCGATCTGTAATTCCAATACCTCGGGATACCGCTCTTTCAATAGGGCTAGCGTCCGCGCCAAGGTGATCTGTTCCAAATCGGCCACATCATATGCCTTGGCCGCCTTTGTAATGGGTTCAAAGCTCAAAATAGTTCCCGTAATGGAAGCCACCAACAAGAAGGCCCCTGAAACAAGGGCCAATAGTAGATGGCAATATCTCCATAGGGAAAGGGTCATTTTACATTATTGTGGCATCATGCGTACATAGCGAATAAAGCCCTTACCGGCGACCTTGCCTTTTACACTTTCGGAAGTAAGTTCAAATTCCACATCGGTCGTGTGATATTCCTGATCTTCTACGGCAGTTTCAAAACGAATACGATACCCGGCATTTATCTTGTCATCAGGAATTTTTAAAAGGTTGATCGTGCGTTTTCCACCACTGAGTGTCGCTCCGGTAATGGCATCTATTTCAGGACGTCTTTTTCCGTGGAATTTCCACCACTCGGTAATATCGTGGTACCATTCCTCGTCATCCCCATGCACATATAAGGTTTCTTCATACTGGCCTTTTGGATCGATCAACGAAATGGTGATGTAAGCGCCTTCACCGGAATAATTGATCATTTGGATCATACATTTGTATGAACCGCTTGGGGTGGGAGGGTTGAATCCAAATGCCCAAAAAGCGACCAAAGCAATACATGATATGGTTTTTAGAAATGTGTTCATTTTAGCGCAAAAAGATTAATTCAACATTGTTTTTTTTCAAAAGTTCGTTCTCACTGGCCAAATCCAGGGCCGATTCGTCAAACGCTGTTTTTGCCGATTTATCGGCTCCTTGCTCCAACAGGAATTTAAGAATGGCATCGTTTTCGGATTTCATCGCGGCGATGTGCAAAGCGGTATTCCCCTCTTTGTTTTTTGCGTTGATGGGCAACTTCATTTTTTGTAGCTTTTTAAGCAAGGCCAAATCGTTTTTTTCGACTGCTAAATGGTATAGCGTATTACCATTTTCCTGTGGCTGTGCCATGTTGCATCCGTGTTTTGTAAGCAACCTTAGTTTCGTATCGAATTCCCCGGATGTATGCGGGGCAAACGAATTCAATAAATAGTATGAGGGGCGATTGCCCTGAACATCCGTGATGTCGACGCTGGCACCTTGTTCCAGTAGAAGGGAAACCACTTCATCGGTGTTTCTTTCAAGGGCCCTGGTAAGGGCCGATCTCCCCTCTTTGTCCTGTTGGTCTATGTTTTTGCTGAGGGAGGCCAAATAACGCACAACCTCTAAATCGTTGCGGAAAGCGGCATTCAGGAAAGGGGTATTTCCCTCCGAATCTGCCTGATCTACAGTAATGCCTTTGGACAAGAAATATTTGAATACGGAGGTATCTTGGGTGCTGTAGGCAAGATGGTGCAAAGGGGTTCGACCTTTATTATCAATACTCTTCGGGGATAACCCCAATTTTTCGAGATACTGATAGGTTTCCAAAGGGTTTTGATGACCGCGTCGACCGCGACTGGCCATATGCATGGCATCGACCCCATCTTTGGTAACGTTTTTAAAATCTATCCCTTTTTCGACCAATGCCTGCAGCATTTTAAGGTTACCGCCTTTTGCCGCATATTGAAAAATTCCGAGCCCCGCCGTATCCTGGCTATCAATGGAAAGCCCTTTGTTCACAAAATAATCGAGCAGGGTCATATCTTTCATAAACGGAGCAAGTAACAACAAGGCATTGGCGCCTTCCCTGTTTTTCTCATTTTTCACATCTGCACCTAGGGAAATGATATAGTCGTACAAGGCGGTACGCTGTTGGCCCGTGGTGGCCGCGAAATTTAAAAGGGAATAGCCATGACTGTCAATGATTCCTGGGTCGGCGCCCATGCCGACCAAGTGTTTCATGAGCTCAAGATTGTCGCGATAGGCCGCCCAAAAGATGTACGTGCGTCCGTCGTGGGTACGTTTGTTCACGCCATTGCCTTTTAGGCCAAGTAGGTATTGAATGGTCGCATTGTCTACCTTTTCGAGAATGGCATACCCAGTTGGGTCAAATGCATGTTCATTTAATTCCGTAGCATCGTTCCCAAGGGCAATTTCTGCCTGTACTTCTTCGATACTCGGGTTTGCTTTCCAAAAAGTACGGTCCAAAAGGGTATTTTGGGCCTGTACGCCATGAAAACCGAGGAAACTGATGAGGGTAGTAAGGAAAATGACCTTGATTCTTTTCATAGTGTTATTTTTTTACGAAAGATTCAATGACATTGGCGATGTTGGTTTCATCGGTCAGCGCTTCATCGAACAGATGCTTAAAAAGAACCTTGTTCTCCACTTTTTCCGCAAGGTTCAAATCGGTGTTCCGCGCATAGACTTCGTCCCATTTGGCACGTACCGTTGCCCATTTGTTCGTGTGCTTCACCCACCAATCGGCCGCAGCTTGGCAACGGCTATCGGGTACACGCTTGTAGGTGTTAAACCCTTTTTCGCGGGCCAATATGGTATCCTCTACCCCTGTTTTCCGAATAATCTTGGCATTATCCTGATCGTGTACCCATCCGAAATCGGTTATCTCATGGCGGTTTCCGCGCAGGGTGAGATTGTAATCGCTGCGAGTGGTATATTCCCGACGGGGTAGGGGGGCATCGGTTTGGTTTTCCCAAAAACTTTTACCGTCTACATGCACCCAGGTAGCACTTCCTTCATAGCGAGGGCTGTCATCCACCTGGTATACTTTTTGGGTCCATTGGCCTTGTACCTCTGGCAGTGTCTTTTGCTCAAATCGCCAGCGGTTGTCGGCATTGTACATATAAAAATCGGTATTCTCATAGCGCCAAACTTGGCGCCAGTGTTTTACAATATGGGGCGCGGATGGGTTGCCTACTTGCAGCAAATGTTGAATAGAAACCTCGCCATCGTCCTCGCTTATCAATTGGGCCCACTCCAACCCTTTGGAGGTTTTGCTTTTGGAGGGTCTGTATAAAGAGTCATTGGAGTAGCTAAAGGTCTCTGCAAAGTTGAAGGTGACCTCAAAGCAACCGCACATGTTTTTTATGGCGGCTTTGTCTTTTTGTAGTTTGTCTGTTTGCGAAAAACCGGTAAGTCCTAAAAAGATGCTCAGCAGTCCGGAAAAAATAAACGTTCTCATTTCTAATAGGTTAAAAGTTCTCATAAATTATTCTTTGTCAAAAATAGTATTTTTATTTAGATCAATTAAAAATAAGATATATATTTGTCAAAAATTATTCAGAATGAATCTAAACAAGCAATTCGCTAGTTTTTGTATCAGCCTATGTGGTAGTGCCTTATTTGGCCAGCACCCATCGGTTGAAGCCGATTCTATTCTACCCCAAAAATTAGAGGAGGTGGTGGTGACCGCCACCCGCACGGTACGCCAGCTTTCTTCCTTACCCTTGCCCGTTACCTTAATATCCAAGAAGCAGTTGCAAAAAACAGGGGTCATTCGAATGGATGAGATTCTAAACGAACAGACCGGTATTGTTACGGTGCCTGACCAAAGTGGTTTTAATGGTATTCAGATACAGGGTATTGAAGCGGATTATATAATGATTTTGATCGATGGGGTGCCGTTGGTGGGGCGTTCCGCAGGAAATTTTGATTTGAGCCGCTTGGCCGTAGGAAATATAAAGCAAGTAGAAATCGTAAAAGGGCCTTCCTCGAGCTTGTATGGGTCTGAAGCGTTGGGCGGCGTTGTGAATATCATCACCGAGGCACCTACCAATGAAAAGATAACGGGGGATGTCTCCTATCGATTTGCTTCCTTTAATACCCATGATACCAACCTCTCCCTAAAACAAAAAAGGGCTAAACTGGGATACTCGTTTTTTGCCAATAACCTTTATAGTGATGGGTATGATCTGCGACCGGAGGTGGAAGGACAAACCGTAGATCCCTTCAATAACCTTACCGTTAACGGGCAATTACAATACGACTTTTCGCAAAAATTGAAATTATTCGCTTCCGCGCGATACTACGGGCAGGAGCAAGAAGTGGTTTTTGAAGTAAACGAACAACGCATTGCCGGAGAAACGAATATTGACGAGGGAAATGTGCATCTGCGTTTAGACCATGCCCTTGGGAAGAAGTGGCAAATGCAATACGAACTGTATTATACGAATTATGTTGCTTCTGAAGTTACCAGAAACACGGTAGAGGATAGCCAATTTAGTGAAAGCGATTATGATCAAAGTCTTTTACGTCCCGAAATACGGGCCACGTATCGGATAAAAGATTCGGACAATATGGTTTTTGGTGTGGGGTACAATCGCGAAAACCTAGATCGTACCTTCTTTGACGATGCTGTTTCCTTTGATTCACAATATGCCTACGTGCAATATGATTTTTACCCTTGGGAAAAACTGAACGTACTTCTTGGGGCCCGTTTTGACAATCACAGTGAATACCGATCACAATTTAGCCCGAAGGCTTCTTTGAATTACACTCTAAACGATGCCATAGCGTTCAAGGGTTCCATAGGTTATGGTTTTAAGGCGCCCGATTTTCGACAGCTGTATTTCGATTTCACCAATTCGGCCGTGGGGTATACCGTACTGGGGTATAATGTGGCTCCGGAAAAAATAAGGGAGTTGGAGGCCCAAGGGCAACTGACCGATATCCTCTACGATCTAACGGATCTGGAGGAGCCTTTGGAAGCGGAAAGTTCAGTGGGCTATAATCTAGGGGCATCCTATACCAAGGGGAAGTTGAAGTTGAATATCAACTATTTCCGAAACGACTTTCAAAACTTGATCGATACACGGGCCATCGCCAGAAAAACGAACGGTCAAAATGTGTTCAGCTATACCAATTTTGCGCGCATTTATACTACGGGGTTGGAGTTGGATACGCGCTATCGGATCAACGATCAACTGGAAATTGCGGCAGGCTACCAGCTGCTATATGCAAAGGATAAAGATAAAAAGGTGGCTTTGGAACGGGGCGAGGTGTTTGCAAGGGATCCCCAAACCTTGCAAACGGTTGTGTTGAACAATTCGGATTATTTCGGACTCGTTAACCGTTCCAGGCACACCGCCAATTTTAAAGTGTTCTACGAAGTTCCCAAATGGAATTTCAATGCCAATTTACGAGTGAACTATCGAAGTAAGTACGGGCTGTTCGACGGGAATGGCAATGATATCATAGATACTTATGACACAACCTTCGTTGATGGCTATGCGTTGACCAATCTTGCGTTGAACAAGGCCTTTGCGCAAAAATACGCCTTACAATTGGGAGCCAATAACCTATTGGATTATAAAGATGAAGAGAACATTCCTGGTTTGGCCGGGATACAACTATACACAAAAATCAGTATTCAATTTTAAAAACAATTTTTATGAAAATGACATCCAAATTTTTAACCGTATGCGCATTCGCATTCCTTTTTGTTTCTTGTAGCAATGATGACAACGGGCCCAGCTTAGCCCCTGTTGAAAGTAAAACGGCCAGTAATATTCCCGCCCCGCAGACAGGGGGCTTTGGCCAAGGAGAAATTGGTGGCCCCTTTACGAAATTTAGTTTTGCCACCGGCGAGGTAACTACCAGTGATACCGAATGGGACATCGCATTCCGTGGTACCACGATTGCGGTAAACGGGGGTGCGGTGACGGGTACGAATGACGAACCCACACGAAATGGTGGGGCAGGGGCGACCATTGCTTCCGGAGCGTTTGAAAGTGTATTGGAGGCGGGCGGACTCACTTTCGCGAAAGATAGCGATGGTGCTTTCGCGATTCCTACCGGCAGTGATAATGGGTGGTACAATTACAATCCGCAAGTAAACATAGTGAGTCCGATTCCGGGAAAGGTATTGGTGATCAAAACCCACGATGGGAAGTATGCAAAGGTGGAAGTGTTGAGCTACTATAAAGATGCCCCTTCCCAACCGGATAATACCTCGGAATCACGATATTATACTTTCAATTATGTATACAATCCCAATGAAGGGGAAACATCCTTGGAATAGTGTTCAGAGACTATAGTGAATTAGAAGAAAGTACAATTTGAGTTTGTTGAGTGCCGGATACCGTCCCTTGGTGTCCGGTTTTCAAAACACCAACAGAAGTACACGATATATGGAACTGATTTACAAAAATGAGTACGGTGCCACCTACAAGGTGTTGAATAGCGTAAACCCCAGCTGCGAACTGCAACTTATTGTCGATACTGTGGGGCTATTCATGTCGCGGAGTGATCTGAATTATTTGTTGGGCATTGTACATAGATCCCATGAGCCTTGTCAATGTGCCGATTGTGGAGGAGACCGCTGCAATAAAATATGGTGCACCAATCCCTTGATCGATATTTGTTTAAAAGTAGACGATGCCATTTTGGAACTACTGGCAGATTTGATCAAAGGCACGCAGTTTATGTTGGATATGGAAAAGACGTTGGAAAAAAATCAACTAGGTAAGCAAGCTTAGTCCAAAATGGTGTCTAGCGTTCACGATCTAAGCCAAATAGAAGTATGTTGTTTAGGGACTTGGTTCTTTATTTTGAATTCCTCTGAATTGGAAACCACTATTTGATTCCCGCGAAAACCTCCCTAACTTTGAAAAAAATGATAGCAATGAACAAATCAATAGAAGCCTTATTAAACGACCAGATCAAATACGAGGCGAATGCCTCTATGCATTATTTGGCGATGGCCTCGTGGGCAGATGAAAACGGGTATAATGGGGTGTCCGAGTTTTTTTATAAGCAATCGGAAGAAGAACGCTTGCATATGACAAAATTGGTGAAATTCGTAAACGAACGCAGTGGTAAGGTAATTGTACCGGGCTTGGAAAAACCCAAAGACGATTTTGGTTCCTTAAACGAACTGTTCGAAGATTTTCTTCGCAGTGAAATGTTCGTAACAGAACAAATCAACCATGTAATTTTTGAGTGTTTGGACAAAAAGGATTACAACGTGCATAACTTTATGCAGTGGTATGTGACCGAGCAGTTAGAGGAAGAGGCTGTAGCACGCACCTTGCTTGATAAGTTGAATATTATTGGCGATGATAAATCGGGTCACTACATGTTTGATCGCGATATCAACACCATTGCTACCGATGTAGAGGTGGAAGAGTAGTGGTTTAAATTTACAGTACAAGTTTTAAAAAGATTCCTTTGACGGGAATCTTTTTTTTGTACTTTTGTCCTAATTTAGATTGAATAAGAATAATATTCATGCAAGTTTCGACCGCAGCCCCCTGTATTATCATCGCCAGTCCCTGTACGCTCTGTACCGTTGGCAAGAAAAAAAAGTGCTGCAAAAAATACAAGAAGAAAGGGAAGAGCAACTGCAAGCGATGTCCTAAACTTTAGTGTTTTTCTATATCCTCTCCTTTTTCTCCAGTGCCATATTATGCAAACGTTAAATCTTTAATTTTATTTAGATTTAATTAAAATAAAGTTTGTTTGTGATGTTTTTGCGTTTACATTTGCAACTGAAAACAACTATTCATAATCAGTCTAAATAAATGCAAGCAAAAATGAAAAAATTCCTACTTATACTATCTGTTAGTTCGGTTTTGATGAACACAGCCTGTAACTCCGATGATAACGATCCAATTGCTGTGGTTGCCACCTGTACCGATGGGATTCAAAACGGAGATGAGACCGGAGTGGATTGTGGTGGTACCTGTACCCCCTGTACCACAGCAATAGATAACCCTACTAGTTACATATTTGAAAGAAATGGGGAGTCGACCGTTAGTTTTAGCGGGCAAACCACCCGTATTTCAATGGGACAGGAGATTATAGATGCAATGCAGGAAACCTCAAGTACTGCTGTAAAGTTACAGGCCATGTTTGCGCATGTCGAAGGTGTCGAAGATTTTACGGATGCCGATTTAAATGCCTCCGACAAAAGTGTTCGCAGTAAAACGGCCGCTTCCGCCGACTATTTTTCGGGTAATGCTACCGATCAAGCGTTGATTCGGGCCGACTTTGAAAGTTGGATAGATGGGCAGGTGAACGAGGTGTTTCCAAATTGGGGAGTAGCCGCCGAAGCGGGTGTCGCCGGACAAATTGCTGATGGGTCGTCTACCCGTTACATCAACGCCAAAGGCTTGGAATACAACCAAGCATTTAACAAAGGCTTGATAGGGGCCCTGATGGCCGATCAAGCCTTGAACAATTATTTGAGCCCGGCTATCCTGGATGAAGGGGACAACCGCGCCAATAACGATGCCGGAACCCCGGCCGAAGGGAAGGCCTATACTACCATGGAGCATAAGTGGGACGAAGCGTATGGCTATGTATACGGGGCAAATGCCGATGCTGCGGATCCGAATGCCGATTTAGGTGCTGATAGCTTTATGAACAAATATGTGGGAAGGGTCGAAGGTGATGACGATTTTGCCGGTATTGCCGATGAAATTTTTCAAGCGTTTAAACTGGGACGCGCAGCAATCGTTGCCCAAGACTACACCGTACGGGACGAGCAAGCACAGATCATCAAGAAAAAGATATCCGAAGTAATCGGCATACGTGCGGTATACTATTTACAACAAGGAAAAAATGCCCTTGACCAAGAAACACCCGATTATGGTGGAGGCTTCCACGACCTTTCCGAAGGGTACGGATTTATCTATAGCCTACAGTTTACCAGAAAGCCCAATTCGGAAGATCCTTATTTTACAAAAGCAGAAGTTGACGCCTTCTTGGTCGATTTGATGGACGATGGTGAAAATGGCCTATGGGATGTGACCCCTGCTACCCTTGATGCCATTGCGGAAGCCATCGCGGCCCGTTTTGAGTTTACCTTGGCCGAAGCGGCCGACTAAGGGCACTATCATCAATTCATATTTAAAGAATATATTTTGTGAAGAAAAAGCGGTCTTTTTTTGATAAAGTTTAGACTGCTTTTTCTATTTTTGCTTAATTAGAATAAATAAGAATAAGGAATGAGAAAGGTATTTTGTTTGTTGATTTTTTCTGTGGTAATCGCGGCTTGTTCTTCGGATAATGGATCAGGAAACCCGGTAGATGATGTGGATCCCGGACCAGGACCTGAAAGTTTCGATAGGGCTCCCTTATTGGTGAATTGGGCAGACAATATTATCATTCCATCGTACGACGCTTTTACGAGTGAATTGACGGCCTTTGAAACAGCCTTTGATACCTTCAAGGCTACTTCAAATGCAGATAACCTGGTGGCCTTGAGAGCGGCATGGCTTTCTTCGTATAAAATGTGGCAGCGCGCCTCCATGTTTGAGATAGGGCCTGCCGAAACGGTGGGACTACGACTAAATGTAAACACCTACCCTACCGATACCGACAAGGTCGACGCCCATGTAAGCTCAGGTACCTACGACCTTGCATTGCCCTCCAATAGAGATGCCAAAGGGTTTCCTGCCTTGGATTATTTGATCAACGGGTTGGGAGACACCGATGCAGAAATTGTGTCCAAATACAATGCAGGCGATAAAGAAGCACTCCTCGGCTATATGGGAGCCCTACTTGGGGATCTATCAACATTGGCGAATCAGGTTACTTCGGAATGGAAATCAAGTTATAGGGATACTTTTGTTTCAAATGATGGTGCCTCGGCAACAGCATCTGTGGATCGTTTCGTAAACGATTATATTTTTTATTACGAAAAGTTCTTAAGGGCTGGGAAAATGGGAATTCCTTTGGGCGTGTTTTCCGGTGGTGTGCTTCCAGAGAAAGTAGAAGCCTATTATGGGAGTGACGTTTCGAACGCGTTGTTTTTGGAAAGTTTGGATGCGGTGCAAGATTTCTTTAATGGTAAGAAGTTTGGAAGTAGCACCGTAGGCGAAAGTCTTGCCTCTTATTTGGTTGCGCTAAATACGGTAAAAGACGGGGAAGATTTAAATGAGCGAATCAACCAGCAATTTAATACGGCACGCGACCTCGTAACCGCTTTGGCTCCTTTTAAAGAAGAAATTGAAACAAATACACCGGCGACCGCCATGCTTTTGGCCTACGATGAGGTGCAACGGATAGTACCTTTGTTAAAGGTAGATATGGTTTCTGCCATGAGCATCAGTATCGATTTTGTAGATGCCGACGGTGATTAGCATGACCCGTTTTATAGAGCAAAATATAAGCAAGTCCGTTGAGGCCGCCCCTTTGGCGGTCTTTCGCATTTTATTTGGTCTCATGATGTTCGTTGGCATCGTCCGTTTTTGGAGTTTCGGTTGGATTGATAAACTGTATGTGCAACCAAGGTTTTTCTTCTCCTATTTCGGTTTTGAATGGGTAAAGCCCATAGGCGGTTTTACCTATTTGATTTTTCTTATCTGTGGTATTGCAGCTCTCCTTGTCGCCTTCGGATACCGATATCGAATAGCGATAGTAGTTTTCTTTTTGAGCTTTACCTATATCGAGTTGATGGATAAAACCACCTATCTCAACCATTATTATTTCGTAAGTGTCCTTTCTTTTTTACTCATTTTCTTGCCTGCCAATACCTACTTCTCGGTAGATGCCTACAAAAACCCCTTGAAAGCTTTTCAACAAGTTCCCGTATGGACGATTAACAGTATCAAACTACTTTTAGCGATCGTGTATTGCTACGCGGGGCTCGCAAAGCTGAATTCAGATTGGTTGATAGACGCTATGCCCCTAAAAATATGGTTGCCTTCAAAATTTGATGTGCCATTATTGGGGGAGTTTTTTCATTTAGAATGGGTACACTATGGCTTTAGTTGGGGTGGGGCCCTATACGATCTTTGCATTCCTTTTCTCCTCTTGTATCGTAAGACAAGGCCATGGGCTTTTATAGTAGTAGTTATTTTTCATGTCCTTACCCGAGTATTGTTTCCGATAGGCATGTTCCCGTATATCATGATTGTTTCGACACTGATCTTTTTTGACGCCGGCGTTCATCATAGGCTTTTATCATACCTTGGACGCCTATTAAAATTGAAGAAAACAAGCTTTGATAATGACAAAGTATGGGGGAAGGGCAAGCACATCTCCAACAGCTGGGTACACCCCTTATTAATTGCATTTTTTGCCGTTCAAATAGTACTTCCCTTTAGATACTTGTTGTACCCCGGAGAGCTATTCTGGACCGAGGAAGGCTATCGATTTTCTTGGCGGGTAATGCTCATGGAAAAATCGGGCTATAGCCAGTTTAAAGTTGTAGACCAGGACTCAAAAAAGTGGTTCTATGTGGACAATACCAAATTTTTGACCCCATTTCAAGAAAAACAAATGGCTTCCCAACCGGATTTTATTCTGGAGTACGCCCATTTTTTGAAGAACCATTACCACGCAAAAGGCTATGCAAATGTGGCTATTTATGTAGATAGCCAGGTGACCCTAAATGGAAGAATGAGCAGCACCTTTGTAGATCCCAAAACAGATTTAACAAAGCAACGGGAGTCGTTCGCACATAAAACATGGATTATACCTTTTCAAGATGAAATTAAAGGATTGTAGTAGCATATTGGTGGTATTTTTTGCCATCCATCTGGGAATGGCACAAAATCAATTGTCCGGCACCATTACAGACCCAGATGGCAAAGGAGTCGCCCAGGCAGAGGTCTATGTAAAGGAGTTGGAGCTTTTTACCACTGCCAGTACGTCCGGGGCCTATGCATTCCAAAATATTCCTGAAGGCTCCTACCAACTCATTGTGTTTGCTTACGATTATCGCGTGTTTGCCCAAAAGTTCGATATCAATGACGATAGGGAACTTTCGGTCGCCTTGGAACCCTTGGGAGAACAGTTATCAGAGGTGGTAGTGACACAGCAACGCGAGCAGGTGTTCGCGCTAAAACAATTGAAGAAAGTAGAAGGTACCGCTATCTATGCCGGAAAAAAAAGTGAAGTGGTCCTGCTTGAGGGAATAACAGGGAATTTGGCGGCAAACAACCCGAGACAAATTTACAGTCAGGTCGTGGGGCTCAATATCTATGATAATGGGGATGCAGGCCTGCAATTGAATATTGGCGGCCGCGGATTGGATCCCAATAGAACGGCCAATTTTAATACGCGGCAAAATGGATACGATATCAGTGCCGACGTACTGGGATATCCGGAAAGTTACTATACCCCTCCGGCAGAAGCCTTGGAAGAGATCCAAGTAGTAAGGGGCGCTGCCTCCTTACAATATGGCACCCAATTTGGCGGCTTGGTCAATTTTAAGTTCAGACGCCCCGAACCCAAAAAGAAAATAGCACTTACCAGTAGGCAAACGCTAGGGTCGTATAATCTCTTTACCAGCTTCAACAGCCTTAGCGGTACCGTCGGGAAGTTTAGTTATTATACCTATTTCAACTATAAAGAAGGAAATGGCTTTCGGCCCAATTCGACCTACAACAGTAGAAATTATTATGCCCATTTGGGCTATCAATTCTCGGACCGTACCAAACTTACCTTGGAGACGACCTTTTTGAACTATTTAGCGCAGCAGGCCGGCGGGTTGACCGATGCGCAATTTCTGGAGGATCCTACTTTTAGCAACCGAGAACGAAATTGGTTTACCGTAGACTGGAAACTGTATTCGCTTCGCTTGGACCATCGCTTTTCGAACAAGACCGATTTTAGTTTGAACCTTTTTGGCCTCGACGCTTCTCGCAAGGCGTTGGGTTTTAGAACCAATCGGGTATCCCAACAAGACGATTTGGAAGCGCCCCGGGAATTATTGGTAGACAATTTCACGAACTGGGGTGCAGAGGCCCGTGTGCTTACTAGATACGGCTTGGGAACCAAGGAATCGGCCCTATTGTTAGGGGCTAAATACTACCAAACTGCAAATGACCAGCGGCAAGGCCCGGGTTCCAATGACACGAACGCTGATTTTAATTTTGATACGGACACTTTTCCCAATTATGAGCGGCAATCCCAGTTCGAATTTCCAAATTTAAACCTGGCCTTTTTTGGGGAGAACATCTTTAATCTGGGCGATAAAATTACCCTGACACCAGGATTTCGGGTGGAACATATTAAAACGGAGAGCGATGGGAGCTTTAGAAATATAGTGCTTGATCTTGCGGGCAATCCTATTCTCAATGAGGAAATCGAGGATAACAGAACCTTGGAACGCACCTTTCTGTTGCTGGGTCTAGGGGCTACCTACAAGGCCTCCCCAGGCCTGGAATGGTATGCGAATCTTTCCCAGAACTATCGCTCCGTTACCTATAGCGATATCCGAGTGATCAATCCCTCATTTCAAATAGACCCGAACATCAGTGATGAAGATGGGTTCACGGCCGATCTGGGGGCAAGGGGTAGAATAAAGGACGCTTTTGTGTACGATGTAAGTGCTTTTGCATTGCTGTATGATAACCGTTTGGGCGAAATTCTCAAAAATGAGACACGGATAAACGCGGCAGGCGAAGAAGTAACGACCGGGCGAGTAGTGCGGTTTCGGGGTAACATAGGTACCGCCTTTATGTACGGCCTTGAAAGTTTTGCGAATTGGAGTATGAAGGAGACCTTTTTTCCAGGAAATGAAAAGGCAAAACTGAATTACTTTGCCAACTTGGCACTTACCCGGTCCGAATATTTATCGTCCGATGAGAACAATGTAGAAGGGAACGAAGTGGAATTCATTCCCGCGGTAAATTTAAAGACAGGTTTCAATTTTGGCTATGGAAATTTGCTAGGAAGTTTGCAATATACCTATCTTTCAAAACAATTTACAGATGCCACCAATGCCCCGCAAGATGTAAATGACAATCAAAGAGGGATAGAAGGTGAAATCCCCGCCTATGACATTTTGGATTTTTCGGTTTCCTATTCCTATAAAAAATGGAAATTAGAGGCAGGAATCAATAATGTTTTAGACAACAGCTATTTCACAAGAAGGGCTACCGGGTATCCCGGACCTGGAATCATACCGTCAGAACCAAGAACATTTTATACAACATTACAATTCAAACTTTAACAAAGATCCTATGAAAATTTTAAAGAAAGTACTTATCGGGCTTTTACTCGTACTGATCGCAATGCAATTTTATCGTCCCGAACAGAACGATGCGGAGTACAGAGATGTTGCGGCCTTTGTTGCCGATACCGAACCAAATCAGGAGGTAACGGCGATTTTAGAAAGCAAATGCTACGATTGTCATAGCAATAAAACGGTATATCCTTGGTATGCCCAGGTAGCTCCGATATCAATCTGGTTAGCAGATCACGTAGAAGAGGGCAATGAACATTTTAATGTTTCCCAATGGGATACGTACGACGATAAGAAAAAAGACCATAAGTTGGATGAGTTGATCGAAGAGGTCGAAGAAGGAGAAATGCCGTTAGACTCGTATACATGGATGCACGGGGGAATTACCGAAACTGAAAAAAATGCGTTGATCGCTTGGGCGACCCAAACACGAAACAACTACAAAAAGGAATAGAATGGCTAGTTTAGAACATCTTTTTTAAGTGACACCAACCCTTGTTCAAGGTGCTCCAAAACAATGGAAATCACCTTTTCCTTATGGAATGGTAACAAGGAATAGAACCTTTGTAGGGTAGTGCATGGATTCCAGATAAAAATCACTACATTTGCACGCAATTAATCCATAATTGCCATGCAAGCCCACCTCAATAAAATTGTCGGAGAAGGTCTCACTTATGACGACGTACTCCTTGTCCCCGCTTTTTCAGAAGTACTTCCCAGGGAAGTAAGTATCAAAACGAAATTTACACGTAATATCACCATCAATGTACCGATCGTCTCGGCTGCAATGGATACGGTAACGGAATCCCGAATGGCCATAGCCATAGCTCAAGAAGGCGGTATCGGGGTGTTGCATAAAAATATGACCATAGAACAGCAAGCGGTGAAAGTCAGGAAGGTGAAGCGCGCAGAAAGCGGTATGATCATGGATCCCGTGACCCTCCCTTTGAACTCCCTTGTTCGGGATGCGAAAGCCAATATGAAAGAGTTCAGCATTGGAGGAATCCCTATTGTGGATGATCAAGGCAAACTGCTGGGAATCGTTACGAACAGAGATCTTCGCTTTGAAAAGAACAATGATCGACCAATTTCCAAGGTCATGACCACCGAAAATTTGGTCACGGTGGGAGAAGGGACTTCCTTGGCGCAGGCAGAGGATATTTTGCAGGAAAACAAAATCGAAAAATTACCGGTGGTCGATAAAGATAACAAGCTAGTGGGGCTTATTACGTTTCGGGATATTACAAAACTCACACAGAAACCGATCGCCAATAAAGATCAATACGGTCGTTTAAGAGTGGCGGCCGCTTTGGGAGTTACCCCCGATGCCGTGGATAGGGCAGGGGCCCTGGTAGAGGCAGGGGTAGATGCAGTGGTGATCGATACGGCCCACGGACATACAGTGGGCGTGGTAAATGTATTGAAAGAAGTGAAAAAGAAGTTTCCGAAACTGGAAGTCATTGTGGGGAACATTGCTACCGCCGAGGCGGCCAAGTATTTGGTCGAAGCGGGGGCAGATGCCGTAAAAGTGGGTATAGGGCCCGGCTCCATTTGTACCACCCGAGTGGTGGCCGGAGTAGGCTTTCCACAGTTTTCGGCAGTACTTGAAGTCGCTGCCGCGATCAAGGGTAGTGGCGTACCGGTCATAGCGGATGGGGGCATCCGATATACGGGGGATATTCCAAAAGCAATTGCCGCGGGGGCCGATACGGTCATGTTGGGATCATTGTTGGCGGGCACCAAAGAATCACCTGGGGAAACGATTATTTACGAAGGACGAAAATTTAAATCCTACCGGGGTATGGGTTCCGTGGAAGCGATGAAACAAGGATCGAAAGATCGGTATTTTCAAGATGTAGAGGATGATATTAAAAAACTGGTACCGGAAGGTATCGTGGGGCGTGTGCCCTATAAGGGAGAACTTTTTGAAAGTATTCACCAGTTTGTAGGCGGCCTCCGCGCCGGTATGGGGTATTGTGGGGCCAAAGATATTGCATCACTTCAAGAGACCGGACAATTTGTGAAGATTACCGCAAGTGGTATCAATGAGAGCCATCCGCACGATGTAACCATCACAAAAGAGTCTCCCAACTACAGCAGATAGGACGATACGAAATACCCTGGCCAGGTCATCTTAAAAACCCAGGGGCATTGTGTCCTCCCTCGATGACTAAACCTTTTCTTCAGGAAATAGTCATAGGTATTCAAAAGTGAATAGTTATGATTTCCAAAGTAAGGATTGTGGTATGTATCCTTTTCGTTCATATCGCTTGCAGCAACAAGGAAAGGGAAAACATTGGTACCGTTTACGAGCATTACACCCTAGATCCAAAAGTGGGATATAACGATCTGGTTTTGGGAATTCGTGCCGATTTGATTGAATCGGCAGTTGAAAAACCCAATAAACTAGGGGCTCTGGGAAGAAACAAAAACGGATATTTTCATGTTCGTTTTCAACTGAATATGACCCGAATTTCGGATTATGCCGTTCAAGCCCGGAACAAGGCTGCGGTAGCCGCTTACTTTCAAAATTTACAGTATTCGTTCTCGTTTCAAAAACCGGAAGGGGATTTTGAACTGGTAATCCCGGAAGCATTGCTGAACACCCCTGACTACCGGGTACCTTCAGACGGTGATTTGGCCAGTGGAACCGCCTTTTTTGCCTATAGCCTGGCGATTAGCTTGCATAGTCTCACGCATTCGGAATGGTTCAGAAACGATATATCCCTTGCCGAAGCCAGACAAAACATGGATGCGCTCAAACCCAAGATCCAAATGATGCTCGGTTATTTAAAGCGTAAAGAAAGCGTTTTAATGGCTATAGATGGGCAGGCACCAAATCGTATGCTGTTCAATGCGATTGCTTACTATGGACTGGGAGATTTGTTGGGAGATGAACAGGCCAAAACTATGGGGCTTGGGTTCGCGAAAGCGGCTACGGAACAAACAAATCCCGAAGAAGGCTATTTTATTGAAGGCGGGGGATGGGATTCAAGCTACAATGGCGTTGCGGCTGCCTTGGGATTCGAACTTTTTACATTGTTGAATGATGCAACGCATGCCGCATTCAAAGAACAGTTGCAAGAGGTGCTTTTGGCAGCAACAAATTGGCAAAAATCGAGGATCTTGACTACAGGGGAGATATCCACCCAGGGTAATACAAGAGTGTTTTCGGGAGGTGAACGGTTTTTGGGAAATGAAAAATCAGTGGACGTTATCAAAACGGTCAAAGCTTTTTTTTACCGTAGTAAACTTGCCAGTGATCCTGAATTTGAGAAATTGGGATTGAAGATTATTGCATTCTACCAATAGGGATTCATGACAGGTAGCAACGAGCCTTATTTCCGAGAGGCATCAGGACAGGATTACTTCCCGCTAGCCGAATACGTCTTCCAATCTTTTTCCTTGTAGATATTATCCCCAAAATATTTGGCGATGTTTAAGAATGGCTTTGGCTTTTGATAGCCAGGAACCGGGGAGAGCATGTTCATTTCCTCATCCAGGAATACGGTCGTAGGATAACTTAATTTTCCCTGCAATAAGGCAGCGGCAAATTCGTGGTACCCTTTTCTTCCGGAAGGAACAAAATTATAGGTCTTGCCTTTGAACTCAATAGGATCTTTGCCTTCTCCATCTAACTTCACCATATAAAAATTAGCTTTCATATACGCGGCAACTTCGGCATTTTGAAAGGTATCCTTGTCCATTTTTTTACACCAGCCACACCAGTCAGTATAGACATCTACGAAGATTTTTTTCGGGTTTTTATCACTTTCGGCAAGTTTGGCAGCCTCGTCCCAACTGAGCCATTCTACCTCCTGTGCTTGCAGGGAAATGGTTAAAAGACCAAAAAACAAAAACAAGATAGGTTTCGAAAGAAATGGGGTCGCTCTTTTCATGGTACTTAAGTTTCGGATGTTAGTCCAATTACTATACCAAAACTAACGAAAATAGTGGAACTTTATTTCAATGGGAGAAAACAGCTGTTTTTAGGGAGACAATTTCACTGGATTCGGCCAATTAAAAAAGAAAGCCCCAAAGTAGTTTTGTAGTATACGATGCCTTTGATTTATGCGTTGATGATAACTGGCTTCCTTTGGAAAATGAAAGTGAATTAAAAAAAAAATCTTTATGAACTTAGAAAAAGTTATTCCGTTGTTGACCGTGCAAAAGCCCTTAGCGGTTTTTAAGAAGGTCGTTGCTTTCAATAGAGCGGCAAATGAATCATCAAAACGTGTACAGGTACGGCTCGGACTCGCATCGGGTTTTGAGATCGTGGGGGTCCCTTTAGCAGTTGACCAAGATGGCAACGCCATAGTAGTGGGGGATGCCGAAACTATTAGTTATGTCAATGTGGGTTCCGTATCGGGGATTGAGATAGTAACGCCGACCGCCTTGCTAGCTGTGCTGACAGACGACCGATACGTGGCCGTACCACAAAACGAAGTGCCAACTTCGCTTGCGATGAAACGAAAAGTGCAGGAATTAAGCGCACAAGTAAAAACCACGTAT
Organism: uncultured Flavobacteriaceae bacterium; assembly: GCA_947500385.1. Classification (GTDB taxonomy): domain Bacteria; phylum Bacteroidota; class Bacteroidia; order Flavobacteriales; family Flavobacteriaceae; genus Pelagihabitans. The sequence continues at coordinate 201,396 of CANMSA010000001.1, read as the reverse complement.
GCCATTGAACTTAGGGCTATTGATTGGGCAAAACAATGCAATACGGATGTGGAAAAGTATCAATTTGACATGTTCTTGAATGTTCTAAGTGAGGTACTAAAGAACATTGCCGGGGACACCATGGGAAAAGAGGCCCTTAAGGCAATAAGGGGGATTCAAATTACGTTGCGAGAAGGGGAACTGGCAGTTGAAAAAGGAACGGAAGGCATCACCATTCAACTTGATGTCAACCGAAAACTAAAAAAAGATCTGAAAAAAGTACTTCAGGAGCAGCTGGAGAAATATCTATAGTAACCTAAAAATAACAAAATGGGATTAGCAGAAAGAAGAATAGTAAAAGCATTTCAAGAAACCACTTATAAGAGTTTTTTGGAAGATGTAAAAAAAGTAGTTGGGAAAGAAGTGGCGGTCGAAGTGGCCTGGGATTCGCTTGCAATAGAAGGTATGAGCCACCTGTACGAAGAAGCGTGGCCACAGGTATACTTTCAACCATTGGTCAAAGCCTTTGAAAGCATTTGTGCCGATGACATGGGTAAGGAAGCCATCACGGAGAGCCTGGACAAGATCGTGATCAAAAACGAGGAAGGCATCAGTTCCGCATCGCGTTGGTCGGCCTTTGAAAACAAAGTACTGACTTTAGATCATAAACCCACTACCAATATTCACTATGTAGATGATCGGGCAAAAACAGTGCAATCACTTCTTGAAAATAACCTTTAAGAGGTCGATCCTACTACCCAAACAAAAGAACTGGCCGCGGTTATTTAGCCGTGGCTTTTTGTTTCTTTGGTAAAAACAAATCTTTTACATCGACCTGCCCTCGAATTAGGTCATCAAAATTTTCACGTTCCCTAATTAAGATCGCTTCGCCTTTGTGCCATAACACTTCTGGCGGGCGAAAGCGCGAATTGTAGTTGCTGGCCATCGTATAGCAATAGGCCCCCGCATTCTTAAAGCAGAGAATGTCACCTTCCGAAATTTCACTGATGCGTCGATTGCTGGCAAAGGTATCGGTTTCGCAAATATAGCCGACAACGGAATAAAAACGCTCCCTACCTTTGGGGTTGGAAACATTTATTATTTGGTGCGATGCCCCATAGAGCATTGGGCGAATCAAATGGTTGAAGCCTGAATCTACGCTGGCAAAGACAGTAGAGGTGGTTTGTTTAACAACATTTACCCGCGTCAGGAAAAAGCCGGCCTCGCTTACTAAAAACTTACCCGGTTCAAAAGCCAGGGTGAGTTCTTTTCCATATTCCTTGCTGAACTCATTAAACCGGGCGCCTAGTTTTTTACCCAGTTCTTCCACATTGGTCTCAATATCCCCTTCTTTATAAGGTACCTTAAAGCCGCTCCCAAAATCTATGAAATCGAGGTTTTCAAAATTCTTGGCGGTTTCGAATAAGATTTCAGAAGCATAGAGAAACACATCAATATCCAAGATATCACTACCGGTGTGCATATGAATACCATTGATATTCATTTTGGTAAGATTTACGATGCGTAACAAATGTGGAATCTGATGAATGCTAATACCAAACTTGGAATCGATATGACCTACGGAAATATTGGAGTTTCCTCCTGCCATCACATGAGGGTTGATTCGAATACATACGGGAATATCGGGGTGTTTGCCCCCAAACTGCTCCAATACCGAAAGATTGTCAATATTGATACGCACCCCTAATTTGGCGGCCTCTTCAATTTCTTCCAACGAAACACCGTTTGGTGTAAAGATGATCGATTCCGGTTTGAAACCCGCCAAAAGACCAAGTTGTACCTCCTGTATCGAAACGGTGTCCAGACCACTTCCCAAACTGTTCATTAGTTTTAAAATACTAATATTCGAAAGCGCCTTGGCGGCATAATTTAACTGTAGTTTCTGAACACTGCTAAATGCCTTTGTCAATCGATTGAATTGAGAAATTATTTTTTCGGAATCGTAGACATAGACGGGGTTGCCGTAGGTGTTGGCTATTTTAAGTAAATCGGCCTGCTTCATGGAAATGCTTCTTTTTTAGCGAATGTAGTCGCATTATTTCGTATGCACAAATAAACAAACTAAAATATTACAAATACAACATAATGTTTTAAATATAACAAAAGAATTTAGAGCATCTTCCCTTGTGTCGCTGGTATCTGAATTGTATTTTTAGTAAAAATTAAAAATGAAATTACCTTTATTTCCCTTACAATCTATCTTTTTCCCAGGTGAAACGGTGCCCTTGCACATCTTCGAGGAGCGCTACAAACAGTTGATTCATGATTGTAGGGATGAAGCCATTACCTTCGGCATCCCCGTATATATAAATGAGGGCCTTGCCTATGGTACCGAAGTGCAGCTAGTCGAGGTGGTGACCACATACGAGGGAGGGGAAATGGACGTTACTTGTGTGGCACGGCAAGTTTTTAAGGTATTGACTTTCGAGAACACCATGGATGATAAAATGTATGCGGGGGGAGAAGTGGAGTTCTTGGAAAACGTCAACGATGCTACCGATGAATTGAGAGCCGAGGTGCTGACCAAGATAAAGGAGCTATACGCATTGATGGATGTGCCTTTTACGCCGATTCCGGTAGAGAAGTTCCATAGCTTTATACTGGTGCATAAAATGGGGTTGTCCATGGAGCAGGAGTATGAACTGCTCTTGATGACCAAAGAAAGTGACCGATTGGCGTACATGCGCGGGCATCTTATGGCCACCATCGTGGTGTTAAAGGAGGTAGACCGCACCAAAAGGGCCATTGCGCTCAACGGTCATTTTAAAAATTTCGACCCTTTGGATTTTGAAGGCTTAGAGGTGTAATAATTACGGGTTGGATCTCTTACTTCTTCATCTTTAAGTATGAGGCAAACGGCGCTCCATGCCCGATTTTGTATTTATTTTTTGACCTTCTTCTGTATCGTTAGTGTAAATCCGTTAGGTTTCCTATTTTTGCATCCGAACCTAAAGACAGTTAGTATATATGAACCTTCATGAATATCAGGGAAAAGAGATTTTAGCAAGTTTTGGTGTGCGTATTCAACGTGGAATTGTAGCCAATAATGCAAAAGAGGCCGTGGATGCGGCAAAACAGCTTACGGCCGAAACCGGAACGGGATGGCATGTGATCAAGGCACAAGTGCACGCCGGTGGTCGTGGTAAAGGTGGTGGTGTAAAGCTGGCAAAGAATCTAAAGGAAGTCGAGGAAGTGGCAGGCCAGATCATTGGTATGAATTTGATTACTCCGCAGACTTCTGCTGAAGGTAAAAAAGTGCACAAGGTACTGGTTGCAGAAGATGTCTACTATCCGGGCGATAGTGAAACCAATGAGTTTTATATGTCGGTACTCTTGAACAGGGGAACAGGACGTAATATGATTATGTATTCGACCGAAGGGGGAATGGATATCGAAGAGGTTGCTGAGAAAACACCGCATTTGATCTACACGGAAGAAATTGACCCTGCAACAGGCTTGTTGCCTTTTCAGGCCCGTAAAATTGCCTTTAACCTAGGTCTTTCGGGAACGGCATTCAAAGAAATGTCAAAATTCGTAGCGTCTTTGTACAAAGCGTATGTGGAAAGTGATTCAAGCATGTTCGAGATCAACCCCGTATTAAAGACTTCGGATGATAAAATTATGGCGGTAGATGCCAAAGTTTCCATAGATGACAATGCCCTCTATCGCAGAAAAACGTATGCTGAAATGCGCGACCTTCGAGAGGAGAATCCCATTGAAGTGGAAGCACGCGAAGTGGGATTGAACTATGTAGACCTCGATGGGAATGTCGGATGCATGGTAAATGGTGCCGGTTTGGCGATGGCTACGATGGATTTGATTAAAATGGCCGGTGGTGAACCAGCGAACTTCTTGGATGTTGGGGGTACTGCAGATGCCAAGCGCGTGGAAGAAGCCTTTCGAATTATTTTAAAAGATGATGGGGTAAAAGCGATATTGATCAATATTTTTGGTGGTATTGTGCGATGTGATCGTGTTGCCCAGGGAGTGGTAGATGCCTATAAGAATATGGGAGACGCCATTAAAGTACCCATCATTGTGCGTCTGCAAGGAACCAATGCGGAATTGGCGAAAGAAATTATCGATAATTCAGGTCTAGCGGTCCACTCGGCCGTACAGTTCCAGGAAGCTGCCGATAAGGTCAAGGAAGTGTTGGCATAGTGCTTTAAGAACAGAACTTTATAGAAGAGGGGAACAATTTTGTTCCTCTCTTTTTTTATGTCCGGTCCCAACAAGTCTAAGGAAGTGCGTAGGGGCGGTGTCGGTTGTTTGGCAAAAGGTAGACTAAAAGATGGTAATTGGGAAGACAGTAGTAACAATCTATCGCGTACCGTCCCCCTTTAGGTAATTCATCAACCATCAAAAGGAAGTATTCATGGTATATCCTTCCTATCTAAGTGGGGTCATAGTATCACCAGTTTTACAGTGGAAAGGCATTATTTTCAGAACGATGCCTTTTTTGTTTTCCATTGCTTTTCAAATCGTATCGAGAGAAAAACCAACCACTTTTTCATGTAAACTAATTTTTTTTTATTTTTTTTAAAAAATCCGCAATCGCACCATTTTTTGTGAAATGTACAGCTTCGTTAAATTGCCGTTACCCCTTTTAAATAAGGGTTAAGTTTGGCTTTTGTGTTTGTAAGGGAACTTCTTTTCTAGCTAGTTTTGTGATGAATTCATAAGGGTATATTGCACTAAAGTTTTGTTAAAACGTATTTCAAATGTAACAATTCCCTTTTTACAGCGTCTTTATAGTAATTCATCAATTAATCATTAATCAAGCTTTGTAATCAACCGACAACCATCGGACGAAGCTAAAAAACGTACAAGTCATGAAAAAACTAAGTGTATTAGTGGTAGCTGCAATGCTACTATCCACCGGAAGTGTATTTGCAAACGACAACAAAAAATCCAAAAAAACTTCTAAAGCCAAAACAGAAAACTTATCTACTCAAATCGGAAAGTTGCTGTTCTCCAACAATTTAACGGAAGACACCGAAGGTAAAACTGCCCAGGTGCTATTTACATTGAACAGCGAAAAAGAAATCGTAGTGCTGTCCGTAGATACCGAAGATGCCACCTTGGATGCTTTTATCAAAGGTAAATTGAACTACAATAAAGTAGAGATGGCAAACTTCGAGGCCGGTAAAAAATATACCGTTTCGGTTCGAATCGACTCCTAATTAATTATAGGAATTAGCTAAAAATCCTGATGAAATCGGTAGGTACCGGTTTTATTGGGATTTTTTATACCCTATTGCTTTCCCTTGTTCTTATACTTTACCGGGGTAATAACACTATTCCCTTTCTTGAACTGTTTTTTAGTGGAAGGCTTTTTCTCGAAGGTAACAGGTTTCTTTTTGAGCTCGCCCTGGCTTTTAATAAGTACCTCGCCCGGGTATTTGGGATTTTCTTTGGTGCCTCTTAAATGCAGTACCAAGCCGTTTAAAAAGTTGCGTAAAACTTGGTCTCCACACTCCCGAAAATTCGGGTGATCGTCCTTACGGAAAAAGGCACTTAATTCACTCTTGCTTATTTTAAAATCTACCAGTTTTAGGATGTCAATAATGTCATCGTCGCGGAGCATTAAGGCGACTCTTAGTTTTTTAAAAACATCGTTGTTTGACATATAGCGGAAATTTTTGGCAAGGTATTACAAAATATCCATCCGCTCCTGTGTTTCATTGGTTTTATACGAAATTGCGTTTTGCCGAGTTATAATAACAAGGGGAACCGTCGTCCAATGAGTACATATAAAGAAAAGCTTAGTATTTTATCCGAGATGATCGCCTTTGCCAAGATCGATAAGGTAGTGGGGGAGCCGGAGTATAACTTCTTGTTGGGAGTAGCCTCGCATCTCCAGATTGATCGTGAGACCTTTGATGCGCTTTTCGAAGAAGAAGCCGAACATGTGGTGCCAAAAACCCAGGCAGACCGTATTTTACAGTTTCATCGACTTATGCTACTTATGAACGTCGATAAACGGCAACAGGCAATAGAGATTACAAGATTGCATAATATCGGCTTGGGAATGGGATTACCGCCCTCTGCCATTGAGCAAGTACTCAGTATCATGCACAAATACCCCGACAAGATCGTGCCTCCCAACGTGTTGATCGATATCTTTAAGGCGCACTACAACTAGTATCAGATTTCCGCTTTCCAAGACAGTGATATTCTTTCACAAACGATTTAGAAGTACAAACCCATAGCAAGACGGTGCAACAGATGAAAGGGGATGTTCTGTCAGTGTTTTATTCCTATAAATGACAAAAAGTCACTGTTTTAAACAGTTGAAATGACATAATGTCATTTTATCTCTACTGGTATGGCTTTTGCCTTTTTGCTATCAGATTTAAAAAACAAATCCATTAAAAGAAAAAAATCATGATACTAAAAAGAAACAATACATTGCTTCCCACCTTGATGAACGAATTGCTAAAGCCAGACTGGTTTGGCGGGGTAGAAAACCTTAATGCACATTCACCTTCTGTGAATATTCAAGAAAGTGAAACAGGGTTTGAGTTATCGCTTTCGGTTCCCGGGAGGAAGAAAGAGGACTTTACACTGGAGGTCGATAAGTTGATATTGACCATCTCTAACGACTCGGAAACCGAGGCGTTGAAAGAGGGGGTAAAGTACACTCGAAAAGAGTTTGTTTTGGGTTCCTTTAAAAGGGCGTTCACTCTTCCTGAAACGGTCAATGTTGAGGGAATCGATGCGGCCTATGTCGATGGTATTTTAAGAGTGTCGCTTCCTAAAAAAGAGGAGGCGCTTCCCAAGCCAAAAATGCAAATAGAATTGTCGTAAAGACACATGGCATTATGGGGAATTACCGTTCGGTAGTGTTCCATAATAGTTGGTTTAGTTGGTTAGTTGAGAAGCGTCTTGATCATTAAGATCGAGGCGCTTTTTTTTGGATGCAGGCCCTAAGCGGGTAGTGGTTAATTCCGCTGGAATGTCTTTAAAAAATCAAATAAAAAGCAGGTTGTGCAATGGCGGGCGGTTTTAGTATTTTCTCATGTTTTAGGCGGTTTTTCCACAACATAATACAGAAGCCCTGTAAAGGGTGCTGTAGGTAAAAAAAGGATGCAAATATAGTCGAAATCATCCATTTATTTGCTTTTAGACAAGTCTAAAAAATACATTTATACATCTTTTATCCAGATAGTTGCGATAATTTATATGAATAAGGTCTTTATATAATGTAAAAATGCGATAAAAAAACCTTCCAAAGCGGCGATTTACCTAGAAATCATTCTTTTTCCTGTAGCATTTTGATTTCGTCCCGTAATTTGGCGGCTTGCATAAAATCCAGTTCCTTGGCTGCTTTTTCCATTGATTTCCGTTTTTCACGAATCAACTTTTCTATTTGCTCTTTGGTCAAATAGTCCATGTCGGGTTCCGCGGCTCGTAACTCTTCTTTTTCGAAATGATAGGTAGAAACCGAGTTCTTTGCAAGCGCACTATCCAAACTTTTGTTCAATGCTTTTGGGGTAATATTATGCGCTACATTATAGGCCGTTTGTTTGTCTCTGCGATAGGTGGTTTCATCAATTGTTTTCTGCATGCTATCGGTAATCTTATCGGCATACATAATAGCCTTCCCGTTCAGGTGTCTAGCTGCTCGCCCAACCGTCTGTGTCAATGACCGGTTGCTTCTTAAAAAACCTTCTTTATCGGCATCTAAAATCGCGACCAAAGAAACCTCTGGCAAGTCGAGTCCTTCGCGTAGCAAATTCACCCCGATAAGTACATCAAAAATACCTTTGCGCAAATCTTGCATGATCTCTACCCGCTCCAAAGTATCCACATCGCTATGAATATATCTACATCGCACGTTAATACGATCTAGGTATTTGGCCAACTCTTCTGCCATTCTTTTGGTAAGGGTGGTCACCAAGGTACGTTCGTCTTTTTCAACCCGTTGGTGAATTTCTTCTACCAGATCATCAATCTGGTTTAAACTAGGCCGCACTTCAATGATAGGATCCAGTAGACCTGTAGGGCGAATGATCTGCTCGGCGTAGATACCTTCGCTTAATTTCAGTTCATAGTCCGCCGGGGTGGCACTTACATAGATGACCTGGTTTTGTAGTGCTTCGAATTCTTCGAACTTTAGGGGTCTATTGTCCATGGCGGCCGGCAAGCGAAAGCCATAATCTACCAAATTTACCTTTCGAGAGCGGTCGCCTCCGTACATAGCATGTACTTGGGGCAAGGTCACATGGCTTTCATCAATGACCATTAAGTAGTCGTCGGGAAAATAATCGATCAGACAGAAGGGGCGGGTACCCGCTTCCCGTCCGTCCAAATAACGTGAATAATTCTCAATGCCCGAACAATAGCCTAGTTCCCGGATCATTTCAAGGTCAAAGCTGGTGCGCTCCTCTAGGCGTTTTGCCTCCAAGGGCTTCCCGATTTCTTTAAAATAATCGACCTGCTTTACCATATCATCTTGAATTTGGTGTATGGCGTTCTGTAACACATCTTGCGAGGTAACGAACATATTTGCCGGGTAAATATTCAAGGATTCATATACCTCGATAATCGTATTGTTAAAGGGATCAAACGCTTCGATTTCTTCTACCTCGTCCCCAAAAAAGTGAATGCGAAAAGCGTGGTCCGAATATCCGGGAAAAACATCGATGACATCGCCTTTCACCCGAAAATTCCCGTTTCTAAAATCGCCGGTAGTACGGGAATAAAGGCCCTGTACCAGTTGGTGCATGAACTTGGTTCGGGCGATTACCTGATCTTTTTTGATGCTGACAACATTTTTCTGAAATTCGACCGGGTTTCCGATACCATATAAACAGGAGACCGATGCGACTACGATGACATCCCTACGTCCCGAAAGTAAAGAAGAAGTAGTGCTCAGCCGAAGTTTCTCGATATCCTCGTTGATCGATAGGTCTTTTTCAATATATAGGCCAGAGGTGGGTATAAACGCCTCTGGTTGATAATAGTCGTAGTACGATACAAAATACTCCACTGCATTGTCCGGAAAAAACTGTTTGAATTCAGAGTACAATTGCGCTGCCAACGTCTTGTTATGGGCCAGTACCAGGGTGGGGCGCTGCGATTCGGCCACGACATTCGCTACCGTAAAGGTCTTTCCCGAACCGGTTACTCCCAAGAGTGTTTGGTACCGCTCGTTAGCGGCCATACCGTCTACCAATTGTTTGATGGCCTGTGGTTGATCCCCCATGGGTTCAAATTCTGATACTACCTTGAATTTCATTTCATAAAAATAAACAATAGGCAGGTAATACAAGGGTTGATTTTCGGTAATTTTGGCGCTCCCAAGGTCGGGCTTTCGGCTATACGCCGCATTCCCTAAAAAGGGTATGCGGGGTGCCGCCTCCATCCCTAGCGCAACCTATCGTTTCAGGGTAAAGTGTCCTTTTATTTCTTTTCTGCTAAAGGAGATGGCCCGGTACCAGTAATCCGAAGATGGTAAGGGCCGACCATTATAGGAACCATTCCAACCTTGTGAACGGGGATCTAGTTGTGTTAGAAAATTACCATATTGATCAAAAATGTAAATTTTTTCTACATTGATTTCTCCACTTTCGGGCGGAGGAACAAATTGCCAAAAATCGTTTATTCCATCGCCGTTCGGGGTAAAATAGCGCGGGAAATTTTTACGCGATAACGATGCTTCGACAAGGCGCTGAGCGGTCCCGCAACCATAGCGATCTCGAACGAATACGGTATGCTCCTCATCGCTGACGTTCTCAAATATGGGACTGTCTTGGTAGGCGTTGTTTTCAAAGTCCAAAGCGTATTCATAATCACCTGTTCCCGTAACGTTTACCTCTATGCGCAGTCCGCCACTCTCACGACGGACGGCTACCGAACGTATGATCGGGGCCTTCGAGAAGACCACTTCAAAGAGTTGGGTGTTTGTGCATTCCACGATATTGCCCGCATCATTGATGTTGTTATAGGCTTCCAAACGGTAGGTACCGATGTCCGACAAGGCCACTTCCCGGGTTTCCGAAAGCAAGGTCTCGTCTCCGTTCGAATCCAGTTTCAACCAACGGTATCCACTAGCAACGGCCTGGGTACCGATCGTAGTGGGTAGGTTGTCCGCACAAATGCCCAAACGGTCGGGGATGTCGATCACTGGTTTTTTGTCCGTACAATCAACCGTGGGAACGCCCGTTGAAAACGTATCCTCCCGGCAAGGGGCGGCATCCCCATTTTCATTATAGGGGGTCACACGAATGAAAATATCTTGGTTCAAAGGAAGGTTCCCGGGGAACCGATATTCGAGTACGTTTCCAACGTCTAAATTCTCGGCGAGGTCGTAGTTGCCTGCGGTAGTGCCCAAAGAGAGGAGATATCCAGTAGCGGTAGGGGCATAGTCCCATGTGATTTTCTCGTTGACCCGAACGGCATTGCCACCAGCGACGGCTCCGTTTAGTGCGGTACAAGAAGGTGGCTGTGTGACATCTACAGTGGTAAAAAATTCGCCGGGGCATACCTTGAGCTGTTGGTTTGGGAGAAACATGCTGATGGTCACGTAAATGGTCGTGTTATCCGGTAAGCCTGTTTCGGGTGTAAATGAATTGGTGAGTCCCGCCGAGCGTTGGTTAAGGATGTCGACCCCGCCGGGAGTGGTGCCCAATGAGATTAGATAGCCGATTACGCCAGGGACCGAGGGCCAGGTAATGGTCGCATCTACCGCTATTTGGGTGGTTTCATTTCTGGGATACGTAAGTTTCGGGCACTCTTGTGCCATACCATACGAAGTGGTAAATAGTAGCAACAAAAAAAGCGTTTTTCTCCACATAGCAAGGGGTAACGCAAAAAAAGGGATTGCTATCTTTTCAAAGCAAAATGCCCTTTTATCTCTTCATTTTTCAAGCCGATTGCTTTAAACCAATAATCCGCCGAGGGGAGGGGGGTTCCATTTGAATTGCCATCCCAACCCTGTGCAAGGGGATCTAATTGTGCTATAAACCTACCATAGCGATCAAAAATAAAAATACTACGAACGTTTACCTCTCCTGTTGCCAAGGGGGGGACAAACTGCCAAAAATCGTTCACTCCATCCCCATTCGGCGTAAAGAAGGTCGGAAAACCATCCACGGTCAGGTCCTGATCAAAGTTGGTTTCGGCAATTCCACACCCATTTTTATCGCGAACATAAATAGTATAGCTACCTAAGGGAACATTGGTGAAAACGGCACTGTCCTGATAGGGGCCATCACTACTTCCCAGGGCATACTCATAGTCTCCAATGCCACTCGCTTGCACTGTAATGGCGATGGTCCCATTTTGCCCGGGTCCTGCACTTACATTGGTAATAGTGGCAATTTCAGAGGCTACTACATTAAATTCCTTGCTGCTGGTACATTCAATGATGTTGGTGTCTTGGGAAACGGTATTATAGGCCTCATACCGATAGTTGCCGGTTTCCGTAAGGGAAACTTCCGACGTGCTCGATAAAAGCACTTCATTGCCATTGCTTTCCACTTTGTACCATCGAAACCCTTCGGCGGTATCTTCAGTCTGCACCGTGTAGGGAATTTGGTTCTGACAAAAGGATACGGTATCGGGGAAGTCAATTTCCGGTGCCAGATCAACTAGCTCCCCTGTAACGCTATCAAAGAAAGGGCCGCATCCTAAAATCGTCGAAAATGATTGTTGTTGACATTCAAGGGCCAAACCTGCATCATTAAATGGTACAATAGTGATAAAAAAGGTTCTATTCGGATCAAAATCGATGACGAAGGTAGAATTATTGGTAAAGGCCGCATTATCGATCACATCATTGACGGTTGGTGAACTGCCGATGGAAACCAGGTAACCGGTAGCTCCGGGGACCGCCGTCCATTCAATCAATGGGGTGAGGGGAACATTGATGGCGCCATTTGCCGGTGTTATCAGATTCGTACAACCGGGCAGTACCGCGCGTTCTCCAGTGGTAAAACTAAACTCGGTGCATGTACCCAGGGCCGGACCATTCTCATTATAAGGAATAATGCGGACAAAAATTTCGGTCTCGAGCGGAAGTTCCGCTGTCGGAAGGTATGAAAGTACATTGCCCACATCGGTGAGCGGTAACAGCTCTTCCCCACCCATGCTGGTCCCTATTGCGATTCGATATCCCGTTGCTTTGGGAATATAATTCCATCCAATGGTCGTGGCCGCGTTCACATCGGTCGCTCCGTCTGCCGGGCTTCGTATAACTCCGCACGACGGGCGTATGACAACATCCTCGGTTCGAAAACTTCCTGCCGGGCACTCGATATCCGGACGGTCAAAAAAGAACAACGTGATCGTAATGTGCAATACCCGGTTTTCGGGCAGGCCGGTCGGCGGGGTAAAACTGGTTGCGCTTCCTACGGCAATATGGTCGGCCCATTCGGTCCCCCCGGCTGCATTTCCAATTGAAATTTGATATCCGGTCACCCCTTCTACCGCATTCCATGAGAGGGTACTTTCAACCGGAACATCGGTATCTCCGCTCATAGGGCTACTAAGCGTAGGGCAGGTCTGGGAGTACCCAAGAATGCTTGCCAAGAGCAGGGATATATATAGTAGTTTCTTCTTCATTGCGGCAATCGTCTTGTAAGGTACTAAAAAGTCTATCTTTTAAGTGTGAAATGTCCGTTAAATTCACGGCTGGCGCCGATTTTAACTTTGAACCAATAGTCGGCACTGGGCATCAGATTACTGTTGCTCGTTCCGTCCCAACCTCCACTGTTGGCACTAAATTGTTTAATGAGTTTTCCATAGCGATCAAAAATGCTTATCACCGTATTTTGCACAAGTGCAGGATCCAGCCCGATCAGTTGCCAGGAATCATTTTGATTATCTCCGTTGGGGGTAAAGAACTTGGGATATCCCAAAATGGTAATATCGGCATTGGTAATACCACATCCATTTTTGTCCCGTATGTACACCGCTGCAGGGCCTGCCGGTAGATTTTGAAAAAGGCTGCCGTCCTGATAATTAATAGCATCTAGACTGTATTCGTAGTCCCCGTCCCCGCTTACCTGTATATCAATAGCATTGTTATCGGAAGCATCGGTGATCATGATATCCACAATCGTGGCTGCGTTGGATGGTAGCACCGTAAAATCCGCGCTGTTATAGCATAAAAGTTCCACACCATTGGTCACATAGGCAATTCCCACTTCCAAACGATAGTTTCCCGGACCGTTGATCGTTACGGGCCGTGCATTCGAAACTTCTATTTCGTTTCCGCCCTCGGTACGGATCCAACGGTAACGATCAAAACCTTCCGGGGCGGTCAAATCCAGTTCGGGGTTTTCCGTACAGATATAGTATGAGGGGTCGAGCGTTACGGCCGGCAATGGGTTTACAAGCAATGATAGCTCCTCGACCGTGCGGCATTGATTGCCATCTTCGATGCGTATAAAAATAGACCTTGCCTCTGAAACGAACACCGCGGGAAGAGGGTTTAGCTCGAGCGAGGCATCTTCGACAGTGGCATAAAAGGCTACTTCGGTTCCCGGGTAAACCGTATTCCCGAAAGTTTCCAGATCAAACGCACCGCTCAAAGCGATATCCTCTGCATTCTGATCACAGGCCACCAAAGGGCTCTGCACATTTAAAACAATTGGGGTCGGTAGTATTTGTAAGGTCATTTCCCCCAGAATGGTACAAATGTCCGTGCGGATCCGGTAATAGAGCAACTGTGAAAATGGGGTGCTGTTCTCATAGTCAAAAGGATTTGGAATGGCCTCGTCATTGCTTCTTTCCAACTCGCTCTCGAAAAAATCATATTGAAAAGACGTACCTGTTCCTACTTCTGCAAAAAACTCATCTAAGTTAACGCGGGTAATCCCATCGGTAGAATTGGCCAAATCAATATCGCATTGCACCAGTTCCGTAGGTACAACGATAGGACTTGGAATAACTTCGAGCCCAATGGCCAACGTACTAAAGCAGGCGTTGTTGCTATTTGCCTCGATCCTTGCATATAGCTGCGTAGTGGCGGTCGTATAACCGGCAGCTGCAATAGAGCCCGTGTCATTGTCGGCTTCTAGCTGTGTCGGGTGAATGCTTACGGTGTAGTTGGATGGGTTTCGGATTTCACTTTGTACATCCGCAACAATTTGGCTGATCTGAAATTCCTCTATACCATCACCATTGGGATCACAGGCTATGTACTCAAGGGTGGCGACCACCGGCTCATCTATAATGATCTGTTGGTCCAATACCTCAAAACAACTATTGGCACCGGTAACTTTTACGTACACTGTAGTGGCATCTTGGATCAAGTAATTGGTAGGGTCTGCCAAGGGGTTCGACCCGTCAAAGGCATCCGCCCGGCTCAGAAAATATTCGAAAGATATCATAGGATCTGTCGCTATCTGATTTTGATTTTGGGTCAAATCCAAAAAACTGCCCCGGTCTGCAAAGCAGAGTTCAAAGGCATCCGGCTGCCCAATAATAGGTGGGGGGTCTATGAAGTTCGCCGAACCGTTCCAATCCAAACTAAAGCCGCCATTGCCCAAGGGTCTATCAATGAGTAAATAATAGGTTTCTCCGGCCGTTACCGGTAAGGAGGAAACAAAACTGTTTCCCAGTGAACCAGGACCCTCGGAGTCATCGTTCTCACTATCCCGTAACCCCGTTAAATTATTGGTTAGGCCGGCCTGCGAAGGGTTGGTAGTAGAGCATCGAATGGGGTCGTTAAAGCTACCACAATTAAAATTAGGTCCGAATACATAAAAATCATAATCGACCGATATATCGGTATTGTCGGGAGTAAGGGTGAAGGAGAGCATTCCTGTGGTGTCAACATTTAGCCGTAGCCATAGACTATTGACTTCCTCAAAAGCACAGGGGTTCGATTCGTTGTCGAGTTCTTGAGTACCGAACCCGGAAGCATTGGACGATACCGTGCTGTTGCCACAAACGACAATGGCATTGGTACAGTCATTTGCGGTCTGAGCGCTGCATAGCCCACCAGTCACCAGCAGTAATACCAGAACTATTTTTTTCATTTAAGGGTGATTCTCCCTCACAATATAATGCAAATAGCTTTTTCTTTCGGATTGTAACGAATAAATACACAAAAACCCGGATAAACGGTCGGGAAGCACGGCTGTTTCAGCGCACGCTATCTTGTATTCAATTCGATGCCATAAGCAGTATGGATTAGAGATCTCTTCTTTTGAGCAGTGCGTAGGAACCGTAGATGAAAAAGGCGGTCCACCCCAATACAATGAGCAGCTCATACCAATGTACGGCATATTCTTTGGTTACCTCTTCACCAATGGTCTGTACGGCCGATTGTATCACAGAAAGCCGTGTAATAGGCTCTTCAATGGTCGTCCAAATAGATCCAAAAGGGAAAAATTGGTACACGCTATCGGCATATTCCTTGGAATGGTTCGAAGCCAAATAAACATAGGGGATGATTTCCGCTCCAATAAACCAGATAAACAAAAAACCAAGTGCGAAGGCAGACCGTTTGATCAACATCCCGGCAAAGAAACAGAAGGAAAAGAACCCTAAGAGTTTAATAAAGTATGCGACCAAATATTCCAGGTCCGAGAAGATAATGCTGATCTCATCATACGGGGAATGCATGAGGCCCAGAATCATGGAGACCACGAAAATAAAGAGGGTAGAAATCAAGGAAAATGAGACAATGGTCAGAAACTTTGATAGGATAAATTCCTTTTTGCTCAACCCGTCGATGAGGTTCTGCTTAATGGTTTTGTTGCTATACTCATTGGCAATCATAGACACGATTACGATCGCAAGGAATAGCTTTAAAAAGGCCGCCATAAAGGTGTTGAAGTGCCAGATATAGGGAAAATTGAAGATACCTATGTCGGCAACATTGAACTTTAAAGGCCCGTAGTTGAACTTAATACTCGATACAAAAGCGATCAAGGTCATTAAGGCGAAATAGGAAACGATCAAAAAACGACTTGATCGGTTGTTCCAAAGTTTTATAAATTCTATTTGTAGTAAACGTATCATGCTGCGGTCGGGTGCTTAGTTAGTTTTGTTTTTGGTCAACGTTAAGAACTGTTCTTCGAGGCTTTCTTTTCGTTTAACGAGATGAGAGAGAAAGATGCCCTTTTCGAAAAGGGTTTTGTTCAGTGCTTCTGCCATCATTTCTTCCTTCAGAAAGGCGGTAACCAATCCGTTTTCTTGTTTCACTTCCCCGAAACTGGCATTTCCCGTAAGATAATCGACCAGTTCGGCAGCCTGCGCGGTTTTGAGTTCAAAGAAACCGTGGCTGGCCAGCATGCCGTCGACCGTTCCCGAATAAAGTTTTACTCCTTTTCGTAGGATTACCACGTGGCTGCAAACTTTTTCAACTTCGTCCAGCAAATGGGAGGCAAGCAAGATCGTGGTGCCTTTGGCCGCAATTTTTTTAATGATTTCACGAATTTGATGAATTCCCTGAGGGTCCAGGCCATTGGTAGGTTCATCCAAGATGAGAATCTCGGGATCGTTGAGCAGTGCAGAGGCAATGGCCAAGCGCTGCTTCATACCAAGGGAATAGGTACGGAACTTACTTTCCTTGCGGTCCAAAAGGCCTACCAATTCTAATTTTTCTTCAATTTTATCGTTGGGGACCTCCTTGATTTTACAAACCAGCTTCAGGTTTTGAATCGCCGTCATGTAGGGGTAGAAATTGGGTCTTTCAATAATGGCACCCACTTTTTTCAACGCATGGTGGGTAGAGGTGGTACCGTCGAACCAGGAAAAATCACCTGCGGTGCGGTTCACTACGTTCAAGACAATGCCCAAGGTGGTCGACTTTCCACTACCGTTCGGGCCCAGGATACCATAAACATTCCCTTTTTCTATCTGAAAGGATAGGTCTTTTACCGCGGTAAGCGATCCAAATTTTTTGGTCAGATTGTTTACAGTAAGAATTGTTTCCAAAATTAGTTGGGTTTAAAAGGTTGCTGCTAACTTGACGAAGAAAGCTTAGATTTGTTACAAATATGGGAAGAATATGTCTGACGAAAAGTTGATGTCCAAGAAAAAGCCCGCCTACCCGGTGGGTGATGCACTCGATGGGTATTTGGAAAAATACAGCCGGAAGATCGAAATCCCTATATTTTACGAGGATTTACTCCGATTTTCAGGTTCTGTGGTCGTATATGATGCCGATGATGTAGATACCCTTTGGGTGCGGGTGTACTATTCGGAATTTGATCGTAATGAGATCGACAAGAGCCTAAAGGAGGTATATTCTATCTTGCATTCCGACGGGAGCAATAGCATTAATCCCTATTTGAACGTCGATGCGGTAGACTACTGCACTTTCGGGAATTCAAAGCCGTTTCGCATAAAAGTGCGAAATATCCTGAATGATAACTTCACTTATTTCTATGTAAAAAAAACAGATGCTTCAAGGGTGTACGGGTTGGAGTTGGAACATATGCTGTCTCCTTACAACCTGAACTTTTTGGTCTATAAGGATACCTTGATCGAGGAGCATATTGCGGGCATACCCGGAGATGTTTTTATCAAGGACTTTCTTCCCAAATGCACAGAACCCGAAAAGGCGCAGCTGGCGAAAGAGTTCGTGAAATTCAATGAACGTTGTATGATTCGTTTGTTGGGTGATATGCGTTCTTATAATTATGTGATCGTGCCGGTGCACGATTTTGATCAGGTCGTCTACCGCATTCGGGCCATCGATTTTGACCAGCAATGCTTCGAGGGGAAACTAAAAGTCTACCGGCCTCAATTCTTCAAGGAAAATTATCAAATGGTCGAATTGGTGCGTTCCAGGTTGCAAAAACACTCGGTAGATCAGTACAAGGTGGAGGAACGATCAATTGTTGCAAAAAGAATTCTCAGTTCAGGGGCACGCATTAAAAATCTTCGCGAAATTTGCAAACAGGATACTATTTCCATTCCCGAAAATATCGAATCCCTGAAAGATCAAATTTATGACCTCACGCTCGACATGGACTTTAAAAAGTGCACCAAAATGGGCGAGGTGTTGGATTTGGGGCTCGATTTCGTAAAGCGTAATTATGAAGATGTGAGTATGAAACAAATTATTGAACGGAAGTTTTAGCGCATTGAACCTCTTTCTTGAAACGATTGTTAAGCAGTAGGTCTTGTTAGAAAAATACACCAGCGAATTTAAGTACAATACCAAATTGGCAGTTCCCGTAATCATGGGTATGCTAGGGCATACCTTTGTGGGCTTTGCCGATAACATTATGGTGGGCCAATTGGGAACGGCCGAACTGGCGGCGGTATCCTTGGGAAATGCCTTTGTTTTTATCGCCATGTCTTTGGGTATTGGTTTTTCAACGGCCATCACCCCTTTGGTTGCGGAAGCCGATAGTGCCGAGAATCCCCAGGGTGCGAAAAGTGCACTCAAGCATGGGTTGGTCCTTTGTACGGGTCTGGGGCTTGCCCTTTTTGCGACGCTTATGCTTTGTAAGCCTTTTTTAAAATATATGCGACAGCCAGAAGAAGTGGTTGCCTTGGCGATCCCATATTTTGAAATTGTGGCGTTTTCGCTTATCCCCTTAATTATTTTTCAAGCATTCAAACAGTTTTCGGAGGGCTTGTCCCAGACTCGGTACCCTATGTATGCCACGGTGATTGCAAACATTGTAAATATCATTTTAAATTACTTGTTAATATTTGGTTCGCTTGGCTTTCCAAAGATGGGAATTGTAGGAGCGGCCATAGGCACGCTTATATCCCGTATTTTGATGGTCGTTTACATTTGGTTTTTACTGCGGGGCCAACAGAAGTTTCGAAGTTATGTAACTGGTTTTGATTTTAAGACGATCGAGAAAAAGGTGATGAAGAAGATTGTGGGCCTTGGTTTCCCTTCGGCACTACAAATGTTTTTTGAGGTTGCCATTTTTACGGCCGCTATATTGCTAAGCGGAGTTTTAGGGAAGAACACCCAAGCGGCAAACCAAATCGCGCTGAACCTGAGTAGTATGACCTTTATGTTCGGCATGGGGCTAGGGGTCGCCGCCATGATCCGCGTCGGGAATCAAAAAGGACTCCAAAATTTTAAGGAATTGCGGCGCATTGCACAGTCTATTTTTTTTCTCACCTTTTTGGTCGAAATCGTGTTTGCCGCGCTTTTCTTGATTTTTAGAAACTGGTTCCCCACAGTATATCTAGATGTAAACGATACCTTGAACATGACCGATAATGCCGAAGTAATTTTCTTGGCCGCACAATTGTTGTTGATAGCGGCGTTCTTTCAGATCAGCGACGGGATCCAAGTGGTGGTCCTGGGAGCTTTGAGAGGCTTGCAAGATGTGAAGATCCCGACCGTAATAACCTTTATTGCCTATTGGTTGATCGGTTTTCCGATCAGTTATTATTTGGGGCTTCATACCGAATTGAAGAGTACTGGGATATGGGTAGGGTTGTTAGCGGGCCTTACAGCCTCCGCCTTTATGTTGTATCTTCGATTTAACTATTTGACCAAAAAACTGATTGCTACAAAGCACGCATAATATCAAAACAAACTATGGAAATACCTAAATTTTTGTTGGGCGATAATACTGATTTTCCGACGGCTATTTTTATCATTCATACCGAGTATCCGCGCTTTATCATAAATCTTGAAAACGATTCGGTAGAATGGCTGGAAGATTTTACAACTGAAGATGAAAAAGAACTGGAGACGGAAGCGGAAAACCTCATACAACAAGCGACCGATTTCTATGATCGGGAGGTCGCCCGGTACGAAGAATAAAAAGGATGTTAGAACAACTTCTACAGTACGACAAGGAGCTTTTTTTGCTGCTTAACAATGCAGGGTCTACTACTTGGGATGCTTTTTGGATGCTCCTGACCAATAAGGTAGGTTTTATCTCATTGCTGGTATATGTGCTGTTATTGTTCCTCGGCTATAGGGCGTTGGGGGTCAAAAAACTAATAGTACTGCTTGTTACCGTAGCACTTACCATTGTGGTGACCGATCAACTTGCCAATTTTTTTAAGGATGGTTTTCAGCGCTTAAGACCTTGTTATGATGATGACTTGAGTGGGGCGATGCGTTTGGTAAAAGGATACTGCGGGGGTACATACGGTTATTTTTCCGCCCATGCCGGGAACACAATGGCTGTGGCAGTTTTCTTTAGTATTTTGCTGCGATCCACATATCGCTATCTCTGGATTCTTATAGTGCCATGGGCATTTTTGGTGGGCTACAGTAGGATTTATATCGGGGTACATTTTCCATTGGATGTCCTCACGGGAATGGTAATAGGGACAATTTTTGGATGGATCTTTGCAAAGTTGTATATATTTGCACTGCACAGAATTCCTTATGATTTCGAATAGAAGGTACTGGTTTTTACTGTTACTTGTGGTCTTGGTCTACGTCGTGGGAATGTTTGCTACCCTCTTCGAGAACGACTCGGCCCAATTTGCCACAATGGCCATGAGAATGGTGCAGGAAAACGACTTTTTAAACCTTTTCAAAGGTCCGGAGGAGTACCTGGATAAGCCCCATATGCATTATTGGTTGGCGGCACTCTCCTTTAAAATTTTTGGCCTGTTCGATTGGGCGTATCGCATTCCTGCGATCTTATCCACCTTTTTGGCGGGCTATAGCTGTTATGGTCTAGGGAAATTATTATATAACAAAGATACGGGGAAGCTAGCGGCCCTTATATTTCTCACGGCACAGACGATCGTCCTTTCGGTGATCGATGTGCGTACCGATGCGGTGCTTACCGGTTTTGCCATTTTTGCCATCTGGCAGTTGGCTACCTATGTTGAAAAAAAGAAGTTGCTGCCATTGCTCTTGGGAGCGTTCGGCGCCGGAATCGCTTTTTCGACCAAGGGACAGATTGCCTTGTTGGTTATTGGTTTTCCTTTGCTTTGCCATCTGGCCTATACCCGAAAGTGGGCGGCCTTGTTTCACTGGAAGGTGTTGATTGCATTGCTTGTTTTCGCCATAACCATCCTTCCGATGTTGTATGCCTATTACCATCAATTTGATCTGCATCCTGAAAAGGTTATTCGGGGAAAGGGTGGGCGCACCGGACTATTGTTCATTTTTTGGGAACAAAGTTTTGAACGAATGAGCGGGCAGGGGCTGGGCAAGAACAGCAGTGATTACCTGTTTTTCTTTCATACGTTTCTATGGGTATTCTTACCATGGACCATCGCAGGAATTATGGCAATGGCAAGCAGGGTCAAAACGTTTTATAAGTTAAAGTTTGCCTACCGCCCTACCTATGAGTTTCTGACGTTGGGAGGGATTGTGCTGATTTTCATTACCATTAGTTTTGCGCAGTTCAAGCTACCCCACTATTTGAATATTACCATGCCACTTTTTTCGGTGTTGACCGCTTCTTACCTTTATAGTCTGTACAGGTATGAAAAAAAGAAAACGATCAAGTTTCTCCTGGGAATGCAGTATGTTGTATTGAGCATTGTATTCATTGCGACCGTATTGATTTGTTTCTTCGTGTTTAAGTTCAAGAGTATCTTTGCTTCCATGGGCCTGTTCGCCTCTTTTCTGCTCATCATCTATTTTTGTTTGAAAAGAGAGGCCTACTATCTGAGGATCATTACTATCGCGGCGTATGCCTCGCTATTGTTGAATGTGGTACTGAATGCGCATTTCTATCCTTCGTTACTGAAGTATCAGGCGGGGAGCGAAATGGCACAGGTGGTGGCCGAAAACGATATCCCGGTCGATAAAATATACAAACTATCCGCACGCCATACGTGGTCCTTGGATTTTTATAACAAGCACCCCGTGCATATCTCCTCTATAGCGGGAATTATGGATAAGAAAAATATTTGGGTGTATGCTACGGATATAGAGCTACGGGAATTGAACAATATGGGGTTTGACTGGGACCAACAGTTCAGCGAAGACCACTTTAGAATTACCCGCTTGCAAGGAAAGTTCTTGGACCCTTCTACCCGAAACAAGGTGGTCGAAAAAATGCACCTGATCCACATTTATTAGTGGGTTTGCCTTTTTTTAGTGTATTAAGATAAGAGCAATAAAAACGAGTTACAATAATGACTTTGATGAAGATGTATTTTGACCTTTGTACCAAAATGTATGGCAAAATTGTTTCTTGATAAGAAAAAAGTAAAACCGACCAAAAAGTTTTTTTGCCCCGGCTGGTAATCGAAAATAGGATTTGATTCCGCTTTCACCGTCTTTGCCTCAGTCCCGACACTATCCCTTATACACTTCTATTGCCGGTTTTTTTAAATGGTACCACAGACCAAAGAGCGATACGAAGGCCGTAATCATAAAAAAGGCAACGCTAATGCTGAAAGAACTGCCTTCATCTAGCCCCAATAACTCCGCTCCATAGAAAAAAGTAAGTTCGCGACTTCCCAACCCTCCAATCGTCAAAGGTATTACGGCTACAATGGAAGAAATAAGGAAGATGAATAAATAGCCAATGGTGTACACCGATACGGACAAGGCTTTGAGGATGAAGAACACACTCGCCAACTGTGCCAACTGTACCAGGGCGGAATAGCCTGCGGATTGCCAAAACACTGCCATGGTGTCCTTGAAAAAAGTACGGTTCAACCACCAAAAAAAAACAATTGAAAGCAACCCTGCGCTCCCAATAAGCCATTTGAAACGAAGGAGTTCTGCACTGTTTAAAAGCAGGGCCAAAAAACAGGCGTATACGAAGAGCAGCAGTAAGCCGCTAAGACGATCTAATAGTAAAACAGAAATTACCTTCTTGGTTTTGATATCGAATTTTTTCTGTATTACATACCCCTTGTACGCATCGCCACCGATGCCTCCGGGTAGAAAAAGGTTATAGAACATCCCCAAGAGATACAGTTTCAGGTTGCTTTTCTGTGTCAAAAAAAGTTGTAGTTGATGAAAGTAGCCGTTCAGACGAAAAGCAGCTAGTATTTTGGAAATGACAAAGAGTACAACGGCCAAGAATAGATACAGAGGTCTACTGCTTTTAAGGGTGCCCACCACCGTGCTGAAGGAAATTTTGGTAAATATGAAGTATATCAAGGCGGCACTGATGACCAGCTTCAATAAGGTAAAAAGATGTTTACGCCGCACTGCCACCGACGGTCACTTTTTTGACCCTATAGGGACGTTTGTTCTGTGATTCATAATAGGTACGTATCAGGAGCTCCATTACAATCCCTATGGTGAACAGTTGTATGCCGGCCAAAATAAACATAAGACCAAAAATCAACAACGGTCTGGTACCGATATCCTGTCCGAAGTAAAACTTTACGAACAATAGGTAAAAATTGATCAAAACACCTACCAAGATCAATAAGAAACCAAAAATTCCGAAGAGATGAATGGGGCGCTGAAAATATTTGCGTATAAAGAGTAATAGCATCATATCGGCCACCACTTTGAACACCCGTTCAAGACCGTATTTGGAAACGCCCGAATGGCGCGCGTGGTGTTTGACCGGTACTTGTTTTATCTGCGCCCCTTCCAAGTACGCAAGAAGGTTGATAAAACGATGCATTTCCCCATAAAGGTTCAATTCTTTGGCGATGTCTTTTGTAAATACTTTTAGGGCACACCCGTTGTCCTTAATATCCATCGAGGTTACTCGGCGCACCAAAAAATTGGCAATTTTAGAGGGAATTGTTTTGACAAACGAATCTTTTCTTTTCTTACGAATACCGGTTACCACATCATAGTCGTCATTTACAACATGCGCTAACATATGGGTGATGTCACTGGGGTCGTTTTGTAAATCCCCATCCATAGTAATAATGTACTCGCCACTGGCGTGATCGATACCCGCCGCCAAAGCGAGACTTTGGCCATAGTTCTTTTTGAGTTCAATTAGATGCACCTTGGGGTCTTTCATGGCCTTCACCTTTTTACGGGTCGTATCTTTTGAGAAGTCGTCAATGTAAATAATCTCGTAGTGATACCCTTCAAGGCTTTCGTGAATTTTCTCGGTAAGCAATACCACATTGTCTTCCTCATTGTACAAGGGTACTACAATCGATAAGCGTTCGCTGGTGACAAGGTTCATGAACTGGTTTTAATATGGCGGCAAAGTTATGTTTTTTATTTTAGGGAAACGCGGCAGATTTTGGCACATGGCAGGGGGACGTTGGGATTGTTTATTGCGAAGGCTATCCTTGGTCTTTCCAGTGTTGCAATAATTCCTCTGCTGCCCTAAAGGGCGATGTTTCGTTTCGCATGACTTTTTCGGTAACAAGGGTTAGTTGCTGTTTGATTTCCGAATGGTTAAAGAAGTCCGTCTTTAAACGTTCTTCAATGGTCTGTAACAACCAATATTTATTTTGCCGCCTTCGTTTCTCAAGAAGGTAGCCACTATCGGTCGCTTCTTCCAAGTACTCCGCGATCACTTCCCACACTTCTTTAATACCCGTATTCTCTAAGGCGGAACAGGAGCGCACTACCGGCAACCAACCATTTTCTTTTGGGGGATACAATTGCAGGGCCCTTTTAAAATCTACCTCCGCCAGTTTTGCTTTTTTTACATTATCGCCATCGGCCTTGTTAATCACGATGGCATCTGCCATTTCAATGATACCGCGTTTAATACCTTGCAGTTCATCTCCCGCTCCCGAAAGTTTTAAAAGAAGAAAAAAATCGACCATGCCATGTACGGCGGTTTCGCTCTGGCCCACCCCGACCGTTTCGACCAGTACCACATCATAGCCTGCAGCTTCGCACAGTATAATGGTTTCACGCGTTTTTTGGGCGACCCCTCCCAGAGATTTACCCGAGGGCGAGGGGCGAACAAAGGCATTTGCATCCCTACTTAATTCGGTCATTCGGGTTTTATCCCCTAGAATACTCCCTTTGTTCTTACTACTGGTTGGGTCCACGGCCAGCACGGCCACCTTTCTATCAAAGGCGATGAGCTGCTTGCCCAAGGTCTCTACGAACGTACTTTTACCCACACCGGGAACCCCGGTAATACCAATGCGAACGGACCGATTCTTACGCAGTAGACATTGCTCCAACAATTGCTGTGCCTTCTGGGCATCGGCAAGTTTGGTGCTCTCCACAAGGGTTATGGCTTGGGCCAATCGTGCCTTGTTTCCCGATTGTATACCGGCAAAGAGTTCCTGTTCGCTAGGGACATGCTTTCGTTTGTCCTGGATCTTGGAACTGTTCGCAGCGTCAATGTTTGTTCTTTTGGCCAATGTTAGTTGTTCAAGGGAACACGTATCTGGGTCGTATCCCACGATAGAACCATTTGTGCAGTTTCACTTCCTTCAAATGCGATCGTGAATTTTTCCACGACCTGTGCCAGCGTTTCACTGGGTACGGTCACCGTAACCACATCCGCTTCGGGATTACGGGTCGTCTCTTTTCCGCCACTTAGAATGGTCACTCCCCAGTCGGGTACTTCCTTATTAAAGATAACATCCCATTGGGCCGCTCCCGGTTTGGTCCACAGAGAATAGGTACCTGCGGGCAGCCCCTTCCCCATGACTTGAATAGTGGAAGCCGTCGTAAATGTTGTGGGTTCGTTCGCGCCCGTACGCCAATCTACATTATAAGGTACGAGTTCCCCAAAAATGACCCTTCCTTTTTTTGCCGGCCTTGAATAGGTCACACTAAGATCCATGTTGTTTTTAGCAAAGGTGGTCGTTTCTTCCGGGCTGTGTTTTTTGGTGTGTTCTTTCATATAGGGCATGCCCACAAAATACCCGAGTAAGCCCAATACGATGAGGGTGACGATCAATCGTTTTAAAAACTTCATTTTTTCTATGTTTCAGTTGCTCTAAGGTACTAAAATTAGCACCCACTTGTAGCAATTATTTGAGATGAACGGGAAACGGTTTTTTGAAAATCACAGGGTGTACCCTCCTTGGATAGCACTATTTTAGAATTGCTTAATCCAGGTCAAAAATAAACTGCGACCGGTTTTCATAAACTTCCTCGGGCCGCAGGATACTACTGGGAAATTCGGGAAAATTCGGTGCATCTGGATAGTTTTGTGTTTCAAAACAGATGGCCGGCATGTCCGGGGGAGTGTAGACCACCATGGCGGGCTGATTGGTGATTACCTTCATTCCAATGCCGGACAATCTTGAACGGATCGCCGCCGCAACATACATTTTGGTATCGATGATGAAAGGCGTATCCAATCGGGTGTTGCGCATGGGACGTTCCTTCCTAAAATCATAATCGCTTTTTTTGACCGACACCACTTTTCCCGTAGGTAGCGACTGCTGGTCCGTTTCCAAATACTGTGAACAGTTGAGCTGTAGTTCATACTTATCAATGGTCGGCGCATCGTCTAACCTAAAATACGAGTGGTTGGTAAGGTTGATAACGGTCGTGCGATCGGTAATGGCCTTGTGAATAATATGTAGTTGGTTGTTCTCCAGCCGATAGGTAACCGAAGCCTTTACATTGCCCGGATAGCCCTCTTCTAAATGCTTACTGGTATAGGATAGGCGCACAAAGGGGGAATTCCCATGGCTCACCTCATCAAAAGTCCAGTACTTTTTTCCAAAGCCCTCTTTTCCTCCATGTAGGTGCACCCCGTTTTCGTGATGCAAAAAAAACTTTTCACGATCTAACTCAAAGGTCCCGCCGGAAATACGACCGGCATACCTTCCAACACAGGCCCCTAGAAATACGTCATCACTGGTATATTCAGAAGGAAAATCTTTCCCAATCACCACGTTTACGGTATTTCCGTTTTTGTCCTTGACCAATAATTTTTGAATAATAGCACCATAGTCGAGCACAATCAACGTAATAAAAGGAGTGCTTAGCGTTACTTGTTTCAAGGCAAATACATTTTATTTGAGTAAAAATAATTGTTTTTTGCAACATCGTATTTTTTTTATCGTCCTTTAGATAACAACTGTAACCAAAATCTAGGAACCGACCAATGTTTCAAATTGATCTTGTATCGAGATGTAAACAAAACGACCGTAAGGCGCAAATGGCGCTTTACAAAAAATACTGTGATGGTATGTTTTATGTCGCGATGCGCTTTTTAAAGAATGAGGATGATGCAGAAGACGTTTTGCAAGAATCGTTCATTAAGGCCTTTGAAAAGATACATCAGTTTAAAGGAGACGTTACTTTTGGTGCTTGGCTAAAGAAAATCGTGGTGAATCGCAGCATTGATTTCTTAAAAGCACAGAAAGAAAAATTGGTCGCATTGGACGAGACGTACATGCAGATCGCCGAAGACGACGATTGGAGTGTGGATGAAAGGCTCACGATCGATCAGGTG
Source organism: uncultured Flavobacteriaceae bacterium (assembly GCA_947500385.1). Classification (GTDB taxonomy): domain Bacteria; phylum Bacteroidota; class Bacteroidia; order Flavobacteriales; family Flavobacteriaceae; genus Pelagihabitans. Next base: position 174,211 of record CANMSA010000001.1, on the reverse strand, counting down.
AATACTGCAATTGAGTCCTTACCGGACAAGTACCGGTATGTAGTTCAGCTGTTTTTGGTAGAGGGATACGATCATGCCGAGATTTCCGAGATATTGGGAATCACGGGCAGCAATTGTAGAACTAGGTTGTTACGAGGGAAAGGACACCTAAAGGAATTATTAAAAGACGCATATTATGGCACAGGATCTTAGAGACATGTTTAAAGAACATCGAGAAAAAGAATCGAAGTTGCCTTCGATGAAGAAGGGGCATGCCGATCGGTTTTCAACGAAACTAGCAGCGCAATTACCTGTAAAAAAGAAGTCTTGGCTTCCGAAAATGGGGATTGCGGCCAGTATTGCGATCTTGCTTTCTGCGGGTATTTATTTTTTTACTCGTACTACCGACATTAAGGATACACCTCCTGCAGTGGTGGTTACGGAAGAACAGAAAGAACAGCCAGCGAACACGCTTTCGTTGGGGAATCTTTCTCCGGATTTAAAGAAGGTCGAGGATTATTATGTCACGAACATTAACCTGGTGTTATCCAAACTGGAGGTTTCTCCCGATAATAAAGGAATGATCGATGGTTTTATGGAACAGTTGGCCGAACTCGATAAAGAATATGAAAAGCTAAATACCGAGTTGAATACTTTAGGTCCCAACGACCAGACCATTAATGCCTTGGTAAAGAACCTTCAATTACGCTTACAATTACTTCAAAAATTAAAAACGAAGTTGAACGATTTAAAAACATCAAAAAATGAACAGCTTGAAACGAGTATTATTTAAATGTCCAATCTTACTACTGTGCGTAATCGGCACAGTAGTTTATGGGCAAAAAGAAACAAAAACCTATAAGGAAGTATTTAATACGACCCCTGAAACGGTGTTGGACATCAATACCAGCAATACTGATATAGCGTTCGAGACCTGGAGCCAGGATCAAATTGAGATCGTAGCCACCGTTACCTTGGAAGGAGCCACCAAGGAGGAAGCGGCCGCCTATTTTGAGAGAGAAGCGTTCGATATTCAGGGAAATAGCAAGAAGGTACGCGTATCAACGAAGAATGCGAACACCTTTTTCTTTGACAATCAGGTCAGTATGTTCGACGATTTTCACTTTGAGCATGAACCCCTTTTTCCTTCAAGATTAGACATGGATTCCTTGTTCTTGGCATTGCCCTCGATAGATTCCCAAAACGTTTTTTTCGATTTATCTATGATGGAAGAGATGCCACCCTTACCCCCCATGCCAAAACAGAATTTTGACTATCAAAAATTCAAAGATGAAGGGGAAACCTACTTAAAAGAATGGCAAGAAGAATTCTCCAAAGGGTTTAATAAGGAGTATGAAAAGAAGTTGGAAGAATGGAGCAAGCGAATGGCGAAGCGGGGAGAAGCGATGGAGAAAAGACAAAAGCTAAGGGAAGAACAGCGTGAAGAGCGTTTGAAAAAGTTAGAAAAAAGACGCGCAGAGCAAAATGAAAGACGGTTGGAGGCCAGGGAAAAAATGGCCGAAGCGAGAGAGCGTGCACAGGATCAAAGGCGGGAGGCCCATGCTCGAAACAATTCAAGAAGTTTTTGGATCAGTAACGGAGATCATGATAATGAAGCGAACATTTTTTACTTCCGTAATGGCGAGACCCATAAAAACTACAAGGTGAAAAAAACCTTGAAAGTAAAAATGCCCAAAGGCCTAAAAATTGATATGGATGTACGACATGGTGAGGTTACCTTGGCCGAGAACACAAAAAACATCAATGCAAATTTGTCCTACTCTAATTTGCGTGCCTATACCATTGACGGGAAGGAGACTACCATTGTAGCCTCCTATTCCCCTGTGGCGGTGCAAAAATGGAACTATGGACAGTTACAGGCAGATTATTCAGACCAAGTAGATTTGGAAGTGGTCAAGAACCTACGGCTGATCGCTACTTCCTCTGATGTAACCATCGACCGAATGGAGGATAAGTTGTATGTAAAGAGTAAATACGGACCGTTAAAAATAAACAGCATCGGAAAAAATTTCAGTGAAGTAGACGTTTCTTTACAAAACTCGGAATTAGCGTGTAAAACACCCAATACTCCGTTCGCCATCTATGTGAATACTACCGCTTCCAAATTTGCTTGTCCGGCCGAACTTCATTTGGTGCGTACCAAAAACCATAACACCATTGTACAAAAGGGATACCATATTGCTAAAAATAAGGGCGGCAGTATCGTTATCAACTCCAAATACAGCGATGTTATTTTTGAATGATTATTGTTCCAATAGCAACGTCCCAAATATATCTGCATTGATCCACGCCTGATTTTTATCTTCCCCGGATATAAAAACCGATCCGATAAAGTTTTCTCTTTCCGCACTTCCATCATTATCGCAATACGCCAGTGCAAATCCCATCTTTTTCTTCTTTGAAAGCGTGACGGCCTCATTCTGTCCCCCTTCTATATAATCTGAAGGATAAACCGAAAGGGCAATCTCCCAAGTGGTAAGCTGTTGATCGGTCTTTATGGCCGATACAAGATGTTCGTTGTACAAGGTTTCCGATTTATCGGGGGCAATATCTACCACGTTTCCATCGAGGGCGATATGGTAAGCAAAGGCATTGTGGCTGTATTGATGCAGTCCGCCCGAATTATCGGCATCGATAAAAATTTCAAGACAATCATCGTCCCAATAGAGCTTTAACGGATCTTTTGTTTTATCAAAACGAACGTCGTCGGTTATTTCAACCAACAAATAAAGGGCTTTTGAATTCCAAGCAAGCTTGTAGCGGCCATGGAAGTCATCATGCGTATAGGAGGCGCCCATCCAGTTTTGATCGATCGAATGCCAGGTAACTTGCTGCCAAATACGGTCATTTGCCAGCCCGTCTATCGTTGGGGCCTGTTCTGTTTGTTTTACTTCGATGATCTGATGGTCTTTTTTTCTGATGGTTTCAGTGCATGCGAATAGCATTGAAAGACAGCATAGTACTGCGGCATTTCTCATAGGTAAAGTGTCTTTGGGGTTGACAATTCAATTCTAAAGATAGTAATTTCTTACATTAGCTGTTGAATAAAGTAAGCGGGTATCGATGAAATGATGCGTTTCTGCTCCTAGCGTTTTGTGCTACCCGAGGGATTCTTGTATAGAATAGTTCGATACTTGTCAAACCTGATAACTGCTATACTGATTCCAAAAACAAACACCCATACAAAGAACAAGACCGTGTTAAGAGGTAAGGAATGGTAATAATACCGCGTTAGTCCGTGTCCGCTAATACTGCCATACAGTACGATGGAATGAACAACATAGATCGGTAATGTTTTTTTGCCGATCGTAAGCAGAATCCTTTGATTTAAATACGACCTACAGGCCATGAAAAAAGCAAAAATAAGGAGCACGGCACCCAAATGCTCAAAGAGGTAACTGTTTGCAGGCTCAAGGGGTACTAAAGCATTACCGAGGTAGAGTTTTATGCAAGAAATTGTGCTGTAGGCCTTCGAAACGAGCAAAAAGCCCGCTAGGGTGGTTAACACGATTGTAATGGGATAAAAATTGATTTTACGATCATTCTTAACGAATAGGATTGCCAAGAAAGCTCCGAAGGTGGCAAAACCCACCCAGGGGAACAGGGTAAATACAGAACCATTGACCTTGGTAAAGTAATTGCCGATAGCTTCTGGCAAATAGCCTGCTTCCCAATACTGAAAATAATCTTTGAACAGAAAAGAGCCGAATGTTAGTGAAACAAGGACTATTTGAAATGTCCATAGCGCAAATCGATGACATAGCAAGTAAAGCAATATCAATAACAAGATCGACATGCCCAAACATTGAAGCACATGCACAATGTTGTAAGAAGGGTGCAGGGTTCCCTGAAACAATAAGGTAAAACGTATTTGCAATACGTATCCGATACCGATAAGTTGAAGGCTCCTGATAACGCCTTTTTTTACACGCGGATTGTGAAGACCTATACGACCCTCTCGAATCAAAAGAAAGGTAAAGATAAATCCGCTTACGGTAAAGAAAACGGGTGCCGTGATCCCGCGAAAATAACTCCAAACGGCATAGATTGGTTGCGCTGTATCCCTGTAGGAGTCTGCCAACAAGGCCGCTATAAAATGCCCTTGTAGCATCATCAATATTGCCCATGCGCGCAAGGCGTCAATAAAATGGAGCCTATCGGGAACCCGTTTTTTTTGAACCATCAAGCCTGGTCTATTCATACAGGCTTTCTAAAAACCGCTGTGCTTCCAAATGGGTGCCATCGATTGCCAAGGCCTTTTGTAAACTTACTTTTGCGCCAGCGACATTCTTGTTTGCCGTTAAAGCCTTTCCTAAGAGATAATGGGTGTTGGAGGCCTTTGGATAGGTTTTCAAGGTACGCTTGGCAAGGCTGATGGCTTCGTCAATGCGCTTCAATTGTAATAGCAGTGAGATAGCATTGTTCCAATCTTTCACTGAAAAAGCATTCTCTTTGATATACGGTTTTAGCAGCCGGTGTTCCCGAAGGCAATAAAAAGCGGGTAGCATCGTCATGCGTTTGGGATTCTCCTGAATGGCCTGTAGGAGAGTAGTGGCAGCTTTATCCTCGCTACCCATCATTATATAAGCAAGGGCCAATTTGCCCGACATTCCGTTCCATCCCCGGGTAAGACGTTCCGCTTCGGGCAATAATCTTTCGGCACGTGCGCGATTCCCGTTTCGAAGCGCATACAGGGTTTGGTTGACGCGAATTCTACCATAGTGGTAGTTGAGAAGTCTTTGTAGGTCTTCAAACGGGGTTTTGGAATCATCTACACGCAAATCCAGTTGGTTGAACCATTCATGATCACTGCCTTTCACCACTAGGGCGGCCGATTGCTTTCCGCTTAGCTGTCCGCCCGCTTCTTGACCGGCAAGTAAACTTTTCAACAACCGTTCCGGAAGGGTGCCACTTGCATTTTCATAGGTCACCGCCATCTGGTCCAGCACACTATCCGCCAATTGATTCCCTATCACCACGTAGTATTTACCGGACCGATAGGCTGCTTGGCCGTTCCAAAATTTTAGGGATGCTCCGGTAAACGCATAGGTGTCGCCCGTGGCATCGATACCGGCAACTTGTCGGAAGTACACTTCCGGATCCTTTTTCCGTACGTTTTCCACGGCCTCTTTGAGTGTGGAACCTTCCTTTAATTGCTTTAAACCCGCCAAGCCATATGCCGGTTCTGTTTCGGCAATTACCGAGAACGCGCCAACACCTGGTTCGATATAGATAGTGGAACTACCTACATAAATATTATCCGTAGCAACGGCCACCCCCCATTCTCGTTCATCCGGGTCGTAAGCAACGATCGAAAAAGTGGCATTGATATTCGTATCCTGTAAAAGGCTGGGTAAATTTTGGGAAAATACCTTGGTAGAAAGACAGGTGAGTGCGGTCAACAAAAGATTTTTGTAATTCATGAACAGTGGGTCAAAGGTTTATATAGACGGCTACAAATGAACGGAAAGAGGGGGTACGAGTCGTGCCAGTTTATAAGATGACACCTAATATTCTAGGTATTGTAAAGTTGTGCCCGATATACCTTGGGCGTTTTACCGGTTACTTTTTTAAAAGCACGGTTAAAGGTTGTTTTAGAATTGAAACCACTATCGTAGGCCATTCCTAAAACGGTGATATTGGCATACTGTGGATCATTGAGTTTTTCGATTACGGCCTTTATGCGATATTCGTTTATGAAATCGGAAAAACGTTGGTTCAGTGCGTCGTTGATGGTTTGTGAAAGCGCATGTGGATTCATGGTCAATTCCGCGGCCAGCGACTGCAAGGTCAAATCGGAGTTTAAATAGTAACGACCTTCGACCATTTGCCGCTGAAGCAGTTTGGCTTGTTGCAACAATGCATCCGATATGTTTTTTGGTGTGCTGTTCTTTTTTCTGCTTTTTTCGATCCAGACGACCTCGGCCTTTAAAAACAAACGGGCACACATCCAAACGGTATAGCCCCAGATCACTAGGTAGAGTGGGTAAAAATCATAGTCGCTCATATAATAGTTGAAACCGGCATAGTTGATAAGGGCGTATGGTATCCAAAGGGCCCATAAGCCGGCAAAAATTAGAATAGATCTCGCTATTGATCGTAATCCCATACGGTCACCAGGAGGTTCTGCCAACTGTTTTTTTGATGCGACTGCCTTGATATGTTTGAATGATACATAGGAATACACACAAATGGAAACCACAGCCATTAGATGCACTAAAAACCGACTGCTAAAAAGGGTATAGGTTTGATAGTTTTCCAACGAACCCTTTGAATGCGATCCGAAAAACAAGAACCATTCAAGGAGCAGTGGTGCAAAGTGAATCAGTGACTTCCGTCCCCTCTCTTTTTTTTGGGCGGTTCTATTGATTGTGTAGAGATAGATGCAAGGACCTACAGCCAATAAGTTCGAAAAAGGAATCCAATTTAAAAAGCCAAGGGAATCCCAGGGCCCCCAGGTATGCGCCACCACCAGGCACTGCCATAAAGCTACAATAAGTACGAGCACCCCAAAAAACCGGTTGGCCGATTGCTGTTTTCGTTTGGTAAAGATCAACAACATACCAAAAGTGCTGCCTATGATCAATGAAAAGGCCATTAGATATGCGGCAATTTGAAGGAGGAGGGTATTCAAGGGTATCGGATGTTGCAAAAACAAGGCCTAAGATAAAGAAACTTATATGGCCAACAACTGAAAATCAGTATTTCTGTACGGTACCTGATCGTGATTTTTCTTGATTCACTGCCGGGGTGCCCAAATAGTAGACGGCTGCACCGGTATTGGAGTCTGCCGCCAAACTATCCAAAACCTGTACCCAAAGGGTGCCTCCGTACTTGGCCTGTACATGGCAACGCTCCACTTTCAATTTTTTAGCATCTATGCTACTTCCAGAAGTGACCGTCGCTTTCAATTTTGTTGCCGTTCCCGAAAGGAACAAACCCGCGCCTTCTTTCCCCGCTACCGTCAGCCCATTTACCATGAAACGTGCCTTAATCAATGACCCCGTAGCGGCACTTACCAAGGCACTGTCGGCCTTTATAATGCCCGTTGTCTGTACGACCGCCCCTTTGGAGACTATTATTTTTGTTGGTTTTGGTATGGAAACATATATATTCTTGGTGGCTCGGCCAATGTTTTTATGGGTATGAATATAAAGTATTCCCTCCGCGGTATCCGTACCGATCAATTCCATAATGTTGGCATCGGCTTCTACGGTCACGTCCGCGATGGCGGCTTGGGTAACAAATACATTCAAATCTTCCGAGACATCGATGGTGTGCACTTTGGCAAGCAGGTCCCGCTTTTCTTTGAGTACATTTCCAGTGCCGTTTATACCGCCTTTTTGATCTATATCATAGGCACAGGAATGTAGACAGCAGAGGCCGGTGAGGAATAACAGTAGCGGGTAGTTTTGGATCGTTCTTTCTCTGCAATGGTTCACTACAAGATATCTTTCCATGCGACGATTTGATCGGTATGCATGGCATCCAATCCCATTTGTACGCATATGGCGGCTTTTGCCCCCGTTATAATGTTTGAAATAGGCTCGGTATTGTCGGCAATGCTATCCCTAAAATCTATAAGGGCCTGCTTGCTCGGATCGGCATGCCCCACTTCGATCGGAATGCCTTTTCCCTGTTCCCATTGCACCGTGGCCCCGGCCACTCCGTCTACGGTTCCGATTTCTTTGGTATAGTTGCCCTCCGGAAAAAACCACGCCCTGTTATAGTCGAGCAGTAGGGTTCCCTTATCGCCCATTACCTTGATCTGGTAGTCGTTCATTGCGTTGCTGGTCAAACAAGTAAATTTAGCTTTTACGCCCTTCGGATAGCTATAAATGAGGTGCACATTATCGTAGGTTTCACGACCGTCTTTCCAATAGTCGATACCACCGACACCCATTACTTTTTCGGGAACGGCCTCGGTAACCCAGTTGACGAAATCAATTTGATGCGAACACAATTCTGCAACCAAACCGCCCGAAAACTCTCGATACATCCGCCAGTTGATCAGTCGTTCCAATTCCGGTTCGGAAACGGGCCTTCGCCAATCGCCGTTGCGATTCCATTGGCATTCAAAGGCCGTAATTTTTCCCACTTTTCCTTTTTTGATCAGGTCTACCACATGGGTATACAAGCGCGAGCTATGATATTGGTGCCCGGTTTGAAACAGTTGTTTGCTGTGGGTGGCTTTTGTTACGAGGTTCTCTATGCCGACGTACCCTTTGGCCATGGTTTTTTCACAGTACACGTGTTTTCCGGCATCCAACGCATCGATAGCGATTTTTGAATGGGTGTTTAGGGGGGTAGCGATCAAAATAGCGTCCAGATCCGGGTTTTCCAAGAGCTTGCGATAGTCTTTATAGCCCTTGGCTTTTTTTTCAGATACCAGGCTCAGTGCTTTCTCCAGTCGCGATGGGATAATATCACAGCAGGCCGCCACCTGCATATGTTCGATCTGGTTGATAAAGGGGATCAGTCCTCCACCACGATCGCCCGTACCGATAACACCCATGCGGACGGTCTCGTTGGGACTTTGATGAAAGACCTTCCCTATGGCTAGGGCAGAGGTCCCCATTGCCGCTGTGGCCATGCTGCTTTTTAGTACAAACGCTCTTCTTTTCATATACTGTTCCTAGTTTGTTACATGGGTATTCATGGGCTAGAGGGTGGGCTCCCACCCTTGGGCGTACTCCCTTTTCCAGTTTTTCATGGCTGTTTCATTATTGAGCACCTTTCCGGTAGTCGTATCTATTTTCAAGGTTTCCCCTGCATCTTGAGCCATATTGCCCAAATGGCAGAGCATCGTGGAAATACTGGCATCTTTTATTTCCGCGTTCAAGGAAACGTCTTTGCGAATCGCCGCAAAGAAATTCGCAACATGGTTTACATCGAGCTGTCCCTCACCACGGGTATTGGTAGTGGCACTGGCCCCTCTTTCAAATTCAAATTTAAGCGGATTGCCTTGTAAATCAAATAGCTTGTAAAAATTACGGTCCAACTGAATTGATCCTTTGCTACCATAAATGGTGATACCTCGACCGGGGCGTTCCGGTTTCAATACCCCTCTGCTATGGCCGGTCCATGTGATAAATTTATCATCTTTAAATTTGTAGGTCACTTGTTGGTTGTCTACGAATTGCCAATCATCATCAAAGGTGTATTTTCCACCGAAGGAAGTCACGGTTTCCGGTAGGTCTACCCCAAGCGCCCAGCGGCAAATATCAATTTCATGGGTCCCGTTGTTATGCACTTCTCCGGTACCCCAGGTGCGGAACCAATGCCAGTTATATGGGTGTATATTGTCGCGATACGATTCTCTTGGGGCCGGTCCTTGCCATAGGTCCCAGTCGAGCGTTTTGGGTACATCAATGATAGTTCCTTTTCCGATCGACCCGCGATTGTTCGAATAGTAGGCCTCTCCTTTGTAAACCTCCCCAATGATGCCGTCTTTGATATCTTTGATGGCCATAATAGAGGTAGCGGCAGAGCGTTGTTGGTTACCCATCTGTACTTTCATGCCATATTTCTTTTGCGCTTGGGTGAGCAGTACATTCTCATGGGCATTGTGGCTACAAGGTTTTTCAACATACACATGTTTGCCTGCCTGCATGGCCAAAATTGCCATGGGTGCATGCCAATGTTCAGGGGTGGCAATGAAGACGGCATCCACTGCCTTATCTTCCAAAACCTTCCGAAAGTCTTTCTCTACCTTGGGTACATATCCTATCGTTGATCGGCACCATTGGTTATGTTCCTCGATAATGGTGTCATCTACATCGCAGCTGTAGAGAATCTTCGCGTTCGGGTCTTTATGAATAGCCAAGACATGTGCCTTCGCCCGACTGCGTACGCCAATGACCGCACAATTGATATGGTCGTTTGCACCCAAAATATTCGCTATTCCGGCTTGTGGGAATACGAGTCCGCCAAGCGTCATCGCGGCGGTTCCCGAGGCGGTTTTTTTAATAAAATTGCGTCTAGTTGTCATGGCTGCTCTTTTTGAATGGGTTTAATTTTTATATTTCGGAAGGATACTTTATCCCCATGGTCTTGCAGTAAAATAGAACCGGTATCCCCTTCACCGAAATTGGGCCACTTGGCATACTTACTTTCGGCCACCAAAGTTTTGTAGGCATCGCTCTTTCGTTCATATTCCAATACTTTGGTGCCATTGAGCCAATGCTCGGTATGCCCGTTCTTGGAAACAATATGGGCGGTATTCCATTCCCCTATTTCGTTCATATGCTTGTTCGGGTCCGCTTTGATCAAGTCGTACAAAGAAGCTACCGTACGGCTTCCCTCATGATTTCCCAGTTTGGCATCGGGGTGACGGGCATCGTCAAGTATCTGATATTCCAAGCCAATAGAAGAACCGGGCCCTTTGTTCAAATCGGTGTCTACATAGTATTTGATACCGCTATTGGCGCCTTCGCTTATCTTAAAGTCGAGCTTTAGCTCAAAATCTCCATAGACTTCGGTGGTTACAATATCACCTCCGGCCGCAGATTCTTCCCCTCCCGACGGCAGTACCGTTAAGATGCCCTCTTCAATTTTCCATCCGGTTTTCGGAAACGAATCCAATCGAGCGCCCCGCCATCCGTCGGTAGTCTTTCCGTCCCACAATAGTTGCCAGCCGTCTTTGGCTTCGCCCTGGGTCAGTTGGTTTTTGGTGATGATGGGGGTAAGGGGAGAGGGTGTCGCGTATTTTGAAAGGCTATCGGTCAGGATCCGAATATTTTTCCAAACAATTTCGGTGCCTTCTTTTTGATCCTTACCAATGCTATGCACCTGTAATCCTATAAAGCCCTTGGCCGTACGGTCGTCTATCAAATATGCGGCGGGCACTCCGTTGATCCAGGTCTTAAGGGTATCCGCTATGGCTTCGATCCGGTATTGGTTCCAGTCATTTTGTTTGAATGCCCATTGGGCTTTGGGGTTGTCTTCCATCGTATTGAGCCATCCCCTGCGGGCCTCATCATAAATTCCGGCACTCCATGCCCTGTCGGAGGGGTCTATCTCTACCTGATACCCGTGTACTCTCCCGTTCATGTAATAGGGGAGGCTATTGCTTCGAATTTGTACCCCTGAGTTCATGGTCGAATCCACCAGGTACTCGAATTCTAGGATGAAATCTCCGTATAGCTTCTCGGAAGTCATAAAGGAATTGGGCGTATCATGTACGGTGGTGCCCACAATGGTATTGTTTCGCACTTCATATTGGGCGGCACCTCCTTTTTGGACCCATCCATTTAAGGTTTCACCGTCAAACAACGAAACCCATGGTGTTTCGTCTTTGGGCGTTTCGGCACAACCTATTATAAGTGCGGTCGCCAGTGCGCTGCAGAACAGCGTAGAAAAAGTAGCTTTATTCATTTTTGGAATGTTCGTTTAAGCTACTAAATATAGGCCGTAATATCCACAAATAAAAAAGCGACCGGGTGTGGTCGCTTTTAATTTATTAAACGGGAAGGTTTTTATATTAATGTGCCGATTCTTTCAAATAATCGGGAAAATTTTTCTTGAACCGGTTCAATCGGGGAATCGAAACATTCGTGATGTACGAATTGTTCGGATGTTTCTTTTCATAATCCTGGTGATAGTCTTCTGCATCATAGAATTTGGTAAAGGCCGTTACTTCCGTAGTAATGGTGGCGCCCTCGTACACGTTCTGATCGTTCAAGGCCCCAATATAAGCTTCTATAATTTCCTTTTCTTGTTCGTTTTTATAGAAGGCTACCGATCGGTACTGTGGTCCTCTGTCGGGCCCTTGGCGGTTTAAGCTAGTAGGGTCGTGCGACCCAAAAAACACCTGTACCAAGGCGGTAAAAGAAATAACTTCGGGATCGTAGTATACTTTTACAGCTTCGGCATGACTGGTAAGTCCGCGGCCCACTTGATCATAGGTGGGATTGTCTTCCGTTCCACCGGCATAGCCCGATACGGCTTCCTTAACACCTTTTACACTTTCAAAAATAGCTTCTACACACCAGAAGCAACCACTAGCGAAATAGGCGGTCTCATAGTCGCCTAGCTCTTGTGGACTCATTTTTTCGGTTTCCATGGAAACCACGGGGGTCGTTTCGGCAATGGTGGCCTTTTTATTTTCTTTATCGTGTGATTGGCAACTGGTCGAAAACAACACCACGGTTGCAAGCAAGAAGGTTTTGAATATATGCATGTGTTTTTCTTTTTTAAGCTTTGTGGGCTAATGTACGAACTACTTACAGTTGAGAGGGTTAAAAAATGTTAAAGCAGTTGGGGCGCTTCGCTTGGCAATGTACAATGAGCAATTAGCGGTGGAGGGTATTCAGTGGGCGGTATTCAGTATTCAGTGGGCAGTAATCGGTAATCAGTAATCAGTAAACGGTAATCAGTAAGCAGTAAGAAGTAATCAGTAAACGGTAATCAGTAGGCAGTTTTTGGTAGAAAGCAAGTAAGCTGTTCTCTAAGAATTTATCGCTCGGCACTTATTTTGAACTTGAACTTGAACTTGAACTTGTATTTGTGTTTGATATTTGTGTTTGAGTTTGATATATGTGTTTGTATTTAATGAAGGACTGTTCGTTTGGCAATGTACAATGAGCAATTAGCGGTGGAGGGTATTCAGTAATCAGTAGTTAGTATTAAGTAAAAAGTAATCAGTAGGCAGTTTTTGGTAGAAAATAAGTAAGCTGTTCTCTAAGAACCTATCACTTGGCACTTATTTTGAACTTGAACTTGAACTTGTATTTGAGTTTGATATTTGTGTTTGTATTTTATTGCACCTTGGTCATTTCCAATTGTACATTGCCTTCGTCACTTTTGGTTACTACCGTAAGTTTATCTGATTGTACGTCGATGATTTCGACTTCGGCCGTTTTTCCAATAATATCTTTCCCTTCTATATTCAAGGCCCCTATTATGGTTAACACATATGTACAGTCGTCTATCCACTGTATCGAACTGTGCAGCGCGACCCCTTCTTTGATAAACAACTCAGCTTGGGTGGAATCTGATCGAATCACCTTTACTTCGTTATTCGATGGGTCGGAATAGGTATAAATACCAGTTTTGAAGTCGGCACAGTTTTGTTTTTCTACTGCTTCTGTCGTTTCTTCGGGAATTATTTTTTCCTCGGCGGTTGTTTTATCGGCACAACTGTTCAAAGCCAGTACCACAATCAGTGTTGAAAGGATTTTTTTCATAGGAGTATCATTTTGTTCATGTTCATTTGGCATTGTGGGCATGAGCGGACTAAAAAATATATCTCTTGACTTTTAACAATGACCCAAAGCACTGGTTAGTTAGCAAATAAAGAGAGAGGAAATCTCTCTAAAACAACCAATTCTTATACAGATTTACATCGTTTTTAGGGCTTTTGCATAGCAGCGAGTAATAAGTGGTAGAAAAAGGTGTAAAAGTGTTGGCTATTCGTTATTTACAATGGGAAATGGTTGCTAGTTTTCAGTGTTCAGTAATCAGTAATCAGTAATCAGTAAGCAGTAAGCAGTAATCAGTAATCAGTAATCAGTTTTCAGTAAACAGTATTCAGTAATCAGTAGTGAGTATTAAGTAAAAAGTAATCAGTAGTCAGTATTTAGTAATCAGTATTCAGTAGTTAGTATTAAGTAAAAAGTAATTAGTAGAAAGTAGGTTGGTTATTCCCCGGGAATCCGTCGCGCGTCATTTGTTTTGAACTTGAACTTGTATTTGTATTTGACGTTTGAATTTGTATTTATTTTTTCCATCCACCAAAAAGCATTTTGAACTTGCACTTGATTCTTGCACTTGTACTTGTATTTGAATTTGACGTTTGAATTTGTATTTATTTCTCCATCCACCAAAAAGCATTTTGAACTTGCACTTGATTCTTGCACTTGAACTTGCACTTGCACTTGAACTTGTATTTGAGTTTGTGCTTGATTTTTGAGATTGTCTTTTTCAAACTGGACTCCAACTTTTTCCACATGCCACAACCAATTTGTTAGGCTACAATTCGAATTCCATTTCTAATTGTTCTAGATGGGGTTCCAAGCCGATGGAAGTAAAAAAACGGTTTGTTTCCTTTGATCGTTTATCCACATTGATGACCGACATCTTATTACCATAAACGGCGGTTAATTTGGAAAGGAGGGCAGTCCCAATACCGATTCTCCTACAATTTTTATTGACCGCGAGCTGCTGTATGCGTTTGCTGGCAGGGTTATAAATCACGTAGCCTACCAACTGATTGTTCCTAAAAGCGCCCAACGAAACGGTAGTGTCCCTTATTTCATTAACGATATGTATCGCGTTTTGCCAAGTAGGGGTAACGTCCCAGAAGGAGGTCATGAGGTCCCAATTGTAGTGTTGTAATTCGACAATTTCTAAAAGGGTATTCATGTTCGCTATTTCAACCGTTCCCTTATAGCACACCAATTGCCTTTTAACGCGAAAGCCTGACTTTTTATACGATTTAATGGCTTGGATGTTCTCGGAAATCACTTCCAGTATGAGCCTATCGATTCCTTTTTCAATTAAAACCGGTAGGATAAAATGATACATCTGCTTTGTGAGTCCGGCACCCCTTTTTTTGGGAATCACACCGGTGCCCCCGTTGTACACTACTTGTTCGTTTTGTATACTATCAAAACCGTGTAAAACAAACCCGATAAGCTGCCCTTTTTCAAAAACCCCTACGGATAGCTCTAGGTCCGTTTTATCTGCGCGCATTTTGGCTGCTAATTGTGCTTCAGTGAGATTAAAAGGAATAAAATAATCGGCAAAAGAGGCGTTAAAAACGCTTGTAATTTCTCTGGTGCCGATTCCTTTTAAGGTTTTGAGTTGCATGCCGGTTTTTTTGATACGCGCTGTTGAAACACGTGGCCCGCAACCAAGATAAGCTTTTTAGCAACTCCAAGGGTTTACCCCCTTCAACTGAAAAAGAATCCGGATGTATTTAGAATAATACGAAGTTGTACACCCAAATTCTCCAATGTTCGTCCGAAGTTTGAAAGGGTAGTTTGAATTGATACATTTTCCGTTATGGTGTGGAGAACTAGCTGTAAACCTTTTCGTTTCTCCTTGTTTATTTACGAACCGCTTTGAAGGCCCCGTCGGGTTCCGGTTGTGTTACGATTAGTTCATTAAAAACCCCATTTTCGCGATTCTTGAACTCCAATTGAAATCCTTCAAATAGTTTCGAAGCAAATTTGTGTTCCCCGGTGGCTATAAAGTCGAATTCTGGATTGGTAGGCACGAAAAGATACAGTTTGGTGTCATTCTCTTTGGTGTACACCTTTAGGGTCGTCTTCTTTATGACATATTCACCAACATATTGTTTTAAAGTCTTCGAGTCTATATCTATGGCTTTTGGTTTATATACGGTAGCATCAGGCGACGGTGCTACCCTTAATATGGCTTCGGATTCGCTCCCGTTTCCGGTCATTTCTTCTTGGATCCATTGGATGTATTGCGATACTCTTGTATAGTTTTCTATAACCCCATAGAGTCCTTCCTCTCCCCCTTTTGTATCTTGCCATGCACTAATTCCGGCCAAGTACACCGTATCGTTTTTAAGAATAAAAGCGGGTCCTCCGCTATCACCCGGGCCACTAATTCCTTCATATTCCGTGAGGTATTTTGTTTGGGTATCCGGATGATCGAAGGTCCATGACAACCATTTCTCAGTGGCCGTTTCAATTCTATTGGTGGCGCCTCTTTGTTTTCCGTCGTTACCGTTTACACCCACTAATCCGTCTCCTTTGTCCCCTTTACCCACCATGTAGATCAGCTTGTCTACTTCATCTTCATCCACATATAATTTGCCCTGCATCGCGTCCGTGGGTTTGGTCTTTAGATGCAATAATGCAATATCCGCTTGGCGCTCCTCCCAGTCGTTGTACATGATGACCTTATCTACCTCAACTTCGAGGTCGTTTATGATCACAAAATGTTTCCTTTTGGCATTAAATTTTTCCACAACAAGTTCGGCGCAATGTGCGGCGGACAATACCCATTGATCCGCTACGATGGTACCCTCGCAATCCGGTAGGTTTAAATGACACATGTATTTTTCGAACTGCTCGGCAATTTTAAGGAACTCGGCCTCCTCTTTGTCGTGCCTGGTTAGTATGGGGTTGGGCGTGGTACTATGGGTATCACTAAAACTTGTTAAGGTCAATAGCAACGACCCGATTAGAAGGTACTTTTTTAAATGCATGTGTTTTTACGTTTTGATTTACGGATGCAAACCTAGATTGCAAAACAAAACGAAAAGTTAATTTTTAGCTATTAGAAGTCCTAAAACGACCAAGTGTTACGAATCAGGACATTTATTAAGATTTTGAACAGTTCTGGGGACCCTTCTCCTGCTAGCGTTATCTGTTGTTGTAAGGGCTCCAAGATATGAATCGCACTTCTAAAACATGGCTTCGAATACAGCTTTCGGTAGGGCGTGCGGGGGAAGATGAGAAGCTATAGCGGTGCGCCCAGCTAGTTGTCTCGCAATTGAAAAATAACATCCATGGTCTCGATGGTGGGCGCCGCGTTTATGGCATAGGCCGATGGGATACTTTTGGCCAAATCAGAGGCTTGATACTGTTGCTGGGATTGTACGGAATCCCAGAGATATACCCCACCATATTCTCCCTCGGTGCTTGTTTTTACATAATATTTTTGAAGTAGTCCGGGAATCGCTTTAAAATTAGATGCTCTTTCTTTTGCTCGGTTTAACAATTCTTCTTCGGGTAAATCGGATTTCAAGGTAATAATTTGAACGATCATAGGTGTTGGATGTTGCTGTTGAAGTCGCAATTTATTTCCTTTTTATGATTGAAAATTGTAGAAATCGGTCATTTTCATTTTTGCGCAATACTTTTGGCGTAAACCCGGTTATTTTTTTGATCTCCTTTATGAAATGCGACTGATCAAAGTATCCCTGTTGGGGAAACAACTCCCCATTTCGTATTTGACCGAACATGGCCGCCCCTTTGCGAATGCTGCAGTAGCTTTTTAGGGAGAGTCCAAAAGTAGCACGGAAATAACGATTGATTTGTCGTTTGGACCAACCCGCTTGTTGCGAATAGTATTCAACGGTCTTGTTTCCTTTTGTTTGTTGGATTGCGTTGAAGAGCAAGCGTTTTCTTGGGTCGCTGTCATTTTGTTTTTCCATACATGCCAATAAGCATTGGTTCAAGTAGTCAAAAAGACAAGCGTCGGTATTTGTATTAAATCGATCCAGCCCCAAATACGATTTTTGTAGCGGCTTTAGATCATTGAGCAAAGGGGAGATGCTTTCCTGGATGATATTTTCGATGGCAAACAACCTGAACTGAACGCCATAAATGGTGGTTTTCGGCGAAATAGCAACCTTCGTTTGCTGATCCCATAATCCGGTTAAAAACACCTCCTCTAGATGAGTTTTATGATAACAGATCAATAGATCGAAAAAACCATCGGGCAATATGGTATAGGCTTGAAAGTCGTTCGTATGGTTTTCAAGCTTCCAGTAGCACCTTATATAATCCTGAAGGTCGCGATGCGCTTGTTGTTGCTCATAAATCATTGAAAGCGCAGTATGGTTCTTAGTTGTTTCTTTTCTACCGGCATCTACGATTGTTCATCAGTTTATTCAAGCGGTTTTTGCTCCAAGGACTGCCTGCCAAGACCCTTGCCTAAGGAATTGAACCTGTTTTGTTCAGGAAGGTAAGAAGTTCTTGGCAATTTATGCAAACCTTAGTTTAAAGGCTATTTAGCTGCACCATTCAGGTCGCCATGAAGCTGCCTTTTTGGTTACTTTGCTTAGGGTATGGCTGGCCTTAAAATTCATCCTTTGTTGCTTGCGGCCTTTTTTTGAAATTGATGTCTAAGATATAATCCTATTCCACAAATGCCTACTCCCGTACATATCAGAAACCCCAGCTGTGAACGGGATTTTGACTCCTCAAAATCGTATAACACCCGATGATTGCCATCTGCGATTTGAAATACCGTTGGTTTGAAATCTTTTTTTTGACTTTCTTTTATCCAGACACTGGCCTTACCGGTAATGCGGAGGTCTGTCGCCAATTGTTCGAATCTTTCATTATAACGGGCTTGTCCGATATTTTTCATCAGTACATATACCTGTTTATGGGAAGAAAGTGTAAATTTTAGTTCAGATTTGATACTTTTTCCACCTCGACTGCTCTCAACTGGGAAATAGAAGGTTTTTACCGCTGTTACTGCTCCACTTTGTTTTATGAGCGCACTTTTAAAGGTAAAAAGAGTAGGGGCGAAAAAGTAAAAAGCACAGATTATGGCGGTGATACCAACAACTAATCCCTTTTGTGCATAATAATCCTTGTCCATTTATTTAAAATTCAATCCCACCAAGATTTTAGTGTTGGGGCAACCCCAAGATAAAGATTTCTGGTTGCACTTCAACTTAACCTCTGCCACTGAAAAAAAAGGATGTAATGGTTTTAAGAAATGATTGGAATACCAAAGAGTACACGAGACTAACCGTCCTCGGCGATCGGTATTGCGCCTTAACTTTTCTTAGCATCCCTTACCACATAGGTATCCGATAGTTGGTCGTGCCAGCCCCGTTCGGATAAAAGAAAGGATAGGGGGTCAAAGGGAACAAAACGTGCTGCATTTCGGCCTAGAAGGTTGATAAAGGTGGGTTTACTACCGTCTTTTTTGACCACTTTGGTCTTGGTTATAAATTTCCCAGGGGTCTTTCCGAAAAGATGTTCGCACAACGTATGGAACATTACGTATAGAAAAAGGTAGTACAGCAAGAACCAAACTGAATCCTCTTCGGGTATAATGCCCAGTAATCCGCCCATTAACATGGATTGAAAAAAGAGTACGGCATAAAACGCGATGGTGTCCACGATATTGTGCACAAATCGGATGCCTTTATCGGCGATATCTAAGTGTTGTGGGTTGGGTTGTAAATCGTATTGCATTGGTTTGGTTGTAGGGGGTTATGGTTGTTTATAGGTGTGTGTGTTGGTCCGGCGCACTTTTATGGGAGCAAAAATAGTGGTATTCCCTGCAATTTTTGTGCAGGGAGCGGTTTTTTACATCGGGACTTTGCCAAATAAGGAGCGGCACCCGTCGGAGACGATCGCCAGTGGGGGAGGACCGAGCAGTAAACAGTAAACAGTAGTCAGTATTCAGTAATTGGGAATTAGCCTTTGCTTGTTGAATTTGAACAAAGGTTGGTTGTTTAGCAGCAACTCCTAACTCATTTTGTGTTTGAATTTGATATTTGTGTTTTTTTTACCGAGCAGTAAGCAGTAAGCAGTAAACAGTAGTCAGTAATTGGGAATTAGCCTTCGGTTGTTGAATTTGAACAAAGGTTGGTTATTTAGTAGCAACTCCTAACTCATCACTCATTATGTATTTGAATTTGACGTTTGAATTTGTATTTATTTTTTACCGTCTTAGGTCTTTTTTCCTGTCACTAGGTACGCCGTTGATTAGAAACTCCCGGGAGCCATCACTCGATCGGGAGCTGGAGTACCCATCGGAGACGAGCGCCAAAGGGGGGACAATAGTTCAATTTTACCGGAATTACCCGTATTGCGTTTATTCGTTGTTGGCGTTAGTTTTTTCCTTTTTCGTGTAGTGTCGATCAAATTCATGAACAATGTTTGGGTTGTACCATTCTTGTTTCATTCCTTTTTTAGTTTTTGTGTTCAGATATCTGGCCCTACAGAATTTTGAATTTTCCTTAAGCTCTTTAAGCAGATTCCAAAATTTAGGATTTACCTTGAAGTCAGTATAGCGTTTTTTTAAAGCGGGTATCAAGTGTTCCTTGCAGCCCCAGATATATTTTTTGGTAAATGCATCTTCTTCATCGACTACTACCGAAATCGCATCTGGATCGTTCTGATTAATTCGCATTTTACTTTTAACAAATTTAGTCTCTAACCTTAAGCTAATGCTATGTTTTGATAAGGGATCATGGGGAAATTGATTTTCTTTTTTACCTATATATCTCAAGAGGTTCTGATTTTGAACACTATCTGAGTTTACAGAATAACTTTGAAGTTCGTGAGGGTGAAAAAATGACATCGGCATAATGTAAAAATTATACCTATTCAAATCTTTATTGAACCATTCCTTACACATTTCCAGATAGCTTAACAAACTGGATGTTCCAACCTCCAAGAGTTTTACATTAAGAATTGGGCTATCATTCCTGAAATGAATTGCATTATCTCGAAGTTCTACTAAAATAAATAAGTTGGCTTTAAGTGTCGCGTCAAGTTCTATTTTGTTGATGGCCTTACCAATCGTAAGGGTTCTGTAATTGCCAGATCTTGATTTGATGAATTCTCCTGGTGAGTTTTTATCAGGGTTGTAAAGTACCTCAATTCTTTCTAGTCCATCTTTAAGTACTTTGGCTTTCAATAAAATCTCCCAAGCGTTCACAAGTAATATTGCGAAGGTCTCCTCCCGGTATTTGAAATCGGGTTTGTTATATATTTCGATGGCTGCTAAAGCCGCTTGAACACTTTTTTCTAATAGCGTTTCTGATGGCTTGGAAGGTGACGAACTGGTGGAGTGTTTTACGGGGTTTGCATGTCGATATTTTGAACTGGTTTTCAGGCCATATTCTTCGGCACTAAGTCCAATAGTGTATTGGGCTTTGTATAGTCCATTTGGTTGTTTTATTATGAACTCTCCAAATTCGTTCCTGCTTAATTTCGCACGGAGGGATGCCCCAAGAGGATATGTCGACGCCTGTGAAAGTTGAATGTCCGAGAATTCCTTATCTTCTTTCTCCATTTTTTGAAGAAAGGAAAGGGTAAGACGCTGTTTCTCATTAACTTTAATTGGCATAGAAAATTTTCTTTCTATAATTATTCATGATTTTGAGGAGTTTGGATTAAATGAACGCCAACGGTCTTGAATAAAAACCGTTTTAATGGTTTTTATACGTTGTTAGCTGCTGTACTTTTTAAGTCAGCTTTAAGTTTGTTTTTAAACTCAGTTAAGGTATTAAGTCCTTTGTTAGATATGGCTTGCTCGTCTTCAATAGTCAAGTTCAATTCTTTGATAAGTTCGATTATTGATATATAAACAAGCTTTATTTGACTAACTCTTGTATCAAATCTATTGTCAATTGAAACGTCCAAATTTGAAAACAAGTTGTCTACTTTTTTGAGCCATTTGTTTTCTTCGTGTTTATTCATGAATTCGGAGAAACCAATTACATCGAAACTTCTATAGCTGTCACTAAGGGCAATTATCATTTCATCACCTATTGCACTTTGCCAGTCTCGATAAATCCAACAGAATTCACGAGCAATCTCATCAATTGCAATTTTGAGATTTTCTTTGATTATTTTTTTCTCAATTAAGGGTGATTCTGTTTTGTCAGAAATAAAATTCATTATTGCCTCTACCATTTTAAGTTGCTCTTTTTCCTTGATAGTAGAAGCATTTTTTTTGATTTGATCAGGTATGAAGCTAAAAACAATTTTTTCTATTTCAACTCCGATTTGCTGTCTTGTCTGGTCAGTTATTTCTTTTTGAGGTATTTCGAATAGTTTACATAATTCTTCAAAAACAGATACTTCTACATGAGAGCCGTCCGCCAAGACTTTTTAAAACGTATTTATTGCCTCCCGTACTTTTTTACTCTTTGTGTCTCCAAAACCTTCTAAATAGGATTGTTCTTTTTGGGCTGCTCTAATCCAGCCGAGTAAAGCGCATAATCGATATACTGTACTATCAAATTTATACTTAAAGAAACCGTTCATGGGTGCTTCGGGAAGAAGAAACGCACCATTGAAGGAAAGAATTTCTCGGAGTCGCCAAGCAAGAGATTCGGATGCAAACATTATTGGCTTAGAGTATTTCTTGTACGCATTGTATTCTTCCTTCTTGGTTTTCTTTTTTTCCCTTCTACCTTGTAGATATACAACTAACAATGCGCTAATCGCGCCAACAAAGGCGCTTATCAAAGTGCTTAATAATGTCCAATATTCTTCTTTCACGAATTTGTTTCAGTATTGCAGTTAACTTGTTTATATAGCTATAAAATCCACGTATATAACGCTCATCCGGTACACAGGAGATGTATTTAATTTTTTATGCTTTGCTAAAAGCTAGCAGCGTTCAAGGATCGGAAAGAAAGGAGGCGGGCCGAAGATAACAAAATATTGCAAACCAATTCTTACGGAAATCCGCATGGTTTTGTGCCTATTTTTTTGTAAGAAGGAAGTTTGTAGGGTAAACGGTGGTCAGTAAACAGTAAACAGTAAACAGTAATTGGGAATTAGCCTTCGGTTGTGGAATTTGAACAAAGGTTGGTTATTTAGTAGCAACTCCTAACTCCTAACTCCTAACTCATCACTCATTTTGTATTTGAATTTGACGTTTGAATTTGTATTTAATTTCTCCATCCACCAACAACGCATTTTGAACTTGCACTTGATTCTTGCACTTGCGCTTTTTTGAATTTACTTAAACGATGATTTGTCTCAGCACAGCTCCTTCATCAATGTGCGAATGGGACTTCCCTGATAGAAGGCTTGCACCATTGCCGTGTATTGCTGTACAAAGCGTTCGTTTTGGACCAAATCCCCGAAGATATCCGGTTGCTGCAAGAAAGCGGTCCAGTTGCCTTCCGTTTTTTTTGCGGTTTGGTGTAGTTGGTCTTTTTGCACGTCAATAATCGTTAAGGGTTCGCCATTTTCATCCATACCCTTGTCACTATAATAACACCAAGCGGCTAAGATGAAAGTTGCATAAGCAATAGATCCATCATTTTCTAAATTTTCTTTTAAGGTGGGGATCAAGAACTTTGGCAATTTGGCGGCACTTTCCGAACAAATACGACTCACGCTATCCCTGATATTCGGATTGGCAAAGCGTGCTGTCAAGGTATTTTTATATTTTTCCACGTACGCTTCTTCCATCGATCCCAAAACGGGGGTTACCTCCGTGTCCATAAACTGCTGCAGGAACGTTGCGAAAACGCCATCGTCCATGCAGGCATCAATGGTAGGATGCCCATGGAGTGCTCCCGTAATTCCTAAGACCGAGTGGCCCGCATTCAGCAGTCGGATCTTCATTTTTTCATAGGGCGTCACATCCGATACGAATTGTACCCCCAGATGCTCAAGCACAGGTCTTACATTACAGAAGGTATCTTCTACCACCCATTGGATGAATGGCTCACAAACAACACTCCATTCATCTTCGATGCCATAGGTGTTTTTTAGACTGTCCGTTATTTCGGGGGTGGTGACAGGGGTGATCCTATCGACCATCGTATTGGGAAAGCGGACTTCTTGTGCAATCCAATCGGCTAATTCGGGATCTTGTTTCTCGACAAAGGCCAACATCATTTTGCGCAATACGGTGCCGTTGTGTTGAATATTGTCGCAAGACAATACGGTGAAAGGAGCAGTGTTATGGCCCCTTCTTTTTCGCAAGGCCGCCGCCAAGTACCCGTATACCGTTTTGGGTTCATTGGGGTGTGCCAATTCGTGTTTTATATCCGGATTTTCAAAATCGAAATCGCCCGTGCTTTGATTGAAGTTATAGCCCCCTTCCGTAATCGTAAGCGAAACGATCTTCGTGTCGGGGTGCGCCATTTTATCCACTACCAACTGGGGGGTATCCACAGCCAAAAGAAATTCACGTATGGAACCGATTACCTCGCAGGTGTCAGAACCATTGGGGTGTTGGGTGATCAGGGTATACAGACAATCTTGCCTTTTGAAAACTTCGTTTATCTTGCGATCCCACTCCCGCAAGCCTACACCACAAATACCCCATTCCAAATGATCGTATTTTTCTAATAGCCGATGAATGTAATAAGCTTGATGGGAACGGTGAAATCCGCCAACGCCGATATGTACGATGCCCGTTTTTAATCGTTGCCTATCGTAGGTCGGGCAAGAAATCGTTTTTTCTATTTCTGAAAGGTTTTTTTGACTTAATTTCATTTTTTAAACTTTTGAGATCGGGGTCCCTTTGCCCCGTTGCTTCGCCCAATAGATCAGTGCAAAATAAATGATCGTACAGATAAAACCATAGGTATAAAAGGTATCCCGATTGGCAACATACGCCCGTTCATCTTCACTACCGAATAACACCAAACCTGCCAAAACCAAGGTGGTTCCCAAGGCTAAAAAAGCAAGGGCGGTCAGTATTTTTGTGAATAAGGAGTTGTCTTTAGTAGCGATGGGCTCCTCCGCCGCCAGTTCCGTATGATACTCCTCAACTAGGGCGTTGAATCGTTCTTCTTTTATAACCGCATCGGGATAGGCTTTTTTGGCCCCGAACCGCCCCGCCAAAAAGGTATAGACCAAGATGGTGAACACCCAAGTGGGAACGAATAAATAGTAAAAGGACATGACATCCAAATAATTCAAACCAAAACCAAAAACCAGCCCTGCCCCCCAAGAGGCGATGGCAGGCATACTATGGGCGAAGTCTTGAAATTTAGACCAATATCGGGTATACCCGATTCTTGGAAAAATCTGATGTTCGGCAAATACAACAGCGCCTACGGGAACCACCAGCAAACCTGCATAGGTCAACAAGGGTAAAATTTGTGAAAAAACAAAAGGGAAACAGGCGATTACGATCATTGCCAAACCGACGACGATGGTAGTGGTTCTTCGGGAGAAGGTGGTGAAAACGGCTTGTGCCGCCAACCCCGCTCGATACAAATTGGTAATTGCGGTAGTCCACCCGGCTACAATAACGATGACAAAACCAGACCAGCCCAAGGCATAGTAAGCAACATCCCCCGGATCTAGTGCTACGATGTTTTTGCCCAGGATTACGGCAGCTCCCGCCCCCATGATGCCCGCGGCGATCCAAGCAACATAATGCCCGAAAAGCATTCCGGTGCTGGTAGCCAAACCGTAAGATTTCTTTTTCGCAAAACGTAGCAATGCCATATCGATCAATCCAAAATGCGTGATGGTATTTGCGGCCCAGCCAAAACCGATTACTTCCAACATCCCGATGCCGGTTTCGTTATTGCTGTTCAAACCGGTCCATATCGATTGGTCGCCAATGTTGATCAACTCCGACCAACTTTCCGGCAAGGGTTTTCCAATGACCGCTAAAGCCAATGCGGGAAGCAGCACCATCGCCCCACTGGTAAACATGGTAAACAACCAAGGCGCACATATACCGGAAAATTCAGAAACGGCCTTAAAGCCATAAATGGCAACGAATACTACGAAAGCACCGACCAACAGTACGATGAGCACAAACCAAAAATTGGTAGGGTACCAGTTTAACTGTGCGGGTATATTAAAAGCAAAGCGCACCGCCGTAGCCGATACCGTCACCATGGCCGCCGATATTACCGTAAAAATGAGCACGTTTGCCCAATTGTATAATTTGGACATTTTGTCACCGGCAATCTTATTGAGATAGGTATAAAGACTTAGGCGGGTATCAACGGCAATAGGGGAGGTGATGAGTGTCCAGCTTAGGATGGCCAGGATGTTTCCGATGAGCAGTCCGATGATAATATCCATCGTCTTTGCCCCCAAAGCGACAAAGGTGGCCCCAATTACAAATTCTGTAGCGGCCACATGTTCGGCCGCATACAATCCCGCAAAATGCGTCCAATCGTGAAGTTTGTGCTTGGGAACAGGCAATTGTTCCTCCTGCATTTTTTTCAATTCAGAGTACTTAGTGGATTGGTTCATAATTTTTTTGGTCGGTTTTCAAAGGTCCTTCAAGTTGTTTGCGAATGGTTCATTGCACAGGGTCGCATCAAGTTAGTAAATAGAAAACGAACCACAGAAAAATCCAAAAGATTTTCCACGAGTCCCTAAAAGAGTAATCGCTATACCCTTTGTTTTGTCTAGTTTGTTTTGAATTTGAGGTTTGTTGCTAAACAATGAACAGTTAACAATGAGCAATGAGCAATGAGCAATGAACAATTAACAGTAAACAGTAGTCAGTAATCGGTAATCAGTAATTAGCCTTCGGTTGTGGAATTTGAACAAAGGTTTGTCATTTAGTAATAACCCTTAACACATTTTGAACTTGCGCTTGATGCTTGCACCTGATTCTTGCGCTTGAACTTGTTTTGAATTTGATATTTGTGTTTGTGTTTGTGTTTGTGTTTGAATTTGATATCTGTGTTTGATCAACTCTGAACTTGCACTTGACTCTTGCACTTGAACTTGTACTTCCTTAGTTTTAAAGCATGAAACACCTAGCGGATATTCTGGACACTATTTCTTCGCAGCCCATTTCTATTTTGGATTCGCGGATTCCGCTGAGCGCCTATACGCCCTTAGACCTTTCTATGGACAATCCCGACCTGGAGGGCTTGGAGATTACGGATCCGAATGTGTGTCAGGCGTATATTGATCGGGTACTTCGGGCGAACAAGGCACAAGTCGCCTTTGGCGGGTATTTGGAACGACGGGCATTGTACGGCGACAAAGCCAGTTTTTCCGGAGCCGATGCCCGGAACCTGCATTTGGGGGTCGATTTTTGGGCACCGGCCGGGACAACGGTATTGACCCCCATCTCGGGAAGCGTACATAGTTTTCAGAACAATGCTACCGTGGGGGATTATGGGCCTACGATTATTTTGGAACACACCTACAAATCGATTACCTTTTATACCCTTTATGGGCACCTGGCCGTCACTTCCATTGAAACGCTGCAAATAGGGCAAATGTTCGCCGCCGGTAGTGTACTTGCTACTTTGGGCAAGCCGGACATTAATGTGAACTACGCACCGCATCTGCACTTTCAGGTGATTATGGACATGAAAGGGAATTCAGGGGATTATCCAGGTGTATGCTCCGATAAAACGCTTCCTTTTTACAGGGAAAATTGCCCTGATCCCGATATTGTACTTCAAATAAGGACTGCTGAGAACGGTTAACGTACCTCTTTTTTAACGATAAAGAACGCATTCTTTCGGTAAACTGAATTTGGGTCCAAATCCGCTTATCGATACTTTTTCACCCTTCATCCGAGATTTTTCCGATTACCGAAAATACAGGGGTTTTGAACGAATCAGAACCCTGTAAAATGCACTTGCGCGGGTTATAATAATAACAAATCACAAGTCATGAAAACCATCGCAACTTTTATCTTAGTTCTTTTTATCGGAGTCGCCGCCAAAGCAAATACCACTGCTAAGGAAGTCAAAGTAACGACCATCGAAATGAGCATCGTAACCGATATCGTGATCAAGGAAACGGCAAAATTGGAAAAGACGACGGAAGTGGCGCGTTTGTACCGAAGAAAGAATAGCAGGGTTAAAAAGGCCCTTTCATTTACTACCAAAAGAAACCGTCCTAAAATGGTGTAATCGAGTGCAGGATCGCGCTCAATCGTCAACCTCATAAATAGAAGGCAGTTTAAAAAGGTCATTGGTGGTTTCATTGAGCCTATCCGAGATTTTTTTAAAGTTCCCCCTAGTTGCCTTCATCTCAATAAACGTATCAATGATTCGCCTATTCCGATATAAGACTATGGTATTGCCGACCTCTTGATGGATCTTCGCCCGATCTATCTCTGTTTCTGTATCCGAGAAAGATGGTACAAAGGTCAGTGCGGTATGCTCCAATCCCAGTGCTACCCCCAAATTGGTCAAGGTCTTGCGTCGTGCCGTTGCGGAATAATCAACCATATTACCATAGATAAAATACACCTTTAGATATTCCTGCCGTTTTTTGGCCTCTTGCTCGAAGAATCTTAACCATTTTTTGATATCGGGCCAGTCGGGATTGTTGCCCACGAAGTATAACAGCCCGTGGTACCGCCCGTACTTACATACAGGGCAGGTAGTGGTACCTTCGTCCGGACCCCATGCATGATGTGGTGTAAAAGAATCCATATCTTCTCCAATTTTTTTGCCGGATGCGCTGGTCCCGGTTTCACTTTGGGGATAATCTGGGATGTTGAGACCGAGAATAATGTCATGTTCCGCGATTTGAAGCGTGTCTTTTTGTAGTAGCCGTAACACCCCACTTCCACCTCGATTCTCCATCGATTGCCGCTTTTGGGTGGTTAAAAGTGAATCATCATCAAATACCAGCGCATCCAAATAGTATTCGTTGAGGTGGTTGGGTTCTTTGATGTTAAGGTGAATGTGAGCAGGCTCCTGACCGTTGGGATAGGCACCCGGCCGAATGGTGTAGATAGCATATTGGCCGTTTTCATCCGTTTTGATCCACCCTCGAATGGCACCATGAACCGTTGTTTGCGCATCTGAAGGTCCATCGGAAGCGTATAAACCATCCGTATTCGTCTGGTAATAATATAAGATTACATCGGGCGCCGGGGTCTTTGCATCGTTTTGATAAATAGTACCGGTAATCAACAGCTGTTGTCCGGGTTGCTTCCATGCGACGCTGGTATCGATGGCGGTGAGCCTTTCGGGCATTCCTTCATACATCAGCCTACTATTCTGGAAAGGGCCGCCCACTAGCGCTTCATTTGGGGTAGTACTATATGGTGTCCGCTCCGTACGTTGCCCTTTGCAATTGGTAAGGCCGATGGTCAATAGTGTTGATGCTAAAAAAAATACTCGAAAATTCATACGTTCCTTTTTGCCAAGATAGCTTCAGAGGAAGGTTTTTGGAAACGGTTTCAGTGCGAATAGGCTGGGTGGAGGAGTCTTTTTGCTCAGTGGATGATCAACGCATCCCAATTTTGCCGATAGTGTCTACTGAACCGAAGTGTTTGGCCGTTGGTAAGCACTGCATCATAGTCCCCATTCTTTCGGGAATGAAGCATGGCAATATGGTGCTTGTTCACCAATGCCGACCGATGCACACGAATAAATATGGTCGGGTCTAAAGCCTCCATCAGTTTTTTCAGGGAGGCATTGTGTAAATAAGTTTTGTCGGCTACCGCGATCTCGCTGTAGGGCCGGCTGGCCGTTATGGCCAAAATAGTGCTTACCGGCACGGGGACGATACGCCGTCCTTGCCGTATGCTCAGTAGATCGGAATAGGTTTTGAAGACCATGGCTTTTGTATCGGTTCGGATGCCGTTAAAAGAACGCAGGGCGATCGGCGTCAGCACATATACGAACAGGGTAGGGTAGGTGTAACTCGAGGTTGCCGAGTGAAGAATGGTAGTAAACCGATGTGGAATCGGGTACAACAATTCACTGGCCCAAACGAATACCTGGGCAAACAAGTAGAGATGTAAAAATGTACAAGCCACCCCGAAAAGAAGCGCAACTGCAACAGAAGTACGTAACGTATGGGGCGTATATCTTTTTGACAAAACACTACCTGCCCATAACATGGGGATAAAAAAGAACAAATAGGTGTTGTAGAGCATCGACTCCGACCAATAGAATTGAAAAAGCTTCAGTTGGGCTTCGATGTAGTCTTGAAAAATCGCCATTGCATAGAGGGCAGCAAACAAAAGTAGGGCCAAGCCTTTACCGGTGTGGTTCTCAGCGCTTGATATGGTTCTTCGATTTAACAACAAAAGCCGGCCTTTTTTAGGAGTAGCATAATCGCTTCTTCAGGAAAGGTAGGCAATTCTTCGTTTTTGGGCACCCAATAACTTCTTAAAAGCACTCTTTTTTACCGATAACCGGCACATTTATTCGGTAAGGGGAATTTGGGTGTGAATCCACTTATCGAGACTTTTTTACACTTCACCCGAGATTTTCCCGATTACCGAAAATACGGGGGTTTTGAACGAATCAGAACCCTGTAAAATGCACTTGCGACGGTTATAATAGTAACAAATCGCACCTTATGAAAGCCATCGCAACAATCATCTTATTTCTTTTTATCGGAGCTGCTGCCCAAGCCAATACCACTGCTAAAGAAGTGAAAGTAACGACTATCGAAATGAGCATCGTAACCGATATTGTGATCCAGGAAACGGTAAAATTGGAAAAGACGACGGAAGTGGCGCGGCTGTACCGAAGAAAGAATAGCATGGTCAAAAAGGCCCTAGCTTTTACTACAAAGAGAAACCGTCCTAAAATGGCTTAAGCTTGTACCTGTACAGCACAGTTGCTATGGTACCAATTCTCTTACCCCTTGGTTAAAATCAATTGCATTTTCATATCCCAATTCTTTTCGGGCCTTTTCGTCCGACACTGAAAACTCCGTTGCCATTAACCGAATCATCAACGGCATGACCGAGGGCCGCGATTTAAGGTCCAAGAATTTCCAAACACCGCCAAATACATGTGCCATTATGACGGCTACCGCTCTAGGAAGTTCCTTTTCCCCGGGATCCAGGCCTTCCGCTTTTAGAATGGCTTCAAAAGTAGTTCGCATCGGCCTACGATCTCCGTCGGTAACAAAGTAAGCCTCTCCGCCTTTTTCTGATTTGAAAGCGGCAAGTACCGCATTGGCCAAATTTTTAACATGAATAGTGGATAGTATTTGACGACCACCCCCGATCCATCGCCATTTTCCGTTTTTAACATTTGCTAGTAGATCTTCATAGTGATGGTTGTTCGGTCCCCAAATTGCAGGCGGGCGTAGCGCCAGGGTCATAAAGGTATCGCTATTCGCCTTCAACACCTGTTGTTCCCCAATTGCCTTGGTCTTCGGGTAGAGGGCCTTGGGGAGACCGCTGCCGGCTTCTGCCTCTCGCAGGTTAACGATGGGAGACCCGGGTACTACCGGGGCGGCACTTATATAGACGAATTTTGCAATACCATTTTCCTGCGCCAGGCGTAATAGTTTCTTGGTCGCCTCCACATTGATTTGGTAAAAGGGGGCCTTGTCATAGGTTAGGTCCATATGCGCGGCGGCATGCAAAACGTACGAACATTCGGAAAGGGCTTTCATGGTATTTGTAGAAAGTGATGTGAGGTTGTCCATTACGGGCAATACGTTCATCTTTCTCAGTTTTTCGGCAGAGCGTTCACTCCGGGCCAAGCCATATACACGGTACCCATTGGCTTGTAAAATGGGGATAATGCTCTTCCCCACAAAGCCGGTGCCGCCAGTGATAAATAGGTTCATAGTTCTTCTATTTTTGTTTCAAAAGGCAGCGACCATAAAACTGGTGGCAAACCTCAAAAAGGATTAGGCTACAAAATTAGAGACGGCACATGGCGCAGCAGTATCCCTGAAAGTCGAAGAAGTTCCTCTAGAAGACGCAATATTATGCTTGTGAGGAAGGCAAGGTGCCAAACTGCTTTTTAAACGCCTCGGTAAATTTGGAAGGATGGGAGTACCCCAGTTCATAGCTGAGTTCGCTGGCCGTTTTTCGCCTGGCCAACAGTTCTTGGCGGGCGTATTCAAACTTTATTTTTTGGTGGTATTGTATGGGTGGTTTACCAAATACCTGTTTGAAGGTGGTCTTGAATTTGGTGGTACCCATACCGGCAATTTCAGCCAGTTTTGGAATGGAAGGTACCTTTTCCACCAGCGGATTGCGAAGATGTGCCGACGCCATAAACAACCCCTTGATATCATCGGGGTGTAAATGTTCGAAGTGATGTTCTTCTTCCCTACTTTTTAGTCTGTCTATAAAATCGGCCATAAACTGCATTAATGCCCCATGGGCCCGTAACGCGTTGCTTTCTGGGTTTACTACCTGTAGCAGATTATTTTCCATTTTGAAGGCAAGGTCTTCATAGATGACGGCATTCTCGGCATTTTGAAGCGCCCTTACTTTTTCGGTGAGGTAGGCATCGAAAAAACTACGATGCATGCGTATCAAGACAATTTCAAAGGCCTCCATCGGTGGACTTACGCTCTGTACCTTGGTTTTAGGTGTGTAGAGTAAAATTCCGGAAGGCAGAAACTTTTGAATATCGATAACCGCATCGTTCACGGTTTTTTTGACCGCTTTTTGGGAAAGGTTGATGTTCAGCAGAAGCCAATCGCTATTTTCTGGATTGAACGACTGCATTTCAACGGGTTGGGCCAAGCGAAAATGAAAATGGTACACTTCAATCTGGTTGGGAAATTGTAGTAACTTCATGCGACCTTCGCCGATCGTTTTGTGAATCTCGAACGTATTCGGGGTTGCCAGCCCTTCTAGTTGTGCTGCGAATTGGGCTAGGATGTTTTCAGAAACATCGAGGGTTAATCGGATCATTTTAATAAGGGGCTTAGCACCGCCCATACGTTCTCGGTGACTATTTTCTGGCCCTCCGCAGTGGGATGAATGCCATCGGGGAGGTTTAACTCAGGGTTGCCGGCGACCCCATCCAATAAAAAGGGGATTAGGGCTAGCTCATTCTTTTCGGCCAATTCCGGAAAAATAGTTCTGAATTCCTGGGTATAGTCCTGCCCCATGTTCGGCGGTATCTGCATCCCGGCTAGGACGATCCGCGTTTCGGGATTCTTTTCTTTGACCGCGTTAATAATGCTTTGTAAGTTGGCACGGGTTTCGGTAAGCGGAATTCCTCGAAGTCCGTCGTTTGCGCCGAGTTCCAATACAAAGATGTCTACTTTTTGGTTCAATACCCACTGCAAGCGATTGAGTCCACCAGTGGTGGTTTCCCCACTCAAGCCCGAATTTATGGCCGTATAACCCAGCCCGAGGGAATCTAAGCGATCTTGTACTAGTGCTGGAAAAGACTCTTCCGTGTCGAGTCCGTACCCCGCGGTAAGGCTATTTCCGAAAAAGAGAATGACCTTTTTATTGGACTCCGATACCTTTTTAATGGGTTTTTCTTCGGTTACAGTTTCGGTCTGGGTTTCCTTTTTTTGAGCACCTTCACCGCAGGCCACGAGGAGTAGGAGGACAAAAAAATAACGAAACTTTAAGAGCTTGTGCATAGAATGGGCGTTTATAGATCGAATCATTTCCTTATTTTTCGGGTTTTGAAAATAGGGAACGGACATTTAGATATGACAAAGATATTAAACGTACACAAGCTTGGGAAAACCTATACCAGCGGTTCTAAAAAATTAACGGTCTTGGAAGACATTTCGTTTTCCATAGATGCCGGTGATACCTTTGCGATTGTAGGGCCTTCTGGAAGCGGGAAAACTACGCTTTTAGGGCTATGCGCTGGCTTGGACCGACCCGATTCGGGTACCGTTTCGCTATGCGATGTGGCCATGAACGAATTGAATGAGGATGCGCGGGCCGTACTTCGCAATAAAAATGTCGGTTTTATTTTTCAGAATTTTCAGCTATTGCCGACCCTTACCGCCCTTGAAAATGTGGTAGTACCCTTGGAATTACAGGGAGTGAAAAATGCCACTACTACAGGAAAACAACTGTTGGAAAAGGTAGGGCTTGCCGATCGCTCACATCATTATCCTTCCCAGCTTTCGGGTGGGGAACAACAACGGGTTGCCCTTGCACGCGCGTTTTCGAACCGCCCCGCCATTCTATTCGCGGATGAACCCACAGGGAATCTTGACGAAGAAACGGGTGAGAAGGTGGTGAAGTTATTGTTTGATTTAAACAAAGAAGCCGGTACTACCTTGGTGATCGTGACCCATGACCTAGAGCTGGCCAAAAAGACACAACGGGTTCTTCGGCTAAAAGGAGGCCGTATTCTGGATAACCAATTGACCGAGACGCTGTGAACGACTCTTCTAAAATATCAAATGCGGGCGCTGGCTGGATCTTTAAAATGGCCTGGCGCGACGGTAAGGCGAGCTTAAAGCGTTTGCTATTGTTCATGGCCTCCATTATTCTGGGAATTGCCGCCTTGGTATCGATACAATCCTTTGGCGGTAATCTAAAGGAAAATTTCACCTTGCAATCGAAGGCGCTCATGGGTTCCGATTTTCTGATTGCAAGCAAGCAGCCACCCACCGAACGGGTACAGCAGCTTATCGACTCTTTGGGGGGTGCCAATGCCACCGAAATCAATTTTCCGTCCATGGTCGCCTTTCCAAAAAGAGATGCGGCCAAGTTGGCATTCGTACGGGGGATCAACGGGGGATATCCCTTTTATGGTGGACTCGAAACCAAGCCTGCTTCTGCTGCAATCGAATACCAACAACGTAGCGGGGCCCTGGTAGACGCGACCCTTATGTTGCAATATGATCTACAGGTGGGCGATTCGATAAAGGTAGGAATGGTGACCCTACCCATTGCCGGATCTATAGTGTCAGGTCCGGGCAGCACCGGAGTTTCTACCTCTGTGGCACCGCCGGTCTATATCCCATATCGTTTTATTGAAGAAACCGGCTTGGTGCAGACCGGGAGTAGGGTGGAGTACAAATATTATTTCGTGGCAAACCCGGAGCCCGATTATACGCTTTTGGCAGATCAAATAGATCCTATTTTAGATGCGGAAAATGCCGATTTGGATACCCATGAGTCTACCGGGAGGCAACTCGGGCGCCGCTACGATAATTTTGGAAAGTTTTTGAATTTGGTCGCTTTTATCGCCCTTTTGTTGGGTTGTGTTGGCATTGCTAGTTCTGTGCACATCTATATCAAGGAAAAGTTGACCTCGGTGGCCGTGCTCAAATGCCTTGGAGCCACCCGAAGGCAAACATTTTTGATTTTTCTGATACAGATTGCCGGGATGGGCTTGATCGGGGGCCTTATCGGTACGCTGGTGGGGCTGTCCTTACAGCAGTTCTTCCCCTATCTTTTAAAAGACTTCTTACCCATTGAATTACAAGTCGCCATTACGTGGCTGCCCTTGGTAGTCGGACCCCTATTGGGACTGGTCATGTCGTTACTCTTTGCCTTGTCGCCCCTATTGAGTACGTGGTATGTATCTCCGCTGCAGGTGTTGCGCATTCAAGAATCGACCGGTTCAAAGGCGAAATGGGCTTCCGCAGGGGTACTAAGCCTTATTTTAGGGGCCCTGTTTCTGTTTTCTTATTGGATTTTAAAGCGCGCCGGATTCGCCTTGGCCTTTGTGATCGGTATCCTGGTGGTTTTTTCAGTGCTTGCCGGCATTGCGCTCTTGATTATGAAGGGGATCAAACGATTTTTTCCGGCTTCTTGGGGGTTTACCGCAAGACAAAGTTTGTTAAATCTATATCGTCCCAATAATCAGACCCTGGTACTGCTACTGTCGATCGGGGTAGGGGCGTTCTTGATAAGTACGCTCTATTTTACCAAAGATATCCTGGTAGAGAAAACATCGCTGGAAGCGACGGGCAAGACACCGAACATTATACTAATGGACGTACAGACCGAACAACGCCTTGCTGCGGCCGCTAGTATTGAAGCAAACGGATTGCCCGTCATTGATAATTTCCCTATTGTTACCATGCGTATCCAGAGCATAAAAGGGCGTCCGGTGAATGACATACGACAAGATACCACCTCGACTATCAACCGATGGATTTTAAACCATGAATTCAGGACTACCTATCGAGATGAATTGGTCGATTCCGAAAGCTTGGCTACGGGGATTTGGAACCCCGATTTTGAAGCTGATGCCGCGGTGCCGATCTCCCTATCCGACAATGTAGCCCGCGATGCACAGGTAGTCGAAGGGGATACGCTGGTATTCAATGTACAAGGGGTATTGATGGAAACCGTTGTGGCCAATACGCGCGCTGTGGATTGGGGCCGTATGCAAATGAATTTTTCGGTGGTTTTTCCCATGGGTGTTTTAGAGAATGCACCGCAGTTTCATGTACTGAGCACTAGTGCACCCGATGCTTCTTCCTCCGCAAAACTACAACGCGAATTGGTGAAAAAGTTTCCCACGGTGGCCATCATTGATATTCGTCAGTTATTGGAGACCGTGCAGGATATCTTGGATAAAATTTCTTGGGTCATCAATTTTATGGCTTTCTTTAGCATCCTCACCGGAATTATTGTTTTGATCGGATCTGTCAGGAATAGCAAGTACCAACGCATTCGGGAAAATGTGCTCTTGCGAACACTGGGGGCCAAGGGCAAACAAATTCTAAGGATTACGGCCTTGGAGTATCTTTATTTGGGATTATTGGGCAGTGCCATCGGTATTTTACTTTCCTTTATCGGGAGCAAACTCTTGGCCGAATTCGTCTTTAAGACCGATTTTACTCCTTCCTGGATTCCTTTTTTGGTGGTATTGCCGGGTATTGCACTGTTGGTATTGCTGATAGGACTCTTTAACAGTAAGAGCGTTTTGAATAGTCCCCCGTTGGAAGTTTTACGAAAGGAAGGAGCGTAGAAAACTCTTTTTGGATAAATGTTGCGATAACTGGCGAAAAGTGGCGCTTCTTCAAGCAATCCGTAAGAAAGTGGACAAATAGTAAAAAACCGTTAATGCATTCCGCATCTTTTTTGGCATTTATACTTCCCGATTCAAATTAAGCACCTAGCTTTGCGGCATTAAAAGAGATACAAATGCCTTCTTTTGAAGAGTTTAAGATAGGAACACCCCTGCGAAATGCGTTGGATGATCTTGGTTTTGAAACCGCGACGCCCATTCAGAAAGAAGCTTTCCCGGTGATCATGTCCGGTAGGGATGTAGTGGGAATCGCCCAGACCGGTACCGGTAAAACGTTTGCCTATTTGCTGCCCTTGTTGCAATCATTGCCGTTCTCCAAGGATAAATTTCCACGAATTTTGGTGTTGGTACCGACCCGTGAATTAGTGCTTCAAGTAGTAGAAGAGGCCGAAAAGCTCGGAAAGTATTCCGGAGTAAAAGTATTGGGTGTGTATGGAGGGACGAATATCAATACCCAGAAGGCTGCCTTGGTCGAAGGGGCGGATATGGTGGTGGCCACTCCTGGACGTCTATACGATTTGGTGTTGAGCAAAGCGATGCAGTTGAAACAAATCAAAAAGTTGGTCATTGATGAGGTCGACGTGATGCTCGATCTAGGGTTTCGATTTCAGTTGGTAAATATCTTTGAGCTGTTACCCAATCGAAGACAGAATGTAATGTTTTCGGCCACCATGACCGAAGACATCGATGCCTTGATCCAAGATTTTTTTACCGGCGCTCAAAAAATTTCGATTGCATTAAGTGGAACTCCGCTCGACAATATTTCCCAAAAGGCCTATACAGTACCGAATTTTTATACCAAGGCAAATCTATTGATCCATTTGCTACAAGATGCTACGGACTATCGTAAAGTATTGGTCTTCGTCTCAAACAAGCGACGTGCAGATCTGTTGTTTACCGCCTTGGAGGAACTATATGGAGAAGAAATGGGAATCATTCATTCGAATAAAACCCAAAATTATCGCATTCGATCCATAAAACAGTTCGATGAAGGGAAGAACAGGCTATTGGTCACTACGGACGTAATGGCCCGTGGTTTGGATCTTGAAGAAGTTTCCCATGTCATCAATTTTGATACGCCCATGTATCCTGAGAATTATATACATCGAATTGGGCGAACCGGTAGGGCCAAAAAAGAAGGCAACGCTATTTTGTTGTTTACCGAGGCAGAACGTACCGCAAAAGACGCCATCGAAACCCTCATGGATTATCAGATACCTTTGTTGGCGATTCCGGAAACGGTCACCGTTTCGCAGCAATTGACCGCCGAAGAACGTCCAAAATCAAACGAACCGAACAACCCGCACAAACCAAAAGGGGACTATGTACCCGGACCGAGTTTTCATGAAAAGTCGGAAAAGAACAAAAAGCAAAACCAAGGAGGTTCCTACCGAAGAAAACTTAAGGCGAAATACAAAAAACCCAAGAGCAGGGGGGACAAAAATTACAACAAACGCAAAAAACGTTGAGCTTTACTTCAATTGAAAATGGATATGGTCATCGTGCCGCACGGCTTGGCACCCATGGTATCTAACTTTTTTATTCGTTAGGCCAAGTCTGTTTTTAAGATGGGGTTCAATAAACAATTTCCCCACGCTGGGCTCCTTTAGTATAAATCGTATCAAATCAGCTGTTCCCTTTTTAGAAAACGCAAGCTCCCGGTTGATAGTGCCGAATGTCAAGTATTTGGGAAAATCATAGTGCCAATTCCCTCGATTTGTACAGACGGTTACTTGATCGTATTCACCAGGTCCGGGTGCTTCATAAACACCGTATCCGCTGACCGACCTTTTCTCATTTGTGAGCTGTCCATTTTGATCTTCATACATAAGGGAGATATCAATTTTTCGTCCATCGTTGTGACTCAAATGGGGCAGTAACGGAAACTTGTCAAAAAAAGGAAAGTTTGCATCCAAATATACCAGCTTAATTCCCGAATGTCGGGCGGCGAGGTTTTCGGCGATATCGGTAATGGCATTATTCAGTTCAGGGCGTACATAATTGCGATTCGCAAGTTTGTAAAAGAATGATTTTGCTTCCACCATGTCGGTCTCCCTAATTCTTTCCCTGCCAAAGGTCGGGGCAATGAGAGGTACCACAAGAAAAGTAGCAAGGATATAGAGCAACGAAAATAAGGCTAGTCTTTTAAGCCTCTTTTTTTTGGCGTTCTTTTGTACCAGGGTAACGGCCAAGAGATAGGGGACTCCACCTATTTGAGTCACAACGGTTAGGAGTGTTATGATCAGTACTTGTCCTATGAACTTGAGTAGTTGTTTCAATTTTTTACTCATCATTTGTGGTCTTATTGCTTAGAAACAAGATCGGAAACTTACAACATGCCTACGACCAAAAAACCAAGGTAGGTACCTACAGCATTACCAAGACTTCCCACCAATATGGCAGGTAAGACCAGTTCTTTTCGATCAAACGACTCGGCCAAAGCAATTGCCGTTGTACCCCCACCGATGTTTGCCTGACTAACGATCGAAATCATTTCCCAGTCCCGATAGGCAAAGCTGCCGAGCAAGATGATAAAAACACCATGCAAGAAAACGGCAAAAGCAGTGAAGGCCAATAAGGTAAGGCCGACTGCTTGTAGTTCCATCACGGCGCTTACTTCACAAAAGGCGCCGATGACCGCCAAAAATAGGTATACCAAATATATACCAAGGGAGTGACTCCCTTTCAATTTGGATACAAACGGAAGTTGTGCGAATACTATTCCGAGAGTCGACAGGGTTAAGATAAACGGTACTTGCGGAAGCAGTTGTTTGACTAGATCGGAAAGGAAGAAACAGCCGATTCCTAAAAATGCCAACCACATAAGGGAATGAAGGTCCATTGCATCCTTTTCTGTTGTTTCGACGCCCACTTTCACTGCCTTTACTTTTTTGTCTTTCCAAAAGGTTCTGAGTATCGTCGGAATAGCCAGTGTTACAATGATCCACAGGGTAGTCACTACATTATCTACCGCGATGGTGCCAGCATACAGTATGCCCTTCTCCTGAAAGCCGTACTCTAGGGCAATGGCATTAAAATTAACACTGCCACCCGTGTAGGTGCCCGTTAACATGCCTGCAATAATACCGGCATCTTCACCCAATACCGTTTGGGGCGTTAAAAGAAACCAGGAGATCAAAATACCCATTACTGTGGCCAAGGAGCCTAATAGAAACAAAATAATCATTGGGGCACCCGCTTTCTTGATCGATTGCAGATTAACGCCCAAGAGCAAATAAAAAATAGAAATAGGGGCAAGGTAGGTAAAGACCCCGTCGTACAGGGCAATACTATTAGAGGCAGACGGAATCAGCTGTAAGTTGGCCAATACTGCGGTAAACAAGATTACGAGCAATGCGGCTCCCACTTTACTTCCCAGTTTTGTTTTGGCGGCATATATAGAGAGAACTACCATAAGACAAAGCACTCCTAAAACATATACCGGGTTATCAAGGATGGTCATATAGGTAAAGATATCGATTTAGGATGTAAACCGATGACCTACTTTGCCATGCACGGGTGTTTGGTCAAAAGAATAGGCCTTTACCTTGCCGCGAAGGGTGAACGATGAATAAAAAAGGCCCAGATGCTGCATAAACATCTGGGCCAAACTTCTATTTTCTTTGTTGTTTTTAGAGCTACCTTGAAAGCAGCTTTTCTTTTAGAATGTTGTTTACAAGAATGTAGGTGGCAAATTCATCTCCATTTAATTCGGTTTCCCCTTTTTTATTGATTTCGGCTTTTTTGTTTTCGATGCTGAGGTAGTTTTCGTCCTTGCCAGCGGTATACAAAGTGAAAACACTGTGATCTTTTTCGAGGTCGGTAGCCTTTGTCAAGTTATCAAAAGCGGCTTCGTTTTTAGCACCGATATCCTTGATGAGCTGGGATACATTTTCTACCAGGCTAAGTGGAGGCAGCTCTTTTTCTTCAAACCATTTGTTGTTGACCTCACAAAAAGGGGCCCCTGAACCACCCATGGGAACCAGGGTAGAAACGACGGTAACAATGAGTAGCTCTACGATCCAAATAATGGTTAGGAAGGTGCCGCTCACCGTTGCGGAACGAATCCCCCAGGTACCGAACTCATTGATTTCACCAATAAGGGCAAATAAGGCTCCGGGATCCGCCGCCAGGCTAAATACCTCCAAGATTTTTATATTACTGGAAGTAATTCCGATTCTAGAGGTGCCATAACTTTCCCCGGCATTAATGACCAGGTCTACCCAGACCGCCCAATGAAAATAAAGGCCTATCAATCCGCCCAAGACACCAAAGGTGATGGCCAGCGCAGTATTCCGCACTTTTCCTTTGCGTACCACTAAAAAGTTGATGAGCAGACCGATGATAAAGCCAAAACCGGCGGCAATCAAGAAATTGATGTAAATAAAGGGAATGTACCAAATCGCGTAGGCGTAAATAAGCCCCAGCAGTGGAAACGCCGTAAGGCAAAGCCCTACAAAAATGAGTATTGAAAGTGGATTGAATTTTCCCGATGGTCGGTAATAGGTTTCCATTTAGTTGGTTTTAAGTTGCTCCATAGAACGTAGTTTTCCCTATTTTATTGGGTAAACGAGCTATTTTCCCAACTTTTAAAGAGCATCTCTAAGACTGGTCGGGCGCGCGGCAAGACACTGGTCAAATCATAGGATCTCAGACAATATGGATACCGTAGCGACTTCGAAGTAGAAAAAGAGGTTGGTGCAGGTCAGTTTGGAAGTTCTCAATAGCATATTTTTTTGACATCTTACGGGAACGTATGAAAATCTTGACGGCTAAGGGTAGCGCATATAACCATCGTTTTAACAAGATACGATGCCCTATATCTTTTAAAGTGTCCTGATGGTCCCTGCTACCCAGGACGCTTTTTATTTCCGCTATTTTGGTATTGGTTCCAAAAACCATCCATAGGTGTACTTTGATCTCACCTAGGACATCGGTAGAGCAACCGAACAAGCAATGAATAACATCATGGCCCTCTAATTTTGCTATAAATTCGTCAGTTGCGGTTTGCACCATATCGTTATCCGTATTACCTTCAAATTTTCTTAGTTCTTGAATTCCTTCCAAAAGGGTCAATTCGGACCGTTGTTGTAGATATTTAAGCATAATTACCATTTTTGATAAGACAAACTTAAGAGGGTGGTTTCGGTATTACAAGCTACATTTTAAGGTGAAAGTACATTACCGGACATATCATCATAAAAGTTCATAAACCTTTTACGGTATCATGGATAGACGAACAATACGTACAAAAGGCCTGCTATGGGAAGCATTCGTGACCTTGGTCTCGGAAAAAGGATATGATCAAGTATCCATTCGAGAAATCATTGATATGGCAGGGGTTGGCAAATCTACATTTTACGCCCATTATGAAAACAAAGAACATTTATTGCGATCGGGACAGGTTCATTTACTACCATCACTCTTAAAAAAAGAAAATTCCACTGGTTTTCCTGATTTTAAGCCCTTGCTAAAACATGGAAAGGAAAATTACCACTTGGCAAAAGCACTACTCTTAAATGGCAATGAAGGCATCATTACCGAACATATCGAAAATTTTGTCAACCAAAAGTTATGCGATTTTATGATTGGTGGCAAAAAGCCCTTTTCGATGGTTTTAAAAATTAAACAACAGTTGGTTTTGAAAGCAACTGCTTCTGCAGTTGCGAGCCTTCTAATAAACTGGATGTTGACAGATGTGGTCGTTCCGATAATGGAAATGGAGCAACTGATAGAAAATCAGGTTCGATCTAGTGGGTCGGTTCTGTGATCCTAAGCGTAGGTTGCGTTACTTTTTTTAATCCCATAAAACGAATTTTAGCAACGTTTTCAACCGCTGAGTTTCAAAAAATCAACATTGGTTTATAGGAAACCTCCGATAAAAAACACCTTCTTGTCGGTCAACGGTTTTTGAGCGTGTTCCCGCTTGTCGAAGCTTTTTTACACTTTGTCCGAACTTTTGTCAAGCACCGAAAAAAAACGTTGTTTGACGAATCTAAACCCCTGCAGGCTAGGGTCTACGGTTATCTTTATAGCACCCAAATATTCCTTATGAAAGCTGTTTTGACCTTAATCCTTATTGTAACCTTCGGAGCTTTTGCTCTGGCTAATACTGCCTCCAATGGTAAAGTTGACACTATTGAAATGGGCGTTGTTTTGGATACTGGCGCTTATACTCTTAACACTGTTGAAGAAGTTACGTTTAGTGAAACGAGCATAGCACGTTTATACAGACGTGAAAATTCACGGGTTCTTAAAGCACTTTCTTTTACAACCAAGCGGAACAGGGCTAAAATGGCCTAATTATTAATGAATACCTTAATTACAACCCCATGATACTATTTATTCTTTTATTGCCGATCGCTCTTTTAGCGACCTATGTGACTCTTTTCCCTAAAACAAAGGGAATATTACAACCTATTAAAGTTCCCTCGAAGTACACACACCCGAAATAAATATCAAACAGCAAAATCCCCGCTACCATAGGTCACGGGGATTTTAACTATTTACTCACTGCTCACTCCCTTATTCCGG
This sequence comes from uncultured Flavobacteriaceae bacterium, assembly GCA_947500385.1. Taxonomy (GTDB): domain Bacteria; phylum Bacteroidota; class Bacteroidia; order Flavobacteriales; family Flavobacteriaceae; genus Pelagihabitans. The sequence goes on along the minus strand of CANMSA010000001.1, from coordinate 131,613 downwards.
GTTGCATAATTTTATAGCCTGCGGTTGCCTTGGCATCTCTCACTTGTTGTTTTACCTCTTCCAATAAGGCCTTTGCATCGTAAACGATACCGTCTTTAATGGTATACTTCACCCCACCCACACGTACTACCTTATTGTCCTCGGTAAGTCGTATTGCGCCTGTTCCGTATAGCACCTTTAGGTTTTCAAGCGGATTTTCCTCCACTACTACAAAATCGGCCAACTTGCCTATCGACACGCTTCCTATGCGGTCATCGGCTCCCAAGGCCTCGGCACCGTTCAAGGTAGCGGAACGAATAATCTCGAGTGGATGAAAACCAGCTTCTCGAAGCAATTCCAACTCTCTTACATACGCAAAACCATACAATTGAAAGATAAAGCCCGAGTCGGACCCGGTGGTTACACGACCGCCCCTATTCTTATATTCATTGATAAAGGTCATCCATAGTTGGTAGTTTTTTTTCCAAGCAACTTCTTGCTCGGTACCCCAATCGTGCCAATAGCTCCCATGGGATATTTTTGAAGGTTGGTAAAACTCCCATAGCGAGGGAAGGGTATACTCTTCATGCCATTCTGCTCTTCGCGCCCGTTGAAGGTCCCTACTGGCCTCATAAATGTTGAATGTGGGATCTAGGGTAAAATCGAGCTCGAGTAATTCGGTCATTACCTTTTCCCAATGGTCTGAGTAAGGAACGGCCGCTTGTGCCCATAATTTACCGGCATTCTCAAAGCGGTGTTGCTCATTTTGGTAGTTGTAATCCAACGGATAATCCTGCACCGTCTTATCATCGAACAAGGCCTCTGGTAGTCCATACCAGTGTTCCATGCTCGTGAGTCCGGCTCTGGCCGAATGTAGCACATTCCAGCGTGCGACGCTTAGCTGGGCATGATGGCAGGCCGATCCCAATCCCAATTTTTTATTCTCGTCGAGCGCCGCGGTCATGATCTCAGGTTCCGCCCCAAAGAATTTGATGCCGTCCGCCCCTTTCTTCGCGTTCGCCCGTACCCACGCCCGCGCTTGCTCTGGGGTGGATATAGGAATATCATTGAGCGGATTAAAGGTCTTGCTGGTTTGCCCGAAACCGGTATAGGCATAAATTCGAGGTGCCACGATTTCGTTTTTAGCGCTTTTACGTTTTAGATCCATTGTAAAATCGACCCCACGACCACTCGGCTCGCGCACGGTAGTGATGCCATGGCCCATCCATAGTTTAAAAACATAATCAGGTTCTGCTCCTTGGGCAACGCCCCCGATATGGCCATGCATGTCAACAAAACCTGGCAGCAAGTACATCCCATTACAGTCGAGTTCCTTGCCTCCGGCTTTCAGCTTGGGGCGTTTGACTTCATCGATGGCCACTCCCGGATAGCCTACCACTTTGATTTTTTTTATGATATTGTTCTCTACCACAATGTCGATAGGGCCTTGCGGGGGTGCGCCGTTACCATTGATCAGCATTACCCCGCGAATAATTAGCTGGGAATGGGGTCCGTCTCCTTGGGCGGACTGTGCCACTAGTCCGTTCATTCCTAGAAGTAACAGCGATACGATATAAAAAAATAATTTTCTCATGGGTTGGTTTTTATAGCTAAGTATTGAGTATGCGGTATTTAGTAAAAAAAATCGTTCGTGTATGCATTTGGTTTTTTCAACCACCACTCGTTATCCTTTGTCTTGCGTCTTTTAGCGCAGCGGTCTTTTGTCCAGGCGCTGTCCAAAAGGTCTCGACTCCGTTCAGTGATCCGTAATGGTTTTTGTGTTTGCATTTGACCTTTGTGTCTGCATTTCTTTTTTTCATCTAACATCTAACATCCAACAACCAATAACTAACATCCAACCCTTAGTCCTCCTCTGGAACATAGATTTTATCTCCTAAGAACAGCGCATTCAAGAACAGTCGATTGGTGCCGTACCAGCTTCCTCTAAAGTTTGGGTTGTCTGCAAATAGGACCACCCGACCACTACCTACTTCGCTCACCAATAAGGAGGCGGACGGTTTTAGATTTTCTTCGGTGTTCTTTTTGGTAATAAAACCATCGATCAAGGGTTTTTTGCTATACTTGGCGACTGTTGCGTACGGGCTCTTACCGGGGTGTAACCAAACCGTATTGTTTTTGTATACGGGAAGTGTACTGCCGTGATACCCGAAGGCTAGGGGATGGGTCGTGTCTAAATCAACCTTTAGGATAATACCCCCTACACTTTCTTTGCCAATATTCTCCCAAGCATCCACGTAGGGTTTGCGAGCTACAATGGTGAGGCTGTCTTTCTTAAGGCTATCTTTTGCGGCATCGGTTAATTTTTCCTTGACCAGTTTTTTCTCAATGGCCCATTTGGATGCAGTACCGATCGTAATCAAGGTATTGCCCTTACTGATCCAATCCCTGATTTTTTTCTGCTGGCTTTTGGTAAATTGATAACGCCCCCCGACCATCACCATCGTCGTATACTTGTCAAAGTTGGTCCAGTTGAAATTGCGCATGGGTATTTTGGTGATCGGCATGCCCACGCGGGTATCTAACAGATGCCATACTTCGCCGGCTTCGTAGGATCGCGTACCTTGCCCGATAAACATCATGGCTTTGGGCTTTTTTATGGGCTGTACCCAACGGCTTCCTAAATCTACCCCTTTTAAATTGTAACCGGAATGTACGGCATACATAGGCACTTGGTACTTCTTCTGCGCCGTTTGTAGTAGTTCAAATATTTTTTGGGGTGTTTTCTTTTGTAAGGATACGGGTAGTACCAAGGTACCGTAATTAAAACTATGGGATTCCGAGCCTACTTTTGCGGTGAACGGTTTAAAGGCCGAAGAAAGTACCAGACCATGTTCCTGAAGATAATTCAAGACTGCAGGAGCATTGTAATCATCCCAATCGATCAAATAGGCGTAGTCCGATTTTTGTACTGCCGCCACTGCAACCAATCCGTCTGTAGAAGTAATTCGTTCTCCTTGTTTTATCGAGGTAGTGGATCGGTATTTCATATTATAAAAATTCGCGACCGACCAAGCCGAGGCATCGTAATAGACGCTATCCCGGTATTTGTTATAGGTTTCGAACATGGTCTGTACCATGCGGTACTGCGGTTGTTTGGTCGGCACCACAAATTCGTTTCCTGAGCGGTATACTTCTATTTGGTGTAATAAGAGCTTATCTATAAACGCTTTGGTACGATTTTGATCGTTCGGTGCGCTGAACGTATACCCCTTTACCTTGCTTTTTCCGGCACGCGCTAGTGCACTTTTGAAAAAGCGTTGTTGGTATTGGCGCATATACCCCTTGTTATTCACGGCCGTTTTGACAGTGGTGAGACCCGAGATGTATTGATTTCGGATCGTAAAAGGGAATGTGATTTTACCAAAAGCTGTTTTCTGTTCATGACCCCGAGAGCTAGCTTGTTCGAACAGGAGGCCCAACCCGCCTTGCAAATCGGGGTAAGAGGACCCATATCCCGGGTAGGTACCATCAAAGACTTCTTTGGAGAAATACAGTGATCCAATACTATCAAGTGCCTTTGCAAATTGAGCTCCAAAAAGATTGTTGAGGTCCTCGTAGTTCTCCTTGGGCATTATGGGATTCAAGGAGCCGTTTGCCTTCATCGGTTCAAAGAAATAAGTGCTTTGCGTTCCCATTTCATGAAAATCGGTGACGACATTCGGGTACCATTGGTGGTACCAGTTGAGTTTCCCCCTGCTTTCTGGATTAATTCCTAAAAGCCAGTCGCGATTAAGGTCGAACCAGTAGTGATTTGTACGTCCTCCGGGCCAGTATTCATTGTGTTCGGCGTCTTGCGGATCTGATACGTTCGGCGTACCCTGGTAGGTATTGGCCCATTGTGTATGCCGATCTCGACCATCGGGATTAATGGTAGGATCCAGAAATATGACGGCGTTTTGCAGATACTTTTTTATTGCCTGGCTTTCGGAAGCGACCAAGGTATAGGCGGTTAAAAGCGCTGCTTCCGAACTAGAAGGTTCATTGCCATGAACATTGTATGCCAGGTTGATAAAAATAGGGACATTGTCGTAGTTGGTAACATTCTGTGAGGGGTCTGTAAACGCCAAATGTTGTTTTTGGAGCCCGGATAGGTTGGCCTGGTTTTCAGGAGTGCTGATAACCAGCATCACCAGTTTACGACCTTCATGTGTTTTACCGTAGTATTGCATACTGGCCTTATCCGAGAGGGCTGCCAACTTTTCCAAATAGGCAACGATTAAATCGTGCCGCGTATGGTGTTCCCCAATTCCATACCCTAAGAAAGCTTCCGGTGAAGGGATGCTGGTATCAAACGGTTTGTACTTTTCTAAAAAATAGTCCTGTGAATACGTATAGGAACTGCAAAAAAGCAGCAAAACGAGTAAGTTTTTGAGCATGAAACGGTTTTTAATTAGTCGATTAAATATAGGTATAAATTGGTAATATGTTGCGAATAAAAAAGGCCTTAACACTGGGTTTTACACGACTAGGTGAATTTTTGTTTTCAGGCCTATGACGCAATTATGGCAGGAATTCTATTTGGCTGTTGGCGAAGCGAAAAGACAGAAGGGCTATGATTTCCCGATCGACGGGATTTGGTCGCTAATTTCCCGAAAACGGATAATGTAATGGGTCCCCTTTTTGGAAACATCCCGAATCAAGGAACCTTGCAATTGCCGTACGAGGTTATGAATTAGTTTAAGTCCTAGCGATTTCGAAGTCTTATGGGTGATTTCTTTTGAGAACCCGAGGCCGTTGTCGCCTATGTGCAACACAAAACCATCTTTTTCGCTTTTGCGCATTTTTATAAAGATCGCACCTTTACTATCTTTTAGAATCCCATATTTAAGAGTGTTCGTTACCGTTTCATTCACCAATAGGCCCAAAGGGATGGCCGTATCGATATTGAATTTCATGTTCGGAATATCGATTTCTATTTCGATGTTGGCGCTTGTGCCTTTTACCGATCGTACCAGATACTCGACCAATTCTCGCACATAGTTTCCATAGTCTATTTGGGAATTGTCTTCCCGAAGGTATAACATCTCATGGATCATGGCCATGGCTATGACCCTGTTCTGGCTGCTGCGAAGCATCTTTTTACTAGCATCGTCATCAATGTTGCGAAGTTGAAGACTCAACAAACTCGAAATTGTTTGTAAATTGTTCTTTACCCGGTGGTGTACTTCTTTCAGAAGGGTTTCTTTTTCCTGTATTTTGGTTTCTACTTTTCGCTTGGTACGGTTAAGGCGGTGGTGCGTCTTAAGCAGGTTCTTTCCAAATATGCCTCCCAATAGATATACCGAGAACAACAGGCTCATAAGGCTAAAAAAATCTTTTGATGCTGCCGGTACGGTATCTACGATCCAGGGAGGGGATAGCGCCGTGACCATAAAGATCAAAACAATGACCCCGATGATGGCGGTGAGATAAATGCGGCCAAAGACGCTGGTAGATATATACCCTGCCAGTACGATCAACCCAAGAACAAAGATAAACGGACTCTGTATACCACCGCTGTAAAATGTAATCAAAAGGGTACTGAGCAAGGATAATACAGAGGTAATGATTGCCATAGCGACCAGACTCCCATGGTTTCTGAAGGCAATTGCATTGATCAGGTTGAATGAAAAATAGGAAATAAAAACAATGGGGATTACACCGGAGATTGAAAGTGAGAAATAGCAAACCAAACCAAACACAAGGCTCAGGAAGGCCGAAACGTAATTAAATTTTAATAACAGCTGCGTCTTATCATCGACCCTCGACCGTTTCTTCGGGGAATTTTTCATGGTACCTTTTTACCGTGCAGGTACAATTCGTCCTTGTACAGGAGTGTAAAAATTTGGTGGCGGAAGAATCGAATTCGGGTACTATTGCTAAAAAATCTTTCTAGTTGGGTACTAGTAGGTCGATTCTGTCGTAAATCTAATCATGTTTCTGTATAAAATCAACATGGAAACGGGAAAGTTGTTAAAGAAAGGCCTAGAAAAATGATTTTTCCTTGATTTTATGCCATTGAGGGAATCTGATCGCTGATTTCGCGGAACTTTACGATGTAATGGGTTCCTTTTTTCGAAAGATCGCGTATGATCGAACCGCGCAATTGACGGGCTAGATTGTGAATGAGTTTCAACCCCAGCGATTTGGTTGTTTTATGATTTACCTCTTCGGCAAAACCTACTCCATCATCGCCTATATTCAATACATACTCATCTTTGTCGTCTTTCCTGAGCTTGATGAATATTTCTCCTTCACTATCATCTACAATTCCATATTTTAGGGCATTTGTGACTGCTTCATTGATAAGAAGCCCTAATGGAATGGCCGTATCAATGTTCAGTTTCAAATCGGGAATATCAATATCGAGCGTAATATTACTGCTGGTACCTTTGATCGATCTAATAAGGTATTCGGCCAATTCCTGCACGTACGATTTATATTCAATTTTCCCAATATCTTCACGCATGTACAACATTTCATGCACCATGGCCATTGATATAACCCTATTTTGGCTGCTTTTAAGGAGTTCTTTTACCTTTTTGTCCTGGTTGTTTCGGGATTGAAGGCTGAGGAGGCTCGATACCGTTTGCAGGTTGTTTTTTACCCGGTGATGGACTTCTTTCAACAAGGTTTCCTTTTCTGTAATCTTGGCTTCAAGCTCATCCTTGGTCTTATATAGGTTGTGGTGTGAACTCAATAGGTTCTTGCCAAACACCCCACCCAAAAGATACACTGAAAACAAAACGCTCAATAGCGCGAAAAGATTTTTGGATTGCTCAGGTACCACATTGGTAACGAAGCTAAAATCTGCAATGCTTTGCGAATAGATGAGGACGATGATCAGCAGGTTTAAATTTAGATAGAGCGATCCATAGGATTTGGTCGTAATGTACCCGGCCACTACGATAAGGGCCAAAACGAAAATAAACGGGCTGTTGATACCCCCGCTGAACAAAGTGATGATAATAGCGCCGGCAAGGGTCATGATCGATACGATATTGTACGTAAGTGTGAGGTTCTTGTGGTACTTATATAAAAGGGTGTTTATTAGATTGAGTATTCCGAATGAAAGAAATACATACGGGATTACGGTCTTAATGTCGAGTACATACAAACAGAGTACAAAAAAGATGAGCGCAAATATAGAAGTGAAATAATTTACTTTTAAGACCAAACGTACCTTGTCACGAAGCCTTTGTTCTAATTTCTGGCTAGTGTCGATAAGCGGTTGTTTAGGAACGGTATCCTTGGTAGGGTCGGTTTTCAAGTTTATGCGGGTTTTATGTAAAGCTAAATATGTTTTGTTAGAAAATCCAATTTATACCCAGCATATTTCTATAGCCCCCTTGGATAAAACGCATAGAAATACTATAGAAAAACAATAGATTGTCTTCCCAAGGCCCATTTTAATTGAAAAGTGAGGGAGTCGTTAAAACAAAAACGGCAGCGATTTAAATGCTGCCGTTTTTATACCGAGTAGTGTTTCTTACTGCTCTGTAAGCACCCATTCTCCTTTTTGGATCAAAGGTTCTGCCTGCTTGTATTTTAAGGTCTTGCTTTCGCCCGACATGATGTTTTTGATCGTTACCCGATCATTCCTCCCAATTTTGGGTTGTTCGCGAACAATCGTTTCCGTCACCTGTGGTCGCTGGCGTTGTGTTTGCCCAGCCGCTCTATTTCTTGCGGCCAATTCATCGCTGTTCGGAATTTCTTCCTTGCTGGTCTTTAAATTTTCCTTTGGACGCGATACCTCTCTTGCTGCGGATATTTCATTTGGGTTCGAAGTGGGTAATTCTCCTTTGAAAAGGAACGATACCACTTCCTTGTTCACTTTGTCGATCATGCTTTTGAACAACTCAAAAGCCTCGAACTTATAGATCAATAGGGGATCTTTCTGTTCGTGTACAGCGAGTTGCACGGATTGTTTTAACTCATCCATTTTTCGAAGATGTGTTTTCCATGAATCATCAATGATCGCCAAGGTGATGTTCTTCTCAAAATCGGTGACCAATTGTTTACCGTTCGATTCATAAGCTTCTTGCAGGTTGGTAACAACGTTTAGGGTTTTAACCCCATCGGTAAAGGGTACCACGATCCGTTCAAATTTGTTTGAATTGTCTTCATATACCTGTTTGATCACCGGGAAAGCGGTTTCGGCATTGCGTTCAATCTTACTTTGATAATGTTCGAAGGCCGTTTTGTAAATAACATTGGCCATTTCCTGCACACCCATGCGCCCAAAATCGGCTTCCGAAACAGGGGAGGTAATCGAAAAGTATTTGATCAGTTCAAATTCGAAGTTCTTGAAGTCGTTGGCCGCTTTATTGGTGTCGGCAATCACTTCGCAGGTATCGTATACCATATTCGCGATATCGACCTTTAAACGCTCTCCCTGTAGGGCATGACGCCTTCTTTTATAGACCACTTCCCTTTGGGCGTTCATCACATCGTCATATTCTAACAAGCGCTTACGAACCCCAAAATTATTTTCCTCTACCTTTTTCTGTGCTCGTTCAATGGATTTGGTCATCATTGAATGTTGAATGACCTCACCTTCTTCCAAGCCCATCTTGTCCATCATCTTAGCGACACGGTCCGAACCGAATAATCGCATGAGGTTGTCTTCCAACGAAACATAGAATTGTGAACTTCCTGGATCTCCCTGTCTTCCTGAGCGCCCCCTTAGCTGACGGTCTACACGTCTTGAATCATGCCTTTCGGTGCCTACGATCGCCAATCCGCCAGCAGCTTTTACTTCGTCCGATAGTTTAATGTCGGTACCACGGCCCGCCATATTGGTCGCGATGGTCACCACCCCGCCTTTTCCTGCTTCGGCGACTACATCGGCCTCTTTTTTGTGCAGCTTTGCATTCAATACATTGTGCGGCACCTTTCGAATGCCCAGCATGCGCGATAACAACTCCGAAATCTCAACGGAGGTCGTACCTATCAACACCGGGCGCCCCTGTTGTGACAAGTTGGTTACTTCATCAATGATGGCATTGTACTTTTCACGTTTGGTCTTATAGATCAAATCGTTTCGATCGTCTCGGGCGATGGGACGGTTGGTAGGAATCTCCATTACGTCCAACTTGTATATTTCCCAAAACTCCCCCGCCTCGGTGATTGCCGTACCGGTCATACCGGAAAGCTTTTTGTACATCCGAAAGTAATTCTGGAGGGTAACGGTCGCAAAGGTCTGGGTAAGGGCTTCAATTTTTACATTCTCCTTGGCTTCGATCGCTTGGTGAAGCCCATCCGAATACCGACGCCCATCCATGATACGGCCCGTTTGTTCATCTACGATCATCACCTTGTTGTCCATCACCACATATTCCACATCTTTTTCGAACAGTGTGTAGGCCTTGAGTAATTGACTCATGGTGTGAATACGTTCGCTTTTAACCGTAAAGTCCTTGAAGAGCTCTTCTTTTAGTTCAGCTTCTTTTTCAATCTCCAGATTTTGGTTCTCTATTTTTGCGATTTCCCCACCGATATCGGGCATAACAAAGAAATCCTTATCCTGCGCTCCCGAAATGTATTCTACCCCTTGGTCGGTGAGCTCTATCTGATTGTTTTTTTCATCGATGACGAACAATAGGTCCTCGTCTACCTTCGGCATTTCCCTATTGTTATCTTGCATGTAGAAATTCTCGGTCTTTTGAAGCAGTTGTTTGACCCCTTCTTCACTTAAGAACTTTATAAATGCCTTGTTTTTGGGCAATCCCCTGTGCACGCGAAGCAACAGGAACCCACCGTCTTTGGTATTGCCTTCCGCGATCAATTTTTTTGATTCCGCCAAAACCCCGGTCAAGTGTTGTCGCTGCTTTTGAACGATATCATTAATTTTAGGTTTTAGCTCATTAAATTCATGGCGATCTCCTTCCGGTACAGGGCCAGAGATGATCAAAGGGGTACGGGCATCATCGACCAACACGGAATCTACTTCATCTACAATGGAATAATGATGCGGGCGCTGCACTAAATCTTTTGGTGTATGCGCCATATTGTCCCGAAGGTAATCAAAACCGAACTCGTTATTGGTACCATAGGTAATATCTGCATTGTAGGCTGCACGGCGCCCTTCTGAATTGGGCCTGTGATGATCGATACAATCCACCGAAAGTCCATGAAATTCAAAGATAGGGGCCATCCAGGCACTATCCCTTTTCGCAAGATAGTCGTTCACCGTAACCAAATGTGCTCCTTTGCCGGAAAGGGCATTCAGATAGAGCGGTAAGGTAGCTACCAAGGTTTTTCCCTCTCCCGTTTGCATCTCTGCAATTTTTCCCTGGTGCAAGGCAATGCCGCCTATGAGCTGTACATCGTAGTGCACCATATCCCAAGTTACCTGTTTGCCCGCGGCGTCCCAGGAATTGCTCCATACGGCCTTGTCGCCCTCAAGGACAACATAATCCTTCGTTCCCGATAGTTGCCGATCGTATTCGGACGCGGTAACGGTAAGGGTTTCATTTTCTTTGAATCTTTTTGCCGTTTCCTTGACTACCGCGAACGCTTCTGGAAGGATATCGTTCAAGGTATCCTCTGAAATGCGATACGCTTGTTCTTGTAGTTTATCGATTTCTGCATAGAGATCCTCGTTTTTATCGATATCGGTAGAGGCTTTCACCTCTTCTTCCAAGGCGGCGATTTTATCCGAGACTTCCTTGCAATTGGCGATGATCTTATCCTTGAACGCTACAGTTTTGTTCCGAAGCCCGTCATGATCTAATTGTGCTAGTTGTGTTTCGAACGATTTAACCTTGTCGACCAAGGGACGCAGTTCTTTGACATCTTTCTTTGATTTGTCTCCGACAAAGGTTTTTAATATCGAATTTAAAAAGCTCATAATGTGAATGCTGTTTTATATGGTGTGCCGGGCGAGACCGGCATCGAATCGGTTTTAATTTCCAGGACGGTAATGCGCATGGTATGTCAAAAGGTATTCCAGTTTTGTAAATTCTTCAAAATACCGGCCTGAACTGCCAAAATTACAGAAAACGAAAGACAAGCCCATAAAAAAAAGCCTCCAATGGAGACTTTTTACAACACTCGGGTGTCGTTATTAATATTCGTCCTCATTCCAGAGGTAGTCTTCTTCCGTTGGATAGTCGGGCCAAATTTCTTCAATAGATTCGTAAATTTCTCCACCTTCCTCTTCCATAGACTGAAGGTTTTCTACGACCTCTAAAGGCGCACCGGTTCTAATAGAATAGTCTATCAATTCGTCTTTGGTGGCCGGCCAGGGCGCATCACTTAAATAGGATGCTAGTTCTAATGTCCAGTACATGTTGATGGTTTGATTTTAATTTTTTGCAAAAGTAATTTTTAAAAGGAAATAGCCAAGCTTTTTTTATACTATTTCACGTAATTTATCAACACAATTTTTTCTTTAATATTGTGCAGGGCTAAAAAATAGGAGATTATTAACCATTTTTTTGGGGAATCCACTTTATTTCAGTCGCTTGTAAATCTTTAGACAACTTTCGTGCCAGCACGAACAGATAGTCGGATAAACGATTGAGATATACCAGAACACTGTCTTCAAAAGGCTCATTTTCATAAAGAAGGGTCGACATGCGTTCGGCCCGTCTGCATACCGTTCGCGCTAGGTGACAGTATGACACGGTCGTATGCCCACCAGGAAGTATAAAATGTGTCATGGGCGGAAGGTTTTCCTCCATTTGATCCATTTCCGTTTCTAGAAAAGCAACATCGGTTGCGTTGATTTTAGGGATGTTCAGACGTTCCTTGCCATTTTTCAAAAGTGCTTTTTTCGGCTCTGTGGCCAATATGGCCCCCACCGTAAAAAGTTTGTCCTGAATACTGGTAAGGGTCTTTTGTGAATGGGCGTCGATTTGTTGGTCCCGAATAAGGCCTAGCCATGAATTTAGCTCGTCTACGGTGCCATAGCTTTCAATTCGCATGTGATGTTTTGGTACCCGGGTGCCCCCGAACAATGCGGTAGTTCCCTTATCCCCTGTTTTGGTGTATATTTTCATTCCGTCATTTAAAATTGAACCCTGGTAGCTGCCAAAGGTGAAGTTCATTCATCCGTATCCTTGCGTTTATAGTCTTGCATGAACTTTCGTGACTTACGTCGTTTCGATTTGCTACGGGTAGTAATGGTAACGATCAGGTAGAGCATGAAAACGCCCCCCAAGACGATATAAAGTGTATTGTTCATTCTATAGCTCTTTCAATGATTAAAATTAGGGGATTAAATTCGAATCTTAAAATGTTCTTTGACCTGCTCCTTTCTAAAAAAAACAACACCGCAGTAATAAAGATCCATGCTCACACGTACCTTTGGGGAAGCGACCATTTGTTGCCATATGTTGGTGGTCTTTGCACTTTTATGAATACGGTCTATTACCAACATGGTTTCATTGTGGAGTACCGTGGAGTCGCCCAGCAGCTCCAAAATTTTCTGTTCGGCGCTTGCGGCGATCAATACAAGGTCGAACTGTGGCTGTCCAAATTGAACCGAAGGAAACCTTTTTTGCACCGCTTCTTTGTATTCGATATATTCGGCCGAAAGCCAAAGGCTTTTGCTTTCGAAGTAGGCAATACTCTTAAAAAGTACATCGATAGTTTTGTGCTGCTGCGCTCCCTGGGTATAAAGACATTCGGTAACGAACCTATATACGAAAGGGGAGTGCACACCATGGTGGTTGGTAGCGGTGAGCAGAAATCGAATGTATTTTAGTAAGCGCCCCATTTTTATAACTTACGTCACCATATCATCCCTCCATGATGGCCGATAATTCAAACCATCGTTCGGTTTTTGTTTCGATACCATCCGTAATCGCTTTTAAAGCCTTGGAGAGTTCGGCAATATCTTCAGGAGAAAGATCGCCGGAGACAAACTGTTGTTCGATTTCCCCTTTCTTAAATTCCAACTTTTGGATATCCTTTTCCAGCTGTTTGTGCTCCTTTTGTTCTGCATAGGACAGCTTGCTTTTGGTTGAATTCTCCTTCCAATTTTTTTTGGGAGCTCTTGATTCTTGCTGTTTTTCCTTCTCGATTCTACCCTCGATGATCGCACTGTCTTCGTAGGACCTAAAATCGGAATAATTACCGGGAAAATCCTCGATAACCGCATTTCCCCGGAAAACAAAAAGATGGTCTACAATCTTGTCCATAAAATACCGATCGTGAGAAACAACAATAAGACATCCCGGAAAATCCAATAAAAAACTTTCCAATACGTTTAGCGTTACGATGTCAAGATCGTTGGTAGGTTCATCGAGAATCAGAAAATTGGGATTCTGGATCAATACGGTACAGAGATACAGTCTTTTGCGTTCTCCGCCGCTTAACTTGTCTACAAAATCGTACTGTTTTTTTCGGTCAAATAGAAAACGCTCCAATAGCTGCTGGGCCGAGATTTGACGCCCTTTCATCAAGGGAATAAAATCCCCGAATTCCCGAACGACATCAATTACTTTTTGACCTTCTTTTACCACAATACCTTTTTGGGTGTAATACCCGAACTTAATGGTATCGCCTACAACTACTTTGCCGTTGTCCGGGCGATCAGTGCCCGTTATGATATTTAGAAAGGTAGATTTGCCGGTACCGTTCTTGCCAATAATACCCACACGTTCTCCTTTGTTAAAGGTATAATCGAACTTATCCAAGATGGGTTTTTCAGGATAGGATTTGACCAATTTGTGTAGCTCTAAAATTTTACTGCCTACCCGCTCCATATTGATTTCTAGCTGTACCTCATGCTCGTTTCTACGTTTTCCGGCCTTTTCCTTGATCGTTTGAAAATCATCGATCCTTGATTTTGATTTCGTCGTTCTGGCTTTGGGTTGTCTTCGCATCCAGGCAAGTTCTTTCTTGAACAGCTGTTTCGACTTATGCAGTTCCGTAGCCTCTTGTTCCATGCGGGCCTCCTTTTTTTCTAGGTAGTAGGAGTAGTTGCCTTTGTAGGGGTATAGGGTGCCGTTGTCTAGTTCTATGATTTCATTACAGACCCGCTCAAGGAAGTAGCGATCGTGGGTTACCATGAACAAGGTCATATTTTCCTTGGCAAAATAATGCTCCAACCATTCGATCATTTCCAAATCCAAGTGGTTGGTAGGCTCGTCGAGAATTAATAGATCAGGTCTATTGATCAAGGCATTGGCCAATGCGATGCGTTTTTTTTGCCCTCCCGAAAGCAGGCCTACTTGTACACTAAGATCATCTAACTTCAGTTTGGATAAAATTTGCTTGTATTGTGTTTCAAAATCCCAAGCGCCAAATCGTTCCATGTCTTCAAAAGCATTCTGGTACGCGTCTTGGTCTTCTGGGTTTTCCAAAGCCGCCTCATAGCGCGCGATGACCGTGAGAACTTCGTTGCCCGAAGCGAAAATTGTCTCTTCGATCGTGAGTTTCGGGTCCAAATTGGGCTCTTGCTCCAAGAAGGAGGTACGAATCCCTTTTCGATAGTTGACCTTTCCGCTATCGGGAGCGTCGGCACCGGATAGGATATTTAAGATGGATGTTTTTCCCGTCCCGTTTTTAGCGATCAGGGCAATTTTCTGGTCCTTGTTGATCCCAAAAGAAAGTTGTTCGAACAGCATGCGTTCCCCGAACGATTTTGATATGTTTTCAACGGTAAGTAGGTTCATATTACAAGTTCATGTCCAAGTTTCGATTCAAACCCGAAGGAAGTGAATGCCCTCAATTCTTCCTCTTAAAAAAAGTTATGGGCGCACTCCGTTTACGGCGGCCGTTCGCGCTAAAAAAAGATAGCGAATCGCCAAAGCTACTAAGATCAATACAATCAAAGGCGAAAACACTTGTATATTTATCATCCATAAAAAAGCAGTGACGACCAATAGGCCCAATGTGATGTAACAGTAGATCGCACTCCAATCGGGAAGTCGTTTCTTTAGCATAAAAAAGGCAACGATCCAATTGGGTGCAAAGGCCCATAATGCATTGAAATTCGTTTTGGTTGCTTGATGATCTGTCGCGAACCATAGGAACAGAATAAGGAGTCCTACGGCACCGGTGATAAAAAATAGACTAAAATCGAGCCATCGAGATCTTTTTTTCTTTTTAAAATCGAAATACGTGACCAGGGCTACAACGATCAACAACACTGTTAGCCAAAATAAAGGTGTCGCTACAAAGTTTGTATTGTTGATGGGACGGTGGTCCTGTAGAAGGGAAATGTCTTTGTAAACGATGTCCTCGTTATTGATTTTGGATTTTGTTAGCTGGTCGTACACATTGATGGGAAGAAAAGGAGTTCCTTTTTTATCTATTACCGACCCTAATGCCAAATCAATCCCAAAATTAGACCAGGAATTTAGCTCCAAATTTTGATGGATCAAATCACGATAGGTGGTCTCATCGCCCACGTCGGCGGGGTCTAAGGTCAGTTTGGCCCCTAATACCGTTTTTAACACTTCAGGCAGGCGTGTGGTGCAGTTATCAAAAAAGAAATCATACTTATAAAACCTATTTTCGGGTAAATGGTTGTTTTCTAGAAATTGTAGCAGGGCCTGCACCTCTTTGGGATTCAACCTAAGCACCTGTTCTTTTACCCAGCGTTGCTCGATTTCATAGGATCTCAAGAAATAGGCGAACCGTTGTTTGGCCAAACTGTAATCGAGCTTTCCACGGGTAAATTTCATGTAAAAATTGGGGGTGTCGAAATCGAACATGCCGTAGTTATAAACGATGTCGAGGTTGGTGGTAGGGTCTTTTACCCGTAGGGCACTATGCCCGAATTTGCTGTTGAGCTCATCCCCGGGACCAACGGTCAAAATACTCACCTTTGTTAAGGCGGAAATGTTGAAGTCTTGGGAAAAACCCACCAACCCAAGGCCCATAAGAAGTATGAACAGATATTTTCGCATGTACATTTGGAATACGTTGTTGCTTGTTCGACAAATATCCGAATAAAATGCATGCCCAAGGACTTAGATAAATTTTTGTATTATTTTTATAAGATTGATGCATACTCCATTTTCGTAAAGCGAAGCCGCAGGAGTTTGTTTGAGAATCGATCGCTATAAAAGACCACTTAAAAGAATATAGATGAAACGCCATATACCCAACCTGATAACCTTGCTAAATGTTTTTTGTGGTTGTGTTGCGACCGTATTTGCCGTATTAAATCAGTTAGACCTGGCGGCCTTGTTCGTTTTTATGGGCATTGTTTTTGATTGGTTCGATGGGTTGGCCGCCCGAATACTGGATGTTCGGAGCGAATTGGGCCTGCAGCTTGACTCCCTTGCAGATATGATTACAAGCGGTTTGGTGCCGGGTGTCGTGATGTTTCAACTTTTGGGTATGTCTATGAACGGGGGGTGGAATCTAGAATTTTCGGCCACCCCTTCCGAATCGGTACTATGGATCGGTGGTGCGTTTACGCCTTTGCCTTTTGTGGGTTTTTTAATTACGTTGGCCTCTGCCTATCGGTTGGCCAAGTTTAATATTGACGAAAACCAAGCTACCTCTTTTATCGGATTGCCCACTCCGGCGAATGCCTTATTGATACTATCGCTTCCCTTGATCCTTATGTACCAGCACAACGATTTATTAAATGAATTGATCTTGAACCAATGGTTTCTGATCAGCCTTACCTTGATCAGTGCTTACTTGCTGAATTCAAATATCACCTTGTTCGCTTTAAAATTTAAAAACTGGAGTTTTCAAGAAAATGCCTTGCGCTATACCTTTATTATTGTGAGTTTGGTATTATTGGTAACCTTGCGTTATTTGGCCATACCGATTATCATCTTCTTTTACATTGTTACATCTATCATTAACAATTTACAGACCAGATAACATTTAGGGCGCTATTGGTGAACAGGATGGTGTAGAAAAATGGGAAGGATAATGAAGCGCGACCTTCTAGAAATCCAATTTCTTTTTGCGCAGTTCAAAGTTTTGTCCCAGGTATACCTTGCGTACCATTTCATCGGCCGCCAAATCTTCTGGATGGCCCGATTTTAAAATACCGCCTTCGAACATCAGATAAGAACGCTCGGTAATGGCCAAGGTTTCTTGCACATTATGGTCGGTGATCAGAATGCCTATATTTTTGTTTTTAAGTTGTGCCACGATGCGTTGAATATCTTCTACCGCCACGGGATCTACCCCTGCAAAGGGTTCGTCAAGAAGAATGAATTTGGGATCCGTGGCCAAGGCACGGGCGATTTCCGTACGCCTTCGCTCACCCCCGGAAAGGAGGTCTCCCCGGTTTTTTCGAATGTGCCCCAAACCAAACTCCTCTATCAGGGATTCCATTTTCATCAGTTGCTCTTTCTTACTTAACTTGGTAAGCTGCAATACGCTCAAAATGTTTTTTTCGATGCTTAGCTTGCGAAAAACGGAAGCTTCTTGCGCCAGGTATCCGATACCATTTTGGGCCCTTTTATACATGGGGAATTTGGTAATCTCCATATTGTCAAGAAAAATTTGTCCTCCATTGGGTTTTACCAAGCCTACGATCATGTAGAACGAGGTGGTTTTTCCTGCTCCGTTGGGTCCTAACAATCCTATGATTTCTCCTTGGTTCACTTCTAGGGAGATACCGCGGACCACCTGTCGTCCGCTATAGGTTTTCATGATATTTTCGGCCCGTAATTTCATTTTATAGTGTCAAGTTCTAGCTTCGTTTGGATTGCCCTAACCGGTTCGACCGGTGTACGCATAGTTATCAAAACTACTCTTTACGATATGTTTTGAGAAATTATTACCGTTTTTTTAACCTTCTTGTGCTTCCAAGGCTTCCCAAAACTCGTACGCTCTGCGAAGGTGGGGCACTACTATAGTACCACCAACAAGCGTCGCAATGCCCATAGTTTCCATCACCTCCTCTTTGGTGGCCCCTTCCTTAAAGCAGGTTTCCAAATGGTACTTTACACAATCATCGCAGCGCAAAACGGCAGAGGCCACTAGCCCTAATAATTCTTTGGTCTTTACATCCAGGGCACCGGCTGCATATGCGTTGGTATCCAAATTAAAAATACGTTTGATGATCTTGTTATTGTCTGCCAATAACTTTTCGTTCATCTTCTGGCGGTAGTCATTAAATTCTTCAACGGGGTTTGACATCGTTTCCTTGTTTTCTTGCTTTTTTAGCTTCTTTTTTGGCTTGGTTCTTCAGCACGCGGCGAGAGATGTAGATGCTTACTTGGTACAAAACCAAGATAGGTACTGCCACCACTACCTGGCTTGCTACATCTGGTGGGGTAATCACAGCAGCCAGAATCAAAACCACTACCAACGATATTTTCCGATATTTTTTTAGAATTTCAGGCGTCACCAAGCCCACTTTGGTGAGGAAGTATACAATAATGGGAAGTTCAAATATGAGTCCGCAAGCAATGACCGAGGCCCGCACGGTGGCCACATACGAGGCCAGATCAAACTCGTTGGTCACCTCTGAACTTACCTGATAGGTACCTAAAAAGTTGATCGATAGCGGGGCGACCACGTAGTATCCGAACAACGCCCCAAGAAAAAATAGGAGGGAAGCGATCACGATAAATCCTTTGGAATTTTTGCGTTCCTTTTCATAAAGACCCGGACTAATGAACTTCCATGCCTCATACAGAACATAGGGAAAACCAACAATAAAGCCTGCCCAAATAGAGGTCCATATATGCGCCGAAAACTGCCCCGACATCAATCTACTTTGAATCGTAAAAGGAAGTTCGTCAGCACAAAAATCAGAGTCAAATCCAAAGAAGGTTGCTATGTTACAAAACAGGCGATAGGTAGGAAAATCCATTTTCTTGGGGCCGAAGAGTACCGTGTCAAAAATAAACTCTCGCATCAAAAAAGCTACACTACCGATAATAACAACGGCTGAAACCGATCGGATCAAATGCCATCGCAATTCCTCCAAATGATCTAAGAACGACATTTCGTTCGGGTTGGTAGTATTTGTTGTAGCCATTATAAAATACCTTCTTTAAGCAAGTTATGTAAATGTACGACCCCTTGGTATTGCTCGTTATCGACCACCAATAGTTGGGAAATGCCCCGTTCGTGCATGCGTTCGAGTGCGGTAAGCGCTAGCACATCACTTTCGATAGTTTGCGGAGAACGGGTCATGATGTCTTTCGCTTTTAGTCCGTTAATCGAGTCGTATTTGTTCAACATTCTTCGAACGTCCCCATCGGTGACCACCCC
Organism: uncultured Flavobacteriaceae bacterium; assembly: GCA_947500385.1. GTDB lineage: Bacteria > Bacteroidota > Bacteroidia > Flavobacteriales > Flavobacteriaceae > Pelagihabitans. Next base: position 112,479 of record CANMSA010000001.1, on the reverse strand, counting down.
TACAATACTTCCATTTTCGGTCACGGCGGTTGCTCCGAGCATTTTTTCGGAAATTTCAACAATGACATTTTTAATATCACTATCACTGGTTACCGCTGGTTTTTGATTGGAAGCTACAATATCCGCTACCCGGAGGTAGAGTCGTTTTCCCAAAGTACCTCCGGGGTGGTATTTGGCAAAATCCTTGCTACTGAACCCTTTCAGCTCTAGTAACGAGATGGCCAGGGCATCACCCATGACCATTTGTGCCGTGGTGCTTGTAGTCGGAGCCAGATTATTAGGGCAGGCCTCCTTGTCCACAAAAGTGTTCAATATAAAATCTGATTGCAGCCCTAAAAAAGATTTTGGGTTGCCCGTCATACCGATCAAGATGTTTTTACCTCGTTTGATCAGGGGCACCAACATTTTAATTTCGGGCGTATTCCCGCTTTTGGAAATGCAAATAACCACATCATTTTCCTGAATGGTACCCAAATCTCCATGAATGGCATCTCCGGCATGCATAAAGATAGCGGGTGTACCGGTCGAATTTAAGGTAGCCGTAATCTTGGAGGCGATGATGGCACTTTTACCGATACCGGAGACAACGACCCGTCCTTGGGAATTGATAATGGTAGTTACGGCTTTGGAAAAATCCTCATTGAGCAAAGTAGCAAGTTGTTGAAGCGCCTCACTCTGCATGGTGATGGTTTTCTTCGCTATGGCAAGTATAGCTTTGGGTTCGTTCAAAGTATTGTATAAATTAGATAATCTTAGTCTAAAAGAATGTATTATATTTAAGAGTACAAAATTACACATTCTTAACTTATCGCAATTTTTAAACGGTATAAAGTGATTTGGCCCGATTTCTGCATAAAAGAGTTCGGAAATCACTATCTTAAGGAAGTAAAAAAAATACGACAGACCAAGTTCTCAAATGAAAAATGATGGTACAGCTTTGAAAGAAACCGATTTACACGCTCCTCTTAAACACTACTTCGGTTTTTCTACTTTTAAAGGTCTTCAGAAAGATGTGGTACAGCACATCCTGAATCGGAAAAACACCTTTGTAATTATGCCGACCGGTGGCGGCAAATCCCTTTGTTACCAGCTCCCGGCATTGATGCAGGAAGGCACCGCGATCGTGGTCTCCCCGCTGATCGCCCTCATGAAAAACCAGGTAGATGCCATTCGCGGTATTTCCTCTGAAAACGGCATTGCCCATGTGCTGAATTCCTCCTTGAACAAATCAGAGGTAAAAACGGTCATGCAAGATATTACTTGCGGAGTAACGAAATTGCTGTATGTAGCGCCAGAATCTTTGACCAAGCAAGAATATGTTGATTTCTTGCAAACGGTCAAAATATCCTTCTTAGCGGTAGACGAGGCGCATTGTATCTCAGAATGGGGACATGATTTTAGGCCGGAGTATCGCAATTTGAGAGCTATTGTAAACCGGCTCGGAAGCGATATCCCGATCATTGCCTTGACCGCCACTGCGACTCCGAAAGTACAGGAGGATATCGTAAAAAACCTTGGTATTGGTGACGCCAGACTTTTTAAGGAATCGTTCAATAGGCCTAATCTATTCTATGAGGTACGGCCCAAAACAGCCGATGTAGATGCCGATATTATCCGATTTGTCAAAAAGAATGCCGGAAAGTCGGGGATTGTGTATTGCCTAAGTAGAAAAAGAGTGGAGGAGCTATCCCAGGTATTGCAAGTAAATGGGGTGAGTGCAGTGCCCTATCATGCCGGCTTTGATGCCAAGACCCGTTCTAAGTACCAAGATATGTTTCTGATGCAAGATGTGGATGTCGTGGTTGCGACTATTGCGTTCGGTATGGGAATCGATAAACCCGATGTACGTTTTGTAATTCATCACGATATTCCTAAAAGTATCGAAAGCTATTACCAAGAAACGGGACGCGCCGGCCGTGATGGCGGCGAAGGGCATTGCTTGGCCTTCTATGCATACAAGGATATCGAGAAGCTTGAAAAATTTATGTCGGGCAAGCCGGTCGCGGAACAGGAGATTGGAAATGCGTTGTTGCAAGAAGTGGTGGGATACGCCGAAACGTCCATGTCGCGAAGAAAATTCATACTGCATTATTTTGGAGAGGAGTTTGATGATGTAAACGGTGCCGGTGCCGATATGGATGATAATAAGAGAAACCCAAAAGAAAAAGAAGAAGCGCAAGAGAATGTAGGGAAACTGCTAAAAGTGGTACAAGCGACCAACGAGAAGTTCAAATCCAAAGAAATAGTCAAAACCTTGGTCGGGAAAGTAAATGCCATGATGACCTCGCACAAGACCAATGAAAAGCCGGTGTTTGGAATTGGGGCCGACAAAGATAAAAGCTATTGGATGGCTTTGATACGGCAGGTATTGGTAGCTGGTCTTTTACATAAGGAAATTGAACGTTATGGGGTATTACATGTTACTGAAAAGGGTAAAGAATACCTAAAAAACCCCGTTTCTTTTCTAATGACCAAAGATCATGAGTACAGTGATTCTAAAAATGATGCGATCGTCAGCGCTGCTAAAAACGCAGGTGTTAGCGATGCCCGGTTGTTGAAACAATTAAAGGATTTGCGAAAAAAGCAGGCCGATAAGTTGGGGGTACCGCCCTTTGTTGTGTTTCAGGACCCTTCCTTAAATGATATGGCCTTGAAATATCCCATATCGCAGGTGGAGTTGCAGAACATTTATGGAGTAGGGGAAGGAAAAGCCAAAAAGTATGGGAAACCCTTTATCGCATTTATTGAAAAATATGTGGAGGAAAACGAGATCATTCGACCAGATGATTTGGTGGTAAAAACTACCGGCGCGAATTCTGCACTGAAGCTCTATATTATTCAAAATGTCGATAGAAAGTTGCCTTTGGATGATATTGCCTCCGCAAAAGGGATAGAATTAGGGGAATTGATCAAGGAAATGGAACAGATCGTATTTAGTGGCACCAAATTGGATATCGGGTATTGGATCGATGAATTGTTCGATGAAGACCAACAAGAAGAGATACACGATTACTTTTTGGAAGCGGAAACCGACGATATTGAAACGGCGATGGCCGAGTTCGACGGGGACTATGATGATGAGGAATTGCGCTTATACCGCTTGAAATTCACTAGTGAGGTAGCGAATTAGGGCATGGTAGATTGTCTAAAGATGAATGTACAATTTTTAAAGAATCAAAAAGCCCCGACGTTTATTAGGCGATGTATGGCCTTGCAGTTCAAAAAGAGCAACTATTTAGTTTCATTTGCTATTGTTTATTGTTGTTGTTGAAGGCCCATAGTGATTGTCCGATATAGACTTCATTCCAACGGTATAGACCTTCATATTGACGGCTTATTGATCGTAGTCTATCTCTTTTTAGTATCTTGTGAAAAACCCATAGCCAACAGAACCAATGTCTTTTAATTGTTTCAGAATATTCGTATTTCTGTTTTTTCTTCTATTGTCAACAAATCTCTTTTCCAATGATGTTAAAGGAGATTCGATAACAAAGACGAGCCTGCAACAAAAAGTAGATTCACTTCGCAAAGAACATAAGAAGTACGCTAGGAATAACCCGAAAAGAGCTTTTGAATTGGTGCATGAGGCCTTGGCAATCGCTGATAGTATCAGGTATATTGCGGGTAAGGTAAACTTAAAGATAGATTTAGGCACCTTATATCGCACTACCGGGAATTTTAATGAATCCCTGAAATATTCATTTGAAGCGTTGAACATGCTCAAAATGGAGATGGCCAAAAAGACTGCCGAAGAACAACCCCTTTTTCTCCAGGAACAGCTTGGAAAAATATACTTAAATATTGGTAATCTTTATGCTTCCCTTAGTTATTTTTCATTGGCAATGAAGTATTATGAGAAATCGGAACAGATATTTAAGACAGTTAAGACCATGAGATCACTTGCAGTAGTCTACATATCCAAGGCAAATGTGCATTTCGAGAATGATGATCCCATGTATGCAAAAGACCAATACCTCAAATCTTTGACGGCTATGAAGAAACTAAAGGAAAAGCGCATTATAGCTTTACTGTATGGCAATATTGCTCACGCATGTCATCAACTGGGGGAATATGAGGTCGCAACCGCTTATGTAGACAGTGCCTCTGCTATGAATAGGGCGCAAGAAAACGACAATAGCCTTGGCCAAGTTCAAACACTAAAAGCAGAAATTGAGTTCGATCAGCAGAAGTATGATAGTTCCCTTAGCACCTTGGATGCTGCATTGAAACAGTTGGAAAAGGCGAATAATCGCGATGCAATAAGCAGTAACAACGTGATTAGGGGTCTCATCTTAATGAAAATGGGAAAACTGGATTTGGCCGAAAAAATTTTAGTCAAAACCTTGGAAGATGCCCAACTTTCACTGTTTGCGGAACAAGCGAAAGAGGCCTGCGAACACCTGATTGAACTTTATACTCTAAAAAAGGATACTGCGAACATATTAAAATTTAAAAGCTTATCCCTTGATTTAAGGATAGCCCAAGAAAAACAGCAAGATACAAAAGCACTCGTCGAGGAGAAGTATGCAAGGCAATTCGATGAGCAGGCAGAGCTTTTCGATTTTAGGGAGGCCTTGTACAAAAAATCCAATAATATCGTTTTGGCTATTTTGGGTTTTCTTGGTCTGCAATTACTCATTTTATTGGCGTTGCGGAGCCGAAAAAAACCAATGAGTGTAACAAGCTGATCAACCAATAACCACCAACCGAGCGATTTGAACACTAAAATTTTTACTGCAACCTACCGTAGAAAAGTCTATTTTACAATGTCACTGTTGCTATTTACCGTGGTATGCGTGCTGCTAATGGATTTTTTATCCTGGATTAGAATAGATGAAGGTATCTACCTTTTACAATTGGCAATTTTTTCACTGACCGTCTTATCAGTATGTATAACGCTGGTGTTTATACTACCGGAATTGTTCGAGCCTTTTTACAAAAAACAGGCAGATGCAAAAGGCCATTTTTTACTCTTATTGGTTTTGGTGATAAGTCTGTCGGCAGCAAAAATGAGTGTTTACACCTTACAATACAACCTTCCCTATTCGAGCGGAAAGTCATTGGTTTTTGTAACCCTGGATCTGCTGGTAGTGCTTCTTGCGCTAGTAGTTGTTTCTCGGATTGACCTTACTCGGACATCAACGCTCGGGGGGGTGCCAATAAATACCCCCAAAACAGCTCAGGAATATTTGAATATCAAGGGGGATTTACTTAGCGAACACCTGACCCTCCCTACCGATGAATTGCTATACATTAAATCCAGTGAAAACTACTCCGAGTTTTACGTTGCGACCTCTACAGGCATAAAACAAACAGTTTTACGTCTTACCCTTAAGAGCGTGGAACAGCAAATACCGTACAACTATATTGTACGTACCCATAAGTCTTTTATTGTAAACCTGATGCATGTGGAGAAAATTTCAGGGAATGCGAACAACGCTAAAGTGCATTTTAGGGCGCATGACCTTCGCCTGCCCGTGTCCAGAAGCAAACGCGATGGGGTAATCAGCGTTTTGGATACTTTGATCAAATAAATACACTACTCCCTTCATTTTATTGCGAACCCTATTCTTTTTGGGACGAAATACAAGAAGATTGTTGATTGTCCCAAAACCTTGTCATTGCTTACACATCTTTGTTTCTCATTACAAATAGTTGATTTTCAGTGTTTTTTACAACAATCTTTGGTTCGAACAAAAACAGTTGTTGGAATTTAAATTAAAAGATTATGAAATCAGCAAAACACAAAACAGAAAAATCAGTTAGTAATAGAGTAGCACTTTGTCTTACTTTAATGCTTGCATGTATGGCTATGCTAACTTCGCAGGCCCAAACCCAAAATCAATTTATCACTATTCAGCGTCCTTCGGGCAATCTTGGTTTAAAACTTAAAAACACGAGTAGCGGCAGTAATAGTCCACACTTGTTATTTGATGCTAGAAGCGCAAGTAATTCGGTAAACAGTGTGTTTTTTGCGCGTCAGGAAGGAAACAATCTAGCATGGAGACGGTACGATTCCGACAACCCCTTAACCGGGGGAAGACTTCTTATGTATATGACCTACGATGGTAATATTGGTGTGTTCAAAGCGAACCCGGATGAACGTTTTCATGTAAATGGTAACGTTAAAACGGATAAACAATTTGTAGTTCGTGGCAGTGGTAACGATACCAACCGCCAGTCGCGCTTTGGCAGCGATGGGGCAAATCACAGTATTGAACTACGTACAGGGAATACACCGTACATTGATTTTAAAAACAACTCCGGCCCCACTTCGGAAGATTACGATGCCCGTATCATTTTGGAGCAAGATAATGCGCTGGCGGTCCGTGGTGCCGGTTTCACGGTCAATACCGGAAATTTACCGAACGGTTACAAGTTTGCCGTAAACGGGCGGGCAATCGCCACGGGCATGAAAATACAGACCGTTGACAATTGGCCCGATTATGTCTTTGCGAACGACTATAACCTACGCCCATTAAGTGAGGTAGAGGATTTTATCACCGCCAATAAGCATTTGCCCAATGTGCCTTCGGCCGCACAGGTTGCCAAAGAAGAAGGTTTTGATGTGGCCATGATCAATAAGGCCCTTTTGGAAAAGGTAGAGGAGCTTACCTTGTACACGATTGCGCAGGAAAAGAAAATCGCCGCCCAAGAGGCACGATTGGAGGCTTTGGTAGCCAAGGTGAACGCAATGACACACTAATAAAAGGGACCATATAAAACAGACAGATGAAAAATAGATACTCTTTTAGTGAAATAAAGCCCCTCGCAAACACCGTTTTGATCGCGATGCTTTTTATGGGTGCAATTACCCATGCGCAAGACGCCGATAAACGGTATGAAGTACGCCCCGGAGATGCCATTTCCATGGAATTGGAGACTTTGGAAGTAGTGTACGTATTGGAAGCCGTTTTGGACGAAGTGGCAGAGACCTTGGAACTGACCGTGTACCCGAACCCCACTATAGCGGAATTGAATGTAGCTACCTCCAATAAGAGCGCTATTTCGGAACTCTACCTGTATACCATGTCGGGAGCAAGGGTGCCCGTGCGCCAAATGGCCGGTACCACCTTTAACGCCACCTATGACGTAGCGCGGTTACCGAGCGGAATGTATATCGCCGTGGTTCAATTGGAAAATGGGAAACAGATCAGTAAAAAAATTATTAAGAATTAAAACTTGGACGTTATGAAAAACATACAATTTATACGAATGCTGTTTATTTTTGTATTTTCCCTCTGGTCGCTCCAAACACTTAGGGCACAGGATAACCCTAGGGGGCCTATTTTTGAGTATTTTCAAAATGCAGCCTATCGGATTGATTTTGGCTTCCGTAATGTCACATCCGAAGGGGTGTTGGGAGATGGTGTACGATATAGAAAGGGCAATAGTGTTATCTACTTGTTTGATGATGGCAGAAACGGTATCGCTTTTGAAGGAGATTTAAACACTCCGGACATACAGCAGTTCTTTGAACGGTATGAGGGCGGAATAAACGCTACCCCTGAGATTATTGCACTTTCCAGAACGGCATACGCCGTGCAGAACAAAGTGTTGAATAACGACGCGCCGGACGATGTAAAATTCTTTGATGCAACTGGAAATGAAATTCCTGACGATGGTTTTTTCAATAAGAGTCGTGATATTTTCAGGGCCGAAGTACCTATTCCTGTGATATCAAATGTTTTTAAAGGCATAGCGCGTCCCGGTGCCGAGTTAAATTTGGATGCCAAGGGACAGGCGGTGAATCCTTCTATTTTTATTGGCGGTAAGACTGCTAAACTTGGCTATGCCAATTTTAATTGGAACAACGTAATCGCACTTCCCGACCTTTCAGAACTTTCAGACGGACTTACAGATCTGAGATTCCTTTACGATGATTTACCTATAATTGGAGAATCGGGAGAGGTGATAGAAGCTTTTATTGAGTTTTTTGACCGTACGGGGGCTGCTGGGGGTATTAATTTCGCCACGGAACTGGAAGATCTATACAATGAATTTGCCAACGAACAGGGCTATGAAGCCGAACAAAGAACTTTTGGTATAGATGTTAATCAAAATGAAGACGCGTCCGCACTTTTGGAAGGCGTTACAGGAACTGTTCAAGTGGATCGAATAAATGCGTTTAGAGAATTGACGGGAATTCTTTCCCCAAAGGGAACCTCTTCGAAGCCACTGAACAAAGTAAAATCAGTTACAAAAGTTCCTGGCAACGACAAAGGATTTAGTGAAGATTTCACCAATTCCGCTGTAAACAATTTCAAATATGGAGGTGTTTTGGTTGAGAGGAACGACGATCGCGAGTGGGAGTACAACGGGAAAGTCAGTAAAACGGATGCCAACTTAAAGCTTCGAATAGAAGGTTGGGATGAATCAAGCAGAGCACGCCATGCGGAATGGTTGACGATTGATTATAATGCCTTGGATGCCGAAGCCAATGCCCTTAATACCCGCTTGTTCAATGGGGAAGACCTCCCCTTAGGGCTTGGAGTTTCTTCCAACCCCAATATTCGGTTCGCACCACTTACTATAGATTTCATGAAAAACTATGCCATGGAAAATGGGATAGAGATAGAAACGCTTACAGAAAATATTTTCAGCATCGATTTTGTAGGCGGTAGGGGAAGCGGGGGCGGTTCAGGTGGCAGTAACGACGACGACCTTCCCGTAGACCGGCCAGATGGTGGCGGTTTCGATGATGATACCGGAGGCGGCGGTAACGGAGGAAGGGCCGCTTGCCTCTGTACCCGAGGCGGTTGCAGTTGTGACTTTTCCAATAAATCATATGCTCCTGGGAAAACATTTCAGATACCCAATGTGCTGATAACAGAAGAATTCCTGTACCAACCAAATTTTCTGAGCCTGCTCATGGCAGATCTTGGCCTTGGCAATGAAAAACAAACACAAAAGATGTTTCTTCAAGCATTGACCATTCCAAATGGGGAGCAGGGCCTGCTCTTGGATCAAAAAGAGGTAAATGCCGCTCAGATCGAGCTTTTGCAACGTACGTATATGGCTGCATTGGCGGCCAAGCAACAGCTATTGTCGCACCTGAACAATAGCGTAGAGGACCTGAACACCACCCAGGTCTGGATGCAGATGTTGCAAAATAAGGACCCCAATGCGTATGCCCGTATTTTAAGAAAGCTAACAGACTTCTACCAAACCGAAAACGGCATTGTAGACGGCTCCATTTTTTTAGCGCCCCAATTTAATTTCGAATTATCCATTACCCCTACAATACCTGTAGAGGACCATCAAGGTAAAGCCGCTTTGGCATTGAACAATACCCATTACAATATTGACATTGTATTGACCTCTGCTCGTCTTTCGCTGGGGACGGATATGGACAAGGATTTAAAAGCCGATCTGGGGGTCGTACTCGATGAAAGTGAGTTACAGTTAATTTTGGATACATGGGCCCAAGATCTCAATGGCGATGGTTTGATCGATGCCGGGTACATTGTTTGGTTACAAGAACAGTTAATGCTTGCAAAACAACATCTTTCCGAAAGGATGAAATCCGGGGGCAACCAGGCGTACGACGCGTATAACGAATTATTATTGCCATTGGCAATGGCCGATTTCTACAAGAAACAGGTTTTGGAACGTCCCGATATGGAAACGATTGTCCCAGGCTTTCAGGACTTGATCGATACCGGTGCTCTGGAAAGTGAAGGCTTAATGGCCAAGGAAACTGTTTCCTATTCTACCCATACTATGGTATCGAGCGAATACTTTTTTAAAACCGACACAGGGGATGGGAAAAACATTGCCTTCAATGCTTCCCAGGCGATGATTCGATGGAATCCGTTGACCCTCTCAGGATTTCCTATTAGCCAAGAAGAGGCCACCAAAAATACCGGTACGACAACAAAAACGGCAGCTGAATTGGCACCCACTCTTGAATTTTCCAATGTAGGCTTTTCGTTAAAACCAAATACGTTAATGTTGGGGGTCGGTAGCGAGGGTAAAATAACGCTTACCAATACGACCAATGGTATACTGGCCCCTGAAACTTATGTACTGACAACTTCTACCACGGAAGAGGCCTTGTATTTTGACGTTGCCAAGTTCGATGTGCCGGCCATAGCGGTAGGGAGTTCAGTAGAACTTTTTTTTGATTATACGGCCACCTCGGCGGACAGCGAGTCTAATAATACTGAAGAGTTTCGATTGCACAGGGTGGGAGCATTTAACACCATTCTGTTGCGAAAAGACTATTTTATTGAAGAAAATATCATGGCCGCTATTGATTTTAGCTCTTTTTGCGAGGAATCGCAAGCCTCCTATGCAACTATTTTTAATAAAGAAGTAACTCTGGCCGGAGAAACGGTCTTGACGGGAAATACGGTTGAAGCTAATGGAAAATTAACGGTAAAAGCAACTAGTGCAATAGACCTTACCGTTGGTTTTGATGCCGCCATAGGAGCGGTCATTGACTTTTCTATTACAAACTGCGATGAAGTACAAACTGCCATAATAGCTGGTATGCAAAATACGATGACGCAGTAGTAAATTATCTTGGTTTTAAGTGCAATCCTGTCAGTAATGTGTTGCATCCTTGAAGCCAAGGTAAGTCATGCTTGCCTTGGTTTTTTCTAGGGTACTTTCTTTAATCATGTAAATGTATGCTACTTCTATTAGATTATATTTCGGCTAGGCATATCTTTTTCTATCTGATAGGAATAGTAGCTTTTTTAATGGTATTGTTATTGTTGATTAATTTCTATAAGAGAACGTTTGGAAAGAATTCTAAACATCACAAGTAGCCATCGGCAGAACTTTATGCCCAAACAAAAACGCCCTGTAGAACTACAGGGCGTTTTTAATGAATAGTGATTTCTATTACACCTCTTTGGCTTCCATAGACATTTCACAACCATAGGTGTCCATAAAGAAGTTGTCCAAATCATCGGCTTTTAAAGCCAAATTTTTGATATTTTCTTTAATTGTCGAAGCAGCATCTGTAAAGATATCCGAAAGGTGTGTGCGGTACGAAAGGAATATTTTGTTTTCGTGTACACCCAGGGTGTACGGACTCACCTTGTCTTCCAATAAGTACTCCATTAGTTCTTTGAGACCCGTTTTTGGTAAATTGTTCATGGGAGAAGTAGCTACCAAATAATCACGTTTAAATACGAAAATGCGAATAAGGGCACTTCCTTGATGAAATTCCCAAAAATCCTTGCCTGCTCTGCCGATAACCGGGTTCATTCCCAGTTCGCTCAAGGCCTCCTCGACAAAATTGGCAAAGTGGCTTTTTTCAAATTCCTCCCAAATAGAGATATCCATATTGTTGCCACAGTTGCTACAGAATTCAGCTTTCTGAATCATATAGGTGTCGCACGAGTTACACTTTACATGGTAGGTATCGTCTACATGAGTGTAGTCTGTAATTTCTTTAATCAGATCTACATGCTTTATTCCGAAGCCCACATTGTCCGCGTTGGTGAATTTTGAGGTGGTTACTCCGATGAGGTTCCCTTTTTCATTTAGCATGGGACCACCTGAGTTTCCTGGGTTTACCGCGGCATCGGTCTGTATGTAGTGCCGTTGCCCCATGGGTTGATGTACCGAAGAAACTATTCCTTCCGTAATGGTATAGGGCATTCCGAAAGGATACCCATTGATGTATACTTTTTGGGTATTGGCAACCTGTACGGCCGGATCTAGGGTAATGCTGGTTTCGGTATTTTCAAAACCTTCAATATGAAGAAAAGCCAAATCTACTTCCGGGTTCGCCATGACGACCTTGGCGACATATCTATCTTTTTTATGGTCTTCGACCGCAACCGTCTTTTCACCTTTGATTACATGGTAATTGGTGATCACGTGGTTTTTTCCGCTCACAACGAATCCACTACCGGTACCTGAAGCCGTGATTATTTTAAAAACTGATTTATTTATATGTTCCATAGGGTTATAGTATTATTGATTATCCAAAGAGTTTTGCAAAAAAACCTTTTCCTTTTGTGCTGGCAACGTTCATATGATCCTTGCCGTCTAAAAAGGCATGGTATACTTTCAAGAGTTTGGGGGCGGCCATGTTTGGCTCCAAACCACTGACGTCTTCCAAAACACTGTAAATGGCATTTTTCTGATGCTCCTCCACATTAAAATTGTAGAGCATATACAGAAAATTGAACTGCAAATAATAACAGAGCGAAAAGTTGTCATTGTTCTTTACATACGAATTGACCGTATTTTCAAAACGCTTTACTTCATCCTGAAGAATTTGTACCGAACTCCGCCACTTTAACGAGATAAAGGCATCCGCATGGTACATATCCTTTAGGAAATCTTCGCGCGACCTGGCACACAATTCCTGCATGAAGTTGGTACCCTTGTCGATTCGGTGATGAAAATCAATACTGTTGTTGAACATATTGTTCACATACTCCTGCAATTTCGTGCGCAAGGTGCCGTGAGTATAGGGCATGTTAACAATTTTTAATAAGGATATAACGGTAATATCCCATTGAAAGTCATTCCATCTTTTTTCCTTGAAAAAAGCAGTATAGTTTTTGTAATCTTCTAAAATATCGTTAATCTGTTGCCATACCTTCTCGGCTTCATCCCCGGTAAGCGGTTGGGTGTTCGGCTCCTGATAAAAATCTGCTTTGTATTTTTCTACAAAATCATCATCATAATCATCGGCAAAGACCGATATTTCGCGAATAACATCATATACCTTATAAGGTTGGCACAATGCCACGGGTGACGAAAATTCGAACCAAAGCTCTTCTCCTCGTAAATGAATTTGGGATAGGGTCAAGGGAGCAAAATTGATTTCCGCTACTTTTCGATACAGTGCCACCTTATTCGTAGCATCTGTAATTTTTAGAAAGGGAGCCTTTACAGAAAAGGTTTCTTGTTCAATACGAACTTGTATTTCCGCAGAACCTTGGTTCTGAACGAAGTTGATATCCCCACTCGTATCTTTTCCCGCAAGAATGGTAGAATTCATATAATTGATGGTCTCAAGCAGGGCCATGCGAAATTTTTTTGCATCATAGGCATCCATTGCCTTGTCCCAATGAGATACCTCTGTTCGCGGTTCGCTAATTCCATTTAACGGCCGCTGAAACCTTGGTAATACGTTTTTCATTTGTAGAATTTTAATTGGTTGTTATGCTCATGTTAAAAATTAAACGACAATACGGTCAATTTATTGGTATGGTGCACGAGTTCGTTGTCGAATACAAAGATTCATTCTTTAAAGATTGAATTACACGAAGGTTTCAGGGAAATTATACCCCCCTGAAAATGGGGAGGATACTGCAAATTTTCCGAGAAGCGGTACGAAGGGGTCGGTGCGTTTTGGGAAAGGTATTTGCAGGGACGAATGGAATATCAAAAAAAACTGCGATACAAAGTTAATTCGTATCGCAATCTCAAATTTTAAGGAACATGGCGCTCTTACCGTGCGGAAGTACCTCCTTGGTTTTTAGACCGTCTTAATTGACGTTGTATTTTTTTGATAGCAGACTCAATCGATTTTTCGGGTTCAATGATGTTGTACTCGCCCCAGAAATCCGGATCAGAAAAACCGACCGCCTCATCGTTCAGAATGATAGAGGATCGCATACGGTCTTTTGACTTGGGGGTCGTGCCTTGAGTGTTTTTTTCCCAATCGGTAACCGCCATTTCACAGGTCATGCTGTATACCGAGTTAAAGAGCTTTTTCTTCCAGTTAACTTTAAATTCTAGCAACACATTGCTATACCCGTAGTACCATCGTCCGTCGCGTTCTCTGTAATCTACTCGATAGGCAACTTCTGTGGGCCACACCGACGCCTGTGCAGGTTTTTTTCGCACGAACAGGCGGGCCGCTTTTTCACGGTCGGTGATATTGAGGGTGTAAATGGCACTGGTCAAAATTTTGTTGTCGGCGTCTATGTATAATTTCCCTTCATACAGTGGCTCGTCAATTCCCCTTTTTTGTTTGAAATCTATCACATATAAGAGCTTGTTGTTCACGCGGGTAGATTGCGAAAAACTGAAATTGTAGTATTCAATGGATTCTTCCGTAAAGATGTATTCGGGGTATTTTATGATATCTACAAAGAGCGCGTTGAAAGGCCCGCCTTGAAGTTTAAGGGCAACGGTATCCAAACGGGAGTAGTCCGTGCTTTTGCGTGCTTTGTACAACTGAACCGCATCTTTGCGTTCGGAGTCGTATGGACTTTTGTAGATATTCACGACCGCTTCGGAGAGCGAAACATTCTTTCTACGTCGTTTGATGGTCTCCCGATAAAAAGCCGTCATGAGCGTCGGGTCATCAAAGTAATTTTCCCCTTTTTTTCGCAAGGTCTCCTTGACCAAATTCTTGGCGTCTTTTGGAATGGTCAGATTCACCTCGGAAAGTTCCATTACGGATACTTCCATCCGAATGCGATTATCATCAGGTGTAAATTGCGAAAGAGGTACGGTAACGGTTTTGTAGCCCAAAAAAGAGACCACTACATTTCCCGAGGTCACTTCTTTGGGGATCTTAAGGGCGAATTCTCCTTCGGTATTACTGATCGTACTGATATTGGTGTTTTCTAAGGTCAGGGTCGCGAATACCAAGGGTTTTTTAGTATCCCTGTCCATCACCTTCCCTTTGTATTGATTAAAGGAAGTCGTTGCTTGTACATCCTGAAAAAAGGCCGCAGCCTGCATCATATTCGGTACCCCCCACAGGCACAGTACTAGGAGTGCCATGAAGTAGGATTTTCTGTGTAAAAGTCTGACGTGTTTCATATCTAATTGCTTCTGTTTGTTGCAAATACCTCTCTAAAATACTAAATTTTAAGGTATTTACCTGTTAATTTTCTATTGTTAATAGGGTTGTGCAGGGTAGACCGTTTGGGGTAGCAAACTGCGTTCATTGGCAAATGTATTTTTAAAGGTGGTGGGGAACGAAACATACGGGTATTTGAACGAACCTTTTTTGGTCGCTACGAAATGCAAATGGGGATAACCCGCCAAACCGGTGTTTCCGCTTAGACCTATTGGATCTCCTTGTGATACAAATTCCCCGACCGTCACTTCGGCACCGTTCTGTGTTAAATGCATGTACTGCGCGTAGGAGCCATCTGAATGCTGAACGATTACCAAATTGTTGGGAAATGAACCATCCTCACCGGACTCTTCTACAAATACCACTTGCCCGTCCCTAGAAGCCGTGATCTGTGTGCCGATGGGCATGGCAAAATCGATCGCGTATTGATCGGGCTGCCCTTCGCTATGATACGAGCCACCACAGTGACTGAGGTTAACGGTATATTGGGTGCCCACCGGATAGGGTAATACATACCGTGAGGTTTCCCAAGGATCGTATTGCGCTTCTCCGCAGCTACCCGATGATGAAGTGTCTACGGTATTTTTAGACCCTGGCCTTCTTATGTCCCGTGTGTCATCTTTGCTGCACTGGGGTAAGAATAATAGGATTCCAAACAAAACTACTAAAGGGGCTAAATTTTTCATGGTGTTTTTTCGGTTGAAATGCGTTTCATGATAAAACGTGTTTTCCATGTTCCGGCCCAATCCGGTTTGCTACCATCGGGATAGGTTTCATCAAACATGGTGAGTGATAAGGTATCTGCCGACAATTGATAGTCGTAGTATTGAATACCTCCTTCAAAGCCAGGCACTTTGGCGATATGGGCCTCCGTGGTCAATGTGCTATCGGTACGTACGTAGGTGCCAGCATTGAATACGACCGACCTGAAGCCGGCAATAATCTCCTCATCGGTAGGTGCGGACAGTTTTTCGAAGGCCTTTCTCGGTTCTTGGGTAGGGGTCCAAATAATGCTATAGCGGGTGGGCGTGACCATAAAAATACCCGGTTGGGCCTTCTCAATGGTATATACGGTATCGGCCGTAATCCATTCAATCCTCTTCATATCCCAAGAACCCAACAGGGTATTATCATTCACTTCTTTAGGCGCACTTTGTTTGGTTTCGCTTATGCATGACAGCGCAAAGCATAGTATTAAAAAACTCCCTAATATTTTTTTCATGAAATCTCGTTTTTTGTTGTTTCATGAAATTAAGACCACGGTGAAGACTAGTTGTCTCTTCTTGTAAACCTTTACATTTTTTATGAAAAAAACTAGGAGGCGTTGGCCTGTTCTCTGTAAACACTGGGCGTGGCTTCTGTAAATTTTTTAAACGCCTTGTAAAAAGATGCCCGGTTGTTGAAACCTACATCATAGGCTATTTGGGTCATGGTAAGGCCATTGACGACATTGTTCATCAGTAGGTTTTTCGCCTCTTTAACTCGGTATTTGTTGATGAAATCGAAAAACGAAAGGTTAAAGTGTTCATTAATGATCTGGGAAGTATGGTTCCTAGATAGGTTCATTAAACGCGAGAGATCATCTAAACGTAATTCATTGTTCAAATAGGGTTGCTCAGATTCCATGATACGCAGTAATTTTTTCTTCATTTCGAGCGATAATGCGTCTGATAGACCTGTTTTTTGATATTTAATAAAAGGCAATACTTTTTGCAATGACTTGCCTTCGAAAACCTCTGGTTGTACAAAACCGAAAAAGGAAAGCATGGCTATAAAAAACACGATGACAATGTCAACAAAGTAGTCGTATTTAGGATGCATGATTCCAAACCAGGTAAGGGTGATGTAGAGGGTGAACATAAGGGCGAACCCAAAATAAGCGCCGACAAACCATTTCATCCAGCGATTTTCACGGTACCCCACTTTTTTATTGCGCCAAAAACTGAAATAGGTAAAAAAAGCATAAAAGAACAAGAGTGCTATCACTATCCAAATACCATAACTAGGCCACGGAATGTAGCTGAACTCCATACCTTGGTTCACTACGGCTACTTTTTGCTCGGTTCCCATGGCATAAAATGGGGCCAAGGTGGCGATAATAGCCACAGTGGGTATCAGAAACAGGATATCTTTCCATTGCAATCCTTTATCGGTGACGACCCTGCGAACGTAAATAAATAATAATGGGCCGTAAACCGTCCAAAGAGGAAAGTGGGCCAAGTTAAAATGGATAAAGAGCGCTTCTTTGATCCCTCCAGACCATCGAAGGGCGTTGTTCAATAGTTCGGTAGCGAAGAGAAAGGTGTACAGTGCCAGAACGCGGTTTGCGAAACGATCTCCTTTTTTTTTAAGCAAAAACAAGATCGACAAACAAAGTCCGAGAAACACGAAACACAAAAATAATAGGATGATAAAATCCATAAAACTTTTTTTTCAAAGATACTTTTTGAAAGAAGCATGCTTGTCTCTTAGTGTAGGGAGATGGTTTTTGTGCACAATTCTTCGATAAAGCTGCTTACTTTTCTTTTCCTTCGAGGTATGTGAAATGACTATTGTCCTCTCCTCTCCTCACCACTTGTGAGGGTGGTAGCGGCCCCATTTTTTTTAACTCCTTATGCATTTCCGAAAATAATATCCTGGCCCTATCTTTTTGTGACCGGTATAGATTCTGTTGTTCCCCAATATCTTTTTTTAAATGAATCAATAATGAATCATGCGGTGCCACTTTTTTGACCCATTGGTTGCCATCGAAACCGGCGTATGCGTTTTTAACCTTCCAATCCCCTTTTCGGTACCCTTGAAGTTCGGCTCCGGAAAAGAATAGAAAAGAGTCGTCTTGGCGATCTCCGGTCCCCAGGAGCACCGGAGCGATGTCTTTGCCATCGATCGGTCTGTCTTTTGGGATTTCTGTACCCGTGAGCGAGGCAATAGTCGGAAGCCAATCCATTTGAGTGGCCAAGTCTTCAAAAACGCTGCCAGGAACAATCTTTCCTTTCCACATGGCCAAGGTGGGCACCCGCATTCCTCCCTCAAAAGTATATTGCTTCCCTTCGCGTAAAGGACCTGCAGAACCTCCATGGTCCTCCATTACCAACCAAGGGCCGTTATCACTGGAGAAAATGACCAAGGTGTTTTCCAGTAGGCCTTTGGCTTCTAATTTTTTAAGCACTTCTCCTACACTCCAATCCAATTCTTGTATGACATCGCCGTATAGACCTCTCTCTGAAGAGCCCTTGAATTTTTCGGAAACATACAAGGGTACATGCGGCATGGTATGCGCCAAGTACAGAAAAAAAGGACGCTCGCTGTTCCGTTCTATAAAATGCAAAGCCTCTTCGGTATAGGTACGGGTGGTATAGCGCTGATCAACCGAGAAACTTTCCACCTCATTATTTCGCAAATACACCACACTCTCCATATCATTGCTATAGGGAATACCGAAATAGCTGTCAAAGCCTTGCTGCAATGGTAGAAATTTTTCGCGATGCCCAAGGTGCCATTTACCAACGATACCCGTGGCGTACGATTGTTGCTTTAGTATTTCTGCGATGGTAATCTCCTCGGATGGCATTCCCGTAAAACTCTCGGGAAAGAATACCTGATTGATGCCCATTCGTTGTGGGTATCGCCCTGTAAGAAGAGCCGCGCGAGACGGACTGCATACCGAGGAAGCGGAATAAAAAGAAGTGAATTTCATGCCTTCTTGCGCCAACCGATCAATGTTAGGGGTTTTGATATCGGTCGCTCCAAAACATTCCAAATCTCCATACCCGAGATCATCCGCAAAAATGTGTATGATATTGGGCAGCCTATCTTTGCCGGCCTTGTTTTGATTGTAAAGCTTTGGGGGAATTAATAGCAGGACAGGTAAAAAAAACACCATTTTTTTCATAAGTACACTAAGATATTCATTCGTATGGGAAACCAGAAGGTAGTGAAAAATAGAACGCCTTGGTCGGTTAGGTAGGAAACCTTAGCCGTTATGTGTTTTGGATGAATCGGCCACCAAGCGTTTGATCTCCTTTAATTCGGTCTCCGTTAAATCTCGCCATTGCCCCACAGGAATATCTAACCGTATATTCATAATGCGAACTCGTTTCAGGCGGGTTACCTTATACTCCAAGTATTCGCACATTCTTCGAATTTGCCTATTAAGGCCTTGTGTGAGAATAATTTTGAACTGCCGCGTGTCTAACTGTTCTACTTCACATTCACGGGTAACGGTATCCAAAATAGGGACCCCGCTGCGCATTCTTTGTAAAAAAGATTGGGTGATCGGTTTATTGACCGATACGACATATTCTTTTTCATGATGGTTACGGGCCCTCAGTATTTTGTTGACAATATCACCATCGTTGGTCAAAAATATCAACCCCTCACTGGGTTTGTCCAATCGGCCAATCGGAAAAATACGTTTCGGGTAGTTGATGTAGTCGATTATATTGTCCTTTTCAACGCCGGTATCCGTAGTGCAAACAATTCCGATCGGTTTGTTAAAAGCAAGATAGACCGGTTTTTCATCGGAGCTCGAGATGCGTTTTCCATCGACCCTTACTTCATCTCCCGCTACTATTTTGGTGCCCATTTCGGGCACCTTCCCGTTAATGGTTACCCTACCTTGTTCAATAAGTTTGTCGGCAGCTCTTCGGGAGCAATACCCGACCTCGCTGAGGTATTTATTAATTCTAGTTGGCATTGTATTCTTTTAGTGGCTTTCTCGGTTGTGTGCTTACCATAACCAAATCAGTATCCATACGATCAACAGTACCAATACGACAATTTGATAGCGGTAATTTTGGTACCAAGGTACGTTTTCGAAACCATCGGTGATTAATTCAGGTCGGTATGTCAATAATTTTATTTTGTCTTGATCGGGAGCAGGTGTGAGACTGCTTACTATCACAAAGATAACGGTAGAAAATAAAATCATAAGCCCTACATTGATGGTGTAGTGCAAATGCCAAAGATCAAACTGTTCCAATACAAACAGGGCAATACCTGCAAGGGTTCCTAAAACCAAGGTCCAGAAGGCACCATCCCCATTTCCGCGCTTATAAAAAACACCTACTAGGAAGATAACGGCAACTGGCGGAACAATGATAGAAAACATCTGTTGTAAATAATCCCACAGTCCGGTGAAATTCTGAATCTGTGGGGCCCAAAGCGCTGCAACGACCATGAAAATCAAGGTTGAAATACGACCATACTTAACCACCTCTTTTTCTGTAATCTCTTTTTTTCGGGGTTTGATAAAATCGATGACCAATAGGGTTGAGGAGGAATTCAAGGCGGAATCAACGCTCGACATAATGGCTGAAATAACCCCGGCAAGGACCAAGCCGATCAAACCTACTGGCAATACTTTGGTGACCAAGGTGGGGAAGACCGCATCGCCATTGGCAATATCAGGAAAGAGGCTAATGGCCATAGCCCCTGGTATAACCATGATGAACAAGGGTATAATTTTTAAAAAACCTGCAAATACAACACCCCAGCGTGCCTGTTTCATATCGCGGGCACCCAAAACACGTTGAAAAATGTATTGGTTGGTAGACCAATACCAAAAACCAAGGAATGGCACCCCCATTAGAAGACCCGGCCAAGGAAGCCCATCATCATCGATGGGCTGCACCACCGAAAAATGTCCCTCGGGAGCAGAGGCCACCACCCGCGACCAATCGTAGTCCAATTTTCCAAAAAGAATCCAGGTAATGATACTGCACCCCAAAATGAGTATAACGGCTTGTATCGCATCGGTATATACTACCGCTTTTAGGCCCCCGCCTGCGGTGTAAATTCCGGCAATAATGGCCAGAACAAGGGCGGTTTGCCACATAATCAAATCGGGAAAAAAAGTTTGTAGCACCAGGCTTCCCGCATAAAGCGCTCCTGCTGTCTCGATCATGATCGTGCTGAAAATGGTCACGATAGAGAAAAACTTTTGTGATCTTCTATCAAAGCGCAATTGTAGAAATTCAGGAATAGTGGTGATACGGCTACGAAGGTACAGTGGAATAAAAATCAAAGCTGCAATGATCAGTGGCAGGCCCGACATCCATTCATATACGGAGTTTACGATGCCCGTGGTATATGCGGCCCCCGCCAACCCTACGATCGTAGATCCCGAGATGTTGGAAGCGAACAGCGAAAGCCCAATAACACCCCACCCGAAGGTACGGCCGCCTAAAAACAGATCTTCCCCCGTTTTCGTCTTTCTTGAAATCCAAAGTCCGATAAACAGTACCAGTAAAAAATAGCCGATAACAATGCCAATATCAATGTTTGAAATGGTACTTTCCATAGGGTGGGTTTTAAGTTAGACGAGGTTTATAAAAATATTAAAATGATACGTTTTCGCCGGTATCCTATAAGAAGGCAAAGGTTTGGATAACCAGGAATCGATACCGCCCAATCCCATATGCCGATGGTCTATACATAAATGCACGTGCCCATCAGGGACCAATTCATGTGCGTACGGTTTATCTCTTGCCAGCCTGCTTAACTGCCAAGGACCGTACTCCAAACTACTAAATGAAAAGCCTTGGGGGCTATGTATTTGAAGTGTATGCCGATCACCATTATGCATGGCTAGTCTTGTACATTCTTGTTTGGCTCCATTTTCTTGTGGGGATACATATGGAATATATTGCTCGCCAACGGTAGACTCATACCAATTGATGTGCGCCGCAAACAAGCGATCCGGGTAGTTTTCAAACGGCCCCCTACCAAACCACTGTACGTGGGTCAAGGAATTTGTAAGCTGCATATAGATTCCCACTCTCGGAATATCGGGGAGCGGTTTCAAGATGTTGAGGGTGGTGCCGATCTCAAGGGTTCCATCTGCATCCAGATGATAGGTGAACTCCACTGATGCCTGGTCTTCCCCCAATACCAAGGTACTTCTTATTTCATTTTCGCTTTTTACAAGGGATCGCAGCCTGTACTCCTTGCTGGCTTTTTTCCAGAAGGCGCATTCGATAGGCATTTCCCATCCAAAATCATTGTCGGTAGGAGGTCTCCAAAATAGCGGGGCTATCGGTGCCGTAATGTACGGGGTACCCGCTTTGGAAATAGCAGTGATTAACCCGGTGTCCGAGGCCACCGTAACGATAATGTCTGCCTGGGATAGGGTGACTTCCTTGTTTTGGACCAAAACAAACGTCCGATCCCGCTTCCTCTTCAGACTACTGTCGTTGGAGGCCCGACCGATCAAAAACTGGGCATTCCCAACGACCGATCCTTTTTTTAGGGAAACCACGGCTTGTTCTATATATGCGGTTATGGTGAGATAGGTATTGTATTTTGTGCTGATACTGGTAGGCTTAAAAGGGATGGATAGTTCATTTTTCGAATTTGCCCTGATTGTTATTTTTAGGGTACCCTTGGCTAAAATTCCCTGTTCGGAAATGAGTTCCCATTTCAGCTGACAATCTTCCAAATCGGTGAAAAGCCATTCGTTTTCAACACTAAAAAGCCCTTTCCGAGGGTCTATGCATTTAATTTGTAGGGGAGCGTATAATTTTTTTACTTCTTCAATGGCCGGTTTTGGAGAGCGATCGGGCCACAACAAACCGTTCATACAAAAATTGCCGTCACTTGGTGTATCACGGGATCCAAATGCACCGCCAAAGGCCCATTCTTCCGTACCGGCTACCATCTTTACCAAGCCTTGATCCATCCAATCCCAGATGAAACCACCTTGCAAACATTCATGTTTGCGTATCAGTTCCCAATACTCCAGTAGGTTCCCATTGCTGTTTCCCATGGCATGCGAATACTCACACATGATAAAGGGACGGTCGGCACGCTCGATAGCATACTCGGATACCTGCGCAGGGCTTGGATACATGGGGCATACAATATCGGTATTGAAGGCCTCCATTGCCTGCTCGTACTGTACAGGTCTTGTACAATCTACTTTCTTTAGCCATTTGTAGGCTGCTTCGAACGTAATACCGTTGCCCGCCTCGTTGCCCATAGACCAGATGATAATGGAACAGTGATTCTTACTGCGATGGTACATGCGCCGTACTCTATCCAAATGGGCTTCTTGCCACCACAGATCCTTGGCCAAACTCTCTTCTTCGAAACCCATGCCATGACTTTCAATATTGGCCTCATCGATGACATAAAGCCCATATTGGTCACAAAGGCGGTACCATTCGGGATGGTTGGGATAATGGCTATTTCGCACGGCATTGATATGGCATTCTTTCATTTGAAGAATGTCCGTTATCATACTTTCCCTTGTAACTACATGGCCCGTATGTGGGTCATGCTCATGACGATTTACCCCTTTTAATAGGAGTGGTTTTCCATTGATGGATAGTATTCCCTTTTTGATTTCGATGGTGCGAAAACCGATTTCTGAATACCGCTGGTCCACCTCATGATCTTCTTGGAACAGGTTCATTCGCAATTGATACAAGTAGGGCATTTCGGCACTCCACGGTTTTACATGAGCTATGTTGATGTTCCACTCGATATCAAGACTTTCGCCAGTACCAAGTTCATAGGGTATGATGGTTTGTTCCAATGAAACCCCGTTGGCATCCGATAACTGTAAATGCAGGCTGCCATTTGTATTTTTTCCCAAACTATTGGTAAGACTGGTAAGAAGTTGTAGTCTTCCATGCCGATGGCTGGCATCTAGGGATGCATCTGCTTTGTAATCGGAGATGTGAAGGGGTGTTCGAGCGACCAAGTTTACCGATCGCTCAATACCGCTCATCCTCCAGAAATCCTGGCATTCCAGATAACTGCCATCACACCAACGAAATACCTGTATGGTAATCTCAATTTCAGATGTCAAATAAGGGGTTATGTTCAAAACCACCTCGGTTTTACTATCCTGGTTGTATCCAACAAAATGACCGTTGACCCAAAAATAAGCAGCCGATTTAATGGCACCTATCGCTAACAAAATCTCTTTATTGGCCCATTCAGCAGGAATTGCTACTTTTCTTTTATATACTCCGGAAGGGTTTTTTTGGGGTACGAACGGTGGATTTTTTAGAAACGGATAACGGTCATTTACGTAGATAGGTGTTCCGTACCCGTTAATTTCCCAATTGCCGGGTACCCTTAGGGAATCCCAGTGAGAATAATCAAAACCATTTTCATGAAAGTCCTGCGGAAGTTCTTCTTTTGATTCCTTCCAAAGAAAAGCCCATTCGCCATCTAAAAGCAATTGGTTCAACGGTTGTTCTTCGAAAGTGCGAAAGGCAGTAGGGGGTTCTTGACCTATATTAAATACGGTCGGGTCTGTAAGCCAATCATATGACGGCACTACGATTGCCTCCTTTTCTTTCATCTAAATTAAATATTCACATATTCGAAACCTGCGAAGGGATCATCGCGCAGATCTACGGAGGTTTCATTCAGTAAAATTCCATGTTCCAGATAAGCCTTTAGGTTCGTAAGCCAAAACGTCCACCCATTACTGCAGCCATAAAACACGTGGTAGGTGTTGGTTTCATCGATAGGAATTTCATCTTGTAGCAAAGCCACCAGGACCGAATCGCCATGATCGGTAAGTCGTACGGCTACATTACTGGTTTCTCCAAAAGAGAATTTAATGAAGTCATGCCCATTCGCTTCCAGTATTTTACCGGTTTCCCTTTCATCCCAATTGTGCCATTTCCAATCGTAGCGGTCGCCTTGTTCGACCAGCTCATCAACGGCTCTTTTGGTGCCATCTGGTTTGGTAAAGGTAGCACTGCTCAAAAACCAAGCGGTTAAGCCTTCCGTCGTTACCCAACTAGCATAGATCCGATCCAGCGGTGCCTTGATATGAATTTTCTTAAGGAAACAATCAAAACGTATCTCGCCCATGTTCTTACTTTTTTCGGTTTAATTCATAAGCATACAACTCGCGCCCAAGGGCAGCAAGAAAGGGGATGCCTATTTCATCATACTCATATACATCGTCGTTGAAAACACCATCTTTGTTCACTAAAATGGTCGCCGTAATCAAGAAGTCAATATTGTTTTTAGTATCCGATATGTAGGCACAATCGGTAAGGGTGCCATAGGCAAAGCCTACCTTATTGTATATTTTGATATGGTCCGGAATCGCTTCTTTTGTGTCCCCGTACATGAAGAATTTACAATAACTGTCATAGTATGTCTCAGGGTCGTAGCCCACCTCTTTTGGTAAGGTATGCATGGTCTTTAACAGAAATTCCCGCTGTATATCGCTCAAATCAAAACGTTGGTCTGGTGTGAAGTTTTGAGGGAAAATCACCCGTTTTAAGACCTGGTGTTGCGCTTCTATGGGATAGTAGTTTTTCAGACTGAAATCAAAAGGTTCCCGTATGAGCTCACCATCACTATAAAAACCAACTCCTTTTGTAATCGAATTTAAGGAGAGGGCTTTTGGGACTTTGTTGATGGTGGGGGCAGTGGTGCCTGTTGTACTATCATTCAGGTAAATAATCAACGGTGTGGTCGTAACATCGTCGGTATGGTATCCCAAGCGATGGGATATGCGCACAGGCGTAATACCCTTTCTCCGCAGAGCATCGTTAATGGCATCTTGCCCTAAAAACTCTAGCAGTCGGTTGTTGGCATCATTATCGCTCACCGCGAATATTCTCGAAACATTTTCGGCAAAGGTGGTCTCAACGCTATCGCCTTCTACATAAAACAAGGTCTCTTTTTGCAAGCTATCGGTTTGGTTAAGTCGTTCCAAGGCCAAGACCGCCGTAGGAAATTTGACAGTACTCGCAGGATAAAAATAATTTTGATCGTTTACTTGAAAATCGTAGTCGGTAAAAAGAATACGATCATTTCTTCGATCAATTTGTGTATAGCGAATTTGAAGTTCGTAGGTGGCCACACTATCCATTACTTTTCGAATGGCCTCGTTCTGCGACGCCAGCACGAAGGATAACGGGTCGGTTATTTTTTCTGCTTCATTACAACCATAGGGGAGAGCGGTGATCATGGCAAACGCCAGCCCCCTGAACAGGCCGTTTTTATACTGTGTTATCATTTTCGCGATTTCATTCTTCATATACTTCACCTCTATGCGGTTTAAGGGCATCCCGAACCGGAATCATTTTGGACTCCGGTACTACCATAAATGCGATGCTATGCATATCGTGTAAATCGGTGTGGCCGGTGATATTTAATGGTAACCCTTCCAATACGATAAACTCCTTCAGATGTTTTTCATGGTGCGCTGCCGTTTGGGAAGCGGACGGTCCTTTAAAATCCCATATGAGTTTTAGCTTTCGATCCATGTTCTTTTTGATAGTTGAGCGGTTTAGAGGGTCTTTTTTGCAAGGTACTATAATTCGGGAAGGGAATAACACCGACAAACGAAAGTACTAAATTATGCTACCTTGTGCTATGGTTATGGTAAAAATCTGTTAACGAATGAGACATCAATTTGGTTAACATGCCGTAATTACTATTTTTGCAAGATGCGATTTTCAAGGATTCAACGTCCATCCCTTTTGTGCGCAGGAGTATTCCTTTTGGCTATCCTGATTTTTTCGTCTTGTGAAGGAGTGTTTTCAAAACAGACCGACCAAGAACCCTTGGCCCGTGTAGGGGAGGTGTATTTGTATAAGTCGGATGTGGCACCGTTGCTTACTAAGGGTATATCCAAAGAGGATAGTGTTTCCTTTGTAACGAACTTCATAAATAATTGGGCCTCCAAACAGCTTTTGCTTACCAAGGCCAAAATCAATTTACCGGAAGACAAACTGAGCGAGTTTGATCACTTGGTCAGTAATTACCGAACCGATCTGTATACCAGGGCTTACAAGGAAGCGTTGGTTGCGCAGGGTGCCGACTCCTTGGTAAACACAGCACAGTTAGAAGCCTTTTATGATTCGGAGAAGCAAAATTTTCGGCTTAAGGAGAAAGTATTGCAGTTGCGTTATGTAGCCCTACCGAAACAATTTTTGAACAAAAACGAAGTCATTAAAAAGTTAAAACGCTTTAATGAAGACGATATTAGTTACCTTGATTCGATCGGGGTACAGTTTAACAAGCTCCATTTCAATGATTCTCTTTGGATTCAGGCTGCGAGAGTTATTGAGGAAATACCGCCGCTTACCCGTAAAAACGAAGAACGTTACTTAAAAAAATCACAATTTTTTGAGATGGAGGATGCAAAGGGGGTATATTTGGCCAAGATTACCAATGTTTTAAAAGCCAATGATATAGCGCCACTTTCCTACATTGAACCTACCCTAAAACAGGTGCTACTAAGTCGTAGAAGGTTAGACTACATACGAAAACTTGAAACAGAAATTATAGATGAGGCCATTAAGGACAAAGATTTTGAAGTATATGCTCAGGATGAAGAATAACATTGTTTTAGTTTGTTTACTGTTACTTTCAATTGCGATCTCGGCACAAGAAAACGACAGTATACCAGATACACAGATAGAAGCGCCGGAAATGCTGGTGGAAGCTGATACGAATATCCAAAAAGATACCGTACAGGCATTTAAACGTGTTAAGTTAGATGGTATCGCTGCTGTGGTCGGTGATTATGTAATTTTAGAGTCTGATATCGAAAAGACGTTGATCGATCTTCGAAGTCAAGGAGCCTCTATTGAAGATATTACACGATGTGGTCTCTTGGGAAAATTAATGGAAGATCGTTTGTATGCACACCAAGCAGTACAGGACAGTATTTTGGTTTCGGACGACGAAGTAAATGCAACTGGAGAGCGGCAACTGCAATCGCTGGTGCAGCAAATAGGTTCGATGCAGAAAGTACTTCGCTATTACAAAAAGGCAGATGAAGTTAGTTTTCGGGAAGAACTCTACAAGATAAACAAGCTGCGTATGCTATCGGAAAAGATGCAGCAAGAAATTGTTTCTGAAATTGAGATAACACCGGAAGAAGTGCGACAGTTTTTTAACAAGATACCGGAGAATGAACGCCCCGTTTTCGGTGCGGAATTGGAAATTGCGCAAATTGTAAAACAACCGACAGCTACAAAGGCCGAGATACAGACCGTTATTGATAAGTTAAACAAGATTCGTGCGGATGTCGTCGATAACGATGCGAGCTTTAGTGTGAAGGCGATTCTGTATTCCCAAGGGCCCACCAAATCAAAAGGAGGACTCATTGAGGGGATTACCAAAAAATCGGGCTACGTGAAGGAATTTAAGGATATCGCCTTTAGTCTGAACGAAGGGCAGGTTTCAGAACCCTTCGAAACGATGTTCGGGTACCATATTATGTTTATTGAGAAAATTCGTGGTCAAGAGCGCGATGTGCGCCATATATTGATTCAGCCGGAAATTTCGAAGGAAGCCCTTGAAAATGCCAAGACGGAACTCGATAGTATTCGCCGGCAAATATTAGATGGGAAGTATACGTTTGCGGAAGCGGCACTGAACTTTTCGGATGAAGAAGAAACCAAGTTTGATGGTGGGCAATTGCGAAACCCGATTAATTTTGATTCTCGCTTTGAGCTTACCAAAATGGACCCGACGCTTTACAATCAGGTGAGAAACCTCAAGGACGATGAAATCTCGAACCCCATCTTAGAACAAGATGAGCGAGGGGGCGGACCTTCTTATAAGCTATTACAAGTAACCAATCGGTACGACGAGCACCCGGCCGATTTTTCAAAAGACTATATCAAGATTCAGCAATTGGCCAAAACGGAAAAGCAGTACAAAGCAATTAAAAAGTGGATGGACAAACACATTGAAGATACCTACATAAGTGTGAACGATTCTCGAAAAGATTGTGAATTCGCTAATAACTGGGTTAAGGAATAATATGTCGGACGTCACTGCAATTAAAAATTTAGTAGAAAAACATCAAGCGTTAAAACAGGAAATTGCCAAGGTGATCGTGGGCCAGCATGAGGTGATCGACCAAATTTTACTGTCGATTTATACAGGTGGCCATTCGCTCTTGATCGGTGTTCCCGGGCTTGCCAAGACCTTAATGGTCAATACCATTGCCCAAACATTGGGACTCGATTTTAAACGCATACAGTTTACGCCCGATTTAATGCCAAGTGATATTTTAGGAAGCGAGGTCTTGGATCAAACGAGGAGTTTTAAATTCATTAAAGGCCCTATTTTTTCCAATATCATCTTAGCCGATGAAATCAATAGAACGCCTCCCAAAACGCAAGCGGCCTTATTGGAGGCCATGCAGGAAAGAGCCGTGACCATTGCTGGAAAACAACACAAACTTTCCTTACCCTATTTCGTATTGGCCACACAAAACCCTATCGAGCAAGAAGGTACGTACCCCTTGCCCGAAGCGCAGTTGGATCGGTTTATGTTCGCAATAGAATTAAAATACCCCTCTGTTGCGGAAGAAATTCAAGTGGTCAAGTCAACGACCGATGCAAGTGTGCCCACCGTAAACACCTTGTTTAGTGCAGCGGAGATTTTAGAAGTACAACAACTTGTTAGGCGTATTCCCGTACCCGACAATGTGGTGGAATATGCGGTTCGCTTGGTCAACGCTACAAGGCCGAACCTTGAGACGGCGACCGATTTTGTAAAACAATATATCGATTGGGGCGCGGGCCCACGTGCTTCTCAAAATTTGGTAATGGGCGCAAAGGCGCATGCCGCCGTGAACGGAAAATTTTCGCCCGACATTGAAGATGTAAAGGCTGTGGCCATGGGTATTTTACGGCACCGTATTATAAAAAACTACAAGGCGGAAGCGGAGGGTATTTCCGAAGAACAGCTCATCGGGGAACTGCTTTAATAGGGACAGCTCGGTATGAAAAAAGCGTTGGACAACTTTTCGAAACAGGCCGACGTCTACAAGAAATTTCGACCAACCTATCCGAATAAACTGTATCAGGAATTGTTACGCCATGTTGCGAATACCGACCGCTGTTGGGATTGTGGCACGGGCAACGGTCAGGTTGCAATGGTGCTCTCCGAATATTTTGAGGCGGTTTGCGCCACTGATCTGAGCGCGTCTCAAATAAATAGCGCAAGTACTAAGGCGAATATTTCATACACCATAGAGCGGGCGGAGAGCACACATTTTGAAGAGAATACCTTTGATTTGATTACCGTGGCCCAGGCGGCACACTGGTTCGATTTCGACGCTTTTAACCAAGAAGTGAAAAGGGTTGCGAAAAATAATGCCATCCTTGGTATCTGGGGATACGGTTTGCTGCGCATCAACCCCACAATTGATGCCCTGATAGATGAGTTTTACCTTAAGGAAATAGGCCCTTATTGGGATTCGGAAAGAGGGCATATTGATACTGCCTATGAGGCAATACCATTTCCCTTTGAGTTGCTTCAAACCCCAAAGGACCTCGCCATTAACGTATGTTGGGGCTTACAGCATTTGCAAGGGTATTTCAATTCTTGGTCAAGCGTACGGCATTACATGGAAAAGAATGGGCATAAAAACCCAGTACCGGAATTCATAGAGCAACTGTCTAAAGTGTGGGGTGCTGAAACAGCAAGAGCGATTCGATTTCCAATTTTCATGAAAATGGGAAGGGTTTGTAAATAAACGCTTTCCTATGGTATGACTTGTTCTTATAATTCCGAGGTAAGTATTCGATGCTTTTACTTTCTGTACAATACTTTTATTACTAAATTAGTTTACCGGCAAAAAAGAGCACTATCCTCTTTACTGAATTCAAAAGGTAGGCAATACAATGTAGGTACCCAATGGAAAGAATATTGTCTCGTTTGGTCAATGATCCACTAAGCATTGTTGCTGTATTGTTCCTAGGTGCGGTTTTCGTTAACTTGGGGGAGTTGGTTCCTGGTTTGTTCGAGGATACGCCTGTCAAAAATTCTTTTTTTCCACGGTACATAACGGAATTGAAAATGGGTTTCCCATATTTGATTCTTGGCGTATTGGTGTTTGTTCGGCTTAAATTGGCATACTTCGTAGGGCTGGTCATCTGTGCCATTCTTCTTATTCATCCCCTTGTGTTTGGAAGAGCGGATTTGGTGGTTGCCTTTTATTTGTTTTTATGGCTGTTTGTGAAAGACAAGAACCATTCTGTATTTTTAGGAAGATTGTTCGTTAGCTTTATTTTTTTTGGAGCCGCAATGGGTAAATTAACGCCCGGATGGTGGTCGGGTGAGCAACTACAGAATATTGTACATCTAAGAAAAATATCAACCGCTCCTTTGGTTATCATGGGAGAGTTCTTAATGGCGGTTTCTTTTTTGCTGCCTTCCGGAATAGCATGTTTGGTTACGATTATCATATTGGCAGGAATGAGTTGGGCAATCACAGATTTGTCCATTTTAATGCTCACATTGCCTATTTTAGGGATGGCCTTGACATTTTTAGCCATCGATTCGTTGGAAAAAAGCCGATTGACCCTGTACTTCGATGAAGATAAAGGAACCGCAAGCCTTGTATATCAACTTTTCGATTTATTGAAAATCGATACGATCAAGCTGGAAACGATCAAGAAGGCACCGGTTACCGACAACCCTGAAAATGTGATGTCACAAAAGGGGGGGGTACTGCAAGCCCAAAATGAATATGGTACGCGATTTTATGGTTTTGATTGTTGGGTAGAGATTGTTTCACGCGTTGCCATGATCGCCTTTTTATCACCACTGTTTAAATTAAAAAGACAAATTTTTTCTCGCAAATGAAATATGTAAGAAGAGCAGTTTACCTTGGTTTGGCCGTCTATACATTGTTGGCATTGTTTCGTCCTAAAAAAATGTATGTGGATCGGTTTATGCATGACATGCACTATGTCGAATGGGCGCTGCTGCAACCCTTTCCGACCATGTATTCTTCTGAAAGCATATTAGAAAGCTCGGTTAAGGGGCATGATTCGGTTTCCTACCCATATCACCATCCCATGAAACACTTGGTAAATCATACCGGTGGGCAACCGTCCGATTCGGTCCACTATAAGCTCACAGTTCGGTATCGGGGGAGTAAATCTGTAAAAAAGTATACTATTTTTAAGGATAGTCTTTTTACCAATGTTGATTAAGCCCGATATGACACCTTATGCATTGGGCAACAGGTTAATTTTAGTGGGTTTGGGAAAGAGCGGCTTTTCTGCTAATTTATCTGGATTGGGAATACTTGTAATATTCGCATTTTTGATACTGTTTTCTTGTGTTGTTTGAAACCGTTTACCCTACGAACCACTTATTCCATCAAATAATAGCTTTCGCACTTCAAAAATTTTATTAACCCTCCGTATTTTCTTAATTTTACGGAATTCAAGTAACTTAAAACAACGTATAGAATGGCATTTGACATCGATATGATCAAAGGGGTTTACGCCAAGATGGCTGAAAGGGTAGATAAAGCCCGAGAAATAGTCGGACGACCTCTTACCCTTTCCGAGAAAATTTTATATTCCCATTTGTGGGATGGAAGTCCTTCCACAGCTTTTGAAAGAGGAAAGGACTATGTAGATTTTGCACCGGATCGTATCGCCTGTCAAGATGCAACGGCCCAAATGGCCTTGCTTCAGTTTATGCAAGCGGGCAAGCCTAAAGTGGCGGTACCTACCACCGTACATTGTGATCACTTGATCCAGGCGAAGAGTGGGGCGGCGGCAGATTTAAAATCTGCGAACAATACCAGTGCCGAGGTCTTTGACTTTTTGGAGTCTGTTTCCAATAAGTATGGAATAGGTTTTTGGAAACCGGGTGCAGGTATCATACACCAGGTGGTTTTGGAAAATTATGCCTTTCCCGGGGGAATGATGATCGGTACCGATTCACATACCGTGAATGCAGGCGGATTGGGAATGGTCGCCATTGGTGTAGGAGGTGCCGATGCAGTTGATGTAATGGCCGGTATGGCATGGGAGTTGAAATTCCCAAAATTGATAGGAGTGAAGTTAACCGGCACCATTTCGGGCTGGACCGCCCCCAAGGACGTTATCCTAAAAGTAGCCGAAATATTAACGGTTAAAGGAGGAACCGGGGCCATTGTGGAGTATTTTGGACCAGGGGCAAAAGCACTCTCCTGTACAGGAAAAGGGACCATTTGCAATATGGGTGCCGAAATAGGTGCAACGACTTCGACTTTCGGCTACGACGAATCGATGGAGCGCTACTTGCGAGCTACCGACCGTGCCGATGTGGCCGATGCTGCGAATGCCGTAAAAGAACACTTGACCGCCGATGATGCCGTATATGCCGACCCGGAAACGTATTTTGATCAAGTAATTGAAATTAATTTATCAGAATTGGGTCCCTTATTGAACGGCCCGTTTACACCGGATCTTTCTACAGCTGTTGGCGCTGAGATGACCGAGAAAGCTACCAAAAATGACTGGCCGATCCAGGTTGAATGGGGACTGATAGGTTCTTGTACCAACTCTTCCTACGAAGATTTGACCCGGGCAGCATCTATTGCACAACAAGCCTTGGACAAAGGAATCAAAATGAAGGCGGAACTTGGTATTAACCCTGGTTCCGAACAGGTAAGATATACCGCCGAGCGCGATGGGATTTTAGACGTTTTTGAAAAACTGGACGCCAAGATATTTACGAACGCCTGTGGACCATGTATTGGGCAATGGGCCAGGTATAGCGACCCTAAGAATGCACCAAAAAACAGTATTGTACATTCTTTCAATAGAAATTTTGCCAAACGGGCCGATGGAAACCCGAATACACACGCCTTCGTGGCTTCTCCCGAACTTACCGCCGCAATCGCGGTCGCAGGTCGTTTGGACTTTAACCCGCTTACCGATACCTTGATCAATGAGAATGGGGAAGAGGTGCGATTTGATGAACCAACAGGGTGGGAGTTGCCCCCAAAAGGTTTTGAGGTGGAAGACGCTGGTTTTTTAGCACCCGACGAGGATGGTTCAGGGACCGTTGTAAAAGTAAGTCCCGATTCGGAGCGGTTGCAGTTGTTGGAACCCTTTACACCCATCGAAGACTCGAGCCTGCAAGGTGTAAAATTACTGATAAAAGCTTTTGGAAAATGTACAACGGACCATATTTCAATGGCCGGACCATGGTTGCGCTTTAGAGGACATTTAGATAATATATCGAACAATTGTCTCATTGGTGCGGTGAATGCCTTTGGCAAGAAAACCAACTTTATAAAAAATCAACTCACCGGCGAGTTTTCGGGAGTACCGGATGCGGCTCGTGCCTATAAGGCGGCCGGGGTGCGGACCATCGTCGTCGGAGATCATAACTACGGTGAGGGTTCTTCGCGTGAACATGCTGCTATGGAGCCTCGACATTTAGGGGTTGCGGCCGTTTTGGTGAAGTCTTTCGCCCGTATACACGAAACGAACTTGAAGAAACAAGGGATGCTTGGACTTACTTTTGCGAATGAGAGCGATTATGATTTGATACAAGAAGATGATACCTTCAATTTTGTCGATATCGCTGAATTTGCACCTGGAAAACCATTGACGATCGACGTCGTGCATGCCGATGGGAGTACGGATACCATTTTAGCGAACCATACCTATAACGAAGCCCAGATCGGATGGTACCGCGAGGGTTCTGCGCTAAATGTGATCAAAAGAGAAAATGCTGCCTAAGGCACGTTCCAAATAGTTTGAAAAAACTCCCATGATTTCATGGGAGTTTTTTAGTTTTGACACTGTATTATGAAAAAGAGTTCCATTGTTACTTTACTGGTAATTGGTCTTGTACTGGCTTTGTTCCTGACGCCACTTGGGTATCATTGCAAGGTTTGGCTGAATCAAATTTTTTCATTTTCCCCCGAAATCGTCCAGACGGAGCATAGAAAAACCCTCGCAAACTATGACTGGCAATTGAAAGATGCCGATTGGAACTTTTTTAGTTTCGAAAAGTCAAAAGGCAAGGTCATTTTTATTAATTTTTGGGCCTCATGGCGCCTGCCGTGCGCGGCCGAATTGAAAGGAATCCAAGCCTTGTATAATGATTATGGAGATCGTGTTGATTTCTACTTGATTACCAATGAAGAACGGCCTCCCGTGGAAGAATATATGCTTCAGAAAAAATTTACATTTCCCGTTACCTACTTGATTATCGGTTCACCAAGTCCCGTAGAAACGGCACCGGTACCTTCTTCCTATATCATTGATAAAAAAGGGAACATTGCCGTGCGAGCAGATGATATTTCTAATTGGGATACCCAGGCCGTGCGCACCCTTTTAGATGAGTTGCTTGCCCAATGAAAATGAATCCTCCCAAAAAAATAATTGGAAACCTATTTTGGGTTGTACTTTTGGTGGCTTTTCTTTTCACACCTGTAGGGTTTCATGTGAAGGTGTTTTTTGCGCGTTTATTCTCATCCAGTCCTTCCGAGTTGAAGGGGGTAGAACAAACGGTGCTTGTAAACAACGATTGGAAATTGGAGGGACTGGAAGGGGAGCCGGTTGACTTCAATGTTTTTAATGGGAAGGTAGTGGTGTTAAATTTCTGGGCCACCTGGTGTCCTCCCTGTATTGCTGAAATGCCCAGTTTTGAGAAACTTTATCATGATTATGCAGATCAGGTAGCCTTTGTGTTTGTGGCAAATGACGATGCTCAGAAGGTCCTTCGCTTTGTAAGGGAAAACAAAACACCCTTACCAATTTATTTTGAAAAAAGTGCCACTCCTGCTCAGTTGGCCTCAAAATCGATACCCGCTTCCTATATCATAGATACGAACGGTACGATAATCCTAAAGAAAATCGGAGTCGCCGATTGGAATGGGGAGCGCACAAGGATCCTTTTAGATCGTTTACTGGAAGATTAGCCCTTACTAAATATCAAGAATGGCGTTACGGCCGCAGCCCTCACTACTTGCTTGAGGTATACAAAGGAATAGATGGTTTTTTAGAATGATCATTTTAAATACACGAACAGAAAACCAAAAAAGACACATTGTGCCAAAAACAAATGGAGGGAATACAGTTTATTTCCGCTTATTTTCATAATATGAAACAGCATCTGGAATACGAGCGCAAATGCAAACCAGGAGAGGTAGTTGTTTAGCCCGGCATAGCCTCCCTCAAACGTCCAAAAATCAAACCGTGGGGCGGTGTATTCCATTAGGTAATCAAGCACGAGCATCAGCGACGCTCCCAAAAGAACGCGCACCCATATACGATTGCTAAGGTAGCCTGTTATAGCAGCGGTAATAAAGGTGAGCAAGGCCCAATTGATTCCGATTAGATAGGGCACCCCGCTTAGTTTAGGACCGAAGTTGGTGCCGTACGAATAGTTCCCGAAGAATAGGCCATACGTGACACCGAGCCATTCAACTAGCATGCCTATCAAAAAAACAATACTAAAAACCAGTATTTTTTTGGGAGAGCCGATGGGGTAGATCAGAATCAGCAGAGCAGCACAAATCAACAAATTCAGAGGAGTCTTGGCAACAAACCAGTCTTGATATCCTAAAGCGATTCCTACCAATGCCGACAAATGAAAAAGCCATACTGTACCAATGGCGCATACTACCTTGTATCGATTCAGTTTTTGGACCATACACCAGCTTTAGGAACAAGTTCGGCTACGATTTTTGCAGAAAGTAAACAAAGCGGAATACCGCCTCCAGGATGTACTGAACCGCCACAAAAATATAAGTTCTTGATTTTTCGACTAAAGTTGGGGTGCCGTAAAAAGGCAGCAAATTTATTGTTACTGGCCGCCCCGTACAATGCGCCACGGTACGAACCGGTAGCCTGTTCAATGGAGACCGGATCTAGCAGGTGTTCTACCGTAATGAATTGGGAGAGATCTACTCCTAAAACCCGATTAATTTTGGCGATAATGTGTTTCCGGGCCTGTGCTTTTAGCTGCGCCCAATCTTGATCGTAATTGCAGGGCGCATTGATCATCACGAACCAATTTTCATGTCCCTTAGGTGCGTCTGATTTTTCCTCCTTGCTGGTGATGTTAATGTAAACGGTTGGGTCGTGATGCAAGGATTTCCTCCGGAACAAAAAATCAAATTCTTCCTCGTAATGGTCGCTGTAAAGAATGTTGTGTAAGTCTAACTCGGGAAACTCCCTGGAGATACCCCAATAAAAAATAAGGGCAGAGCTCGATCGCTCTTGTTTGAGTACCTTTTGTGGCTGTTTTTGATCTTTTAGAAGATTTTTATATGTGGGATACACATCCATATTCGAAACAACGATTTCTGCGTCGTAGGTCGATTTATTGGTGCTGACCCCAATAGCTTTTCCTTTCTCGACATGAATGTCAAGTGCCTTTTCGTTCATTTTGAAGGTGATCCCTTTTTGCTGCGCTAGCTCGAAAAGGCTTTGGCTGATCCGGTGCATGCCGCCTTTGGGGAAAAAAGTACCAAAGTGCATTTCCACGTGTGGTATCATAGACATGATACCGGGCGTTTGGTACGGTGACGAACCGTTGTAAGTGGCATATCTATTAAACAATTGTACCAATTTGGGATTTCTAAAAAAATGCTCGTTTGTTTTGTGCAACGAGGTGTTGATATCTAGTTTACCCAACTGCAATATGGCTTTGATCGTGTCTTTGGTGAGATAAGTGTTTCGTTTATGGAGTGATTTTTCAAGAAAAAGGGATGCCGTAAGGTCGTATTTTTCTTGATTTCTTTTTAGATAAGCACCAAGTCTTTCAGGATTTTCATCAAAAGTATCGCTTGCCTCTTTGATAAAAAGGTCCTGCTCCGATTTTGCACTAAAACGGGTTCCATCTTCCCAAAAGTAATTACAGGTCGTTTCTTTACGGTGGTACTGAAAATAGGAGGTCGCCTCTAGGTCATACAGATCGAAAAGTGCGGTTACGTAGTCGGGCATTGTAAAAAGAGATGGACCCAAATCGAAACGGTACCCCTTTAATTCAATGGCATGTAACTTGCCTCCCGCATAGTCGTTCGCTTCAATTACCGTTGTCTGATATCCTTTTCGTGATAGGCGAAGGGCTGCAGCGAGTCCCCCAATACCAGCACCAACGATTAGGGCTTTGGGCATTGCCTACTTTTTGAAATATTTAAAAGGGACAAAAAGCATCCCGAAGCATTCGCCATCTCCCTTCCCCAAATGTTTGTGGTGCATCTTATGGGCCCTGCGTACCCCTTTGGCATACCAATGATTGGCATTTCTAAAAAGTTTAAATCGCTGATGAATGAAAATGTCATGTACTAAAAAATATGCGGCCCCATAGGCCATGATACCAAACCCGATAGGCCAACCATACCAAAAATCGGTTCTCGCGCCGAGCATGATGAAAGACATGCTCACGACGGCATAAAATATAAAAAAGGCATCATTGCGCTCAAACCATGAATCATGGTCTTTGTGGTGGTGATCTTTGTGGAGGCTCCATAAAAAACCATGCATGATATACTTATGGGTAAACCACGCCATAAATTCCATAATTAAAAAAACCCCTAGGAATAGTACGATCCAAAGTACAATCTTCATTATACCAAATTCAATTTATAGTTGACATAGGACTTTGCCAAAAGACCAAATTTTTGGTAGTTTGGAACACGTATACGTGCGTTTTTAATTTCAAGTGGAGGTGTATTTTGAAGCTTTTGCAATAACTTGCTATAATACTTGTAGGCGGTGTAAACCCCAAATTTAGCCTCGTTGGGCAGTTGCTCTATACCTTCATACCCCAAAGCGAAATCTGCCTGTATTTCACTGACGATCTTGCTCTTGGAATTTTCGTCCAATTCCATCAGATTGGTGTTTGGGAAATAGGTACGGTTCAATCCTTCAAAATCTGCTTTCAAATCTCTTAAAAAATTCACTTTCTGAAAGGCGGAACCCAAAGACATAGCCGATTGCTTCAGTTCTTCGTATCGTTCCACATCTCCTTTTACAAAAACTTTCAGGCACATAAGACCTACTACATCGGCCGATCCATAAATATATTCCTTGTACTCTTCATCGGTATGGTAGATGGTTTTGTGCAAGTCCATTTTCATGCTTTTCATGAACGAATCTACCAAGTGTCGCGGAATATCATATTTATGAAAGGTATGTTGAAATGAGTTCAAAATCGGGTTGAGACTTATTTTCTGTGTAAAAGCGTCTTCCAATTCCTTTTCAAAATTCGCGAACAACACCTCTTTGTCATAGCCGTGAAAACTATCCACTATTTCATCGGCAAATCGCACAAATCCATAGATATTGTAAATATCTCCTCTGATAGAGCTGCCTAGCATTTTCGTTGCCAAAGCAAACGAAGTGCTATAAGACTCCGTTACAAGTCTACTGCATTGATACGAAACATCGTCGAAAATAGCTTTCATAATCTAGGTGTTTTTTACAATTAGTTCAGCCACTAATTTTCCAGAAATTAGTGAAGGTGGTACTCCTGGCCCAGGTACGGTAAGCTGCCCGGTAAAGAACAAATTCTTTACTTTTTTACTCTTAAGACTTGGTCTTAAAAAGGCCGTTTGGAGCAATGTATTGGCCATTCCGTATGCGTTTCCCTTATAAGAATTATACTCTTCAACGAAATCGTTTACGCAAAAGGACTCTTTAAATATAATACTATTTTTTACTTCTTGATCGGTGCGTTCTTCGAATCTTGCCAAAATTAGTTCAAGATATTGATTTCTTAATTCTGGTGTATCTTCCAAGTCAGGAGCAATGGGCACTAGGAAAAAACCGGTTTCACACCCCTCGGGAGCCATTGAGGCATCGGTAACAGAAGGGAAATTAACATAAAACAAGGGGTCTGTAGGCCACTGAGGCGCATCATAGATTTCGGCGGCATGGCGCTCAAAATTGGTATCGAAAAAGAGATTATGATGTTCGATATTTTTGAGCTTCTTTTCGAACCCGATATAAAAAAGGAGGGAAGAGGGGGCAAATGTCTTTTTCGCCCAATACGCTTCTGAATATTGCCTGTAACTAGCGTCTAACAGGGTTTCAGAATGATGATAGTCGGCGCCGCTCAATACATAATCGGTATCAATTCGGTTTCCTTTAACTTGAATACCGGTGGTTTTCCCTTGATTCACTACGATTTTTTCGACCGCACTATTTGTTTTGATGGTAACATTCAATTCCAAGGCAAGCGCTTGCATCGCTTTGACGATTTCGTACATTCCTCCCCGGGGATGCCATGTGCCAAGACCAAAATCGGCATAGTTCATAAAACTATAAAAAGAAGGGGTTTTGCTGGGTTTGGCTCCAAGAAATAAAACAGGAAATTCAAGGGTTGAAACCAGTTTAGGATTTTTGAACCGCTTCCTTACCTGTCCGCTAATAGTCTTAAAAAATTGGTCTACCCTGGTAACGGTTTCGGGTGTCACCAACTCAAAAGGAGAAATACCTGGCCGTAGCACTACTTTATTGATGGCGATATCATAATTTTCTTGGGCCTGTGAAATAAACTTGCGCAGGTGTTTGGCACTTCCTTTTTCGATACGCTCGAATTCAACACATATTTTTTCCATGCTATCACCAACGGTAATCACATCGTCCGCAAAGAATATTTTATAGGCGGGACTTAATTTGTCCAAGGTGTAATAATCCGAACGTTTCTTGCCAAAATCTGCAAAGAACTTATCAAAAATATCGGGCATCCAGTACCAACTTGGACCTATGTCGAAAGTAAACCCTTCTTTTATAAACTGGCGACATCGTCCGCCAAGGGTATTGTTTTTCTCATAAACCGTTACCTTATATCCAGCTTGGGCCAGATAACAAGCGGCGGAAAGAGAAGAGAAGCCGGAACCTATAATCGCTACCTTTTTGGTCATTTCAAATGTTGGTTTGGGAAGAGAATTTAGAGCTCCTCTACAATTCGCTCAATAGAATTAAAGGTACGTACGCAGGCCGGGAGTTCTTCCTGCTCTAGATATTGATTTTGTCTCCCTAATATCCACAACTTTGAGGTTAAGTTGTTTTCTTGGGCAATTTTACTGAAAGCCTCCACATACTTATGTACCTGATCCTTTGTGGGTACCACGGTGAAATACGATATAAAATGAAGATTATCATAGTACTTCATTACATCCTTCAAGTTTTCCAAAGGAATGGTTTGGCCAAGGTAGATTGATTTATAGCCCCTCAACACAATTTCATAGTTTACATATAGAAGGCCGATTTCATGGATTTCATTTTCAGGCAAAAAGGGCACAAAAACCTTGTCGGTCTTCGTTGGTTCCAAATGCTGAAGTTTTTCGGTATTGGTTTGTATTTTTTGTTTGATCAATCCTGTAACAAAGTGCTCATGAGCCGGACTAATGGTATCGGTCTGCCATAAAAGTCCCAATTCATTTAGAAGCGGAATAAATACCTCACTGAAGATTTCTCGAAATGAACGTTCGGAAAGTAGGCTGTTATACGTATTGATAAAAAGCGTCTGGTCAAAATTGATCATCGCCAATTTAAAAGCGTTGATTGCGTGATTCTTCACACTGTTCTTAGCCACAATCTCCTTCACCATATAGGGAATGTCCTGTTCTTTGATGCGGGCTATTTTAGATATCTTATATCCATTTCGATACAACATCGTAATATTCAAAAGCTTTTGTAAGCTAGCCAAACTATAGTTTCGAATATTGGTTTCCGTACGTTCAGGAGACAAAAGATCGTACCGTTTTTCCCATATACGAATGGTATGCGCTTTGATTCCTGAAAGGTTTTCCAAATCTCTAATACTAAAGAATTTCTTTACGTTGTTCATCTTTTTTCCAAAATGGTTGAACAAATTTACGATATTCCCTAGTGAGTTGTCAGTATGGAACGTTAAAATTTTGCGTTATACTGTGCGTTTCTGCCCCATTTTCGGTAAAAATTTAGGAAATAATGGTTTTTACTAAGAAAAATAGCACTTGTGGCCTTTATGGCGCCGTTGCTTTTTCCTTGCCCGCGTTATGTCTGGCAAGTCTCTCCCGGATATTGTTGGTCTGTCCTTTGTAAAAGGTATCGAATTTTTTGGAATACAGGATGTATGTATAGTATGTCATAAAAAAAGAGACCGTCTTCAAGACGGTCTTTTAGTGCGCACGAGAAGATCAAGACGCTCGCGGTCTTGACCTAGACCAACTTCGTTGCGTCTTGGCTCGAATTTTCTAGCGGCCATCGAGGTATGCATTATTTGCTGTACTTTTTTATGAAGTCCCGTGTTCTCTCCTTTGAAAGGTTTTTCAATTTGCGTTCCAATTTGAAGGCTTCCCCACGGGTAGGTTTTGAGGTGTACCAAACAAGCTCCCAGGGTCTATATGGCGCCGTTGCTTTTTCCTTGCCCGCGTTATGTCTGGCAAGTCTTTCCCGGATATTGTTGGTCTGTCCTTTGTAAAAGGTATCGAATTTTTTGGAATACAGGATGTATGTATAGTATGTCATAAAAAAAGAGACCGTCTTCAAGACGGTCTTTTAGTGCGCATGAGAAGATCAAGACGCTCGCGGTCTTGACCTAGACCAACTTCGTTGCGTCTTGGCTCGAATTTTCTAGCGGCCATCGAGGTATGCATTATTTGCTGTACTTTTTTATGAAGTCCCGTGTTCTCTCCTTTGAAAGGTTTTTCAATTTGCGTTCCAATTTGAAGGCTTCCCCACGGGTAGGTTTTGAGGTGTACCAAACAAGCTCCCAGGGTCTATATGGCGCCGTTGCTTTTTCCTTGCCCGCGTTATGTCTGGCAAGTCTTTCCCGGATATTGTTGGTCTGTCCTTTGTAAAAGGTATCGAATTTTTTGGAATACAGGATGTATGTATAGTATGTCATAAAAAAAGAGACCGTCTTCAAGACGGTCTTTTAGTGCGCACGAGAAGACTCGAACTTCCACGGCCTAATGGCCACTAGCCCCTCAAGCTAGCGCGTCTACCAATTCCGCCACGTGCGCGTTTCTTATGAGGTGGGCAAATATAACACGCTTTTTTGGAAGGGTAAAACTTGTTTTCATTTTACAAGTAAATTTTCCTTCGGAAATTGTCATTTAGCATCGTTCAGATTTTTTAGCATCGCAATAAAGTTAAAGCAGTATCGTCCGATGGTAAAATCGTATGTGCCAATTTCTTT
Organism: uncultured Flavobacteriaceae bacterium; assembly: GCA_947500385.1. GTDB lineage: Bacteria > Bacteroidota > Bacteroidia > Flavobacteriales > Flavobacteriaceae > Pelagihabitans. The sequence goes on along the minus strand of CANMSA010000001.1, from coordinate 69,797 downwards.
GAAATCGTTTTTTTTGTAAAAGGTAATGGCCCTGGCGTTTTCTTCATAAACGGATAGCCAGATTGTCTTGTATTTCGATGCAATCGCTTTCTGTATTAATTGGTTTTGCAGTTCGAGCCCTATTTTCATTCCTAAAAAATCATGGAGCACGTATATTTTTTGAAGTTGAGCACTTGGTGTAGATGGGGCAAAACTAGAAGGTGAGTTCAGCTTTAGTTTGGCATAACCAACGGGAAGATCATCGACAAAGGCGATATAAAAAACATTCTCTGGTTTTTGAAGCCCTCGAAGTATTTTTTTGACTGAAAATGTTTGATTTAGATACGTTCTAAGGTCTTCTTTTGCCTCGAAGAGGTCACCAAAAGTTTCAGTAAAGGTGACACGGCCCAGCAAGGCAATGATTTCGGCATCCGAGCCCGTAGCGATTCTAATTTTAGTCATAGCGTACAGTGGTTTTTAATTGATATAATCGATGTAAATGTAGTCCCACGGCGATGATGCAACCGACCATTATGGGAGTGGAGGCGATTAAAAAGCCATATCCTATATAAATACAATTGGCAATGGCCGATAGCAGCCGTAGGGGGTATTCCCCTTTTACCGACATTGAATATAGGTTAATAAACAAGGCTATGTATCCGATACTGTCGATCCAAATTTCATTCATTTTAATATATCTTTTACATGAACTATACTTTTTACAGTATAAAGATAAATTGATTATATTTGCTACGCAATACCTGTCGATCATGACAGTTTAATTTTTTGATATGATTTTAGATGGTACAGAAAAAGTATATAAGCTGCATGATACGATCTTTCATTGCGGAACAAACGTGACGATGCGCTATATCGGAGGTAAGTGGAAATGTGTGGTGTTGTGGTATTTGAGACATGGTGCCACCCGATTTTCCGACATGAAACGTCTTATACCCGATATTACCGAAAAAATGCTGAGTATTCAGCTGAAAGCGCTTCAACAAGACGGTTTAATTGCCCGAAAAGTTTTTGGCGATAAACCCCCCATTCGAGTCGAATATACGTTGACCGATTTTGGAAAGAGCCTTATTCCGGTTATTCAAGCAATTACCAACTGGGGGATAGCCCATGCAGAAGAAAAGGGCGAATTGTTGACCAAAGAATAAGTTGTTTACTGAGAATCTTCCAAGAAGATCTCCAATATTTCGATCGCTGCTTCACTAATTTTAGTTCCGGGCCCAAATATCGCCACCGCTCCTGCATCGAATAGAAATTGATAATCTTGTTTAGGTATTACCCCCCCAACGATGACCACTATGTCTTCCCGACCGTGTTTTTTTAACTCTTCGATTACGCGCGGTACCAAAGTCTTATGGCCCGCTGCCAGCGAGGAAACGCCTAGCATGTGCACATCGTTCTCCACGGCTTGGATGGCCGCTTCTTCCGGCGTTTGAAACAAAGGGCCAATGTCTACATCAAAGCCCAGGTCTGCATAACCGGTCGCCACTACCTTGGCACCTCGATCATGGCCATCCTGTCCCATTTTTGCGATCATGATCCGCGGTCTGCGACCTTCTTGCTCGGCAAATCTATCGGTCATTGCCTGCGCTTTCTTAAAACTCTTATCGTCCTTGATTTCTTTCGAATACACGCCTGAAAACGAATTTATGACAGCTTTGTGACGGCCGAATACCTCTTCCAAGGCACTGCTGATTTCTCCTAAGGTGGCCCTTTCCCTAGCTGCTTCTACAGCTAAAGCTACTAAATTATGGGAATCATTGGCAGATTGCGGGGTATTCATTTTAATGCGTGCAGCTTCGGTAAGCTTTTTTAAACATCCCTTTACGGCGTTTTCGTTACGTTTGTCCTTGGTGATCGCCAAACGTTCCAATTGTTGCTTGCGTACCTCTTCGTTATCAACCTCTAATATATGTAGTGCATCTTCTTCTTCTAGCTGATATTTGTTGACACCCACAATTACATCGGAACCACTATCGATTCGGGCTTGTTTTTTGGCTGCGGCCTCTTCGATACGCATCTTGGGAATGCCTGCTTCAATGGCTTTGGTCATTCCGCCCAAATCCTCCACCTCTTGGATCAATTGCCAAGCTTTGTGAGCCAATTGGTCTGTCAAATATTCTACATAGTAACTTCCCGCCCATGGGTCTACGGTCTTGGTAATGTGGGTTTCTTCCTGAAGGAAAATTTGTGTCTCGCGCGCAATTCTTGCAGAGAAATCTGTGGGAAGCGCAATGGCTTCATCCAAAGCGTTGGTATGCAAGCTTTGGGTGCCCCCCAAGATGGCAGCCGTGGCTTCGATGGTAGTACGGGCCACATTGTTAAAGGGATCTTGTTCGGTAAGGCTCCATCCGCTTGTTTGGCAATGGGTTCGCAATGCGAGGGATTTGGCGGACTGCGGGTCGAATTGTTTGACCAGTTTGGCCCAAAGCATCCGTGCCGCACGCATTTTGGCAATTTCCATAAAATGGTTCATTCCAATACCCCAAAAGAAGGATAAACGCGGCGCAAAATCATCGATTTTTAGTCCAGCTTTTAATCCAGTCTTGATATACTCCAGTCCATCTGCCAAGGTATAGGCAAGTTCAATATCTGCCGAGGCACCGGCTTCGTGCATGTGATAGCCAGAGATACTGATACTATTAAATTTTGGCATAAACTTACTGGTGTACTCAAAAATATCGGCCACCAATTGCATCGACGGTTTTGGTGGGTAGATATAGGTGTTCCGCACCATGAATTCTTTCAAAATATCGTTTTGGATGGTTCCGGCCAATTGGTCGAGCGCAACACCCTGTTCTTGTGCCGCAACAATATAAAAGGCCATGATAGGCAATACGGCGCCGTTCATAGTCATTGATACCGACATTTTATCCAAGGGTATGCCATCGAATAGCACTTTCATATCCTCCACAGAATCTATGGCGACTCCCGCCTTGCCTACATCGCCTACCACGCGTTCATGGTCGCTATCGTACCCGCGATGTGTGGGAAGGTCAAAGGCGACCGAAAGTCCTTTTTGTCCTCCTTTTAAATTTCGCCTGTAAAAGGCGTTGCTTTCTTCCGCTGTAGAAAAACCGGCGTACTGGCGAATGGTCCAAGGCCTGCGCACGTACATCGTGGAGTAGGGGCCACGCAGGTAGGGAGGGATGCCCGCGGCAAAATTCAAGTGTTCGGTTTCAAGAATGTCCGACGGGTCGTAGGCCGATTTTAGTCCAATACCCTCCGCTGTTTGCACCGGTTGCGATGTAGGTTTGTGCTCTTTGGTTTTCGTAGTAGAACCCGGGCCATTTTCCAAGGAGATATGCTGTACGTTTTTCCTACTCATCATTCAAACGATTTTGTTCAAGCTCCTCGGCAAGCCTTTTTTCATGGATAGGTGGTATGAGCGTTTTACGCACTTTTGTTTTTAGAAAGGGATATAACTCAATAGCCTCTTTCATTTTATCGGAGGTGTTTTGATACTTATTGGTCCCGACCAATACCGTTGTGCCATTATCAAATTTTACTTGTTCCTTTTTGGCGCTTTCTTGTATTTTTTTCTGGATGGTATGACTTTTTAATTGACTTAAAAATCCCCCGCCACTTTCAACAGATTTGAAAACCAACAGTGCTTTTTCGGCCAATTGTTTTGTGACTGCTTCAATATAATATGCCCCATCAGCAGCGCTGGCAACCGTATGAAAGTAACTTTCGTTTTTTAAGAGTAATAGTTGGTTGAGGGAAATTCGTTCCCCAAATTCATTGTCTTTGTGGTAGATGGCATCATAGGGAAGGTTGAGAACCATGTCTGCACCCCCTAGCACAGCGGCCATGCATTCGGTGGTGGTGCGCAACATATTGGTGTTGTAATCGTACAGGGTTTTGTTTCGTTTGCTTGGAACGGCAGAAATATGGCAGTTGGCAGCCACCCCATATTCTTTGGCCAATGTTTTCCATAACCATCGCAAGGCTCTGATTTTTGCAATCTCAAAAAAGTAATTTGACCCAACGGCAACTTTGAAATGAACGGCAAACTCTTTGGTATTCGTTGTTGCAAAGCTATTTAGATATTCGTTCGCATGGGCCAAGGAATACGCCAGTTGTTGTACCCTATTGGCACCGGCGTTTTGGTACAGTGTTGCATCTACTGAAAGTACCTTTGTATTGGGCTGTTTCAGTACCTGTCCCAAGACATTAAAATCGTCTTTCCAATTTTCAAACCAATTACCTGTGCGTGCCAGTCGACCGATGCAATCTAAATCAAAGAAGATATTTGAAATGGAAGCTCCGGCAAAATCGGAAACGGATTTAAAGTACTTTTCGGAGAGAAACGCGCAGTTAAGATACACGGGGGTATTGTTGAGGGGTATGTTTTTAAGCAGTTCTGAAAAGACGATATCGGGCGATGGTATACTAAAGGAAAGGCTTTCGGCCCCTTTTTGAAGTGCGGCCAATGCTTTGGCGTTTGCAGATTGGGCGCTGCCGGCGTAGATGTGTTGCCCAACGGCCCATGTGGCTTGATCTCTTTTAATCTTTGGAACATCAACAGCGGAGTCTTGATGGTAAAAAGGTTTTACTTTGATGCCTTCCGGCGATTCCCATACTAAAATTTCGTTATAGTCGCCCCCCTTTAGGTCGAACTGTATTTTAGTCTTCCATTCCTTTTCAGAAACGGGAGAAAACTCGTCAAATAACGAAATCTTGCTCATTTCTTCGGTTTATAAGGGAATATTCCCGTGCTTTTTCTTTGGTAAGGTAGCTACTTTGTTCTGAAGCAGCGTATAGGCCTTGATCAGTTTTCTTCGGGTGTTTTTAGGATGGATCACTTCATCAATAAAACCTCTTTCCGCAGCGCTATAGGGGTTTGCGAATTTTTCGGCATACTCCGCTTCTTTTTCCGCTAGTTTTGCTGCGGAATCTTTGGCAGCATTTATTTCTTTTCTAAAGATAATCTCGCTCGCACCTTTGGCGCCCATCACTGCAATCTCAGCCCCTGGCCATGCATAATTCAAGTCGGCCCCAATATGTTTTGAATTCATTACATCATAGGCACCACCATATGCTTTTCGTGTGATTACGGTTACTTTGGGAACGGTCGCTTCGCTGAGGGCGTAAAGCAGCTTGGCCCCATTGGTAATGATACCGTTCCATTCTTGATCTGTTCCTGGTAAGAAACCTGGAACATCGACCAAGACGAGCAAAGGGATGTTGAAACAATCGCAAAAGCGTGTAAATCGGGCCGCTTTTTTTGAGCTGTCGACGTCCAATACCCCTGCAAGGCTTATGGGCTGGTTGGCGACAATGCCAATACTCTTGCCCGCTAAACGGGCAAAACCGACGACGATGTTCTCCGCATAATCCTTGTGTATTTCAAAGAAGGTCTCCTCATCAATAATTCCGTTGATCACATGGCGCATATCGTAGGGTTGATTTGCGTTTTCAGGAACGATGTCTTCTAACACATCGCGCACTTCATCCGATAGTGTATAGGGCATATCCGTGGGACTGTTCTCGCAGTTTTGCGGCATGTAACCGATCATTTGCTTTATTTGCCGGATACATTCCATATCATTCGCCGCGGTCAAATGGGTGACACCCGATTTGGTAGCATGGGTCGATGCCCCGCCCAGTTCTTCGGAGGTGACTTCTTCATTGGTAACCGTTTTCACAACGTTGGGCCCGGTGACGAACATATAGCTTGAATTTTCCACCATCAACGTAAAATCGGTCATCGCCGGGGAATACACCGCACCTCCCGCGCAAGGTCCCATAATGGCCGAAATTTGTGGTATGACCCCTGAGGCCATTACATTCCTGTGAAAAATATCCGCATAGCCACCCAAAGAGCGTACTCCCTCCTGAATACGGGCGCCACCACTATCGTTCAAACCGATCACGGGCACCCCGATTTTCATGGCCATATCCATCACTTTACAAATTTTTTCGGCATGGGTCTCAGACAAAGCACCCCCAAATACGGTAAAATCTTGGGCAAAAACACATACTTGTCTTCCGTTAATGGTTCCGTATCCCGTGACCACGCCATCCCCATAGAACACCTGTTTTTCCATTCCAAAATCTTTGGTACGGTGGGTAACCAAGGCCCCCATTTCTTCAAAAGAACCTTCGTCTAACAAAAAATGAACACGTTCCCGGGCGGTCAGCTTTCCTTTTGAATGCTGCTTATCAATACGTGCTTGACCACCACCCAAATTGGCTTCGGCACGCTTGTTTTCCAATAATTGTTTGTTGTCTTTCATACTTCCTTTTCACTAAAATTGCCTTTCCTAAAGGCGGTTGTTTTGCCAGTTTGAATCGGTTGCTTTCGTGTCACTCATTTTTTTCTTGTTCGCTAAATAGAGTTGTAACCCTACCAGGGCGGCAATTTCTTTTTCCGTTTCATATTGGGTTGTTATTTTTTCCGGCGAGTAATAGTTTTTGACAAAATGCGTGTCAAAATCCCCCGACCTAAATGCTTGGTGTTCGCAAACAAACTTTCCAAATGGCAGGGTAGTCGAGACCCCTTCGATGGTATAATCGTCTATGGCCGTAATCATTAGTTGAATGGCTTCTTCCCTTGTTTTTCCATAGGTAATCAATTTCGACAACATGGGATCGTAATAGATCGGGACTTCCATGCCTTCTTCAAACCCATCATCCAATCGAATGCCTTGGCCTTTCGGTCTTTTATAGGTAGCTAGTTTCCCAATACTCGGCATAAAGTTTTCCAAGGGGTCTTCCGCATACACCCGCACTTCTAGCGCATGGCCTTTAATCGTTAGGTCGTTTTGGGTGAATGGCAGTTTTTCTCCCCTGGCCACTTTAATTTGCTGTTCTACCAAATCAATTCCGGAAATAAGTTCCGAGACCGGATGCTCTACTTGCAAGCGGGTATTCATTTCCAAAAAGTAAAAATTTTTGTTTTCATCGAGTAGAAATTCGACCGTACCTGCACCGACATAGTCGCAGGCCTTGGCCACTTTCACCGCAGCCTCGCCCATTTTTTGTCGTATTTCGGGGGTGAGTACCGCCGAAGGAGCTTCTTCAACTACTTTTTGATGCCGGCGTTGCACGCTACATTCCCGTTCAAAAAGATGTACGATGTTCCCATGGGTATCCGCCAAAACCTGAATTTCGATATGCCTTGGCGAGCCCACATATTTTTCTATGAAGACCGAACCGTCTCCAAAGGCGGCGACCGCTTCACTGATGGCACGCTCCATTTGTTCTGCCAACTCCTCCTGTTTGTCAACAACGCGCATGCCTTTTCCGCCACCACCGGCGGCTGCTTTGATCAAGATGGGAAACCCGATTTCATTGGCTATTTTTTTGGCAAGGGCCACATCGGTAATAGCTTCCTCGATACCCGGAACCATTGGAATGTTATAGTCCTTTACCGTTTCTTTTGCCGCTAGCTTATTTCCCATCACTTTTATGGCATGCGGTTTTGGACCGATAAAAATCAGCCCCTTATCTGAGACCATTTGTGCGAAGTCCGCATTTTCGCTTAGAAAGCCATAGCCCGGATGGATACCCTCTGCACCGGTAGTCTTGGCGGCATCGATCACTTTCTCCATGACCAGGTAGGATTCGGAAGAAGGTGCATTGCCCAATAAAACGGCTTCATCGGCATATTTTACATGAGGCGAATGACGGTCGACGTCGGAGTAAACAGCCACCGTTTTTATTCCCATTTTTCGCGCCGTCTTCATAATGCGCAAGGCTATTTCACCACGATTGGCAACTAAGATTTTATTCATGGATCTGTATTTATTTTTTTGAATTGGCCATTTGTTTCTACTTATATTTTCTTTTGGCGGCTTTATCGCATGTATTTACTCCATCTTAATGATCAACTGTCCTTTTTCAACGGCGTCGTTTTGCGAAACTTCGATTGATTTTACAACTCCGGCACCCTGGGAGAGAATAATGTTTTCCATTTTCATTGCCGAAAGTACCAATAGGGGAGTACCCTGCGCTATTTCCTGCCCGACTTCCACCATTATCTCCAATATCAGCCCGGGCATCGGCGCTTTGATGCTGTTTACTTTTTGGGAAGTATTTGATAGTAATCCCATTTCCTTTACCTGTAGATCGAACGCATCTTTTATGGCTATTTCATAAGAATTGCCATTGACCGAAATAGTCATGCTCTTGTTCAGGAAATCGGTATGTAAGACTTGAACGGCGAACGCCTTGTTGTTTTGCAATAGATGAAAATTGGTCGCGTCCATCGGAATTAAGTCCAGGGCATCGGCGTCTTTTTCAGTTGCCGATACTTCTTTTTCATCAACGGTAATTAGGTATTTCATAGTCCTTTGAAATTGGATAACTCTTATTTAGGAACTAAAGGTATTGAAAAATTAGTTAACTATGTTAACTAATTTGAAAGCCTTTGAAAAGTTCTCATCATATGACTGTTCGGAAAGTTACGGAAAGTGTTTAACTAATCTTTACTAACTGCTTTCCTATATTTTTACGTTCAAACAACCGATTTAATGCAACTGGCATGTTTTCAAGACCTTCCAAGATATCTTCCTGGAAACTCAATTTTCCCTCTTTGATCCATTGAGCCATTTCTTTTTCCGCTTTTGGAAACTGCCGCTCGTAATCGTAAATGAAAAAACCTTGCATTTTGGCGCAATTTGCGCCAACCTTATGCCAGTTGGTAAGATTGTAATCTGAGTTTTGAACGTCATCGTATTGTGAAATTCTGCCACAACAAACCACTCTGGCATACCTACGCAGTTTGCTCAACGCAATATCGAGGACTTTTGCACCGACATTATCGAAATAAACGTCGATACCGTCCGGAAAATAGTAATCGATTCGCGCTGAGACATCTTCTGTAGTATAGTTTATCGAAGCATGGTATCCGAGTTTTTCAGTGAGCAGTTTACATTTTTCATCGGTACTGGCCAGACCAATGGCCCGCGCTCCCTTTATTTTTGCCAATTGCCCAAGGTTAGAGCCAACACCGCCAGCTGCTGCCGATACCAACACTGCATCTCCTCCCTTTAGCTCCCCTACATCATACAAACCAAAATAGGACGTAAAACCTGTCATTCCTAAAATGCCCAAAGCGGTAGAATAAGACAATCCCCGTTGTTGTACCTTATACATCATATAATAAGGACTCCCGTCACATACTACATATTCTTGCCATCCGCATTTGCCTTGAACGATGTCTCCCACCTTAAAATCCGAATGCTTGCTTTCTATTACCTCTCCTACGCCCCTGCCGCGCATCACTTCACCTATTTCCAGTATATTCTCGATTCCCGCACCATCTAACATGTAGAATTTCATAACCGGGGCTACCGACAAGTAGTGCACCTTAATCAAAAAAGTTCCTTCTTGAAGGGGAGGTATTTCTACAGTTTCCATTTTAAAATCAGATATATTAACCCGATTTTTGGGGCGTGCGGCCAACACTAAACGATTATTTTTCATAAGATTTTCTTTATTCGTTGTGATGACAATACCGGAAGAACCGCTTCCTACACTTCGAATTTCATCCCCTAAAATAATAATTAATATAGTTAATGATTAAATAAATTAACTAATTTGAAATGTGAAAGCGACATTTTAGCCATGAAAATTGAAAAATGGATACGCGCTTTTATAGATGTATGGCTTGTCTACGCTATTGGGCACCCCAATAGATAAAGGGTATTAGGGGGCATTACAAAGAACCATTCAACTTTTCTGGAACTTGAAGTGGGGTAGAGGGGATGGGTGGCCTGGTTGTTACTCTACGAGAATCTTATGTATGGATTCGACGGCACCCTTTTCAAACCTTCCGGTTAAGCGTACCATGTAGACTCCTTGTTGATTCAAGTGCCCAAGATCAAAAGAGCTGATTGTTTTATCATCTTTGTATTGCTGGTAAATTATTTTACCGTTCATATCGTACACGTCGATGCCAAGCACGTAATTTTCGGTAGCGGTTTTAATGTTTATGGGGCCGTTTGACGGATTGGGATACAAGCGGGTGATACCATCATAATCGGTGGGTTCCTCTGTCACTTCTTCTTCCTCTTCAGTCACTTCTTCTTCCTCTTTTGGTCGGTCCTCTATACGGTCTTGACAGGCATTGCCTTCGGGTGCCCCGGCATCGATCCAAGCCTGAATCGCGGCAATTTCAAGAGCATCGAGTTGATTGTTTACCCGACTGTTCATACGAAGCCCGGTAATGGCCTCTCCGCATTCATCGTATCCGTCTATTTGTATAATTTGTAATAGTGTGTTTCCATTGTGAATATTGGTACCGCATTTGTCTCCTCCTTTTAGGAATCCCTCATAGCTGGTAAGATCAAGACCTCCTTCACCATTTTGATTGTGGCAACCCGTGCAGGAATTTGCTTCGAAGATCGTACCGATCTGTTCCCAACCACCGGTATCACACGTGTCATTGTTGTTTTCTACATACCCCTGCTCGGGTAGTTCGCATGCCTGGATAAAGGTGTTCTGATTTCCCTGTCCATCCCCATCGGCATCCAAATAAAAGGTAAGCGTTCCCGGTCCGTCGCATACGCCACAGGCATCCAGCTGTCCTGCACATGCGTTTTTATCGACCTCGAACCGTATCTCGGCAAGGGAAGCACACAGGTCACCATGGGTACTCTCAACGGTAATCAACAACTTACTGATTTGCCCGTAATTAGAGAGTGTAGGTCCCTCGAAACCTTCATAATCATCCGTTTCAGGGGCTTTTTCCCACTCTAAAGCGGTATCGCCGACCTGTTGCCAGTTGGCCCCGTCCACACTAACATCGATGAACACATTCTTTAGTCCGGAGGTACTTTTATTTTTTTTATTGGCGTTCCAAATATGGGTTTTACCGATTCCTATGGGTTCGGTAAACTCGTATAAAATCCAAAAAGAAGTGCCCCTCCCGGGATTTGGATTGGTGGTTTTGGTACAGGCACTCCAACTTTCGTCCCAGTAATTCTCATCCGTGGAACATTGAGCAGTCGCAAAAGGTGTTGATCCAAATAGACATAGGAATAATAGCGCTATGGCCGGTGGTATTCTATTTTGCATATGTTTTTGTTCTTTTATTTGGGTATTGACGTACTGTCGCTTCTAATAGTTTAAAAATCCTAGGGGATTTGTTCCGGATGCCGGATCCCAAAAATTGTTGATGTTCGGTAAAATATAGTCCAAGTCCGAGGAGGAAGCCCCAAACCAAAGGGACAGTTCGGCGAAGTATTCATCTGCGGAGGTTGTTGGGATATACCGTCCCCCTCCGGTATCAAGGGGATTTCCTAGGTATACCTCCGGATATTGACCATAAATTTTTTGTCCGTTAACCGCACCTCCCATTACCAGTGTATGTCCTCCCCATGCGTGATCGGTACCATCGCCATTGGTGATTAGTTTTCTTCCGAAATCGGACATGGTGTATAAGGTTACGTTGTTCAACAGGTTTAACTCGTTTAAGGCGGCGTAAAACGCATCCAAGGCGTCGTCAAGGATTTTCATAAGGTCGCCATGCTCCGCTAAATTATTGTCATGGTTGTCGAACCCGCCAAGGGATACGAAAAAGGTTTGATGATTCATGTTCAGAGCATCTTTTGCCGACATTGTTCGAGCTACCATTTTAAGGTTTTCGCCCAAGCTACTATCTGGGAATACGGTGCTGATGGTGGCGGCTCCCGCCAAGGCGGCGTCGAACTCAAATGAACGGTCCTTTGAACCGGATACCACATCAGAATAAGCGGTTTTTAAGATATTTTGATGTCTTACTTCTAAAATATCATCTAAGGAAGCCCGCTTTAATTGTTGGTAAAACCCATTGTTTTGGGCACCATTGATCAGCGTACTCCCATTTCCTGAATTTTTGATGGCGTAGACTTGCACATCGTTGCCCGTTTGAAAGGTATTGGTGCCGTTCAAAGAAATGTTCATCGAGATGTTTTGATTGCTGTTGTTCTCACGCAATACATCGGCCAAGCGCCCTCCCCAACCAATATTCTGAGCGGCGTCCATTGGTAAGGAAGTCTGCCAACGATCTGCTTGATGCGAATGGGAAAAAAGACCGATAGGCAGATTTAAACCGTTGTCATAATTCTCTAAAGTAGTGGGTTGCTGTAATACACCGCAATTTGCTACAAAGGCCGCGTTTCCATTGTTAAAATGCCCTTGTAGCTTGGGTAAATTGGGGTGTATACCAAATTTTCTACCGTTTGTGTTGGTAGGGTTGATGGGTAACAGGTTCGCTTTTGGGATGGCCATATTGGTTCGTGATGCCATATAATCGGTATAAGGCCCATCATCCGTAGGGACCAACATATTATAACTGTCGTTTCCTCCCGCTAGGTAAATACATACCAGTGCTTTATAATCCATATACGAAGGTGCAGGTATCAATGGACGATTGGCCGCCGCTGCGGCATTCATTAGCCCTAAATTGGTAATGCCCGACAATAGGCTGGTAGCCCCAAGATGGGCACATCCCAATCCCAGATTTTCAATAAAGGTTCTTCTACTAAGTTTTTTGTTGGACATATTTTTAAAGTTGAATCATATAATCGGGTGAAACCATTATGTAGTAGATGCAGTCATGAACAACATCTAAATCCTCATAATTATTCACCATGGCGATATTTTCATTTATGGTGGCGATGATAAGGTCGCGAACTTCGGATGTTAATTGTCCCCGGCACAATAATATGTTCAAGCGATCTAGGAGGCCCGTGATTCCGCTATCTCGATAGATTTCCAATTCATCGGAAAAATCGAGAACAGGCCTATCGTCGTCATTAATAAGTACTTGTTCGCCACCGCTTCCCGTTCTATTGTTAAAGGGATAGCGTTTTAGGGCGTTTTCCAGTTCATTGATGTAGGCGATCGAGGTGTTTGAATTAAAAATTTGAAATTCGGGGGAAACCAGATCGTTCGGCGCCACATTTTTTTCTTCCCGATAATCAAATTGAAAAAAGTTAAAAACGCTTGGAGAAGCATTAAAAGCTTGCCGTGTTTTGTTGAAATACTGTCGCGTGTCGTTTAGAAAAAACTTTCCGGAAGGGGTTGAAATGTTGAAGGCCTTAAAGAGTGCAATAAATCGTTCCATTGGCTGAATCAGCTTGCCATTGTCGGCAGCCTGGATAAAATCGCATTCGCGCGCCTCGGGATCGAACAAGATAGCTTTGGTAACTGCTTCCAAGTCTCCCCTAGTGCCATTCCCATTGTTATTGAATACGCGGGCGACCCTGGCCACGTAGGCGGGAGACGGATTCGATTTCACCATGTGTTGGATTAGTCTTTTTGAAAGGAAAGGACCCGTATTGGGGTGATTGAACAAATAATCGATGGCATCGTTGATGTCCTGCATTCCAGATTGCCCTGGCGGGATGCTTTTGTCCATGAAGTTTTTTGGTCCCTCTTCATGAAACTCCTGTACCATCTTCATGGGTTTGGTCCAATCAGCTTCAAAACGCGATATGAGATTCTCTCCATTAGGACTGCCATCTCTTTTTTGACTGGCCGATAGCCCGGTAAAAACCTTTGCCAGTTCCGCAACATCTTGAATATCATAGGTCTCTATAGGATTTCCGCTGTTCGGGTCTATCCTGACATTCCCATTTATTTCCAGTTCGTGCACGCCGATACTAAACAGTTGCATGATTTCCCTTGCAAAATTCTCATCGGGCTCGGAACCATTTCCTGGATTGAACTTTCGATTATTGTAGCTACTAAGATAAAGACCCATGGGCACGCTCATGGTAATGTCGTAGAGCATGTCCCTAAAATTGCCGAAAGCATTTCCATAAAGAATATCATAGTAACGCGCAAAACCCAATTGCTCATCAATGGTACCTTGGGGTACGGTTACCACAATTATTTGTGACCAAGCAAACGCCATTCGCTGACGTAGCAGATCTTTCTGATCAAATGTCATTTGATAGAAGGCGAAATCGGAAATATGTCTATCAGGATTTTCGTTGTTTTGAATGGTGAGCATCTGCTCGTACGTTTCCGCTACCCTAGATTGAAAGGTGCGGGGAATGGCCATATCGATTTGTTCCGTTACCCATGCCTCAAGCCCCGTGTTGCGTACCGCCTCTATTTGCTCATAGGAATAGCCCAATGCGGCCTGTGCAAGAAATCTAGAAGCTTCGGAGAGTGTAAGTTCATCCGTTGCGCCGCTAACGGAATTTTCGGGAGCGTCGGGACCATCGTTGTTGGTAGTACCGGACCCGGAAATGTTCATACCCAGATTATGGCCCGCACCATAATAATCATCATATACTTGGCCCGTAAGCAGATAACCGCTAAAAAGCGCGAATAGAACGTAAATTTTTTTCATGAACAACCAATAATAGAATTAAGTCAAACAAAAACGAGCGTTTTTGCTTTCTATCATGGCAGTTTGGTCGTGGCCGCAAGGTGCAGGTTTAGGAAGTTAAGGTAAGAATTACCCGAAGGTACCAAGATGCATTCTGCATTCCCTAAAAAGTGCAACAGTTGAATACGAAAGTAAGATACCCTCGTGAAACTAGGTTGAAATGCTTCTAAAGATCGATGAAATGCATAAAAATGATTGATAATGAAAGAAAATACTTTCGTGGCGATGGGATAGTAAGTACGTAAATAGCGACTTCCGTTCACTTTATTTTGATTCTAGCATTGGGGTTTCTAGAAAATGGGGTGCCATAAAAAACAGCAACATCGGTCAAATTTTAATTAGTTAATGCGGTTAATAATTAAATAAATTAACTAATTTCGAAACCACACCATATTTTATGTGAATTTGGTTGGTTTAAAGGTGTTCAAATTGTAGAAGATGAAACATATTGCCGCATTTTTAATAATAGTAGGTGTACTGACCACTACCTCCTGTAAACCGGAATATAGTTTGTTCGAAGAGGCCATCTGTATCGAAAACATTACGGTAATCGACCCCGTTGATGGTAGAAAGGACTACCAGACCGTAATCATAAAGAACGGTAAGATCCTGAGGGTAGGGGACACCGCTACGTTGCCCTTATCCCCTGAGAATACCATAATCGATGGGCGTGGAAAGTATTTGATTCCGGGCTTATGGGACGCTCATGTACACTTTGCTTATGTAGAAGAACTGGCGCCCCGAATGTTCGACTTGTTTTTGGCACATGGGGTGACCAGTGTGCGTGATACCGGTGGGAACGTAGATTTTGTGAAAGCGTGGAAAGACCGGGCACTGGCAAACCCGACGGATGCACCGAGGGTAATGATGGCCGGACCTTTGCTCGACGGGGAACCAAATGTATACGATGGGGGCGATGCCCGGCACCCTGAACTTTCGGTACGTCTCAATTCCGTCGATGCCGTAGTTGAAAACATAGAAAAACTTATTTCCAAGGAGGTGGACTTTTTAAAGGCCTATGAGATGCTTAGTCCCGATCAATTCAAAAAAATACTTGAGCTTGCTAAGAAGAATGGGCTAAAAGTTACCGGGCATGTGCCTTTGAGTATGGACGTGATCAGCGCTTCCAATGCAGGAATGAACAGTATGGAACATCTTCGAAACTTGGAGTTATCCTGTGTGGCAAATGCCGATGATTTATTACAGGAAAGACAAGAGCTGCTCCGTACAGGGGTAGGTGAATCGGGGGCAGACTTGCGAGCGAAGGTTCATAAAGCGCAGCAAGAAACCGCTATTGCAAATTTTGATGCCCAAATAGCCGATCAGGTCCTGTCTGTTTTAAAAAAGAACGATACTTGGCAAATACCCACCTTGGCTTTGAATACCTTTTTTTCCGGAAAATACTACGCAAGGGAAAGCTACCAAGAAAGCTACGAGTTTGTTCCAGATTCCATTGGTCGGTATTGGAAAGAACGCTCTATCGCCCTGAAAGCGTACCCCGTTTCTGACTTTAGAAAGGCCTACGACAAATGGAACTATATGATGGTAGCGAAAGTACATGAAAAAGGGATTCCGATCATGGCCGGCACCGATACACCCATTGCGTTTCTGACACCCGGGTTGAGTCTTCACGAAGAATTGGCGGCCTTGGTCAAAGCGGGCCTTTCTCCATTAGAAGCCTTAAAATCAGCTACCATTAATCCGGCACGGTATTTCGGGTTGGATGATACCTTGGGGACCATAGCGGAAGGCATGCGGGCAGATTTGGTGATCTTAGATGCCGATCCATTGAACAACATTCGGAATACTATCCGAATACATGCGGTGATAAAAGAGGGGACGCTGCACGATCAGGAGGCGCTCGCAGCAAAACTTGACAAGCTTAGAAAAATGAATTGATTGGTATCGTAGTTTTTACAGTGCTGCCAGCGGATCTACGGTCCAATGGCGTATGGAGATTTACTTTGACCAACCAGCTAAATCGCGAATCAAAAGCGCCAAAAAGAGTAGAAATCAGACCGAATGGCGGTCTATGAAATGAAAACTATTTTTAAGGGTCAATTTATTATTATTAAGAATCATGCGGGCCGCTTCTTCTCCCATTTTTTTGAAATCGGTACTGATCACGGTAATACCAAGCAACTCTTTTAAAGGGGTATCGTTATAGGATATAATACCAATGTCTTCCCCGAGTTTGTAATGACGGTCCCGCACTTGTTTTACCAAGTTGACCAAATCGGTTTCTTCAATGGTGATAAAAAGATCTTTGTTCTGTAGTTCCATACCGTCATAGATTTCATCGAGTATTTCATGATCAAAACCGTACTTTACACAAAATTTTCTAAACCCGGTAACGATTCCTTTAGGATAGGGGTAGACCGACTTACTAGGATACACCAAAATTACTTTTTTATAGCGCTTCACTTTGTCCAACCCGATGGTCAACGCATTAAAGATATCTTTATTGAAATCTTGATAAACACGCCCAACTTTCATCGACAAACTCAAGAGGTTGCGATCCAGGATAATTAGTTTTTCTTCCGGAATTTGCCGGATTATGGCAAGAATCTCATCGGTACATACCATGTGCTGTAAGGCTTCATTTTTGAAGTGTGGCATAATCGCATACTGGTCGTAATGGCCTAACTTCTTTTCTAAAATACCAATGAAAACAGAGGGTTCGCAATGGTAAATATCCAAATCAACATTGGCATTTGTACCGAGGTGATGCACGAAAGAATTAAAGATTCTCATTTTATAAGTGCTCAGTTTGTTGATTAAAAAGAGCACTTTTATTTTAGAGGATAAATCGGTACGCGTAACGTAGTAGCCCTTCCCCTTAACAGATTCGATAATATTTTGGGATTTCAGTTGTGCGTATGCTTTTTCAACGGTGTCTCTTGATAAAAGGCATTGCTCGCTTACTTCGTTGATCGATGGTATTTTTTCCCCCATTTGTAAACTCCCTCGGTTAATTGCACCAATAATCGCATCAATAATTTGTTTGTACTTGGGAATTCTCGAGTCTACGTCGACCTGTATATGTTCAATAGTGGATAATGCCATGCGGCCTATTAATGTTATGGGGTTTGACTGCTGTTGGGTCCCTCAAAAATATTGAATTAAAATTACATCGATGCTTTTTAACCACCTTGCGCTTACAACATGGTGCATATTAACAGTGGTGCCGTATCCACTCATTTTGACTTTAAAGTTGTTAAGCAAACCAACATAGGAAGTTTAAATTTACGAAAGCGGGGGTATATGCCACTTCTTATCGTTAAAATTCGACGTCTTTCTATCTTTCGTAATACTTCCGTCTTGGTTGTGTTGTGGAGTACGCTACGTTGTCTTAAGTAAATAGTACCAAAGACCTTCTTAAAAAAAACATCTGATTGAAATAAGGCCCATGGGAAATGATAGTTTTATTCAAGAAAAGGTGTTTTCCCAAGGGTACGCGTAGGTGTTTGTTTTAACAAGTGTTTCCCGCACATGATAAATAGCCCTTGTACAAATGGATGCTATATTCTTTTAACTTTTTCGTTTTATCACTAACTTTTTGCTGGTTTTGTGTCAATATGTCAAATAATTAGTTAACTTTATTAACTATTAATTAAGTAAACTAATTTTTGAATAATGAAAAGTGAGTCGGTTTTTAGTTCTTTGACTGAGATAAAAAATAGCTTAAAAAAGGGATGGAGCCTCCTTTCTTTGTTTGTACTAATGGGTTTCATTTTAGGCATGGCTTCCTGTGGGAATACCGCCAAAAAACAAGAGGATAAATCGAAATCAGAATTCAATACCAAGCCTGTGGAGACCGGGCAAAAGGCGCCGGCCGTCGCCGCGACCATACCCGAATCGGATAACAAACTTGGGAGACGTGTATTTCTCTTATGTGCCGCCTGTCATAACGTAGTGAAGGGAGAACCCCATAAGGTAGGTCCCAACCTGAATGGTTTTTTCGGTCAAAAAGCCGGAATGAAAGCCGATTTTGTGTATTCGGAAGAATTGAAGAACAAGGGGATTGTATGGAGCGAGGAGACCATTCGCGAATGGCTGGAAAATCCCGCTAGTTATGTTCCTGGAACAAAAATGGCGTTTGTTGGGGTTAAAAAGAAAGAACAGCAAGACGCCTTGATCGCATATCTTAAAGAGGTCACAAAAGAGTAATTATTAGGAAGCTATGAAAACAAATAGACGCAAATTTATCCGAGGACTTGCCGGTGCCTCTGCCGGACTTGTTTTGCCGATCGGGTGTGCTCCCGGTACGAAAGAGGAAACCACTGAAAGTACCGCCCCGTCCGTGCACATAAAAAACAAACCCGTTAAGGCAAGCCACGATGTGGTGGTGGTCGGTGCGGGACTCTCCGGGCTTCATGCGGCCATGTTATTGGAAGAATCGGGCTATGATGTTCAAGTGATCGAAGGAAGACAACGGTTGGGCGGGCGCGTATATACCTTACAAGATGTACCTGGAAAACCAGAAGCTGCCGGGGAATATATCGGAGCCAACTACGCGCGTATGATCAATACCGTAAACAAACTGGGATTAGAAATGCACAATCCCGATGTGGGTGGTGGCCCCAACAGACCTTGGTTGTATAACATTCAAGGACAATATATCAACGCTGAAAATTGGGAATCGCATCAGTTGAATCCCTTAGAGGGGGAGGACCGTCGCTTGTTACCACACCGATTTTTATCGACCATATCACATCGAGACAATCCCTTACAAGGGAAACCTTTGAATGCGTGGTTAGAACCCGAGTATCATAAATACGATATACCGCACGACCAATATTTACGGGCCAAGGGAGTGAACGAGGAGACGATCAACTTGATGAATGTGGTGATTCATGCGGGGGGCATACACAATACTTCTGCAATGAATGAGCTACGACGTTATCATGTGATGAATTTTAGTGATGGGAAGTTGTCTTTTCCGGACGGTACCAGTTGGAAAATGATCAAGGGCGGCAATTCGTTACTACCGGAGGCCATGGCGGGAAGTATGAAAAATAAAGTGCAACTGGGCAGAACGGTGGTTGGGTTTAAGGAACAAGATGGTGTGGTACAGGTAAGTTGCGCCGACGGCAGTGAATACACCGCCAAGCAAGTTGTTTGTAGTATACCCATTTCCGTATTGCGCAATGTAACGTTTGAACCTTATATAACAGGTATTACCAAAGAGGCGATCGATCAAATGGACTATGGCCTGTCGGTACAAGCGCACTTTTTGATCAAAGAACCGTTCTGGGAACAGGATGGTATGGATGCGAATATGTGGACCGATGGCCTCCTAGAGCGTTTTGCAGTACGCACGAAGCGCAATAAAAATGATCCTGAATCCGGCCTGGCATTTATAAACGGTCCCGAATCGCTCAAGTTTCGATTAATGAGCGATGATCAAGTGTTTACCTATGTTGAAAATAAGTTGGCCGAATTACGGCCTTCGACCAAAGGCAAATTAGAACGGTTAATGATCCAGTCGTGCGAACGCGATATTCACGGGGCGGGAGACTGGGTATATTGGCAACCCGGACAGGTTAAAAAGTTTGCCAATCATATGCGTAAAAACCACGGTAATATCCATTTCTGTGGGGAACATACCGCGATAATGGAACGCGGTATGGAAGGCGCTTTTGAATCGGGGGAACGAGCTGCGCTGGATATTATCCTAAACGCCTAAATACATGGTATATATGACTACGGTACACTTAAAAAAAGTAGGCTTTATTGTATGCTTATTAATCCCGCAACTATTCCTTCTTGCCAAAACCTCAAAGGTGGATGCAACAACGGGTTTAGAAGCCGCCGACCCGAATGTTAGAGATTTACAGCTGTTGACGAAGTGGTTTGAAGGCGCGTTTGATAATGACGAGCAGATATGGGTCGAAGGTAGGAGTGATTGGTGGGGAACGGCCGATGAAAAACATGACCAAATTCACGCTGTCCATAAAAGAATCAAGGCCGATAGTATTGGTCCCTATGTATTCTACATTGAAGAATATGTTAACAATGACCCGGAGCAGGTGGGACGACAGCGAATCGTGTCTTTCCACAGTGAAGGAGAGACCCCGGGTATTCGAATGAAAATTTATTTCCTAAAAGATGCCAAGAAGTACCTGCTTGCGTCCGAGACACATGCGCAACTGATTCAAAATGTTTCGTTGACCTCCCTTTTTGGGCTCGATGGTTGCGATGTTATTTTTCAACGGGTCGGAGATCAGTATCATGGCAGCATGGCGGAGAAAGCCTGTCAGTTTGGGGAAGGAGATAAAAGACGCTATTCCGTACATGATATGATTGTTTCCGAAAAGCAATACTGGCGTGTAGACCGTACTTTTTTAACGAGTGACGATTCTTTCTACAAGGGGCATCCGAATGCTGAACCACATAAAATGCGCAAAGTAAACTTTTATAATTGTGAAGTGTCTTTTTATGAAAAGGCCTATTACTTGCCGGGAGAGAAAGATAAAAAGTACAAAAACCTACGGGTACACGATCAGGGTGGTACCGCCTATGTGGAAAACCCTGTGGACGGTAAAACATATTTCATTCAATTACGAAACAAAGAGTACCCATTTTATGCGTTGGAAGATGCCGATTTCTTCTTTCTTAGACTAAAGGAAAAAGGACAACAGGAATCCGTGGCGTTGGGCTTTGCGGAACCGAAGGCCAAGACGATCGGGTTTCAAATGAACTGGGCTTCCGCAATTTGTGAATGTGAAAAGTGAACTTTTAAAAATCATAAGGCAATTTTAAAATGAAAAACGGCTACAACACCTTTAAGCACTCGTCAATAGCACCTTTATTGATGGTTTTGATTTTCTTAGTTTCTTTCGGCTGTATGGAAGATAAGTCTACAAAACCAACAACCTCGGTGGAAGACGGTACTTCGGCAAACGAAACAATTGCTTACGATCTTACCGACCCAAAAGATAAATTGTTGATTTTTGAAAAAATACAGGGAGACCTTTCCGGTAAAATGACCTATTCGTATTCCGAAGGGCGCGTCTTTGGAATACGTCCCGATAAACCCGATAGTCTCAATGTTTTTGGAAAAGAAGTGTTTCGTTATTCCGGTTGTGGTATGAAAATTATGCGGTTGTTAAAAAATGGCAATGTGGAAACCAAATCGAAGGGATGGTTGTTGTATCGAGACCCCAAAACGGGAGAATTTTTAAGTGAAATGACCAATCCGTATACAGGGGAGGAAGTAGAAGTTCCTCCTTTCAGGGCCGGTATACGCGGGGGGATTATGACCCCGAAGGGCCCGGAAGTAAACGCAAGTTTTACCATGGAAAGCACGGCAATTGGGGCACCGCTCGATTTGGTTTTTACGGATATGGGCGACAAAATGCATATTACTCGGCATGCCTTTACCAAATGGTTTGAGAAAAAATCACAGACCTGGCGCACCGAGATGACCTTGGATACTTACGATGTGGACAAGAAGTACCTGTATGATAGGACATATACGCATATTCCGGCAGTATATCATTGGACGAGCCAGACCTCGTGGTTGTCTATCTTGAAAATGGCAGGCACTCCCGGGCATATGATATGGACCTCAAGCGGGAGTACTTTTTTTGACAAGGAGGATTTACCGGATGACTTTATTGCGGCAACGGAAGCAAAACAACCCGATGTTTTTGCCGAGCCCCTGCAGTGGGATGAAGAGTAACCCCATGTATCGCGTGTTCCTTAGTGCGTACACCCACTTAATTCAAATGTAGCGTCATATGAAAACAAAAAAAACGAACCCATCGCAGTTAGATCGTCGCGCGATGCTTAAAAAAAGTGGTTTGCTGCTCGCCGCTGCCCCTTTTTATTTTGGACTTAATTCCTGTGTGAATACCGGTAAGGAATCGTTTGATGCCGATGTAATCATTGTTGGGGCAGGTCTTTCAGGTCTCAACGCTGCCTTATTGCTCGAGGAAGCAGGTTTTACGGTCAAAATTGTAGAGGCTACCGATCGGTTCGGAGGTAGGGTACATACCGCAAAAGAAGAAAATGTTCCCGGGCACCCTGAACTGGGGGCCAATGGAATCGGGGGAGGGTATGCTAGATTGTTAAACGCGGCCCAGAAATATGGCGTTGAAATAGGGGACTACCGCCCCAGAACGGAACCTAGAAAAGGGGAAATCTTGTATGCCGTACGTAATAATCTGATTCTACCGGAGCAATGGGAAGGGCATGCAGCCAATCCGCATCCGGAGGGATATCGAACAGGATCCCCCACTTCCTCTGCTTGGTCTGTATACGGGAAGTTAAACCCATTGCCAAAAAACGATCTTACGGCATGGCGTACCCCGGAATTTCACAAATGGGATCGCTCGGTTTACGAGGTATTAAAAGAAGAAGGTTTTTCGGATGAAGCCATCAAACTGGCCGTTGCTACCAATTCAAGTTATGGGGTAGATGGCAAGAGTATTTCCGTTTTAATGTACTTTCAGATTTTAAATTTTATAGTCCAACAAAGTGCCTTTAATGGGCAAGGCGGTGCTGCCGTAGGGGGCAATCAGCGCATTCCTGAGGCAATGGGTGCTGCCTTCAAACAAGATGTCCTTTTCGAATCTCCGGTAAAGCGCATTGAGGGCGCTCTCGACGGGGTTACACTTCAATTGAAAAACGACAAAAAGTTAAGGGCGCGATACGTACTTTGTACCCTCCCGGCATCGGCTCTTAGAAGAATCGAAATGTCTCCCAATCCCGAAGCCATTCAAAACAAGGCCTTTCAAGAATTGTCGTATACCCCTTGCGTGCAAATTCATTTCGTACCCACAAGAAAGTACTGGGAAGCCGATGGGTTACCCCCAAGTATGTGGAGCGATACGCTTGCAGGCCGGTTCATGGCCTTGAAAAATGACCCACAGGATCCCGATAAGGTGACTAGTTGCGTCGCATACCTCAATAGCAATGTGGCGCTTGAAATTGACAAAATGGAACAAAAAGAGGCGATTGCGGCCGTAACCAAGACCCTTGAGACCATGCGCCCAAGTCTTAAGGGAGCTTTGAAGTTTACCTATTATTGGACATGGGTCGATAACCCCTATGCCGGCGGGGCGTATGCCTACTGGAAACCGGGCCAGATTACCGAATTTGCGAATCATATGGCAAAACCAAATGGTAGGATTCATTTCGCCGGGGAGCACACGGCCCTTGTGAATCGCGGGATGGAAGGAGCCATGGAATCAGGGGAACGAGCCGCTTTTGAGATAATGGATCTGTTAGGATAAATTAAAACACAATGCTTGCATAAATGGAATTCAAACACAATCTACATTTTTCGGCTGAAGATCCCAGCATGAAGGGCTTTCAGGAAGTCGTATTCAGTGTTTCCAATATCGCCCGTACCATTGATTTTTTTGAGCGAGTTTGTGGATGGATAACCGTTAGCCGTGAAAAAAGCGATTCGAACTTAAAAAAATTATGGCATTTACCGGATGAGGTCGAAATTGAGGAGGCCCTTTTGCAAAATGCCGGAGACCATGAAGGGTTTGTACGCTTGGTGCAATTCCAGAATGTGGAACAGCGCCAAATACGCTCGGCTGCCCATATTTGGGATACGGGCGGTATTTTTGATGTGAACATGCGCACCCATGATATGGATGAACTTTACCCAACGCTGCAAGCGGAAGGGTGGAACGGGTTTTCGGATCCCCTGCGCTATACATTCGGCATGTACGATGTCTCAGAAGTATTAATGAAAGGTCCCGATGGCATTGTAATAGCCTTTATGCAGCGCTATGCACCACCTTTGGAAGGTTTCGATCATATGAAAAAGACCAGCCGGGTTTTTAATTCTTCGGTCATCATTCGAGACATGAAATATTCCTATGATTTTTTTGTTACGAAATTGGGATTTGAGATGTTTTTTCAAACGCCCGGTCTGGATCGGAAAACGGGGCATAACGTTATTGGAATTCCTCCCAATGTAAATCAGGATATTACCGTTCCAATAGACATAGTACGCCCCGATATCAACAATTTCGGTTCAATAGAGTATATCAAGACCAATGAATTGAACGGCAAGGACTGCTCCGATTTGGCAATACCTCCCAATCTGGGAATTTTAATGTATCGTTTTCCGGTAAGAAATGCGGCAGCTTACGCAGAAACATTGGTAGAACGGGGTGTTGAAATCAATTCTAATATCCGCACGGTACATGTCCCACCGTATGGAGCTCTCCAAATATTCTCTGTTCGCTCCCCGGACGGGGTTTGGATCGAGTTTATCGAAATTGTCAATAACGAATAACACTAATACGATTCGTATGTCTGTATTGTATAAAAGAGTCACCCTAGTGGTGGCAGATTTGGAAAGGTCCTTGAAAATATATCGTGATATCTTAGGGTTCACAATCAATTATATAGAACCTTCCGCAGAAGATTCTTTCTCGTATCCCGTATTCAATATTCCCAAAGAGGCAAAGTTGAATTTCGCCACGATGGACAGTCCTTCTCAAGAACGCACTTTTGCGCTTACGGAAGTACGTGGAGTGCCCTTGCCCAAGCAAGAGGGCATCAAAATGGCGGCTTCTGTCATCAAGGTAGATGATTTGAAAGGGGTAATCGAAAAAATCAAGGCACTAGGACTGGATACCACGGATATCAAGAAAGACGAAAATGAGTATGCCGCTTTTATAGAACAGGCTTTTACCGATTTTGATGGACACCTTGTAGTGCTCTATCAAATGCTCGATACCTGATCCCTTTCACCAAAGGCTGGCAGCACCGCCCGTCTTATCTTTTTTAGTAACGCATGTAAATCACAATAAATGAAATATACATTGGTAACAAGCGTATTGTTCCTGCTGCTGCTTCCCGTTTGCAACGCACAATCGAATAAAACCGAGGAAGCAGTGGAAAAAACCGAATTGAAGGAACCGGTACAACCAAAGGATTTTCCGTTGATCTTTCGCAGGACTACCTTGATAGTTCGTAATGTAAAAGA
Organism: uncultured Flavobacteriaceae bacterium; assembly: GCA_947500385.1. GTDB lineage: Bacteria > Bacteroidota > Bacteroidia > Flavobacteriales > Flavobacteriaceae > Pelagihabitans. The sequence goes on along the minus strand of CANMSA010000001.1, from coordinate 44,505 downwards.
ATCTTTAAAGCTCTACCGCGATGCCATTGGTATGGAGGTCATTTATGATAATTTGATCAAAAGACCCCATCCCGACGCACCAGAAAGAGAACAGGTATTGCGTTTGGTGTTTTTGAAAGCGACTACCCAATTTTCTGGCGTGCTTGGTTTGTTGGAATATGATTATGAAAGTGAATTTAAGGTAGCCAAACCCATTCGAAAGGAAGGTTTCACCCCACAGAATATCGTGTTGTTGTTCAATAGTAAAAACCAGGCGGAGCAGTTCGAAAAAATCAGGAAGGTACCCAATATTGAGATATTAGGAGAGCCTACCCTGGTCGAATACCCCTCTTACGATGGGAAGGCATCTACGCGCGTAATGGTCAGTAAGTTTTATGATGCCGACGGATTCATCGTAGAATTCAATAAGTTGTTAGATGATTTGTAACAGTGCCCAAAGCCTAGAGCGGTGTATGCAAAGGTGTCAATTGCGGCAACCGAATACTAGGGCAGGGCATCACCAATACCTACTGATATGATTTTTAAAACCCTTGACAAACTGGCCCGGTTCAAACAGTATGCCCCCATATGCATTCGCTTTATCTTTTTTTTGTACCTGATTTTGGCTGTAAAGGCGCAAGTATACTTGCCAAGCAACGTTGAGAAGTTTTCGGAGAATCTCGGAGGAATGGGCTTTCCTTTTCCTTTGTTCTTTGCATATCTGGCTTCATGGAGTGTTTTTATCGCATATATCTTGGTAACCTTGGGTTGGAAGGTGCGGCTTGCGGCAGTTCCCTTGGTGATTTATTTCTCGGTAGCGGTATTTGTGTATCATGTACCTGCGGCACATGGGATCAGTAAAACCATGCCCGCTACGGTAATGCTGGCGATGAGCCTTTTTCTTTTATTGAATGGGGCTGGGAAGCTTTCTATCGATGAAGGTATTTAGATTCCTTCCTTGAAATGCTCATTTTGGGCGATGCATGATCACCTAAACGCATCATGGCATTCGTGTGATGTGAAGTTATTCGCGTTTTTTTGATGAATTCTTACGGCTGGGTTCTATGTCCACTAACCATTCGGCCATGGTATCAAGAAAGCCATCACAGCGGTCCCAGGGCAAATTATTGTCTTGTATTTCATAGAAACCACCCGTTTGGCATTTAAATAGGTTATGATTGCAATCCGGGAATGATGCAATTGTTAAATCGGTGTTTTTACCAAGTGTACTTTCGTACAGTGATTTTGTCTTCGTCCAATCGACGTTCATGTCCTTCTCCCCAAATAGGGCTAGAACCGGGCAATTGACCTTTGATAGCAGGGTCTCGAAATTTTCGATGTATACAACCAATCCGGTCGCTTCGTCCAAGGTCTCTTTCATAAACGATTTTTGATAGGTATAGTAGCCTTCCTTAGTACTGCTAGCACCGTTGTTAAACCTGGTGATGAATTTGTTATTTCTGATGTTTTGGGTGGCTGCCATATACGTCTCATACGTTTCTCCTGCATACGTCAGGCGTACACCGGCCTGCCATTCGTCCACCAGCAAACGTATCGAATCTTTGGGATGTCCATTTATTCTAAGATTTTCTGCTAGTAAGTATTTAAAATTTTCCTTTTCATCTACTCCGCTTACCGATACCCAAAACTTGATCCCATCATACTGGTTAATAATCAATGGGTTGATCCAACCGCCTCTGCTAATGCCCCACAGTCCAATTTCATCCGAACCCGGTATTTGTTTTTCCTTTAAAGCGTTGATTGCGGCAATACCCTCCTCCGCGCTGCTTTGAACCGATTGGTTGTAGTCGAACGTGCCACCGCTTTCACCACATCCCATTTTATCCCACATATAAACGGCATAGCCCGATTTTACAAATTGGGCTCGTATGTCATAGTGCCATTCTTGGGCGACCGCATTTGTTTGCCCGGAGCCATGCACAATGAGTACCAGGCCTTTGGGGGGCTTGTTTGAGGGCATGTTTAATACGCCATTGATCACCGTGTTTTTATACTCAAATTCAAAGATTTCTTTTTTTATTTGAGCGCTCACACCGATGGTCGCGAAATAGAGTAGGGCAATTAGTAATTGTTTTTTCATACAACAAAGATGATTTTCAAAACCAGCTGTTACACTTGTTCCGACCTTGAAGCGAAAATCATTTTTAAAAGATCAGTGGAATCAGTCTTTTCATTGCCGCCCCATGCTTGGTTTGCGATACAAAGTTGGACACAAGGGTACCAATATCGAATAGATATAAACCCGTTCACTTTTCTAGGGGTAGGGGCACTGGTCGCTGTGGTTGCCCTCTTAACGGTGAGCTTTCACGCAATAAAAGTCGCTTTGGCAAACCCGGTAAAGAGTTTACGAACCGAATAGCAATACGTTGTTGAAACAATAGAAATTTTGTAGTTTGCTTACAACGAATGGTAAATAATATAAATGAAGAAATTTAGAGGATTCAAGACTTTTCCAATAATGGCCGCAATGACGTTCTTATTAGGGTGTTCGGCGCAAAATGATACCAAACTAATTTCATATGTAGGGGTAGAGGTGCCAAGGGATTCTCTCGACAGCTTTCTTAGCGCTAAAATGAAAGAGCTTCATATTCCTGGGCTTTCAATAGCAGTAATGAGTAGGGGGCAAGTTGTATATCACAATACCTTTGGCTATTCTGATGTAGAAAATAAGATTCCAGTTACCGACAAAACAATTTTTGAGGCAGCCTCTTTGTCAAAATCTGTTTTTGCTTTTTTTGTGATGAAATATGTGGATGAGGGAAAGTTAGATTTGGATAGACCCTTGTACGAATATCTACCTTTTCCGGATATTGCACATGACGAACGCTATAAGAAGATTACTGCCCGTATGGTATTAAGTCATCGCTCAGGCTTCCCTAATTGGCGGGAAAATGAGCCAGACAAAAAACTCAAAATAAAATTTGAACCTGATAGTGATTACGAATATTCCTGGGAGGGGTACCAATACCTGGCCATGGTTTTGAAACACCTTGATACTACCGACTGGGACGGATTGGAAACCGCTTTTCAAAAAAAGGTCGCCATCCCGCTACAGATGAAACATTCAAGTTATATCCCATCGGAGGCTGTGATGCAAAACAAGGCTGAGCCCTACAATAGCAATGGGGCAAAAATTGATTGGGAAAATGGCTATTGGCATAAAAAAGACAAAGGCACCTTTGTAGCGCCTTCTTCTTTGCATACCGAACCGATCGATTTTTCAAAATGGATGATGGCGATTATGAATAATGATGGCTTGTCTGAAGCAAGCTATGCAAATTTGCTAAAGCATCATTCGTTGACCGCAACGACCAGTACAGGTATGAATATCTACTATACCTTGGGGTTTCTAAACCCTGATCAAGACTATAGTACAACCTATATCCATGACGGTGACAATGAGGGCTTTACCAGCTGGTACTTGTTGGATACTAAGAAAAAATGGGGCTACGTCCTATTTGCCAATTCAGATAATGGCGCTAGTCTCGGCAATGAATTATGGAATTATTTTGAGAAAGAAAAATATTAAAAGATAGGGTCTTGAACTTTCACCTCTTTTTTAAGTCATTAAAACCTTTGTATGCTATTCCTGCACTTGCTACCGAGCCGGCAATACCTATAAAAGTATCTCCAGAGAATATCAAAAATACCCCGGCAATTAGACCGATTGTTCCTAGGGCGGCAGCAAATTTTGCGCCATTGTTTTCATTTTTATCCATAGTATGTTTTTAGTTGATTTTTATAGAAACTTAGTCAAATGGTCCAGTGCCGACTTTGAATTTCATTCATTTTTAATGACCCCTTTATTGCGTTCGTTCGGTTCCAATAAATCCCAGAGGTTTCCATATAGATCTTCGAAAACGGCCACCATGCCATACGGTTCTTTTTTGGGAGGACGTACAAAGTTGACTTTCCGCTCGACCATTTTGTGATAATCGCGCCAAAAGTCATCGGTAAAAAGGAATAGAAAAACCCTCCCTCCGGTTTGGTTTCCTACACTGGCCAGTTGTTTTTCGTCAGCTGCTCGTGCCAATAAAAGACAACATTCTTTTGCTCCCGGCGGAGCAATCACCACCCATCGTTTCAATGCATCGATCGTAGTATCTTCCAACACCTCAAAACCGAGCTTTTGAGTGTAAAAATCAATGGCTTCGTCGTAATCTTTGACTACCAAGGCGATGTGGGCTATTCGCTGTTTCATTTATTTAATTTTTACAGACATTTGCCTTAGAACAATGCCCATATATTGCCTATGACTGTTGAATTTTAAGGTTTTTTGAACCTCTTTGTTTGATTTTATTCAGTAGTAAACTTTGCCATATCCTTAGTCTTTTAAGTTGGGTAGCGGTGTATTTTTCCAATTCCTGTTTTTAAGCTCTTCTGTAGCTACAGGCTGCAAAGGGTCATCCAACGGTAGTGTCTTATTCATAAGGTGAGTGCTATCTATTATACTACCCATTAACTGGAACTCTTGACTAAAAAACTCGCGATATTGATGCACATACTCTAATTTTCGTTCATCTAGCTCGTTGCCAAGGTCGTCTTCCATATTGTTATAGGAGTATTTGATATCCGATATTTCCATGTTAGGGGATTGGGTAAAAATATGGTCTGTGACGGCCTTTGATTTTCCTTTGTCAAGATAAGGGCACACCACAAAGGTTTTTTCATACTCTAAGAAATAAAACTCCTTAATAGGTATGATTTGGTCTTTATAGTAAACTTCAAAATCTCGTTCCTTAATCTTGTCCAGCCGCACGGGAATTTTGTTCATACGTACTCTAAATGATCTATCGTCTAAATTAAGAATGAACTTAGACTTAAATTCTGCAGGCCTTTGTATGAGTACTTTATTGTAAAAGGAAATATAATTCAGATACATACTATTACGAGATCCTCTGACATATTCGATTCGAATGAGATAGAGTAGTTCGCTATTCATTTTTTTAAAACCGTCGGTATATCTTTCTTTTTCGTTCACAGCGGTACGCTGATTTCCTGGTTGCTTGCGTTTAAACACGGCATAGTCTAAGTTATGAATGGCGTAATCATCGGTATTAACGAATATTTTGCCCTCCGCTCGGTATTTGTCGTTTCTATAGGATAGATGAATTTCGTATACCGTTTCTTCTCCATAACTTGTTTTTCCCTTTAGTCGAAACCGGTGGTTGTTTATAAAGTCGGAATCCATATCGTCTACGAACGAGAATGATTTCATGCCATAATTTCGTATGGCGTCATGCATTTGCAAGGTAATAAACTCATTACCACCATCATTCTTCAGTTTTGCGTTCGGAATTACTTTGTTAAAACCATCATAGTCATAGGGTTGACTTGCGAAATCATCCAGTTCAAAATCGGTATTTTGATTGTAAGAGTAGATTTGATACTGGTTATCAAGAATATCGGTTGCACTGGATCCTTTATCCGTCATTTTGATAATCGCTTCATTCAAATTTGTGTAATTACTATTTTTTACTTGATAATCGCGATAATACCCAATAATACCAAACGCTTCGGGAGGATGGTTTTGAGGAATACTATTGACCGCTATCCGAACGATTTGTTTGGCACTTAGGCTTTTGATATTGGCAGATACCACCGCTTCATTCAGTTCAAAAAGTGCTGGTTCAAGAATAATAATATTTCCCTTTTCAATTCCCAGGTCTTCGAGCAAAAGCTCTTTGCTCTTGTAACCCATCGAGGAAATCTCGATTACTTCCCCCAACTCCTTTAAGCGTAGTGGAATCTTAAATGTACCGTCAATATTCGTAATGGTGCCCAACGCCTTGTTCTTTAATATGATACTCGCAAAGGCAATAGCTTCATTCTTAGTGGAATCGACCAATTGACCAAAAATATATTCTTCCTTTTGAGAAAATCCAACGACGGTTATCAAAAGAAAGAGTATGAAAAAGTAGTTCCTTGACATGCTGTTCTATATTTTATTGGAATTTATCCGGTAAAGGGGAAAGTAAATTTTAGAATATACTGAATTTACAGAATAAATTATGGCTCATAAGCGTTAAATTCTCCAATAAGAATTTTATTTTTTGTGAAAGCCAGCGCTGCTTTGGTTGATTTAATCAACCTACTGTTTATGATGAATGGAATAAAATAATGTTACACATTCTAAAGAACTTCTATAGCACCTATAAAAACTCCGGGACCCATCCCCGCCTAATACATTATCAGATAAAAGTCAATATGTTATTCGATATAGTGGAAGGCCGAGCGTTTTCTATATAAAGCTACTTGCTTAAAATTCGTTCCCCATAAAAATCTACAAACGCTTTTCTCCAAGTCGGTAGAAAAGGGTGTTTTTTTAGGGCTACCATGTCGTAGGCCATTAAGGTGAATTTAGAAATGGCCACGATGCGGTCATGGGTTTTACTGTAGATTTTCCCTTCACAAAGTACCCGGTCTTCTAACAGTTCCAAAACGTTGACCGCTACACTGATCTGATCGGGAAAGGTCACCGGAAATATATATTTACAGTCTTGCCAGGCCAGTATCGGCACTATATTCCGAAACTTGAATGCACCTCCGTTTATTTTTTGGAACATGGCGATACGGGCCGATTCAATCCAACGCAGGTACACCGTATTGTTTACGTGTTGCGCGGCATCCATATCACCCCATTGCACTGGAAGTTCTATGGTGGTAAAGCAGTTTGAAGAATCTTTGATCATGCGATTGCTTTTTCTTTCATTTGTAATTACTTGAAGTTGGTTGGTATAGTAATGTTTCCCTATGGAGATATGGCCGGTCTTACACTTTTATTTTATAGACGATGGGGCCTATTACAAATACGAGATACCCAATAAAAAAGCCGATGGTGTATGGCACCATGTTTACAGAGGTAAAGTACGAAATGGCATACGCGATACCCGTAAATATCAATATGTCAAGAATTCTATATTTAATTATTGTTTTCATTTTTTAGTTGAACTTATTTTTTCAATTGCAGCCTTCTCTTCTTTTGAAGGCCCTATTATCCAGTGTTTTTCAATTTGACCGGAAATCTTGTAACCTTTTTTATAAACTGCAGTTTACAGTAATGTATTGAACATAACAACACTTAAATATACGTTTATGAAAATTAGTAGACATGCCAATTCGACCTTCCTGTTATTTGCTTTGATTTTAACTTTGGGGATGTATGCCCAAGAGACCACCATTTCTAAAGTACCTGTAAATAAAGAAATGAAATTGCCGACTTTCCATGCCATTGAGGTTTCCGGACTCGCCCAGGTATATATAAAACAGGGTGCTGAACCAAATGTTGTCTTGGAGGTGGCGGGAATGCCGATCGAAGAAGTGAAATGTAAAGTTGAAAACGGGGTATTGTCTATTAGCACTCCGATCAACTATAGTGGGGAGTCTGTTAAGATTTACGTTGCGTATGATCAAGTTAATGCAATAGTGGTAAAAGATGCTGCGGAGCTATTCAGTGAAAATACCATTAGAACCGCAACCTTACAGATTACCGTACAAGATAGGTCGAATGCCGTATTGGAGTTAGATGTAAATCAATTAGATTTATGGATGAAAGATAGTGCCGACCTTCGTTTGAGTGGTACTGCTAGAAAGCAAAACATTTTTTCAAGAAATGAAAACGGGACGTTCACAAACAGAAGTTTAAGTGCTGCCGAATAGGGGGGGCAGCATTTGCCATTTACCCTAAAGATGACTTGGCGATTGTATTGCACCTAAACCTTTCCGGTGTTTATACCCATGATTTGGTCGATGCTATTTCAAAAATATACCTGTCGGATTAGCGAATGTTCGCAGATGCAAGATTGATTATGAGAAGGTATTAGCTCGATGATTGTGATACTGTTTCTTGCGGTTTTTCAGCAAGAATAGGCCGAATAAAAAAGGAAATTACCAACGCAATTCCCAGCAATGCCACGATTACCCAAAAACTGGTGCTATAGGAACCTGTTTGATCGGCAATTACTGCCGTAAGCCACATACCCAATCCGGAACCGACTCCCTCAAAAAATGAGATGACCCCACCGATTTTTCCGGCGGACTTCACCCCAAAGGTGGTAATAATGATGTAGTTAAGCAAGGTATACAGGCCGCCCCAACCGAGGCCGATGGCCACAAGGGAAGGCCATACAAGACTTTCTGAGTGCAGCGCCAGGCCGACAACTCCGAGCGCCATAATGGCCAGTTGTATTCGAAAGAGTTTGTATTGGTTGATAAAATCTGTAACGACACCGGAACTTAATTTTGCAATGAGCATAATGGCGAAGAAGATACTAAAGGCATTGGCAGCTTCCGCATTGGAAAAATTCAATTCTTTTAAATAGAGAAACAAATTGCTGATGATGCCCAATATGCTATAAAAGCAAAACACTCCTGTAAAGGAGATGGCCCAAAAAACAGGAGATTTCAAAGCGGCAGTAAACTTTAGTTCGGTAAGTCCCGTTTCCTCATCTTTTGCCGTGGCCTTTGCCGCAGCTTTTTTCTTATAAACTACCGGTTTTAGAAAGATCACTAAGGCGACCAAAATAAGCAGGGGTATGATCGCTTCATATTGGAAAGCGGTTCGCCAGCCATACGCTTCCAACAGAGGTCTTCCAATTTGGGGGATGATGATCCCACCTAAGGACGTACCCGCAAGCGCAATTCCGATTGCAGTGCCCCGGTTTTTTACGACCCGTTGTGATACCATGATGATGGTTGCCAAGGTTCCTGCACCGGAAACTGCGAAGGCGAAGCCTAAGTGAATCGCATACATCTGCCAAGTGGTCTCGATTTGGGAATATAGATAGTATAAGGCGGAAATCATCAGAAGTCCCATAATCATAAAACGCTTTACCCCATATTTATCGATAATAACACCGACAAAGGGCATGATCAAGGATGAAGAAACGAGATTGATAAGATCCCTGAACTTCAACTCTGATTTGGTCCATCCGAAATCCGTGAGGATGGCATCATCGAATACGGTGATTCCCGAAATGGTCATACCATTGGTAACGATAAGCGTAATAGTGCCTAATATGGCGATTCCTAGTAATTTTCCAAAAGTTTGGTCTTTAGCTTCCAATAGTGACGGGTTTATAGTGAATAGGGGTATCGTACGGAGTGATTTTCACCCCATTTTTATGAACAAGTTCCATGACTTGAAGCCCTTCTCTGTTGAGCGTTTCGATCAATCGAAAAGTGATGCCATTTCCCATATCGGCCTCATGGTCTACTTTGAAACACTGTTCGGATTCATACCAGGTGTATTCGGCCACGCCAAAATTCCGGAAGGTGAGCTGGTTCCAATCGAATATCAAGGACTCATTGGCGTTGGTGGCTTCTTCTTTCGAAATATGCTCCGGAATTTGCACGGATTGCAAGAGGGCTTTTGAGTCCCCGTCCGATCTCACATAGAACAACAGCGGTTTTAATTCCATCGTTTCCACATCTGGATAGCGGTAGTAACTCTCTTCCAAAATATAGATACCCTCATGATCGGGTGGTCGATTCATGATAATATCATCACAGATATCGGTCACATGTTTGGCATAGGGGTGCAATTGCTTTCCTGCTGCTCGTTCAGCATCTATTTGCGCTTGATTGTCGAGGGTGCCGCAGAGAATTTCCGTGAAGTTTTTAAGAATAGTGTCCATTACGCTTTTTCAAATAGTTCTACATAAAATCCGTTCGGGGTTTCCAACAGGCATCCCTTTCCATCTCCCAAGATATAATCGGATACTTCTTGAATTTCTGATTTCACCTGTACCCCCATTTTTTTCGCATTCTGCATTACTTTGTCAATATCGCTTGTGTGAAAGGAGTACATCCCCAAACCTTGATTTGGAATACAGCTTTGCACGCCCGTATCGATCATATTGCCATCTTTAAAATCTAGCAATAAGTAGTGGTTCTGTGCCGCTTTCTGGGCATAAATTCCACAAAATCGGAACGGAGTTCCCGGATTCACTCCCAAGGCACCGTCTTGGGCGGCCTCCCAAACGGAATCAAAAAGAATATAATGTTCTAAAACATCGGTAAAAAAAGCGACCTCCGCATCGGAATCTTTGGCCACAAATGCAGAATAACCGGGACCCCCAAAACCATCCGCAGGGTCACAAGGTGCCAGTTGCGGGTAGTTTACACGCTCAATTCCCACGCAATGTAAATAATCAGGGCCTTGGTAAATGGTTTCCAAATAATGGCCTTTATCACCGTTTGCCCGTACTATATCCCCCAATTGCATCGGCGCCATGGCTTTTACTCCATAATCCTGCATTCGTTTGTCCATTCCCTTCGCATCAGCGGTAGGGAACCCTAATGAAAAAGAGCCGGTCTCATAGGAACTATAGCTCTTGTGAATTTGTGGTGTGGCTGTTTTTAAATGAATAATTCGCAACTGTATCAAACTCGGTACCGTTGGTCTATAGCAATGATACATATCGTAATCGATATCCTCTGGGATGTGCCAAAACGAACGTTGGGCATTTTTATCTTCTCCGGTTAGAGGTACAGCATCAAAATTCATTTTCATGACCTCCCCGTAAAAGTGCTGGTAGGTTTTTAAATCTACCGTGCAAATGGTGGCCGTATGTATATAGCCTGTTAAGGCACCTTCGCCAATTCCGTTGGGAATATTTAATGTTGTTTTTTGCATGCTCGCTTTTTTATTCTATTCTATCTAAATTATGGTAGGCGTACCCTGCCGCCGTAGATATGATTTCCCCTGTATCAAGGGTAGTGATTTTATCGCGATACGCGAATACATCTTTGGTCAACCTAACTTGGTAATTGAAAACACTATTGCCAAAAGCACAATCTTTGCCATTCATATTCATGTTATAAGCGTTGCCTTCTTTTTGCACGATTAAATCACAGATAGCGGGATAGGCACTAATCTCTTCGACAGTAAGACTATCGAGCATTTGAGGGTTTTTCCAGGCCCCTATAAATTTTTTCTTGTCCTTAAAAGGCCACATTTTTACCCGTATGGTCTGTGTTGAGTCAATGTCCAAGGTGTATATACGTTGTCTGTAAATACTATCTGGTTGATGGTCGCGATATTCCTCCACATACAAAACGTTTTCACCTATAGCTGGATTATCAATTTTTATATAATGTGATTCGATCTGCAACCATCCGTCTTTCCCTGTATCATCTAATTGCCAAACAGCCTCGCCGGCAGCTTTGGCCTCTGCGATTTGCTTATCGTTATTATATTTTCCAGGCCAAAATTTCATGATTTCCGCTAATTGTTCTTCGGGGGTAGTCGCAATTTTCTCGATTACTTCCTGGGTATCCACTTCTGCCTTTTTTACTTCTTTACAAGCTGTAAAAAAAATCAATGCAACCATTGCAAAGGCTTGTTTTTGAGATAAGATTTTCATTTCTATAATTTTAATTTCTTATTGTTTTTCTACTGCTGCCGCAACCCGAAAGCCGAGCATAAAACTTCTATAATCGGCACCATCGCGGGACCGCACCGCCGCTCTGCTCCATGCAATGCCGCTGATCCAACTACCTCCTTTGGGCGTTCGCCAAGTGCAGGCATCGTCCGTATTATCCGTAAAGGATGACCCATCTATAGGCGCATTGGTCAAATCGCTATGAAAACAATCGTTCGTCCATTCCCAAGCGTTCCCGATCATGTCATAGAGGCCAAACTTGTTGGGTTTGAACCTCCCTACCCGGGTGGTAAATACATAGCCATCTGTACAAGGAAAAGAAGCTCTAGTAGGAAATTTATCCGCAAATGCCCTGTCGCCCACATTGGCATAGTCGCATGCGTCCTCGGGATTCGTACCCCAAAACCATGGGCTGCTACTACCAGCTCGTGAGGCATATTCAAATTCGACGGTAGAGGGAACACGATACGCACGTCCCGTTTTCGTACTCAACCATTGCGCATAGGCATCGGCGTCGCTCCAGCTTACACAAACAACCGGATCGGTTTCGCGTTGTGGATATCCGGGGTTTTTCCAATTGTGCTCCGCAACATAGCCATAACTTTTTCCGTCAAAATAATTGCAACCGACCAATGGTTCCCCTTTGTAAAAGGCTTCCTTTGATTTGTACTGGGTTTCCTCCATGAATACCCGATATTGGGCTAGGGTCACCTCATTTTTGGCCATGGCAAAGGGAGAGGCAATCGTTGCTTTGACCCGTTTGCGCTCTCCTTTTTTTCTCCCTATTTCTTCCTCATAGGAGCCTATATAAACACTGCCTGCCGGGATTACCACCATTTCAGGGCAGTTTTCACAATCGGTAAAAGTAGCAGGTAGCTCCTGTATAGGGTCTTTGCCAGCAAACAACAGCGGTAAGATTGCAGCAACGATGGCAATCGATACTTTTTTCATAGGAAGGGGTTTAGCAAAAAAATCAAATAGCTTTCAAGGTATTCTGTATCTTTTCGAAACTGGGCAGTGTCTTTCCATCCGTAGTTTCCGCGTAGCGAACAATGCCTTCTCCGTCGATTACAAATGCGGATCGCATCGAAAATCCGGTCATACCGGCAAAATCCCCATCGAACAAAACACCATAATCAGCGCTTACCGTTCTGTTGAAATCAGACCCCAAAGGGAAGTTTAAGCCGTTTTCCTTTGCGAATTTGTCAAGTACGAAAGGGGAATCAACAGAAACCCCCACCACGGCGGCATTCAAGGACGCATAATCATTTTCGGGTCCGTTGGCGGTACATAATTGCTCCGTACAAACACTGGTGAACGCCAAAGGAAAGAAATGCAAAATGAGGTTTTTACCTTTGAAATCAGTTAAATGAATCGGTTGTAAATCGGTACCTGTCAGTTTAAAATCTGGTGCCTTTTGGCCTGCTGCTAGTTTCGTCATATCAGTACTGTTTTAGAATCATATCGGGCGTTGTCAAGAAGCTTCTTTCAAAAATTCCAGACTCCGCTCGAATGTGTCGGGGCATTATTTTTTGACTTCCGTTTCCGCTTTATCGGCCAAAAATTTCTTAAAAACGGTCCAGGAGGTTTCATTGGGCCGTTTGTCATCTCTTGCCGGAGGTGTATTGTAAGTTGGGTAGCGCTCATCAAGAATCTTTTGAATACGTGGCCAAACGGCGCCTTGATCCAAAATACTTTCCCCGGTGGCGTTCGCGATGATCCAACCCGGTCTGCTACCCATTTCCATCCATGGCAACCATTGGGAAATTCTGGACCAAGAAATATTGGATTGACTCAAATCTTTAATTTTCGAATTGGTTAGTTCCTCCGCCTTGTAGTAGGTGTTGAAAATTTCCATTGCATGATAGGTGCCACCAACATATTTTTGATAGTCTCCAGATAAGGGGTTGTTGTAGAACAAGGGGATTTCGTAGGAAGTCACCGCTACATCACCATATTTTCTAAAACTGGTTTTTGCGCTTACCTTGCCATCTTCATCTTTTTCGTATACATATCCTCGCATGTTTACAGGGTCGTTTGCCACATGTACCACGTCAACGGTTTCACCGGTCCATGGGTTTTCCCAGGTATCCATAATTTCATTGGTCTTGGGATCTAAGTACATCATAATTTCACGTCCGACACTTCTAAAACCTTTGCCTCTTACAGGGTCTTCTACGCAGTCGCAATGACGCACATTGATACCTACCACATTGAATAAATGACGATCCTTTTCACCCTGCACCCTACTATAGATTCTACCTTCCCACATGCCGTATACAGGTTTCCCTTCTTCAAGGGTATTACAGGTAGTCTTTTGGCGTATTTCAAGGGCTTTTTCACCTTCGAATTTCATTTCCTGCGCTTGTAAAGTCATTGCGAAGATCAAGCTGCATAAGAGCGTAATTTTTGTTTTCATTTTTTTAGTATTAATTAGTGGTTTCTAAAAACTCCCACCAAACCCCGTCGGGACTTAGTAGCGCAAAGCAGTTCACTTTGCCATATGGTTCAATGATAATTTCTTGTAAGGTACGATGCATTTGAATTCCTTTTCCTAGCAGTGTTTCATAATAGGATTGTATGTTTTCAACAGCGCAGCGATAGAGTAGCAGCCCTCGATTGGGAGGAACGGCAAGGGCCGAAAAGTCTTTCCCTACAATGCCTTCAAACTCGCAGGCCTGAAACATAACGTCGCGCGTCCCGTCCAAAGAAAAAATAGTGGCTTTGCAGCTAACATCTTCAATCATGTTCATGGGGATGTTGAACATATTCTCAATGGGCGCGTCTTTCTTTACTTCATATTCATTCAAGATGGTAAACCCTAACTTGTTCACATAGAAATCTTGCGTGGCCGCCAAATCTGTGACGGTAAGGGATGAATTGTATACATGGGAAGGAATCTTGTACCCTTCTGGCAGTTCCAATGGCGGCTGCACCCGGTGTGTAAAAGCAATGATGATATCATCATAGCCTTTCATAAGGATGTCATACAACTCAAAGGGCCCCATTTTTTGCAACAAGGGGTCGCTTAGACCATGCCAACCTAAATCGCGAATTTCATCAAAAGTTTGTGCTACTTCGGGTACGCGAAGGTTGATATCCATGATGCCGCCGATATCCCATGGGTTTTGGGAAGAACGGATATGTTTTTGCTGCACGCCATGATATTTTACCAAGCGTAAACGGCCCGAGGGATGCGCATCGAATTGAATGAGTCTCTCAGTGGCCGAGGTGTCCGAATCGAGGTTCCAGAAGTCGAGCACCGATCGATCTGTATGATACTCCCCAACCGAGCGCAACCCACCATAGTCACAGAAAAAGTGCGTCACTTTTTCCAGGTCACCTACGCTATAGAGCACTTCCAAGATGGTTTTAAGGGTGAACATGGGAATTGCGTTATTCGAACAAGATACAAAATTAGTTAATATAGTTAACTATTAATTAGGTTAATAAATACCCTCTTACCTAAAGGTTGTACCGAGATCAGTAAGAATGACATGTTATTTTTGAAAAAGATAGCACAAGGGCATGAAATAGGGAGATAGCACAAAAGGCATTACTAAGAACCGGGTCGTAACTCCTTTTGCAGTTTTACGTTCCTAGCGGTCTTGAGGTCGCATTGCGCACGGATCCAACCGGGATTAAAACCAATGCGATCTGCACCGGGACTTCCCCATGAATAGATGAGGGTTTTTTTGGTTACATCATCCACTAGATAGATGACAAACGTTTCTCTATGCATTCCAAAAGACCAAGTATTCCGCATTCCAAAAGTCATGTTTCGGCCATCTGGGTAGGTAAATTTAAAACTGCCGCCCTGGTCTAAAATATCAATATAGTAGTTGGTCACCGTTGGTCGTCCGTTCGTGTCGTTGGGAAAATCGATCATACAGCTAAAACACCGGGCTTTTTCCAAAGTATACGCACTGGTCTGCTGCGTATCCGCCAAACGCATATCGGCCGCATACAGGATTTCCTGAAAGGTGAAACCCGCTTCAGAAACGCCAAATTGATAATCAATGGTCTGTTGGTTATTTTTTGGACTCTTAACGCATTTTTTATCTACTGTTTCAGCAAGAAAACCGGCGCCTTCTCGACGCAAGATCAGTGGACACCCTTCTATTAGCTGTTCAGATGCAGGGGTCAAGACCGAAACACTTTCGAAACTTTTGCCCGCTGCTAAAATGGGTGTGCTATTTTTAAAATGGAAGACCTTCACACGAATGGCCTTTTCAGTATCATCGGGTATCAATTGATAGATGCACTGCCGGGTGAGCAGCGACGGGTCGTTATTCCGATATTCCTCGATGTAAACGCTGCCAACCCCGAAATTGGAGTTCTGAAATTGCCGAACGGAAACATGCACCCGTTCGTGTGGTTTTCCTTTGGCGTTTTCTTTGGCTTGAATCTTATCAAAATCGAGTTGTTCCACATTATCATATTCCCCTTCCCAAATATGGCTGAGGTAGTCGAGCTCCCGCTCCGCATACGAAAATTTTCGATCAGGCTCCACGGTGCTTGCAAGTCTTTTATTGGTGGTCTTTGAAGTGGCTCCCATCGCCGGGGAACTTGCCAGGGTTTTTTCCTTCTCCTGGGCGAGCCCCATTAAAAAACCCATCAAAAAAATCAGGGATATCACTGTTTGCTTGATGGGTTTCATTATGTATCGGTTTTGGTTATTCATCTTTTTTTAGCCAATCGCCCACCCCATAGGGATCGGGATGCGCAGCGGATACGTGTTCGTGACGAATTTTCCAATCGCCATCTACTTTCTTCATTACAAAGGAGGAGCGGAACGTCGTCATGATTTCTTTGTCACCTATGGAAATATACAAATCGGTGACGCCACCGATCCATCCCATGTCGCCTACGATTTCTTCATAGGGCCCTTCCGTCCAGATAATTTTGTCCAACGAAATCGAGGAGGTAACGAAGTCTCCCCACCCTTTCATGATCATGCTGAAACCTTTGGTCGCCAAACGCGGGCCCTCTAGAACAACATAGGTATTCTCGTCTGGGCAATACCCTTTTCTAATTTCCTCCATGTCGCGTTCCGATATGGCATTCCAAAATTTGCGTATGCGTTTTTGTAATTCCATTACATTTCGTTGATGTCGTTCGCGATCTCTTCTATAGATTTATCGGGATTTTCGAGTTCTTCCTGTTCTTGTTGTACAATACGCAACACACGCCCTATGTATTCTGCATGCCATGTTTGCCGTTGCTCCTCTTGTTCCTTGGTTTCAGGAACAAAGGTTTCGATTTCCTCCCGAGTAACCGTTCCCTTTTTCTCCAACAAGCGCTCAATGCTATCCATACGCTCACGCATTACGGCCAGTTCCCCCGCAATCGCCATCGTAATATTCAGGACCCGTTCTACGGCCGGGTCGTCATGAAAATATGGGCGCTTTCCTTTAGGCTTGTTCGAAGCTAACTTTATATAATCTATTTTTTCTTCCATTTTATAAGTTCTGTTTTCATTTCCGAGAAGTGGGAAATCCACTAGTTTTTAAAAGCGCCAAATACATTCCAAATAGGGGAACGACCGTGGTCTTCCGGTTCATCCGCTTTTTGCGAACCGTCATCCAAATCGTTTTCTGCCTTGGCACCGATTTGCATAAAGTCTTCTTCCCGAAATCCAGATGATTTCATTAAATCCAATGGCGCTATATCATGCATTTTTGACCAATAGGGTTCCGAATTATTCAAGGCGTCCCAGTCACGAATGAACTTTTCAAACAAGCTCATATCTTCTGTATATTGTGGTTGTTCAATGTGAAGTGTTAGTCCGCCCGGTTTTAACACGCGATACACCTCGTTCATAATGTTGTATATAGATTTCCCACCAGTTTCATGAAAGAACATGGTCGACTGTACCCAATCAAAAGATTCATTTTCGAAGCTAGTTTTGGCAGCGTCCATCTGCATGAATTTGACGTTGGAGTAGCCCAAATCCATTGCGCGGGCATGTGCATAACGCAACATCGGCGCCCCGGTATCTATTCCGATAACCTCTGCATCGGGGAATGCCTTGGCGATGGGTAATACATTATGCCCCATACCACATCCAATGTCCAAGATACGCTTCGGACTAAAATCAGGATATGTTTTCTTTACCCAACTCACAATCGCTTTTCCGCCACCATCGCTGTAGCGACCTAAGAGTCCGGCCGTGGTAACAAAAAGTCCGGTGTCGTAATTTGCGGCAGGTGTCACATCGTCTTCAATAAGTTCGGTATGATAACTGCCCGGCATAATATGATTATCACAGGCCAATAAATAGGGCGGTACCGCTACCGTATCGTCGAGCACCAAAGAATCTTTGCCTTCATTCAAGGCCCTTACCTTATCGCGCAATGCTGCTGCCTGTCGCAAGACAAGGGAACGGCCAGCCTGCTGTCTCATCTCCATGGTACTTCTTCGTAGGGCCGACCATACCTGATAATGGGCATCTTTGCTGATGGCTTCCTTTAATTCCTCGGTAGAAGCGATTTCTCTACCGTGTTCTTTCTCGAATTGGGGTGCCACCCGATTTTCAAAAGCAACTTTATTGCCCATAGATACATGCGCCAAATGCTTGTTCAAGCTTGCTAGAAAATTATACCTAGCGCGCTCGTCATGATTCATTTCCGGAAAAACAGCATGCTGTGCTATCTTGTTATAAACAGGAGGTAAGTTACGTGCACTCATAGTTTCTTTTTTTAACTGATATATCCTAAAATTCGGTCCGTTGCTATTGCCTCCTTATCTCGATCGGCAGGATTTCCATAACCTGCACCTCCGGGGAGTGTTAGAATCAATTCCTCCCCAGGAAACAGTTTATCCAATCCTTTGGGCGGGAACTTTCGTTCTGGAAGTATTTGTACGGAACCCATTTGTCCATCCCCTCCCTCTAAAATTCCTTTGGCGACCGTTTGGGTCTTTTCCGATATCATGGAAACATTGATCGGTTTTTCACCTATGTTCTTAAAACTGAACCGTTGGCCGAGTCCGCCCCTAAATTCCCCTTCTCCTGCGGAATTTGGCAAGAGCGACTTTTCGGTTACCATTACCGCCACATCGGTCTCCAATACTTCGATGGGTACATTGGCGACATTTGTCGGGAAACTCAATACGTGTTCCCCATCCATGTTTGGCCGCGCACCATAGCCTCCGTTCAAAAAGAAGTATTCTACGAATTCTTTTCCTTTATGCTCTCCATTCAGTACGATACACCAGCAAGCGCTTCCACAATCGGCCTGTACTTGATTCGGTACTGCCTTGGCCAGCGCTCCAAAGACAACGGAATGTAGCATATTTCCCGTGACATTCCTAGCCCCGAGCGGGGAAGGTTTTTGTGCATTCACCAAACATCCTTCAGGTGCAGTGACCGTAATGGGGTAAAAAGACCCATCATTATTGGGCACGTCTGGACTGAAAGCACATTTAATCGGGTAGGCCGTATAGGCAAAAGTGTAATTTAATACGGCATTGATGCTCATGTAGTGCGCTCCGGAGGTACCGGTATAGTCTGCAACGATTTCATCGCCTTTGATGGTAATTGTAATTTCAAAATGACAGCCCGTGCCTAATCCATCACCATCCGTATCATACGAATATTGGTAACTGCCATCGGGTGCTGCCAACAATGCTTCGCGCATTGCCTTTTCGGATGCATTTATGACCGCATCCGCTAATTCTTGAAGATCGTCCAAGTTATTCTCCTCCATTAATTTTAATAAGGATTTGATGCCTTGATCGTTGGCCGCTACTTGGGCGCGAATATCACCTACTGTCTGGTCGGCGGCGCGAACGTTGTGCATTAGTATATTGAAAAGGGTTTCATTGGGTTTCCCTTCGGATAGCAATTTGGTGGGCGGCACCATGAGCCCTTCTTCATACACATCACGGGTGCCGGCTCCCCAGAGTTGTCCTCCCATATCTGGTGAATGGGCGATGGTACCAATAAAACCTATCAATTTTTCTTCAAAAAATATTGGGGATACGATGCCGATATCGGGTTTATGACCCGCACATAGCCAAGGGTCGTTGGTCATTACTACGTCGCCTTCTTTCCAAGTCTCCAAAGGGAAATAGTCCTTCAACAATGCTTTCGTAAGGATGGGTAAAACACCTAAAAACGAAGGTACGGAGACGCTTGATTGGGCTATTGACCTACCCTTTCTATCCATTAAAACAACTGCAAAATCATTACTCTCCCTAGTAACGGTCGAAAAGGAGGTTCGTTGCAAAGTAGTACCTGCTTCATCAACAATGCTGATTAATCTAGACCATAGTATGCTAAGGGCTATCGGATCGAAAGTAGTAGCTGTTTGCTGCATAGCTTAAAATTAGTTAACTAAGTTAACTAATTTTTGTGTGTAAACGAACTTTCTGCCCAAAAATGTTGCCTTGCAACAAGGCTTGTTTCCCAAAAATCGTTCAGTGACACAAAAACTAGTCTGATTTGGTTTTTATGACAGGGTTTTTCCCAACAGTCTTCCAAAGCCCAAGGCTGGGGTAATCGCCATTCCGCTGCAAAAAGAACTACCGCTGGTAGCGCCCAAACCGAGGACTTCCCCGGCGGCATATATTCCCGGCATTGGTTGCCCATCTGCATCCAATACCTGCAAATGTTTATTTACTTTAATACCTCCGAAGGTTACCAGCACCGATGCGTGTACCTTCAGAGCATAAAAAGGAGCGGTGCAGATGGGGTCTTCCAAATAGGTGCGACCAAAATCGAGGTCCGATTTGGATACCACCATTTCATTATATTGGCTTATTGTTTCGGTAAGTTGTTCTTTGGGAAGCCCGGTTTTAACCGCCAATGCCTCTATGGAGTTGGCCATGCAAAGGGCATTTTCTTTTTTGGCTTCAGCCTTCATTTCTGCTATGGTTCGCCCAATAATGATCGGATTGTGATTCCCATTTTCGTCAGGAGAATTCAAAGCAGTTTCGTCAAAAATTACCCAAAAACACCAATTTGGTTGCTGCATGGTAATTAATTCACGGGTTTCTGGGCTTGCTTCATCCTCTTTAATAAAACGTTTGCCATGTGCGTTGACATAAATATCCCGAGGTTGTCTATAGACCGATGTCAAAACCATGGCCCATGCCTTATTAAAGTCGACACGGCCACTGCCTTCTTCTTCCTCCATTCCTCCCAAGCTGGGCAAATGAAATTCTCCAAACTGAAAGCGGGCGCCATGCTTTTCTAGAATCACATGCCCATCTGCCGTTGCGGTCGGATAACAAGAGCTTACCAAGGGAATTCCTGGATGTTTTTGTTGGAAGTAAGCAGGATTGCTGCCATACCCACCGGAGGTAATCACAATGTTTTTTCCGGTATGTCGAGACAGCCCTTTTTCGGATTCGCATACCACCGTATCAAAACGATTACCAGATGTATCAAGTCCGACGAAAGTATGTTCGTAGTAACAGGTGATGTTTCCATTGGCAATTTGTTGGTCCCAAAGAGGAAGTAGTACTTTATAGATACTCAAAGCCTTTTCGGGACCGTAAATGGTACGCGCGGTATCATAGGCTACATGGCCATAGATGATGCGCGGACATTCCGGTGCCCACTCCATTCCAATATCGTTCAACCATGCAATCGTTTTTGGGGCCTCTTGTACCGCCATTTCGATCAGGTCCAAATCTCCCGATTTCCGGTTAATGCGATAAATATCGGCCAAGTGTTTTTCTGGACTGTCTTCAATACCCTTTTCTCTTTGAAGGTGGGTTCCCCCAGCGCTCATATGGCCTCCCGACCAATGCAGGGCCCCACCTGGAATATCCGATTTTTCGACGACACCAACTTTCAAACCTTTCTGGGCGGCCGTGATCGCGCAGCTCATACCGGCTGTACCGGCTCCTACTATCAGAATATCATACATCATCTTAATACTGCAAATCGATTAGGATATTTTTGTCTTTGTCTACTTGAACCGTACTGTTAATACCGATTACTGTGGTGCTTTCCGTTTCTTCAATAATCGCTGGACCATCGAACCTTTCGTCCGGTTTTAGGGCATAGCGGTCATATACTGGGCAATCTAAATAGCCGGTTTCTTCGAAAAACACTTTGCGGGTTCCCTTGTACGCCTGAGCGTCACTACCAGTAGTAGAGAATTGTTTCACCTCCATTTCCGGGACAGGGCCTTGCACCACGACACGCCAAGTCACCATTTCCATCTGCATCCCCTCGATAGCGCGATTGTATCTAAATTCATATTCCTTGATAAAACGCTTTTCAATTTCAGGGATTGTCTCGGCATCTAAGGGACCTTCGGGTAGTTCGATCGTAATTTCATGTCCTTGCCCGTAGTAACGCATCTCTACGACACGTTGTACCGTAGCGTCCTTTTTTTGGATTCCAGATTGGGCCAAAAATTGATACCCGTCATTTTCCATATCCCTTAAAAAGGCATTGGTCTCCTCCCAATTGAGCGCCCTCAATTCTGAGATATGGCTGTGTATTTTTTCACTCGCCACAGGAGAAACCAAAAATCCGAGTGCTGAGGTAACCCCGGCACCCACGGGAATAATGAGCCGTTTTGTATTCAACAATTTTGCAACCCCAAAGGCATGCACCGGTCCGGCACCACCAAAACCGATCATATTAAAATGTCTGGGGTCCATTCCTTTTTCAAGAACATGCACCCTTGCCGCATTGGCCATGTTTTCGTTTACGATTTTGTGTATGCCCATGGCAGCGTCCTCGATTGAAATACCCAAAGGTTTTGCCAATTTGGTTTCTATGGCTGTGCGAGCTGCCGCAACATTTAGTTTCATTTCTCCGCCGAGGAAATAATCAGCATTTAAATAACCCAACACCAGATCGGCGTCGGTCACGGTGGGATCTTCTCCTCCGAGGTTATAGCAAGCCGGACCAGGGGTCGAGGAGGCGCTATCGGGGCCCACGGTTAAAAGGCCAATCGTATTTACACGCGCAATGCTGCCACCACCGGCGCCGATTTCGATCAAATCGATTACAGGGATACGAACCGGTAGCCCACTCCCTTTTTTAAATCGCTTTACGCGACCTGCTTCAAAATGATTTGTAATTTCGGGTTCTCCCTCATAGATTACACAGGCTTTTGCCGTGGTACCGCCCATATCAAAGCACAACAGGTTTTCTTCTTGTAGGTGTTTGCCGTAAAAAACCCCTGCCATGGCACCACCGGCCGGACCAGATTCCAATAAGTGAATGGGGGATTTTCGTGCGCCGTCTATGGTGGTAAGCTTCCCACTGGAAATCATGATATTGATGTTCCCTTCAAAACCGGCGACCCGTAATTGGGTCTCAAAATCTTTTAAATATTTATCGGTGATAGGT
Organism: uncultured Flavobacteriaceae bacterium; assembly: GCA_947500385.1. Classification (GTDB taxonomy): domain Bacteria; phylum Bacteroidota; class Bacteroidia; order Flavobacteriales; family Flavobacteriaceae; genus Pelagihabitans. The sequence goes on along the minus strand of CANMSA010000001.1, from coordinate 21,801 downwards.
TGTACATAGGCGTTCATGGCAGTAGCGGAACTGCGCTCGTACTCCCTGATTTCCGGCATAATTTCTGAAGATAGGCTGTAGTACATGTTGGGGGCGTGTGCCGACAAGTATTCCCCTACCGTTTTTTCATGTGCGGTATTTGCAAAGGAGTTCAAAAGACAAATACCAACGGCCTCAATGCCGTTTTCTTGTAAGGTAGTCGTTAAAGATTGTAGGGCACTTTCGTCCAAAGGGGTTACCACGTTGCCTTGGATATCGACCCGTTCGCTAACTCCCATGCGTAAATTTCGTGGCACCAAAGGTTTGGGCATGGTTAGAAATATATCATAGATGTCGTAGCGCATTTCCCGGCCTATTTCAAGCACGTCCTCAAAACCCTTGGTAGTAATGAAGGCGGTTTTTGCCCCTTTGCGTTCGATTACCGCATTGGTTACCAGAGTAGTCCCATGAACAATACCGCTCATTTCTTTCACTGGGAAACCAAATTTCTCTTCGAGTTCCTTGACCCCGTTAAAAATACCTACGGTGGGATCGGGGTAGGTGGTCAAGGTTTTTGCGAAATACAATTGATTACTGCGATCATCGAACAATACGAAGTCTGTAAAGGTTCCGCCTATGTCTATTCCTAGTTTCATTTATGTCATGTTCAAGTTCAAGCACAAGTTTCAAGTTCAAGTTTCTGCAAATCATAAAAACCTCTTGTCTCTTGGCTCTTCTTCTTTTTTGTATTTCTTTTTGAAGCTATTAATTTGCTTTGGTACGAGTTTAGCTCCCTAATAACTGTTTACTGCTACTTCCAACTAGTTATTTTCAGCTAGTACTTTAAAAGCTGTTTTACTTCCATACTTCCTACTTTGTACCCCATACTTTGTACTTTTAGATTCGTACTTCTTTAATGATATTCTTCCCCACCCGATACGTTCATGGCCTCTCCTGTTATGTAATCTGCTTGATCAGAGGCCAAAAAAGCGACTGCTTTGGCGATATCCTCTACCAAGCCTGTTCGTTTCAAAGGGTTTTTATCTACAATGGCTTGTAGGTAGTCGTCATATTCCAATCCAAGCTTATCGCTAAAGAATTTATTTTGCCAATGTCCCAGACCTGTGGTAATATGGTTGGGGCACACAGCGTTCACCCGTATCTTGTAGGCGCCCAGTTCTACGGCATTGGAACGGGTAAGACCGATCATTCCGTGCTTTGAGGCCGTGTAGGCCGCCGCAAAGGGAAAACCCGACTTGGCAGCTTGGCTGGCGATGTTGATAATGGCCCCTCCGTGGCCTTGTTCGATCATTTGAAGGGCGGCATGCTTGGAACATAAAAATGCCCCTTTGAGGTTCACATCGAGTACGGCGTCCCAGCTTTCTTCTTTGAATTCGGTAAAGGGCTCCATGATATAACCTACACCTGCATTGTTCACCAGAATATCTACACTGCCAAACGCCTCTTTTGTTTTTTCGACCAACTTGGCCACCTGATCCTCAAAGCGAATGTCACATACGATAGCGGTAGCATTCACACCTTTGTCCTTTGCTTTCTGTACGATGGTTTCCATATCGGCGGTAGTGCCAATGTGTTCTTCGCTAAAGTTTTCGCCCTGAGCGACACCAATATCTGAAATGACCACATTACAGCCCTGCTCGGCCAGCTTCAATACAATTGCCTCCCCAATACCATCAATTCTTCCGGAACCGGTTACGATAGCTGTTTTTCCTTTTAGATTGTACATGTTTAGGCTATTTGTTCGGAGATGATAAACATGGGATTGTCTGCAAACGACTGAAATTGGGCGGCTACTTTTTGCATGGCCTCTGAACCGGCTTCTTCTCCAAGCTTGTTCATGTCATTGATCTGTAATACCTCGCAATACTGATAGGGAGCGGGTTGTTCCGTGCCCATTACATTACCGAGTCTAAAGACTTTAAAATCATCCACACAGCTCATTTTAGAGGCGGTGGGTACATCGGTGGTTTTGGCCCATTGCTCATATGCCTCCTTGGCGCTTTGATCCTTAAGGTTGAATAATACGACGAGTGCTGACATAGTTTTTATTTTTACGTTTCGTATAGTTAGTTTCTTGCTTGTAGAAAGGCATTCCCAGATGCTTTGATCAATCCTTGAACAGAATTCATGATCATTGAGGCACCTTTTTCAATAAGGGCCTCTGCACCGGCAGCGTTGCCCGCTACCGTCCCGAACCATTTGCCGGAATCCAAGATCGTGGCAAAAATATCGTCCAAGACTTTTTTAACCTCATCATGGGCCGGACCGTCATAAAAACCCATTGACATGGCCAGGTCTCGTGGACCAATGATAAAACCGTCAACCCCCTCGATTTTACAAAGTTCAGGAAGGTTTTTTACGCATTCCATAGATTCTATTTGCGGCATTACCAGCGTTTGCTCATTTGCGAAGGTCACATACTCGGCTTGGCTCATTGGCCCCTGCATATAGTCGGATGCGCGTACCGGACCCAATCCTCTTTTTCCGAATGGGGGGTATTTAATGGCTTCAACCAAGGTTTTTACATCGTCTGCATTGTCCACCGTTGGCATCATAACCCCCATGATTCCCGCATCCATATATTGTAAAATGAGTTTGGTGTCAACACTTCTGATACGGGCTAGGGGAGTGGTGTTTCTTAATTCGCACGCACGAACCATATTGGTGACATCCGAAGCGGTAATTGCCCCATGTTCCCCGTCGATCATATAGAAATCCATGCCTAGGAGCCCTATGTATTCGCAAATGGTAGGGTCAATGGTCGGGGAAATTACCCCTAAACCGGCTTTTCCTGCTTGTATTCTCTTCTTTAGTTGATTTTCTCTCATAGTCTCTCGATAGATGTGCTTCAAGTTCTAAAAATACGATCAGAGATTTTTTGCGAACCAAGCAACTGATTTTCTCCGGCGATACGTATCGGATTACCGGACAGGTACAATGTACTAAAAATAGTTAATATAATTAATAATTAACATGGTTAATCATTAAAAATTGGGCAAATTGAAGGATTTGATTTCTTACTTTAAGAAAATTTCAATGAAGATACGCTTTATAGCGATTAGTTTCCTTTGTCGGGATTTTAATGCGAGACCGAAAACACGGTAAGCATATTCAACAATGAATTGTCATACCTATTCGATCGCTTCGCCTTGCGCTATTTTTTCACGAATGTAGTTCATCAAGCCCCCCGCCTCACCGACTTCGGCCACAAAAGGAGCGGCCGGTACCGATTGAAACTCCGTTTCTTTTGTAAGGTTACGAATCAAACCACTTTCCGGATCGTACTCCAACTCATCCCCCGTGTCACAGCCTTCGCTGATGCTATCACAGGTTACAAAAGGTAAACCGTAGTTAATGGCATTCCTAAATTGCAACCGGGCAAAACTGGTAGCAAACACGGCTTGGATACCGGCTCCCATGAGCCCTGTAATCACATGCTCGATCGATTTGCCCCCGCCGGCAAAGTTATGTGCGGCCACAATGAATGTGTGTCCTTGGTCCTTAAAAGCATTTTCTTTATTGAATTCTTCTTTTACCCCGGCCATTACCCATTTGCTATTCTCAGTGGCATCAATAGCCGAAGTCCAATATTCTTGAATGATAATGTCATACGCCATTACATAATCGTCGGCTACCCAACATGTTCCTTTTATCATCGTATACGTGTTTAGTTCATTAATTCGTTAAAAACGCGTTTGGCCGATTCTGCGGCCCCTTCCATACCGCGTGATTCGTGTGCGGTATGTTCTCCTGCAAAATGCATATTTCCCGCCGGTTCGATCATATCTAAAAACCAAGCCGCTTGTCCAGGACCAAATTCGGCATAGGCCCCTTTGTTATATTCATATTGTCCCCAGTTCTGAATACCCAAGTATTCGATTTTGCCCTCGGAGGCCGGTCGTATTTCATTGATTTTTTTAATGGTATAAGCTGCAATTTCCGCCTCATTCATCGTGTCAAAAAATGCGGTTCCGGTACCGTTAACCCAACATGCCAACTGTTTTTCTGTTGGGGAGGAACTCATGTTCATGATTCGCTCCAAGGGTGTATCCGTCCACATGTCTACCGGCAGTCCATCTTCTTCCCAAAACGCTTCCGAATGTTCCAGGTGTATTTGCGTAATGTTGGTATAGTCCAGCTGTTGAATGGCTTTCTTTTGATTGGTGTTAAAAGTGCTGTTCATTTGCACATCCCGCAGGGTCGAGAATGGCAATGTGCTTACTACTTTCTTGCCACTATACGTACTGCCGTCTTTACAATGTACCTCTATCTTTTCGTTTTGGTCCGCTATTTTTGTAACCATTTTATCTGTAAATACCTGTTTTTTAAGGCTATTGGCAATGGCATCTATAAAATTAGCAGTACCCCCCTTGAAGTTTAGGATTCGTTCGGAACCATTGAATTTTCTAAAAGCGGAACTATGATAAGCGTTAATGGCCGATGTTTTGCGGATGTCGTTGTAATTGGCACTGATATTTGCCAAATCTATTTGTGCTTCTGTAAGTCCATTTCTTTTTAAAAGTGTGCTGTATACCTCATCCAACTCCGGTTTTTGGTACCATTGGTCAAGGGCCGTTAATTGAGGCGATTTTCCAAAAGCGGAAAACTGTAAGTAGGCAGGATTGGTCGCCGGATCGGGCCATTTATCATACAACTGCCCATCGAGGTAGATAGCGGTCGGGGAACGCATATAGTCCGTAATGTCGATCATCTCGGTATTGAACTCCTCGATGAGTTTCATTACTTCTGTATATTTATCGCCAATGCCTCTTCCTCCCACATCGCGATCGATGTCCTTTCTAGTAAACATTCGGCCGCCCAAACGATTACTCCCCTCCAAAAGAATATACTCTTTCCCCGCTTTTTCGAGCAGATACGCGAGATACAATCCAGAAAGTCCGCCCCCTAAAATCACTATTTCAGTATCAAGGGAAGGCGTTGCACATGCAATGGGAGCAAGGCCCAAGGCCAAACCCGCCGCTGTCGTATTCCGAATAAACGTTCTTCTTTTCATGTACCTGTGATTTGACTAAATATCAAAGGTTCTTGGGTCGGTAATTTCACCTCGTATCGAGGAGGCTGCCACCACGCTAGGGGAGGTCAGATAGATTTCAGCCTTTCGGCTGCCCATACGCCCGGTCATATTTCGATTCCCAGCGCTCAATACGATATCACCATCACCTGCCACTCCGGTATGGATACCGGCACAGGCGGCACAACTTGGTGTGTCAACGGCAGCGCCTGCCTCTACCAAGGTTTCGATATACCCTGCGCGCAACGCTTCCAAATACACCGTTTGGCTTGCGGGTACGAGAATCATATTTACATCGCTATGCACCTGTTTGCCTTTCATAATCTCGGCCATTGCCGCAAAATCTTCCAGCCTTCCATTGGTGCAAGTGCCGACAAAGGCCTTGTTGAATTTGGTGCCTATCAATTTGTCGATCGGTACCGTATCATCTAATTTTCCCGGCAGGGCAATTGTGGGCCCCAAATCGGAAATATCAATATCGTATACCTGGTCATAAACGGCATCTTCATCGCTTGCAAGCATTTCCCATGGGTCGGAGGTTCTGTTTCTCAAATAACGTTCGGTAATAACATCCGGGGCTACAATCCCATTTTTGGCTCCTAGGTCCACGGTCATATTGCACAAGGTCATGCGACCCGCCATACTAAGGCTTTTGATCGCGGGCCCTGTAAATTCCAATGCTTTATACAACAAATGTCCGTTCCAATGCATCATCCCCATGATATGAAGACTCAGGTCTTTGGCCATGACCCATGGTTGCCATGTTCCCGTAATATTAAACTTGACCGATTGTGGAATTCGAAACCAAGCCTTGCCAGTGGCCATCGCAACGGCGGCATCGGTGACCCCGATGGCGTTTCCCATGGCTCCTACAGCACCATAAGTGTTGGCATGTGAATCGGTGCCGATACTTATTTTTCCCGGGAGTACATGCCCTTGTTCCACCATGATTTGATGTGCGATTCCTTGTCTACCGAGGTCATAGAAGTTTGTAATATCATGCTGCTTTACCACCTCGCGCCACTCGTTCAACATGGTGGCAAATTTCTGATTGGGAGGCGGAACCAAGTGATCGGATACACATATTACCCGATTTTTATCAAAGACCTCGGTTTTTCCCAAGGATCTAAATTTGTCAAAACAGGTTTTTCCCAAATAATCCATTGTCATTACCGTATGCACGTCTGTCCATACCAATTGACCGGGTACTACTTTTTCACGGCCGCTATTGCGGGCCATAATCTTCTCTGTAATGGTCATTCCCATATGCTGGTGGTTGTATTAATATTGTGGGGTCTGTTAGCTATCGGATCTCGATGCCTGACCGTTGGTTCTATTCTTTGGCAGATCGATCCAAAATTGGGGGTCAATGCCTTCCTTGCCACAAACCTTTCGTTCTTCGATCATCGTAATGCCGTTGAAGGTATCTCCTTCAGACCATTTCCAAACCCGGATGCGATGGTCATCATTACCAATGAGATCAATTTGTTCGAACAACATCATACCGGGGCGATGTTTGTATTCCCAGATCAGGACAACGCTTCGCCCTGTTTCCCAGGCTTTACCGCTAAGGCGAGGGTTTTCGAAAATCAATTCATTTTTTTCATTGAACGGGCACACACCAAAGTCGAGGCACTCTTTAAATCCGTCGTCCCAGGTATATTCATTTACTTGATGGTATTTGTTGCCGGGGAGTAGGACACAGGTTAGGCGACTCTTCCATTCGTCAATCAGTTTGCCATCCGCTCCTATTCTTTTGTATGTTCCTTCCCAAATGCCTTCATGCTTGGGAAATAATTTTAATTCGGGCCTGCTCATGTTTGTTTACTAAAAATGGTTACTTTTCTCTTTTGATGCTTAAAAATAGTTAATTTAATTAACTATTAATATGATTAATCATTAAATTTATGAATAATTTCGGGTCATATCCTAATAAAATCAATAGTTTTAAAAGGATTTTTTCAATCGTATTTTACCTAAAAGGGCCTTAAAACCTTGGTTTTGAGTCTAATTTTAAAAGAAATTTCCAACCAGACAAACAATATATACTATGAATTTTTCGAACTTAAGCGAATTTAAACACGGCTGGCGAGTGGTCCTTTCTTCTGCAATTGGTATCGGATTGGGAATGTCTCCCTTGCCTTTTTATACTATAGGGGTTTTTGCCATCCCGCTAACGAAACAATTCGGGTGGGGCATGGACGATGTGATGCTTGGACTACCAATTTTCACCATTGCCGCCATTATTATGAGTCCGTTGATCGGTTTGGTAGCGGATAAATATGGAGTACGTAAGACGGTCTTGGGTGCGGTGCTGTTGTTCGGACTCACTTTTGTAGCATTTGCCTTAAATACCGGAAGCAAAGGGCTATACCTTGCCTTATGGGCGCTCCTCTCCATTACGGGAGCTGGAACCTTGCCCATGACATGGACGCGAGCGGTGAACAATTGGTTTCATAAAAACCGTGGTTTGGCCCTTGGAGTTACCCTTATGGGAACGGGTCTGTTCGGTGCGGCGGCCAAATTATATGCCTCTTATCTCATTGAAAATTATGGATGGAAAATGGCGTATCTAGGCATGGGCGCATTGCCGTTATTGATCGCTCTGCCCATCGCCTTTGTTTGGTTTCGGGACATTCATGATAAAAGAGTCGCAAAAAGAGCGGCTGATTTAAAAGCGGAATTCCCGGATTTGGTGACTACCGAAACCTATGGTATGAGCCTGGGGGAGGCCTTCAAGGACAAGAAGTTTTGGTTGTTGGCACTGGCCTTTATCCCTATTTCGTTCGCAATAGGTGGTCCTATCCCCAATCTGGAAAAAATGTTGAGTGCAAAAGGATTCGACTTCAACCAAGCTGTAATCCTTGCCAGTTTTTTGGGCTATTCCGTTTTACTGGGCCGTGTAATAGGCGGTTATCTCATCGATCGCTTTTGGGCGCCTTTGATTTCTTTTATCCTGTTATGTGCCCCGGCCATTTCCTGTTACCTGCTTTTTCAACCAGAGGTAAGTTATTCCATGGCACTGATCGCAATTTGTATTCTTGGGTTTGCAGCAGGCGTGGAGTATGATATTCTTGGATTTCTAGTGTCTAAATATTTTGGAATGAAGTACTATTCGACCATTTATGGAATGCTGTATAGTTTTTTCGCCCTCGGAGCCGGTTTTGGTCCGTATATATTTAGCAGGTCTTTTACTAGGACCGGTAGCTATGATTCAATATTGCTATATGCTGCCTTTGCCTTTGTACTGGGGGCCATACCGCTGCTCTTTTTAGGAAAGTATCGCACTTTTGGACCTGAACCTGCCACCGAAGGCGCATAACGGATGCATAGGGGCAGAAACATTCGTTGGGGCATCGCCGGGACTATTTTTTTGGCTACCACCATCAACTACATAGACCGGCAAGCATTGTCGGTAGCTGCTCCCGTTATCAGGGAAGACCTCGGTCTGTCAAACGAGCAATATGGGTATATTGTTAGTGCATTCTTGCTCTCCTATGCCATTATGCAAATCGTTTCCGGAAGGTTGGTCGATATTCTTGGAACAAAAAAAGGCTTCTCTTTGGCCGTCATATGGTGGTCAATTGCAAATATGCTGCATGCTTTTGGTAAGGGGTTGTTCAGTTTAGGCGCTTTTCGATTTTTATTGGGGATAGGGGAAGCGGGTAACTACCCTGCGGCCATGAAGGCTATTTCTGAATGGTTTCCGAAGGAAGAACGTAGTAAGGCAGTGGGCATATTGAATATGGGCCCCGGAATGGGCGCCATCATAGCCCCGCCGCTAATGGCTTGGTTGATTCTTACCGTGGGATGGAAAATGGCTTTTGTGGTAACGGGAGCCTTGGGATTTTTTTGGTTGTTGCTTTGGCGATGGGTTTACTATGAACCGAATGAGCACCCGCGTGTTAGTGCGGAGGAACTGACCTATATTCAGAGCGGACAACTAGAAGCGGAGAACCGAAACAAACTACCTTGGCTACATTATTTTAAACATAAGGAGGTATGGGGGCTGGCACTTTCTCGGTTTGTTTCCGACGGAGCGTTCTATTTTTTTGTTTTCTGGCTTCCTTCTTGGCTGGCCGATGAAAAAGGGTTTAGTCTCATGGAAATAGGAATGTTCGCATGGATTCCTTTCCTTCTTTCCGACTTGGGAAGCTTTGTGGGAGGTTGGACAGGGAGTCGTTTGATGCAGCATGGCTTTTCATTGGATGCTTCCCGAAAATGGGTGCTTTGGGTCGGGGCCTTCCTGGTGATTCCCGTATTGGGGTGTTTGTATATCGAATCGCCTTACTGGGCTATTGCTTTAATTAGCTTCTCGCTCTTCGCTACTCAATTCAAACAATCATCGCTCTTTACACTGCCCATTGATTTGTTTCCGAAGGAAGACGCAGCATCTGTTTGGGGTATTTCAGGTTCGACCGGAAGCTTTGGCGCTATGTTGTTCACTCCATTGATCGGCTGGCTGGTCGACACATTTTCCTATTCTCCCGTGTTTGTCATCGTAGCCTTTTTACATGTATTATCCGCCTGGATCATTATGATTTTTATTCCGAAAATACGACCAGTCCCCTTAACCAGAAAAATGAAATGATGTATAAACTATGCCACATACCGGTACTCTTTCTACTATTTAGTATTCCCCTGGCAGTGCATTTTTCAGTAAAAAATGATGCACGCCCGTTTGTTGAAAAAGAGGTTGCTACGACAGCATCCAAGGAACGTCTTGAAAAAGATCTTAAAGTGCTCTTAGAATGGTTTCCGGGGGAATACGATAACCATCAACAAGTCTATCGAGAAGCCGTTGAAAATATTCCCAAAGAAAGGAGGCACCGGCAAACGCATCATATATTCCATGCGGTTGAATTGGATTTCATTCCTGGTCGTATCTTATATGCGCAGCAATCCCAACATTACGATTTGGATGATCTGTATCGACAAAGAATTTATGCTTTTGAGATCGATGAAACCGAACAGGCAATTCGGTTACGGATCTATACCCCCAAAGACCCGAGCAAACTTAAAAATGGACATTTGAATTCAGCGGTATTTGGTACGCTTCAACCAGATGATTTTTTCCTAAAGCCGGGTTGTGATGTTTTCTGGAAACGAGAAGGAGCTGTGTTCAAAGGGTATCTTAAAGAAAATGCTTGTAACTACTATTCCGATAGATTTGAAACGCAGGTGTACCTAAATGAAACGCTGGTTCTTCGAAGAGATGCACTGTTGTTAGATGATATGGCAACCGATGCCGATGGCAAACTGGTATTCGGTGTGGCCGACAAGGGCCCCACTATCAACCTAAAAGAAACCCCGTGTAACGAATACATAAACAGATGATAAAACAAGTAACCGTATTTACCATATTCGTGTTCTTATTGTTATTTAGTTGCAAAGAGAACAAAAAGAAAGAAGCACTTAGCGCCGCCCAGATCATGCAAAAAGCACATGAGAAAGCCGGCGGTGCATTTTGGCAGAAACCCAAAAGTCTAAGCATGAAAGGCCATGCTATTTTTTATCGGGATGGAAAAGCGAGCAAACATGAAACCCACAATATGTGGCGCGTATTTGAACGTACCAAAGATGATGCCCACGTCGCCAATGGAAAGGTGCGTATCGAATCCTTTAAAGACTCAATACCCGTTTTTGTGGTAACCTTCGATGGTACGAACACCTATGATCTTAGGGGAAAGCAAGACCCGTCGGATGCGGATGCCCGCTGGGCATCAAATTTTGGCTATGGGGCCATTCGCCATGCTTTGGATGATGGCTATACGCTAAAGTTGGTCGCAGATGACACGGTCAAAACAAGGCCAGCATATACGATAATGGTCGTAGACCCCAATAAGGGCGAGACTTTTTTCGGGATTGACAAAGAAGATTTTAAAATCGTCAAAGTAGCATTTCAAACCCCGCGCGGTTGGCATCACCGCGAGTACTCCGAATTCTTCTCCAAAGATGGGTACTCGTGGTTGCAATCGGGCCGTGTAGAATTGTTCTATGATGGTACCCTGGCCAATGAGGTTTTTTGGACCGATTTTGAGGTGAATGAGGAACTGGCCGATGCCTTGTTCGTTTTAAAAGGTGAGGAGGATGAATAAGCAACTCGTCATTTCGAAATTTGCAGAAACCCTGCACGGGGCGACCCGTATCGTCGAAACCGACGTGCCGATTCCAGGAGATTCACAACTTTTGATAAAGAACACTTGTATAGGAATCAACGCCTTGTATGATCGCGAGCTGTATCGCGGACGTGTTCCCTATATCAATGTGCAGTTTCCCTACGTTTTTGGGGTGGAAGCGGTCGGGGAAGTAGTAGCTATGGGAAACAAGGTCAAAGACGTGCAAATGGGCCAAGCGGTTTCAACGGTAAAAGTAGGTACGGCCTATCAGGAGTACCAACTCATTGAAGCGAAAGACATCATAACAATTCCCGAGGCGACCGCGGCCTATCTTACCTTGAATCCGACTGGGGTCTCGGCCTATTTGGCTCTCAAAAATACGGCGGAATTAAAGGAAGGGGAAACCATTGTTGTTTCGGCGGCTGCTGGCGGGTTGGGGCATATCGTAGTGCAATTGGCAAAACAGAAAAAATGCCATGTGGTTGCTATTTGTGGCAAACAAGAGAAAGTTAAGTTGTTACAAGATTTGGATGCATGCGATCGTATTATCAATTACCGGGAGGAAGATGTCGCCGAGGTGTTGGGAGAGGAATATCCCAATAAAATTGATGTTGGTTTCGACTCGGTCGGTCGGCATATGTTCGATGCATTTTTAGGAAATTTGGCGCCGCTTGGTCGCCTTGTCGTAAGTGGTTTGGCCACTGAACTTTCGGCGCCTCAATTTGAACAAATTACCGCATCCAGGGTGTATGAAACCATTTATTGGAAGGGAGGTTCCGTACGCTGTTTTATGAACCATCTATTTCGGGAACAACAGCCGGAAGGAAGGGCCTACCTATTTGATCAGTACCAAAAAGGGGTATTGAAGGTAAAAGTGGACCCGACCGCTTTCGAGGGTATTGAATCGATAGCGGACGCTTCCCGATACCTACTGGAAGGAAACAGTTGTGGCAAGGTGGTGGTGCAATTGTGATATGGGAAGTATGCTTGCAGTGGAATGTTAATTCTGGTCTATATAATACGAATGCGGCCCGATACGACCCTCGGCCTGAACCATTTCAATATTGAACTCTTCAGGTAATGAAAATGCCGTAAATGTATATACTGTAGGTTTATTTTTATAAATATATCTTGTGGGTTGAAAAATAGGTGCATAACCTTTTGTTTCTGCTTGAACAACTGCAGCTTTTACATCCCTAAAAAGAAAACCTAGGTGATCGAAACCAATTCTAATAGTACCTTCGGCCCGCCGGGGGGAGACCTCTTTTTGATTCATACCAAATGCTTCAGGTTCAGATAAAATCAGCTTGGCATCCGCGACTTGCATACCTATACTTTTTGTTTCATACTGAAAAGGTTTGGCAGCGAATACTTCTTCAAACAACTTTTGAGTGATCTTTACATCTTTTACAAGAAATTGGACATGATCAATAGCATATTTTGCATCGTCAAATTCGAACTCAGGTCGTTCCACGATAAGAATTTCAATCCCATCAGGTCCGAAAACGCTAAAAGCCGGTATAGTTGGTTCTAAGGGTAACGAAACAGCATTTTCAGAGATTTTGATACCACCTTCCAGCAGTTCCAAACGCGCTTTTTTTAAAGAAGGAGTTGCTACTGCCAACCATTTTATACCATAAACCGGATGTGTTTTTTCAGACTTAGGCAAAATTATCTTTGCGTCGATCCAACGTTGATTGCGTTCAGCCGGTAAGTCGTCATATGGACCAATTGGAGTGATAGTAATTGTTGGCCCTTGCCACTTTAAAGAAAGAAAACGTACCAAATCGAATCGCTCTCCCGGATGTGCCATTTCCCTAGCTCCAAAATGCTTTTCAAAAAAAGCGACCGTTGCTTCCTCATTCGTTGCGATAATGTGAATGTCATCGAGATGGATAGGTGCTACTTTTTGGGAAATTGAAGTACTGCAAGAACCCATTGTGAATGAAAAAATCAACACGAATGAACCGAACCATATTTTACTCAGTAAGAACTTCATGAACCGCTTTATTATGTATAATAGGAAACACTTTCTAGTTCGTAATGCGTTTGCATGTACCCTGCGGCCCCTGCCTTTAGGAATAGGTAATCGTCGTCTGCGGTTACCCAAACATGATAGGGCGGATGTTCTTCCAACAGACTGCCAGCGGTATCCCCCACCGCAAAATGCCTCGCATTAAAGGATCCTGCGGCAATAGTAATTTGTTCTTCTCCCAAGTATTCAATGCTCATCTGGGCCATTTTGAAGAGCATGGGGCCCGTAGCACCACGATGATCCGGTGAGGTCAACATAAAATCTTTGATCATTTGTTTCCCTATTCCCTTTGAGAGGTCGTATAGTTTCATCAACAAACCATCCCCTACGATGGGATGCGATTGCAACCAAGGGATGGTTCCTTTTGTGATGATCCGCTGCGAGATCCGCCCGTCTTTTCGATTGTGCATTTCGCAGGTTGCAAGGTCCTCTTCAAAGCGAAACCAGCCGGTACCTTCATATTGATCCCCCACTGTTAGCCGCACATTACAATCGATCGGAGAGCCATTCAAATGCATGGCATGTACTACATCTCGTATAACATTGGGTTCGTCGTCTATTTCACAATGCGCCTGCATTACCAATGTATGATCTGATTGCGTTGTGAGGGTAAAAAATTCCCGTCCCCGTTCTTGGTCCAAACGTTCCGGTTTTTTACTTGTATACCGAATATATCCTCGTATGGTCTTGTGTTTCATATTATCCTATCAAGTGAAGGCCCAGGGCGGCACATGCAATGGTTCCAGTCCAAATACCATAAACGTATGGCATACAATTGTCCATCCTTTTTTTCATAATGGCATTGGTGTCCGGGGTTTCATTTCCGCTTACTAGATCTATAAAAGCGGGGGTGAATTTTGCTAATTGCTGACGAATCCCCAAACCACATAATATCAATCCGCAAAGTACCAACAATTTATAATTTAAAAATGGAGCTATCAAATGGGTGGGGTATATCAGATTGTAGATGGCCACAGCTCCTATACCGATTACCAGTATGGGACGAATCCAAAAATCAATATTTTTCAAGTTTTTTTTCAAGGGTTCGTTCTTGCTAAAGTGAGCTGCTAAAACCAATATCAACCACAGTATGCTAATAATCCAAATACCCACTAAACCGCTGCTTCCTATTTTTGCAATACCCATTAAACTCGCCATATGTAAACCGGTCGGGGTTACCAATGGCATTGCGATTCGAGGCCCTAGATCGCATCCTAGCAATATGTTCAGTGCCGTCGTACGCTGCCCGGGGGTCAATTTTGGGTTTACCACGAACTTGCTGGAATAGTAGGTGCCCATATCGGTACCGAGCCAAAAAGCGAACAGTAACACATGTAGTAGTTTCAAAAAAAGATATACACTCATAGCGGTTTTTTAACAGTGAACTATAAATTCCATACAAACCAATCTTCCAATAACATTTTGATATGTTTTAGAAATCGAGCGGCATCGGCACCATTGATAATACGATGATCAAACCCAATGGTCAGGGGCATGATTAGCCTAGGCTGAAACTGGCCGTTCACATAAACCGCTTCGGTCTGACTTCCGGCAACCCCTAAAATGGCGACCTGTGGAAAACTGACCAAGGGAAATATGGCACTTGTGCCAATACCTCCTAAATTGGAAATAGTGAAGGTCGCCCCGTCCAGTTCGGTCATGGCTATTTTCCTATCTTTTACCTTTGCCGCTAGGGCTCCCAACTCAAACGCAATTTCCGTAATGTTCTTTTGGTCGGCGTGTTTTAATACGGGCACCATCAATCCTCTATCGCCATCTACCGCTACACCAATATTGATGTAGTCTTTGAATACAATGGCCGAATTTTGGGTGTCGATACTGGCATTGAAAATAGGAAACTCTTCCAGGGCTTTGGCGACCACTTTTACCAGAATCCCCGTAATGGTTAGGGAACTTCCTTTAGCTTTAAAGGAGGCCTTGTGTGCTTGCCGTTGTTGTTCCAAGTAGGTGATATCCACTTTTTCCTGTAACCACGCATGTGGAATTTGACTCCAGGAGGTCGTCATGTTTTTACTCGTGGCCTGCATGATTCCCGTCATGGCCTCACTGCGGATATTGCCCCATTTACTTAAATCGGGCAAAGTAGCCATGGGCATGCCTCCGCCAGTGGCGGATCGGTTCTGATTTAGGGCCTTTGCATGGTTCTTTACATCTTTGACCGAAATTCGATTGCTGCCGGCCGTAAGGGGCATGGTCGCTATATCGATCCCTATTTCCCGAGCTATTTTTTTCGCAAGAGGCGATGCCCTGAATTTTCCGCTGCGTACTGTTTTCGCGGTTGTTTGCACTTTTTCAGTTTCTTGAACGGGAATGGTTTGTTGAACGTCCTCTTGGGATGCTTCTGTGGGTTTCACCGCGATAGGAGTACTAGCTGCATGGGCCACACCATTTTCCAAAGAGACGATCGGTGCCCCTTCCTGAATTTCATCGCCAACTTTCACCAAAACCTTGGTGATGGTCCCTCCGAAATCTGCCGGTACCTCGACCACCACTTTATCGGTTTCCACCTCGATAAGGGTTTGTTCGGCGACAATAAGGTCACCTTCCGCGATATGGATGGCGATGATGGTACCCTTTTCGATCCCCTCACCCAAAGAGGGCAAGGTCACTTCAGAGACCGATGGGCCTGATAAGACGGGTTTCTGAACCATCTCTTTTGGTGCATGGGGTTCCTTGACCTCGGACATGGCCGTAGGTTCGGGGGTTGCTTCCTCTATTTTTACGGGTCGACTTTCAGCGGGGACGGTGCTATCCTCTAAGCGAAGTATGGGCATGCCACGGGATACCTGATCGCCCGTGTTTACCAGAATTTCGGTAATGACTCCCTCGGCATCGCAGGGTACCTCTACTACGACCTTGTCTGTCTCGACTTCCAATAGGGATTGCTCCATTTTGACAGTGTCGCCAACCCGTACCATAATCGTGATTACGGTACCACTTTCAATGCCTTCTCCCAATTCGGGTAATTTTAACTCGGTCATTTTGTTTGGATTAAAATCGTTCGCTATTCGTTCGCCGGATTCACTTTCTTGCGATCTATTTCATATTTTTTTATAAAATCATTCACTTCTTTTCCGGTAACCGCATCCTCTTTTCGTAGTAATTGCAAAGCGGCCAATGCTATGTATTTTGGACTTATTTCAAAATAATCCCTTAGATCATTGCGCGCCTCACTTAGCCCATACCCATCGGTTCCTAAAACATGATATGCTTTGGGCATCCATTTGGAAATACCATGGCCCCATTGTTTTACATAGTCGGACACCGAAACGAACACTCCCGTTTCTTTTTCCAAGAGCGCTTCAATATACGCCTTGGGCCGTTCCCCGTCTGCCGCTAGTAACTGCTCTCGTTCCACATTTTGCGCATCGCGCTGAAGTTCTGTATAGCTGGTGACGCTCCATATATCGGTAGTGATACCCAATTCTTCCAGGATTTTCTTTGCTTCGATGACTTGCATCATAATAGAACCGCTGCCCATCAGGTGCGCTTTTCTGTTATTTTTTATTTTTTTAGTGGATTTCTCGTACCGATACATGCCTTTGATGACCCCCTCTTCAACACCCTCGGGCATAATAGGCATCGGGTAGTTCTCATTGGTCACCGTAATGTAATAGAAGATTTTCTCCTGCAGCTCATACATTTTATAGATACCGTCTTTGACGATCAAGGCCAATTCGTACGCAAACGAGGGATCGTAGCTTTTCATATTCGGAACGATGCTCGATAGAATATGGGAATGCCCGTCTTGGTGCTGAACCCCTTCGCCGTTCAAGGTAGTCCTGCCCGATGTACCGCCTATTAAGAACCCTTTGCACATCATGTCGCCACAGGCCCAGATCATATCTCCTACCCGCTGAAAGCCAAAAATAGAGTAGAACACATAAAAGGGAATCATCGGTAGGCCATGCATCGAATAGGCAGAGCCGGCCGCCATAAAGGATGCAATGGCGCCCGCCTCGCAAATACCCTCTTGGAGGATTTGCCCGTCCACACTTTCTCTATAATACGAGATGCTATCCGCATCCACGGGTTTATATAATTGCCCTTTTGGTTGATAGATACCGGCATAACGGAAAAGCCCGTCCAACCCGAAGGTTCTTGCCTCATCCGGAATAATCGGCACCACATACTTTTTAATGCTCTCATGGCGCAAAAGCTTGGTAACAATACGGACCAATACCATGGTTGTAGACACCGAGCGTTCTTCCGTACCGGTATAAAATTCTCCCCAAAGATCGTCCCCCGGCGTATTAATAACGGGGCTCTCATCTTTCCTTTCCGGCAAGTACCCACCAAGGGCCATTCTGCGTTCTTTCATGTACCGTATTTCGGGGCTGTCGGATGCGGGAACATAAAATGTGGCTTTGGCCGCATCTTCCTCGCTTAGCGGTATTCCGAAGCGTTTCGCCGCGGCAACGCGCTCTTCGGCGTTCATGTTTTTCTTTTGATGGGTCGTATTCTTGCCTTCGCCAGAATCCCCCATGCCGTAACCTTTAAGCGTTTTCATTAAAATTACACTTGGCTTGCCATTCGGTTTGGCGGCTTTATCGAAGGCTGCGTATATTTTTTTGTAATCATGGCCACCCCGTTTGATGGTTCGGATCTCTTCATCGGAGAGCGAATGCATCAACTGTTCCAATTCCGGGTTGTCCTTGACCCAATGGCGCCGTACTTCATCGCCCGGGAGCACCGAGTAAAGTTGATAATCACCGTCGAGGGCCTTGTTCATGCGATCGACTAAAATTCCCTTCTGATCCCGTTCCAAAAGTGCGTCCCATTCGCTGCCCCAAATCACCTTGGTGACATTCCAACCGGCCCCTAAGAAACTGCGTTCCAGTTCTTGGATTACCTTCCCATTGCCGCGAACGGGGCCGTCCAAACGTTGTAAATTGCAGTTAACCACCAATACCAAATTGTCCAATTCTTCCCGAACCGCAATGTTCAATGTACCCAGCGTTTCGGGTTCGTCCATTTCCCCATCCCCGACGAATGCCCAGATTTTACCCCCTTTGTTTTCTTTCAGACCTCTATTTTCCAAGTATTTTTTAAAACGTGCCTGATAAATCGCACTCACCCCGATCAACCCCATGGAGGCCGAGGGAATTTCCCAAAATTCGGGCAAACGTCTTGGGTGTGGGTAGGAGGGTAGACCACCTTCGGATTTCAATTCACGCCTGAAATTTTTCAAATGCGCCTCGGTCAACCGTCCTTCTAACATAGCACGTGCGTAGACCCCGGGAGCTGCATGCGGTTGCAATGAGACCAAATCTCCCCCGTATTCCGCAGATTTTTTTCGAAAGAAATGATTAAAACCTACTTCGTACATGCTTGCCGCGGAGGCATAAGTAGCAATGTGGCCTCCAACGCCCTCACCACTATCATATCCTTGTAGCACCATGGCCATGGCATTCCACCGATTGATGTTTTCGATCTTGGTCTCTAAGACCGTGTTTCCCGGATAAGGGGGTTGGTGTTTGGCATTGATGGTATTGATGTAGGGAGAATTCAAGGCCTCTCCCCCTAACATAACGCCCTTGCGAATCGCCAGGGCTCGCAGTTCACGGATTAGATCAGCGGCACGTTTATCGCCTTGGTCCTGAATCACTTCTTCCATAGAAGCCAACCATTCATTTAGTTCAAGTTTCCAATCCTCCCCGGTTTGAGTAGCTAAATCGTTCATAGTAGCGCAATTGTATTCTGTTAAGACTGTACTAATGTACTTAAAATTAGTTAATTTAATTAATCATTAATATTATTAACTAAATTTATTTCGTCATAAATCGTTTTTAAAGAGGTATTTTTCGGGTATGGCAATGGTTTTAAATGGCAACACATAAATAAACAGCGGTATGAAAAAGAAAAAACTGTTTCGCACAACAGCTCACGGCATTTTAAAAAAAGGATATGTGAATACGGCCCAGGGGCAAGTGCATTTCGGTACGGCCGGAGGAGGGCCCGTATTGCTGCTGGTGCATCAGTCTTCCTCTTCTATGGAGGAATATGCGGCCATGGTCCCTTTTTTGGCTGCAAAATATAGGTTGGTACTATTCGACTTGCCCGGACACGGAATGTCGGAAGACCCTTCAGATGAACCGGGAGTGGAGGAGTTTACCCAGGCCGCCGTAGCCGTATTGGAACATTTACAGATTTCCAAGTGCAGTATTTTAGGCCATCATGGTGGAGCGTTGATTAGCATGAACTTTGCCCATCGCTTTCCCAAGCGAACTGAAAAGGTAATTCTTTCCGGCACCAGTGGTCTAAAGAGTTTTGCCGAAAAGCAGATCTTTTCGAAAAAATTGGCCAGTAAGAAAAAGGTAGACCTAGAGAAAAATGGTACGTCGCTGTTGTTGGCCTGGCAACGATATGTGGCCTATATGCCAGAAGCAGAGTTAGCGGATATTCTAAGACCTTATTTAAATAGTGTAATGGCGCGCATGCGACCCTATGATGCGCATCATGCTGTTTTAAAATGGGACAGGCAACCTGCCCTAGAAGGGATTCGAGCCCCTGTTTTGCTGTTACAAGGATTGCAGGACGAATTTGTAAGCAAGCAAGAAAATCTCCTGACCATTATTCCAAATGCCCAAAGAAAAGTACTTAAAAATGGAGGGGCCTTTTTGTTTTTTGATAAAGCGAAGGAGTGTGCAGAGTTGATCGATGCATTTCTATCGGGCGAAGGTTGATACACGATAACAATTATCAGTAATCGGTATTCAGTAATCAGTAATCAGTATTCAGTAATGAGTAATCAGTATTCAGTAGTCAGTAATCAGTAATCGGTAATGAGTAATCAGTAATGAGTAATTGTACTTCCCTGATTAGGGTTGACCGTTTTAGGTTAATACTTCATTGTTAAAAATAGTTATTGTTTTTCTTTGATGGCTAGCCATCAAAGAAAACTCTTTTTCAAATTGAACAGGTGTCATTTTATCAATATTGTCATGTGTCCTAACGGTATTGTAATGCTTTACCGCTTTTTTTATTTGTGTTTTTAGCTGAGCGAACGTTTCGGGTTTCCATAATTCGATGTAATCGTTTTTTATGGTCCTGTTGATTCGCTCTGCATAGGCATTGTCTTGGGCCGATCGCGCCATGCTTACTTTGCATCCATGGTTTTCCAATAGCTCTATATACTTGCCATAGGTGTACTGAGCTCCCCTGTCCGAATGATGGATCTTAGGGGCGTCATGGTATTTGAGGGCCATTTTCAGTGCCCGGATATTGGCACTGGCCCTCATATGCGCCGAGATGGCATGGCCTACGATCTTCTTTGTGTATACATCTATTATAAATACCGCGTAGAAGTGTTTGCCCCCAACAGGTATATAGGTAATGTCGGACTGCCATATCGTTGAAGGCCTTGCGACTTTCATCCCCTTGATCAAGTTGGGACAGTCCGTTCTTGAGGAAAATGTCGTACGCCTGTAATTCCTCTTTCGCTTAAGTCCATAGCCTAGGGACATCATCGTTTCCACGAAACGGTCCCTTCCGATAAAACCAGGCTGCAATATGTCATACATCTTCTCCACCCCACAACCGGGTAAGTCCCTTCGAAGGTCGTCCGCTTCACGGACCGTTCGGGCCATATTGGAATCAAAAATAGCCTGACGCACGGCATACCGGTGTACCGCCTGTTTGGTGATGCCGATCGTGGTGTACAGCTGATTCAAAGAATAGTTCATTGTTCCTCGCCTTTCTTTAAAACGCCCGATCGTGGGGTGGAGTAGTTTTTTTTGATATCGATATCAAGTTCGTCCTTGGCAACCTCCATCATCGTTTCCAGATAATCGATCATAATCTGCTTACGGCCCACAACCGCTTCAAGTTCTTTGATCCGATTCTCCAGTTCCTTGACCTTGTTCGTGCTACTGTCCTTCATTTCAACAACCCTGATTCCTTGTTCGTTAAAGGTAGAGAATTTATATATCCATCGATAAATACCGCTTTCCGATATTTTGTGCAATCGCGTCAGCTCAAGCACACTGAACTTGCCACTCTCAAAATCAGAGACAATTCTCTTTTTGTAATCGTCCGAAAAATAACGGCGCTTGCTGATCTTTCTTAAATTTGCTTTCATGGTTTTCCATTAAATATGGTCAACCTATATCAGGGACGTACAAATCAGTAATCAGTAATCAGTAATCAGTATTCAGTAGTTAGTAAAGACTATAGGTTTGAATTTGAGTTTGACATTTGTATTTGAATTTATTTTTTCCTCCAGCATCCAACATCCTTTCGCAGAATAGTGGTCGATTAACAGTGGACAGTAATGAGTAATCAGTATTCAGTAATCGGTATTCAGTAGTTAGTAAAGACCAGAGGCCTGAATTTGAGTTTGACATTTGTATTTGAATTTATTTTTTCCTCCAACATCCAACATCCAACATCCTTTCGCAGAATAGTGGTCAATTAACCATGGACAGTAATGAGTATTCAGTATTAAGTAGTTAATTAAAGACTATAGGTTTGAATTTGAGTTTGACATTTGTATTTGAATTTATTTTTTTCCTCAAACCTCAAACCTCAAACCTCAAACCTCAAACCTCAAACCTCAAACCTCAAACCTCAAACCTCAAACCTCAAACCTCAAA